>NZ_JCAFSE010000004.1:0-485144 GCF_059368875.1 Stenotrophomonas sp. YJH_SMC_82
GACACTCCAAAAGCCTCCCTGGTGAAATTAGCGCTGTGGAACCACCCGATCCCATCCCGAACTCGGAAGTGAAACGCAGCTGCGCCGATGGTAGTGTGGCTCAAGCCATGCGAGAGTAGGTCATCGCCAGGGTTTACACCCAAAACCCCGCTGCTCACGCAGCGGGGTTTTTCTTATTAAGTGAAGGCACTGCATTTTCCGGGTCCCTTCCGCCCCAAGGGCAAGATCGCGAAGCTGGCGCTGCAAGCGCTGCTGCAACCGTCTCCCTGGTGAAATTAGCGCTGTGGAACCACCCGATCCCATCCCGAACTCGGAAGTGAAACGCAGCTGCGCCGATGGTAGTGTGGCTCAAGCCATGCGAGAGTAGGTCATCGTCAGGGTTTACACCCAAAACCCCGCTGCTCATGCAGCGGGGTTTTTCTTTGTGCGCAGGAAACCCCGGTAGTGCCGGCCGCTGGCCGGCAATCCGATGGCGTTGCATTGCCCGGTAGATCCACGCCATGCGTAAGTGCTCCGCGAGGAGCATGGCGCCAACCAGAGTTGGCCGCTACCAATCGATTGCCGGCCAGCGGCCGGCACTACCGGCAGATCCACACCAACCGTGGATGAGCCGCCGACGGTACGCAAAAGAAAAGCGGCGCCCCGTGGGGCGCCGCTCTGCTCTCAACAGTGCTCAGTCGAGCATGGCCCGACTTTACTTGGCCGGGACCTTGTCCTTCATCATCGCGTCGCGGGCTGCCTTGAACGGATTGCCTGCATACCAGTTCGGCCAACGATCGCCACCGGCCAGTTCCTTGCCCACGCCGTACATCAGCTGCAGGTCTTCGACGGTGCCGTCCAGCTTCCAGGTGGCGGCGTCGAACTCGTCCTTCGGGCCGTGGTAACGGTTGGCGCCGTAGTCCGCCGCCGCCTTGCGGCCCGCTTCCACGCCACCCTCGCGCAGGTCTTCGCCGCCATCGGCGTACAGGGCCGGCACACCCGCCTTTGCGAAGTTGAAGTGATCGGAGCGGAAGTAGAAGCCGCTCTGTACCGAGGTCTCACCGTGCAGGGTGCGGTCCTGGGCGGCGGCCAGCGGCTTGAGGATGTCCTCCAGCCCCGAGCTGCCGAAGCCGGTGACGGTCACGTCCTTGGCACGGCCGGCCACCGACATCGCATCGATGTTGATCACACCGGCGATCTTGTCCAGCGGGAAGGTCGGGTGGGCGACGTAGTATTTGGAACCCAGCAGGCCGGACTCTTCCAGGGTCACCGCCAGGAACACCACCGAACGCTCCGGCTTCGGCTCCTGGTGGGCCATGGCTTCGGCCACTTCGAGAATGCCAGCCACGCCGGTGGCGTTGTCGACCGCGCCGTTGTAGATGTTGTCGCCGGTCTCACCCTCATGCTTGCCCAGGTGGTCCCAGTGCGCCATGTACAGGACGGCCTCGTCAGCGCGCTTGCTGCCCGGCAGCACGCCGACCACGTTGCGCGACTGCTTCTGTGCGATCTGGCTCTTCAGGTCGACCGCAGCGGTGGCCTTCAGCGGCACTGGCTTGAAACCGCGCTTGCTGGCGTCCTTGTAGGCCTGGGCGAGGTCCAGGCCGGCACCGGCGAACAGCGCCTTGGCCGCGTCGGCGCTCAGCCAGCCCTGTACCGGGATGCGCGCTTCCGGGTCATCCTTGGCGGGCAGGTCGTACTGCGGGCCAGCCCAGGAATTCTTCACCACGTCCCAGCCGTAGGACGCGCCGGCGGTGTCGTGCACGATCAGCGCGGCGGCGGCGCCCTTGCGGGCGGCCTCCTCGAACTTGTAGGTCCAGCGGCCGTAGTAGGTCATGCGCTTGCCGTCGAACAGCTTCGCGTCGTCGACGTGGAAGCCCGGGTCGTTGACGAACATCACGACCGTCTTGCCCTTCCAGTCCTGACCGGCGTAGTCGTTCCACTTCTGCTCCGGCGCATCGACGCCATAGCCGACGAACACCAGGTCGCTGGCATCGACCTTCACTTCGGCCTGGCCGGTACGGGTGCCGACCACCATGTCGGTGCCGAACTTCAGTTCGGTGGTCTTGCCGCCCTGGGTGATCTTCAGCACGGTCGATTCATCGGCCGTGGTCTCGGTCATCGGCACATCCTGGAACCAGCTGTCGCCGTTGCCGGGCTGCAGGCCGATGCGCTGCATCTGGTCGCGGATGTAGTTGACCGTCAGTTCTTCGCCCTTGCTGCCCGGGGCGCGGCCTTCGAACTCATCCGAAGCCAGGGTCTTGACCATCTCGGCGAAGTCGCCGGCGTTGATCTCCGGTGAGAACTGATGGGCGGCCGGCTTCGCGGCAGCGGTATCGGTGGGCGGCGTGGCAGCCGGCGTGGATTCGCCTTTACAGGCACTGAGCGCGGCCGCGGCGGCCAGGCACAGGAGGAGTTTGCGGGGCATCGTCGATTCCTGGAGAACAAAGGGCGGTCGCACCTCACGCGCGACCGGTAAACGCGAGTATCACCAAAGCGGCGGGTGCGACGGGTTCAGTCGGCCGGCGCGGTTTCGGTATCGAACGGGATCGGCTCGGCCCCGGTGACCGGGCCGATGCGTGCGGTGCGATGCACGTACAGCACCACCTCGCGCTCGAACTGCAGCGGCCCACTGACGACCGCGTTGGGGCCGATGATCACGCGCGGCTTGCGGCTGGCGGTGAGCGAGACACTGAAGTTCGGCTTGCGCACATGCACGCCGCCGTTGACCTGCGAACCGATGCCGACGGTGATGTCACCGTTGACGGTCTCGACGTCTTTGCCGACGCGGCTCTCGACCAGGCCGATGCCGCCGTTCACGGTCTCGACGCCGCCTTCGATCTGGCTGCCGCGATCAGTGAAGATGCTGCCGTTGACGGTGCTGACGCCGCCGCTGGCGATCACTTCGCGACCCAGGCGGACACCGCCGTTGACGGTTTCGATCTTGCCGGTGCGTGCGCGGTCGGCAACCTTCACCCCGCCGTTGACGGTGTCGATGCTTCCGGTCTCGACGCCTTCGCCGACGCGGATGCCGCCGTTGACGGTGTCCAGCTTGCCGTAGCGTTGGCCGGGGTCGGCGCTGATGCTGCCGTTGACCTTGCTGATGTTCTCCTGGGCGCAGACCGGCCCGGTGACCAGCAGTACGCCCAACAGCAGCGGAATGGATAGAGTTTTCATGGAGACCTCGATGGATGTGCGGCTGGCAGGCCGCGTGCGGAGATGTCACCATTCCCCGGTACCCCCCGCAACTGCCTGAAGTCACTGGAAAGCCCTTGCGCGACAACGCCTTCCCATCACGCCGACATCACATCGCCGCCCTACGCGGCGGGCGCTGGCTGCTGCTGGGGCTGGCTGTGGCGCTGGCTCTGCCCCTGCCGGGTGCTGCGCAGACCACCCGCGAGACCGAGCGCAAGCTGCAGAAGCTGCGTACCGAGCTGAAGGGCGTGGCGCAGGAGCGACGGCAGATCGAAGGGCAGCGTGGCCAAGCATCGCAACAGCTGCGCGAGGCCGACGAGAAGGTGGCACGCACCGGCCGCGCGCTTGCGCAGACCGAAGCGGCGCTGCGCGAGCAGGCCCAGGCCCTGGCCCAGGCCGAGCAGCGCCGCAGCAGCCTGCAAACCAACCTGGCCCAGCAGCACCGCGAACTGGCCGGCCTGCTGCGCGCGGCGTATCAGCTTGGCAATCACGCACCGCTGAAGCTGCTGCTGTCGCAGGACACGGTGGCCGATGCCAATCGCGCCCTGGCCTACCATCGTTACCTGCAGCGCGAACGAGCGCAGCGCATCACCACGCTCACCGCCGACCTGAAGGAACTGGAAGCGCTGCAGGCGCAGATCGCCGAGCGCAAGCAGAAGCTGCAGGGGGCGCAGCAGGACCAGAAGCAGCAGGCAGCGGCGCTGGCGGCCGACCGCCGTGACCGCGCGCAGACCGTGGCCTCGCTCGACGAACGCTTCAAGGACCGGCGCGAGAAGGAACAGGCACTGGGCCAGGATGCCAAGGCGCTGGAAACGCTGCTGGCCAATCTGCGTGCCGCTGCCGCCCGGGCCGAAGCCGAGCGTCGCGCGGCGGCGCGTCGAGCTGCTGCCGAAAAGGCCGCTGCCGAGCGGGCCGCACGCCAGGCGGCCGCACAGGGCCGGCCACCGCCGCCGGCTACCAAGGTTCCACCTGCGGTGGCGTCGGCACCGGCACCGAAGGTCGGCGGCCTGGGTTGGCCGTTGTCCGGCAACCTGCTGGCCCGCTATGGCGGCAAGCTGCCCGATGGCCGTACCAGCAGCGGCGTGCTGATTGGCGCGCCGGCCGGCAGCACCGTCACGGCCGTGGCCGACGGCACCGTGGTGTTCTCCGACTGGATGACCGGCTACGGCATGATCCTGATCGTCGACCACGGCAATGGCTACATGAGCCTGTATGCACACAACGACACCCTGCTGAAGGATGCCGGCGCACGGGTCAGCCGCGGTGATGCGGTGGCCAAGGTCGGCAATTCCGGTGGCCAGGGCGTCACCGCGCTGTACTTCGAGCTGCGCCGTGGCGGGCAGCCGGTCAACCCGGACAGCTGGCTGCAGCGGCGCTGAATCCAGGCCTGCCGGATGCGGGTTGGATTCAACGGGAATTTAGCTGTGCTTCGCGCATAATCGGTGCATGTGCCTTGGGCACGATGCCAACGTCGACAGGAGTGATCCATGCGCGCAGCCCGTACCGCCACCCTCTTGCTGGCCCTGTTGCCAGCGCTGTCCTGGGCGCAGCAGACCGCGCCCGCCCCGAGCCAGGAAACCAGCGGGCAGGCAGCGAACAGCGAGGAGGCGGTGACCTCGAAGGTGCCGCTGGAGGACATCCGCCGTTTCGTGGCCGTGTACAACGCGGTGCGCGCCGCCTATGTCGATCCGGTCGATGACAAGAAGCTGATGCAGTCGGCCGTGCGTGGCCTGCTGCTCGACCTCGATCCGCACAGCACCTACTTCAACAAGGAAGACGCGCAGGCCTTCGACGAGCAGGCCAATGGTGCCTACGAGGGCATCGGCGTGGAGCTGCAGCAGCAGCCGGACAACGCCAGCATGAAGGTGATCGCGCCGATCGACGACACCCCGGCGGCCAAGGCCGGCATCCTCGCTGGTGACCTGATCATCGCCATCGACGGCAAGCCGATCAGTGCGATCGATGCCAGCGAGCCGCTGCGCGGCCCGGCCGGCAGCAAGGTGGTGCTGACCATCGTGCGCGAAGGCAAGCCCAAGCCGTTCGACGTGAGCCTCACCCGCCAGACCATCCGCGTGACCAGCGTGCGCAGCCGCCTGCTGGAACCCGGCTATGGCTACATCCGCCTGAGCACCTTCCAGGCCGATACCGGTTCGGACTTCCAGAAGCACGTGCAGCAGCTGCAGAAGCAGTCCGGTGGCCAGCTCAAGGGCCTGGTGCTGGACCTGCGCAGCAACCCGGGTGGCCTGCTGACCGCTGCCGTGCAGGTGGCCGATGATCTGCTCGACAAGGGCAACATCGTCAGCACCCGTGGCCGCATCAGCATCAGCGATGCACGATTCGACGCGACCCCGGGCGACCTGCTGAAGGGCGCACCGGTGGTCGTGCTGGCCGATGCCGGTTCGGCCAGTGCATCGGAAGTCCTGGCCGGCGCGCTGCGCGACAACAAGCGCGCGCGCGTGGTCGGCAGCCGTACCTTCGGCAAGGGCTCGGTGCAGACCGTGCTGCCGCTGGACAACGGTGATTCGGTGAAGCTGACCACCGCGCGCTATTACACGCCGAGCGGCAAATCGATCCAGGCCACCGGCATCGTGCCGGACGTCGAACTGAAGCCCGCCGCCACGCCGGCCGAGGATGCACTGCCAGCCAGCCTGAGCGACTACAGCGAAGCGACCCTGCCGGGCCATCTGCGCGGCGATGACGAAGGCACGGAGGGCTACCACGCCGGTGCGGTGCTGCCGGGCGATGGCCCGATCAACGACGCGCTGGCCGAGCTGAAGAACCCAGGCTCGGTGGCCGCACGGTTGAAGGCCGAGGCCGCCAAGGCGGATGCGGCCAAGGCCGCGAAGGCCGCTGCGGCGAAGCCGGAAGCAAAGCCGGAAGCAAAGCCGGAAGCAAAGCCGGAAGCAAAGCCCGAACCCGTCCCGGCCAAGCCTTGATTTTGTAGAGTCGAGCCATGCTCGACTGATCTACGAACGAGCGGGTGAGCGTGGAGCCGGCCAGCGGCCGGCACTACCAGGGGTCAGAATCCGTGCCGCTTGCGCAGGCGGCGCGCGATCGCGGCGCGCACGTACACGCCATACACCACGCCGAACACGAAGCCGCCGATGTGCGCCCACCAGGCCACCATGCCGAAGCTGGGGCCGATATGGGCGAACACCACCTGCAGCGCGGCCCAGACGCCGATCAGCAGGTAGGCCGGGGCGCGCACGAACTCCAGGAACAGGCCCAGCGGGATCACCACGCCCAGCCGGGCACCGGGGAACAGGGCCAGATAGGCGCCGATCAGCGCCGACACCGCGCCGCTGGCGCCGATGATGATCTGGTCCGGGCTGCCCATGGTGTAGATCGCCACCAGGTTGGACACCGCGCCGCCCACAAGGAACAGCAGCAGCAACCGCCACGGCCCCAGCACCCGCTCGGCGGGGAGGCCGAAGATCAGCAGGAACACCAGGTTGCCCAGCAGGTGCGACCAGTCGGCGTGCAGGAACAGCGCAGTGAACAGGCGCAGCACGCTGCCGTCCTGCAGGGTCGCCCACCAGTCCAGCGGACGGGTCAGGCCGGTGGACAGGGCGCCCCAGTCCAGCCAGAGACTGCCGCGGGCATCGTCCGGGCGCGAGATCGACCACAGGAATGCCAGCCACAATGACGCGAACAGCACGGGCGTGGCCCAACGCAGGGCCGCCTTCTTGCGCGACGGGAGGGAGACGAACATGCCAATAGCCTAGCGTGCGGCCACGTTCGGTGGGGACGGTCCTGTTCAGCTTTTGAGACGAAAAAACCGCCTGCGCTGTTATTGTTTCATTAACAGCTCTGGGTAATACTCGCATACGGCGTCGTATGTCGGGAGGGGAATCCGGCGCGCTCCGATGGGTCCCAGGACCCGGCGGGCGCAGGCGCACTCAGAGCACCATCACCGCTTACCGGAGAGAGAACTACGATGCAAACCGCTTCCACCATTGCCCGACTGACCCTGCTGGCCGTCGGCGTTGCCGGTGCGCTGGCCGCCGCCGATGCCAATGCTGCCGCCTTCCAGCTGAAGGAAAACAGCGCCAAGGGCCTGGGCCGCGCGTTCGCCGGCTCCACCTCGACCGAAGGTGACGCCTCGGTCATCGCTACCAACCCGGCGTCCATGCGCCTGCTCGACGGCACTCTGGTCCAGGGCGACGTCAGCGCCATCAGCTTCGGCGCCAAGTTCCGCGGCCAGGGCAAGTACGCCAACGGCGCGCCGATTTCCGGTGGCAACGGCGGCGACGCCGGCATGATCGCCCCGGTTCCGGCCGCGTACTTCCACGTGCCGTTCGGCGAGAACGACAACATGCACTTCGGTGCTTCGCTGACCGTGCCGTTCGGCTTCAAGACCGAATACGACCGCGACTGGGTCGGCCGCTACAACGGCGTCAAGACCGAGCTGCAGGCCATCGACCTGGGCGTGGCGTTCTCCTATGACGTCAACCCGTACCTGTCGTTCGGTGCGTCGGTGTTCGCCGAGCGCCTGAACGTCGACCTGACCAGTGCTGTCGACACCGGCACCGCGATCAACGCCACTGCCCAGCGCACCGCTGCGGCGCGTGTGTTGGCTGCCGGCGGCACCGCAGCCCAGGCTGCGGCGGCCTCGCAGGCCGCTGCACGCCAGGCCGCCCAGCTCGGCTTCTCGCCGGGCACCGCCGATGGCTACCTGCGCATCAAGGGCGATGAAGTGTCGGTCGGCTACACCCTGGGCATGACGGTCACCCCGGTGGAAGGCACCAACATCGCGTTCAGCTACCGCTCGAAGGTCGAGCACAAGATCACCGACGGCAAGGCCGATTTCACCATCCCGCAGAATGCGGCGGCCTTCCTGGCCACTGCTGCCCCGGGTACCTTCATCGACAGCAACGGTCGCGCGACCATCACCCTGCCGGCCAGCGCCACCGTGGGCTTCACCCACCGTGTGAACGACCAGTGGCAGATCATGGCTGAAGTCACGCGCACTGCGTGGAGCAAGTTCGACCAGGTCGTCGTCGATTACGACTCCAACCAGCCGGACAGCGTGCTGCCGTTCCACTACCGTGACACCACCTTCGCGTCGATCGGTACCGATTTCCGCGTGAACGACAAGCTGACCCTGCGCGGCGGCCTGGCCTATGACCAGACCCCGACCACCGATGCCCACCGCGACGTGCGCGTGCCGGACACCACCCGCAAGTGGCTGTCGCTGGGCATGACCTACGCCGCTTCGGACAAGATGGAATACAGCGTGGGCTACACCCACCTGTTCACCAAGGATCCGAACATCACCTCGACCTCGGCCACCGGCAACACCGTGACCGGCAAGTACAAGGTCAGCGGCGACGTGCTGGCGGCGTCGATGCAGTACAAGTTCTGATTCGGGCGATTGCCTGGAGCAGTACGAAGGAGGCCCCGCGCAAGCGGGGCCTTTCTTTTTGTGGGGACGGGCCGGGGCGTCCACGCAGCGCACGGATCCACGACAATAGCGACATGAACCTGTCCGATCCGAACTTCCAGCTGGAGCTGGCTGCCAACATCGCCGTCGCCGGCTCGATCCTGCTGGCCGGCCGCAACAACGTGCACACCTGGTGGCTGGGCATCGTCGGCTGCGCCGTGTTTGCTGCCGTGTTCGAACGATCGCATCTGTATGCGGACATGGTGCTGCAGTTCTTCTTCATCGCCATCAGCGTGCTGGGCTGGTGGCAGTGGCTGCGTGGTGACCATGGCGCGCCGTTGCCGATCACTTCATTGCGGCCGCGCGCCTGGGCCTGGCTGGCGCCGCTGGCGGTAGTGGCCACGTTCGGCTACGGCTGGATGCTGACCCGCCTGACCAATGCCTATGCGCCGTACATCGATTCGGCGGTGCTGGTGTTGAGTGTGATCGCGCAGATCCTGATGATGCGACGCAAGCTGGAATCGTGGTGGGTATGGCTGCTGGTGAACACCGTTGCGGTGCCGCTCTACTACAGCCGTGGCCTGCACCTGACCTCGATCCTGTATGTGGGCTTCTGGATCAACGCGCTGGTGGCCTTGCGCCATTGGCGGCACCTGATGCGGGACGAGGCCAGGGCAGCCGATGCCGCTGCCTGAGCGCGTTGCACGCGGCCTGGTGGTGGGCAAGTTCTGCCCGCTGCATCTCGGCCATGAACGACTGATCGACTTCGCCGCCACGCGCTGCCAGCAGCTGCTGGTGATCGGCTGGTCGCAGCCGGGCTTTGCCGGCTACAGCGCTGCGCGCCGCGAGCGCTGGCTGCGTGCGCGTTTCCCGCAGGCCACGGTAGCGGTGCTTGACGACGCGCGACTGGCCGCATTGTGCACGCAGCATGGCTTGCCGGTGCGAGCGCTGCCGCAGGACAGTGATGACGAACAGGTGCAGCGTGACTTTACCGCCTGGCTGTGCCTGAACCTGTTCGGTGGGCCGGTGCAGGCGGTGTACACCGGTGAGGACTATGGTGACGGCTTCGCGCAGGCACTGGCCACGCACTTCGGTGCGCCGGTACGCCATGAGCGGCTCGAACGCGCACTGGACGTCGGGCAGGCCTGCGGCACCCAGCTGCGCAGCGATCCGCATGCGCATCGCCATGGGCTCGCACCGCAGGTGTATGCCGACCATGTACAGCGCGTGGCCTTCATCGGTGGCGAGTCCAGCGGCAAGACCACGCTGGCCCGCGTGCTGGCCGAGCGTCTGCAGACCGTCTGGGTGCCGGAGTATGGCCGCACGCTGTGGGAGCAGCGAGGCGGAGAGCTGACGCCGGGCGACCTGCTGCGCATCGCAATGACACAGCCACAGCACGAAGACGAGGCTGTGCGGCGTGCGCAGCGCTGGCTGTTCTGCGATACCACGCCGCTGGTGACGCTGGGCTACAGCGGCTGGATGTTTGGCACGGCGCCGCAGCCGCTGAGGCAAGCGGCACGACGACGCTACGACCTGCTGTTCCTGTGCGCGCCGGATATTCCGTTTGACCAGGATGGCACGCGCGTGGGCGAAGCCTTCCGGACGCAGCAGCATGCGTGGTACCTGGAGCAGCTGCAGGCAGAGGGTGTCGAGCATGTGCTGCTGGAAGGCGATCTGGAGACGCGCATCGCACGCGTGCAGGGCGAGCTGGCGGAGCGGGCGGACAATCGGTTCAGTGTGGCCCAGCCTCTGTAGAGCCGAGCCCACGCTCGGCTGCGCCAGAAAAGCCGAGCATGGGCTCGGCTCTACAGCCGGAAAAGCCGAGCGTGGGCCCGCCTCTACAGGAAGCAAAGCACAAAAAACCCCGCGTTCGCGGGGTTTTTTGTTTACTGCATCAAGCAGGCGATCAGTCGCCCAGGGTCAGCAGCGAGGCGTTGCCGCCTGCGGCTGTGGTGTTCACCGTCACCGTCTTTTCGGTAGCGAAGCGCAGCAGGTAGTGCGGGCCGCCGGCCTTCGGGCCGGTGCCGGACAGGCCCTGGCCGCCGAACGGCTGCACGCCGACCACCGCGCCGATCTGGTTGCGGTTGACGTAGACGTTGCCGACGTGGACGCCGTTGCTGATGCGATCAACGGTCTCGTCGATGCGCGAATGCACGCCCAGGGTCAGGCCGTAGCCGGTGGCATTGATCTGGTCGATCACCGCGTCGAGCTGGTCGCCCTTCCAGCGGATCACGTGCAGGACCGGCCCGAAGATTTCCTTGTGCAGCTGGCCCAGGTCCTTCAGTTCATACGCGCGCGGTGCGAAGAAGGTGCCATTGGCCGCTTCGGCGGACAGCTCGGCGGCCGCGATCAGGCGCGCTTCGCGGTCCATGCGCTCGGCGTGGTCCTGCAGGATCTTCAGCGCGTCGGCGTCGATCACCGGGCCGACGTCGGTGGACAGCAGGCCCGGGTTGCCGACCTTCAGTTCCTTCATCGCGCCGGCCAGCATGGTCATCACCTTGTCGGCGATGTCGTCCTGCACGAACAGCACGCGCGCGGCCGAGCAACGCTGGCCGGCGGAGGTGAAGGCCGAACCGATCGCGTCCTTGACCAGCTGTTCCGGCAGCGCCGAGGAGTCGGCGATGAAGGCATTCTGGCCGCCGGTCTCGGCGATCAGCACACCGATGGCGGCGTCACGCGCGGCCATGGCGCGGTTGATCGCACGTGCGGTGTCGGTGGAGCCGGTGAAGGCCACGCCGGCCACGCGCGGGTCGGCGGTCAGTGCGGCACCGACGGTGGCGCCGTCGCCCGGCAGGTACTGCACCACCTCGGCCGGCACGCCAGCTTCGTGCAGCAGCTTCACCGCGTAGTAGCCGATCAGGTTGGTCTGTTCGGCCGGCTTGGCGATGACGCTGTTGCCGGCGGCCAGTGCAGCAGCGACCTGGCCCAGGAAGATCGCCAGCGGGAAGTTCCACGGGCTGATGCAGACGAACACGCCGCGGCCGTGCAGCTGCAGCTCGTTGGACTCACCGGTCGGGCTGGGCAACTTCTCGGCGTGGCTGAACTGCTCGCGCGCCTGCTTGGCGTAGTAGCGCAGGAAGTCCACGGCTTCGCGCACTTCGGCGATGCTGTCGGGCAGGCTCTTGCCGGCTTCCTTCACGCACAGCGCCATGAACTCCGGCATGCGCGCTTCCAGCTGGTCGGCGGCGTGCTCGAGGATGGCGGCGCGGCTGGCGGCCGGGGTGCGGTTCCAGGCCGGCTGCGCGGCTACGGCATTCGCCAGCGCCTTCTGCACGGTGGCGGCATCGGCGGCCAGCCACTGGCCGACCACTTCGCGGGTGTCGGCCGGGTTGGTCACCGGCAGCGAGGCGCCGGCCGGGTTCGCACCCGGCACCAGCGGGGCGGCCTGCCACGGCTTCACGGCCGCGTTGAGCTGCTCGGCGAGGGCGCGCAGTTCGTTGTCGTTGGCGAGGTTGGCGCCCATGGAGTTCTTCCTGTCGTGGTTCTGGCTGCGCAGCAGGTCAACCGGCAGCGGGATCTTGGGATGCGGAATCGAAGCGAACGAGGCGACCATCTCGACCGGATCGCGGATCAGGTCGGCGATCGGCACGCGCTCATCGGTGATGCGGTTGACGAAGCTGGAGTTGGCGCCGTTTTCCAGCAGGCGGCGCACCAGGTACGGCAGCAGGTCTTCATGCGAACCGACCGGGGCGTACACGCGGCAGGGCAGGCCCAGGCGATCGGCCGGCACCACTTCGGCGTACAGGTCATCGCCCATGCCGTGCAGCTTCTGGTGCTCGTACACGCCACCGTTGGCGATGCTGCGCACCGCAGCGATGGTGTGCGCGTTGTGCGTGGCGAACATCGGGTAGATCGCGTCGGCATGGGTGAACAGGCGCTTGGCGCATGCCAGGTAGGACACGTCGGTGTTCTGCTTGCGGGTGAACACCGGGTAGCCCGGATAGCCTTCGATCTGCGCGCGCTTGATCTCGGCATCCCAATAGGCGCCCTTGACCAGGCGCACCTGCAGGCGGCGACCGGCGCGGCGCGCCATGTCGGCCAGGTGGTCGATCGTGTACGGTGTGCGCTTCTGGTAGGCCTGCACGACCACGCCGAAGCCGTCCCAGCCGGCCAGCGAGGCGTCGGAGAACACCTGCTCGATGATGTCCAGCGACAGTTCCAGGCGGTCGGACTCTTCGGCGTCGACGGTGCAGCCGATGCCGTAGCTCTTGGCCAGCTGCGCCAGCTCCAGCACGCCCGGCACCAGGTCCTTCAGCACGCGCTCGCGCTTGGCGTGCTCGTAGCGCGGGTACAGCGCCGACAGCTTGATCGAGATGCCCGGTGCGTTGTTGACGTCGCCATCCGGGCGGCCGCCGCGGGCCTTGTGATCACCGCCAATGGCGTGGATCGCGCGACGGTAGTCTTCCAGGTAGCGCAGCGCGTCCTTCATGGTCAGCGCGCCTTCGCCCAGCATGTCGAAGGAGTAGCGGTAGTTCGCGTTGTCGCCCTTGTGCGAGCGCGACAGCGCCTCGCTGATGGTGCGGCCCATGACGAACTGGTGGCCCATGATCTTCATCGCCTGGCGCACGGCCAGGCGCACCACCGGCTCACCGACGCGGCCGACCAGGCGCTTGAACGCGCTGGGCGCATCGGCGCGGGTGGCGTCGTTCATCTGTACCAGCTTGCCGGTCAGCATCAGGCCCCAGGTGGAGGCGTTGACCAGCACCGAGTCGCTGCCGCCCAGGTGCTTTTCCCAGTCGGCATCGGCCAGCTTGTCGCGGATCAGCTTGTCGGCGGTGTCCTGGTCCGGAATGCGCAGCAGCGCTTCGGCCACGCACATCAGCAGCACGCCTTCTTCGCTGCCCAGGTCGTACTGGCGCATGAAGGCTTCGATCGCGCCCTGGTCCTTGGCACGCACGCGCACGCGGCCGACCAGGTCGGCGGCCAGCGCCTGCACCCTGGCCTGCTCGTCGGCCGGCAGCCGGGCCTGCGCCAGCAGCTCGCGGACGTGGCTGGCCTCGTCCTTCAACCAGGCATCGGTGATGGCCTGGCGGAACGGGTTGGGGGGCGCCGGCAGTTCCGGCGACAGCAGCACGCCGGGACGCTGGGCGTCGCTGGCGGCAGGGGAGGAGGAAGGTGCGTTCATGCCGGTCCGGCCAATGGAAAACTTGGCGATTTTAATCATTTTTGCGGGTTGCGGAAGTGCCCCACAGCCACCTTCGTGAAGGGCTGATAGCCCCTAACGGTGGTGTATTCAGCGTGTTCAGCAAGCCCGGCAATATTTGTGCTGAATTCGGCATTCGCGCCGCCGACCCCATGCTGTGTTGCAGCATGGGAAAAAGTGTGAATGCACCCTTGCTACCGGCGAGAGCGCGGGGCTACCATCGAGACGTTTCCCGCGGCAGGAACGCGGTTGCGACATGATCGAGGTGCTTCCAGCTCCGGATGGGTCAGGTACGCAGCTGCGGCTGCGTCCCCCACGGGCGCTCGATGCCCGGCAGTTCGTCCTGTTGTTCACCGTGTTGTCGGGTGCGATGTGGCTGGTGTCCGCCCTCGGGTGGTTGGCCGGCAATGCATTCGCCCCCCTGTTCGCGCTGCTGTACAGCCTGGTGCTGGCGGCGGCACTGCGTGCCTTGTGGCGCAGCGGTGAACGGCAGGAGGAGATCCGGGTAGTGCCGGCGTACGTGGAGGTCATCCCCGTACCCGGTGGATCGCCGGTGTTCCGGGCCCACCCCCACTGGGTGCGCCTGCTCACCGGCGATGAGAGGGTCCGGCTGGCATCCAGCGGCCGGCAGGTGGAGGTGGGGAGTTTCCTCGCGCCGGCCGAACGTCAGACGCTCGCAGAGACACTTGAAAGCTTGCTCGCCGCCAGCGATGGCGGCAACCGACGACGCTAAGGGTCTAGGCAATGAAGCAAAGCAGCAGGTGGGGCACGAAGTGCGTTGCAGCGGTCACCGCCATGGTGGCCGGGGGACTGATGCCGGCGTTGGCCTGGGCCCAGGCGGCCGATCCCAAGCCGTGGCAGCTGAACATGGGCAAGGGGGTGACCCAGACCTCGCGCCTGGCCTGGGAATCGAACAATCTCTCGTTGATCATCTGCACGGTGATCGGCGTCATCGTGTTCGGCGCGATGGCCTACGCCATCTTCAAGTTCCGCAAATCCAAGGGGGCAGTCGCCGCCACCTTCAGCCACAACACCAAGGCCGAGATCATCTGGACGGTGATCCCGGTGATCATCCTGATCGTGATGGCGTGGCCGGCCACGGCCAACCTGATCAAGATGTACGACACCCGCGATGCCGAGATGACGGTCAAGGTCACCGGCTACCAGTGGATGTGGAAGTACGAATACCTCGGCGAGAACGTCACCTTCACCAGCCGCCTGGACCGCGAGTCCGACCGCGTGCGGCAAAGTGGCATCGTGCCGACCCGTGAAAGCCATCCGCACTACCTGCTGGATGTCGACAACCGGCTGGTGCTGCCGGTCGACACCAAGGTGCGCTTCGTCATCACCTCCGACGACGTGATCCACGCCTGGTGGGTGCCGGCGCTGGGCTGGAAGCAGGATGCCATTCCCGGCTTCATCAACGAAGCCTGGACCAGCATCGAGCAGCCTGGCGTGTACCGCGGCCAGTGCGCCGAGCTGTGCGGAAAGGACCACGGCTTCATGCCGATCGTGGTCGAGGCGGTGTCCAAGGAGGAATTCAAACAGTGGCTGGCGCAGCGCAAGCCGGCGCCGGCTGCCGCGCCGGCCACGCCTGCGGCACCTGCCGAACCGGCTGCACCGGCGGGCGAGGCGCCGGCTGCGCCTGCTGCTGCAGAAGCGGCCAGCGCACCTGCCACTGCAGCCAGCGGCGCGTGATGTAAAGCCCGCGGCCGCCCGCGGCCGTGGTGACAACCGATTCTGAGAGGTGTTTTGCAATGGCGCACTCGGCAGTTGGGCACGACGATCACCATCACCAGCAGAGTTTCTTCGAGCGTTGGTTCTTCTCGACCAACCACAAGGACATCGGCACGCTGTACCTGGGTTTCAGCTTCATCATGTTCATCATCGGTGCGGCGATGAGCGTGGTGATCCGCGCCGAGCTGGCACAGCCCGGCCTGCAGTTCGTCAAGCCCGAGTTCTTCAACCAGATGACCACCGTGCATGCGCTGGTGATGATCTTCGGTGGCGTGATGCCGGCCTTCGTCGGCCTCGCCAACTGGATGATCCCGCTGCAGATCGGCGCGCCGGACATGGCGCTGCCGCGCATGAACAACTGGTCGTTCTGGTTGCTGCCGGTGGCCTTCAGCCTGCTGCTGCTGACCCTGTTCCTGCCCGGTGGCGCGCCGGCTGGTGGCTGGACGCTTTATCCGCCGCTGTCGCTGCAGGGCGGCTACAACGTGGCCTTCAGCGTGTTCGCGATCCACGTGGCCGGCATCAGTTCGATCATGGGTGCGATCAACATCATCGCCACCGTGCTGAACATGCGTGCGCCGGGCATCGACCTGCTGAAAATGCCGATCTTCTGCTGGGCCTGGCTGATCACCGCCTTCCTGCTGATCGCGGTGATGCCGGTGCTGGCCGGTGCGGTGACCATGCTGCTGACCGACAAGTTCTTCGGCACCAGCTTCTTCAACGCCGCCGGTGGCGGTGACCCGGTGATGTACCAGCACATCTTCTGGTTCTTCGGGCACCCCGAGGTCTACATCATGATCCTGCCCGCCTTCGGCGTGGTCAGCGAGATCATCCCGACCTTCAGCCGCAAGCCGCTGTTCGGCTACCAGGCGATGGTATACGCCACCGCGGCGATCGCGTTCCTGTCGTTCATCGTCTGGGCCCACCACATGTTCACCGTGGGCATGCCGCTGGGCGGCGAGATCTATTTCATGTTCGCCACCATGCTGATCTCGATCCCGACCGGCGTGAAGGTGTTCAACTGGGTCAGCACCATGTGGCGTGGCTCGCTGACGTTCGAGGCACCGATGCTGTGGTCGGTGGCCTTCGTCATCCTGTTCACCATCGGTGGCTTCTCCGGCCTGATGCTGGCCATCGTGGCCGCCGACTTCCAGTACCACGACACCTACTTCGTGGTCGCGCACTTCCACTACGTGCTGGTGACCGGTGCGGTGTTCGCGCTGATCGCCGCAGTGTACTACTGGTGGCCGAAGTGGACCGGGCGCATGTACAGCGAGAAGTGGGCCAAGGTGCACTTCTGGTGGTCGATCGTGTTCGTCAACCTGCTGTTCTTCCCGCAGCACTTCCTCGGCCTGGCCGGCATGCCGCGCCGCATTCCCGATTACAGCGTGGCGTTTGCCGACTGGAACCTGATCAGCTCGATCGGTGCGTTCGGCATGTTCGTCACCCCGTTCATGATGGCCGCGATCCTGCTGTCCTCGCTGCGCAACGGCGAGAAGGCCGAAGCGCGTTCCTGGGAGGGTGCACGCGGCCTGGAATGGACGCTGCCGTCGCCGGCACCGGCGCACACCTTCACCACCCCGCCGACCATCCGCCCGGGGGATCTGGCGCATGACGACATCACGCATTGAGGTGGGGCATGCATAACGAGAGCCCGCTGCAGACCTGTAGAGCCGAGCCATGCTCGGCGGATGAGAAGCAGCCGACCAGCGGTCGGCTCTACCAGGACGGAAGCATCGAGCAGCAGCGCCAGCGTGCGAAGCGCACGGCGGTGTGGGTCGGCGCCATCGCTGTGCTGGTCTACGTCGGCTTCATCCTCAGCGGGGTGATCGGCCGATGAGCGAGGCACCGGCCAGCACACCGTCACGCAGTGCCGGGCTGCCGCGCCTGATCGGCGTGGCGGTGGCGGTGTTCCTGCTGACGTTCTCGCTGGTGCCGCTGTACCGCATTGCCTGCGAGAAGGTGTTCGGCGTGCGCCTGGAACGCGGTCCCGGTGGCGAAGCCAGCGCAGGTGCCGCGGCCGGCAAGCGCACCGTGCGGGTGGAGTTCGATGGCGGCGTCAATTCGCGACTGCCGTGGTCGTTCCATCCTGAGCAGCTGACCATGGACGTGGTGCCCGGCGAGCTCAACGAGGCGCTGTACTTCGCCCGCAACGACAGCGCAGCTGCCGTGGTCGGCAGCGCGGTGCCTTCGGTGGCACCGGCGCGTGCGTCGGGCTTCTTCAGCAAGACCGAGTGCTTCTGTTTCACCGCGCAGACGCTGCAGGCCGGCGAGAAGCGCGACATGCCGGTGCGCTTCATCGTCGATCCGGACCTGCCGCCGGAGATCAGGACGATCACCTTGTCCTACACCTTCTACCGCAACGACGCGCTGTCCGATCGGCTGGCCCCGGCCGCCACCTCGGACGGCGCGCACGCCGCACCCTGACCCGGATACCGACATGGCCCAGACACCGACCGACGCCAACGTGTACTTCGTCCCGGCCCAGAGCAAATGGCCGTTCGTGGGTTCCATCGCCATGATGGTGACCATGGTGGGCGTGGCCAGCTGGCTCAACGATGCCAGCTGGGGACGCTGGACGTTCTACATCGGCATCGCGATGCTGGTGCTGACCCTGTTCTGGTGGTTCAGCGACGTGGTGCGCGAATCGCAGGCCGGCAACTACAACCACCAGGTCGACGGATCATTCCGGATGGGGATGATCTGGTTCATCTTCTCCGAGGTGATGTTCTTCGGCGCGTTCTTCGGCGCGCTGTTCTACACCCGCAACCTGGGCCTGTCGTGGCTCAGTGGCGAAGGCCGTGGGGTCATGACCAACGAGCTGCTCTGGCAGGGCTATTCCGCCGGATGGCCGACCAATGGCCCGGCGGCGATCGGTGGCGCGTTCCAGACCATCCCGGCCTGGGGCCTGCCACTGATCAATACGCTGATCCTGTTGACCTCCGGCGTGACCCTGACCATCGCCCACCACGCACTGAAGGCCGGCAACCGCCGCCAGCTGCTGATCTGGCTGGGCCTGACCGTGGTGCTCGGCCTGGGCTTCCTGACCCTGCAGGCAGAGGAGTACATCCATGCCTACAAGGAACTGAACCTGACGCTCGGCTCCGGCATCTACGGGTCGACGTTCTTCATGTTGACCGGCTTCCACGGCGCGCACGTGCTGCTGGGCACGATCATGCTGATCGTGATGTGGCTGCGTTCGGCCAAGGGACACTTCACCCGCGACAACCATTTCGGTTTCGAAGCCGCCGCGTGGTACTGGCACTTCGTCGACGTGGTGTGGCTGATGCTGTTCCTGTTCGTCTACGTGCTTTGATCAGGCGCGCATCGGTGGTCTCAGCCGCCGATGCCGTGTGGTTTGATCCAGCCCATGTAGATGCTCACGATCACCAGCAGGATCAACGCTACCGACACCGCGATGCGGCGCGTCAGTGCATTGACCGTGCGCTTGGTCTGGCCGCGGTCGACCAGCAGGTAGTACAGGCCGGCGCCCAGATTCCAGACGATGACGATCAGAAACGCGATTACCAGCAGGGTCTTCAGCGAATCACTCATGCGCGGCTCGAGGGCAGGGTGGATGTGCCTATCTGACCGCGTTTGCGCGGACTTGTCATGATGCGCCAGCACACGCGCGTGTTCGGATGGTTGCTGGCCGTGCTGGCGATGGCCGGATTCACCGCATTGGGGCTGTGGCAGCTGCAGCGCATGCATGCCAAACAGGCAATGTTGGATGCACAGGGTCCAGCCGTGGCACAGGCGTTGCCGCTGTCGCAGGCCCTGGCGGCGCCCGGCGCGTTGCACGGCGTGGCCGACCACGGTCGCTTCCTGCCCGGCGTGGTACTGCTGGACAACCAGATCCGGCATGGCCGCGCCGGCGTGAAGATCTATCGCCCCTTCCGCAGTGACGACGGCAGCGTGCTGCTGGTCGACCTCGGTTGGCGTGCGCTGCCGCCGGATCGCACGCTTCCGGAGGTGCCGTCGCCGCCTTCGCCGGTGGCCGTGCGCGGGCTGCTCGCGCCGCCACCGTCGGCGGGACTGCTACTGGGCCCGGCGTTCTCTGCTACCGGTGAGGCCGGGCGCTGGCTGGCCAGCCGGTTGCCGGACGACGGGCTGGCGCGCGCGCTGGGGCTGCAGGCGCTACCCGACCGCGTGCTGAGGCTGGACCCGGCGCTGCCCTTTGGCGACGAGCGCGATCTGGACCTGCTGCCGAACACGCTGCCGCCTCAGCGCCACCTGGGCTACGCCGTGCAGTGGTTCGGGCTGGCACTGACCGTGCTGGTGGTGGCCGTGGTGCTGGAGCGGCGGCGGAGGCGCGTGATTACCCGGTAGTGCCGGCCGTTGGCCGGCAACCCCCGCAATCCTGGATGCCGGCCAGCGGCCGGCACTACCGGCATCCCCTACCCAACCATGAGAAAATGCCCCGCATGAACACTGCTACGTCCCCGCAGGCGCGCGGTTCCGGCCGCCGGACCCTGGTGCTGCTGTTTGCCGTGTTCTTCGGGGCGATGGCACTGGCCGCCGTGCTGCGCTTCTCCGGCTGGCAGCCGACCGGGCACCGCAATGCCGGCCAGCTGCTGAAGCCGCCGGTGGACCTGCGCCAGCAGGCGCCGACCCTGGCCAGCGGCCAGTCCTACCCCTGGAACCCCGAGGCCCGTACCTGGCGCCTGCTGGTGGCGCCGGCCGGTGCCTGCGACGCGCAGTGCGTCACTTTGTCGCAGGGACTGGGCAAGGTGTGGCAGCTGTTCGGCCATAACGCCGATAATGTCGAGATCCTGTGGCTGGGTACACCACCGGCGTCGATCGCCTCGCTGCCCGCGCTGCGGCCGCTGGCTCCGTCGCCAGCCCTGCGCGCGGCGTTGCCGGGCGTCGACGATCCGGCGGGACTGCCGGTCTACGTGATCGATCCGAACGGCTTCGTGATCATGCGCCATGCCCCGGGTTCCGACCTCGGCGGCCTGCGCAAGGACATGGCCACGTTGCTGAAACTGAAGTGAGTCCCGTTTGATGAGCCTTTCCGCGCGTCCGGCGCTGCACCGCAATTTCCACCGCCTGGCGTGGTTCGCCATGATCATGACCGCGAGCACGATCATGTTCGGCGCCTTCGTGCGCCTGTCCGATGCCGGCCTGAGTTGCCCGGACTGGCCGACCTGCTATGGCCAGGCCACCTGGCCGCAGCACGTGGAAGAGACCATCGGCCACCCGGCGGCGGAGATCCGCCCGCTGGAGACCCACAAGGCCTGGCGAGAACAGGTGCATCGCTTCCTGGCCGGCGCGCTGGGCATCGAGATCCTGACCCTGGCGCTGCTGGCCACGCGCAAGCGGCGATTCGGAAGCACGGCGGTGGTGACCGCCTGCGTGCTGGTGGCCGCCGGCATACCGCTGTACATGATGGGCTGGCACGGCACCGCCAGTGCCCTGGCCTTGACCGGCGAGGCGATCCTGCTGATCGCCGCGCTGCGCTGGAGCAACATCGATCTCGCACGTGCGGCGCTGCTGACCTTGGCGGTGGTGATCTTCCAGGCCCTGCTGGGCATGTGGACGGTGACCCTGCTGCTCAAACCCATCGTGGTGATGGGCCATCTGCTGGGCGGCATGCTGATGTTCGGCCTGCTGGTGTGGATGGCCTGGCGCGCGACGCACATGCCGATCACCCTGGCTGAAGCGCCGAAGCTGAAGTGGCTGATGCGCATCGGCGTGGCGGTGCTGGTTACCCAGATCGCGCTGGGTGGTTGGGTCAGCGCCAACTACGCCGCACTCGCCTGCGGCGGTGGCAGCGCCTCGCTGGACAACTTCCCGCGCTGCGCCAACCAGTGGTGGCCGCAGCACAACTTCGTCGAAGGCTTCACCCTGTGGCGCGGCATCGGCGTGGATTACGAAGGCGGTGTGCTGGATGGCGCTTCGCGCATCGCCATCCAGATGGCGCACCGCCTGTTCGCGGTGGTGGTGGCCGTCTACCTGCTGTGGCTTGGCGTGCGCCTGTTCCGGTTGCCGAGCATGCGTGGCTGGGCCAGCGCGCTGATCGCGCTGCTGGTGCTGCAGGTCACGCTCGGCATCCTCAACGTGAAGCTGGCGCTGCCGCTGGAAGTGGCCGTGGCCCACAACGGCGTGGCCGTTGCCCTGTTGTTCGTACTGGTCAGCCTGCTGGCCCGCCTGCGTGCCCCGGACTGATTCCATGTTTTCCAATTACCGCCAGTACTGGGACCTGACCAAGCCCAAGGTCGTCGCCCTGATCGTCTTCACCGCCCTGGTCGGCATGGTCCTGGCCATCCCCGGCGTGCCGAGCTGGGAGCAGGTGCGCGCCGGCCTGCTCGGCTTCCTCGGCATCTGGCTGGCGGCCTCGGCCGCGGCCGCCATCAACCAGCTGCTGGACGCGCACATCGATGCGCAGATGGCGCGCACCTCGTGGCGCCCGCTGGTGGTGGGCAAGGTCAAGCCGTGGCAGGTGCTGGTGTTTGCCGGCGTGCTGATCGTGCTGTCGATGACCCTCCTGGTGCTGTGGGTGAACCTGATCACCGCAGTGCTGACCTTCGCCTCGCTGATCGGCTACGCGGTGATCTACACCGTGTACCTCAAGCGTGCGACCTCGCAGAACATCGTCATCGGTGGCCTGGCCGGCGCGATGCCGCCGATGCTGGGCTGGGCCGCAGTGACCGGCATGCAGGGTTCGTCGGACTGGGCGTACTCGTCGCTGCTGGTGCTGATCATCTTCATCTGGACCCCGCCGCACTTCTGGGCGCTGGCGATCTTCCGCCGCGAGGATTACGCCAAGGCGGAGATCCCGATGCTGCCGGTGACCCACGGCGTGGCGCATACCCGCAAGCAGATCATGGTGTATTCGGTGGTGCTGGCGCTGGTGTGCCTGCTGCCGTACCTGGTGGGCATGAGCGGTGCGTTCTACCTGGGCGGCGCGATCGTGCTCAACGCCGTGTTCCTCTGGTACGCCTGGCGCATGCTGAACCCGCCGGACGAGCTGTTCTCGATGAAGATGTTCTATTACTCCATCGTCTACCTGATGGCGCTGTTTGCCTTCCTGCTGGTGGACCACTGGATCCTGCCCTGGCTGTAAGGGGCTGATGCATCCACGCATGGCGTGGATCTACCGGCGCCGTTCAACCATCAGCCGAGCATGGGCTCGGCTCTACAGCAGATCCACGACATGCGTGGAGTGTTCAAGTAGGTCCACGCCATGCGTGGATGTTTTCCCCATCAGGTCAGGGCTTGCGCCGCGCATACCGCTGCGCGATCACACCGCAGACGATCAGCTGGATCTGGTGGTAGATCATCACCGGCAGCACGATGGCGCCCAGGCTGCCGCCGGCGAACAGCACCTTGGCGATCGGCACGCCGGTGGCCAGGCTCTTCTTCGAGCCGCAGAACACGATGGCGATCTCGTCCTCGCGGTTGAAGCGCAGGCGACGGGCGATGAAGGTGATCAGCGGCATGGCGATGCCCAGCAGCACAGCGGCCACGATGGCCACAGCCAGCAGCGACAGCAGCGGGGTCTTGCTCCACAGGCCTTCGGTCACCGCTTCGCCGAACGCCGAGTACACCACCAGCAGGATGGTGGCCTGGTCGGTGTAGCGCAGCAGCGCGCGCTGGCGTTCCACCCAGCCGGCAATCCACGGCCGCAGCAGGTGGCCGGCCACGAACGGCACCAGCAGCTGCAGCATGATGCCGCCGATCGCATGCAGCGGATCATGGATGCCGCCCGAGGTGCCGGCCAGCGCGGTCAGCAGCAGCGGGGTCAGGAACACGCCGAGGATGCTCGACAGCGAGGCGCTGCACACCGCTGCGGGCACGTTGCCATGCGCCATCGAAGTGAACGCGATGGACGACTGCACGGTGGAGGGCAGGGTGCACAGGAACAGCACGCCGAGGTACAGCTCCGGGGTCAGCAGCCAGCCCGACAGTGGCTTGAACATCAGCCCCAGCAGCGGGAACAGGATGAAGGTGCAGGCCAGGATGGTCAGGTGCAGCCGCCAGTGCAGCATGCCGCCGATGATCGACTCGCGCGGCAGGCGCGCGCCATGCAGGAAGAACAGTGCAGCGATGGCGACGGTGGTGACATCGTCGAGGACGATGGCGGCGGCGCCCTTCATCGGCAGCAGCGAGGCCAGGCCGACGGTGCACAGCAGGGCGAGGGTGAAGTTGTCCGGTCGCAGGCGCGACCACCAGCGGGTCATGGTGGGCAGTGTCCTTGGTGCGGAGGGTTCAGGGCGAGGTGACCGGCGTTGCCAGGCGTTGGCGGGTGGCGGCTTCCAGCGACTTCAGGCCAGCACGCTGGCCCAGCTGAAGGGCCTGTTCGGGGCTGGCATGTTCGTACCGTGCATTGACCAGGCCGAGCACGGCGCCGGCGCGGTTGCCGGACGCACAGTGCAGCAGCACCGGCCCCTGGCTCTGCTGCAGGGCCAGGTGCACGGCGCGCACGTTGGCCGTATCCAGGCCATCGGCGCCGGCCACCGGAATGCGCACGTAGCGCAGGCCCAATGATTCGGCGACGCGGGTTTCATCGAAGCCCCGGTCCTCGCCGGGCTGGCGCAGGTCGATCACAGTGCGCACGCCCTGTGCAGCCAAGGCCTGCAGCTGTGCGGCGCTGGGCTGGCCGCCGGCATACAGGCCGGGGCGGACTTCGTTGAGGGGCGCGTCTTCGGCCAGGGCCGTCAGTGACAGGCAGAGCGACAACAACAGCAGGCAGGTCAGGCGCAGCAGCATGGTCTTCTCCGTGAAAACGTTCTGCCGCTACAGGCGCAGTCCGGCGCGCGCCTTCAGCAGCTCGCGCAGTTCGTACTTGTCAGTATCGTCCAGGCCCTGCTGGCGCTGCTTTGCCAACAACTCCTCCAGACGTTGCACCAGCAGCTGTTTCTCCAGCTGTGCCACTGCGTCGTGCAGTTCCTGGGTCCAGCTGGCCTCGGTGCCGGGCAGCGTCTGTGCGGCCAGGGTATGCAGCGAGGCCTGTTCCTCGCGCCCGTCGAAGTGTTCCAGCAGGGCGCCGGTACTGATGTCCGGGCGCTGTTCGACCAGCCCCAGCAGCTCCAGCAGCAGTTCCACGCCGGGCAGGCGCAGGCCCTGGAAGTGGTGCTTGCCGCCCAGCGTCAGCGCCAGCGACGGCTGCTGCAGCAGTACGGCGATCGCGCCGCGCACCAGGCTGCGCTTGGCCACGGGCTGGATCGTCCGCTGCGGCTGGCGTTGCGGCATCGGCGCGCGCGTGGCCTGGGCAGTACCGCCCAGGCCGGTCAGCTGCGCCAGCTGCTGCTTCATCAGGTCGCCAAAGGCGCCGTCGGGAATCTGCGCCAGCATCGGCTTGGCGCGTTCGGCCAGGCGTGCCTTGCCATCGAGCGTGCCCAGGTTGATCTCGCGGGTCAGTTCATCGAAGAAGAACTGCGACAGCGGCGTAGCCTGCTTCAGGCGCTCGTTGAACGCTTCGGCGCCTTCCTTGCGCACGATGGTGTCCGGGTCTTCGCCATCGGGCAGGAACAGGAAGAAGGCCTGGCGGCCATCCTTCATGCGCGGCAGCACCGACTCCAGCGCCTTCCAGCCGGCGCGGCGGCCGGCGGCGTCGCCGTCGAAGCAGAAGAACACGTCCGGTGCGTTGCGGAACAGCAGCTCGGCATGGTCCGGCGTGGTCGCGGTACCCAGCGTTGCCACCGCCTGGGTGACGCCGAACTGGAACAGCGAGACCACGTCCATGTAGCCCTCGACCACGATCAGCCGCTCGATCTTCTGGTTGGCCTGGCGCACCTGCCACAGGCCGTACAGTTCGCGGCCCTTGTGGAACAGCGCGGTCTCGGGCGAGTTGAGGTACTTGGGGCCGTCGTCCTTCTCGAACACGCGGCCGCCGAAGGCGATCACCCGGCCACGGCGGTCGAAGATCGGGAACATCACCCGGTCGCGGAACTTGTCGTAGACGTGGCCGCGGTCGTTCTTGGAGAACAGGCCGGCGCGGTCGAGCAGCTTCATGCGCCGCTCGTCCTTGCCCAGCGCGTCGCGCAGGCCGCTGTAGCCATCCGGCGCGTAGCCGATCTGGAAGCGCGCGCGGTTCTCTTCGTCCACGCCACGGCCATCCAGGTAGCTGCGGGCCTTCTCGCTGCCCTCCAGGTTCTTCTGGAAGAACTTGGTCGCCGCGTCCAGCGCCGAGTACAGCTCGCGGCTGTCGTCCTGCTGCTGCGGGCTGCGCGGATTCTCGTTGCGCGGCACTTCCATGCCGGCGCGCTTGGCCAGTTCATCCACCGCGTCGAGGAACTCGAGGCGGTCGTAGTTCATCAGGAAGCTGATCGCGGTGCCGTGCGCGCCACAGCCGAAGCAGTGATAGAACTGCTTGGTGGGCGAGACCGTGAACGACGCCGAGCGCTCGTCATGGAACGGGCAGCGGGCGGCGTACTCCTTGCCCTG
Source organism: Stenotrophomonas sp. YJH_SMC_82 (assembly GCF_059368875.1). Taxonomy (NCBI): domain Bacteria; kingdom Pseudomonadati; phylum Pseudomonadota; class Gammaproteobacteria; order Lysobacterales; family Lysobacteraceae; genus Stenotrophomonas; species Stenotrophomonas sp. YJH_SMC_82. The sequence goes on from NZ_JCAFSE010000004.1 coordinate 25,821, forward strand.
GCGCTTCAACGGCACGCGGCTGCCCACCACCTCGACGATGTCGGTGCGGGCAAGCAGGTCGTCGATGAAAGCGTCGGGGATACGGGCCATGGGCAACAGGGCAGGGCGCGGTGCAGGACCACGCGACGGAACCGGGGGCGGTCGGCCTAGTTTACCCCCTGTCGGGCACCTGGCTGGCGGTTGCCGGATCAATGCCGGCTGCGGCCAGGTGATGACGCGCGCGCAGGCGCTCATCGATCACCGCCGTCATCAATGCGCCAACAAAGAACACGACGGTGGCGTAGTAGATCCAGACCAGCGAGATCACCAGCGCACCCATCGAGCCGTAGGCACTGCCGGGGGCCACGGTGGCGATGTAGACGCCGATGCCGTAGCGGCCCAGTGCGAACAGTGCCGAGGTGATGACGCCGCCGATGAAGGCCTGCCGCCAGGCCACGCGGCGGTCGGGCAGGTAGTGGTACATGAAGGCGAAGCCGACTGCGTAAAGCAGCAGGCTCGTGACGTACCCCAGCGCGGGCAGGATCGAGGGCAGCTGGGCGAAGGCCACCTGCAGTACCGTGGTGGCCGTCATCGACAGGATCAGCAGGAAGCCTAGGGCCAGCACCACGCCGAACGAGAACACGCGCTTGCGCAGCCAGGCCTTGAGGCCTTCCAGGCGCTCGCCGCTGGTGCGGAAGATCAGGTTCAGTGCGTTCTGCAGTTGGGCGAACACGGCGGTGGCGCCGACGAACAGCAGCAGCGTGCTCCACACACCCGCCAGCGAGCCGACATCCGGCTGGTTGTCGGCGTTCTTCAGAACGGTTTCGGCCACAGTAGCCGCGCTGCTGCCGGCCACCGAGCTGATCTGGTCGATCAGCGCCTGCTGGGCCGGTGGGTACAGCGAGGCGGTCAGCCACAGCAGCAGCACCAGCAACGGTGCCATCGACAGCAGGGCGTAGAAGGAGACGGAAGCTGCCTGGGTCAGCACGTCGACGTCGATGAAGCGCTTGGCCACCGCCATCGGAAAGCTGTCCTGCAGGCGCTTGAGGTACTTGTGCAGGGACACGGGAACGTTGGGCTCGGGTTCAACCATGTGTGCGGTTGTAGCAGGCGACCGACGAAGGTGCGGTGAAGCGAGTGCATCAATGGGGTCAGAGCCCTTCCGCGCTGCGGAAGGGATCCGACCCCAGGTGCTGGATTACGCCAGCAGCTGCTTGACCAGCTTGGAGACCAGGCCCATGTCGGCCTGGCCGGCGAGCTTGGGCTTCAGCGCGCCCATCAGCTTGCCCATGTCGGCCGGGCCGGCGGCACCGGTCTCGGCGATGGCGGCTTGGATGGCGGCCACAATCTCGGCCTCGCCCATCTTGGCCGGCAGGTAGGCTTCGATGACCACGATCTCGGCGCGCTCGATCTCGGCCAGGTCTTCGCGGTTGGCGGCTTCGTACTGGCTGACCGAGTCCTTGCGCTGCTTGACCATCTTGTCGAGCACGGCGATCACGGCGGTGTCGTCCAGCTCGATGCGCTCGTCCACTTCGCGCTGCTTGATGGCAGCGTTGATCAGGCGGATCACGCCCAGCTTGTGCTTCTCGCCCGCCTTCATGGCGGCCTTCATGTCTTCGGTGAGCTGCTGCTTCATGCTCATGAGGAACCTCGTGGTGGTAGGTGGGGCGGGGCGGATGCCCGAACCCGGAAACGCAAAAAGCCGGCGACGCTCGCGCGTGCCGGCTTCGGCTCCATCGCGACAGGCAGGCCCGCCGCAATGAAGATGCGTCCGATCAGTACAGGCGCTGACGCTTGGTGACGTCGCGCGACGAGCGGCGCAGCTGACGCTTCACAGCAGCGGCGGCCTTGCGCTTGCGCTCCTGGGTCGGCTTTTCGTAGAACTCGCGCTTGCGGGTTTCGGCCAGCACACCGGCCTTTTCGCAAGTGCGCTTGAAGCGGCGAAGAGCAAACTCGAAGGGCTCGTTCTCGCGGACTTTGACGCTGGGCATGGAATCTCCGGGACACAGTAGAACCGGGTCACGCCCGGCGAGCCGCACATTATAGCGGCGAAACGACAAACTGCAAGCGGCCAACCCTGAATACGGGCCGGGGGTTCGAAAGCAGTGAGATCTGCACGTCCCCCGAGGGGGCGGCAGGGGCGTCATAATAGCAGGCATGCGAGTCCTTGGCATCGAATCCTCCTGTGATGAGACCGGCGTGGCGGTGTATGACACCGACCTGGCCGGCAGCGCGGCCCTGCGCGCCCATGCGGTCTACAGCCAGATCGCCCTGCACGCCGAATACGGTGGTGTGGTGCCCGAGCTGGCCAGCCGCGACCATGTCCGCAAGCTGCTGCCACTGGTACGCCAGACCCTGGCCGACGCCGGCCTGGGCGTGGGCGATATCGATGGCGTGGCCTACACCGCCGGTCCCGGCCTGGTCGGCGCGCTGCTGGTGGGCGCTGGCGTGGCGCGTTCGCTGGCCTGGGCGCTGGAGGTGCCGGCCGTGGGCGTACACCATATGGAAGGCCATCTGCTGGCCCCGCTGATGGAAGACGACCCGCCGGAAGCGCCGTTCGTGGCGCTGCTGGTGTCCGGTGGCCACACCCAGCTGGTGGCGGTGGATGCGATCGGCCAGTACCGCCTGCTGGGCGAGACCCTGGACGACGCGGCCGGCGAGGCCTTCGACAAGACCGCCAAGCTGATGGGCCTGCCGTACCCGGGCGGCCCGCAGCTGGCCAGGCTGGCCGAGCAGGGCACGCCGGGCGCGTACCGCTTCGCGCGGCCGATGACCGACCGCCCTGGGCTGGATTTCAGCTTCTCCGGCCTGAAGACCCAGGTCCTGATGGCCTGGCGCGACAGTGACCAGAGCGAGCAGACCCGCGCCGACATCGCCCGGGGCTTTGAGGACGCGGTGGTCGAGACCCTGTCGATCAAGTGCGAGCGCGCGCTGGAAGCGGCCGGCACCAACGTGATCGTGGTGGCCGGCGGCGTCGGCGCCAACACGCGCCTGCGCGCCCGCCTGCAGCAGATGGCCGAGCGCCTCGGCGGCCGTGCCTGCTTCCCGCGGCCGGCACTGTGCACCGACAACGGCGCGATGATCGCCTTCGCCGGCGCGCTGCGCCTGCAGGCCGGCCAGCACAGCCCGCCGAAGGTGGATGTGACACCGCGCTGGGACATGGCGACCCTGCCGGCGGTCTGAGCCGGTGGCGCCGGGCCATGCCCGGCGGACGCATTACCGATGCACTGCCAACGGCGACGCCGCCAGCACGGTTGTCGCCCGCTCATGGCGCTGCAGCCAGCCCAGCGTGTGTGGGCAGCGGGCATGGATCAGCCGCCCGATCGCGGCCAGGTCGGCGCCGATGTCACGTTCCAGGACCGGCTCGTGGTGGGCGATGCGGTTGCGCAGATGGCGGATGCGTCCGATATCCGCATGGATGGCTTTCCTGACGGCACTGGGATGAGCAGAGGGAGCATGCTGCAGAACCCTGCTGAGTGCGGGTATCCAAAGTGTGGAGTCGAAGCGACAGGTAAAGAGCTGCTGCCAGAACACCATCGGCAGGTTGGCGACGATCGCAGGTGTATCGGATACGCGGCTGGCAAGTTGTTCCAGTACCGTGCGCGGAGAAGTACTGGATGAGGTTGGCAGCCTCCGTCGGAAGGCATTATTCCAAGGCCAACGCGGGCCATGCTGCCTGGCGAGCACAGCTGCAGCGGCGTTGCGGGTGACCACTTCGCACAGATGGACCGGCATCATCAGTGCACTGCACATCCGCATGTTCCACAGGTACAGGGATTCGGCCGTGACGTCGGGGCTGCAGGTCGATGCGATTCTCTCGTAAGTAGACAGACGCTCCGCTGACAACGCGCGCCGCAGTACATCGTATGGAGCCATCGTCATGTGCGGTGGTGAAGGAGGAATCGATGTTCGCGAGAGTGGGCGGCGGCGACCATCAGGGAACGTCCTTGTCCGCGCGGCTGATTTTCTGCGTTTTGCCTCGGACGAATACCTGACCTGTCCTGTCGGATTTGGCCTTGACCGGCGATCTGGTCCTTGCCTAATCTGCGTGCCTGCGCCACCGGGACTCGCGGCTGGATTTCAGCTCCCCCCGGGGACAAACGGTAGTACCAAAGGGCCCCGCTAGCAGGGCCCTTTGTTTTTTCCGGGCCACGCCACGCCGGTGGCCCACCGCCCGTTCCGGGCAGGCTCACCGCCGTGCCGTTACCATGGCCGCCTGTATTCGTGCCGGTAAGCGCAATGGACAAGGTTTTCATCGAGGGGCTGACGATCGACGCCCTGATCGGTATCTACGATTGGGAACGACGGATCCGCCAGGACCTGGTGTTCGACCTGGAAATGGGTTTCGACAACCGTCGCCCCGCTGCCACCGATGACATCGCCCACACCCTGAACTACAAGGCGGTGAGCAAGCGCCTGGAACAGTTCGTGCGCGAGTCGGAGTTCGGCCTGGTCGAGACCCTGGCCGAGCGCTGCGCGCAGATCGTGCTGGACGAATTCGACGTGAAGTGGCTGCGCCTGAAGCTGAGCAAGCCGGGCGCAGTGCGCGGCGCGCGCGCGGTGGGCGTGATCCTCGAACGCACGCGGGACTGACCCGGTCGTGCCGGCCGCTGGCCGACAACCCCGGTAGTGCCGGCCGCTGGCTGGCAACCTTGGCAACAACGAAACAGACAGGAGACAACTGATGGTGGACGCGGTGGTGGCGGTACAGTGGCTGGAACGGCTGCAGAACACACTGGAACCCTATCCCGGCGCCTACCTGGCGTTGATGATCTCGGCGCTGCTGATCGCCGCTGGCCTGGCCAACTGGGTGACCAAGCGCATCCTGCTGCGCGGGCTGCGGCGGTTGCTGAGCCGCCTTCCGGGCGCTGATACCGGCCGCGGCAGCCACCTGATGCGGGTGATCTCGCGCCTGTCGAACGTGGTGCCCAGCCAGGTGATCGCCTCGGGCATCCGCATCGTGCCGGACCTGCCGCCGGGCCTGGTCAGCTTCATCATCGGCGCCTGCCAGGCGTGGGCGATCCTGACCGTGGTGCTGGCCATCTCGCATGCGCTGGATGCGGCCAACGATCTGTACGAGCGCCGCCCCGAGGCACGCAACAAGCCGATCAAGGGCTACCTGCAGGTCGCCAAGATCGTCCTCTTCGTGATCGCCGGCCTGTCGATCGTCGCTACCCTGGCGGGCGTCGACCTGCGCTATCTGGTCACCGGCCTGGGCGCGGCCACGGCGGTGCTGATGCTGATCTTCCAGGACACCATCCTGTCGCTGGTGGCCAGCGTGCAGATCAGTGGCGATGGCCGCGTGCGCATCGGCGACTGGATCGAGATGCCCAGCCAGAACGCCGACGGCGACGTCATCGACATCGCGCTGCACACCATCACCGTGCAGAACTTCGACAAGACCATCACCACCATCCCCACCAAGAAGCTGGTGACCGAGTCGTTCAAGAACTGGCGCGGCATGCAGGAGGCCGGCGGGCGCCGGATCAAGCGCGCGCTGTACCTGGACCAGCACAGCGTCGGCTTCCTGGACGAGGGTGACCTGGCCTTCCTCGGCGAGTTCGCGCTGCTGCGCGACTACCTGCGCGACAAGGAACAGGAACTGGGGCAGTGGAACGGGCGCCTGCGCGAGCAGGGCGTGGCCGAGGTCAACAGCCGCCGCGTGACCAACCTGGGTACGTTCCGGGCCTATGTGGAGCGCTACCTGCGCAGCCACCCGGGCATCCATACCGACATGACCCTGCTGGTACGGCAGCTGCAGCCGACCACCGAGGGCCTGCCGCTGGAGCTCTACTGCTTCACCCGCAGTACTGCCTGGGCCGAGTATGAGGCGGTGCAGTCGGACATCTTCGACCACCTGCTGGCGATCCTGCCGGCCTTCGGCCTGCGGGTATTCCAGGCCTCCAGTGACGCCATGTTGATGGCCGGGCAGCGCCAGTTGGCCGGCTCGGAGTAAGCTGCGGTGCCCCCGGCGGGGCCATACGGACCCCGCTGGTGGCTGAAACTGAATGAAGAAACCTCTCGCCAAACGGCTCGGGATCGCTAGAATGCCGTGCTTGTAAACGTTTTCATCAAGGACTGCCGGTGGCCTCCGATCGCATCGAATCCCTCATTGCCCAGATGACCGTCGAGGAAAAGGTCGGCCAGCTGGGTGTCTTCGCGGACATGGTCCGCCCGTTCGCCCCGGACGTGAACCCGGAAGCCAACGTGCGCAATGCCGACCAGGTGCTGCAGCAGGTGCGCGAGGGCAAGGTCGGCTCGCTGTTCAATGGTGTGGGCGCCGAACTGGGCCGCCGCATCCAGCAGGTCGCCACCGAGGAGAGCCGCCTGGGTATCCCGGTGATCCTGGCGGCCGACGTCATCCACGGCATGCGCACCGTGTTCCCGATTCCGCTGGGCGAGGCCGCCAGCTTCGAGCCGGACCTGGCCGAGCGCACCGCGCGCGCCACTGCGATCGAAGCCACCGCCGCGGGCCTGCACTGGACCTATGCGCCGGCCGTGGACATCGCCCGCGACCAGCGCTGGGGCCGTGGCGCCGAAGGTGCCGGCGAGGATGTGGTGCTGGGCTGTGCGTTCGCCGCCGCCCGCGTGCGTGGCTTCCAGGGCAGCGACCTGCGTGCGGCCGATTCGCTGCTGGCCACGCCCAAGCACTTCGCCGCCTACGGCGCGGTGATGGCCGGCATGGAATACAACATGGTGGACATCTCGCCGCAGACCCTGCGCGACGTGCACCTGCCGCCGTTCAAGGCCGCCTTCGAGGCCGGCGCGATCACCGTGATGTCCTCGTTCAATGACATCAATGGCGTGCCGGCCAGTGCCAATGCCGAACTGCTGACCGACATCCTGCGCGGCGAATGGAAGTTCCCGGGCGTGGTGATCTCCGACTACACCGCCGACATGGAGCTGGTCGCGCACGGCTACGCCGCCGATGACCGCGATGCCACGGCCAAGGCGTTCACCGCCGGCCTGGACCTGAGCATGCAGAGCGGCTTCTATGCCGAGCACCTGCCCGGCCTGGTCGAGAGCGGCGAGGTGCCGATGGCGGTGCTGGATGAGGGCGTGCGCCGCATCCTGTGGCTGAAGGAGACCATCGGCCTGTTCGACGACCCGTACCGTTCGCTGGACCCGGCGCGCGAAGCGGATACCTCGCACATTGCCGCGCATGACGAACTGTCGCGCGATGCCGCGCGGCGTTCGATCGTGCTGCTGAACAACCGTGACAACGTGCTGCCGCTGCAGAAGACCGGGCAGAAGATCGCGCTGATCGGCCCGTTCGTGCAGGACCGCGAGAACATCGAAGGCTGCTGGACGCTGTTCGGCGACAAGCAGCGTTACGTGGACCTGGAAACCGGCGTGCGTGCCGCCATCGGCGACGAAGCGCTGCTGGAAATCGTGCCGGGCTGCGAACTGGAAGCCGCGATTCCGGGCGGCACGGAAGCCGCTGTGGCGGCCGCACTGCGTGCCGACGTGGTGGTGCTGGCGCTGGGCGAACCGCAGCGCTACAGCGGCGAAGCACAGTCGCGCGTGGAGATCACCCTGCCGCCGGCACAGCAGGCGCTGGCCGAGGCCGTGGCGATGACCGGCAAGCCGCTGGTGGTGCTGCTGCGCAATGGCCGCGCGCTGGCATTGCAGGGCGCAGTGCGCAATGCGCAGGCCGTGGCGGTGACCTGGTACCTGGGCACGCAGACCGGCCATGCCGTGGCCGATGTACTGTTCGGCGACTACAGCCCGTCCGGCCGCCTGCCGGTCAGCTTCCCGCAGGTGTCCGGCCAGCAGCCGTACTTCTACAACCACCCGCGCACCGGCCGTCCGGAACTGCCGACCATGTCGGAGTTCAAGGCGCGCTGGCGCGAGATTCCCAATGAACCGCTGTACCCGTTCGGCCATGGTATCGGCTACACCACCTTCGCCTACGGCGTGCCGCAGCTGAGCACGGCACAGCTCGGCTGGGACGACACCCTGACCATCACCACCGTGCTGACCAACACCGGCCGCGTGGCGGGCGAGGAAGTGGTGCAGCTGTACATCCATGATCGCGTGGCCAGCCGCGTGCGTCCGGTGCGTGAACTGAAGGACTTCCGCAAGGTGGCGCTGCAGCCGGGCGAGTCAGCCGAAGTGGTGTTCACCTTGACCCGCGAGCAACTGGCCTTCACCGGCCGCGACGGCGTGCTGCGTGCCGAGCCGGGCCAGTTCGACCTGTGGGTCTGTGCCTCGTCGGCCGCCGGCGAAGCGGTGCAGTTCGAGCTGCTGAAGGCCTGATCGAAAAAAAGGGGACGGAGGGGATTAAGTCGTTTGTGCCAAAACGACTTAATCCCCTCCGTCCCCTTTTTTGTGGTCCTCACTGTGGCGGCGCTACCATCGGGCCTCCTGTTCGATGGAGTGCGCGCATGCGCCGGATGGCCTACCTGATTCCCGCCCTGCTGCTGGCGGCCTGTTCGCAGCCGGCGCCGCCGGCCGAGCCTGCAGCGGATGCGCCGCCGCCGATGGAGGCCAGTGCTGCTTCGACACCTGCGGCTGAACCGGCGGCGCCGGCTGCCGAAGCCGCCGCTGCACCTGCCGCACCGGCAGCCGAGGTGTCCGCCGAGGATGCGCGTGCGCGCATCGAGTCGCTGCTCGGCGATGCCGCGCAGTTCGAAAAGGTCTTCAATGCGTTCAAGGCCGCCGTGGTCGGCGGTGATCGCGCTGCGGTGGTCGAGGAAGTGCGATTCCCCTTGAACATCAGCGGCGGAAAGAAGATCTCCGGCCCCGGAGAGTTCCAGCGCAACTACGAGAAGATCATCACGCCGGAGGTGGTCAAGGCGGTGTCCGAGCAGGACTTCGGCAAGGTGTTCGTCAACCAGCAGGGCGTGATGATCGGCAGCGGCCAGGTGTGGTTGAGCGGCCAGTGCCTGGACCAGGCCTGCACGAAGACCGAGGTGAAGGTCATCACCATCCAATGAATGCAGACGCCCCGCGTGCGGGGCCGTTTGGCAAGGGTAGTGCCGGCCGCTGGCCGGCAACCGCAGGATGCCGGAAGGATCCAGGGTGCCGGCCAGCGCCCGGCACTACCTCAGGTCTTCGGCGTGAGCTTCAGCAGGCGCGCCGTGCTGCCGTCTTCCAGCAGCCACAGCGCGCCGTCCGGGCCCTGTTCCACTTCGCGGATGCGCTCGCCCATGTTGAAGCGCTCGGCTTCGCGCGCGCTGTCGCCATCGAAGGCCACGCGCACCAGCGAGGTGGACGACAGGCCACCGATGAAGCCGCTGCCCTTCCACTGCGGGAACAGGCTGCCGCTGTAGATCACGAAGCCGGCCGGCGAGATCACCGGCGTCCAGGTCACCTTCGGCGCGGCGAATTCCGGGCGCGTATCGTGGTCGGGAATCGGCCGGCCGTCGTAATGGTCACCGTTGGAAACGATCGGGTAGCCGTAGTTGGCGCCACGCACGATCAGGTTCAGTTCGTCGCCGCCGGCCGGGCCCATCTCGTGCGCCCACAGCTTGCCGTTGGCATCGAAGGCCATGCCGAGGATGTTGCGGTGGCCCAGCGACCAGACCTGTGCGGCCACCCCGCCCTGCGACGCGAACGGATTGTCGGCGGGCAGGCTGCCATCGTCGTTGAGGCGGATGATCTTGCCGAGGTTGCTGCCCATGTCCTGGGCCGGATCGAACTTCTGGCGCTCGCTGGAGCTTATCCACAGCTTGCCGTCCGGGCCGAAGGCGAGGCGATGCCCGTAGTGACCCTCACCGCTGACCTTGGGGCTCTGCCGCCAGATCACCTTCAGGTCCTTCAGCTGGCCACCGCCGTTGGCATCCAGTGCCAGCGTGGCCCGGGCTACGGCGGCACCGCGGGTATCCAGCGTGCCTTCCTCGGCATAGCTGACGTAAACGACATGATTCCGGGCGAAATCCGGGTGCAGGATGATGTCGCCGAAACCACCCTGGCCAGCATAGGCGACCTTCGGAACGCCGGTGATCTCGTGCTTCTGGCCGCTGGCCGGGTCCAGGTGCTGGAGCTTGCCGCGCTTTTCGGTGACCAGCAGGCTGCCGTCGGGCAGGAAGGTCATCGCCCAGGGCTGGTCGAAGCGGCTGACTTCGGTGGCGTTGAACGGGCGCTGGTCGGTGGCGGCAGAGGCCGCTGTGGCGGTCTGCGCACCGTTGGCGGCCGGATCGGCAGCATTGCAGGCGGAGGTGGCAAGGATCGGCACAAGGCCGAGGGCGAGCAGCAGGGGCGTGCGGGTCATGGGTATCTCCAGTGCGGGGATGCGGATGGCCGGGCTGTCCCTTGTATACCACCGGCGCCGTGAGCGTCGTGGCCCGAAGGTCCTGCGCCCCCCTGTGCGAGCGCGGCGGGATCGTCTAGGGTGGGCACGCCCGGGCAAAGCGTGCCCGCCTGCCTGCCAAGGACCTGCAATGAACACTGCCATGCCCCACAAGCCGTCCACCGCCTTCATCGCCGCCTCCTGGGTGGCCCTGCTGCTGGGGGCGGCGGCGTACCTGATCGGCCTGTTCAACGCCACGATGGCGCTCAACGAGAAGGGCTACTACCTGACCCTGCTGCTGTTCGGCCTGTTCGCGGCGGTGTCGCTGCAGAAGAGCGTGCGCGACCGCGTCGAAGGCATTCCGGTGAGTGGCCTGTACTACGCGCTGTGCTGGTTCGCGCTGCTGTCGGCGCTGATGCTGCTGCTGGTCGGCCTGTGGAATGCCACGCTGGCGCCGAGTGAGAAGGGCTTCTATGGCATGGCGTATGCGCTGTCGCTGTTCGGCGCGGTGGCGGTGCAGAAGAACACCCGCGACCTGATCGCCGCCGGTGGGGGCGAGAGCAAGCGCAGCGCGATCGTGCCGCCGCTGCCGGAACAGGAGTGATCGATCCGATGTAGAGCCGGGCCATGCTCGGCTCAGTCGAGCGTGGCTCGACGTTACAGACGAGGTGCGAGAGCCGAGCGTAGGCTCGGCTCTACAGAAGCCTGGCGCTATCGTGCCAGCCGCGGATCCGCCAGCTGTGCCTCCTCCCAGCCACGACGCACCGCATTGCGTGCCTGCGCCCAGTCCAGGCGGCTGCGGCCGCGTTCGTTGGCCCAGCGTGATTCGAGCTCGGCCTCGACCTGTTCATAGGCGCGGATCATGTCCTGTGCACGCGCGGCGTGGCCGATGCGATAGGCCGGCTCGTAGTCCTCGAAGAACAGCTGGTCGTCGTAGTACGGCTCGGCCGTGTAGCGTTCGCGCCAGTAGTTGCTGATCGCGTCGCGCGGCGTGCTGTCGTCCGGTACGCGGCCGGGGATCTGGTACTCGGTCATGGAAGGCTCCGTTGTGGACGTAGCCCGATCGTGCCTGTGTGGCGGTTAACGGCCCGGTCCGGCAGCGTGATCACCAGATCAATCCGCCGGGCATGGCCCGGCGCTATCGGTCATCCGGCGTCGGTATCTTTTCGCGGCAGCGTGTAGATCACCGCGCCGATGGCGAACGCCACCAGCGCAGCAGCGATGTTCTGCCAGCTGGCACTGGCGAACAGCGCCAGGCACAGCAGCAGCGCCAGCACCGGAATCAACGGCCCGCCGGGCAGCTTCAAGGCGCCCGGGCGGTCGGCGTAGCGCTTGGCCAGTACCAGGACTGCTGCGGCAGTGCCGATGTAGGCGAACAGGCGCGTCGTCATCGACAGCAGGGCCAGCTGCACGAACGAACCGGACAGGGCCAGGCCGAGCGCGATCAGGCCCTGGCAGAGGATCGACGCGGCCGGGGTGTGGAAGCGTGGATGCACCTGGGCCAGGATCTTCGGGCCGTAGCCATCGCGGGCCAGTGCGAACAGGAAGCGTGGGCCCATCATCATCGTGTTGCTGTTGGTGCCGAGGATGGAGATGGTGGCACCGACGGTCAGGATCAGCGCCAGTGCTTCGCCACCGAAACCGGCGGCGGCATCGGCCAGCGGGGTGGCCGAACTGGACAGGCCGGCCAGCGTTCCCTGCGCCACCACCTGCACCGCGCCGTAGATGACGGTGACGGTGATGATCATGGTGATCAGGGCGAACGGAATATCGCGGCGCGGATTGCGGTACTCGCCGGCGGCGGCCGGGATGTTCTCGAAGCCCGCGTAGGCGTAAAGCAGCAGCAAGGCGGCTTCGCCCATGCGCTGCAGGTCATGCGGGTCCGGGCGTTGGCCGGAGAAGGCCAGCTGTGGGTCGATGTGGAACGCACCGATGGCCACGAACAGCAGCAGCGGCAGCATCTTGCCGATCACCAGCACCACGCCGGTACGCGCGGCCGAGCGCACGCCGATGATGTTGATGCCGGTGAGGAAGCCCAGCGATACCACGATCACCGCGATGCGGCCCAGGCCGGCATCGGCCCACGGCCAGAAACGCGCAACCGCGTCGGCCAGCGCGTTGCTGAGCGCAGCGGCCGAGCTGATGCGGGTCAGCCAGATCATCCAGCCGATCTCGAAACCGGCGAAGCGCCCGAACGCCTCGCGTGCATACAGGTAGCTGCCGCCGGGTTCATCGAAGTAGCTGGCGGCCTGCGCGTAGCACAGCACCAGCAGCGCGACGACGATGCCAGCGGCGACCACGCCCCACAGGCTGAAGGGGCCGAGCAGGGCGACGGTGGCGGCCGGCAGCAGGTAGATGCCGCTGCCGATCACATCGTTGATCGACAGGCCGACGATCTGCCAGCGGCTGACCGCGCGTTGCAGCTGCGGTTCGTCCTGCGTGCTCAACGGACGTCTCCGGCCAGCGCGGGCAATTGCCACTGCGCCTGCAGGCGCTTGTACTCCGCGCGCGGCAGGAGCACGAAACGCGGCGCGTCCTGCGGCCGCAGCCAGTCCAGCAGTGCCTGCATGCGTTCCTGCGGCATGGCCGTGCAGCCGGCGGTGGCCTCGCCGGGCTGGCGCCACAGATGGGCGAAGATGCAGCTGCCCTTGCCGGGCTGGTTGTCCGGGTTGTGGGCGATGACGAAGCCTTCCCGGTAGCGCACGTCGCCCTTGTTGTGCAGGTCCAGCCGCATCGGCTCGGTGGAGCCCTTGACCGCTGCATTGCCGACTTTCTTTTCATCGACGATGCGGTTGTAGAACGGCGAACCGGGTACGTCCATGCAGTAGCTGCTGTCCAGCATCGGCTGGTAGGGCATGGCAGTGCCGCGGCGGGTGACGGCATAGCCGAACGCACTGCCGAGCGCGAATATGCCGGCCGGGCTGCGGCCATCGCCTTCCTGCTTCTGCGGGCCATCGGCCTGTGCCGGATGCAGGCCCAGGCCCCAGGCGCTGCCGGTGCGGCCAAGCGCCACCGGGAACGCCTGGCCATGCGGGTGCCAGCCCTGGCCGTCGCGCACATAGGCCTGCAGTTGCCCCTGGGTGCTGTCCCAGCCTTCGCTGGTGACCACGATCAGCTGGCGCGCGCCATCCAGCGGCGCCGCGTGAACGGACACCGCCGTAGCAAGCAGCAGTGCAGCGGTAGCGAGGCGAACCAGCGATTTCATCAACAGGTGCTCCGATCAGGAATCCAGCAGGTGGTCGATCCGCTCCAGGTTCACCGCAAGCTGCTGCTGGCGATCCGGATTGGTGTGGCAGAGCAGCACGAACAGGAAATCGAGCAGGGCGTGCATGGCGCTACGGTACAGCAGCTGCGCGACCTGTGGCGTGCGGTCGTGCGCGCAGACCGCCAGTGCCGCATCCGCATGCGCGCGCAGCGGGTTGGCGGTGTGGCGGGTGATGGCAATCACCTTGCCACCCATGTCCTGGAACTGCCGCGACAACTGTGAAAGCTGGGGCAGGTTGCCGAACTCGGAGAACATCAGCAGCGCATCGCCGGGGCGTGCGGCCGAGAGGTTTGCCAGCATCAGGATCGGATCGGTATGCGGCACCACCAGCAGTCCGAGCAGCGACAGCCGCATGGCGAACTCGCGGGCGAACAGGCCGTCGTCACCCAGGCCGTAGACGAACAGCTTTGGTGCGCCGTCGAGCAGCTGCACGATGCGCTCGATCTCCCCGCGTGGATTGGCCTGGCGTGTTTCCTCCTCGGCCTGCGCCTTGCTGCGGCGTAGGGCCTCGCCCAGGCGCAGGTAGTCATCGCCGCTGTCGGGTTCGTCGGGCGCCTGCTGCGGATCGGCACCGGCGCGGGCCACGTCCTGGCCGATGGAGTACTTCAGATCCGGGTAGCCCTTGAAGCCAAGCTTCTGGCTGAACTTCACCACGCTGGACTGGCTGATGCCGAGCGCGCTGGCCAGCTGCTGGGAGGAGTAGTCGCGCAGCAGGTGGGCGTTGTCGAGGATGAAGTCGGCGATGCGGCGCTCGATGGCCGACATCTGCCCACGCTCGGTACGGATCTTCAGCAGGGGCGGCATGCGGGGTGTCCGGGCATGTGTAGGCGCGTTGCGGTTGGCAGCTTAGAGCGTGTCATGGAATGGGTCGGATGGGTTCCAGCCGCGAAGAGATTACGGAGTGCAGTTGTTGCCTTTGACGTTGAGTCCGCCTTCAAGCGAGCCGAGCACCGCAGGTCCGGCGAGGGCGAAGAGGCGCGGGTGTCTGAGCGCAGCGAGTTCCCGCGCCGTCCCTCGACGGGCCGAGGAGCGCAGGGAACCGGTGCGTAGCACCGGCTCGCGGCCGGCGGAGCGTTTCTTTTGGTTAATTTTCTTTTCGCGAAAAGAAAAGTAACGCGCGACCCAACGTCAGTGGCACGCAACGTCAGCCGCAAGGCAGAAATCAACCCAGCATCTCCAGCCCGCGCACTTCGGTGATGCCCAGCCCCGGCACGTCGCTGATGCTGATCTCCGATTCGTTGAAATGCACGCCGCCGCTGACCGGATCGAACTGGCCCAGCGAGGGGCCGTCCAGATCGACCTTGGTGATCACATCGCTCTTGGCCACGGCCAGGTGCACGGCGGCGGCCACGCTGATGCTCGATTCGATCATGCAGCCGATCATGCACGGCACGCCGTAGATGCCGGCAATGTCGGCGATGCGGATCGCGTTGGACAGGCCGCCGGTCTTCATCAGCTTGATGTTGATGATGTCGGCCGCGCGCTGCTGGATCAGGTCCATCACCTGGCTCGGGCTGAACACGCTTTCGTCGGCCATCACCGGCGTGTTGACGCGGTCGGTGACGTACTTCAGGCCGCTGATGTCGGCCGCTTTCACCGGCTGCTCCAGCAGTTCAAGCACCACGCCGGCGTCTTCCAGGGTACGCATCGCATGCACTGCCTGCTTGGCGGTCCAGCCCTGGTTGGCGTCCAGGCGCAGCAGGGCGCGGCCTTCCACGGCGGCATGGATCGCCTTGACCCGTTCGATGTCCAGGCCAATGTCCTTGCCGACCTTGATCTTCAGCGACTCGAAGCCGCGTTCGATTGCCGACAGCGAGTCGGCCACCATCTTGTCGATGTAGTCCACGCTGATGGTGATGTCGGTGGTGATCACCGGGTCGCCGCCACCGAGCATCTGGTACAGCGGGGCGCCGTGCAGCTGCGCCCACAGGTCGTACAGCGCGATCTCCACCGCCGCCTTGGCGCTGGTGTTGCGCTCCATCGCGGTCTGCACCAGCGTGCACAGGTGGTTGAGGTTGACCACGTCCTGGCCGATCAGGCGCGGGGCAATGAAGTGGCGGATCGCTTCGATGATCGAGCCGTGCGTATCGCCGGTGATCACGGCGGTGGCTGGGGCTTCACCATAGCCGGTGTTGCCGGTGTCGGTGCGGATCAGCACCACCACGTCTTCCACGGTTTCCACCGTGCGCAGGGCGGTCTTGAACGGTGTCTTCAACGGCACGCGCAGCATGCCCAGTTCGATGGCGGTGATCTTCATTCAGGAGTCTTGGCCCGCAGGCGCTGGATGTTGGTGATGCGGTCGATGTAGCGGACGGTATCGCTGGCCATCATCGGCTCCAGCGGCGTGACCGAAACACCATTGAGATGGGCCTGCACGCGCGTGCCGTCGGCACCGAACCAGCTGCCGCCCGCCGTATCGTGGATCACCCACGTACGACCGTCGACGTGGCCGATGGCCATCATCACGTGGCCGGGGATGTAGACCAGATCGCCGACCTTCAGGTCGGTGACGGCACGGTCGCGCAGTGCCTTGCCGTCCTTGCCGGTGAACGGCAGGCGATCCAGCGCCGGGCTGACCGCCTGTGCACTGGTATTGCGTGGCAGCAGCACGCCGAAGCTGCGGTAGATCTCGGAGACGAAACCGCTGCAGTCGCGGGTGTCGTAGTCGTGGCCCCAACCGTAGCGCTCGCCGAGGAACTTGAAGGCCTGCTGCAGCAACAGGCGCGGGGTCAGGGCCAGGTAGTCGGCGGCGGTGTCCTGCGAGCGCGGCAGCAGGGCCGGTACCAGTTTCAGGCGACCATCTGCCTCGCGTACCGGCAGCTGCACCACCCACGATGCGTGCGCCTGCTGGCCGTTCACCGGTTCTGACGCGGGCCAGTCGGCCAGCACCGGCAGGCGCACGCCCATGTCCAGCTGCAGGCGCGAGACACGCGGTTCTTCCGGGGTGTAGGCGGTCTGCGCGGTGGCACCGGTGATGATCCGGTAGGGTCCCTTCGCGCCGTAGCCGAGCACCGTGGCCTTGTCGCCGCTGGCGATGGCGTCGGCTTCGATCCACGCGCTGTAGCGCTCGCTGTGCACGAACAGCCAGCGGCCGTCGGCACTGCGGTGGACCACGGCGACCTTGTCGCCGGGGAACAGTGCCGATTCCTGGAAGCGGTCGATGTCGGTGTCACCGACGGTACTGAAGACGCGCTCGCGGGTGGGGAAGGTGCGCAGTGCGGCACGCTTCACCACCAGCCCGTAGGCCGGTGCCACCTGGGCGGGAATCGCATCAAGGCCGAGGTTGGCTTCGATCGCGCTGCGCAGGGCCGGCGCGATGGGCGTGCCCTTGTCGCTGTAGAGGGTGCGCGTGGGCCAGCTCGACAGCGCGGTGATGCTGGCACGCACCGTCGCCCCCTCAAGCTGGGCTGGCAACGCCGCGATGTCCTGGATGTGGCTGTCCTGCGCCCGCATCCGTGCGTTCTGTGCCTCGATCTGCGCGCGATCCAGGATCGGCGCATCGGCGTTGTCCAGACGCGCCGCCCAGTACTGCGGCGTCAGGTAGGCCTCGTGCAGGCCGATCACATAGGGCAGCGGTGCGCCGGGATCGGGCGCCGGGGCGGCCTGTGCAAAGGCCGGTGCGGCCAGCAGGCACAGGGCCAAGGTCAAGCGGCGCGGCCAATGCCGGTGCCGTTCGCGGGAAGCCAGGCTCATGCGGTGCACACCCTCCTCGAATGCCTTGTGGAATATTTATTCCTTTCGGCATCGAAAGCAAGAATAAATTATTGACCGGCATCCCGGCCCGTGTTACACAGCCGTTACCACCCGCGCTGGGGAAGTGTCGCTGTGGATCCTGCCATTCGCAAACCGCGTCTGCCTGCTGCTGCCGGCCTGTGTGCCGCGCTGCTGCTGTGGGTGTCGGTCACGCAGGCGGCAGACGGGCGCAGCAGCCAGCAGCGTGCGCGCCAGGCGCAGGTGATCGACCTGATCGACGGCGGCCGCTTCAGCGACGCCGATGCGTTGCTGGCGACAGGGAGCGATGCTGCCGAAGGCGCGTTCCAGCGTGAGCGCATGCGCCGCATCCGCCTGGATCTTTCCCTCGACGAAACCGCCGCCAAGTCTGCCGTGCGCCGCTGGATTCCCGACCTGACCGACGAGGAATTCGCGCGCTGGGACCAGCTTGGCCTGATCGAGCATCTCGATATCGATGGCGAGCGTTGGTACTTCAAGCGCGCACCGTCGAATCTGTTCCTGCTCAGCGACGAAGCACGCGCACGCCGCCGTGCGGATGCGCCGATGCCGCCTCCGGGGCCCAACGAAGTGCTCAACGCGCACCACACGCGCGTGCTTGCCGCGGCCGAACAGAGTGGCCGGGCGTCGGTGCTGCCGCAGCGTATCGAATTCACCCAATCGCTCACGGTGAAGGCCGATGCCGTGCCGGCCGGCGAAACCGTGCGTGCCTGGATTCCGTACCCACGCGAGATCCCCGGCCAGCAGGAGCAGGTGCAGTGGCTGGGCAGCAGCCCAGGCAAGGCGCGGGTGGCACCGGCCAGCACCTTGCAACGCACGGCCTATCTGGAGGCCAAAGCGGTGGCCGGGCAGCCGACCCGCTTCGAGATCCGTTACGCGGTCACGATCTTCGCCCGGCACACCGCGATCGACCCGGCCGTGGTGCAACCGACCCCGGCCGATACGGCGTTGAAGCCGTATCTGGCCGAGCAGCTGCCGCATGTGCGCTTCACCCCTGCGTTGAAGCTGTTCTCCGACCAGGTGCTGCAGGGCGAGACGCGCCCATATGAAGTGGTGCGCAAGCTGTTTGCTGCGGTCGACCGTATTCCCTGGGCCGGTGCGCGCGAATATTCCACGCTCAGCAACATCAGCGATTACGCGCTGCGTTCCGGCCATGCCGATTGCGGGCAGCAGACCCTGCTGCTGATCGCGCTGCTGCGCCTGAATGGCATTCCCGCGCGCTGGCAGTCGGGCATGGTGTTCTCCGACGATGGCAGTGGCTACAACAACCTGCATGACTGGGGACAGGTCTACCTGGCGCCGTATGGCTGGCTGCCGATGGACGTGACCACCGGCGCACTGGCCAGCGATGTGCCGGCCGTGCGCAACTTCTACCTGGGTGGCCTCGATGGCTACCGCATCGCCTTCAACGATGATTTCGGCCAGCCCCTCGTGCCGGCCAAGCAGCACTTCCGCTCGGAAACGGTCGACTCGCAGCGCGGCGAGACCGAGTGGGCAGGCGGCAACCTGTACTTCGACCAATGGAGCTACGACTTCCAGTGGCGGGTACTGCCAGCCAGGCAACGCTAGCGCGACACATCGCATTCCACACCATTCAATTCTTGCAGGAGAGAGCAGGGGATGAAGGCTTACAGCATCAAGCGGGCGGCGTTGTGCGTCGCTCTCGGGGCGTGTCTGGGCGTGATCGCGCCCAGCGCATTCGCACAGGATGGTTCAGTGGTCGGCCGGCTGGTCAGCGATGCCGGCCAGGTACCGGCCGGTGCCACGGTGACCGTACGCAACCCGGCAACGGGCTTCGTGCGCTCCGTGCAGGCCGAAGCCAACGGCAGCTACCGCATTCCGCTGCTGCCGGTCGGCACCTATGAGATGGAGGTGAGCCTGCCCGGCGGAGGGGCCAGCCGTGTCGGCCAGGTGACGGTCAGTCTCGGCAGCGCGACCACGGTGAACGTGCCGCTGGGTGCGGTCAGTACCTTGGGCACGGTCGAAGTGCGGGCGCCGCAGGTGGTGTCGATGGTGGATGTGAAGTCCACCGAGTCGGCCACCAACATCACCCGCGAGGAACTGTCGCGCCTGCCAGTGGACCGTGACATCACCGCGGTGGCGCTGCTCGCGCCGGGCGCGGTGAAGGGCAAGGGGTCGCTGGGCGGGCAGGGCATTTCCTTCGGCGGTTCGTCGGTGGCCGAGAACACCGTCTACATCAATGGCCTGAACGTCACCGACTTCTACAACCGGGTCGGCTTCTCGTCGGTGCCGTTCTCGTTCTACCAGGAATTCCAGGTCAAGACGGGCGGCTACTCGGTGGAGTTCGGGCGCAGCACCGGCGGCGTCATCAATGCGGTGACCCGCTCGGGCAGCAACGATTTCAAGGCCGGTGCCGAACTGGTGTTCGAGCCGCGCGCGTGGCAGTCGCAGGCACGCGACCGCTACGACGGCAGCGGCAGCCGCTACATCACCGCCAGCCGCGACGACTACAGCCGCAGCGCGCTGAATGTGTTCGCTTCCGGTGCGCTGGTGCAGGACCGCCTGTTCTTCTTCGGCATGTACGAGGCGCGCGACTACCGTCCCACCTCGACCAATGATGCCGGCACGCGCCTGAGCCAGGGCAAGGCCGATGATCCGTTCTGGGGCGGCAAGATCGATTGGCAGATCACCGACAACCAGATGCTGTCGCTGTTCGGCTTCTCGGACAAGAGCAAGACCCTCACCGACGTCTACGCTTACGACTACGCCACGGGGCAGACCGTGGGCGAGCGCAGCAACCAGATCTACAACACGGTGGGTGGCAAGAACTGGTCCGGTACCTACAGCTGGCAGGTCAACAACGACCTGACCATGAAGCTGATGTACGGCGAGAACAAGCGCAACCGTGTGCAGAGCTCGTTGATGGACCAGAACTGCAACCGCGTGTTCGACAACCGCACGGCCGGCCAGGGCGTGCCGCCGTCGCTGCAGGGCGACCGCAGCTGCACCAGCAGCTCGCAGCTGGAGTCGGCGCTGGACACGCGCAAGGCCGCGCGCGCGGACTTCGAATGGACGTTGGGCAACCACCTGCTGCGGTTCGGCCTGGATCGGGAAGAGAACACCTCCGATTACAGCCGCGCCTATCCGGGCCCGGGCGGCTTCCGCTACGACATCTACTACCGCACTCCCGGCAGCTCGCTGAACGGTGGCGTGGTGCCGGCCAGCGGCGTGGTTGTGCGCACCCGTCGCTATGAAGTGGACGGGGCCTTCGAGACGATCAACTCGGCCTACTACCTGGAAGACAACTGGCAGGTGACGCCGAATCTGCTGCTGAACATGGGCCTGCGCCTGGAAGCCTTCGACAACAAGGGCGGCGACGGCAGCAGCTACATCAAGATCGACGACATGCTGGCCCCGCGCCTGGGCTTCTCCTGGGACGTGCGCGGGGATGGCACGACCAAGGTGTTCGGCAACCTGGGCCGATACTTCCTGCCGGTGGCCAACGTCATCAACATCAAGCAGGCCGGTGGTTTCCTCGACGAGCGCACCTGGTACGAGTTCCTCGGCTACACCGGCGCAGCCAACAACATCCCCAACCTGGGCGCGCAGATCGGCCCAGTGGACAACTCGCAGGGCGACGGCAGCGTGCCGGACCTGCGCGCGGAAGTGAACCGGGACATGGACCCGGTCTACCAGGATGAAGCGATCCTGGGCTTCCAGCAGATGATCAACGAGGCCTGGTCGGTGGGCGCCAGCGTGACCTACCGGCGCCTGCACAATGCCATCGATGACATGAACATCACCGCGACCGGCCAGTGTGGTGCCATCGACGGCGTGTGGATCATGGGCAACCCGGGGCGCACCAACACCGTGTGGGGTGACACCGACTGCGACGGCCGCAACGATGGCTGGATCAGCATCGACACCTCGAAGGAAGGTTGGGCGCTGTATGACGACAACGGCAACTATGTCGGCCAGCGCGGCTGGGTGAAGCCCAAGCGTGACTACAAGGCGCTGGAACTGCAGGTCGACCGCGCGTGGGACGGCAAGTGGGGCTTCAATGCGTCCTACACGCTGGCCTATGGCCGCGGCAATGCCGAGGGTCCGGTCAACTCCGATACCGACTTCGCCGATGCCGGTCGCACCGAGAACTTCGACAATCCGTGGGTGAACTACGGGGGCTATGGCTACCTGGCCAATGATCGCCGCCACCAGTTCAAGTTCCGTGGCAGCTACGCGCTGACCGAGAACCTCAGTGTGGCGGCTACGCTGGGCGTGCAGTCGGGCAGCCCGATTACCCGCTTCGGCGCCGGCAATCCGTTCGACGACACCGACTTCCACAGCTACTACGTGTGCGTGTCCAACTGCCAGGCGACGGTTCCGTCCCAGCGCGTGTTCGTGCATTCGCCACGCGGTGGCGACGGCCGCACGCCCTGGACCTATGACCTGGACGTGAGCGTCTCGTACAAGGTACCGATTCCCACCGATCTGCGCCTGAAGCTGGCGGTGTACAACGTGCTCAACCAGCAGCGCGTGGTGACCGTGGACCAGGACTACGAGCCGCAGGACAGCATCGGCACGCCGAACCCGCTGTACCGCTACGGCACCGGCTTCCAGTCACCGCGCTATGCGCAGTTGACCGTGACATGGGCCTATTGAAGCCCGCACGGCAGGCTCGAAACTGCGTCTGCGCGGCGGCGCTGGCGGTGTTCCCGGTTGCGGTGGCACAGACCACCGCGACCGCCTCCCTCGATGCCGATGTCGCTGCCGTCGTCCAGCTCGAGCACCTGCCCGGGCTGGCGATGGCGGTGGTCGACAACGGGCAGGTGGTCTATCGCCACGCCGAGGGCGCGCGTGGCGATGGCGGCCGCATCGACGAGGACACGCTGTTCAAGATCGCCTCCAACAGCAAGGCGATGACTGCTGCACTGCTGGCGCGGCTGGTGCAGCAGAGCAGGCTGCGCTGGGATGATCCGGTGCAGCGGCATCTGCCGGGCTTCCGCATGCACGATGCGTGGGTGGGACAGCAGATGCAGGTGCGCGACCTGCTGATCCACAACAGCGGCCTGGGCCTGGGCGCCGGGGACCTGATGCTGTGGCCGGAGCCGAACGCGTTCACCCGCGCCGACATCATCGCCGGATTGGCGCACCTGAAGCCGGTCAGCAGCTTCCGCAGCCACTATGCCTACGACAACCTGATGTACGTGGTGGCCGGTGAAGTGGCCGCTGCGGCGGGCGGCAAGCCGTATGACCAGCTGATGCGCGAGCAGGTGTTCGAACCACTGGGCATGACGCGCTGCCAGGTGGGGGCGTGGTCGGTGAAACGCGTGGGCAACGTAGCGCAGCCGCATGCCTGGCGTGGCGAACGCAATGAAGTGGTGAACGCCGATGGTGAAACCAGCCCGGACGTGCCGTCGATGGCGGCCGGCGGCATCCGTTGTTCACTGCGCGACATGACGCGCTGGATGCAGGTGCTGCTCGATCCCACCCTGACGTCCGGCTGGCTGGACACGGAGCAGCGCCGCACGCTGTGGACCCTGCACATGCCGATGCCGCTGGGTGAACGCCAGCGGCGCTGGGACAACGCGCACTTCTACGGCTACGGCTATGGCTGGCGCGTGTCCGACATGGACGGCCAGTGGAAAGTGGCGCACACCGGCACGCTGTCAGGCATGTATTCATCGCTGGCGCTGCTGCCTGACCGGAAGGTGGGCGTGGTGATGCTGATCAACGGCGAAGGCGAGGACGCACGCATGGCCCTGATGCAGGCCGCGCTGAAGCGCTTCACCGCAGCGGACGATGCGCGTCCGGCGATGGACTACCTGGCCGAACTGAAGGCTGACCAGGCAACGCGGGCCGCGACCGGCCATTCGCGGCCATCCACCGCGGCGGCGCAGGAGACGAGCCGCACGGACCTGTCCCGCTGGCAGGGCCGCTACCGCGATCCGTGGCTGGGCGCGGCCTCGCTTTGCCCGGGCAAGGACGGCCTGCGTTTCAGCGTGGACAAGTCGCCCCGGCTGCAGGCCACGGTGCTGCAGCTGCAGGGGCGCTGGCTGCTGCGCTGGGATACGCTGGGCGACGAGGCGCAGGCGTGGCTGCAGCCAGGCGAAGGCCCGGCACCGACGCTGGACCTGCGCGCCATCGACCCGGACATCGACTTCAGCTATGACTTCCAGGACCTGCACTTCACTCGTACTGGCGACTGCGCTGGCGGCGACCACCAGCGCCGCTGAGCCACCGCGCGTTTCACCGGCAACCGACGCGGCCAGCGCCGGACTGGTGGAGATCCGCACGTTGTCGCCGCGCATCGACCTGGATATCCGCTACGCCGGTGCCAACAACTTCACCGGGGCGCGCGTGCCCGGCTACGAGGCGCCATCGTGTTATCTGCTGGCGCCGGTGGCGAAGGCGCTGGCACAGGTGGAACAGGACCTGCGCGGCGATGGCTTCGGCCTGCGCCTCTACGACTGCTACCGGCCGGTGCGTTCGGTGCGGGCCTTCATGGCCTGGGTGAACGATCCGCGCGAGCGCTCGCGCAAGGCACAGCAGTACCCGGACCTGGACAAACCACGGTTGCTGGCCGACGGCTACATCGCCGAGCGCTCCGGCCATAGCCGCGGTGCCACGGTTGATCTGGGCCTGCTGGATTGCCGCAGCGGTGCATGCACGCCGCTGGACATGGGAACCGACTTCGATTTCTTCGGTCCACGCGCGCATACGCAGGCAAGCGGATTGAGCGATGCGCATCAGGCCAATCGCCAGCAGCTGGTGCGCGCGATGGCGCGGCGGGGCTTCGTCAACTATCCGCAGGAGTGGTGGCACTACACCCTGCAGCCCGAACCGGATCCTGGCACCGCGTACGACGTCCCGGTACGGTAGGGGCATCGGCAGGGCTGCGCCCCGCCTCTGACAGTTTCCCGCGTGGTCCGTTGTAGAGCCGAGCCCATGCTCGGCTGCTCCTTGTTCAATCGTCGAGATATTCGATTTGGATGGAGATTCATCCACGCATGGCGTGGATCCACTGTGGCTGCCGATTGGGTCCGGCGCAGATCCCTTACACTGGCCGCCTCTTCATCCCTGCCCACCCGATGAACCTTCCCCTGCACTTCGGCCTGCTCGGCACCCTGGAAGCCGGCGCCATCGCCCTGCTGGTCGGGCTGCTGGTGTACTTCGTGTGGTCGCGGCTGTGCCGGCTGCTGCACTGGTCGGTGGGACATGCGATCGGCTGGTCCTGCGTCATCTCGGTGGTGGCCTCCGCTGGCATCGATGCGTGGAAGCTGTTCTACATGGGCATCGTGCGACTGGAGTCGCCGCTGTACGCGCGCCTGTTCCTGGCCACCATCCACGATCCGAACGAGCTCGGCAGCCGTGTCGTGCTGGAAATCGCCGGCGCGCTCGCCGGTGTCGCCTTGGGATGGGTGTTGTTCAGTTCGCGGTCATTGGAAAAAACCGTCGACTGACGCAGGTTTTTCGTTGCCTGCCGGTTAAATGCAGAGGCGCTGAATGCGCATCTTATGAGCTGCTCACTCCTCGCTAACCAGCGCGCTAAAGCATGCGTGGATGCGAGTGGTTAATCGTGCGTGTGGAGGCCGGTCGCGGCCCAAAATCGATTCAGAAACGCGGTGGCAGGGTAGGTGCCGTGCGGAAACAACAGGCCGCGCAACACCACCCAATATGCAGGAGACACCCCTGATGACTATTCGCAACCGCAAGCCCCTGATCGCCCTGATCGTCGCCGCTGGCAGCGTGCTGGCCATTCCGGCGATGGCCCAGTCGGCCAAGCAGCAGGCCGCACATGCGCAGAATGAAGCGGCGCAGGCCCAGCAGGCGGCAGCACAGGCCGGGCAGGCGGCTGACCAGGCGACCGATGCGGCCGCAGCGGCCTCGGCGCAGGCCAACGGTGGTGGCCAGACCTGGGCCAGCATCGATACCGATGGCAACGGCACCATCAGCAAGACCGAGGCGCAGGTGAACGCCGGCCTGGCCCAGGTGTTCGACCAGGCCGATACCAACAAGGACGGCGAGCTGAGCGCCGACGAGTACAAGGCCTACGTGGCCGCGCAGCAGGCCGGTGCGGGTGCCGGCGCGGCGCAGGGCCGCTGATCCAGACCTGATTCGGGAAGACCGGTGCATGGGGACCCGGGCGGCTGCGGCCGCCCGGGTTTTTCTCGTCATCGCCACCCCTGTATCCTTGGCCGATGAACACGTCCACGCCTGCGCCGTCGCGCGCCATCGGCCTGGTCGGTTTTGACGGTGACGACACGCTGTGGAAGAGCGAGGACTACTACCGCAAGGCCGAGCAGGATTACCTTGACCTGCTGTCGCGCTATGTCGACGTGCACGACACCCAGACCGCGCGCCACCTGCTGGAAGTTCAGCAGCGCCACCTGGGCACCTTCGGCTACGGCGTTAAGAGCATGACCCTGTCGATGATCGAAGCGGCCATCGACATCACCGGTCAGCGCATCGAGGCCAAGGACATCCAGCGCATTCTGGATATCGGCCACGATACCCTGCGCCACCCGGTGGAACTGATCGACGGTGTGCGCGAAGCGGTGGCGGCCATCGCCGAGCACTACCCGGTGGTGCTGATCACCAAGGGCGATCTGTTCCACCAAGAAGCGAAGATCAAGGTCGCCAACCTGGCCGAGCTGTTCCCGCGCATCGAGATCGTTTCCGAGAAGGACCCGGAGACCTACGCCCGCGTGCTGGCCGAATTCGACCTGCCGATGCAGCGCTTCGTGATGGTCGGCAACTCGCTGCGCTCGGACATCGAGCCGGTGGTGACCCTGGGTGGCTGGGGCGTGCATACCCCGTACGCGGTGACCTGGGCCCACGAGACCCAGCACGGCGTGGCCGACGACGAACCGCGCATGGTCACCGCCGATACCGCCCACGACTGGCCGGCCGCACTGGCGGCGATCGAGGCCAAGGCCGCTGCGGCGGCCTGACAGGGCCCGGCAGCTGCGGCAGAATCGGGGCATGAACGTCCGACTGCGCGCGCTGTTGTTGTCCCTGCTGCTGGTGCCGGCCACCGTGCCGGCCCAGCAGACCGCCGAGCGTTCGGCGGCGTACACCGTGGAAACCGGTGACCGCTGGATCGATGCCCAGTTGCAGGACATCAACCATTACGCCGAACGCTACCCCGATGCCTTCCTCGATGAAGTGTCGCGCTACGCCGATATCCCCCGCGGCTACATCAATGCGCTGTTCACCACCCATGGCTGGCAGGCCGGGGATATCTATTTCGCCTGCTTCTGGGCCAAGGCCAGCGGCCAGACCTGCCGCGACAGCGTGCGCGCCTTCAGCCAGGACCCGGAGGGCGGCTGGGAAGCGGTGGTGAAGCGCATGCCGGCCAAGCCGGACAACCTGCATTACCGCGCTGTGCGGCATGCCATCGTGGCCAGCTACCAGCACTGGGACCGGCCGATCACCCTGGATGCCACCCTGAAGCGCCAGTTGAAGCGGTAGTGCCGGCCGTTGGCCGGCAACTGCACCCTTACAGGCATCAGGAGGTTGCCGGCCAGCGGCCGGCACTATCCGGCCATGTTGCTCTGCGTATCGCCGCCGCCGCGCGCTCCGGCGACAATACGGGTCCGAGCTGTTCCCCGTTCCCGTAATCGAGTGACTGATGAGCGCCTCTTTCGTTTCGCCTGATGTGATCCGCCGCCTGTTCGCGCAGGCCATGTCCCGCATGTACCGCACCGAAGTGCCGCTGTACGGCACGCTGGTGGAACTGGTGGAGCGGATCAACGCGCAGGTGCTTGCCCAGGACCCGGCACTGGCCGCGCAGCTGCAGCGCAACGACGAGCGTGCGCGCCTGGACGAAGAGCGCCATGGCGCGATCCGCGTCGGCACCGCGCAGGAGCTGGCGACGCTGCGCCGCCTGTTCGCGGTGATGGGCATGTACCCGGTCGGCTACTACGACCTGTCGGTAGCCGGCGTGCCGGTGCACTCCACCGCGTTCCGCCCGCTGACCGGCGCCGCGCTGGCGCAGAATCCGTTCCGCGTGTTCACCTCGCTGCTGCGCCTGGAGCTGATCGAAGACGAAACCCTGCGTGCCGAGTCGGCGAAGATCCTGGCACGCCGCCGCATCTTCACCGACGGCGCACTGGCGCTGATCGACCAGGCCGAGCGTGACGGTGGCCTGTCGCAGGCCGACGCCGAGCGCTTTGTCGACGAAGCACTGGAAACCTTCCGCTGGCACGGCGATGCCACGGTCGATCTGCCGACCTACCACGCGCTGCACAATGCGCACCGCCTGGTGGCCGACGTGATCAGTTTCCGTGGCCCGCACATCAACCACCTGACCCCGCGCACGCTGGACATCGACGCGGCGCAGGCGGCAATGATCGAGCACGGCATGGCGGCCAAGGCGGTGATCGAAGGGCCGCCGCGCCGCGCCTGCCCGATCCTGCTGCGCCAGACCAGCTTCAAGGCGCTGGAAGAGGCCGTGCATTTCCCGGATGCGGACGGTGGCGATGCCGGCACCCATACCGCGCGCTTCGGCGAGATCGAACAACGCGGCCTTGCGCTCACCCCGAAGGGCCGCGCGCTGTACGACCAGCTGCTGTCGCAGGCACGCGATGCCGGTGGCGAAGGCAGTACCGGTGGCGACTACGGGCAGCGCCTGCAGGCGGTATTCGCCAGCTTCCCGGATGACCATGACACGCTGCGCCAGGAAGGATTGGGCTACTACCGCTACCAGCTGACCGACGCCGGCCGCGCCGCGCCGGAACGCGTGGCCGATCTGCCTGCCGAAGTGCTGGTGGCCGCCGGCCTGGCCACGGCCGATCCGATCGTCTACGAGGATTTCCTGCCGGTCAGTGCCGCGGGCATCTTCCAGTCGAATCTGGGCGGCGAAGAACAGCGCGCGTATGCCGCGCACGCCAACCGCGAGGCTTTCGAGCAGGCGCTGGGCGTGGCGGTGAATGACGAGTTCGAGATCTACGAGCGGCTGCAGGCTGAGTCGCTGGCGGCGCTGCGCACCGCGTGAGGTAGAGCCGGGCGCTGGCCGGCTGTAGGGGAAGCCGGCCAGCGGCCGGCTCTACCCGATGTCCGGACCCGGGGTCAGCCCTTCATCGTGCCCGTATCCAGCCAGCGCTGGTGCCACGACAGTGCTTCGGGCAACAGGTGCGGGGTGTGCTTGCCGTAGCTTTCGCGGCTGGCACGGTCGAAGTAATCCTGCAGCTGCGGGCGGAAATCCGGGTGCGCGCAGTTGTCGATCAGCACCTGCGCGCGCTTGCGCGGGGTCAGGCCACGCAGGTCGGCCAGGCCCTGTTCGGTGACGATCACCGACACGTCGTGCTCGGTGTGGTCGACATGGCTGGCCATCGGCACGATCGCCGAGATGGTGCCGTTCTTGGCAGTGGACGGGCTCAGGAACGCCGACAGGAAACCGTTGCGGGCGAAGTCACCCGAACCGCCAATGCCGTTCATGATCCGCGTGCCCATCACGTGCGTCGAGTTGACGTTGCCGTAGATGTCCACCTCGATCATGCCGTTCATGCCGATGCAGCCGAGGCGGCGCACCAGTTCGGGATGGTTGGAGATCTCCTGCGTGCGCATGATGATGCGCTCGCGGTAGAAATCGATGTTCTCCTTGAACGTCTCGTTGGCCTGCGGGCTCAGCGCGAAGCCGGTACACGAGGCGTAGCTCAGCACGCCATCGCGCAGCAGGTCGAGCATGCCGTCCTGGATCACTTCGGTGAACGCGGCCAGGTCGCGGAAACCGCTCCTGGCCAGGCCGGCCAGCACGGCGTTGGGGATGTTGCCCACGCCCGACTGCAGCGGCAGCAGGTTCGGCGGCAGGCGGCCCTTCTTCACCTCGTGCTTGAGGAACTCGATCAGGTGCGAGGCGATCTGTTCGCTGGTCGCATCGATCGGACTGAACGGGCTGTTGCGGTCCGGGCCGTTGGTGCGCACCACGGCCACGATCTTGTCCGGGTCGCAGCGCAGCGCGGTGTCGCCGATGCGGTCGTTGGCGTTCACCAGCGGAATCGGCTTGCGGTGCGGTGGCAGCGCGGTGCCGTAGTAGATGTCGTGCATGCCGTCGACGCCGGCCGGTTGCCATTCGTTGACCTCGACGATCACCTTCTTGGCCAGGTCCAGCCAGGTCTTGTTGTTGCCGACCGAGGTGGAGGGCACCAGCGAGCCATCTTCGCGGATGGCCGAGACTTCGATCACGGCGGTATCGATCTCGCCGTAGAAGCCGAACCACACGTGCTGGGCGACGTGGCTGAGGTGGATGTCGATGTAATCCAGCTTGCCCTCGTTGATGCGGTTGCGCGCATCCGGATCGCTCTGGAACGGCATGCGCATGGCGATGCCATCGGCCTTGGCCAGCGCGCCATCGAGTTCCGGCGCGGTGGAGGCGCCGGTCATCAGCTTGATCTGGAAGGGCTGGCCCTGGGCGTGCACTGCTTCGATGCGGCGGGCCAGTTCCACGGGAACGGCCTTGGGATACCCGGAGCCGGTAAAGCCGCTCATGGCCACGGTTTCACCGGGCTGGATCAGCGCGGCTGCGGCCTCGGCGGAGACCACGCGGTCACGAAGACGCGCGTTGGCGATGCGATCAACAGACATGACGACAGTGTTTCTGGGGGGAAAGCCGATTATCGGCCATCCTCATCCGTACGGGGGGTTCTACCTTCGTGGAATGGCTTTTCCCCACCGGGGTCACCCATACCCACCGGTTTTGTTTTGCAGTGCAGCGTGCAAAGTGCTTTCGCAGCCCGCACGATGGCCCTGCATCCCGACGTGGGGGAGGGAGCAGAGCCCGCTGGCAGTTCGCTGCAAGCGGGCTTTTTTATTGCCTGCCGCCCAGAATGAATGCGCGGCACCCCTTCGGGGTCGGATCCTTTTGCCAAGGGCAAAAGGCTCTGACCCCAGCAGCGGCATCAACCGGCGGCACCTCGGGGTCAGAGCCCTTCGCCGTTGGCAAAGGGATCCGACCCCGCGAGAATCAGCGCATGACCCTCGCCACCGCTGACCTGCCCGCCACCCTGCAGCCCCTTGTCGACCGCGCCCTGGCGCGCCTGGCCCAGGTCCTGACCGAGCCCGTTCCGGCCGAGCTGCTGCCGCTGCTGACCCGGCTGGCGGTGGCCAGCGACTTCGCGCTGGACACCCTGGTGCGGCAACCGGCGCTGCTGGCGCAGCTGGCCGCGCCAGGCTGCCCGCCGATCCCGGCGCCGGTGCTCGATCCGCTGCAACCCAGCGACTGGCCGGCACAGCTGCGGCGCTGGCGCACCGCGATGTCCACGCGGCTGATCTGGCGCGACCTGGCCGGGCTGGACGACGTGGCGCAGACCCTGGCCGGCGCCACCACCCTGGCCGAGGATTGCCTGCGGCTGGCGCTGGACGCCCTGCAGCAGGAATTCGCACGGCGGCACGGCGTGGTCCGCGATGGCGCAGGCGTTCCCCAGCAGCTGGTGGTATTCGGCCTGGGCAAGCTTGGCGGTGGCGAGCTCAACTTCAGTTCCGATATCGACCTGGTCTATGCGTACCCGCAGGGCGGCGAATCCGACGGTCCGCGCGCGCTGGCCGCCGAGGAGTATTTCGCCCGCCTCGGCCAGCGCCTGGCCAAGCTGCTGGACGAAACCACGGTCGATGGCTTCAGCCACCGCGTCGACCTGCGCCTGCGCCCGTTCGGCAGCGCCGGTCGCGTCGCGCTGTCGTTCGCGGCGATGGATCAGTACTTCCAGCGCGAAGGCCGCGACTGGGAGCGCTATGCGTGGCTGAAGGCGCGCGCGGTGGCCGGCGACATCGACGCCGGCGAAGCGTGGTTGCAGACCCTGCGCCCATTCGTATACCGCCGCTACCTGGATTTCACCGCGCTCGACGGCCTGCGTGAGATGAAGGCGGCGATCACCGCCGAAGTCGCGCGCCGCGAGCTGCACGAAGACATCAAGCGCGGCGCCGGTGGCATCCGCGAAATCGAGTTCCTGTGCCAGGCGCTGCAGCTGATCCGCGGTGGCCGTGAGCCGGCGCTGCGCGAGCGCCGCCTGCTGGTGGCACTGGACGCGCTGGTGGCCGCCGGACAGATTGCGCCCGACGATGGCGCTGCGCTGCGCGAGGCCTACCTGTTCCTGCGCCGGTTGGAGAACCGCCTGCAGATGCTGCGTGACGCGCAGACCCACGTGCTGCCCAGCGACGCGCTGGACCGCGCGCGCATCGCCATCGGCCTCGGCTACCCGGATTGGGAGGTACTGCGCGCGGCACTGGCCGAACAGCAGCAGCGGGTCAGCACCGAATTCGCCGCGCTGCTGGCCCCGCGCAAGGGCCAGGCCGCGCCCGACGCGCTGGCCAACTACTGGCGCAGCCTGCCCGAGGGCAGCAACGCGCCGTTGCTGGCCGAAGCCGGTTTCCTCGATGCCAATGGCGCAGACCAGTCGCTGCGCGATTTCGCCCAGGGCACCGGCGTGAAGTCATTGTCCGATGCGGCGCGTGCGCGGCTGGATCGCGTACTGCCCGCGTTGCTGCATGCGGCCACGCGTTCGCCGCAGCCCGATGCCGCGCTCAAGCGCGTGCTCGGCCTGCTGCAGGCGGTGCTGCGCCGGACCAGCTATCTGGCGCTGCTGGACGAACAACCGAGCGCGTTGGCGCGTCTGGTCGATGTGCTGGCGCGCAGCGCGCTGCTGGCCGAGCGGCTCGCCGCGTACCCGCTGTTGCTGGACGAACTGCTGGACGTGCGCGTGTCCGGACCGATGCCCGATGCGGCCGGCATGCTGGCCGAGTGCCAGCAGGTGCTGGCGGTGGAAGATCCCGAATCGGCACTGCGCTGGCTCAACGAGACGCGGCTGGCGCTCAGTTTCCGCATGGCGATGGCCACGCTGGACGGCCGCCAGGGCGCGGTGGACAGCACGCGGCAACTGGCCGAACTGGCGCAGGCGGTGGTGGTCACCGTGCTGGCGATGGCCGAGGCGGACATGCGCGCCGCGCACGGCGCGATTCCCGGTGGACGTTTCGCGATCATCGGCTACGGCAGCCTCGGCGGGCTTGAACTGGGCTTCGGTTCCGACCTGGACCTGGTATTCCTGCACGACAACCCGGCCGGCGTGGAGGCCAGCGACGGCGCGCGTCCGCTGGAGCCGGGGCGCTGGTATGCGCGGCTGGCGCAGAAGGTGATGGCGCTGCTCGGTGCGGTCACCGCCGCCGGCCGCCTGTACGACATCGACGTGCGCCTGCGCCCGGATGGCGGCAAGGGGTCGCTGGTGTCTTCGCTGGCCAGCTACACCGAGTACCAGCGCGAACGTGCGTGGACCTGGGAACACCAGGCGCTGGTGCGCGCGCGTGGCGTGGCCGGCGATGCCAGCCTGCTGGCCGATTTCGAGCAGGTGCGTGCACAGACGCTGGGGCGTGAGCGCGACATGGGTGTGCTGTATGCCGACGTGCTGAAGATGCGCGGCCGCATGCGCACCGAACTGGACCGCAGCGACGCCGCACGGCTGGACCTGAAGCAGGGTGCGGGCGGCGTGGTGGACCTGGAATTCCTGCTGCAGACCGGTGTGCTTGCGCGCAGTGCGCGGCACGTGGCGTTGCTGCAGCCGCGCGATACGCCGTCGTTGATCAATGCGTTGGCTGGTGTTGGTTTCCTGCCCGATGCCACTGCGCAGGCGCTGCATGGCGCGCACGCCACGCTGTTGGACGTGGGCCTGGCCTGCACGCTGGACCGCCGCCCGCGGCTGGCCCCGACCACGCCGGCGATTGTAGAGGCGTGTGCAGCGATTACGGCGGCGTGCAGAGCGGCAGAGCTGCCGTTCGCCTGAGTGCCGGATGGCGGAGGACTGCAGTTGGTAGATGCCAACCTTGGTTGGCATGAATGCCAAGCGCCAACCAAGGTTGGCGACTACCGGATCAATGGCCCTGCGATGCTCGCTCCTGGTGGGTGCCGACCGTTGGTCGGCACAATCTGTCGGCACCCACCGGATCAATGGCCCTTCGATGGCACGCCGTTGGTAGATGCCAACCTTGGTTGGCATGAATGCAAAGCGCCAACCAAGGTTGGCGACTACCGGATCAATGGCCCTGCGATGGCCCGCTCCTGGTGGGTGCCGACCGTTGGTCGGCACAATCTGTCGGCAGCGATGAGTTCTGCAGGGCGTGCCGACCAACGGTCGGCACTCACCGGCTCAATGGCCCTGCGAGGGCCCGCCATTGGTAGATGCCAACCTTGGTTGGCATGAATGCCAAGCGCCAACCAAGGTTGGCGACTACCGGATCGGCCCTGCGATGGCCCGCTCCTGGTAGGTGCCGACCGTTGGTCGGCACAATCTGTCGGCAGCGATGAGTTCTGCAGGGCGTGCCGACCACCGGTCGGCACCCACCGGCTCAATGGCTCTTCGATGGCACGCCGTTGGTAGATGCCAACCTTGGTTGGCATGAATGCCAAGCGCCAACCAAGGTTGGCGACTACCGGATCAATGGCCCTTCGATGGCACGCCGTTGGTAGATGCCAACCTTGGTTGGCATGAATGCAAAGCGCCAACCAAGGTTGGCGACTACCGGATCAATGGCCCTGCGATGGCCCGCTCCTGGTAGGTGCCGACCGTTGGTCGGCACAATCTGTCGGCAGCGATGAGTTCTGCAGGGCGTGTCGACCAACGGTCGGCACCCACCGGCTCAATGGAGGTCAGCTGGTGGCGCGCAACGGCGCCATCTTCCACAACAACGCGCGGAACGGGGCCAGCAGGCAGACACCGATCGCCAGCTTCACTGCCAGGTCGCCGGCGGCCCAGCTCACCCACGGCAAGGTGGAACCGGCAAACGCGATCGACCAGAAAAGGGTGGTATCCACCGTCGCGCTGCAGGTGGTGGCCACCATCGGTGCGCGCCACCAGCTGCCGCGGCGCAGGCGGTCGAACACGGTGATGTCCAGCAGCTGGGCCACGATGAACGCCGAGCACGAGGCAATGGCGATGCGCGGGGTGGCCACCCAGATCGACAGCAGCACCGCCACCGCGAAACCGATCCACGCCACGCGGCGCGCCGGGCCCGGGCCGAAGCGGCGGTTGATCAGGTTGCTGACCAGGAACGCGACCGGATAGCTGAAGGCGCCCCAGGTCAGCCAGTCGTTGATCGGGTACTGCACCAGCACGTTGGACAGCAGCACCACTGCACCCATGGCCAGTACCGCCAGCACCAGGGCGCGCGGGGTCAGCGGGGCAAACAGAGGGGCAGGACGCACGGACATGGCGAGCCAAGGGGACAAAGGGGATCGCCCATTATCCGCCCGGCCTGCGGCAAAGCCAAAACCGGTCGTTCAGCTTTACAGCGCTTCACTCATCACATCACCGGCGGCATAGGCCGTCGGCACATAGGCCAGGGTCTGGCCCTGCGCGCTCTTCACGTTCCAGCCGGCACCGGCCTCGGTGGGGTCGAAATGCACCCGTTGCCCGACCACGAAGGCTGCAGTCGGGTTCTCGCCCGGCGGCTGCACCGGCCAGCGCAGGGTGGCGGTGTGGTCGGCCTTGTCCGGTACCTGCAACTGCACCTGGCGTTCGCCCGTGGGCGTGGTCTCCACCTTCTTCACTTCCATTGGCGGCAGCGGCACCGCCTTGGTGCGGGTCGCCCTGGCATTGCGTTCGCTGGCCTTGAACGGCGCCTTGGACAGTTCGGACAGGCCCATCGAGGCCGCCATCGGCAGCGACAGCACCACGAACGAGGTCACGATCACGCTGGCCTCGCTGCTGTTCAACTGCGGCGCGGCGCCGGCATGGACGGTGGGCACCAGCAGCGCTGAGAGCAGCAATGCAGTGGTGGGAACGCGCAGGCAACGGAACATGGAGACCTCCTGGTCAGCGTGGGGCGGCGGCTCAGCGCCGGGTATCGAAGATGTCGCGCGGGCCGGTAGCCTCGGGCAGGTATTCCAGCGCACGGCCCTGGTTGTCCTTCAACTGCCAGCCCTGGTCATTGCCCGTCGGCTCGAAGTTCACGGTCTGGCCCACGGTGAACTGCACGGCCGGGTCGCCAACGCCGCGCGGGTACTGCATCGACGCGGTGTTCTGCGGATCGTTGGCATCGCGCAGCAGCACTTCGCGGCGGCCGTCGACGGTAGTGGCAATCGCGCTCACCTCCATCTGCGGCAGCTTGATCTGCTGCGGGCGGGCCAGCGGCTGGCCGGCATCGGCGGCATCCTGGGCTTCCTTCGCCGCGGCGGCGCGGGCCGAGGCCACCATCTGCGTGGACATTTCCAGGCTCGGTCCCTGCGGGCCCGGGTCATGGATGATCACGATGCGGCGTTCGGCATGGGCGGCCGATGACCAGGCCAGCGCGGTGACGATCAGCATCGATACCAGGGAGTTGTGCAGCAGACGCATGTCGTTCTCCTTGCGGGATTCAGGACGAGGCGGCGGTGGCACCGGCCACCGGCACATGGGGGATCACCAGTTCCTGCTGCAGCTGGCTGCGCTGGTGCAGGAAGTCGAACACCGATTCCACCGTCACCACCGAATAATTGCCGGAGATGCGTTCGCCGGCCGGATGGTCGGTGGTGGTGGCGTTGGCCACGAACAGGCGCGCACCCACGCGCTTGCCGAGGCCGATGTGCAGCACGCTGGGCTGGTACTTCTGCTGGCGCAGCCACTGCTGTGCCTGTTCGCGCTTGACGATGGCCGGCGCGCCTTCGGCCTGCGCCATCGCCGCCGCCAGCACCTCCAGCACCCACTGGTTGGAGTTCTGATAGTCGGTGGCGAACGGGTAGGCGACCACGTTGTACTTGGTTTCGTGCAGCGCCTTGGGTTGGATCGAGGGCGACACCAGCATCGCGCGCAGTGCGGCACGCAAGGGGGCCGACGGCACGCCGATGCGCAGGTCGGTATGGCCGCCGCTCTCGCCGACGAAGTTGCCGAGGCCCTCGTGGTACAGCTGCGAGCTGTCGGTCTTGCAGCGGTTGAGCAGGTGCATCGCGCGCCAGCGGCCGTCGTCCTCGCGCAGCAGGAAGGCCAGGTGGCTGTGGCGCAATCCATAGCGGCTCAGGTCCTGGCCACCGCGCGCGGCGACCACCACGTCCACATCGGGCAGCGCGTCCAGGCGTTCGGCGGTGGTCCAGGCCACGTCCAGCATCGCCGCCTGCGATGCCACACTGGGGTAGCGCTCGCGGCAGGCGGTGCTGTTGGCCCAGGCCGGTGCGGTCGCCAGCAGGCTGGCGATCAGCAGCGCGGCGCGGGGCAGGCGGGAAAAACGATCCATGTCGGTACCTTCAACGGCGGGCAGGCCCGCGCGCCGATCATACGCTGCTCAGCGCAGCGGGCGATCCACGCCCTTGCGCCGCGCAATCGGGTAGTGCCGGCCGCTGGCCGGCAACGGCAGGGTTTGGCAATGCGTGCAGCGTTGGCGGCCAGCGGCCGGCACTACCGTGATGCCAGGCGCTGTTTCACTTCCGCCGCCACCCGAGCGGTTTCGCGCAGCGGCTCGATGCGGTCGTACTGCCAGTCCAGCCAGTGCGCCTGCAACCGCCCGCGTTCGCGCAGCTGCTGCTGGAAGCGCGCCAGGCGGCCCTGCGCTGTGTCGGCCAGCGCCACCATCACCGGCATGCGCGTGGCGCACGCCTCCGAGAGCAGGTTCACCGAATCGGGCGAGACCACCACGCGGTTGGCCCAGCCGAGCAGGCCGGCATAGGGATTGGTACCGTCGCCACCATCGCCCCAGATCACGTGCGGCAGGTCGGCGAACTTCGCGCGCAGGATCTCCGCCAACGCCGGCGGCGTGCGTCGCGAGGTGGTGGCCAGCAGGCTGCCGCCTTCGCTGCGGATCTGGTCGGCCAGCGCCTGGAATACACCGACCATCGCCGTCTCATCCCACGGCGCCAGTGGCGTCGGCCCGCCCACCAGCAGCGCAGTGCGCGGGCCGGGCAGGGTGCTGAAGCCGGCGAACGCGGCGCGGCCCCAGGCCAGCCAGTCATCGTCCACCGGGTTGAGGCTGCCGAGCAGGGTCAGCACGTTGCTGCCGCGCAGGGCGTCGTGTTCGGGCACCACCACCACGTCCCAGTGGCGCGCGCCGATGCGCGGGTCGAGGATCTGCACCACCTGGGTGCCGCGTGCGCGCAGCACGCGCAGGGCGCCAGCGGCCTGGCGGCCACAGCCGATCGCCAACGCCGGGGCGTCGGCAGCCAGCGTCGCGAAGGCCTCGCCGTAGCCGTTCACATCGCCGGGCAGGCGCCGCGGCGCCAGCCAGCGCCAGGGCGCGCGCGGTTGCAGCAGCAGCGGTCGGTGGGTGCCCTGGCGCAGTGCCGAGGCCAGCGCGACCGCCTGGCGGACATTGCCCGCACGGCCGTCAGTGACCGTCCAGGGCGCGCTCGATCGTTTCACCATTGGCATTAATTCGTTTCAGTCCTGCTGGGTGTTGCAACAGTCGCGACACTCTACACTGCGGCTCGTCGATTCGCCCCGCGCCGCCCGCGGGCACTGACTCCCTTTCGCCGCCCTGGAGATCCACCGATGTCCCACGCGCTCGACGCTGCTGCCCTCGATCAGCTGTTCCGCACGGCCCGCACCCAGAACGCCTTCCTCGACAAGCCGGTCCCCGAGAGCCTGCTGAAGGAACTGTACGACCTGGTGAAGTGGGGCCCGACCGCGGCCAACACCACGCCGGCCCGCTTCGTCTTCGTCACCTCGAAGGAAGCCAAGGACAAGCTGGCCCCGGCGCTGTCCGAAGGCAACCTGGCCAAGACCATGGCGGCGCCGGTCACCGTCATCATCGGTTTCGACCTGGACTTCCACGAGAAGCTGCCGTACCTGTTCCCGCACACCGATGCCAAGGCCTGGTTCGACGGCCCGCAGGAAGGCCGCCACGAAGCCGCCATCCGCAACGGCAGCCTGCAGGGCGCCTACCTGATCCTGGCCGCGCGCGCGCTGGGCCTGGATGCCGGCCCGATGTCCGGCTTCGACCCGGCCAAGGTCGACGAAGCCTTCTTCGCCGGCACCTCCATCAAGTCGAATTTCCTGGTCAACCTGGGTTACGGTGATCCGGCGGGCCTGTTCCCGCGCCTGCCGCGCCTGTCGTTCGACGAAGCGGCGCGCATCGCGTAAGTCGCTGTATCGGTTTCGGGCCCGCCGTCGTGCGGCGGGCTCTTGCTGCACCGTGTACCCACCCTACGATCCGGAGAGTTCCTCAGATGAGCGCCACCCGTAAACTGCTGCTGCCGCTGGCCCTGACCCTGGCCATCGCCGCCTGCTCCAAGCCGGCCGACACCGCTGCCCCGGCGGCCGATGCCGCCGCCCCGGCCACCACCGAGCAGGCCGCCACCCCGGCCGCCGATGCCGCCGCTGCTGCGCCGGCTGCCGAAGCGATCAAGATCGCCTCGGGCACCTACAAGCTGGACCCGAGCCACACCGACGTGCTGGCGCAGTGGAGCCACTTCGGCTTCTCCAACCCGAGCGCGCACTTCGGCAATGTCGAAGGCACGCTGGTGTACAACGCCGAAGACGTGACCAAGTCCACCGTGGAAGTGAAGCTGCCGCTGAGTGGCCTGAACAGCTTCACCGCCAAGTTCGACGAGCACCTGAAGAGCGCCGACTTCTTCGACGCCGCCAAGTTCGCCGATGCCACCTTCAAGAGCACCAAGGTGGAAGCGGCCGGCACCAACAAGCTGACCGTTACCGGCGACCTGACCATCAAGGGCATCACCAAGCCGGTCACCCTGGACGTCACCGTCAACGGCGGCGGCGAGCACCCGATGGCCAAGGTTCCGGCCGCCGGCTTCGATGCCACCACCACCCTGAAGCGCAGCGATTTCGGCGTCGGCGCGTATGCTCCGAATGTCAGCGATGAAGTGAAGATCCGCATCACCACCGAAGCCACCGGCGAAAAGCCGTCCGCTTGATGCACCCCGCTCACTCGTCGTGAGAAGGCAGAAGGCCCGCTGAAAAGCGGGCCTTCTTTTTGGGTGCGGGGGAACGCGCGTTGGTAGATGCCAACCTTGGTTGGCACATGGGCACTCCGCAGGCCAACCAAGGTTGGCCACTACCGGGTACGATCCCTCAGCGCAACGCGCCCAACCATGCCACGCACGCTTCGCTCGGGCTCTGCTTGGCCTTCACCGCCAGCCCGCTGGCCCGTGCGAACGTCTGCGCGGCCTGTGCCACCACCTGGCGCGCGATCAGCGCCGCCTGCTTGGTCGCGGCCTGCTGCTTGCGCAGCTGCACGATGTTGATCGAAGGCCGACCGACCGGCGCATATTTCTGGTCGCGGCGCAGCACGTCGGCCACCTGGGCCACTTCGAATTCGGCCTGCAGGTAGCGGTGTTGTGCCGCCACCAGCTCGCGCAGCGGCGCGCGCAGTACGGCGGTGTCGGCGAACGCGGCCAGCGCCGCATCGCAGGCGGCGTCATCGGCAAAGCGGGTACGCAGCGCGTCCACGCTGGCCAGGGTCAGTTTGGCCATGTGGGCCTCGTTGCTGCAGGAAAGGAGCGCGATTGTCGCATTGCCTGGCGGCTGATGCGTTGAACCGGGTGTCGGAATCCGTGTAGAGCCGAGCCCACGCTCGGCTCATCGCGCGCAGCGCGAGGGTTTTCCGATGGCGGAGCGGAGAGCAGCCGAGCGTGGGCTCGGCTCTACAATGGCTGTTGTATCACCCACGGAAGGAAGACCCATGCAGGACGCGCAGTACTGGTTGAACGAATTCTGGTCGGGCCTGAGCGTGCTCGATCTGCTGGGCGGCAGCGTGCTCGGTACGCTGCTTGGCCTGGTGCTGGGTATCCTCGGCTGGCGCTGGCTGCACCGCCGGGGTTGGTTGCAGAGGCGCAAGCGCTGGCATCACTGGCTGCTGGCCAGCTACGTGGTGCTGCTGCCGCTGGCCACGGCCTTCTTCGGCCTGCAGCTGGGCTTCATCGCCGGTGCGCACCGCGCGCTGTTCAAGCAGCTCGATCATTTCCAGCCGCACCTGCAGACCCTGGTGGAAGGCTGGAGCGAAGGCTTCACCGACTCGCTGGATGACCCGCGCATGCGCGAGGCGTTGCGCCGCCAGGGCACGGTGGGCGATGTGGCCGACACCATTGCCTCTGCCTACCTCAGCGAACATCCGTTGCCCGGCCTTGATCGTCTTGGCAATGGCCCGTTGGCACGCGGCACCGGCTGGGTGATCGGCAAGGTGCGCGAAGGCCTGCTGCGCGGCATGGTGGAAGACACGCTGGTGGACAAGGCCGGCACGGTCGGGCTGGAACCCAAGGTGGTGCGCGAGGCGCTGACCATGCATGTGGATGAGCTGCTGCACACCCGTGGCGTGCTGCGGCTGGTGAAGGCACAGATCAACGGCATGATGGCCGGCGTGTACTTCGGGCTGCTGCTGCCGCTGCTGGTCATCGCGCTGCTGGTAGCGCTGGAGATCTGGGCCGCGCAGCGGTTCGGGTGGACGCGGCAGGTGGCCAAGCCGCCGGTCGCGGTCCCTCCTGTAGAGCCGAGCCCATGCTCGGCTCATCGCGGGTAGCGCGATGGGTCCATCGGTGGCCGAGCGGAGAGCAGCCGAGCGTGGGCTCGGCTCTACACAGTCAAAGGCGTGCGGACCAACGGTCCGCACCCACCAGGCAGGTTCTGGTGCATGGGGTCAGATCCCTTTTCCACAGGAAAAGGGATCTGACCCCGAGCCGGTCAATCGCCGTCGGTTTCGTCCGGGTGGGCCTTCCAGTAGCCGGTCGAGCGGATCCAGTCGCGCGGCACGCCCAGGTGGCCTTCGATGAACTTGCGCATCATCCGCGCGCGGCGCGATTCGGTGGCGATCCAGTAGAAGACATCGCCGTCCGGGGCCTCGAAGTCGGTCAGCATGTCTTCCAGCAGCGTGCTGCTGGCCGCCGGGAAGCCGTTGCGCTCCAGCCAGTGGATGCGCACGTTCTCGTACTGCGGCAGGTCCTGGCGTTCGGCTTCGTCGCGCACTTCGATGAAGGCCTGCACTTCGGCACCGTCCGGCAGCACGTCCAGCCAGCGGGCGATGGCCGGCAGCGCGGTTTCATCGCCGATCAGCACGTAGGCGTCGTAGGTGTCGGCCACCACGAACGAGCCGCGCGGGCCGCCGATCACCAGCACGTCGCCCGGCTGCGCGCGCTCGGCCCACGGCCCGGCAATGCCCTGGTCGTGCAGCACGAAGTCGATGGCCAGCTCGCCGGTTTCGTGGTCCCACCAGCGCGGGGTGTAGTCGCGCGACGGCGAGGGCGCCTTGCCGTCCGGGTAGCTGCGGCCTTCGGCGGTCAGCACCGGCAGCACCATCTCGCCGCTGGCGTTGGGGAAGAACAGCTTGATGTGGTCGTCGGCACCGGGCGAATCGAAGCCGGCCAGATCGTCGCCACCCAGCACCACGCGGCGCATGTGCGGGGTGACCTCTTCGGTGCGCAGCACGGTCAGTTCACGGAAGCGCACATCCAGGCGCAGGCGCGTGTTGTTGTGTTCGGTCATGGGGATACCTGTAAAGGTGTCGCGCGGGGGCGCGCGGCATGGGGGAGGACCTGGCTGGATTCAGTCTGGCTGGGTCGTTGAAAACGGTGGGTTCTCGCTACCGGCGGTACCGTTGAGCAGGGCCGAGGCCCGCGTCAGCAGCGCCGCCACTTCTTCCGCCTCGCCCTCGGCCCAGCGGCCGTGGTGATGCACCAGCGCCCGCTTGAACTCGCGCAGGGCAGTGGCCAGCGGCGGCGGCAGCGAGGCCTTGGTGATCTCGCGGGCACGGTCGAAGGCACGCCGCTGCGCCAGCCGCACCTGGGTGCGCTGCACCTTCAGCTCGAACTCGCCGGCAGCGGTGATGCGGAAGATCCGCTTGCCATCCACTTCCTCGGCCTCGATCCAGCCGGCCTGCTCGAAGCTGGCCAGCAGCGGGTACATGGTGCCGGCGCTGGGCGTGTAAGCCTGCATGAACTGGTTGCTGATCAGCTGCATCAGTTCGTAGCCATGGCGCGGCTGCTCGCCGATCAGGGCCAGCACCAGCAGGCGCAGGTCACCGCGGCTCAGCACGCGTGGCTGGCCGTTGCGGCGGGGCACCGCCGGATCGGTGGAACGGGCTCTGGGAGAAGGGGGGCGGCTCATTTCGATATATCGGTAAACGAGTGTGCAAACGATATATCGATATATCGAAGCCGGCAATCATCGATCCGGCCACAAGCAGGTCCGTTTTGGGCCACGGGCGGCCGCGTGCACAGCAAAAGGGGCGCCCCTTGCAGGGCGCCCCGGCGAACCGTGGAAGGGAGCAGGGCCGCCAGGCCCCTCACTCGCGGCCCACGTTGGACCCGCAGCCGGTACCGATCCAGAGGCAGGTGCGACATGTTGTCGCCGGTTCAGTACCGTTGCCCGAACCGCCCCTACAGCGGTGCCGGAGTTGCCCTACAACCGTCATCGGCAGCGGTAACACTGC
Source organism: Stenotrophomonas sp. YJH_SMC_82 (assembly GCF_059368875.1). Lineage (NCBI taxonomy): Bacteria > Pseudomonadati > Pseudomonadota > Gammaproteobacteria > Lysobacterales > Lysobacteraceae > Stenotrophomonas > Stenotrophomonas sp. YJH_SMC_82. Next base: position 68,315 of record NZ_JCAFSE010000004.1, read on the forward strand.
GTCCTGCACATGGGCGCAGCGGCCCGCAAGCGACAGCCCGCGCAGCCGCCAAGGCCCGCCGCAGGGCCGTCAGCGGGCGCGGCAAGCCCCTTGCGGACACTGGCCGGTTGCATCCATACGCCTGCGTAGCCAAGTGACGAAAGCCCTTGGTGCGCTACACTTTGCGGTCTAGAAATCTATACAACAGTCGCGCGCGTGCGTGCGGTTATGGGAGCGCTAATGAACTGGTTGAACGAGGTGCTGAACAACGACCCGAATCCTGTGGAAACCCAGGAGTGGATCGAGTCGTTGAAGGCCGTTATTGATGTCGAGGGCTCCGAGCGCGCGCATCAGCTGCTGGAAGGCATGGTGGAACTGACCCGTCGTTCGGGCGCCTACCTGCCGTTCTCTCCCACCACCGAATACGTCAATACCATCGAACCGCAGTTCGAGGCCAAGAGCCCGGGCAACGCCGAGCTGGAATGGCGCATCCGTTCGATCATCCGCTGGAACGCGATGGCCACCGTGGTCCGCGCCAACCGCAAGCCGGGTGACCTGGGCGGCCACATCGCCTCGTTCGCCTCCGGCGCCACCCTGTACGACGTGGGCTTCAACCACTTCTGGCGCGCCCCGAGCGAGAACCACCCGGGCGACCTGCTGTTCATCCAGGGCCACAGCGCCCCGGGCATCTACGCGCGTTCCTTCCTGGAAGGCCGCATCAGCGAAGAGCAGCTGGACAAGTTCCGCATGGAAGTGGACGGCGGTGGCCTGTCCTCGTACCCGCACCCGTGGCTGATGCCGGACTACTGGCAGACCCCGACCGTGTCGATGGGCCTGGGCCCGCTGGCCGCCATCTACCAGGCGCAGTTCATGCGCTACCTGGAAAACCGTGGCCTGATCGAGAAGTCCGACCGCAAGGTGTGGTGCTTCATCGGCGACGGCGAGAGCGACGAGCCGGAAACCCTGGGTGCCATCGCCCTGGCCGGCCGTGAAGGCCTGGACAACCTGATCTTCGTGGTGAACTGCAACCTGCAGCGCCTGGACGGCCCGGTGCGCGGCAACGGCAAGATCATCCAGGAACTGGAAGGCGTGTTCCGTGGCGGCGGCTGGAACGTGATCAAGCTGCTGTGGGGCGGTTACTGGGATGCCCTGCTGGCCAAGGACACCAACGGCGTCCTGAAGAAGCTGATGATGGAAACCGTCGACGGCGAATACCAGAACTGCAAGGCCTTCGGCGGCGCGTATACCCGCGAGCATTTCTTCGGCAAGTACCCGGAAACCGCTGCGATGGTCGCCGGCCTGAGCGACGACGACATCTGGCGCCTGAACCGTGGTGGCCACGACCCGCACAAGGTGTACGCCGCCTACCACCAGGCCGTGAACACCAAGGGCATGCCGACCGTCATCCTGGCCAAGACCGTGAAGGGTTACGGCATGGGCAGCGCCGGTGAGGCGCTGAACCCGACCCACCAGACCAAGAAGCTGGACGACGAAGCGGTGCGCCACTTCCGCGACCGCTTCAACATTCCGGTGACCGACGCGCAGCTGGCCGACGGCCAGGTGCCGTTCTACCACCCGGGCCCGGATTCGCCGGAAGTGCAGTACCTGCAGGAACGCCGTGCCGCGCTGGGCGGTTACCTGCCGCAGCGCCGCCGCAAGGCCGACAAGACCTTCGTGGCGCCGAAGCTGGAAGCGTACGAGCGCCTGCTGAAGAGCAGCGGCGAGCGCAGCTACTCCACCACCATGGCGTTCGTGCAGAGCCTGAACATCACCCTGCGTGACAAGGAACTGGGCCCGCACATCGTGCCGATCGTGGCCGACGAAGCCCGTACCTTCGGCATGGAAGGCCTGTTCCGCCAGATCGGCATCTACGCGCCGTTCGGCCAGAAGTACAAGCCGGTCGACGCCGACCAGCTGATGTTCTACCGCGAAGACCAGAGCGGCCAGGTGCTGCAGCAGGGCATCAGCGAGCCGGGTGCGATCAGCTCGTGGATGGCCGCCGGTACCAGCTACTCGGTCAGCAACGTGCCGATGCTGCCGTTCTACATCTACTACTCGATGTTCGGCTTCCAGCGCGTGGGCGACATCGCCTGGCAGGCCGCCGACATGCGTACCCGCGGCTTCCTGCTGGGTGGCACCGCCGGCCGCACCACGCTGAACGGTGAAGGCCTGCAGCACGAAGATGGCTTCAGCCATCTGGTGGCCGGTGGCATCCCGAACGTGCGCAGCTACGACCCGACCTTCGGCTTCGAAGTGACGGTGATCCTGCAGCACGGCACCAAGCGCATGATGGAAGACCAGGTGGACGAGTATTACTACGTCACCCTGATGAACGAGAACTACACCCACCCGGAAATGCCGGAAGGCGCGGCCGAAGGCATCGTCAAGGGCATGTACCTGCTGACCGACGCCGGCAAGCCGAAGAAGGGCGAGCTGCGCGTGCAGCTGCTGGGTTCGGGCACCATCCTGCGCGAAGCCATTGCTGCGGCCGAGCTGCTGGACAAGGACTTCGGCGTGACCGCCGATATCTGGAGCTGCCCGAGCTTCAACGAACTGCGTCGCGATGGTTTCGACGTGGAACGTGCCAACCGCCTGCATCCGGAAGGTGAGCAGCGCAAGGCCTACGTGACCGAGCTGCTGGAAGGCCGCCAGGGCCCGGCGATTGCCGCCACCGACTACGTGCGTGCGTATGCGGACCAGATCCGCGCGTTCGTGCCGATGTCGTACACCGTGCTGGGTACCGATGGGTTCGGCCGTTCGGATACGCGTGCGAACCTGCGTCGGTTCTTTGAGGTGGATCGCTACTACATCGCGCATGCCGCGATTGCGGCGCTGGCGAAGGAAGGGAAGATGACCGCGAAGGATGTGGCCCGGGCGATCAAGCAGTACAAGATTGATCCGGAGAAGGCTAATCCTGTTGGGGTTTGATTGGGTTTTGCATGCGAGGGCGGCCAAGTGGTCGCCCTCATTCTATTGCAGGCCGTTATAGTCTGGAGGCGGCGGGGTTGCGGGTCACCCGTATATGGAAATGCCAGTTGGCTAATAAATAGGACGCGGAATGTGGCCTTAGGGCCTTAGCCAGCCTGGTTGCGCGAATTCTGTCTTACACGATTCGTGGCTAGGGATTGATACTCTGGGGGATTTGCTTGCGTAAAAACTTCTTGAGCGTCGTGGATTTGTTTGCGGGTTGCGGTGGCTTTGGCCTTGGGTTGGAACAAGCGGGCTTTACCCCGATATTCGTCAATGAAATAAACGCCGACGCGCGCGGTACGTATGTTTTCAACAGAGTAGATCGACATCCACACTTCGCTCGCGGTCTGGATGAAGAAAAATGGATAAACCAATTCTGTTCGACCGATGCGAGAAGAATGACGAAGAGGGACTACCTCGAAAGACTCGAAAGTAGCTTCAAATCCGAATTCGGGATTGCCCACGGTGAGATTGACCTCGTAGTCGGAGGGCCTCCGTGTCAGGGCTTCTCAGGTATTGGGCATCGGCGCTCGTATTCTGTTGCCAAGGAAGACTTACCGTCGAATCATCTATTCAAAGATATGGCACGCATCATAAGCCACCTCCGGCCGCGAGCCTTCGTTTTTGAAAACGTTCGTGGCCTGTTGACTGGGCGTTGGACTTCTGATGGTGAAAGTGGCGAAATATGGAAGGATGTAAAGAAGGCCTTCATCAATATAGGTGGATATAGGCTCGCTGCGGAGTTGGTCTACGCCAAGAATTATGGCGTTGCGCAAAATAGGCCTAGGATCATGCTCGTAGGAATTCGTGAGGACATAGCAGGGTCCGTTACGCGAAAGGAAGAGGTCGATTTGATCGATGGGACTGGCATATCTAGTGGCTTCCTGCCGACCGGACGTCCTGGATCGTGGCCGTCACTCGTTGAGCTGTTGGGGGATCTCGTCGATCCAGATCACCAAGAAAGTGGTGGGAAGACGACCGAATATCCCTCAAGAGTCATGAGCGAAACGCAGCGAAACTTCAGAACGTCTGCCGATGGTAAGAGCGTGGCCGGAAAAGGATCGCCAGTAACCGAGCACGAATACAGCAAACACCACCCAAAGGTGGTCAAGAAGTTCAAAGCCATGATCGATGGCATGGACTTCGAGGCGACACGAAAGTTTTCACAACGCGTGCTTCCGCGAGAGTGGGGGGCAACTGGCCCGTCGATCACGGCAACTTCGTTGCCGGATGATTACGTGCATTACGAGCAGCCCCGCACACTGACTGTCCGGGAATGGGCTCGCTTGCAAGGATTTCCTGACTGGTACCAATTCAAGGGCAAGCGAACTACGGGTGGGCTTCGTCGCGCAGGCAACCCGCTTGAAGGAATCCACTTTCGGGAATTGCCGAAGTACACGCAGATTGGGAACGCCGTTCCCGTGCCAATGGGACGGGCAATTGGCGAACACCTAGCCAAAATTCTTCGTGGAAATAGATTGTAGGTAGCCATGTAGTGCGGATATGGCTCCGCTTGTTTGGTTTTTCGCCCAGGGACGCGTGGCGATGCTTCGCAATCTGGGGAGGGGGATTGCTAAACCGTGGATATGAATGCATTCGAAGCTTGGAACCTGCGGCTCTTGGAGCACTTCTTCTGGCCGGGGCGGATAGGCAAGGAGACCTTCATTAGTACTTCGCCTGACGTGCTGGATGAAATAGGTGAGGGCTTGGGCGGGGATGTGGGGTTCCTTGAGGCAGTCAAGGCAGGGCCGGATTGGAAGTGGAAGCACAAACCGCCGACAATTGAGTCGAGATTGCGGGAGCTCGTTGAGCGACGCAGAAGGAGCGCGCCTCGAGCGTTGGGATACACGGACCCGGGCAAACACAATTTCGAATTCAAGCCAGGTGGGGCAATTGAAAATTCCGCACCGACCTACCTGCCGTATCTGGCAGCACTAGCAAGAGGTGCTGCTGTCGCCGACGTGGCCGGCTACTACGCGCGTTTGCGCAAAGACCTAGGGCTGCCTCCGAATTGGAGCTCTAGCCAGATGAGCCGCACGGAAGTCGCTTGGGCAGACCTGGAGAAGTGGACAAAAGACACCGGCGGGCGTTACGGAAAGTTCACCTTTCGTAGTTTAGGAGCGCATCAGTTCGTTGGTCTCGCCAAGTCCCAGATCATGATTGCCGCACGTGACATCCTGGTGCTGCACGAAATATTCGAACGACTTGGACTGGAAGTTGGGCACGGCAAGGCTGCCACCAGACTTGAGGATGTTCTGGAAGAGGTTCGCGCAGATAGCTCGCGTGTATCGAGGGGGCTTCGCCAGGCGGCATTTGATCCTGACTATAGTGACGTACTCGAGGCGCGGCTGGCTGACGTCCTGAGTGAGTGGAAAGGGCCCCAGATTGATCAAGACCAAGCAAAGGGTGGTCGAGCAGGCAAGCGAGCTGAGAATAGAAGCGGAGTGAGATTCGGGCTCACGCTCGGCCCCGGTGAATCACTTCCGTGGCGGGTCATTATCAGTGTTGAAGACGAGGCAATCGATCTTGCCGAGGTTGAAGACGCCCAGTCACTGGACGAGCCTAGCGACAAGGCTACGCTGACGGGCGTGTCGATGCGGCGCCACCGGTTAGGTGGATGGGCCTTGCCCCTTTCCGTCGAAGAGTCGAAATCCTTCCTAATGCAGGATTCGTTGACTCTGAAGACTCTTCGAGGCACGTTTCCTGTCGAGCTGGCCCGGACAGCCCGAGTGCTTACTGAGAATGGCGACGAGAACTACGAGCTGTGGGACAGCGGATGGCCCGAGTATGGCGCAGCGGTTGTTCTGTTTCCGGACGTAAGTGATGAATCGCATGCACTGTTCATTTCTGCTTGCCCCGACGCTAGTCCGTATAAGCCTGACGAGATGGAAGGTTTGCCGTCTCACTGGGCGATGTACTACTTGGAAGCTTGCGAACGCCTAACGGACGAGCAGCGCATGATCGTGGAGCCCAGTGGCAGGCGAGTCAGGTTGCTGGTGTTGCAAGGTGGGAGCAAGGGTGAGGGCGGATACTTGCACTACGACCTACCTAATGTTCTCTATAGAGGGCCTCCAGAGTGGCGGGTTGGAGTTGTAGGGCGTGACGATCTTGAGTTGGAGCAAGATTCCTACATCCCCCTAACAAGAGCCAGCCCGTCAGGACGTGACGGGAATGCTGTTGTTACCAGGTGCTACGGACTTCCCGCTGCGTTTGAGGAGGGCGGGGAATTCAAGTTTTTCGTACGGGATGGAACTGGCAAGGAGAGAGGGAGCTGCTCGTTGCGTGTTCGCAGTCGAACTGCCGCAACCACAGCAGAGGATGGAGCAGCTTGCATGGATCGATTCGGACGGATTGTTAGGGGAGTAGAAGGCCTGCGTGGAGGATTGCCAGAACATCTCGTACGCGTGCACGAGAGGGGGCGAGGTAACGAAGTGATAGCAAGTTCAAGGTCGCGTCTGGATGTAGGGAAGCCAGTGGCCTTTGAAGAATTTAGGAACAGCCCGGCTGTGCGGTTCCTGGATTCACTCGCCAGCACGGGTGGCTATTCATACGGGCGTGCCAAGTCAAAGCTCGACAGGTTTTTAGCAAGGGCGGGGAGCACTCAGGCGCCGTGGAAGGTGCTTCTCGATCTTTGGGGTCGTGGATATATTGAACTTGAGCGTGGTAAGGACGGCGGCTTCGAATACGTCCATTCCGTGCCCGCGAAAGCCTACCTAATGCCCTTGAAGGTCGATGGATGGGATGTTCTGGGGTTGCTTGGTACGTTGAACCTAAGCCAATGGGAGGGGCTCTGCGAGGAGTCTTTGGCTTGGGAAATTCTCAAGAACGATTTCGGCCTGAGTGAAGAGGGCACACTCCCGGTCTTGAGGCTGAGGAGCAAGATGGCGGCAACCTTGCTGAAGCAACGGCTAGATCCGATCGGGCTGGGTCTGTTGCCGATGCAAGGCTTAGCCATTGCTGATTGGGCCGCCACGGAACGCGACGTCCGCTCCGCGATGCTGGCCGAGACCAAAGAGCTCAGTGAATCCATCCAATTTATGAGGCTCAGGCGGTTCGATCCACATGCAATTCGCTATATGGATATCAAGTCCGGGCATCCTTCCCCTCCTGAAGGCCGAGATGAGGCTGTTCTTTACAAGTTTGAGGATGCGCGGCGCAAGGGGTGGCACAGAAGTATGTTTGTCTCGCGGCAAGGGACGTCATTTGCACTTGACGAGCAGTGGTCGAAATGGATCGCGTTGGGTTCTGTCGCGCGAGGCTTTGGTCGTGCCCCTGTCTTCCATGATCAAGAAAAGAAGTACTTGTATGTGCCAGCTAAGTTGCGACTTCCCGTTGTGATTGATCGCGCGCTTCTTCTGTGTAGCGGCTCTCCTCCAGTCGAATATCGCCTAGATGCATGGGAGGACGGAACGGACATCAAGTTCGGGATAAAGTATGCTGATACGGTGCTTTTTCAATTTGATGAACGCTTCTGTCAAGGCGTTGGAGGCGGAGTCTGGTTGCGTTATGACAACGTTCCGACTGCCGTCATGAAGGCAATTTCTTCGAAAGGCAAATAAGACAAGGACAATGCGATGGATAACCCGGTCAAAGCATACGAGAAAATCAAGGAAGGAATTCGCCTTTATATCCAGAGCGCGTTCAAGAGCAATTCTCGAAGCTTCGAGATGGATCGCGAGACACTGCTTAAGAAGAGTGGAGTCCTGTTTCAGGACGCCTATTTGGAGCCGGTTCCCGCATATGCATCCGGAAAGATTCTGAAAGATCTTGAGACTGGAGATCTTCCGGGCATGGACGAAGCAGGTGTCGATGCATTCAAACGTATCGTCGGTGCCGGGCTTTTCGATGGCGATTTTCCCTTGTACAAACATCAGCAGCGCATGCTCATGGAATCCATGGCGGGAAAGCACTGCGTGGTGGTGACGGGTACTGGCTCAGGTAAGACCGAATCCTTCCTGTTGCCAGTGCTGGGCACGATCATTCGAGAGGGGGTAGATGTTTGGGCTGGTTGTAAATCCTTTGCCAGTCCATGGCCGGAAAGAAGTGTCCGGCATCAGGTACAAAGAAATCGTCTGCGCCGCGAGTCGCGCGCAGCTGCTGTGCGAGCACTTGTACTGTACCCAATGAACGCATTGGTAGAGGATCAAGTGTCAAGGTTGCGAAAAGCTCTGGACTCTTCACCGGTCCGGGCGGCCTTGGACGAGGTTTTGGGAGGAAACCGGATACGTTTTGGTCGATACAACGGTAGTACTCCGGTTTCCGGCCACCCAATCGATACAAGCGGAAAGAGGAATAGAAGCAAGATCGACGAGTGCAACGGCGCCATAGACAAGGCAATTGAGGAGAGCGAGGCAATCGATGCCTTAGTCGTCCGAAGGAAGGCCGAATATGAATCGTTGGCCGAGAAGCTGGGTGCACTCCCCGTTGATCATCAAGACAGGCCCGCTGAGGATGAGGTGAAGGAGGCCAAGTCCAGATACGAGAAGGCACTTCAGGCTCGACTATTTGTGCCAAACCTTTTGATCGATTCCGGGGAGATGTTCCACCGCTGGGAGATGCAACAGAACCCTCCGGATATCCTGGTCACAAACACCAGCATGCTATCCATCATGCTGATGCGTCATAAGCATGCCGAGTATGCCAACGACACGGCCGATGCAGATATCTTTGAGAAAACCAAAGCCTGGCTCGCCGCGGACGAGAAGCACGTCTTTCAACTCGTCGTCGACGAACTCCATTTGTATCGTCAATCCGCGGGCACGGAAGTAGCGTATTTAGTTAGGTTGCTATTGGATAGGCTAGGGCTTTCGCCTGGCCATAAGCAACTGCACATTCTTGCGTCCAGTGCATCACTTGAAGGCGAGGAGGCTTACGATTTTCTCGGGCAGTTCTTCGGTATTGGTCGCGGCAATGAGGCTAAGGCTGTCTTCCACATCGAAAAGGGCGAAGCCAAGTTTGCTCCTGGTAGCTCGGCTGATCTTGGTGACGAAGTCGCACGGGAATTGATTGGCCTTGTATCTGCATACGAGGCTGGGCAATGGAGGGAGCCAGCGCTTGCTGCCAGTGCATTGCTTAAAGAATGGGAGTGGCAAGAGCGATTGCTTGCCCCGTTTTTTCACAACAACAGGCTAATAGCGACTTCGTTGGTCAATGTTGCGGGATTCTGGTTCCCGCGCTTGGGGGAGGAAGACAGGACCAAGGCCGCTGAGGGTCTCTTCCTGATGCTGGCCGAGGTTTCGGAGAAGGAACCTTTCAAAAGTGCCCTGCCGCGCTTCCGGTTCCATTGGATGGCACGCAACATCGACGGGCTGTGGGCAACGATCAGGCCAGTAGATATCTCGGAGGACCCGCAACGGTTGGTCGGCACGCTTTCCCCGGAGCCAAGCCTGAACGCCGGCAGCCAAGGAATGGGCCGGGTCCTAGAGGTCCTGTACTGCGAATGTTGCGGAACCCAGCTGCTTTGCGGAAACAAGACCGAATTTCGGGAGACAACGAAAGGCCCGGCGAGGAAAACCAGGACGCGATTCGAGTTAACGGCGTTGCCATCGGACATTGATGGCCTGCCGGAGGGCTCTACTGATGGGCGTACGGATGCCAAATCGTATGACTCCCTAGGAGTTGTATGGATGGGCAAGGATGGCTCGGGTACCGATGGGGCTTGGGATCAAGTCGGCTTCGAGAGAGGCTCCGGGATCAAGCGGAAGGCAGAATGGAGGATAGCTAGAATCCAGCAGGATTCTGGCGTCGTCACTCTGGATGGAGGCGAGGCAGATGGGCTGCCTTGCTATTGGCTTGATATGAAGGCTGGGGATCACGACGTCATTCCTGCCATGCCGCAGCGATGTCCAAGTTGCGGCATCGACTATTCTGAGAAGCGTGGCGGACGCTTCGCTCCGATTCGTGCGTTCGCGACTGGCTTGTCGAAGGTCTCGCACATGTTGGCGACTTCGCTGGTCGGCCAGCTTCCGGCAGGGGACAGGCGGAAGCTAGTGGCATTTTCGGATAGCCGCGAATCAGCAGCGAAGCTAGCCTTGGACGTGGAGACAGAGCATTGGGGCCACTTGCTCCGCACCATGTTGCACTCCGAGTTGAGGCAAAGGTCATCCTTAAGCCTGAATCTTCTGAAGAAGCAATTCTGGGATTTGATTAACGAGGGGCACGCTAAACAGGCCGACCAGATCCTCGAGAACCTGGAAGTTCCGCAGGATGTTCGAAGCACGCTTGACGACTTCATTGGGATCGCTGAACGGAAGAAGAATCGGGGCATTGACCCCGCATTCCAGCTGGAGCTAGACGGACTGGAAAGTGCCAAGCCGGGTTGGGTGCCTCTCGATTCCTTGTTCGCGCAGCCCAATCGCGATGAGGTATTGCCTGTTCTGTGGAAGGTCTTCGTGGGACTTGGGACAAATCCAGGAGGCGCCTCGTATCACGATCGCATCGTTGGGGACAAGAACAAGCCGCGTGATTGGACGACTGTCCTCGATATGGCGGGCAATGTGCGCCGTATCGGAGGATCGCAAACCCATGAGGAAGAGGCGAAGGAGTTGAATCGCCGACTCAAGAAGCGGGGTTGGAGTGCACTGTCAGGTCGCTTGCTTTACGACTTGGAAGCGCGTGGCATTGGTCATTTGGGCCTGAGTCCTGGCGTTGGAAGCAAGGCACCTTCCGGGATGAAGGCCGAGAGCTTCGCGCAGGCATGTCATTCCGTAATTCGTATTCTGACTGAGCAGTACAAGATCGACCCAAGCCCTTGGGGCAACCAGCCTGACGAAGAGTGGGAAGAAGACTCTCCGAATGACAAGTCTTGGGGCGCGGCAAAAAAGCGGGTTCGCTCCTATCTTGAAGCTGTCTCCAAGAAGTCTGGGACTGGATTCGAGACCATCCGGGGCGCGGTGCGTGGGGCACTCAAGAGTGCTGGTCACCAGTGGGGTGTAGTCAACTTGATGTCGACGTCCGTCAAGGTTGTCGGCGGTGTTGATAGCAGTTGGCAGTGCGAGCGCTGCATGCAGATCCATTGGCATGCGTCTGCCGGCGTTTGCTCCCGCTGTTGCCATGACCTGACAGCGGAGGCGAAAGGACCAACCAGTGACGAAATTCGCTCGGGCCATTACTACGGTGGCGAAGGTGAGCTTTTCCGGCTACACGCGGAAGAGTTGACTGGTCAAACACAAGACCAGGCCCAGCGCCAGCGACATTTCCGTGGCATCTTTCTTGACTGCGAAAAGGTCCGCGACATTGGCGAGCGCGATGTTATGCCACTGGTGGATGAGATCGACTTCTTGTCGGTGACTACTACAATGGAAGTCGGCGTGGATATCGGCTCACTACAAGCCGTGTTGCAAGCGAATATGCCCCCAGAGCGTTTCAATTACCAGCAGCGAGCTGGTCGCGCTGGTCGTGCGGGTCAGCCCTTTGCCGTGGTGCTTACCTATTCTCGTGGACAGACGCATGATCGCCTGCATTTCGATCATCCAGGGGAGATGACGGGGGGGGTGCCGCCACAGCCCGGTCTAGCGATGACTAAGGGCCAGCAGGTTCTAGCCGACCGCCTGATGGCCAAGGAGCTGTTGCGGCAATTTTTCCTTGAAGAGGATAGGGCAGCTTGGGTAGACACGGCTGAAGACCCGGATACGCATGGCGAGATGGGCATGGTTCCCGATGATCCGTCTGCCTTGGTGCGAGAGATCGCGGTCTGGTTGAGCAAGGAGATGGAGCGAATCCAAGGCATCGCAAGCGTATTGAGCGTCGCAAGCGAGATCAGTCCGGAAGACTTGTCAAGGCGCGTACTGGATTTGCCAGGTAGAGTTGCTAAAGCGTGCAAGGATCCGGTTTTTACGGCAATGACTTTGGCGGCACGCTTGGCCGAGGCAGGCATCCTTCCAATGTTTGGTATGCCCACAACCGTCAAGCCCTTGTATTTTGATCTGGACCGGACGAACGAAAGGGCCATGGCCTTAGATAGGCAGGCTGATCAAGCCGTGGCTGATTTTGCTCCCGGCTCCGAGCGCACTTGGGACAAGAGGACCCTGCGGCCCCTAGCGCTTGTTGGGGACATTCAGAAACGAGGCAAGGAGTGGAAGGCTGTCAATCAGGCGGTACTTGGCGTGTATGAGTACATTCATTGCGAGAAGTGCAAGGTTTTGTTCGTTGAGCGCATCCGAGATGATTTGCAAGGAAATCTAAATCCTGGCCAAGTTGATTGCCAAAATTCAGCATGTGGTGGAGTGGCGTGGCGATACGCCGCCGTGGTGCCGAGGGCGTATGCCACCGACCTGAAATTTCATGAGCCAGGGAAAGGGGATTTCTCTGGTCGATCTGGCAGAACCACGATAGCTTCACCTGCGCTGCTAGATCCCAAGATAGATAAGTTTGCTGGAGCGTGCATTTCGTTCGGATCACAGCAGCAGGTCATGCGCATCAACACGAACGGGAAGAGCAAGGCGAGCGGTAATCGCCTTTTCTCCTTCGATTTGGCTAGAGGTATTCGGTCATCCAGAGGCGAGTGGCTGAATCGATCTGAGGATGTGGAATCCATCCTTAAGCTTGATGAGTCTGGGAGTTCTGGTGAGTACAAGGTGGCCTTGTCATCGCCAAAGATCACGGACATTTTGGCGATTAGCTCGAAAGCACGTGATGGCATCGAGTTCTTTAATTGGAACTTGGACACGCCTCATGCTGCGACACGCCATCGAGCGGCGTGGTACTCCGCAGCCACCATTCTGCAGCGGGCCATTGCCCTGAAGCTCGACGTGGACTCCATGGATATCGAGATCGCGTCCATTCATGGTTTGCAGCCAGGCGAAGGCGAGCTATATCTTGCCGATGCCCATGCTAACGGTGCCGGCATCGTTGCTTGGGCCAGAGACCACTGGATGGAATTGTTGGATGACTGCCTTGGCGAGACCGGTGAATTCGGCCGCCGAGTCGTAGAGGAGAGGAAGGCGAATGATTCGGGTGACAGTTGGCGATCGCCGGACCGATTACTGAAGGGCTTCCGCAATCGGCACATACATGGCCTGTTGGATTGCGAGCTTGGTCTGGATTTGCTCCGTTGCTTGAAGGACGAAAACCATGCACCTGGCATGGAACCTGCATTTATGACGCAAGCTTTGGCATTGGCACGCAGCTATTGCAGTGCGTTCCCGGATTCGCGACTTGAAGAAGGGGGCAAGATTGCAGGATGGACAACAGGTGACATGTTCGTTGGCGTCATTCATCCGCTGTGGGCGAGCCTCCCAGGGCGGCTGAATGGGGTGGCCGAACTCATCGCTGCGGCCGGTGGTAAGGGGGGCAGGCAGGTTTGTCTGGTGGACACGTTCAACCTGTCGAGGCGCATGGCATGGGTGCGCTCGCAGCTTTTGGGCGAGAAGCCCCCGTTTCTGGTCGATACCGCATCTGGCTTGACTGATGCATCTTCAACGACGGCGAGAGTGGCCAGGCCTGCCGTGCCTACACAGCCTGGCATGACTTTCGAAGAAATCATGGCCTTGGCACCCAGCGATGCTTTTCAATGGGGCGGCATGTCGTGGGAGAGAATAGGTCCGCAGGACCTCAATTCCATTAGCGGTGAATCCGGTACTTGGTTGGCTACTCAGGAAGGTCATGGTGGCGTCTATCGCCTGCAGGTGACGGTTGCCGGCCCGAACCGCCGGATCAAGCGCATTGGTGTGGATGACGGACATTTGAAGTTGGCCGAAGCGGCTGGCCACGGCATTGCCGTCGTAGCTAGAAAGAAAGATGGGAGCTAACGAGTGGCAAAGGTATTTGGCAAGTTGCCCTTGGACTTCGCCGAGAGGGAAGTCGTAGTTGCCCTAAAGTGGCAGGCTCCGGCAGATTGGTTGGTTATACCCGGTGTTCGGTGGGCCAAACGCAGGGGAAACGGTCCAGTCATGGACGGGGAGGCTGACGTCGTGGTTCTGGTACCTAACCTCGGTATGCTAATTGTTGAGGTGAAGGGGTCGCGCGAGATAAGGGTGACCGAGTCGGGTTGGCAACGCCTTGAAGCTGGGCGCTGGGTGGATCTTGGGCGTTCGCCGGTGGAGCAAGCAACTTTGAATGCCCATGAGCTCAAGCGACTACTTTGTGACGCCAACGGATGGAAGGACTCGTTCCCTGGCTTGTTTGGTTGGTTAGTGATTTATCCCAATGGGCATGCCAACGCTGTGCCGGGTTTGGTTGACGGCACTACGCTAGCCACCAGGCAAGACATGGGGCGGCTTCAGGCTAAGGTTCAGGGGGCCTTGCTTGCCAAGGGGAGCGAGAGCATTGGCGAGAACTTCACTCTGGGCGTGCAAGAAGCCGCGGCGAAAGTGCTGACCAGCTCGGAGTTCCGTATCGTGCCTGCCGATGGCGCCAAGGAGGTGAGTGAAGACAAGAATGCCATCGAGCGCTTGACGCACCAGCAGTTCAGTGCCCTGAAGGGGCTATTTGAGTTGCCTTCCGTCGCCGTGGTTGGACCCGCCGGTTCCGGGAAGACCATTCTGGCCATGTGGCATCTGCAGTCGGCAATCGATGCTGGCGGGAGAGGGTTCTACGCCTGTTACAACAAGAACCTAGCTGAATCATTGCGGCTGAAGAATCCAGGTCTCAAAGAGTATATTCATAGTGTCGATAGCTTTTTTGGCAAGACCTGCCCAGGTGTTGCGAGAGGGAGTGGGAATTTAAGTGAGTTCTTCCGCGCAATACTTCCAAATGCAGTATTCGATCAGGTATCGGCATGGGACGACGACGAAAAGTTCGATGCCGTTATCGTGGATGAAGCGCAGGATCTCAGTGTGGATCAGCTTATCGCCCTTCAGGCCTTCAAGAAGAACAGGGGAGGGTGGGCGGCATTTATGGATAAGCAACAGGATTTGTACAAGCGCAATGCGGAAGAGCACGTTGATGCCGATGTCTTGTACAGGCTATCTCACAATTGCCGGAATACCGTGGCTATCAACAAGGCGACGAATGCCTATGTCGGTAGTGAAGTTGCGTCGATGCCCGGCATGCCAGACGGAGTCGCTGTTGTCGTGGAGAAGATGGGAAGGCAGCAAATGGCCAATCGTGCTTTCCAGTTCGCAAAGGAATGGAAGGAAAGTTCCAATAACAGCGTCGCTATACTTAGCCCGAGAGTGATGGCAGATTCAGCGATGTCTGGTAGTTGTATTGGCCATGGTATCGGTTTGACTGAGGACATAGGAGAGCTTCAGCATCCCCAGAAGGCACTTTTCTCAACGGTCAAGGCGTTCAAGGGAATTGAGGCAGACTGCGTGGTTGTCGTGGATGCTATTTCGCCGGAAGTCGGTGAAAGATACTTCGCGTTAGAAGATCTTTATGTTGCATGCACGAGGGCAAGGACACGTCTGGTGATACTTGTATCTGATGAACAGTCATTCGCCTACTTTGAACAAAAGCTGGGGAAGGTTCGGTCAAGCTGAGGCAGGTACGCGATTGCATCTTGTAGTTCTGCCCCCTCAAGCCACTGAGGGGGCTGCCCCTAAATCCACCAGCACTGCGAATGATGCCAGGCCAGACAGTCCGGGTTAGCGGTCTGGTCCACCGACGTCGGGACAGCTAGCGCTTTGCCCTCAAGCTCGCCATAGCTAGACCGTTGCAACTCGGGGGCCAGACACATTCGGAGTGAGGCCGGATCTACCGAAATGAGATACAGATCAAACAGCGTGTGGACGTCAGCGCGCAGCAATAGCCCGTTGCTAACGAGGTTGCTAGATTGGCCAGAGTAGGGCCGAATATGGGCCGCCTCGAGTGCATCCGCCACATCACAACCTGTCATTGCGCAGCGACTGCCGTACGCTGCCAACAAAGACTTGCGGAACGCTGGCTGACCACGTCGCTGTGTGATCGCGGCGACCACCCGGCGCAGTTCGTCGGCCTCATCCGCTGAAGCGAATTCGCCTGCAACTTCGGCATCTCTGGCCGTCCTTTGCAACGAATTCCTCGTGGGGCCGGCCACGAATGTAGTCGCATCATCAGAAACCGCTAGCAGCTTCGCCAGCTGCAGCTCAACCTTCGTCCCAACGTTCGCAGCGGGACGGAGACCCGGCAACCAGGGCTCACCAGCTTGGTCCAGTACATGAGAAATGTTCTGCATCCGGTACTCCCAAGCCTTGACCGAGCGCCCAAATCGGGTAGCCAGTTCTCGATAGACCTTGGCCTTACCAATGTCTGATCCGCTGGCGAGACGCTCTTCCATGCCGCGATAGGCCTCAACAGCGGCGGCCAGCTCGTCCTCGGTCCATCCAATCACAGCGTCCCCCTGACCGTTCATGATGTCTCGGGGAAAGTGTGCCGTAAACGACATGCGACGTCATTAATGGCCTGACTCGTGGATGCGTTATGCCGTCAGCGCCACCTGCAGGACGTCATGAAACTGGGCGGTTGATATGTTCAGGAATCCCGCCCAAGAGCTTCTTGTCCGGCAGACGTAGGCCGGACAAAAGGTAGACCGCAGTAAGCTAGAGGGAACGCGTGCACATCTGCGAACTCGGTGCTGGAGACCTCCCTGTGAACTTGAAGACCGGGCGCCGTACTTGGCGCGCGGGAATGTAGAGGTATTGCGAGCATTCACGCTAGAACGGGGGCCGATGACGAACGGAGAAGCGCCGTTAGCCGCTAGGCACCATCAACGGCGCTCCTAATTGCGTTTGGTGCTGGGAACCGCCAGCTCTACTCCCGCACCTGCAACCGCTCACTCACCTGCGCAGTCAACGCCACACAAGCCATCTTCAACCCTTCCATCACACGGTCCCCCAGATACTCCTCGGGCGCGCCGTTCTGCCGGGTCCGCTCCGCAGCCAGCATCAGCTCTGCCACCACGCGTAACCCGGCAAGCGCGCAATCCGCGTCCGCCAGCTGAAGACACCGCCCAGGCAGTTGATGCCGCTCCAGCCAAGGCTGGCCGTCCGCAGCCGCACCGGTTCCGATGCGGCGCAGCGTGGCGACGAAGGCGTTGGGATCGACGGACGGTTCGCGCTCGGCTTCGGCGTTGTCCGGATCGTACTGCGCGTGCAGGGAACGGAAGTCCGATGTGTTCATGGCAATGCTCCGTACATGACAGATAGCAGCGCCACCAATAAAGGTGGCGGACGGTGCGGGCTCGAAAACCGGTAAATGCCAGACCGGCGGGTCCGAAGACCCCCACGCACCGCCCGCCATGGAACGCGAACGGATTGCCAGCCGACGCCACATAAAAGGTGACGTCGGCTGGCAAGCGCATACAGCTGGCATAAACACGGGTTTTCGAGTCCCGCGCCACCCTTTTCCGGTGGCCCCCCAAGGTGTACTCGCATGGTTGCGAGATGCCAAGAAACCGTAGGCCGCAGAGGCCGCAAATGCTGACGCTTACGGCATTGTTGCACGGCGCGCGCGCGGCAGAACCGTTGCGGTGCAGTGGTTTCGGCCGGTGTTAAGTTACCGCCCGAATGCGCATTGAAAAGCACGGTTTGCAGAGGGTCGGGGTCTCGAAAGCGACAATCCGCCCGCATGGCTGAGGTCCGAAGTTGGCCAATTGCGACACGGCTTAACTTTGCAGCGCCACGCCCGGCCGAGGCCACAGCGCATCGTCGCGCTCCAGGTCGTAGTCGCTACCGAACGCCAGCGCCGCCTCGCGCGGCGTGAGGTCTGCGTAGCAGCCCAGCAGGTGCTCATCCATGCCGGCGTCGCTATGGTCGATGGCGAACAGGTGGAGGAGCTCCTTGTCGAAGGCTTCCAGCCATGCGGGGTCGAGCTTGGTCATGGTCATCCCCCTGAGTGCAGGAATAGTGCCTGCACCATCGCATGCCTGCTAACTCCAGAACTGGCCCGTGCAATGTTCATCGGCAGGAATCCCCGTCCCACCCCAAGGTTATGTGAAGCCAGTTCAGGTCCTGCGGGCCGGTGCGGTGTATAAACTGCCGACACGTGAGTGCCCGAATGAGAGGAATGGATGCGACAGCTACTGAGGCCATGGATGGTACTGCTGCCCCTGCTCGCGGGTGGCTGCGGCGCCCAGGCACCCCAGATGTATGGCGATGGTTTTCCCGTCGCCAAGCCGATGGACCTAGTCCATGCAGGTGCGACGGTAGAGGCGCGTTTCGAACTGCCACCGCCTTGGGAGAAAGATCCCAAGCCTCGCACGTTCCTGATCGGATTCCGTACCGGTGGGCCTGCCAAGCGTCCGGACATGAAGCCGGGCGATGTCGACTTCCTTGAAGGCGCCCGGATTCCCCTGAAGGTGCAGCTGTGGAAGCTGGAGGGGGACACCGAAACACCCATAGCACTGCAGGTATTGAATCGCGATCTGCCTGCTGTCTGGCAGGGCAGCCGATATCAACCGGCCAAGGGCGATGTGTACGAATACAGGAGCGCCGTCGGCGCGGATTCGAACAGTCTGGTCAATGCAGGAAAGTATGACATGTCCCTGGCCTACAGGGAGTACGAGGTGGCCCGTGCTGATTCCGGGGATCTGACGGCCGGTAAGTACCGGCTGAAGGTGACCAACCTTCAGGCAAATCCGGAAGTTGAACATCTCAACATCGAGCTTCTCGTCGCCAACTACAACGTGAAATAGGACTATGGACAGTCAAGCGAATAGTGCAGCCGCACCCCAGGAAGGCAAGAAGGGGCCCTACACCGTCACGGTCTACCTCGCTGCCCCGGGGACACCTGTTGCAGGCAAGGATGGCACGACCCACTCATCTTCGGCGGGCCATGCCTACTTCATGGTTGCCGATGGTGACAAGAAAGACGGATATGGGTTCTCACCAATAAAGACGGGGATCACCGGGCCTGGGCACGTGGTCAAGGGGGAATTCGAGACCTATCAGAACCCTCGGTTCTCCTACACGCTCGAGATCACCAAGGATCAATATGACAAGTTGAAGGCGTACGGCGAGGCGAGCGTCAATCGCGATCAGGACCGTTTCAATCTCAACTACAACGGTTTGTCGAACAGCTGTGTCGACTACGTGTGGACAGGCCTTGGTCAGGCCGGTCTGCGACCCAAGCTGGAGAAGCCCAATCCCGACTTCGAAGGGACGATGAAGGTGCTTCCGAACATCGATGCGCTGAAGAGCATCCCCAAGCCGTTCCCCGATAGCAAGCTCAATTCGACGCACGAGAACCCCCTTCCCAAGAAGCAAACCACGTTGCAGAAGCTGTTGACCGAGGTGGAGGGCGAACTGCCGTCGCAGGAGCGTTTGGCTGCACTGTCGCCGGAATCGCAGCAGCTCTTTGACCGTATGCGATCGGAGCTGCCTGATAAGGTGAGCGATGCGCAGGTGATGTCAGTGATGGTCGCTGCGCGGGAGAACGGCATCCACCAGCCGCAACAGCTGCGCGATGTGGTGCTGCAGGAAGAGAAGATCTTTGTGATGGGCACGACGCCTGGCTTCAGGGCCATGGTGGATCTGAACCAGCCTCAGCAAAGCCTTGAGGAGGGGCTGGCCCGCAGTCAGCAGATCGACACGCGAGTGACTGAGCAGACCCGTCAGGAAACGCAGCAGCGCGAGGCGGCAACCCAGACGTCCGGCGGCATGCAGATGGGCTAGTGCCGCCACCCGCGCGCTTTCGGGGCGCTGGTACTGCACGCTGGCTCACATATTCAGCAAATCGCGATCGGCGTCCTCTCTCCCTCCACCTGCCCCCCATCCCACCTATGCCATCATCCGCCCAGGACCGCAGCACCCAACAAGGCTGAGCAGGCATGGAGCAGGCAACTCGCTACACCGTAACCCTTTATCTGGCCGCGCCCGGCACCCCGCTGAAGAGTGGGGGCATGTCGCCGCGCGGCCACATGTACCTGCAGGTCGCTGCGGGCGACGAGGCCCACAGCTACGGCTTCGCACCACCGCGCCAGGCGCCGGGCGAAGCCCCCACCGGCGTGCAGTACGCGCAGGTGCGCCACGACGATGCCGACGAGCATCTGGCCCCGTACTACAGCCGTACCTTGGAAATCACCGAAGAGCACTACGGCTGCCTGCGTGATTTCGCCGAGGAACCGGCCGAGTTCGAGTTCGATGTGGATCGCCCGGCCACCATCAACCGCTGCAGCGATTTCGTCTGGGCTGCCCTGCACTACGCCGGCCTGCATCTGCTGCCGGCGCCGCTGGATGGGGGCAGCAACCTGGGCGAGTTCGCGGTGCTGTTCAACCTGCCAGAGATCCAGTGCATCGCCGCGCCCTTCCCGGGCAGCGATCTGAATGCCGAAACCCACAACGCGATGCCCGAGCACGAGGCCGAGCACCATCGCCAGGGTGACCGTGCCAGCGATGAGCCGCCGCCGACGCCGATTGAAGTGGCCGGCACGCTGCTGGACCCCTCACATCCGGACCATCGCCTGTTCTCGCAGCTGATCCAGAAAGTGGCCGAACTGGACGCCGCGCACGGCCGCCCGTTCGATGCGGCCAGCCAGCGCATCAGCGCCAGCCTGCTGGTGCTGGCCAAGCAGAACAATCTCTCGCGCGTGGACCACGTGCTGCTCAGCCGGCCGACAAAAAGCAGTCATGCCGCCGAGAGCATCTTCATCGTGCAGGGCGACCGCAACGACCCAGGGCACCGCCGCGCCAGCATCGCCACCGAGGTGGCGGCCAAGACCGATGTGGCCGATTCGCTGCGGTTGAAGGAGCAATGACGCGGTCACTGCGGCGGGGGCTGGTGGTACTGGCGGTGCTGGGTGCGCTGGCGGCATGCCGTGCCTCACCAGCGCCTGAGGTTGCGCCGCCCCTGCTGACGCGCGCACAGGCCGAGGCGCGCACGGTTGTGCCGTTCACGCGGGCCGTGCAGTTGCAGAAGGCCGGTCGGATTGCCGAGGTCACGTTTGATTTGCCGGCAGCCCAGAAGCCGGCCATTCCGATCCTGAACATTGGGTTGCGGCTGCAGGATACCAACGGGCGCTCGTTGCTGGACGCGTGGGAGAAGATCAGGCTGGGAAGGCCACCCACGCGATTGCGCCTGGAGCGGATTGATGGCGGCACACCTGGTCCTGTACAGCTATGGCAGAGCACTCCTGACGGGCGCGACTCACAGAGAATTCCAGAAGATGAGGTTGTGCGATATCTGTCCGATACAAGCTTGGATGAGGGCGCACTGATCCAAGCCGGTCTGCACTCGCGTGAGATGCTGTATCAGGTACTTCAGGTCGCGGATGTCGGTTGGCTGGAGCCGGGCCGGTATCGGTTGACAGTCGACCTGATGGAGGAACGTCCGCAGCTGGAAGGGCTCCAAGCCGAACTTATTGTTGGATATCAATCGCTAGGGAAGTAGGACATGAGCAAGGAAGCAGATCGCTATACGGTCACGATTCATCTCGCCGCACCCGGCACGCCGAGAGTCGATGTGGGCGACGCGGGCCAGAAGAGATTGTTGGATCCGTCATTTGCTGGGCACATGTTTCTTTCTCTGACGCGATCAAATGACCCGGTACCCGTGAGCAGGGGATTCACGATGGGGAACGACCGTGCGAATCCTTCGCTGGGCAAAGTCGATGACACGGATCTGCGGGTCTACGACAAGCCCCGCTTCGAGCGCACGATCGAGATCAGCAAGGCGCAGTACGACCGCATCCTCGAGTTCTCGGCAGACCCGAAGAAGCACGGCTTCGACATGAACTACGACTTCTTGTCCAACGCCTGCACCGATTTCGCCTGGGGTGCCCTGAACCACGCAGGCCTGCGCCCGGTCGGGCTGGCCGGGGAGATCACCAACTACGAGGGCGCCACCAGGGTCCTGGACAACATCCGCGCCGTCAACGCCATTCCGCAGCAGGTGAAGGGCAGCGAGCTGGACAGGGTGCAGTGGAACCCGATGCCGAAGCAGACGTTCCGCGAGTGGATGTTCACCGAGAACGGCGAGCAGTGGCGCGGCAACAGCACCCTCGCGGCAAGCGGCACGCCCGCAGACCCGGCGCACGAGGATCATGCCCGCCTCAACCAGATCCACCAGCAGGTGGCCGACCTCGGCGCTTTCGGTGCACGCAACGGCAATGTCAGTGCCAGCCTCCTCGCGCTGTCGAAGGAGCAGCAGTTCTCGCGCGTGGACGAAGTGGTGCTGGGCGAGCCGCGCGGTGATACCGCGCCGAAGCTGTTCATCGTGCAGGGGGACCGCGGTGACCCGGCACACCAGCGCGCCAGCATGCCTGCGGAGCTGGCAGCGCAGGCACCGGTAGAGGCCTCGTTCGAACGGGTGGCGCAGATGCAGCAGAACCCGCCGCAGCGCGATGTGCAGCACCTGCAGGAAGAGCAGCAACTGCAACAGAGCCACGGCCCACGGATGGCATAGCCGGCGGACGCGGTTCCAAAGTCGAACGTCTGCCACGCCCAGGCAGACGCACGCCACGCCCCCACCTGCTACCATTCCCCCGCAACCCCAGCCAGCCCACCCGCGCAGACAGATGCAGGTCGGGCCGTCGCAGTACGGCCCAGCGAGCCAGGACACCTTCCCGTGCCCATTCAAGGACGCTCGCATGTTCCGTACTCCTCTCTTCCGCTCGGCCGCCCTGGCCGTTGCCGTTTCGCTCAGCCTCGGCGCGCCTTCTGCATTCGCCGACAATGCGCCCGCCGCCAGCGCCACCGCCGCCGTGCAGCGCCAGGCCGTGGCCAAGGGCCTGTACGAGCTGGCCTACAGCCCGAAGCAGAACGCCGTGTTCGTGGCCTCCTCCGGCGGTTTCGGCGATGACGCCGGCCCGGCCCAGGTGCTGCGCCTGAACCCGGCCACGCTGGCCGTGGAAACCCGCATCCCGCTGGAGCGCAAGGCGTTCGGTGTGGTGCTGGATGACGCCCACAACCGCCTGTACGTGGGCAACACCGTGGACCTGTCGGTGACCGTGGTCGACACCGCGCAGAACAAGGCCGTCGGCACCATCCAGCTGATGGAGAAGAAGACCGGCAAGGACGGCAAGGCTGCCTACACCCACGACCTGCGCGAGCTGGTGGTCGACAGCGCGTCCAACCGCCTGTACGTGACCGGCCACAGCAGCCAGCCGGACGTGAGCAGCGTGCTGTTCGTGATCGATACCACCACGCTGAGGGTGATCAACACCATCGATGGCCTGGGCAATGCCAAGGCACCGGGCCTGGCGCTGGATGCCGCCAACAAGCGCGTCTACACCAGCAACCTGTTGGCCGAGCTGGTGGTGGTGGGCACCGATTCGAACAAGGTGGTGGCGCAGCACAGGATCGCTGCCGAGCAGCCGATGAACATCGCGCTGGACCCGGCCGGCAAGCGCCTGTTCGTGACCGACCAGGGCTCGGAATTCCTGCGTGGCTACCAGGCCAAGAGCAGCGGCCTGGTCAGCAAGCATCCGGGCCAGCGCGTGCTGGTGCTGGACCGCAGTACCGGCAGGGAACTGGCCAGCATCCCGACCGATGCCGGCCCGCTGGGCATCCTGCTGGATGCACCGCGCAAGCGCCTGTACGTGACCAACCGCGAAGCCGGTACGGTTACCGCGTACAACAGTGACAGCTACCAGAAGGTGGCGACCTACAAGGTGCCGACCCACCCGAACAGCCTGGCGCTGGATGCGAAGAACAACGTGCTGTTCGTGAGCATCAAGAACGGCGAGAAGGATGACAAGGGCGCTGACGAGAGCGTGGCGCGCATCCAGCTGTAAGGCGCTGACGCAAGGCCCCGCGCCGTCGCGCGTCGCATGAGGAAGGCAGGGCGCAGGCTCTGCCTTCTTCTTTGCCCGGTTGCAGTGCAAGAGGCTGCCCGCTAGGGTTGAAGCCCATGGCAGGGAGCCAAAGGATCTGAATCATGCTGGCTATCCGCCGCTGGCTGCGCGTCGGCCTGGTCTTCACGCTGGTGGGTGCACTCGGCGCCTGCAGCCGCATACCGGATGCACCGGAGCCGCTGGATCTGGTCAAGCCGATCAACGTGACCCAGTCTGGCCAAGCGGTGCGGTTCGAGTTCGAGACGAATGCCCGCAACTTCCACCCGGGTCGCACGTATGCGCTGGAGCTGGAGTTGCAGCGCCAAGAGACGCGAAAGCCCGACGAGCCTGACGTGGGCACAATGCGGATCCCGTTCGAGGTGATCCTGCAGCAATGGCGTGCTGATGCCTGGAAGGATGTTCCCACCTACGACAGCCATCAAGCCGGGGTGCTCAATGCCGGTGAGCAGCTTCCGGAATGGCATGCATCCGGCGAATGGCGGTATACGTCGCCGCACATGGGCAGTGATGGCCAGTACACGCTGAGCCTGGTTGCTCTGCCAGTGGAAATTGACTCCCGCTACCGCGTGGACGTGCGCACGGTGCAGAGGACCGAGGCACTGCAGGATTACTCGGCCCGTTTGCGGATCCATGCCGCCCGTCCCGCCGGAAAGTAATCAATCGCCTGGTTGCGGCGCCGCTGGTCGCTCGCCAGGATAGGTACTTCATGGCAGGACGCCAAAGGGTCTTCATCATGCTGGGTATCCACCGCTGGCTGCGCGTCGGCCTGGTCTTCACGCTGGTGGGTGCACTCGGCGCCTGCAGCCGCATACCGGATGCACCGGAGCCGCTGGATCTGGTCAAGCCGATCAACGTGGCCGAGTCCGACCAAGCGGTGCGGTTCGAGTTCGAGACGAATGCCCGCAACTTCTATCCGGGGCGACCCTACGTGCTGGATCTTGAGGTGCAGCGACATGGCCCCGGGCCTGACAGTGGGCCTGACATGGACACTGTTCATGTCCCCTTCCAGCTGTCCCTGCAGCGCTGGGTCGCAGGTGCCTGGCAGGACGTTGCAACGTCTGATGTCTATCAGGCAAGGGCGCGCAGTCTGGGTCAGCCGCTCCCCGAATGGCATGCATCGGCAGACTGGCGCTACGCGCATCAGGTATCGATGGACGCCAGCCGATACAGGTTGAGCATCGTCACCCTGCCGATGGAAACCGATGCCCGCTACCGTCTCGATGTGCGCACGGTGCAGCCCACCCTCTTGCTCCAGCATTACCCGGCACAGCTGCGGGTCCACGCGGACCCTCTGTCGGGAAAATGATCAGAGACTTGCGCCGCTCCGCCAACAACGCTGGAGGCGGCTCAGCCCAGACGGTGTGCCGGGTTCTGCTGCTGCTCCTGCTCACGGGCCTGCTGTTCGGGTACTAATCCCACGGCCGGCTGCTGCGGGGCCAACCCCAACTTCTGCATCGACTGCTCCACCGGCGTCTGCGCCGCTACGGCCGTCGGCATCATCGCGCGCAGGTGCGCCGGATTGGCCGGGTCGCCCTGCACCACGAAGACGTTGTGCCCGGCCGGGTGCTGGGCCGTGGCGTTGCTGACCAGCACGTGGTCGACCTGCTGCAGGCCCTGCTCGCGGGCGAGCACGGTCAGGCTGGCGGTCAGGCGCTCGCTGGTCTGGTCGAACGGACGCCCATGCTGGGCGTCCAGTGCGGCCACGCCCTGACGGATCTGCTGGTTGAGGCCGTAGTCGGGGTGGTTGGGGGTGATCTCTGCCATGGCGATCGAACGGTAGCGGTGGGTCGGGGTCAACCCCGCCAGTATAGATCCGGCCGGTGAAGGGCGCCGGAAAGGTCAGTCCGCCGGCCGGTGGTCATAGCTGATCACCCGTTCGGCCAGCCAGTGCCCGTCCACGCGGCGCCAGACCTGGATGAAACGGGCCTGGCCGACCCAGCGTTCCACGCCGTCCTTGCCGCGCTCGTGGAAGCGGTGGTCGCCGATTTCCAGCGCCCGCTCGTCGTGCAGCGGGAATACCTGCAGCGAGGAGTCCACCAGCTCGCGCCGCAGGCGCCAGCCGCCCTTGCGCGCGTTGTCGCACAGGTTGGCCACGCTGCGGCGGAAATCCTCGCGGTTGCTGGCCGACTTGCCGTCCTTGTCATGGAAGAACTCCATGTCTTCGGTGGTCATCGCGGCGGCCTTGTCGGCGTCGCAGGCCTCGAAGGCGACGGCGAACAACTGGCTGTCGGCCTGGCGGATCTGTTCGCGCAGGTCATCGACGGGCGACGGTGCGGCGGCGAGGCCGGCGGCCAGCAAGGGCAGGGTGAGCAGCAGCATGGCAAGACTCCCGGGGATGGTCTGCGCAGGCTGACATGCCGGTGACCACGGCGGTACGGCGCTGCGACGAAACCGGGAAGGCGGGGTGCGAAGGCCGCGAATGCCGGTGCGGCTTCGCGTTGCGGCATGTGCAGGCGATGTCACGGGCGGGCGTGATTCCCTCACGGCTGCCACAGGACGCGGCCGCTAGCCTGCACTCCTCCCCTTCCACAGGAGCGCCCATGCCTGCTTCCCGCATCCGCCTGCATGTTGAAGATACCGGTGGCGACGGCCGCCCGGTGATCCTGATCCACGGCTGGCCGTTGTCCGCCGATGCCTGGAAGACCCAGGTGGCGATCCTGCGCGATGCCCAGTATCGGGTCATCAGCTACGACCGGCGCGGCTTTGGCCGCTCTGACAAGCCGACCGGCGGCTATGACTACGACACCCTGGCGGCAGACCTGGCGGGGGTGATCGAGGAACGTGACCTGCGCGATGTCACCCTGGTCGGTTTCTCGATGGGCGGTGGCGAGGTGGCGCGCTACGTGGCCAACCACGGCCAGGATCGCCTGCACAGTGTAGTGTTCGCTGCGGCGGTGCCGCCGTTCCTGCTGCGCAGTGACGACAACCCGGAGGGGCCGCTGACCCAGGACAAGGCCGATGAAATGCGCAGCGGATTGGAGAAGGACCGCGAGGCGTTCTTCGACGGCTTCACCCGCGACTTCTTCAGCGCCAATGGCCAGTTGATGGTGACCGAAGAGACGCGCCAGGCGGCGATCGCACTGTGCCATCAATCCGACCAGGCAGCGGCGCTGGGCTGCATGAAGGCGTTCGCCACCACTGATTTCCGGGATGACCTGAAGAAGATCACGGTGCCGACGCTGATCCTGCACGGTGACAGCGATGCCATCGTGCCGTTCGAGGGTTCCGGCCAGCGTACCCACAAGGCCATCAAAGGTAGCGAAGTGGTGATCCTGGAAGGCGCGCCACATGGCTGCAACACCAGCCACGCCGACCGCTTCAATCTGGCCCTGCTGAACTTCCTGAAGCGCTAAGCTGCGGCCATGCGCCAGACCAGAACACCCCCGTGGAAGAAGCCCAACCCCAAGGGCCAGACATCGCAACCGCTATCGGATGCGCAGAAGGCGGCGGCACGGCAACGTGCCGAGGAGAACGGGCGGCGCTATCCCAACCTGGTCGACAACATGTGGGCGGCGAAGCTGCCGCGTGGGTCGTGATTCAAAGGCTGGCTGTGGGCCTGGTGTAGCGCCGAGCCGATGCTCGGCTGGCGCGCGGGGCGCGTGCCAGCCGGAGAAGGGGCAAAGGGCAGCGGAGCATGGGCTCGGCGCTAAGGGCCGGGCAGTGGCTGCCAGCCCGACTCCCTCCATGGCGCAACCCCGCGTTGCTGTACGTCAATGGCCTCGATTGGCAACCCGGCCAGCCGTGCCAGTTCCGCACGCAGCATTTCGGTGTCCAACGGCAGCGCGATGGCCACCTGCAGGCGGTCGCCCTGCTGCCGGACCTGCACGGGCACGACCGCATGGGCTTCATGCTCACCGCCGGTGCGACCGATCGGGTAGCGCATCGCCGTGGGCCGCCCCAGCTGTGCGAGCGCGGGTTGCCATGCCTCCAGCACGACGGGCTGTGCGGCCACGGGAACCTGCGCCTCGACGACGGTTCCCGCATAACCGGTGAGATTGTCCACCATCACCTGGAAGCGTGCGCCATCGGGGATGACCAGCACGGTGGCGATCAGCGCCATCAGCGAGAGGATGGCCGCGGCGACGTGCCAGCTGCGGGGTGCGGTGGCGGCGCGGGTTGCCGTGCGCAGGCCCGGCTTGCGCCGCAGCTTGCGCGCGTAGATGCGTCGATCCTTCCTGCGGGGGCTGCTGCTGTGCTCCGGCAGGTTCAACGGGACGCGTGGCATCCGGGCGACGCGCGCATTGATCAGGCGCGAGAGCAGCCACCATGCGAGCACGAACGCCAGCAGTGGCAGCAGCGTTCGTACCACCAGATACAGCATCACCATCGGGAACATCCTGCTTGGCACACACGGATTCAATCAACCTCGTCATCGTAACGGCGCTGCGTGGTGCGTGTCGCATCCGCCAGCCGACACGTGCGAAGCGCTTGGTTAGGATGGCTCTTTGCTGTCATGGATGAACCGATGAGCGCCGCCACTTCCCGAATCCGCCGCATCTGTGGGCAGGGGCCGATCCTGTTGATGCTCCAGTGGGTCGCGCTGCTGTCTGTGGTGCTGGCTGCCGGCTTCTTCCATTACCGCGTGGAGCTGTTGCTGGAGCCGGTGACGGTGGCCTGTGGGGGCCCGGACGCGCAGGCGCGATTGCAGGTTGCCGAACAGGTGATGGCGCGTGCGGGCGCACTGGATGACTGGCAACCCCTGGGCTGGATTCCATGGGTAGGCCTGGTGCTGGCCTTGCTGGGGGCCATGGCGGTTTGCGCAAGCCGTGCGCTGTGGCTGCGCGATCGGCTGCGCACGGCGAACGTGGCGCTTATGGTGCTGCACGGTGGCGCACTGGCTTTGGCCGGATGGGTACTGCACCTGTACGAGGATGCGTGGAGTAATGTGGCGCGGCTGTCACCCACGGCGTGCCTGGTGGAGCTGGTGTCGGAGGGCGATGTACCGCTGGAGCAGGCGCAGCGCGTGGTGTTCCACATCCTGACGCGGGTGAACGCGCCACTGCTGCGTAATCCGGATGATCTGGCGCTGGTGTTGACGGTGCTGTTGTTGGCCGCGATGGCCGGCGGCGTTGCCCTGTGGCGTGCGATCGCGCGGGCCCGGGCGGGCTGAGCACGCTCGGCGGCGCGCGGCAATCGCGCTACAGTCGACGCCTCGCCACTCCAGGGAAGACCCGATGCGCTTGTTGCTGCGTGCGTTGCCGTTGTTGCTGTTGTCGCTGGCGGTGCATGCCGCCGAGGTGGACCGCCGTATCGCGGTGACCATCGATGATCTGCCGTGGGCACGGCTGGACCAGATCGTGCCGCCGGATCTGCAGGCGCGGCATGAGGGGTTGATGGCCCAGCTGCACCAGGCAGGCGTGCCGGTGGTCGGCTTCGTCAACGAGAACAAGCTTGAGGTGGAGGGACAGGTGCTGCCGGCGCGGGTGCAGATGCTGCGCGACTGGCGCGATGCCGGCTATGTGCTGGGCAACCACACCTACTCGCACATGGATCTGAATGCGAAGGGCCTGGCGGCGTTCCAGCAGGACTTCCTGCGCGGCGAGACGGTGCTGCGGCCGCTGCTGGCCGAGAAGGGGCAGGCGCCGCAGTGGATGCGCCACCCTTACCTGCGTGCCGGGCGCACCGCGGATGAGCGCGTGCAGATGGATGTGTTCTTCAAGCAGCATGGCTACCGCGTGGCACCGGTGACGGTGGACAACGGTGAGTGGGTGTGGGCGTTCGCCTACGCCAACGTGATGAACGAGCAGGCGGACTCGCCCGCGCGCGCGGCGACGCTGGCGCAGCTGCGCAAGGGCTACGTGCCGTACATGCTGAACAAGCTGGACTATTACGAGAAACAGTCGCAGGCGCTGCTGGGGTACGCGCTGCCGCAGGTGTGGCTGATGCACGCCAATGAGCTCAACGCGGCCACCTTCGCCGAACTGGTGGCGGCCACGAAGCGCCGCGGCTATCGCTTCATTTCGCTGGACGAGGCGATGCGTGACCCCGCGTATGCGCGGGGTGCTGAAGGCTACAACGGCCGCTATGGCCCGAGCTGGCTGCACCGCTGGGCGATGGCGGAGAACAAGCCGAAGGACTTCTACGCTGGCGAGCCCGAGGTGCCGGCGTGGGTGATGAAGCTGGCCAAGGTCGATTCGGAGTAAGGCTCAGCGCTTGACGGCCAGCACGCCGTCCAGCGCCAGTTCGACCTTGAAACCAGCCTTTTCCAGGCGCTTGGCCACTTCGCGCGGCACGTCGCGGCCGCTGGTCAGCTTGTTCGGCGCACCGGTGTAGTGGAACAGGCGGCCGCCCTTGCGGATCACGCGGGCGAGGTGGTCGTAGAACACCTGTGAGTACAGCTCGCCGGCGATGCCGAAGCGCGGCGGGTCGTGCAGGATCGCGTCGACACTGTTGCTGGCCACCTGTTCGATCTGCTGCGAGACGTCACCGTGGCTGAACTGCAGGCGGCCACCGGCGGCAGCCGAGTCCGGATCCGGCGACCACGGGTTGAGCGTGCGCAGCCACATCACATCGGCGTTCTTCTCGAACGAGCGGATCTGGCCGACACCGGCTTCCAGCGCACAGGCAGCGAAGTAGCCGAGGCCACCGCAGGTATCGAGGATGACCTTGCCGGCCGGGGCGACCAGCTCCACCTTGCGGCGTGCATCCTCGAACGGCGACAGCTTCGAGGTCGGCAGCATCTTGATGCCGTCGATCTCGAAGGTCGGTGCGCCCCATTCGGTCGGCACCAGCTTGATCAGCGAGCCGCTGTAGCGCGAGATCGGCGCGAAGTCCTCGCCATCCCAGTAGTACAGCGTGCGGTCCTTCAGCTTGCCCGGCCAGGGATAGGGCTGGCCCCGGAAGTGGAAGCCGTCCGCATCGAGCGCCACGCTGTCCTGGCTGCGCCCGAGGTCGAGCGAGCCCTGCCAGTCGGCGGCGCCCTTGTCATGGGCACGGCGCAGGGTATCGGCGCTGTCGCGGGTCAGCAGGGGGCCGGTGTAATGGGGCACGGCGGGTACCGGGGCGGTTCGGGGGAGGGCATGGTACCGCAGCTGTTGTAGAGCCGAGCCCGCCCTAGGCTCCACCATGCCTGCATCCACGCATGGCGTGGATCTACTGCAAACGTAGCCGAGCGTGGGCTCGGCTCTACAGTTCAATCGCACTTCACCGCATACACCGGCCCAGCCCCGATCAGCATCAGCGCCATGTAGTCGCTGTCGCTGGCCTTGCCCTTCAGCGTCGCGCCCTTGTTGAAGTGGAAGATGCCGAAGCCGCCGGACATGCGGATCAGGGCATTGTCGATCTGGTCGGCGTCGTCGCGGAAGTAGCGGCTGATCTCGCTGGACGTGGCCTTGTGCAGGGCGTTCGGTTCGCGCTGCCACTGCTCGCCACGGCTGAAGGAAACGAAGTACTGGCCGCCTTCCTTGTCGATGCGGAAGTCGGCGGGCTTGCGCGCGCCGGTGGCGAAGCAGCCCTGCAATGGGTCGGCGGAGAAGGGAAGCCGCGCATCGTCGCCGCAGGCAGTGAGCAGCAGGAGGGCACCGGGCAGCAGCAGGCGGAGCGTGCGCATGGGATGTCCCTACAGGGCAGGTGCGGCTAGTGTAGGCAGCACGCGGGCGTGGCCCGTACAGAAATTCGGCAAGGACACAGGGGTTTTCGGATGGCGCAGGGCAAGGCACCGTGGTGCGGCGTGGCCAGTTGGCTGGGGATTGCTGTGGGGTGGGGGGCAGGCACCGTGGCGGCGCAGGCGGCAGTCGCTGCCGGTGGCAATGGCATGGCCGCTGGGCTGGGCGTGGGCGTGCTGGGCGCGGCCTTGGTGGGCGGCGGCCTGGCAGTGGCCGCGCGCGTGCGTGGCGAGCGCTGGCCATGGATCGGCATCAGCGGTGCGGTGCTGAGCGCGCTGCCGCTGCTGATGTACCTGCTGCGGATGATGCTGAAGCTCTAGCGGTAGTGCCGGCCGCTGGCCGGCAACTGCAGGTGGCGTGCGGTGTTCATGGGGTTGCCGGCCAGCGGCCGGCACTACCTGGCGTGCATCACTCGCTGCGGTGGATCTCCACCGTTACATGCACCAGTTCTTCGTGGATCGCCAGCGCGTTGCGCACGGTATCGGCATCCAGCGTGGCGTCACTGGTGACCACGCTGGCGCTGACCGCGTACTTGCCGCGACCCACCTGCCAGACGTGCAGGTCGGCCAGGCGTGCCGGCCACGGGCCCTGTTCGATCACCTCGCGTACTTCGGCCACCACCGGCGCGTCCATCTGCGCGTCGAGCAGGATGCGGCCGCTGTCGCGCAGCAGGCCGACCGCCCACACCGTGACCAGTACGGCGCCGACCAGGCCCATCACCGGGTCCAGCCAGGTGAGGCCGAGCAGCTTGCCGCCGAGCAGGGCGACGATGGCCAGCACCGAGGTGGCGGCGTCGGCCAGCACGTGCACGTAGGCCGAGCGCAAGTTGAGGTCGTGACCGTGCGCATGGCCGTGGTCGTGGTGTTCGTGGCCATGCCCGTGGTCATGGCCATGGTGATGATGCGCGTGGCCCGGGCTGTCGTGCAGCCACCAGGCACACAGCAGGTTCACGCCCAGCCCGACCGCCGCGATGGCG
This sequence comes from Stenotrophomonas sp. YJH_SMC_82, assembly GCF_059368875.1. Lineage (NCBI taxonomy): Bacteria > Pseudomonadati > Pseudomonadota > Gammaproteobacteria > Lysobacterales > Lysobacteraceae > Stenotrophomonas > Stenotrophomonas sp. YJH_SMC_82. The sequence goes on from NZ_JCAFSE010000004.1 coordinate 100,491, forward strand.
ATGGCTTCGTTGTAGTGGATCGGTGCTGGTACCCACAGCCGCTCCAGCGACTGCACGGCCATCAGCGCGGCCACGCCGAGCAGGGCGATGGCGCTGGTATAGCCGGCCAGGATCTCGATCTTCCAGGTGCCGAAGGCGAAGCGCGGGTCGTGCGCGTAGCGGCGTGCGCAGCGGTACGCAAACACCGAGAGCCCGAGCGCCAGCGCATGCGAACTCATGTGCCAGCCGTCGGCGAGCACGGCCATGGAGTTGAACCACCAGCCGCCGACGATCTCCACGACCATCATGCTGACGGTGAGCCACAGGGCGCGGCGGGTATTGCGTTCGGCCAGCGGGTTGCCGTCGTCGAAGCGGTGTTCGTGGCGACGGGCGGCGGCAAGGGCGTCCAGGTGCATGGGGGCCAGCGGTGGAGTGGATACCCCCATAGGGTATATGATTCCGGCATGGCTCATGTACACAAGCATCGAAAGCAGTTGCTGACCCGGGTGCGCCGCATCGGCGGACAGGTGGCGGCGTTGGAGCAGGCGCTGGACAGGCCGGAGGGTGAGGCCGGCGACTGTGCGGACGTGCTGGTGCAGGTTGCCGCCGTGCGCGGTGCCGCCCATAGCCTGCTGATGGAGCTGCTGCACGAGCACCTGCAGGAACACGTGGTGGGCGCCAAAGACCCGCAGCAGCGGGCGGCCGAGGCCCAGGTGCTGGTCGAGCTGCTGCGCCGCTACGGCAAATGACCAGGTAGTGCCGGCCGCTGGCCGGCGACTGCAGGTTGTCTTCCCCGTTCATGAGGTTGCCGGCCAGCGGCCGGCACTACCCGTGGCGGTGTCGCGCGTTCCAGATATGCGTGGCGGCCAGCAGTAGGCTGCCGGTGACCGTCATCGGTGTTTCCCAGTCGTGCGAGGGCAGCGCCAACGCGCCGGCCAGCAGCAGGCCGAGCCCGGCGCCGGCGGTGGCCCAGGCCAGCACGGGCAGCGGGTGACGGCGTTCTGCCCGCCACAGCGCGTAGCCGGTCAGCGGCAAGGCGATGGCCACGAACAGCAGATGCACCCATTCCGCTTCGGCCCACGTGCCGAACAGCGGCAGCGCGGCGGCAAGCAGGGGCAGCGCCAGGCAGTGCAGCAGGCACAGGCTGGACAGGGCGACCGCGCTGGCATCAAGCAGGGCGGCAGAAGGCGACTTCATGGGGGGAGGTTCCTTGCGCAGTAATTGTTATACAGTAACATTTCCGTTCCGCAGCCAACCCGCTCCGACATGAACACTGTTTCCCGCGCCGACCGTCGCCTTCCGGTCACCGTGCTGTCCGGCTTCCTCGGGGCCGGCAAGACCACCCTGCTCAACCAGATCCTGCGCAACCGCGAGGGCCTGCGTGTGGCGGTCATCGTCAACGACATGAGCGAGGTCAACATCGATGCGCAGCTGGTACGCGAGGGCGGCGCCGAACTGCGCCGCACCGAAGAGACGCTGGTGGAGTTCAGCAATGGCTGCATCTGCTGCACGCTGCGCGATGACCTGCTGCAGGAAGTGCGGCGCCTGGCCGATGCGGGGCGCTATGACTATCTGCTGATCGAGTCGACGGGCATCGGTGAGCCGATGCCGGTGGCGGCCACCTTCGCGGTACGCGACGAGCAGGGCTTCAGCCTGAGTGACATCGCGCGCCTGGACACGATGGTGACGGTGGTGGATGGCAGCGCGTTCCTCGCCGACTTCGGCTCGACGCTGCGCCTGGCCGAGCGTGGCCAGCAGGCTGGGCCGGATGACGATCGCGGCGTGGTCGACCTGCTGTGCGAACAGGTCGAGTTCGCCGACGTGATCGTGGTCAGCAAGGTCGATCAGACCGATGACGAAGTGCTGCAGGACACGCTGGCCGTGCTGCGTGGCCTGAACCGCGACGCGAAACTGCTGCTGTCCAGCTTCGGTGACGTGCCGCTGGCCGAGCTGCTGGACACCGGTCGCTTCGACTTCGAGCGTGCGCAACGTGCGCCGGGCTGGGTAAAGGAGCTGCGTGGCGAGCACACGCCGGAAACCGAGGAGTACGGCATCGCCAGTTTCGTCTACCGCTCGCGGCGACCGTTCCATCCCGCGCGTTTCGCCCGCGCGTTGCAGTCGGGCATGCCGGGCGTGATCCGCAGCAAGGGCTGGTTCTGGCTGGCCAACCGCATGGACTGGGTGGGCGAGCTGAACACCGTAGGTGCCGCGACGCGGACGCAGGCGGCGGGGTTCTGGTACGCCGCTCGCGATCGCGTGCGTGCCGGGCTGGAGGACACGCCGCCGTTGCTGCCGCCCACGCCGCTGCCGTACAGCGACCTGGGCTGGGCGCGGCAGCAGGCCGATTGCTGGAGCGCACCGTTGCCGGGGCCGGAAGACTTCCCGGATGCGGCCGCGCACTCGGCGATGCAACGCCTGTGGCACCCGTTGTGGGGGGATCGCCGCCAGGAGCTGGTGGTGATCGGCGTGCACATGGATGAGCGCGCAGTGCGCGCAGAGCTGGATGCCTGCCTGCTCAACGACCAGGAGCTGCGTGCGGGCCCGCTGCTGTGGCATCAGTTGCCGCAGGCGTTCCCGGTGTGGAAGCGGTGACGGTGCACTGAGGATCGATGGGTTGCCGGCCAGCGGCCGGCACTACCCCTGGTCGATATGCCATGCGTGGATGGATGCATGGCGGAGTCGAGCATGGCTCGACTCTACAATGTGATCCGTCGCGGCCAATCCTGTAGAGCCGAGCCCATGCTCGGCTGCTGCAGTAGATCCAGGCATGGCGTGGATCTACAAGGCGTCACACCACTGCCAACCCTCGGCGCTCACCTGCAACACCTGCGTCGGCTGCAACGCCTGCAGCAGGTGCCGGTCGTGGCTGACCATCACCAGCGCTCCCGGCCATGCCACCAGCAGTTCTTCAAGTGCCTGCAACGCGCTCAGGTCCAGTGCGTTGCCGGGCTCGTCCAGCAGCAACAGCTGCGGTGGGGGGTCGGCATACAGCACGCTGGCCAGCGCGCCTTTCACCCGTTCGCCATCGCTGAGGTGATGGGCTGCACGCTGGATGCGCTGCGCGTCCAGCCCGAGCAGGGCCAGCCGTGTGCGCAGTTCACCGGTATCGGCCGCCGGGTTGGCAGCCTGCACGGTGTCGAGAATGCTGCGCTCGCCGGAGAGCCCCAGCAACTGCTGGTCGAGCAGCGCCAGTGGTGCATGCCGTTGTACGTTGCCACTGCGTGCAGGCAACTGGCCGGCCAACACGCGCAACAGCGTGGACTTGCCACTGCCGTTGTCACCAACCACGGCGATGCGCTGGCCGCGGCGGATGTCCAGCTGCAACGGCGCGCGGCAGCCATGCGGCAGCACCAGCGACTCGGCCTGCAGCAGGCGTGCGCTGCCGCGTTCCCCCTCGCCGGCAAACAGTGCGAGCTCCGGTGTGGCGTGAACCGCCGAGGCCGCAGCGCGCAGCTGGTCTGCGCTGGCCTGCAGGCGCTCGGCCTGTACCTGCTGTGCGCGGCCGTGGCTGCCCTCTGCACGTTGTTTCTGCCGGCCGAGCAGGATCGGCGCCTGGTTGGCCTGCTTTGCATCGCGATTGCCACGTGCCTGGCGTTGCTGCTGGCGTTCGTGCTGTTCGCGCGCACTGCGCTGCTGCTGCCGGTGCTGGGCGCGGGCGTGGTCGAGCTGTGCCGCGGCCGCTTCGCGTTCGGCGGCACGCGCGTCGGCGTAGTGCTGCCACGGCCCGCCATAGCGATGCAGCCCGCGCGCGTCGAGCTCGACGATCTGCTGCATGTGCGCCAGCAGTTCGCGATCATGGCTGATCACCAGCAGGCCGCCGCGCCACTGCTGCAACCGTTCGCACAACTGCTGGCGATGGCGGGCATCGAGGTGGTTGCTGGGTTCGTCCAGGATCAGCCAATCAGCGCCGCTGGCCCAGGCGCCGGACAGCGCCACCTGCATGGCCTGGCCACCGCTGAGGCGCGCGGCGGGTTGGGCGGGATCGAGGTCGTCGGGCAGCCGTAGCGCCTGCCATTGCTGCTGCAGGCGCTCGCGCAGGTCCCAACGGTCGCCGACGCAGGCGAAGTCGGCCTCGTCCACGCTGCCGGCTTCGATGCGTTGCAGTGCGGCCAGTTCAGCGCCAACGCCGGCCAGTTCACCGACCGTGCCAGCGGGTGGATAGCCGGGCGTCGGCAACAGGAACACGCGGCCGCTGCCGCGTACCTGCCCGTTCTCTGGCTGCACCCGGCCGGCGAGCAGGCGTGCGAGCACGCTCTTGCCAGCGCCATTGGCACCGACCAGGCCGGTGGCGACCGGATCGAAGGAAAACGTCAGATCGGAAAACAGCAGGCGGCCGTCGGCCAGTCGATACGACACGCGATCGAGCGTGAGGGAATGCGGGGTCATGCGACCTCCAGGGATGCCGGGTTCTCCCCTGCGCGCAGGGGCGGGAAGAGTCAGGCCGTCTGATGGGAAGACGGCGGCATCAATGGCGCATTGGTCGCGAGCCTCTTGGAGGAATGAGGGGGCAGTATAGCGGCGCTGGCTGAATGGTTGCGTGCAGCGGTAGAGCCGAGCCATGCTCGGCTGACCTTAAGCATCCACGCATGGCGTGGATCTACGGCACGGTACCCAGCCGGGCGCCGACGAAGTCGATGAACACCCGCAGCTTCGGCAGCACGTGGCGGCCCGAGGGCCACAACAAGTGGAAGGTGCCGCAGGAGTGGACATGATCCTCCAGCACGGTGACCAGGCGGCCGTCGGCCAGCGCATCGCGCACCGAGTGCACCGGCACGAAGGCCAGGCCGACATCATGCAGTGCCAGCGCCACCCGTGCTTCGATGGTGTTGGCCACCATGTGCACCGGAAGTTCCTGCGGTGCTTCGTCATCGGGCCAGTGGATCGGCCACGGCTCCAGCTTGCCGGTGCTGGGGAAGCGATAGTGCAGCAGCGTGTGCTGCATCAGTTCCGCCGGCGTGCGCGGAACCCCGCGGCGCTGCAGGTAGCCCGGCGAGGCGATTACACGGCGCGGGAACACCCCCAGCCGGCGTGCGTTCATCCGCGAGTCGCTGGGTTCACCGACGCGCAGCACTGCATCGAAGCCTTCCTCGACGACATCGACCAGGCGGTCGCTGAAATCCAGGTCGAGGCGGATGTCCGGATACGCCGCCATGAACTCGGCCATCAACGGCAGGGTGAGATCGCCGACCAGCGGCAGGCTGATGCGCAGCGTGCCGCTGGGCGTGGCGTGCGGTTGTGCCAGCTCGGTGCGTGCGGCATCGCGCTCGTCGAGGATGCGCCGGCAGCGCGCCAGGAACAGCTGGCCCTCGGCGGTGAGCGTGATGCTGCGCGTGCTGCGGTGGAACAGGCGCACGCCCAGTGCATGCTCCAGCCGGGCAACGCACTTGCCGGCGGCCGATGCGGAGATGCCCTGCAGGCGCCCGGTCTCGACGAAGCTGCGCGTGTCGGCGGCGTGCACGAAGGTCTGCAGGTTGGCGAGGTTGTCCAGGACTGACATCGGCGTAGGGGCAATGAAAAGCGGCAGGGTAGGGGCGTGATCACGGCGGGCGGCGCCGCCACCGCAACACTGTGGTGCAGGGTGGGGGCGCCTGCTGTTGCGGCCTTGCAGTTCCGGCCATCATGCCGATTGCGGACTCCACGGTCCATGATGCCCGGAGCGGCAACCGGCTTTTTGCGCTGCGCCGTGCTGCCTAACGTGGCGGGCCTCTCCCCACGGATCACCGCGATGAATGCCGCTCTTTCCCTCGAACCTGCACCGATGCTGCCTTCGGTGCAGCGGCTGCTGCAGCAGGTCCACCCGACGCGCCTGGTCGGTGCGGTGGTGCTGGTGTGCGAGCACGGCGTGCTGCGCCATGCCAGCGCGACCGGGCAGGCCGATCGCGAGTCGGCTCTGCCGATGCAGCGCGACCAGCTGTTCCGGCTGGCATCGGTCAGCAAGCCGCTGTTGAGCACGGTGATCCTGCGCCTGGTGGCCGAGGGCGTGCTCGACCTCGATGCGCCGGTGCAGCGCTGGCTGCCGGACTTCCGGCCGGCGCTGGCCGATGGCCGCAGGCCGCCGATCAGCCTGCGCCAGCTGCTCAGCCACAGCAGCGGGCTGGGCTACCGTTTCCTGGAAGCCGATGCGCACGGACCGTACGCCCGGGCCGGCGTCAGCGATGGCATGGACGCCAACCCGGTGTCCCTGGCCGAGAACGTGCGCCGTATCGCACAGGCGCCGCTGCTGTTCGAACCGGGCAGCCAATGGCTGTACTCGTTGGGCGTGGACGTGGCCGGTGCAGTGGCCGAAGCGGCGACCGGTGAAACGCTGCAGGTGCTGTTCAAGCGTTTGCTGGCTGCCCCCCTGGGCCTGCGCGATACCGCGTTCGCCACGCGCGCTGCCGCACGGCTGGCCACGCCGTATGTGAGCGACACGCCCCAGCCGCATCGCCTGCAGGAAGGGGAGGTGGTCGCGCCGTTCGAGGGAACGGTGGGCATCGAGTACAGCCTTGCGCGTGCCCTCGATGCCCGCCGTTTCGCTTCGGCCGGCGCCGGCCTGGTGGGTACTGCCGATGACGTGATGTCGGTGCTGGAGGCGCTGCGTGACGTGCAGCGCTCCGGCCTGCTGCCGCCCGCGCTGGCGGCAGAGATGGCCAGCCCGCAGGTGGGCGAGCAGGGGCCGCCGGAACCGGCCGGCTGGGGCTTCGGGCTGGGCTTTGCACTACTGCGCGAGGCCGCTGCCAGCGGCACGCCGCAGCGCGAAGGCACCTGGCGCTGGGGCGGCGCTTATGGGCACAGCTGGTTTGTTGATCCGGCGCGTGGGCTGAGCGTAGTGGCGCTGACCAACACCCTGTACGAAGGCATGGATGGTGCCTTCGTCGATGACCTGCGCGATGCGGTCTATGCGGACCTGGAGGCTGCGCGATGAGCGGCCACGCCATCGATGCGGCCAGCCCGGCCGGTGAGGCCACGCGCTTGCCGTGGGCGGGCCTGCTGGCGCTGGCAGGCGGCGGCTTCATCACCCTGTTGACCGAGACCCTGCCGGCGGGCGTGCTGCGACCGATGGGCGAGAGCCTGGGCGTGAGTGATGCGGCGGTGGGCCAGCTGGTGAGCGTGTATGCGCTGGGCTCGGTGATGGCAGCACTGCCGATGACGGCGTTGACCCAGCGCCTGCCGCGGCGTCCGCTGTTGCTGGCGGCCATCGCCGGCTTCGTGGTGGTCAACACGTTGACGGCGCTGAGCAGCAGCTATGCGCTGATCCTTGCTGCGCGTTTCCTGGCAGGCGTGAGCGGTGGCCTGCTGTGGTCACTGGTGGCTGGCTATGCCGCACGCATGGTGGTGCCGTCGCTGCAGGGGCGCGCGATCGCGGTGGCGATGGTGGGATCGCCGTTGGCGCTGTCACTGGGCGTGCCGGCCGGTACGTTGCTGGGCCAGCAGGTCGGCTGGCGCTGGGCGTTCGCGTTGATGAGCGTGCTGGGCGTGGGCCTGCTGGCGTACGCGCGCTGGGCACTGCCGGCGCTGCCAGCGGCCGGTGCCGGTCAACGTGCGTCGCTGGCCAAGGTCTGGCGCATGCCGGGCGTGCGCAGCGCGCTGCTGGTGATGGTGCTGTACGTGCTGGCGCACAACGTGCTCTACACCTACATCGAACCGTTGGCGGTGGAGGCGGGTGCCGGCCCGTGGCTGGACCGGCTGCTGCTCGCCTTCGGCGTGGCGGCGATTGCCGGCATCGGGATTGCTGGTTGGGGCGTGGATCGCCACCTGCGTGCGCTGGTGTGGGCGGCGGTGATCGGCTTCATCGTACCGGTGCTGGCCTTGCTGGTATGGCCCGGCGTGGCCAGCGCGCTGCTGCTGGCGACGATCCTGTGGGGCGTGGCGTTCGGCGCGGTGCCGACCCTGTTCCAGACCGCCTTGGCACGACGCGCCGGGGCCGCTGCGGACCTGGCGCAGTCGATGCTGGTGACCGGCTGGAACCTGGCCATTGCGGCCGGCGGCGTGGCGGGCGGCGTGCTGCTGCAGGCCAGCGGCCCGAGCCAGCTGGGATGGTTGCCGCTGCTGTTGCTGGCGGTGACCGTCGCGTGGTTGCTGGCACGGCCGAAGGCGTGGGCGTAGGCGGCGCTCAACGATGATGCGGTGCCGGCCAGCGGCCGGCACTACCGTGGGCCGCGCCATCCTCGCATGGCGTGGATCTACCGAGCGCAGCGACCCGCGTTTGCTTCTTCTGTTGATTTCGTGGTGGGACCGCCGCCAGAACCTGTCAGAGACCGTCCCGGCCAACGCCGGGATAGCTGTACGCGACCCACCACCAGGGGCTCTGCCGTTGGCCGTCCTACTCGATCCCTTCACGCTCGATCGGCACGCTGCGCGGGTTCTGCATGTGCTCGCGTGCAGCGCCGTACTGCTGCTGCCGCTTGTGGTGGAAGGCGACGAACTCATCACGCGGCAGCGGCCGCGAGAACAGCCAGCCCTGGCCGAATTCCACATGCCGGCTGTGCAGGTAGGCCAGCTGCGCTTCGGTTTCCACGCCCTCGGCCACCACCCACAGGCCCAGCTCCTTGGCCATGTCGATGATGTGCGGCGTGACCGGGCTGGTGGCGCTTTCGGTGCCGATCGCATCGATGAACGACTTGTCGATCTTCAGCGCATCCAGTGGCAGCTGCTGCAGGTACTGCAGGCTGGAGAAGCCGACGCCGAAATCGTCGATCGCCACGCTGTGGCCGGCGCGGCGGGCGGCGGCGAGCATGGTGCGCGCGCGGTCCAGGTCGAGGAAGCCACGTTCGGTGGCCTCCATCCAGATCTGCTGCGGCAGGATGCCGCTTCCGGCCATGTGCCGGGAAATCATCTTCAGGGCGCGGCCGCTGCTGATGTCTTCGGCGGCGAGGTTGATCGCGATGTGCGCGCTGCGGTCGGCCACCAGCAGCTCGCGCATGTCGCGCACCACGTTCTCGATCACCAGGTCGGTGACGTCGGCGATCATGCCGGCCTCTTCGGCCAGCGGAATGAACAGGTCCGGCCGCACCTGGGTGCCATCCGGGCGTTGCCAGCGCACCAGCGCCTCGGCGCCGACGCAGATGCCGGTGTCCAGTTCGATGATCGGCTGGTAATGCAGGTACAGCTCGCGGCGGCGGATGGCGGTGGCCAGCTCACCGCGCAGCGACAGGCGGCGCCGCGACAGCCAGATCACCAGGCCGGCCCCGGCGGCGGCCAGCAGCAGGCCGACCGGCACGTACAGCCATGCCTGCTGGCGGAAGGCGGCGGCCAGCGCGGTGCGCGGCGTGGTGGCGATGGCCAGCCATTCCTCGTTGCGCGCGGTGGCGAACAGCGTGGCGTGATCCAGGCCTTCGCCGGGGTCGCGCAGCAGTGCCTCCAGCAGGTCCGGATCCAGGCCGGGCTGTTTGGCCAGCAGGCGTCCATCGGGGCTGGCCAGCGCCAGCCGCACGTTCGGGTCGGCAATGACATCGACGAAGCGGCGCGGGTCCACCAGTGCGTCGTAGGACCCATACAGGACCGCCAGCACCTGGCGGCGGCCGCTGATTTCCGGGCGCACATCCACTGCAATGCCTGCGCCATCGCTGGTGACGTGGTCCGGCGTGGGTTGATCCACATCGGACAGGAACGGACCCCACGAGGTGCAGCGCAGCTTGCCACCTTCGAAGTAGCCCATCTGGTCGATCGATGGGGTGGTCATCACCAGGGTCTGCATGCGCCGGATGTGTTCGGGGCTGCAGGGTACGTAGGCGCCGGCCTCGGCCGATTTCAGTGCCGCCAGCGCTTCCTGGTAGGACAGGTCGGAGCGGCGCAGGGTGCGATCGGCGATGTCGCGCAGGCGCTGCTGTTCGACGCTGATCGCGCGGTCCCAGGTGGCGTAGGCCATGACCGCGATGGGCAGCGCAGCGGCCAGCAGGGCCAGGGCGGTGCCGCCGATGATGACGCGCAGCCGGCTCATGGCCGGGGCTCCAGCGGGGCGGGCGGGGCAGGGCGCATGGTGGGCCGGTCCTTGGGCAGGTGCGGCTATCTGAGCATGGCGCCGGGCCGGGCGGAATGGGATCAATACGGTATTCGGTCACATTGTGGTGAAAGCGGCCCGCTTTGACGCAATGGGTCCGTCTGGCGCTGGCGCTCGGCGCCGCGGAGGACTACCGTCGAATGCTTCGCCCGCCCCTTTTGCCCGCGCCCATGACCGAGCCCGCAACGCCCCCCGAGCACCTGCGCCGCAGCCTGTCCAACCGCCACCTGCAACTGATCGCCATCGGCGGTGCCATCGGCACCGGCCTGTTCATGGGATCGGGCAAGACCATCAGCCTGGCCGGCCCCTCCATCGTCTTCGTCTACCTGATCATCGGCGCGATGCTGTTCTTCGTGATGCGCGCGATGGGCGAACTGCTGCTGTCCAACCTGCAGTACAAATCCTTCATCGATTTCTCCACCGACCTGCTCGGCCCGTGGGCCGGGTTCTTCTGTGGATGGACCTACTGGTTCTGCTGGATCGTCACCGCCATCGCCGATGTGATCGCCATTGCCGCCTACGCGCAGTTCTGGTTCCCCGGGCTTGAAGCCTGGAAACCGGCGCTGGCCTGCGTGATGCTGCTGCTGGCATTGAACCTGGTGACGGTGAAGCTGTTCGGCGAAATGGAATTCTGGTTCGCGCTGATCAAGATCGTGGCGATCTGCGCGCTGATCATCACTGGCGCCGGGCTGGTGGCGTGGGGCTTCACCTCACCCAGCGGCCACACCGCGTCGCTGTCGAACCTGTGGAATGACGGTGGCATGTTCCCGATGGGGCTGGTCGGCTTCTTCGCCGGCTTCCAGATTGCGGTGTTCGCCTTCGTCGGCATCGAGCTGGTCGGCACCACCGCCGCCGAAACCGCCGACCCCGAGCGCAACCTGCCCAAGGCGATCAACTCGATCCCGGTGCGCATCATCATCTTCTACGTGCTGGCGCTGATCGCGATCATGGCGGTCACCCCGTGGCGCCAGGTGGTGCCGGACAAGAGCCCGTTCGTGCAGCTGTTCGTGCTGGCCGGCATTCCCGCCGCCGCCAGCCTGATCAACTTCGTGGTGCTGACTTCGGCCACGTCCTCGGCCAACAGCGGCATCTTCTCCACCAGCCGCATGCTGTACGGCCTGGCCGAAGAGGGCCACGCCCCGCGCGGGCTGTCGAAACTGTCGCGCGCCGCAGTGCCGGCCCGTGGCCTGCTGTTCTCGTGCCTGTGCCTGCTGGGCGGCACGCTGCTGATCTACCTGATTCCCAACCTGGTGACCGCCTTCACCCTGGTGACGACACTGGCGACGGTGCTGTTCATCTTCGTCTGGTCGCTGATCCTGGTGGCCTACATGGCCTATCGCCGTCGCTATCCGGAGCGCCATGCTGCATCGATCTTCAAGATGCCCGGCGGCGTCGCGATGTGCTGGGCCTGCCTGGTGTTCTTCGCCGCCGTGCTGGTGCTGCTGAGCCTGCAGGGCGACACCCGCCAGGCGCTGATCGCCAGCCCGGCGTGGTTCGTGCTGCTGGGCGTGGGCTATTGGGTGCGTCGGAGGACCGCGAAGTGATCCGAAGTGGGGTCAGATCCCGTTGCTCAGCAACGGGATCTGACCCCGGCAGGTCGCGGGAGGTTGCCGGCCAGCGGCCGGCACTACCACGGGTGCAGGACGCCGCCCTGCCGGCCCCCATTCACCCAACATTAGCGGGCACGGCCGGATCATCCGGCCGCCATGTCCCCTCGCCCCCTCCTGCTCGCGCTGTTGCTGCTGCCCAGCCTGTGGCCCGGGCTGGCCGCCGCGCGCACCGTCTACCGCTGCGTGCAGGGCAACACCGTCAGCCTGGCCACCGCGCCGGAGCCGGGATCGCGGTGCACGCCGAAGGAGATCGACGACAACGCCGTCCAGACCCCGAACCTGTGGGGCAACATGGGCGTGTTCAGCGGCGTGCTGTACGAGCGCGAACAGGACGGGGCGCTGGTCTACTCCACGCGCAACCTGCCCGGCTCGCGGGTGTTCCTGAAGTTCACCGTGGCCACGCCGCCAGGCGAGCCGGCGCACGAGGGCCTGGGCAAGGTCGGCAAGCCGCAGCTGGCGCAGCACGCCAGGCAGTTCAAGGCCGCGTCCAAGGCCACCGGCGTCGATGATGCCTGGCTGCGTGCCATCGCCCACGCCGAAAGCAATTTCGACGCGCTGGCGGTATCCAGCAAGGGCGCACAGGGCGTGATGCAGCTGATGCCCGAAACCGCGCAGGAATACGGGGTGAGCGATCCGTTCTCGCCGCAGCAGTCGATCGAGGGTGGCGCGCGCTACATGCGCGCGCTGCTGCGCCGCTACAACGGCGACCGCCCGTTGGCGGCGGCTGCCTACAACGCGGGCATCGGTGCGGTCACCCGCTACAAGGGCGTGCCGCCCTACGCCGAAACCCTGGCCTACGTGGACAAGGTGATGGCGCTGTACGCACGCTACCGCGAAGCGATGGGCATCCGCACCGAAGTGCCGGCGCGCTAGCGGACGGTGCTGCCTGCACGTGGCGTTGTAGAGCCGAGCCGATGCTCGGCTGCGCCAATTGCCGCCGAGCATCGGCTCGGCTCTACACAAAAAGCCGCTCAGCGCGAGGTGGAGGTGCTGACCAGGTCGTAGCGCTCGATGCGGCCGACGCGTGCCACCTCGGCCTGCACGTCGGCACGCTGCTTGAGTGCACGCCACGCGGCATCGATGCGCACATCGCCCGGCAATGACGGATAGGTTCGCATGTCCTGCAGGCTGGCCAGGGTTTCCCCGCGTTCGATGGGCGAGCGCAGCTGTTCGATCAGCACGGCGGCGGCACCGTCCAGGTTGCCTTCCTCCAGCAGCATTTCGCGATGGAACAGGCGGGCATCCTCGCGCTGGGCCAGGATCACCGCGCGTGCTGCGTCGCGCGCCTCGGCATCACCGCGCTCGCGGGCGGCGGCGAACTGCAGCAGCGCCTGCGCGGCCTTGCCGTAGCCGGCGAGGCCCGGCATGTCATTCACTGCCTGCGCAGCGTCCTGCATGCGCCCCAGCGAACTGAAGACGAAGCCGACATTCATCTGGTGCTCGACACCATCCGGGCCGAGTGCGCCGATGCGTTGGGCCTGTTGCGCCGTGGCCAGTGCCTCATCGGTGCGGCCCAGCCGGCGCAGTGCGGTGAGCCGGCTGTTGAGCAGCCAGGCCACCCATTCCGCTTCGGCGGCGGCAGGTGATTCGCCGTTGCTCGCGGCACCGGCCATGCCCTCGGTCAACGACAGCACTTCCTCGTTGCGGTCCAGCATGAGCAGGGTGGTGCTGAACTCGGCCATGCGCGCGTCCAGTGCACGGTCGAGCAGGCCGGAGACGCGCAGTTCATCGAGGTGGCGCTGCGCCGCCTGCACCGGATCGAAACGCGCATCGCCGCGATCGACATAACGGTCGAAGCGCTTGTCGCTGCGCAGGCGGATGATCTCGGCCGGGCTGTCGATGCGGGCCAGCGTGGCTGGAATGCCGTCGCCACGGCCATTGTCGGCCTGCAGCGTGGCCAGCGTCAGCCACAGCCCGGTGGGTTCCAGGCCGGCACTTTTCCAGCCGTTGTCAAACAGCGCCTGCAGCAGGTCCATGCGCTTCATCGGCTGGTCACGCAGGCGGTACTGCAGGTAGTTGATGGCGTGGTGATCGACCGGCAGCGGCGCGTCGGCATGCTGCAGTGCCTTCACCAGGAAGGCGGTGGCTGCGGCCGGCTGGTTGTCCGACAGTTCCACCGACACCTGGGTAAGCAGGATCTGTGCATCCTCCGGCAGGGCCTCCTGCGCCCGCTGCAGGTAGCGGCGGGCCAGGGCCGGCTTCTTCTGCATCAGTGCGGTCCAGCCAGCGACCTGCGAGGCGCGGCCACGATGCTCGGCATCGAAGTCGTCCAGCAGGGGATCCTCCATCAGCCGTTCCATGCTGATCAGCGCGCCCAGCGTGTTGCCGCCACGCGCCTGCTGGATGGCTTCATCCCAGCGCGTGGCATAGGCCTGGTGCATCGCATCGGCGGTGATTGACGGCTTCTGCGGCGCCACCGTGATCGAAGCAGTGGCGGATGTGCTGGCCAATGCGGCCAGCAGCAGGGCGGTGAGCGGGAGAACGCGGGGCATGGAGAATCTCCATCCGTGGGAACCGCATTGAACCTGCTGCAGCCAGCGAGGACAAGCACGACGAAGCGAATTCTGGCGTTCAGCCGCGCAATCGGCCGTGGCGGATCGCACGCGCAGCGTCTATTGTCGGTGCCTCTTCAGACAGCAGGCAGGCAGCGCAGCACGATGGCACGGTGGCAATGGATGGCGGCAGGCGTAGCGTTGGCGACGGTAGTGGCATTGGCTGCGACCTGGTGGGAGACACCGCTGCATACGCTGGCTGAACCGGCGGGTCCGGCTCCGACGCCGTTGGCGTGGACCGCGCAGATTGAACCGCTGGCCGGCGATGGCCACCCGGGTGACCGTGATGGCGCGTCCGCGCAGGCACGCTTCGCCGATCCGTACGCGTTGCTGCGCAGTGCCGATGGCAGCGTCTATTTCACCGATGCCGGCGACAACAACCGGATCCGTCGCCGCCTTCCCGATGGCCGCGTTGAAACGGTGGCCGGGCAGGGCGAGGGACGTGTCGATGGCCCTGCACTGCAGGCCAGTTTCAACACGCCTTCGGGCATTGCCGCCGACGCGCAGGGCAACCTGTATGTGGCCGACACCGGCAACCATGCGATCCGCCGCATCAGCACCGATGGCCAGGTGACCACGCTGGCCGGTGGCGAACAGGGCCACGCCGACGGCCCTGCCGCGCAGGCCCGCTTCGATGCGCCGATGGGCATCGCCGTGGATGCGCAGGGCCAGGTTTACGTGGCCGATACGTTCAACGATCGCATCCGGGTGATCGGTACGGATGGCAGCGTGCGCACCCTGGCCGGTGGTGATCGGCCGGGCCTTGCCGATGGCGTGGGCGCCGCTGCGCGCTTCGATACGCCGGTGGCGCTGGCCTTCGACGCGCAGGGCGCGTTGCTGGTGGCCGACCTGTTCAACAACGCCGTGCGCCGGGTGGGTGCCGATGGTACGGTCAGCACCGTGGTCGCCGCCGGTGGCGTGATCAATGGGCCGCTGTCGTTGGCCACCGCCCATGACGGCGTGCTGTACGTGGGTGATCTCGATGGCCGCATCGTGCAGGTGACGCCGCAGGGCCATCAGATCGCGCTGGTCGGCAATGGCCGCCTGCCGCGCCTGGCCCGCCCCAGCGGATTGGCGCTGGATGCCGATGGCAGCGTGCTGGTGGCCGACGCCGCCAGCTACCGCCTGCATCGCCTGCGCCCGCTGCCGGTGGGCGACCTGCCGGCACCGGCACTGGTCGGCCCGGCTGCCGATGCCGCGCTGCCGAAGACCGGGGGCCGTTGGCCGCTGGCACCGCAGGACGGCTGGCACGAAGTGGTCGGCACCCTGGGCGAGGTGCGCGGCAACTTCACCGGTGAGAGCCGCCACCACCTGCATGGCGGCTTCGACGTGCGCGGTGATGTGGGCCAGACCGTGCTGGCGATCGCCGAAGGCAAGATCAGCAGCCCGGTGGCCGCCTGGAACCTGGGTGAGCAGGCCGAGGGCCTGGTCGTGGATCGCCTCAAGTACATCCACATGCGGGTCGGCCGCACCCCGCGCGACGAACCCTACGATGCGCGCTGGCAGGCGCTGTACGACGAGCAGGGCAGGCTGGAGCGGATGCGCGTGCGCCGCGGCATGCGCATCCACGTCGGTGACCGCCTGGGCAGCATCAACAACCAGGCGCACGTGCACCTGGCGGTGGGTACCGGCGGCTTCGAGACCAACGCGGTGGCGCTGGGCTTCCAGGGCTACGCCGACCACTTCGCGCCGCGCATCACCGATGTGGCCCTGCTGGACGACAACGACCAGCCGATGGCCGCCGGCAGCGATGGCGTGGTGATGGTGGCGCGCCAGGGCCGCGGCGTGCAGATCGTGGTCGAGGCCTGGGACCAGGTCGACAACAACCTGCCGCGCCGCCGCCTGGGCATGTACCAGGTGGGCTACCAGATCCTCGACGCCGATGGCCGAGCGCTGCAGGGCTATGAACAGCCACGCTGGAACATCGTGTTCAACCGCATGCCGCCGCAGAAGGAAGCTGTGCGCGTGGCCTACGCACCGGACAGCGGCATCACCGTGCATGGCAGCGCGGTCACCCGTTTCCGCTACCTGGCCACCAACACCGTGCGCGACGGCCTGATGGAAACCGGGCGCTGGCAGCCGGCGGCGCTGCCGCCGGGCGAGTACATCGTGCGCGCCAGCGTGCGCGACTACAGCGGCAACGAAGGCGTCGGCCCGCGCGAGATCAGGGTACGGCTGCTGCCATAGCCGCAGCCGGGGCGCCGCAGCGTTCGCGCTCGGCGTCCATGTCTTCCAGCGGCCGCACTTCGATGCTGCCGAAGCGCGCCCACGGGAAGTCGCGGGCGATGCGCATGGCTTCGTCGCGGTCGCGGGCGACGATCAGGTTGAAGCCGGCCAGCAGTTCGCGGGTTTCGGCGAACGGGCCATCGAGAACACGGCTGTTGCCATCACGCACGCGCAGGGTCTGTGCAGTGTCGACCGGCTGCAGTTTCTGCGCGGCCAGCAGCGTGCCTTCGGCCTGCAGCTTGTCGGCGTGGGCCAGGCAGTCGCGCATCAGCGCGTTGAATTCTTCGATGGGCAGGGCCTGCAGCAGGGCAGGCTCGATATAGATCAGAAGCAGGTACTGCTGCATGGGACGGTCCTGGCGGGGGCGGGTGCCCATGATGGCGCAGGATGGCGCGTCGGCATGTTGCAGCGCAGAAGCTCGCCTTCGGCGGGGACGGCGAACGGCGGAGCCCCTCCGTGGTGGCGCTACAACGTGATGCTTGGGCTTGGCCGGGTGGGTAGGCGGGTCGGGGGACGCCGTAAACCCATCCATGGGGGCTTGGCCGCGGCATCCATGCCGCGGACACCCCCGCCCCGCCTACCCACCCGGCCCTGGACAGTTTCCTGCGGCGTCCACCCCGGAAAATCACAAACAAGAGCAAAAGCGGGTCGCTTCGCTCGCAAAGCTGAGCCCGCCAGCCAACCGCCGTTGCTGTTGCTTTTGCTGTTGCTTTTGCCTTTTCTCTTGATTTTCCCGTGGTGGGGCAGCCGCAGAGATCTGTCTGGGGCCGGGCGGGTGGGGTTGGCGGGGTATCCGCGGCATGGATGCCGCGGCTAAGCCCCCACGGATGGGTTCACGGCGTCCCCGCCAACCCCACCCGCCCGGCCCACTCCCAGAAAACCAGCTTTCAGCGACCCACCCACCCCACCACGGAGGGGCTCCGCCGTTCGCCGACCTCCGCCGAAGGCGCGCTTTCCACGGAAGAAATAATTTTCAGAGGACGTGTCGATTCCCAGCCCCCTGGTTCGTTGTACCCAATGAAGGGCACGCACCACGCGTCCCCACGGGAGACCGCAATGAAAGTGATGGTGATCGTGAAGGCCAACGCCGACTCCGAAGCCGGCCGCATGCCCAGCGAACAGGAACTGTCCGAAATGGGCGCCTTCAACGAACAACTGGTGGCCGCCGGCATCATGCTGGCCGGTGAAGGCCTGCACGCCACCCAGCGCGGCCGTCGCATTCACTTCGGCGGCGGGGCACCCCAGGTCGAGGCCGGTCCGTTCGGTCCTGCCAGCGAACAGATCGCCGGCTTCTGGCTGTGGGAGGTGCGGTCGCTGGACGAAGCGGTTGAATGGGCCAGCCGCGCGCCGTTCGGCAGTGGCGGCACGCTCGAACTGCGTCCCTTGATCTCCGCTGAAGACTTCGGTGAAGCCTTCACCCCCGAATTACAGCAGCAGGAACAGCGTCTGCGTGCACAGCTGGAAGGTTGACCCGATTCATCTCCACGCCGGGCACGACCCGGCGCTACCGCCCTGAACCACATCACGGAGTATTGCCATGAGACTGATTCCTTTCCTCGGCTTCAGCGGCCAGGCCCACGAGGCGATGGCGTTCTACGCCAAGGCACTGGGTGGCCAGGTCACTTCGGAAATGAAATACCGCGACATGCCGCCGTCCGATGGCATGCCCGGCTGCAATGAAATGCCGGCGCAGACGCTGGACCACGTCGCGCACAGCCAGCTGGAGATCGGCAACGCCATCGTGATGGCAGCCGACGGTCCCGGCGGCGGCGAGGGTGGCTCGACCACCATCAATGTCGATGTCGACAGCATCGAAGAAGCCGAACGCGTGTTCGCTGCACTGGCCGAAGGTGGCCAGGTGCAGATGCCGATCGCCGAAACGTTCTGGGCACACCGCTGGGGCATGCTGATCGACCGCTACGGTAAGCCGTGGATGGTCAACTGCATGAAGCAGCCCTGATCCCACTTTCTTTCATCCACAAGGAGCTTCACCGATGAGTGCACCGCAACCGCAGATGATCTTCGTCAACCTGCCCGTGCAGGATCTGAACGCGTCCAAGACCTTTTTCGCCGCGCTGGGCTACAGCTTCAACCCGACCTTCACCAATGACGATGCCGCCTGCATGGTGATCAGCGAGAGCATCTTCGTGATGCTGCTGACCCAGCCGTTCTTCAAGCAGTTCACCACCAAGCCAATCGCCGACGCACGCAGCCAGACCGAGGTGATCACCTGCCTGTCGGCGGACAGCCGCAAGGCGGTGGACGTGATGGTGGACAAGGCTCTGGCGGCCGGCGCCAGTGAACCGCAGCCCGCGCGCGACTACGGTTTCATGTACCAGCGTGGCTTCCAGGACCTGGATGGCCATCTCTGGGAAATCGCACACATGGACGGCGAGCCGGGCTGACGGCCGCCGCAGGGAGAACCCGCATGGCTTACGTGGACGCTTACGTGCTGCCGTGCCCGCAGGACAAGGTGGCGGCCTACCGTCGCCTTGCCCGCAAGGCCGGTGCGGTGTGGAAGGACCATGGCGCGCTGCAGTACATGGAATGCGTGGCCGACGATGTGGAGCCGGGCAAGAGCACCTCCTTCCCGCGCGCGGTCAAGGCGAAACCGGGCGAGACGGTGATCGTCGCCTTCGTGGTGTTCCGCTCGCGCGCGGCACGCGACCGCATCAACGCAAAGGTGATGGCCGACCCGCGGCTGGCGTCGCTGGGCCCGAAGGACATGCCGTTCGATACCCGGCGCATGTTCTGGGGTGGCTTCAAGCCGATTGTTGAAGCGTGAGCTGCGGCGCTTGTGCGGGCCGGGCGTGCGTGCTGTGATCGGCGCATGCTCGAGCCCGCACTGACGCAGCGTCTGGAAACCCTCTGGCGGATGGAGTCGCCAGTGCTGATTGCGCGCCTGGCGCGGCTGCTCGGTGGCGATGTCGGCCGTGCCGAGGAGCTGGCCCAGGACACCTGGCTGGCCGCGCTGGAGCGTTGGCCGGAGCAGGGTATCCCGGACAACCCCGGAGCCTGGCTGATGACCACCGCGCGCAACCGTGCCATCGATGTGCTGCGCCAGCACCAGCGGGTGACGCAGCAGCATGCGCAGTGGGGCGAGGAACTGCATCCGGCGGCACTGCCGGCGCCGGATGACAGCCAGGCACTGGAGGACGACCTGGGCGATGACCTGCTGCGGCTGATGTTCGTGGCCTGCCATCCCGTGCTGCCGGCCGATGCGCGGGTGGCACTGACCCTGCGCCTGCTCGGTGGCCTGACCACCGTCGAGATTGCACGTGCGTTCCTGCAGCCGGAGCCGACCATCGCCCAGCGCATCGTGCGCGCCAAGCGCACGCTGGCGCAGAAGCAGGTGCCCTATGAAGTGCCACGCGCGGACGCGATGCCGGAGCGCCTGGCCTCGGTGCTGGAAGCGATCTATCTGGTGTTCAACGAAGGCTACGCCGCCAGCGCCGGTGATGACTGGATGCGCCCGGCGCTGTGCGAGGAAGCGCTGCGGCTGGCCCGCATCCTGGCGCATCGGTTGCCGGTGCCGCCGGTACTGGGCCTGCTGGCGCTGATGGAACTGCAGGCCTCGCGTGCAGCGGCACGGGTGGACGCGCAGGGGGTGCCGGTGCTGCTGGACCAGCAGAACCGCGCGCGCTGGGATTGGCTGCAGATCGAACGTGGGCAGCAGGTGCTGGCGCGCGCATTGGCCATCGGTGGCGACCAGGATCCCTACGTGCTGCAGGCGCGCATCGCGGCCTGCCATGCGGCTGCGCGGCATGCTGACGCCACTGATTGGCCGCGTATTGCTGCGCTTTATACACAGCTGCTGCAGGTGCAACCTTCGCCGGTGGTGGCATTGAACCGGGTGGTGGCGATCCTGCGCAGCGACGGTGCCTTCGCCGCGTGGGCACAACTGCAGCCACTGCTGGTCGATCCGCGCCTGCGCGACTACGCGCCGCTGCAGGTGGTGCGCGGCGAGCTGCTGCAGGCACTGGGGCGTGAGCAGGACGCACGTGACGCTTTTGGCCAGGCCGCTCGGCTCAGCCAGAACCAGGCCGAGCGCGGACTACTGCGGCAACGGGCGGGCCTGCCCCCCACGGACTGAGCCGACAAAGGCAGCACTTGTCGCCGGCCGCCTGAGCGGCTATGTTTCGCGCCCAGCGGACGCATCAGCGTCCGCGATCCGTGCGTATTGACCGAGGAGCGGTTGGATGTATTCAAGGACGAAGAGCGCATCGCGCGCTTTTGCGCGCCTGCTTGCCTGTGCCCTGTGCCTGGCCGTATGGCCGATGGCCGTGCAGGCTGCGGACAAATCACAGCAGGCCTATTGGGCCGGTTTTGCCTATACCGCTGACGCCGCCGCCGTGCAGGCGACCACCCCGCATGCGCACGCGGTGCTGGAACGGCGTGGGCTGGTCCCGCTGAACCAGACGCTGGCACAGTCGCTCAAGCGCCACGCACCGGCCCACCTGGAGCTGATCGACCAGCCGGTGGCGATGCTCGACGGCACCACCAGTGCCACCGTGCTGGCCGCTGCGCTGGATCGCGAGCTGGTCTCGGTCGAACCGATCGGCGACCAGTACAAGGTGCTGGTGGAAGTGGCGCTGCAGGCGTTGTTCTTCGACTTCCGCGAGCGCCAGGTGATCGCCTCCTATCCGCTCACCCTGCAGCGCATCGACGTGCAGGACTACCGTCCGGACAACGACGATATCGACGCGATCGTCGCCGATCTGCTGTACGGCGGTGCCGATACCAGCCTGTCGCAGGTACTGGCGGCCAGCCTGGCGCAGGCCCGGTTGCCCGATGCCGCCGTGCGTCGCCTGCAGGTGGGCGGGGTGACCCTGTCCGACGCGGCACGCGCCAAGCTGCCCGATCCGAAGTGGGAAGCACCGCTGCGTGCCACGCTTGCGCACGAACTGTCCAAGACGCTGTCGTCCAACACTGGCGTTGGCCTGCTGCCGCCGGCCTCGGGCCAGGCGATCGGCGGTGCGATGGCCGCCCGCTTTGCCGACGGCAAGGTCTACCAGCTGAAGATTCCCGAACCCGACTACGTCATCCAACTGCAGGTCGATGCACTGAAGAACGGCGTGATCGAGGAAACCCCGGCGATGAAGACGATGCTGTTCGGCGCCTTCTTCACCGCCAAGGTGAGCGAGCCGTTCTCGGGCAAGGTCTATTTCGAACAGCCGCTGCGCAAGGGGGCCACCAAGGTGGTGCCGGTCACGCAGTGGCAGGTCGACCAGTGGTCGGCCAGCTACGAAACCCTGCTGGCCGGCTTCGACGCCTTCGCCGGCGCCGCCGCCAAGCGTGCCGATTCGCGCGCCTGGCTGGACGAACAGAAGCCGGGCGGCCGCCCGTTGCAGCAGCAGACCCAAGCCCTCCAGGAGTTGATCAAGTCATGTCGTTGATGCGTACCATCCTGCTCATCCTCATCGCGCTGGCGGTGGCCTCGCCGGTCGCTGCGCAGACCGCGAGTTCGCGCGGAACCGGCTCGGCCAGCTACGGCCTGCGCCTGAGCGCCGATACCCGTGCCCAGGCCCTGAACAAGGCCAAGGTCAATGCCCTGGAGGCGTACATCGCCGAAACCGGTGCGGCCAAGCTGCGCCTGTTCGAGGCGCGCCGCGCCGAGTTCATCGGCGAGATCGACCGCTACGTGCTCAGCGCCGTACAGCTGTCGGACACCGAAGACAAGAAGGCCAAGACCTACAGCGTCACCGTCCGCGCCGAGATCAACACCACCCTGCTGCAGACCAAGCTGGATGCGGGTTCGGCCGTGGCCGGCGCCACCGCTGCGCAGCGCTCGCTGCTGACCTTCCTGTTCATGGCGCGCTCGCAGGACACCGTGCAGTCGTTCCAGGACAAGGAATACCGCCGCGTCGACGCCAGCAGCAGCTACAGCGAGAACACCCGTGAAGGCGACAGCTTCCGCGGCAACTCGGTCAGCACCAACGGCAGCATCAACCAGAACGGTTCGGTGTCGGTCACCAGCGGCGGCAGCACCACCGCGCGCGCCGACAACATCACCTGGAAGGTGGCCAACGCCGCCGAAGTCAACACCGCGATGACTGGTGCCTTCAGCGCCGCCGGCTACGAGGTGGTTGAAGCCGAGTACGTGGAAGGCGAGTCGCGCGGCCTGCTCAGCATCGAGCGCATCCGCAAGGACTTCAGCACCGGCAACGACCTGGCCCCGGCCACCCTGCGCGACACCGCCAATGGCATCCGTGCGGCCAACATCCCGTACATCGCCGTCGGCACCCTCGACGTCGGCATGCGTGACCGCGATCCGGCCAGCGGCAACACCCGCGTGTTCGTCACTGTCACCGGCAAGGTGCTGGACGTGACCGGTCGTTTCCCGCGCACCGTGTCGTCGGTCGGCCCGGTGCAGTTCTCCGGTACCGGCCCGAATGAAACCGTGGCCCGTACCAATGCCCTGCAGCTGGCTGCCGAAAAGGCCGCCCAGCAGATGATCAACGAACTGAACGTCAAGGCGGTCCGCTGATCCGCCGCCCCGGTGGGTGCCGAGCTCGCTCGGCATCGCCCCTGGGTTACCGATTCCCCACGTGCCGCACGCGGCCGTTTCTCCCAAAGGACTCTCACATGATCCGCAATACCGCTCTTGCCCTGGCCATCGCGGCCGCCACCCTGTCGATGCCGGCCCATGCCGGCCTGGGCAAGCTGAAGGACCTGGCTGGTGGCTCCACCGGCTCCTCCAGCAGCACCTCCAGCGCCGCTGCCCCGGACGAAGCCGCGCAGGAAGCGCTGGTGCGTCGTTTCGTCAGCTCGCAGTCGCACTCGCTGCAGGCCCAGACCTCGTTCGCCCGTGCCTTCGGCCTGGCCGAGCAGGTGCAGCTGCTGGAAGCCGAGCGCCAGGCGCTGTCGTCGGGTTCGGTCAGCGTCGATGCGATGAAGAAGTCGGTGTCGGTCAGCGAAGCCGCCCAGGCCGCGATCGACGAGCGCCAGGCCGCGCAGCCGGAGCTGAACGCTGAATCCAAGCAGCACTACGCCGAAGGCCTGGTCTCGCTGCTGTCCTCGGCTGCCGAAGCGCAGAAGCTGGGTGGCGAAGCCAGCAACTTCACCGCCGGCATGAAGAACCTGGGCGCCACCCAGATGGCTACCGTCGGCCGCAAGCTGGCCGCTGGTGCATGGGTGGCCAAGGAATCGCCGGGCTTCATCCAGGGCCTGTACGGTTCGACCAAGTCGGCTGTGACCTTCGCCAAGAAGAGCAAGGTCAAGGTGCCGTCCAACGCCGACTCGATGCTGGGCCAGCTGGACAAGATGAACTGATCCGAGGCGAATCCCCATGCGTACGACCTCCCGTTTGATCGGCCTGGGCCTGGCTGCCGCGCTGCTTGCAGCCTGTGGCAAGCAGGACACCCCGGCCGAAGCGCCCGCACCTGCCAAGGACAAGGCAACCAGTGCACTGGCCAGCAATGCGCCAGTGGAAGCAGCGCCCCTGCGTGGCACGCCGGATTTCGGCGGCACCACCCAGGTCGCGCGCGAGGCCGACGGCATCGGCAGCACCCCGGAACTGGCGGTGCTGGCGGCGTTGCAGTCGGCGGTGGCGCAGGTCAACGGCGTACGCGTGGCCAGCCAGATGCAGAGCCTGCGTGCAGGCCTGCATGTGGATGTGGATGACGAACACGTCGGCGATATCCGCGCCGACGCGTTCACCCAGCAGATGATCGCCGGCTCGCAGGGCGCGGTGCTGGGCTATGAAATCCTGTCGCAGGACGAAGTGCGGCAGCTGGATGAAGAAACCATCGCGCGCGTGCGCGCCAGCGACGAAGGCTGGAGCTTCAAGGGTTCGGCCTCTGCCAGCGCGTCCGGCGAGGCCACGGCCAAGGGCGGCGGAGCCTCGGCCAGCGTCAAGGAGAGCTACGACGAGAAGGTCAGCGTCGATGCCAAGCGTGGCGCAAGCTCGTTCGATTCGGACGTGACCCACCGCAGCATGCGCAGCTACTGGAAGGTGCGCGTGCGTGCACAGATTGCCCAGTACCGCGCACCGGACGAGCAGGGCAAGCCGAAGATCGTGGTCGCGCTGCCGCGCACCAAGGCCGGCAGCTATGCCGTGGGCGATGGCCGCGTGAGTGCCGATGAAGTGGCCGACGCGATCCGCGCGCGCCTGTCCGACACGCTGACCCAGACCCAGCGCTTCATCGTGCTGGATCGCGAGTTCGGCGACGAACTGCAGGCCGAGATCGACCACATCAACAGCGGCAACGTGCGCCTGCAGGACACCGCACGCGTTGGGCAGCAGCTGGCGACCGACCTGATCCTGATCCCGACCATCGAACGCTTCGAGTACCCGCGCAGCGTGCGCAACCTGCGCATGTCCGACCGCCAGGTGACCTCGTACTCCGGTGGCGGCCGCATCACCCTGCGCCTGATCAACGCCACCACCGGCCAGGTGGTGATGTCCGACAGCTTCGACCACCAGCTGGCCTCGACCGGCCCGAGCACCCTGCCCCGCGTGGTCAACGGCCGCAACATGGCCGCGGCGATGATGGAATCGCTGTCGGGCCAGATCGGTACCACCATCGTCACCACGCTGTTCCCGGTGTCGGTGGTTTCTGTGGACGGTGACCAGGTGGTGCTGAGCCAGGGTGGCGAAACCCTGCAGGCCGGCCAGCGCTGGCAGGCCGTGCGCCTGGGCGAGGAACTGAAGGACCCGCAGACCGGCCGCTCACTGGGCCGCAGTGAACACCCGTGCTGCACCATCCGCATCGACCGCGTGGCCGCACAGACCTCGTACGGCACCATCGAAGACGGCGTCGACGCGATGCGCGGCGGTTTCCGCCCGGGCCAGATCGAACTGCGCCAGAAGCTGGGCAGCAAGCCGGCCGCCGCCGCAGGTGCGACTGCCTCGGCCGCTCCCGCCGCCGCCGCACGCCCGGCGGCCAAGCCGAAGCCCAAGCCCGCTGCCGCCCCGGCCGAAGACCCGAACTGGTAACACGCCCAAGCAACACACCGATGGGGTCAGAGCCCTTTTCCGGCGGGAAAAGGATCTGACCCCTTCGTGTTTCCGTGCGTGTCGACCCAGGTCGACACCCACCAACAGCAGTGGGACCCCGCCTACCCTCAGGAAACCAGCTTTTGCTGTTGCTTCGGCTGTTGCCGTTGTTTCGGCAGGTGCAGGGCGCAGCCCTGGCGAATCCCATTACACTCCAGAAGGATTTCCCTGCTGGAGAGAGCAATGAAACGAGTGGTACTGGGCGTGCTGGCCCTGTCGGTGTCGAGCGCACTGATGGCGGCCACCCCGAAATTCGATGGCGCGCGGATCTCCGCCGACGTCAAGGAACTGGCCTCCGACGCCTACGAAGGCCGCTCGCCGGCCACCGCCGGCGAAGAAAAGACCATCGCCTACCTCAGCAAGCAGTTTGCCGACGCCGGCCTGCAGCCGGGCGGCGACCTCAAGGACGGCAAGCGCCTGTGGACCCAGGCCGTGCCGCTGCGCAAGGGCGACATCGTCGGCGCACCGCAGCTGGCGCTGCACCAGGGCGGCAAGACCCTGCCGCTGGAGCAGGGCAAGCAGATCGCCGTGCGCGCCGCCATGAACGGCGCCAGCAGCGTCGACATCAGCAAGGCCCCGCTGGTGTTTCTCGGCTACGGCGTGAAGGCACCGGAGCGCAACTGGGACGACTTCAAGGGCGTGGACCTGAAGGGCAAGATCGCCGTGGTGCTGATCAACGACCCGGACTTCGAAACCGGCCAAGGTGATTTCGACGGCAAGGGCATGACCTATTACGGCCGTTGGACCTACAAGTACGAGGAAGGCGCCCGCCAGGGGGCGCTGGGCGTGCTGATCGTGCACGAGACCGCACCGGCGTCGTATGGCTGGGCCACCGTGGCCGGCTCCAACACCAACACCATGTTCGACGTGGTGCGTGACAACCCGGCAGAAAGCCACCCGCTGCTGGAAGGCTGGATCCAGCGCGACCTTGCCGTGGAGCTGTTCCGCTCGGCCGGGCAGGATTTCGAGGCACTGAAGAAGAAGGCGCAGCAGCGCGACTTCACCCCGGTGCCGCTGACCGGCGCCAGCCTGGACGCGAAGTACGCGGTGAAGACCGAAGTGATCACCTCTCACAACGTGGCCGCGCGCCTGGAAGGCAGCCGCCATCCGGACGAGACCATCATCTACAGCGCGCACTGGGACCACATCGGCGTGGGCGAGCCGGACGCGCGCGGTGACCGCATCTTCAACGGCGCGCTGGACAACGCCAGCGGCACCGCCTCGCTGGTCGAGCTGGCCCGTGGCTTCGCCAAGGAGAAGCGCCCGCAGCGCTCGCTGCTGTTCCTGGCGGTCACCGCCGAGGAAAAGGGCCTGCTGGGTTCTGAGTACTACGCCACCCATCCGCTGTATCCGCTGGAAAAGACCGTGGCCGTGATCAACATGGACGGCATGGCGCCGTTCGGCCCGTCGCGTGACTTCGGCATCTACGGTGCCGCGCGCTTCGAGCTGCTGGACCAGCTGAAGGACGTGGCCAAGGGCTGGGATATCCGCTACACGCCGGACCCGAAGCCGGAAGCGGGCCTGTTCTTCCGCTCCGACCACTTCCCGTTCGCCAAGCGTGGCGTGCCGGCGCTGTCCTGGTCGGCCGGCCAGGACTGGGTGGACGGTGGCGTGGCCGCAGGCAGGAAGGCCTCCGAGGACTACACCGCCAAGCGCTATCACCAGCAGGGCGACGAGTGGCAGCCGGACTGGGTGTTTGCCGGTGCCGCGCGCGACCTGGAAGTGCTGTACACGCTAGGCAACCAGCTGGCCAATTCCCGCGATTGGCCGAACTGGAGCAAGGACGAGGCGTTCCGCGCCGTGCGTGACGCCAGCGCCGACCAGCGCAAATAACGGCGTCCGGTAGTGCCGGCCGCTGGCCGGCATTGCCGCCCCCGGAAACGCCGGGCCGTGCCCGGCGTTTCCATAACGGCTTCCATCCCAACTTTCCCGGCCTTCGTCGCAGCCTGCTTGCTTGCCCGGCGGGCCGCCCTATGCTCGGCTCACCCCCTTCCTCAAGGCGCCGCCGTGTTCGCCAGCCTCTCTCTCCTGATCCGCCACCTGCTGGCCTGGGCTGCCGCGCTGGTTGTCGCCGGCATGGTCTGGAGCGGCATCTTCAGCGGCATGAACGATGGCCCGGGCTGGATCTTCGGGCTGCTGGCGATGTTCCTGATCATTTCCGCGCTGGGCAGTGCCATCACCCACATCCGCCGGGTCTGGCTGGTGGCCGGTCGCCTGGATGCCACCACCCTGTCCGGCCGCCAGCGCCGCCAGATCGAACTGCCGATGGACGCGGGCCACGCCTTCTCGGTGGTGGAGGCGGCGATTTCCGAACTACCGCGCGTCGAAGACGTGGAAAGCTCGGCCGGCAGCCTGCAGGTGCGCGCCTATGTGCGCCGGGTCGACCTCTGGAACGGCCGCCAGCCCTCGCGCTGGAACCTGCCGGCGCGGCTGGCCATCAAGCGCAACAGCGTGCTGGCCACGGTCACGCCGGGGCAGGGCACCAGCACCGTGACCCTGCTGTTCGAACCCGATGCCGGCTGGTGGGCCGACCTGCTGGCGCTCGACGAGGGCAGCAACTTCGAGAACGCCGAAGCAGTCACCCGTGCGATCAGCCGCCGCGTCGCCGACCAGCGCCGCGACGAACAGGCTGCGGCCGAACAGACCCAGGTGGAAAAGGAACTGTCGGTGGCACGCTTGAACCTGTTGCATGCGCAGGTGGAACCGCACTTCCTCTACAACACGCTGGCCAACGCGCAGGTACTGACCCGCACCGATCCGGCGCGTGCCGAACAGATGCTCGGCCACCTCATTCAATACCTGCGCAGCTCGTTGCCGCAGGTGGACGAATCGGTATCCACGCTGGGCGTGGAGCTGGACCGCACCCGCGCGTACCTGGAAATCCTGCGCATCCGCATGGGCGCACGCCTGGCGGTGGAAATGCAGGTACCGAACGAACTGCACGGCGTGCACCTGCCGGCGATGGCACTGCAGACGCTGGTGGAGAACGCGATCAAGCACGGCCTGGAACCCAAGCCCGGCGGTGGCACGATCTGGATACTGGCGCGCGGCTTCGATGACCACGTGACCGTGACCGTGGCCGACGATGGGCTTGGCTTCGGCCAGGGCACCAGCGGTACCGGCATCGGCCTGAAGAACCTGCGCGAGCGCCTGCGCCTGACCTGCGGCGAGCAGGCCGGCGTGGCGATCGTTGCCAACTTCCCCAGCGGCGTGGCCGCGACCATGACCCTGCCGCAGTCGCACAAGGAGCGCAGCCATGCCGCTTGAAGCCCTGATCGCCGAAGACGAAGAACTGCTGCGGCAGTCACTGGTGGAACAGCTGGGCCGGCTGTGGCCGGAGCTGAAGCTGGTGGCCGAGTGCGAGGACGGTGCCAGCGCGCTGGAGCAGCTGGCCGAGACGCGGCCGGACATCGCGTTCCTCGACATCCGCATGCCCGGCATCAGCGGCATCGAGGTCGCGCGCTCGCTGTCCGAGCTGAGCCCGCGCACCCAGGTGGTATTCGTCACCGCCTACGACCAGTACGCCATCGATGCGTTCGAGCAGGGCGCGATGGACTACCTGTTGAAGCCGGTCAGTGATGAGCGCCTGCTGGCCACCCGCGAGCGCATCCTGTCGCGGCTGCCATCGACGCGACAGGACGATGCCGTGCTGGAGCGCCTGCTGCAGCGGCTGGGCCCGTCGCAGGGCGCAGCGGAGCGCCCGCCACTGGCCTGGATCACCGCCAGCAACGGCCGCGAGACGCAGCTGATCATGCTGGAAGATGTGGCCTACTTCCGCGCCGACAACAAGTACACCACCGTGGTCACCGCTGCCGGCGAAAGCCTGCTGCGCACACCGTTACGTGAACTGCTTGAAGTGCTCGACCCGCAGCACTTCCGCCAGATCCACCGCTCCACCATCGTCAACATGAAGGCGGTGGCAGCGGTGAGCCGCGACGACACCGGGCGCGGCGTGCTGCGCCTGCGCGGGCGCACGGAGACGCTGGTGGTCAGCCAACCGTTCATGAGCCTGTTCCGCGGCATGTAGCCGCGCCGCAGTCTCCGCCGCCAGGAGCATTGCATGCGTTTTTTCCTGCTTGTCGGC
The DNA here is from genome assembly GCF_059368875.1 of Stenotrophomonas sp. YJH_SMC_82. Classification (NCBI taxonomy): domain Bacteria; kingdom Pseudomonadati; phylum Pseudomonadota; class Gammaproteobacteria; order Lysobacterales; family Lysobacteraceae; genus Stenotrophomonas; species Stenotrophomonas sp. YJH_SMC_82. Next base: position 129,919 of record NZ_JCAFSE010000004.1, read on the forward strand.
CTCGCCGCATTGGCGCTTGCCGGTTGCCGGAAGTCCACTGAAACCGCGATCACCCGCACCACTGCCAATGGCGTGGACACGCTGTACAGCAAGCGCACGGTAGTGGACGGCGTGGCGCGTTTCGAGTGCATGGCCAGCCGCAGCGGCCAGTGCCATTACCTGGTGCTGGACCCGGCCTGTCGTCCTGATGCCGCCTGTGCGAAAGCGCCGATACGGTCGTTCGCGTTGGCGGCCGGCACGACCCGGGAGTTCAGGGGCCTGCCGAAGGGCTTCGCCCAGTGCGTCAGCGAGGATCGGAAAGAACAATGCCACCGTGAGTGATCACGGTGGCATTGTGGCTCCCCCCGCTTCCCTGAAGGGTCAGTAGGCAGGCTGTAGTGTCAGGTCGTGGTGGTGCTCGTTCTCGCCCACGTGGTTGAGGCGGCCGACCAGTTCGGAGTGCTGCTTCATGCGCCCGATCTCGGTCATGATGCGGATGTCCTCGTGGCGCAGCTCGCGCTTGGCGGTGACCGCCTGCTTGTAATCGAGCACTTCCGGGTAATGCTCGGCCAGGTCCAGTGCCTCGGCCACGTGCTCGACGCTGTCGGCCTTGGAGCTGATGCGTGCGCGACTGTTGAACGCCTTCATCCAGCGCTCGAAACCGGCCTGCTGATCGAACATGTTGGCCATGAACCAGATCACGAACAGGATCGACACCCACGAGCCGAACACGACTACCACGCGGGTGAACGTGATATGGAAGTCGTCGCGCCAGAGGTAGTTGGCGATCAGGCCAAGAATCAGCAGCGAGGCTGCCTGCCAGCCGACGATCGAGGCGATCAGCCATTGGCACTTGGCCTGGGCCAGCACCGCGACTTCATCGCGGATCTGCTGCTCGCTGAGATTGCGCCAATGCGCGACCTGTTTGTCGAACGGGCTGCTGTAGAGCTCGTTGTCGCGAAGCAGAATTCCCAAACCCTTGAACAAAGCAATCATGGCTGGCTCCTTGTGGAACGTGCGTCGATCAGCATTGGACGGTGTGGCGGTTCCAGTTCTAGCACTTCCAGCGAGCCGTGCAATGGGCGCAATGCCAAGCTGCGCAAGGGCTTTGCCTGAATCGGTGAATGTTGTTGCATCGCAGCATCGAGGGCGCTGCCTGCGACAGGATGTCGCAGGGTGAAATGTGCTGCGGCCGCACATGAAACCGTGGCTGAGTACGAAGACTCGCCGCCGCGGTCGTGATCGCCGAGAATCGGAGCCAACCGCGCAAGATGCGACTGTTCTTCCGTCTTTCTTGGACCTGTGATGCCGGCTCTGCTGCAGCGACTCTCCCGCCCCGTCACCGCGCCGATCCGGCGCTGGGTGCTGGAGGCCTTCCCCCGTGGCCAGAGCGGCATCGATTACGACCAGCCGCTGGGTGACCCGGGTTGGTTTGGACCCGACAGCGTGACCTGGCGCCTGCACGCCGAGTTCCCCTCGATGCTGGCCGGTGGCCTGTGCGCGCTGATGCTGCAGACCCTGCATCCGCGCGCGCTGGCCGGGGTCTACGATCACTCCAATTTCCGCCAGGACCTGGTGGGTCGCCTGCGTCGCACCACCGCGTTCGTTGCCGGTACCAGCTATGCGCCCACCGGCGAGGTGGAGGCGCTGGTGGCCAAGGTGCGCCGCATCCATGCACAGATCCGCGGCCAGACCGCACAGGGCGAACCCTACGCCGCCGACGATCCGCAACTGCTGACCTGGGTGCATGTGACCGAGGCGTTCGGGTTCCTTCAGGGCTTCCGCCGGTACGGACGGGAGGTGCCGGCACACATCGCCGACCGTTACTACGATGAGTACCGCGGCGTGGCCGAGGCACTGGGTGCGGTGGACGTGCCGCGCAGCGAAGCGGGAGTGGCGGCGTACTTCTGTGCGCGGCAGCCGGAGCTGCGCGTCGACGAGCGCTCGCGCGAGGTGCTGGAGGTGCTGTCCGGCGTGCGCCTGCCGGTACCGGTGCCGGGGCTGTCGCGCGAAGTGTTCCTGGGTGCAGGCGCGGCACTGCTGCCGGACTGGGCCGAAGGCATGCTTGAACGCAGTGGCCGTCAGCGCGCGCAGGCCGCCGCGTCGGCGAAGCTGATGCAGGGCATGGCGCCGCTGTTCCGCCGTGCGTTGCCCGATGGCCTGGCCAGCCGCGCCTGTGCGCGCATGGGCGTGCCGGTGTCGGTGCTGCGCGAGTGGCCCACCGTTCCCCGGTAGGTGCCAACCTTGGTTGGCACGCGTTGCGCGCGGTGCCGCAGGAGCCGCAGTAGATCCACACCATGCGTGGATGGGCCTTACCCCGCCGACTTCAACCCGCGCAACAGCATCTCCAGCGCCGCCGTCGCCTGCCGCAGGCGCACGTCGCCATCCTCGCCCTCGGCGATCCAGAACGCGGCCTCGGCCAGGCTGCCATAGATCAGCGACGCCAGCGCCTGCGCATTCACCGGCGCCACCACGCCCTGGGCAACCAGATGTTCGATCAGGTGCTGCATCGAATGCACGCAGTGGCGCTGCGATTCCGGTGAGGCGCCACCGAGCACCGCGCGCGCGTCGCGCAGCACGATGCGCTGGATCTCCGGTTCCAGCGCCATCTCCAGGTACGCGCGGCAACGCTGCACGAAGCCCTCCCAGGCATCGTCGGCGGCATCACTGATCGCCTGCAGGCGCTGGTCGGTCTCGGCATCGAGCTGGGCGACGACAGCCGCCAGCAGACCCTTCTTGTCGCCGAAGTGGTGGTACAGCGCGCCGCGGGTCAGCCCGGCCTGGGCGGTCAGGTCGTCCATCGAGGTGGCGGCATAGCCATGCTCGCTGAACACCCGGCGGGCGGTGGCCAGGAGGGTGGCGCGGGTTTCTTCCATCTCGGCGCGGGTGCGGCGAACCATTCAGAGCTCCTTACATACATAGTGCATGATTATTTACATACGGCGCGTATGAATGTAGGCTCTTATTCATACGCCCTGTATGTATTGTCATGGCGCCCCGTGCGCCAGGCAAGTCGCTGCCTTGGAGAACCTGATGGCCACCCCCTATCGCGACCTGTTCGCGACCCCCGGCACCGCCGGCCTCGCCCTGGCCGGGCTGCTGGCACGCCTGCCGCTGCCGATGACCGGTATCGGCATCATCACCTTGCTGTCCCAGCTGCGCGGCAGCTATGCACTGGCCGGTGCGGTGTCGGCCACCTTCGTGCTGACCTATGCGTTGCTGTCGCCGCAGGTGTCGCGCTGGGTCGACCGGCGCGGGCAGGGCAGGGTACTGCCATGGGCCACTGCGGCCAGTGCGGCCGGTCTGCTGTTGCTGCTCGCGTGCACGCTGCTGGCCGCGCCGGACTGGACGCTGTTCGTTGCGGCGATGCTGGCCGGCTGCATGCCCAGCGTGTCGGCGATGGTGCGAGCGCGCTGGACCGCGACCCATCGCGGACGACCACAGCTGCAGACCGCGTATTCGCTGGAGACCGTGTTCGACGAGGTGACCTTCATCGCCGGGCCACCGTTGTCCGTCGGATTGTCGGTGGCGGTATGGCCACAGGCTGGCGTACTGGCGGCCGCCCTGCTGCTGGTGGCCGGCGTCGCCGCACTGGTGCTGCAGCGGGGCACCGAGCCGCCGATACAGCACTACGAAGGTGCAGCATCCTCGCACTCGCTGCTGCGGCAACCGGAGATCCGCCTGCTGGCGTTGCTGATGCTGGCGATGGGCGTGATCGTCGGCACCGTCGACATCACCAGCGTGGCATTGGCCGAGCTGCGCGGACAGCCACTAGCTGCCAGCTGGGTGCTGTCGGCCTACGCGCTGGGCAGCTGCGCGGCGGGCCTGCTGTTTGGTGCCCTGAAGCTGCCGATGCCGCTGCCGCGCCTGTTGCTGGCCGGAGCAGCGGCCACCGCATTGACCACGTTGCCGCTGCTGTGGGTCGGCAGTCTGCCGGCACTGGCCGCTACGGTACTGCTGGCCGGGGTGTTCTTCGCGCCGACGATGATCGTGGCGATGTCGCTGGTTGAACAACGCGTGCCCGAAGCACGCCTGACCGAAGGCATGACGTGGCTGCTGGCCGGCCTCAACATCGGCGTGGCGCTGGGCGCGGCGCTGTCTGGACAGAGCGTCGATGCGGCGGGCGTGCGCAGTGGTTTTGTGGTTGCGCTGGCGGCAGGCGGTGGCGTGCTGCTGTTCGCCTTGCTCGTGCAACGTGCGCTGCGCCCGTCTGCCGCGTCCACATCTCCTGAAGGAATCATTCCGTGAGCGCTTCATCGCCTGCGCATGCCGCGTCTGTGCCCCGCCATCCGTGGTGGGCGGTCTCCGCCGTCGGCCTCGCCACGTTCTCGGTGGTCACCACCGAAATGCTGCCGGTCGGCCTGCTGACTCCCATCGCCGAAGATCTCGGCGCGTCCACCGGCACCGCCGGCCTGATGATCTCACTGCCCGCCCTGCTGGCGGCAGTGTTCGCCCCGCTTGCGGTGATCGCAGCCGGTGGCATCGATCGTCGCCGCATCCTGTGTGCGCTGTTGGGCCTGCTGCTGGTCGCCAACCTTGCGTCGGCGCTGGCACCTGGCATCGGCTGGCTGTTGGCCGCGCGTGTGCTGGTGGGGTTCTGCATGGGCGGCATCTGGACCATTGCCGGTGGGCTGGCAGCGCGCCTGGTACCTGCGCAGCGCATCGGTCTGGCCACCTCGATCATCTTCGGAGGCGTGGCCGCAGCTTCGGTGCTCGGCGTTCCGTTGGGCGCGCTGATCGGGGATGCATTGGGCTGGCGCAGCGCGTTCGTGGCGATGACGTTGTTCAGTGCGGCGGTGATGCTGCTGCATCTGCGGGTGGTTCCCGCGTTGCCGGTCAGCACATCGGTGCGGCCGCGGCAGTTCGTGCAGCAGCTTGGCCAGCGCAACCTGCGGCGTGGCCTGTGGCTGACCGGGCTGCTGGTGTCCGGGCACTTCATCGCCTTCACGTACGTGCGGCCGCTGCTGACGTCCGTATCGGGCGTGGATGCGTCGTGGATAGGTGCACTGCTGTTTGGGTACGGCCTGGCTGGCATCGCCGGCAACTTCATCGCCGGGCCGCTGGCTGCGCGCCATCCACGGGGCATGCTGCTGGCGATAGCCTCGGGCCTGCTGCTGACGCCTCTGCTGTTCCTGTGGGTGGGAAATACGCCCTCCGCAGGTATTGCAGTGCTGCTGCTGTGGGGTCTGGCCTATGGCGGTGTATCGGTGGGCCTGATGAGCTGGATGATGAAGGCGGTGCCGCAGGCCGTGGAGATCGCCACCGCGTTGTATGTGGCGGTATTCAACATCGGCATCGCAATGGGTGCGTGGGGTGGTGGCCGCCTGCTGGATGGCGTGGGCCTGCATGCGAATCTGTGGGCTGCGGCGGTGTTGGCTGGGAGTGCCCTGCTGATGGCTGCCATCACCCGCAGGTAGATCCACGCCATGCGTGGATTCCTACCCCGTGCCGACCAAGGTCGGCACCCACCAGAGCGGAGTATGTGCCGACGAAGGTTGGCCGCTACCCGGAAATGAAACGGGCGCCTTGCGGCGCCCGTTCCGGTTACATCACCACACCTTGACCCGCTTGTCCGGGGCCAGGTACAGCTTCTGGCCTTCCTTCACTTCGAACGCCGGGTACCAGGCGTCGATGTTGCGCACGGTCAATGCGCGGAACTGGCCCGGGGCATGCACATCGGTCAGCAGCGAATTGCGCAGCGCCTGCTCGCGGCTCTTGCTGCGCCACGCCTGGGCGAAGCCGAGGAAGAAGCGCTGGTCCGGGCTGAAGCCTTCCAGGGTCTGGCCCGGCTTGCCCTGCAGCGACAGCTGGTAGGCATCGTAGGCGGTACCCAGGCCAGCCACGTCGGCGATGTTCTCGCCCAGGGTCAGCTTGCCGTTCACGTGCACGCCGGGGAACGGCTCGTAGCTGCTGAACTGCGCGGCCAGCGCATCACCGGCGGCGTTGAACTGCTTCAGGTCCTCGGCGGTCCACCAGTTGTGCAGCTTGCCGGTCTCGTCGAACAGCGCGCCGGCGTTGTCGAAGCCGTGGCTGATCTCGTGGCCGATCACCGCACCGATCGCACCGTAATTCACCGCGTCGTCGGCAGCGCCGTCGAAGAACGGCGGCTGCAGGATCGCGGCCGGGAACACCAGGCGGTTCTCCAGCGGCACGTTCATCGCATTGATGGTCTGCGGCAGCATCGCCCACTCGCTGTGGTCGACCGGCTTGCCCAGCTTGGCGATGTTGCGCTGGTACTCGAACAGCTCGGCGCGCTGTGCATTGCCCAGCGGGTCATCACGGCGGATCTCCAGGCCGGTGTAGTCGCGCCACTTCTCCGGATAGCCCATGCCCACGGTCAGGCCCGTGACCTTGGCCTTGGCATGCGCCTTGGTCTGCGGCGACATCCACGACAGCGCGTCGATGCGCTTGGCAAAAGCGGCGATGATGTTCTTCGCCATCTCGTCCGCACGCTCCTTGGTCCTGGCGTCGAAGTGCTTTTCGACGTAGCGCTTGCCGATCGCTTCGCCGACGGCATGGTTGGCATCGTCCACCGCGCGCTTCCAGCGGTCGCTCTGCTGCGGCGTGCCGCTCAGCGCGGTGCCATGGAAGGCGAAGCGGGCATCGGCGAACTTCTTCGGCAGGTAGGCGGCGGCACGGTCCAGCGCGTGGAACGCCAGGTAGTCCTTCCAGGCGTCCAGCGGCTCGGTGGCGACCAGCCTGGACAGGCCGGCCACGGCCTTGGGCTGCCACACGATGAAGTCCTGCTGGTTGCCCAGCGCCGCCGCATCGAGGAAGGCGTTCCAGTCCAGGCCCGGCGCCTTCGCATTGAAGTCGGCCTGGGTCCAGGGGTTGGCGCCCTTGGTCACGTCGTTGGTTTCTTCCTGGGTGGCATGTGCTTGCGCGATCTTCGTTTCCAGCGCGAGGATGCGCTGCGCCTTGCCGGCCGGGTCGGCGACGCCGGCCAGCTGCAGCATCTGTGCGATGTAGGCCTGGTACTGCTTGCGCAGTTCGGCCATGCGGCCATCGCCCAGGTAGAAATCGCGGTCGGGCATGCCCAGGCCGCCCTGCACCAGGTACGGCGCGGTGCGATCCGGCTGCAGCATGTCCACCGACACCCACAGGCCGAACAGGCGGTCGGTATAGAAGTTGGTGGCGTTGAGCAGGTCGACGTCGGCGCGCAGGTCGCCGCCGAGTGCGCGGGCCAGCCCGGCCTTGTCGGCGATCGCATCGATGGCCTTCAGCTGCGGCTGCACCGGCGCCAGACCGTGCTGCTCGATGCCGGCTTCGTCCATGTAGGCGGCGTAGTAGTCGCCGATCAGCTTGTCGTCGCCGCTGGCCTGGGTGTTGCCGGCGGCCCCTTCCAGGATGGCGCGGGTGTCGGCCAGGGTCTTCTCGGCAATGACATTGAAGCTGCCGAAGCGCGAGCGGTCGGCCGGAATCTCGGTGTTCTTCACCCAGGTGCCGTTGGCGAAGCCGAAGAAGTCGTCGCCGGCGGCGATGCTGCGGTCCATGCCGCTGGCATCGAAGCCGAAACTGCCCAGCATCGGCTTGGCCGCAGCGGGGGCGGCATCGGCCGGCGCGGTGGCACCGACGGCCGGGTCGGCCGGGCGGTCACAGGCGGCCAGGGACAGGCTGGCAACAATGGCCAGCGCCAGGGTGGGACGGCGCAGCTTGGACATGGACTTCTCTTGCAGCGGAAAACCCCAAGTCTAATCCGCTCCGGCGCCACTGGCCGCCCCCCTGCGGGGCCCGCCCTGTGCAGGATCTGGCTGAACGTGCGGATGCGATCTTCACGCCGTCACCGGGGTGGTGCATGCTGGACCCTCGAGCCCTGCGCGGACACGGGGAGGTGGCCATGCAGGATGGGGTCAGGCGTCAAGAATGGCGTCCGCCGGCCGTTGAGGTCGGGGACGTGGAGGATTCGTTCGCGCATGAAGCCAGCCGACTGCACAAGGAACATCAACCGATGCCCGCGCTGAAACGGGCGTTGGCCCGGCCGCTGCGCGCCATCACCTGGGGCGGTGTGCTGCTGGGCGTACTGCTGGTGACCGGTCTGGCCCTCATGCTGGTCAACGACCACCACCGCCGCCTGGAAGCGGCGCAGCGGCAGAGCCGCGCGCTGGCGGTGGGCAGCGAGCGCCTGCTGGCGCTGGAGCTGCGCAACCTGGAGCGGGCCATGACCGGTATCGCCGCCGCCGCCGAACTGTTCCGCAGCGTGCCGGCACAGGCGCCGGCCTTGCTGGATGCCTCCATCGGCGGCGTGCTGCGCCGGCACGCCGAACTGCACAGCATCGTGGTGCTCGACAGCTATGGCCGCGCATTGACGGCCGGCAAGGGCGACCTGCAGTTGCCGTTGTGGACCGATCCGCAACGGCGCGGCTCGGGCAGCGCGCTGTACATCGGCCCACCACAGCGCGCCAGCGACGGGGGCTGGGTGGTCCCGCTGGCGCTGCCGATGGCCGATGGGCGCTGGCTGCTGGCACGGCTGCGCTGTGGCGAACTGCAGCGCATCGTCGGCGGCCTGGATGTCGGTCCCAACGGATTGGTCTCGATCAGCGATGCCCAGGGCTACATGCTGGCCCGCGTACCCGATCCGCATGGCACGGTGGGCCGCCGCTATGACCTGCCGCGCCGGGACCTGCTCGGCACGCAGGCAGTGGTCGAGCTGGGCAGCATGCCCGGCGTTGTCGACGGCGTGCCGCGCATCCTCACCATCAGCACGCTCGAACGCAGCCCGCTGGCGGTGCAGGTCGGCCTGGCCGACGAAGATGTACTCGCACCGTGGTGGCCGTACCTGAAGGCGTCGGTGGCGATCGTACTGGCCTACATCGCGGTGTTGCTGGTACTGCTGTACGCCGTGCGCCGCAGCACCCGCAGCCAGCAGGCGATGGCCGAGGAACTGAAGACGGGCCACGCCGAGCTGCGCCTGGCGCACCAGGTCGGGCGTGTCTGCACCTGGTACGTGGATGAGGACGCCGCGCTGCTGCGCTGGTCGCCGCTGGCCCGCGAGATCTTTGGGGTACAGACCGACGCCTTGCCGGTCGCGGACTTCTTCGCGCGCGTGCATCGCGATGATGCCGCGCGCCTGCAGCAGGCCTTTGACCAGGCCTTCGCCGGCAGCGCTGTGCTCGACCAGGTGTTCCGCCTGGTGCTTCCCGGGGGCGAGGTGCGCTGGGTCGGCGCGCGCGGGCAGCGGGTGGAAGTGGCCGACAGCGAGCGGCGCATGATCGGTGCGCTGACCGACCTGAGCGAACGCTATCAGGCGCGCGAGCAGATGAGCGAAGTGGAACGCCGCTTCCGCCTGCTGTTCGACCGCAATCCTGCACCGTTCTGGGTGTTCGACCCGGATACGCTGCGCTTCATCGAGGTCAACGACGCTGCAGTGCGCCAGTATGGCTACAGCCGCGACGAGTTCCTGGCGATGAGCATCCTCGACATCCGCCCGCGCGAAGGCTGGGACGAAGTGCGTGGTGCCATCCAGCGGGCGCAGGTGGGCGATCCCCCCGACGCGACCGTGCGCCTGCACCGGCGCAAGGACGGCAGTGTGTTCGAGGTGCGCGCACACCTGTCCAAGCTCGACTTCGACGGACAGCCCGCGTGCCTGGTGCTGGCCGAGGATGTCAGCGAGCGGCTGGCCTACGAGCGCGACCTGGCCTACCAGGCACGGCACAACCCGGCCACCGGCCTGCTCAATGTGCGCGCCCTGACCGAACAGCTGGACGAGCAGGAGGAGGGCTACACCATTGCCTTCGTGCAGCTGCGCGGGCTGCAGCTGGTGGCCGATACGCTGGGCCGCGAGATCGGCGATGCGGTGCTGCAGTCGATGGCGACCCGGCTCGGGGGCCTGGGCGCACGCTGTGGCACGCTGGCGTTCCAGCCGGCCGAGGATTTCGTCTTCGCCATCGGTGCCGAGCACGATACCCAGCGCGTGCTGGACGACCTGCTGCAGATCGTGTCGGCGCCGATGCGCGGCAAGGACTCGCTGCACCAGTTCGAGCCGCGCATCGGCGTGGCCGTGCACATCGCTGGTGACGGGCACACGGCCGAGCAGGTGATCGGCATGGCCGCGCAGGCCGCGCATGCGGCGCGCGCCGAGGGCAACGTGGTGGTCTGGTTCGACGCGGCCGTGACCACGCGCCTGGCCGACCGCCTGCGCCTGGCCGGGCGCATCCATGCCGCCATCGACAACGAATTCCAGCTGTATTTCCAGCCGATCCGGCATGCCGGCGATGGCAGCCCGGCAGCGCTGGAGGCACTGCTGCGCTGGCCGCAGGCCGATGGCAGCTTCATCCCGCCCAACGAGTTCATCCAGCTGTGCGAGGACACCGGGTTGATCCTGGCGCTGGGCCGCTGGGTGATCCGCGCGGCGGCGAAGGCGCAGCGCCGTCTGGTCGAGGCCGGGTGGGGTGCGTTGCCGATCGCGGTCAACGTGTCGGCGGTTCAGTTCTTCAACAGCGACCTGGTGGCCGAATTCACCCGTGCCCAGCAGGATTTCGGCCTGGCCCGTGGCGCGCTGCACGTGGAGCTGACCGAGAGCAGCCTGATGCGCAAGCCGGCACAGGCGATGCAGACCATGCAGCGCCTGCACGAGCAGGGCATCCGCGTGTCGCTGGATGATTTCGGCACCGGCTATTCCAGCATGTCCTACCTGCAGCACCTGCCGCTGGACATCCTGAAGATCGACCGCAGCTTCGTCGCCGACGTGGAAACCAATCCACGCAATGCCTCGATCTGCCGCGCGCTGCTGTCGCTGGGCCACAGCATGGGCCTGACCATCATCGCTGAAGGCGTGGAGACGCCGGGGCAGCTGGACTGGCTGGCTGCGCATGGCTGTGACCAGGTGCAGGGCTACCTGTTGGGGCGGCCGGCGCCGCTGGAACAGATCATCGACGCGCTGGATGAGGTCCCCGCCTGATCGGGTTTCGTATGTGCCGGCCAGCGGCCGGCACTACCCGACCGAAGCACGACGGGGCTTCGTATGTGCCGGCCGGCGGCCGGCACTACCGGCAAGCGCCAGACTCGGCTACATCCCGGCGTCCACCAGATGGTCGATGAAACTGCGCACCTTCGGTGCCAGGTGGCTGCGGCTGGTATAGACCGCGAAGATGCCGATCGGCGAGGCCTCCCATTCCGGCAGCACGCGCACCAGGCGGCCATCGGCCAGCGCGTCTTCCAGCAGGAAGTCGGGCTGCAGGATGACGCCCATGCCGGCGATCGCCGCTTCACGCAGCACGTCGCCGTTGTTGGCGTGCAGCAGGCTGTTCACCGCTACTTTCACTTCGCCGCCCGGCCCCTGCAGCGGCCAGTGGTCACCGGCGGCCCAGTAGCTGTAGCCCAGGCACGCGTGCGCCTGCAGGTCCTGCGGGGTCTGCGGGGCGCCGCGTGCGGCCAGGTAGGCCGGCGCCGCGCACAGGCTCACCCGCGATTCGCCCAGGCGGCGGGCGATCAGGGTGGGGCCCGGCTCGCGGGTGATGCGGATGGCCACGTCGTAGCCTTCCTCGACCATGTCCACCAGGCGGTCGGACAGGGCCAGGTCCAGTTCCACCTGCGGAAAGCGTTCGCGGTAACTGGCCAGCAGTGGACCGAGGCGGGCGATGCCCCAACTGACCGGTGCATTGATGCGCAGCATGCCGGAGGGCTCCAGCGCCTGCGCGCCGATGCTGGCCTCCAGCGCGTCGAACTCGGCCAGCAGGCGCACGCATTGGGCGTAGTAGGCGGCGCCGGTGCTGGTGGGGCTGACCCGCCGCGTGGTGCGATGGAGCAGGCGGGTGGACAGGCGCTTTTCCAGTGCGGCGACCTGGCGGGTAACGCCGGCGGTGGACATGTCCAGGGCCTGGGCGGCGGCGCTGAAGCCGTTGCGCTCGACCACCGCCACGAACACGCGCATCGCCTCAAGGGTGTCCATTGTTGCGCCTTCTGAAATAAATACGGTCAATCGATCGTATTTATCGGTGCGTGAAGGCGCAATAACCTGAGCCCACTCCCTTCAAGGTGCTTTCCGATGCACGCCACGACCGCTCCTGTTTCGCCGCTGGCCCCGTATGGCGCCACCCTGCTGCGCCTGGCACTGGGCGTGCTGTTCCTGGTCCATGCGCTGACCAAGCTGCTGGTATTCACCCCGGCCGGCACGGCAGCATTCTTCGAGTCGCTGGGCCTGCCCGGCGTGCTCGGCTACCTCACCCTCGGCGTCGAGCTGGTGATCACTGTCGCGCTCCTGCTGGGCATCTATGCGCGCTGGGTGGGCCTGGTCGGCGTGCCGCTGCTGCTGGGCACCATCGTCACCGTGCACGGCGCCAACGGCTTCGGTTTCGCCAATGCCGGCGGCGGCTGGGAATACCCGGCGTTCTGGGCGCTGGCGCTGGTGGTGCTGTTCCTGGTCGGCGATGGCAAGTGGACCCTGCGTTCGCGCTGATCGCCGCCTGATCCTGCAACTGGAGAATTCCATGTCCCGCCTGCCTTCGCTGTACATCTCCCATGGTTCGCCGATGACCGCCCTGCATCCGGGCCAGGTCGGTGTGCGCCTGGCCGAGCTGGCGCGCGACCTGCCGCCGCCGCGCGCCATCGTGACGGCCTCGGCGCACTGGCTGGGCCGGCAGCCGCTGGTCGGCGCACATCCGCAGCCGCCGACGATCCACGACTTTGGTGGCTTCCCGCGCGCGCTGTTCGAACTGCAATACCCGGCGCCGGGTGATCCGGCACTGGCCGAAGAAGTGGCCGGCCGCATCGCCGCCGCAGGCCTGCCAGTGGCCATCGACCCGCAGCGTGGCCTCGACCACGGCGCGTGGGTACCGCTGCGGCTGTTGCGCCCGCAGGCCGACATCCCCGTGGTGCCGGTGTCGATCCAGCCGCTGCTCGGCCCCGAGCATCAGTTCGCGCTGGGCCGTGCGCTGGCGCCGCTGCGCGAACAGGGCGTGCTGCTGGTCGGCTCGGGCAGCATCACCCACAACCTGCACGACTGGGGCGACTACCAGGACGGCAAGGAAGCGCCATACGTGCGGCCCTTCATCGAGTGGGTGGAGCAGCGACTGGCCGCTGATGACCGCCAGGCGCTGTTCGATTACCGCCGGCAGGCCCCGTTCGCCGAGCGTGCGCACCCGACCGACGAGCACCTGCTGCCGCTGTTCTTCGCGATGGGAGCGGCCGGCGAGGGCGGTTTCGGCGCACGCCGCATCGACGCCGGCATCGATGCCGGCTTCCTGGCCATGGATCTGTACCGGTTCGACGGGGCATGAGCCGGGGCTGACGCGCGGCGGCCCCGGCCGTCGCGGTCAGGGCCGCATGTGGTAGTTTTTTCCGGGTTTCCGGCGCTGGCCCTCGTGCCTCCCCACGCGCCGCTTCCTGGAAGAAGCATGCATACCATTGAAGTCGTCCTGGCGATGCTGGTGGCCGTTGTCGCCAGCGGCTACCTGGTTCGCGTCCTCCCGTTCTCGCTGCCGTTGCCGCTGGTGCAGATCGGCCTGGGCGCGGTGATCGCCGGCGTGTTCAACCGCGGCCATGCGCTGGAGCCGGAAGTGTTCTTCCTGCTGTTCCTGCCGCCGCTGCTGTTCCTGGATGGCTGGCGCATTCCCAAGCAGGGCCTGTTCCGCGACAAGGGCGCGATCCTCGAACTGGCGTTCGGCCTGGTGGTGTTCACTGTGATCGGCGCCGGCCTGCTGATCCACTGGATGATTCCGGTGATGCCGCTGGCAGTGTGCTTCGCGCTGGCGGCCATCGTCTCGCCGACCGACCCGGTGGCGGTCGGGGCGATCGCCTCCAAGGCACCGATCCCGAAGCGCCTGATGCACATCCTGGAAGGCGAGTCGCTGCTCAACGATGCGTCCGGCCTGGTCTGCTTCCGTTTCGCGGTGGCCGCGGTGATGACCGGCTCCTTCTCGCTGGCCACGGCCTCGCTGACCTTCCTGTGGGTGGCGGTGGCCGGCCTTGCCGTGGGCGTGGCGGTCACCCTCGGCGTGTCCACCTTCCAGCGCTGGTTGTGGCGCCGCTTCGGCGAAGAGCCGGGTGCGGCGATGCTGGTCAACCTGCTGATTCCGTTCGCGGCCTACCTGCTCGCCGAAGAAATCCATGCCTCGGGCATCCTCGCTGCGGTCGCCGCCGGTATCGCGATGAGCTACGTCGAGCTGACCGGCCGTGTCTCCGGCAGCATGCGCGTGCAGCGCGCGGGCGTCTGGAACATGCTGCAGTTCAGCTTCAACGGCATCATGTTCGTGTTGCTGGGCGAGCAGCTGCCGGGCATCGTCGAGCGCGCCACCACCACCATGAACGAGTCCGGCCACCAGAGTGCATGGTGGCTGCTGGTATACGTGGTGGTGATCAACCTGGCGCTGATCCTGCTGCGCCTGCTGTGGGTATGGCTGTCGCTGCGCTGGAACCTGCTGCGCGCGCGCCGCCGTGGCCTGGAGCGGGGCGAGGCGCCGAACTGGCGCATCGTGGTGGCGACCTCGGTGGCTGGTGTGCGCGGCGCGATCACCCTGGCCGGTGTGTTGACCCTGCCGCTGTTCCTGCCCGATGGCAGTGCGTTCCCGGCGCGCGACCTGGTGATCTTTCTGGCCGCGGCGGTGATCCTGTTCTCGCTGATCGGCGCCAGCGTGGCGCTGCCGCAGCTGCTGAAGGGCCTGCAGCTGCCAGCCGATTCGGGCGAGCGCAAGGAAGAGGACCTGGCACGCAAGCTGTCCTCCAAGGCCGCGCTGGCCGGGGTCGAACGCATGCGCCAGCAGCTGGTGATGAACCAGAACACCGAGAACGTGCAGCTGTACAACGATGCTGCCTCGCGGGTGAGCCTGCTGTACCAGCGGCACTTGGAGAAAGACAACGACGGCCCCGACGTGGACCCGGAGAAGGTGCGGCGCATGGAGCTGGGCTACCGCCAGCTGCGCAGCGCGGGCCTGAATGCCGAGCGCGAGGAACTGTTCCGGTTGACCCGGCGCGGGGTGATCTCCGATGAGATCTCGCGGCGCCTGATCCGCAACCTGGACCTGCTGGAATCGCGCAAGCGCGAATGACGCGGCGGTCGTGCGCCGTCGAGCGGGGTCAGGTCCCTTTCCGCAGGAAAGGGACCTGACCCCAGGTCGGAACAGCGGGTTATTCCGGCTTCTGGTCCAGGAAATACACCTCGACCTTGCCCTTGACCTTGATGGTCATCGGGTTGCCGCGGCGGTCGCGGGCCTTGCCGGCCTGCACGCGGATCCAGCCTTCGCTGACCGAGTATTCCTCGACGTTGTCGCGCTCGACGTCGTTGAAACGCACGCCAACGCCGCGCTCCAGCGCCTGTGCATCATGGAAGGGGCTGGCCGGGTTGATCGCCAGGTGGTCGGGAGGGGTATCGCTCATCGCTTCATTCACAGTGACGGCCACCAAGGCCGGCTTCAGCGGCACAGGATAAACCGTAGAATGCGGGCCTGCCCCAGAGGACGTTCCGCCATGCCCGACAACAGCGACTATTTCGACTTCGAGGAAGACATCCACGACTTCGACGAGGAGGGCTTCGAGGCGCGGGTCTGGAACCTGCTGGTGCTGATCAACCCGGGCGACGAAGAGCTGGCCCTGCAGCAGTTCAACCGCTGGCGCGAGCACCTGTCCGAGGACGGGCAGCCGCTGGAAGCGGACAGCGACTGGCTGCCGGCCCTGTTCACGGCCATCGCCTGGCAGTCCGGTTTCGATGTGGAGCGCGATGACCTGGAATCGCTGCAGTCGGCGGTGAACGAGCTGTCGGCGCGCTTCAACCTGCAGCTGGACTGGGGCGGCGACCTGGACGACGAGGACTTCGCCGAGGGCCTGGACGGCGTGCAGCTGATGTCCACCGCCTTCGACCGTCTGCGCGAGCACAACTACACGCTGTGGAGCGTGGATGCCGGCTGCGACGGCTTCACCGGCGTGATGGCGCTGACCCGCGACGACGACGCGATGCTGGCGCTGTGCTCGCTGCTGAACGTGGAAATCCGGCTGGGCAGCGACCCGTTCTGAGCGATGGGCCGATCCGCCGGGCACGACCCGGCGGGGACGGTCTGCTGGGCGCGGCCTACGGCCGGTACTGCGCCCTGGCGTTGGCAATCACCGCTTTGACCAGGTCACGGTCGGTGTGCCGGGAAATCGCCCGCGCACCGAGCGCTATTGCCTGTGCGCGCAGCTCGGCAGTGACGTCGTAGTGAGCACCGCTGGCCTTGTTCTGGAAGGCCCGCGGGGGAATGCCGAGCTGCGCCGCCATCGCGTGCAGCTCGGCCAGGGTGTCGGCCATCAGGTGCGCCCAGCGCTGTCCGCGCCAGGGATGCACCGCGTCATCGACGTAGACCGTCACCCGCCGCGGCCGGTTCAGGCCTGCGGCTTGCTGTCGCTGTCAGCGGCCGGGGCGGCCTCGGCAGCGGCTTCTTCGGCCGCGTCGCCTTCGACGGCTTCGCCTTCTTCGCCCTCAGCGGCGTCGACGCCTTCGAATTCGGCAACCAGCTTGTCCAGGTATTCGTCAGCGGTCTGCTCGGATTCGGCAGCCAGGGTGTCCAGCAGCTTCTGCAGCAGTTCGGAGTACTCCAGGTTGACCTTGCGGCCTTCCTTTTCCTGCACGTTGGACAGGTGCTTGAGCATGGCCAGCATCGGCACCGGGTTTTCGGCGTTGCCCATGGTCTGGCCGCCGATGGCCAGCAGCCACTCACGGCCCTGCAGGCCGATGGCCGCTACCACCTGGCCGTCTTCGTTGGTCAGCACGGCATGGTTCTGCACCTGCTGCTGGGCATTCAGGCGGAGGAACGGGCGCTTGGCCTGCTGCTTCTTGCGCTTGTCGCGCTTGGCCTTGGAGTTCTGGGACATGGGGTGGGGTCACCTGGAAACGGAAAGACCGCCATTGTACCGGCCGCACACAGGCGGGGTCAGATCCCTTTCCATGGGAAAGGGATCTGACCCCGGTTCAATGTGCCACGGGCGCGGCCTCACCTTGCGCGGCCTGCACGTCCGGGTCGGCGGTCGGCGCCGACAGTCCCACCTGCGGGCCGGCACCGGCCAGGGCGGCCGCTTCGGCGGCCTGGGTCATCACCACGATGCTGATGCGGCGGTTGATCGGGTTCTGCGGGTCGGCCTTGTCGAACAGCACCGACGAAGACAGGCCGACCACGCGGGTGATCTTGCTGTCCTCCAGGCCACCGTCCACCAGCGCACGCCGTGCGGCGTTGGCACGATCGGCGCTCAGCTCCCAGTTGCCGTAGCCGCGCTCGGCCGAATAGGCGGTGATGTCGGTGTGGCCGGTCAGGCTGATCCGGTTCGGCACGTGGTTCAGGTAGTTGGCCAGCTCGTGCAGGATCTGCTGCGTATACGGCTTCAGCGTAGCGCTGCCGAGGTCGAACATCGGCCGGTTCTGCTTGTCCACGATCTGGATGCGCAGGCCTTCCGGGGTCAGGTCCAGCAGCAGCTGGTCCTTGAACGGCTCCAGTGCCTGGCTCCTGCTGATCGCTTCCTGCAGTTCCTTCATCAACGCTTCCAGCTGCTGCTTGTCGCGCTGCTGCTGGTCCACCGGCTGCGGCACCGCTTCCTTCTGGTTCTGGAAGGGATCGTTGCTGCTGCCGCGCGAGATGTCGGTGGCACCACCCAGCTTGATCATCGAGGTGCTGGCGCCGCCCGGGCCGGCCATGCCGGGCGCCGGCGTGGCGTTCTGCCCGCTCAGCGGGCTGGGGTTGCGGAAGTACTCGGAAATGGCCGCACGGTCGTTCTTGTTGGTGGTGGCCATCAGCCACAGCACCAGGAAGAACGCCATCATCGCGGTCACGAAGTCAGCATAGGCCACCTTCCACGAACCGCCATGATGGGCGGCGTGGCCGGCCTTCTTGACCCGGCGGACGATGACAGTGGGCTTGGTCTCGGCCATGGTTTACTTGACCGTCTTCAGGTGCTGCTCGAAATCGGAGAAGGCCGGGCGCACGTTCGACGGCAGCGTCTTGCGGGCGAATTCCAGCGCGATCTTCGGGTTGTAGCCGCGCAGGCAGGCCAGCAGGGCGGTCTTGACCGATTCATAGATGCGGCTGTCCTGCTCGGCGCGTGCCTCCATTGCTGCCGCCATCGGGCCGACGAAGCCGTAGCCCAGCAGGATGCCGAGGAAGGTACCGACCAGCGCGCCGGCCACGTGGCCACCGACCTCGACGATGTCACCGCCGATCGAGCCCATGGTGATGACGATGCCGAGCACCGCCGCGACGATGCCGAAACCGGGCAGTCCGTCGGCGACCTTGGTCAGCACCTGCGACGGCGCCATGGCCTCGGCGTGGTGCTTTTCCAGTTCCAGCTCCAGCAGCGGCTCCAGCTCGTGCGGCTCGATGTTGCTGCCGATCATCAGGCGCAGGCAGTCGGTGATGAAGTCGATCAGGTGGTGGTCGGCCTGCACCTTGGGGTAGTTGGCGAACAGGGCGCTCTCGGCCGGCCGCTCGACATGGTCTTCCAGGGCCATGAAGCCTTCGCGGCGGGCCTTGTTGAGCAGTTCATAGAGCAGGCTGAGGACATCGATGTAGTCCTGCTGCTTGTAGCGCGGGCCCTTGAACACGCCGACCATGGCCTGCAGGGTCTGCTTGACCGTCTTGGCCGGGGTGCCGACCAGGAACGCACCCAGTGCGGCACCGCCGATGATGACCAGCTCGTAGGGCTGCCAGAGGGCACCCAGGCGGCCGTGGGCACCGAGGTAGCCCCCGATCACGCTGATGATGACGACCAGGAATCCAACGATGATGAGCATGGGGCGACGCAAGGAGAGGGGATATCTCCTTGTCGGCCCGTCACCCGGTTTTCTGAAGAGGGAATTCTGTGAAATCGGTCAGCGGGGTGTTTCAGCCCGCCACACCGCTTTCCGCGCCGCCACGCTGCAACGGGTCGGGCCAGGGCTCGCCATTGCCGGTGAACGAAAGTGAGACGGAGTTCAGGCAGTGGCGCTCGTAGGTGGGCGGCGGACCATCCGGGAACACGTGGCCGAGGTGGCTGCCGCAGCGCGCGCAGGTGATCTCGGTGCGCACCATGCCATGGCTGGTATCGCGGATCTCGCGCACGTGCGCCGGGTCGAACGGGGCGAAGAAGCTGGGCCAGCCGGTGCCGGAATCGAACTTGGTGCTGGAGCGGAACAGCGGCAGCGCGCACAGCCGGCAGCAGTAGACGCCCTCGCGCTTGTTGTCCAGGAACACGCCGCAGAACGGCGCTTCGGTACCGTGCTGCAGCAGCACGCGGCGCTCTTCGCTGCTGAGGCCGGCGATCAGCGCCTCGGTCTGGGTGGCAGTGGGGGGCGTCAGGTCGAAGGCAGTCATGCCGGCTCTCCGTGGGGTCGATGGCCTGGGGATGCCGGAAAACGTGGGGGTGCCGGCGCGCGCTTGCAAGTGTGACGGCCGTTCATGGGCGGCACACAGGCGCAGGCGCAAGGTAAATGCGATCCACGCCGGAGCGTGCCATGAAACCGACCCTTCCCCTGCTGCTGATGGCCCTGTTGCCCACGTTGGCGCTGGCCCAGGTGCCTGCTGCCGACCCGACGGTCACCCGCAGCGCGACCACCGTGGCTCCGGCGCCGGTGGTACCGCCGCCGCAGGCCGCACGCCCGCAGCCGCAGGTGCTGCCGTCGCCGCAGCCGGCGCAGCCGATCAGGTCCACGGGTCCTGCCCGGATTGCGCCCACCCCGGCGCCGAGGCCGGCCGACAAGGTCTATGACCGCAATGGCCGCATCGTGCCTGGCGTGCGCCCGGCTGGCCCGAACCGGGTGTTCGATTCGCGTACCGGCCGCTATTACGACAGCGTGCCGGCCGGCGATGGGCAGCAGATCAAGCGCTGACCTCGGATGCCAGGCAAGGGTGGCAGCTTCCACACACTGCACGGCCTGAACGCACGAAAACAACATCCTGCCGATCACTGCTTTTTCGCCTGCGATTAACCGTGCCGGGACCACCGTGGCCCTGCGCCGGCATCCCGCCGCCGCATGTCCTTTGTCCACTGGATCGCGATCATGAAAAACCAGCAGAACCGTCATCCCGGCAAGGAACCGCAGGGCCGCAACCCGCAGCATCAGCAGCAACAGCAACAGATGGAACCGCAGCAGCCGCACAAGGGTGGCAAGCAGCAGGAACAGCGCTCGCAGAAGCATCCGCAGCAGCGCTGACTGTCGACATGACCGGGGTCAGAGTCCGCTGCGCGGGCTCTGACCCCTCGCAATCCCTGGCCGGGGTCGGATCCCGCAACGCGGGCTCTGACCCCTCGCAATCCCTGACCGGGGCCGGATCCCGCAACGCGGGCTCTGACCCCAACCTGCGACCGCCTCAATCCGGAATCGGCAGGCTCAGCGTTTCCTTCACTTCTTCCATCACGATGTAGCTTTTGGATTCACGCACATGCGGCAGTGTCAGCAAGGTGCTGCCGAGTAGCTTGCGGTAGGAGGCCATCTCACTGATCCGCGCCTTCAGCAGGTAATCGAAGTCGCCCGAGACCAGATGGCACTCGAGCACATTGGGCAGCTTCAGGGCGGCGCGCCGGAACTCTTCGAAGATGTCACCGGACTTGTAGGCCAGGCTGATCTCCACGAACACCAGCAGGCTGGCCTTCACCGCCGCCGGGTCCAGGTGGGCGTGGTAGCCGGTGATCACCGCTTCGCGCTCGAGCCGGCGCACGCGCTCGGTGCACGGGGTGGTCGACAGGCCGACCCGCTCACCCAGTTCGGTGAAGGAAATACGGCCCTCCGCCTGCAGGATGCGCAGGATCTTGCGGTCGATCTTGTCCAGTTCGCGGGTACGGGTGGCCATGGCCGTCAACCTTGGGGAATGAATTGCAGGAGAACATCCTGCCGGTTGATTTCAAATCAGGCAAATCAACTGGGATTGGCTGTCTATACTTCCCCAATTATGGTCCCGGCACGCTCCAGTGCAGGGAATGATCGGGTTGGAGAAGTCCCATGCGAGTCCTAGTCCTCGGCAGCGGCGTGATCGGCACCACCAGTGCCTGGTACCTGCGACAGGCCGGGTTTGAAGTCACGGTCATCGACCGCCAACCCGGCCCGGCGCTGGAGACCAGCTTCGCCAATGCTGGCCAGCTGTCGTTCGGCTACACCTCGCCGTGGGCAGCCCCGGGCGTGCCGAAGAAGGCCATCGGCTGGCTGTTCGAGAAGCACGCGCCGCTGGCGATCAAGCCGGGCATGGACCTGGCCCAGTACCGCTGGCTGTGGCAGATGCTGCGCAACTGCACCCACGAGCGCTACGCGATCAACAAGGCGCGCATGGTACGCATGTCCGAGTACAGCCGCGACTGCCTGAACGAGCTGCGCGCGCAGATCGGCATCGAGTTCGAAGGCCGCGACCTGGGCACCACGCAGCTGTTCCGCACCCAGCAGCAGCTGGATGCCTCTGCGCAGGACATCGAGATCCTGGCCCAGTACGGCGTGCCGTACGAGGTGCTGGACCGCGCCGGCATCATCCAGGCCGAACCGGCCCTGGCGCATGTCGATGGCCTGGTCGGCGCGCTGCGCCTGCCGCGTGACCAGACCGGCGACTGCCAGCTGTTCACCCGCCGCCTGGCGCAGATGTGCGTGGATGCCGGTGTCGAGTTCCGCTTCGACCAGGACATCACCGGCCTGGAGTTCGAGGGCGACCGCATCACCGGCGTGCGCATCGACGGCAAGCGGGAAACCGCCGACCGCTTCGTGGTCGCGCTGGGCAGCTATTCGCCGGCGCTGGTCGCACCGCTGGGCATGCACCTGCCGGTGTACCCGCTGAAGGGCTATTCGTTGACCCTGCCGATCACCGACCCGGCGATGGCGCCGACCTCGACCATCCTCGACGAGAGCTACAAGGTGGCGGTCACCCGCTTCGACGACCGCATCCGCGTCGGTGGCATGGCCGAAGTGGCCGGTTTCGACCTGTCGCTGTCGCAGCGTCGTCGCGAGACCCTGGAGCTGGTGGTCAGCGACCTCTACCCGAAGGGCGGCGACCTGTCGCGCGCACAGTTCTGGACAGGCCTGCGCCCGGCCACGCCGGACGGCACGCCGGTGATCGGCGCCACGCCGTTCCGCAACCTGTACCTCAACACCGGCCACGGCACCCTGGGCTGGACCATGGCCTGCGGCTCGGGCCGTTACCTGGCCGACCTGATGAGCGCGCGCCAGCCGCAGATCAGCACCGAAGGCCTGGATATTTTCCGCTACGGCCAGTACGGTCACGCCCCGCAACATGAGAACCGCACATGCGTCCTGCCCGCGCGCTGATCGATCTGGGCGCCCTGCGCAGCAATTACCGGCTTGCCCGTGAACTGGGCGGTGGCAAGGCCCTGGCGATCATCAAGGCCGATGCCTATGGCCATGGCGCGATGCGCTGTGCACAGGCGCTGGAAGGCGAGGCTGATGGTTTCGGCGTGGCCACCATCGAAGAGGCGCTGGAACTGCGCCAGGCCGGGATCCGTGCGCCGATCCTGCTGCTGGAAGGCATCTTCGAACCCAGTGACATGGCGCTGGTGGCCGAGCACGATTTCTGGTTCGCGGTGGGCTCGCCGTGGCAGCTGGAAGCGCTGGTCGCATTCGACAGCCCGCGCCCGCTGACCGTGTGGCTGAAGCTGGACAGCGGCATGCATCGCCTCGGCCTGGACGTGGACAGCTTCCGCGCCGCGCATGCACGCCTGTCGGCGCTGCCGCAGGTCGAGCGCATCGTGCTGATGACCCACCTGGCGCGTGCCGACGAGCTGGACAGCGAACGCACCCATGAACAGGCGGCGACCTTCGCGCGCGCCATCGACGGCCTGGACGGCGAGACCAGCGTGTGCAATTCGCCGGCACTGCTGGGCTGGCCGGATGTACGCAGCGACTGGGTGCGCCCGGGCCTGATGCTGTACGGCGCCAATCCGCTGCCGGACAACACCGCGCTGACCGAGCGCCTGCGCCCGGTGATGACGATGCAGTCGAAGGTGATTGCCGAGCGATGGATCGAGGCCGGTGAGCCGGTGGGCTATGGCGCACGCTTCGTGGCCAAGGCGCGCACCCGCGTGGGCGTGGTCGCGCTTGGCTATGCCGACGGTTATCCGCAGTTCGCCCCCAACGGCACGCCGGTACTGATCGATGGCCAGCCCGGCGTACTGATCGGGCGCGTGTCGATGGACATGCTGACGGTGGACCTGACCGCGCATGCGCAGGCCGGCATCGGCAGTGTGGTGGAACTGTGGGGTTCTGCGCCGACGCTGTCGGAACTGGCGCCGCGCTGCGGCGTGAGTGCCTACCAGCTGCCGTGCGCGGTCAAGCGCGTGGCGAAAGTCTACGTGTAGAGCCGAGCCCGCGCTCGGCTCTGGTAGAAGCCTACCCTGGTCGGCACCGTGCAATGCGTGTCGACCAAGGTCGACACCTGCCGGCAGGTAGAGCTGCCCGGAATCATCGTGCAGCAGTAGCCCGCGTGCTCAGCTCGCGCTTCACCCAGTCGTCGATCAGGCGCTTCTCGTAGCGCAGCGGATCGCTGTCGCTCTTCAGCCCCAGGTTGTGCAGGTAGCCGGTGTCGCTGAGCTTGGCTTCGCCCTCATCGACGATGCGACCACTGGCGTCCTTCAGCGTGTACTGCAGGGTGATCCGCGGCGGATAGATGTCCCGCATGATCCGGATGTCGCTGCCGCGCGGGCCGTGCCAGGGCTCGTAGTCGCCGGCGCGCTTGATGTCGACCAGGGTCACGTCCAGGGTCTGCCCGGGCTGCAGCGGTTTGGCCGCCGTGGTCTGCACGTAGCTGGCCAGCTGCTGCACCCAGTTGCCGCGTTCGGCCTCGAAGCGGTTGGTGCTCTGGCGGATTTCGGTGAATCCGGCTGGATCGTCCCACTTCACGCTGACCGGGCCATTGGCCTGCAGCGCGCGGGGCGCATCCGGATCGGTGACGGCGCGCGGCGCGGCGTTCGCGCTGCCCGCCATGAGGGCGCCTGCCAGCAGCAGGGCAGTGGCCAACGAGCGGTTCATGACGGTCTCCTGCGTCCCATCGACGGGGACGATGCGATTTATAGATCGAGTGTGATCCCGCTTTCCAGCCACCGCAACGGCCGATTGCGACACCGACAAGAGCGGTTGCCGCCAATTCATCGTCGTCAACCATGACTGACGGCGCTTGACGCTGTGAATACGCGCTTTGGAAGATGCTGTGCTTCCAATCCGGCCCGTCCAGACGCCCTTGTCCACACTGCCGCCCCTCGTGGAGCGCCCACCGATGATGGTGCAGGCGCCCGAACCCGACCTGCATCATGGCGTGCTTGAGCGCATCAACGCTGGTTTCTGCGTGATCCAGGTGCTGTTCGAGGGCGATCGTGCGGTCGACTATCGTTTCCTCGAGGTCAACGATGCCTTCGAGCGCCACACCGGGCTGAAGGATGCGCGTGGACAGCGCATGACCGAGCTGGAACCCAACCATGAGCAGGACTGGTTCCGTATCTACGGCGAGGTCGCACGCAGCGGCCGTCCTGCCCAGTTCGAGATGGAAGCGCGTGCGCTGGGTCGTTCGTTCGCGGTCGACGCGGTGCGCGTGGGCCGGCCAGGCGAGGACAAGGTCGGCATCCTGTTCTTCGACATCACCGCACGCAAGCAGATGGAAGTGGAGCTGGGCGAGAGCGAAGCGCGCTTCAGCGCGCTGGCCGACGGCCTGCCGATGCCGGTGTGGGTGCTCGATGAGCGCGGCCATGCCCGTTTCGTCAACAGCGCCTTCAGCGAGTTCTTCGGTGGCGACGAGACGCGTGTGCCGGAAGATGTCTGGCGCGGCCTGGTGCATCCGGACGATGCGTCGGTATTCGAATACGAACTGCAGGAAGCGCTGAAGGCGCAGCGTTCGATGCACGCGCTGGTGCGTGCGCGGCGCGCCGATGGCCAGTGGCGTTGGCTGGAGATGAACGCACGCCCGCGTTTCTCGCGGATGGGCCGCTTCATCGGCCTGGCCGGCAGCAGCCCGGACGTGACCGAACGCCGCGAGATCGAACTGGCCCGCGAGGAACTGCTGCAGTCCGAGCGCGCCGCGCGCAGCGCTGCGGAGAACATGGCGCGGCTGAAGGACGAGTTCCTGGCCACGCTGTCGCATGAACTGCGTACGCCGCTGACCACCATCCTCGGGTGGAGTGAGCTGCTGCTGCAGCGTGTGGACAACACCAGCCCTCTGTACAAGGGCCTGAACGTGATCGCCAACAGCGCCGGCGCGCAGAAGCGGCTGATCTCGGACATGCTGGACCTCAGCAGCATGCTGCTGGGCAAGGTGCAGCTGGAGGTGGAAGTGCTGGACCTGCGCACGGTGCTGGGCGAGGCCATCGGCGCGCAGGAACTGGTGGCCGAAGGCAAGGCACTGGACGTGCACCTGCAGCTGCCCGAACAGCCGAGCCTGGTGCTGGGCGATGCGACGCGCCTGCAGCAGGTGTTCTGGAACCTGCTCTCGAACGCGATCAAGTTCACCCCGGCTGAAGGCCGCATCGACCTGCAGCTGCGGGCCGACGGCAACCACTGGGAGATCACCGTGCGCGACACCGGTGATGGCATCGCACCCGAATTCCTCAATCACCTGTTCAGCCGCTTCCGCCAGGCCGATGGCACCACCACCCGACGCCATGGTGGACTGGGACTGGGCCTGGCGATCGTGCAGCAGCTGGTCGAACTGCATGGCGGCACGGTCGCCGCGGCCAGCGAGGGGCACGGCCATGGCGCTACGTTCACCGTGCGCCTGCCGCAGCACCTTCCCGATGCCGAGCGGCGCCCGCTGCGCGAAGTGATCAGCGGGCCGATCCTGGAACCGGTGATCGTCGAGCCGTATCCGCTGCGCGGCATGCACGTGCTGGCGGTGGAAGACCAGCCGGAAGTGCTGGAGTACCTGCGGCGCATGCTGGAAGAGCAGGGCGCCAGCGTGTCGGCGGCCAGTTCGGCCGGTGAGGCGCTGGCGTTGCTGGCCGACACCGGCCATCTGCAGTACCACGTGATGCTGACCGACATCGGCATGCCGGGCATGGATGGTTATGGCCTGGTGCGCACGCTGCGCGAGGACATGGGCGTGGATGCCACGACCCTGCCCGCGGTCGCCGTCACCGCGCTGGCGCGTGCCGATGACCGCCGCCGTGCGCTGGCGTCGGGTTTCCAGGAACACGTGGCCAAGCCGTACTCGGTGGCGCAGCTGGTGGCTGCGGTACGCAAGGTGCAGGTACCCCGCGCCGACAGCGCGCTGCACTGAGCATTCACGGCCGATCGGCGACCCTGCATGCAGGAGGTCGCCGATGTCCCGCATAGCTCCCCGTATCCATACCGATCCGGCGCAGATCGCGCGCCTGGAAGCCCTGCTGCCGCAGCTGGAAGGCGAAACGCAGGTGGAACTGATTCTGCACGATGGCCGCCGCCTGCTCGGCACGGTGGCCGTGAGGCCAACCGTGCAGCAGTACCGCAACGTCGCTGGTGATGAAGGCAGCAACGGCCAGTTGCGCCTGGATGACTACGACACGCCGGTGCAGCAGCACCATGTGTGGCTGGACGAGATTGCCAGCATCAACCGCCTGCCACCCAAGGCGCCTTGATCGGATGTAGAGCCGAGCCCACGCTCGGCTGCGCCGTCGCCCGAGCGTGGGCTCGGGCGCTACCGGTGTGTCAATGCTCGAACAGGGTCGGCGTCGCCTCGAATCGGCGTGCGTACGCCCGCTCCTCTGCAACCCTCGCCACCTCGTCATCGGCCAGGTCCGGTGCGCCATATACCGCATAGGCCACGCTGCCATCGGCGCCATGGCCGACCTGGTGCAGCCGGTAACGCGAGTGCCCGCCGCCGGTGTCCTCGGGGTAGTGCACGGGCGGATGGCTGCCTTCCAGGTCCATTTCACTGTTGTCGACGACGCCACCGACGAACAAGGCTCGCATGCAGGTTCTCCTGGGTTTCCGGGGGGAGCCTCTACCCTGAACGTTTCAATGTTTCTGGCAGATCAAGGCCCCGTTCGGGTTTCGCAAAGCGGCCTGCCGGGGCCGGCCCGGCCAAGCCGGTACAATGGACGGCCCTCACGCTTGAAGTACCCGCGCCGATGGCCTCCAGCGACGACGCCCCCCTGCAGACCCTGCTCCTGCCGTTCTCTCAAGGCGCCCTGCGCTGGCCAGAGGGCCCGGTGGCTTTCCTGCGTGCCCGCGATGGCTGGCCGCTGCGCGAAGCGGCCGGCAACCGCGAGCTGCACTGCGAACAGAGCTTTGCCCCGTTCGCGCAGCCGCTGCAGCAGGCCGCCGGCTGGACCGTCAGCGGCCAGCTGGACGATGTGGCCGGCAAGGGCCGTTACCCGCTGGTGCTGGTGCTGCCACCGCGCCAGCGTGAAGAAGCCCGTGCGCTGTTCGCCCGCGCGTTGGCGCTGGTCGCCGAGGGCGGCCACATCGTTGCCTGCCAGGCCAACAACGAAGGCGCGCGCTCCGGTGAAGGCGACCTCAAGCAGCTGGCCGGCCTCGGCGGCTGCCTGACCAAGAACCACTGCCGCGTGTACTGGACCGCCCCGCTGCAGGGCCAGCACGACGCCGACCTGGCCAAGCGCTGGTCGGCGCTGGATGCGGTGCGCCCGATCATGGGCGGACGCTTCCTCAGCCGCCCGGGCGTGTTCGCCTGGGACCGCATCGATCCGGCATCGGCGCTGCTGGCCGAGCACCTGCCGGCCGACCTGGCCGGCCGCGCCGCCGACCTTGGCGCAGGCTACGGCTATCTCTCGCGCGAGCTGCTGGAACGCTGCCCGAAGATCACCGCGCTGGACCTGTACGAGGCCGAGCAGCGTGCGCTGGCCCTGGCCGAACTGAACCTGGCGCCGCCGCCGCGCGCGCTGCCGCTGCGCTTCCTGTGGCGCGACGTCACCGCCGGCATCGAGCCGGGCTACGACGTCATCATCAGCAACCCGCCGTTCCACACGCCGTCGCGTGCCGACCGCCCGGACATCGGCCAGCGCTTCATCGCCGTGGCCGCGCAGGCGCTGCGCCCGGGCGGGCGCCTGTACGTGGTGGCCAACCGCCATCTGCCGTACGAGCACACCCTCAACGACAGCTTCGGTGCGGTGCGCGTGGTCGCCGAGCGCGACGGTTTCAAGCTGGTTGAAGCAGTGAAGGGGAAGGGCAAGTGAAGCTGGTCAAGCTCATCGCCAACCTGGGCTATGGCAGCCGCAAGCAGGTGCAGTGGATGTTCCGCGAAGGCCGCGTCACCGACGCCGACGGTGAGGTGCTGTACGCCGATGACCAGGTGCCGCACGAGGCGATCCGCGTCGATGGCGAGCCGCTGGACCCGCCGGTGGGGCTGTCGATCGCGCTGCACAAGCCCGCCGGCTACACCTGTTCGACCAAGGACACCGGCCGCCTGATCTACGACCTGCTGCCGCCGCGCTTCCGCGACCGTGATCCGGTGCTGTCCACGGTGGGCCGCCTCGACCGCGAGACCAGTGGCCTGCTGCTGCTGACCGACGATGGCGGCCTGCTGCACCGGATCATCTCGCCGAAGTCGAAGCTGCCGAAGGTCTACGAAGTCGAGTTGAGCGAGGACCTGCGCGGCGACGAAGTGGCGTTGTTCGCCAGCGGTACGCTGATGCTGGAGTCCGAGAAGACGCCCCTGCTGCCGGCTGAACTCGAAGTGCTGGAGGCGCGTCGCGCACGCCTGGTGCTGCATGAAGGCCGCTACCATCAGGTACGCCGCATGTTCGCCGCCACCGGCAACCACGTGCAGGCCCTGCACCGCAGCCGCGTCGGCGGGCTGGACCTGCAGGGGCTGGACGAAGGGCAATGGCGGCAGCTCACTTCCACCGACCTGGATACGTTGTTCGCTCCATGACCCCCTTCGCTGCGCTGCCGTTCCTGCCCGACGCCGTCATCTTCGACATGGACGGTTTGATGATCGACAGCGAGCGGGTCTCGCTGGCCTGCTGGAGCGAGGCCGCCGACGAATTCGGGCTGGGCCTGGAGGAAGCGGTATTCCTGCGCATGGTCGGCCTCGGCGACCACGATACGCATGTGTTGCTGCGCGCGCAGGGCATCGAGGACAGCCTGATCGACGCGGTGGCGGCACGTTGCCATGAGCTGTACGAAGCACGCACGCAGACCGGGCTGCCGCTGCGGCCGGGCATCCTGGAGCTGCTGGAGCTGCTGAAGGCGCACGCGGTACCGCGTGCGGTGGCGACCACCACGCGGCAGCCGCGCGCCAACCGCAAGTTGGCGGCCGCAGGCCTGCTGCCGTACTTCGATGCCGTGATCACCAGTGGTGATGTGGCGCGGCCGAAGCCGGCGCCGGATATCTACCTGCTGGCCGCGCAGCGGCTGGGCCAGGCGCCCGAACGTTGCCTGGCGCTGGAAGATTCACCGGCCGGCACGCGGGCCGCACTGGCCGCCGGCATGACCGTGATCCAGGTGCCGGACTTGGTGCATCCGGATGAAGAGCTGCGCGCACTGGGCCACCGCATCGTCGGCTCGCTGGTGGACGCGCACGCCCTGCTGCTGCCGCTGCTGCCGAAGTAGCGGTGGGTGCCGACCTTGGTTGGCACTGAGCCGGGCATGGGCTCGGCTCCACATCTTCTGGTGGGTGCCGACCGTTGGTCGGCACACCTGTTCAATCACACCCGCCCGAACACCAGCGCAGCGTTGGTGCCACCGAAGCCGAAGCTGTTGGACATCACCGTGTCCAGCTTCTGCTCGCGGCTCTCGCGCAGGATCGGGAAGCTCTCCACCTTCGGGTCCAGCTCGCCGATGTTGGCCGAACCGGCGACGAAGCCATCGCGCATCATCAGCAGGCAGTAGATCGCCTCGTGCACGCTGGCCGCGCCCAGCGAATGGCCGGACAGCGCCTTGGTCGAGGACAGCGGTGGTACCGCATCGCCGAACACTTCACGGATCGCGTTGAGCTCGGTGACATCGCCCAGCGGGGTCGAGGTGCCGTGGGTGTTGAGGTAGTCCAACGGGCGATCGACGCCCTGCAGTGCCATCTTCATGCAGCGCACCGCGCCCTCGCCGGACGGCGCGACCATGTCGGCGCCATCGGAGGTCACGCCGTAGCCGATCAGCTCGGCATGGATGTGCGCGCCACGCGCAACGGCGTGGTCGTAGTCCTCCAGCACCAGCATGCCGCCGCCACCGGCGATGACGAAGCCGTCGCGGTCCTTGTCGTACGGACGCGAGGCGCTGGCCGGGGTTTCGTTGAAGCTGGTCGACAGCGCGCCCATCGCATCGAACATCACGCTCATCGACCAGTGCAGGTCTTCACCGCCACCGGCGAACATGATGTCCTGCGCACCGTGGCGGATCATGTCCGCGGCAGCGCCGATGCAGTGCGCCGAGGTCGCGCAGGCGGCCGACAGCGAGTAGCTGACGCCCTTGATCTGGTAGGCCGTGGCCAGGCAGGCCGAGACCGTCGAGCACATTGTGCGCGGCACCATGTACGGGCCGACCTTGCGCACGCCACGTTCGCGCAGCAGGTCGACCGCGCCGATCTGCCATTCGCTGGAGCCGCCGCCGGAACCGGCGATCAGGCCGGTGCGCAGGTTGCTGACCTGCTCGGGGCTGAGCCCGGCATCGGCGATGGCATCGCGCATGGACAGGTAAGCGAAGGCCGCCGCGTCGCTCATGAAGCGCTTCTGCTTGCGGTCGATCAGCGCCTCCAGATCGAGGTCGACGCGACCGCCGACCTGGCTGCGCAGGCCTGCTTCGGCATGGTCGGCCAAGGCGGTGATGCCCGAGCGCCCTTCGCGCAGCGCGGCCGAAACGGTATCCAGATCATTGCCGAGGCAGGACGTGATGCCCATGCCGGTGATGACGACGCGACGCATCAGAAGCTCCCGGTTTCAGTGAACAGGCCGACGCGCAGGTCGCGCGCGCTGTAGATTTCGCGGTCATCCACGTACATGCGGGCGTCCGACTGGGCCATCACCAGCTTGCGGTTGATGACACGGCTGATGTCGATCTCGTAGCGCACGAGCTTGGCGTCCGGCAGTACCTGGCCGGTGAACTTCACCTCGCCGCAGCCGAGTGCGCGGCCCTTGCCGGGGGCACCCAGCCAGGTCAGGAAGAAGCCGGTCAGCTGCCACATGGCGTCCAGGCCCAGGCAGCCGGGCATGACCGGGTCGCCGATGAAGTGGCAGCCGAAGAACCACAGGTCCGGGCGGATATCCAGCTCGGCGCGTACCATGCCCTTGCCGTGCGGTCCGCCGTCCTCGTGGATGTCGGTGATGCGGTCGAACATCAGCATCGGATCGTTGGGCAAACGGCCGGCGGCGGTGCCGAACAGTTCACCGCGTGCGCTGGCCAGCAGCTGTTCGCGGTTGAACGCGTGGAGACGGGTCATGAAGCACAATCCTGGAAGCGGGGAAACAGGGAAACAAGCGTTCGAGGATGCCCGTGGAAACTGCGCCGATCAAACATTTCAACCGTACGCAACCGTAGTGTTTTCAATGGAATACGCGCATCCTGTTGATGTGCAACGACCATACTTCGGCGTGTGGCCCGTTCGACACGCCCCCGCCCTTTCCGCCTGACATGACCCGACTGCGCAAGATCATCCACGTCGACATGGACGCGTTCTACGCGTCGGTGGAGCAGCGCGACGATCCGTCACTGCGCGGCAAGCCGGTGGTTGTGGCATGGCGCGGCGCGCGCTCGGTGGTGTGTGCGGCGTCCTACGAGGCACGCGTGTTCGGCGTGCGTTCGGCGATGCCGGCGCTGCGCGCCGAACGCCTGTGTCCGGACGCGATCTTCGTGCCGCCGGACTTTGCACGTTACAAGGCGGTGTCACGCCAGGTACGCGAGATATTCCTGCGCCACACCGACCTGGTCGAGCCGTTGTCGCTGGACGAGGCCTACCTGGACGTGACCGAGCCGAAGAGCGGCATCGAACTGGCCACCGATATCGCCCGCACCATCCGTGCGCAGATCCGCGAGGAGACGAGCCTGACCGCTTCAGCCGGGATCGCGCCGAACAAGTTCCTGGCCAAGATCGCTTCGGACTGGCGCAAGCCCGATGGCCAGTTCGTGATTCCACCGCAGCGGGTGGACGCGTTCCTGCTGCCGCTGCCGGTGAACCGGGTACCCGGCGTCGGCAAGGTGATGGAAGGCAAACTTGCCGCGCGTGGCATCGTCACCTGCGGCGACCTGCGGCAGTGGTCCCTGGTCGACCTGGAAGAGGCGTTCGGCAGTTTCGGCCGCAGCCTGTACAACCGTGCACGCGGCATCGACGAGCGGGCGGTGGAACCGGACCAGCAGGTACAGTCGATCTCCTCGGAGGACACCTTTGCCGAGGACCTGCTGCTGGAAGACCTGGGCGAGGCGATCGTGCAACTGGCGGAGAAGACCTGGAATGCCACGCGCAAGACCGAACGCGTCGGCCACACCGTGGTGCTGAAGCTGAAGACCGCGCAGTTCCGCATCCTCACCCGCAGTTTCACCCCGGAGCGCCCGCCGGAATCGATGGAAGAACTGCGCGACATCGCACTGGCCCTGCGCGCCCGCGTCGACCTGCCGGCGGAGACGCGTTACCGCCTGGTCGGCGTCGGGCTGGGTGGGTTCCGCGAAAAGGAGGCCGTGGTGCAGGGGGAATTGTTCGAGCACGGACCGAGCGATTCCACATCCCTCTGATCGGCAAAGGCGGGGTCAGAGCCCATTGCGCAGCAACGGGATCCGACCCCAGCAGATTGCCGAGATCTGTCGAAGGCGGGGTGGGTCCGATGGCAGGGGTGTGAGCGGCATGGATGCCGCGACCAAGCCCCCATGGACGGGTTCACGGCGTCCCCTGCCATCGGGCCCACCCCGCCAACCCACAGATATCCAGCTGTTGCCGTTGCATTGAGCAGGTGCAGGGCGCAGCCCTGCAAAACAACCCTTTACCTTAAGGCCACTGCATCTCGCCCTTGGCCACCTTCGCACTCAGCTCCAGCGATGCCACGCCATCCAGCTTCGGGTAGCGCGACTGCATTGCTTTCACCAGCGCCGCACTGTCCCTGGCCTTTGCCGTCTCGGCATCGAACGCGCGGATGTAGTCCGCGGTGAAGCGCAACGCACTGGCATCCAGCGCCGCACCCGGCGCGTAATGCCCCGGCACCACCACCTTCGGCTTCAGTGCCTGCAACCGCTGCAGGGTCTGCAGCCAGTCGGTGTGCGACTTCGGCGTCTGCGTATCGGCCATCCACACGTGCTCGCCGGCGACCACCGGAATGCCACCGACGATCGCGCGCAGCGACGGTACCCACAGCACCGTGCGGTCCGGGGTCGGGCCATCCAGGCCGATCAGCGGCAGGCGCTGGCCTTCCAGCTGCAGTGCATCGCCATCCAGCACCTGCGGCAGCACGATGCGCGCGGGCACGTCGGCACCCATCTTCGGTCCCCAGTAGGCCAGCTTGCCGGCCTGGGTCTGCTGGATGTGGGCGACGGTCTGCGCGGTGGCGACGATGCGTGCCTGCGGGAAGGCGTCCTGCAGGGTGGCCAGGCCGAAGTAGTAGTCCGGATCGCCGTGGCTGATGTAGATCGTGGTCAGCTGCTTGCCGCTGGCGCGGATCAGCTCGACCAGCTTGCGCGCATCGCTGGCACCAAACTGCGCATTGACCAGGATCCCGTCGTGGCGGCCTTCGATCAGCACCGAGGACACCGAGAACATTGCCTGCGGGCCGGGATGGAAGGTCTGCAGGTGCAGCTGGGATTTCGTCGCCGCCGCCGGCGCCGTGGTGGCCGGTGCGGCCAGCAGCGGCGCACTGGTGAAGCTGGCGGCCAGGGCGAGGGGAAGCAGCAGGGCAGCGGTACGCATGGGAATTCCTTGTGTAGAGCCGGGCCAATGCCCGGCTGCATGTTCGCGTAGAGCCGAGCGCGGGCTTGGCTCTACATGGGACGTGCGTGGATCAATACGCTGCGGTGATGATCTGCTTCGGATACGCGTGCGCTTCCAGTTCGGCGACGAACGCCGCGCCATAGTCGGCGTAGCTGATGCGGCTGTGGCCGCTGGTATCGGCCAGGAACGCCTTGGGCTGCACGCGGTACTGGCCGCGCTCTTCACCCGGGCCGATTTCGGCGGCCGGCGAGAAGAAGGTCCAGTCCAGGTCGTCCACTGCCTGCAGGCGGTTGAACGCCTCGCGGTGGGCCAGCGCGTACGGCTTGTAGGCCTCCGGGAAGGTGGGGGTGTCGACCAGCTGCACGCCGGGTGCGACTTCCAGGCTGCCGGCACCGCCAACCACCACCAGGCGCGGCACGCCGGCCTTGCGCGCGGCAGCCGCCAGCTGCGCGGCGACCTCGCCGACGCGGCCGATGTCATCGCCCGGGCGCGGGCCGTAGGCACTGGCGAGCACGTCGTGGCCGGCGATGGCGGCAACCAGCGCGTCCTGGTCATCCAGCGAGGCGATCACCGGATGGGCACCGGCCAGCTCGGCCGGGAGGTCCTGCGCGCTGCGCACGATGACAGTGAGTTCGTGGCCGCGGGCCAGCGCGTGGCGGGCGATCTGGCGGCCGATGTTGCCGGTGGAACCAACGAGGGCGATCTTCATGGCAGGACTCCGTGGGGCGCTGTGGGGTGGGAATGGCGCCACTCTAGGCCGCTGCAGTCGCTCGAAAAACAGCGTATAACGCGCTTGTTTGTTGCATGGATCGAGCATATGGACCGATTGACCGCCATGACCGTGTTCGTCGAGGTGGCCGAGCGCGGCAGCCTGACCGCGGCGGCAGAGGTGCTGGACATGTCGCGGGCGATGGTCAGCCGCTACCTGGCTGAGGTCGAGGGCTGGCTGGGCGCACGCCTGCTGCACCGGACCACGCGCCGGGTCAGTCTGACCGGGCCCGGCGAGGCGGCACTGGCGCGCTTCCGGCAGATGCTGGCGATCGGCGAGGAACTGCAGGGCGAGCTGGCCAGCGATGATCCCGAGCCGCATGGCACGCTGCGGGTGACTGCCAGCGTGTCGTTCGGGCAGAGCCACCTGGCGCGGGCGGTGGCCGGCTTTGTTGCGCGCCATCCGGCGGCACGCATCGAGCTGCTGCTGGTCGACCGCACGGTCAACCTGGTGGAGGAGCGGGTGGACCTGGCCGTGCGCATCGCGCGCCAGATCGATCCCAGCCTGATCGCGCGGCGGCTGGCCACCTGCCGCTCGGTGCTGTGCGCGACGCCGTCCTACCTGCAGGCACGCGGCACGCCGACTGCTCCCGAGCATCTGGCCGCGCACAACTGCCTGACCCACCACTACGTCGGCAAGAGCCTGTGGCAGCTGCACCGGGACGGCCGTTCGCTGTCGGTGGCGGTGGGCGGCAACATCAGCGCCAACGAGGCCTCGCTGCTGCTGGAGGCGGTGCGGGCCGGTGCCGGTATCGCCATGCTGCCGACCTACCAGGTGGCGCCGCTGCTGCGTACCGGCGAGCTGATCGAACTGCTGCCCGAATTCAGCCTGGACGAACTCGGCATTCATGCCGTGTACGCGTCACGGCGACAGCAGCCCGCTATCATGCGGCGATTCCTGGACTACCTGGCCGAGTGTTTCGCCAGCCCGGCCTTCCAGGATCTGGATTGGCGCCCACCGGGCAAGGAGAACACATGAACCATGGACAGGCCTTGATCGACCACAACCGTGCTGCCTGGGACCGCCAGGCCAGCGAAGTGCGCGAATGGTCGCGCCCGGTGGAAAGTTCAACCATTGCCGCCGCGCGCGAAGGCCGCTGGCAGGTGCATCTGACCCCACGCGCGCTGCCATTGGACTGGCTGGGCGATGTGCGTGGCCGCCGCATCCTGTGCCTGGCCTCGGGCGGGGGCCAGCAGGCACCGGTGCTGGCCGCTGCGGGCGCCGACGTCACCGTGTTCGATCTCTCCGACGGGCAGCTGGAACAGGACCGCAGCGTGGCGGCGCGCGATGGCCTGCAGCTGCGCACGGTGCAGGGCGACATGCGCGACCTGCACGTATTCGCCAACGACAGCTTCGACGTGGTGTTCCATCCGATCTCCAACCTGTACGTACCCGACGTGCGCCCGGTGTGGACCGAATGCCGCCGCGTGCTGGCGCGCGACGGCATGTTGATGGCCAGCTTCTACAACCCGGTGCTGTTCGTCGGCGCGCGCGATCCGCAGCTCGATGCGCAGGGCCTGATCCGGCCGCAGTACGCCATTCCCTATTCGGACCTGGAAGACCTGCCCGCCGCAGAACGTGAGGCGAAACTCGGCCGCGGCGATGCGCTGACCTTTGGCCACAGCCTGACCGAACTGATCGGCGGGCAGCTGGATGCGGGGTTCGTCATCGATCGCTTCATGGAAGACTGGCAGCCGCAGCCGCGCTTCCTGATCGACCGCTACCTGCCCACGTTCCTGGCCACCCGCGCACGCCGGATCGGTTGAGGCGGATCGGCGCAGAAACCAGCGGCGTACAATGGGCGGCCCCACGTCGTGCAGGTGCCGTCCCTTGTCGTATCCCTATCCGCTGGTCGTGTTCGACCTAGATGGCACGCTGGTCGACAGCGCAGCTGATATCGCCGAAGCACTGAACCGCACGCTGGAAGACATCGGCATGGCACGCGTGCCGGAAGCCACGGTTCTGGGCTGGATCGGCGACGGTGTGCGCCGCCTGGTCGAGCAGGCCGTGCATGCCGCGGGTCGCGAGGTCGACCTGGCCGAAGTGATGCCGGTGTTCATGGTGCACTACCGTGAGTGCCTGCTGCGCAGCCCGCGCCTGTTCGATGGCGTGGCCGAAGCGCTGATGCAGCTGCGTGCACGCGCTGTTCCGCTGGCGATCTGCACCAACAAGCCCGAAGCGCTGGTGCCGCCACTGCTGCAGCACCTGGGCATTGGTGATGCGTTCGCGCTGGTACTGGGCGGCGATTCGCTGCCGCAGCGCAAGCCCAGCGGTGAGCCGCTGCGGCACATCGCTGCGCATTTCGGGCTGGCGGTGGATGCCTGCCTGATGGTGGGTGATTCGTTGACCGACTACCGCGCCGCCGAAGAGGCGGGCATGCCGATCGCACTGGTGCGTTACGGTTATCCGCGTGGCCTGGACCTGGCCACCGCACAGGCGGTGGCGGTGATTGACGACCTGCGTGAGTTGCCGGGGTTGGCCGCGGGCGTTCGGGTGTAGAGCCGAGCCCACGCTCGGCTGCTTCATTGCGTGAGCCGAGCATGGGCTCGGCTCTACAGTAGATCGGCGCCGGGCGATGCCCGGCGCGCGCCTTCATTTCGGCTGGTAACGCACGCTCAGCTGGTACTCGCGGCCGGGCTGGTTGAACCACGCCACCGTCTCGTAGCGGCGGTCGAACACGTTGGCGGCACGTGCCAGCAGCGACCACGCCGGCGTCAGCGCGTACTCGGCGCGCAGGTCCAGCGTGCCGTAGCCACCGACCTTCACCGCGTTGGCGGCATCGTCATAGCGCTTGCCTGCACCCTGCACGGTCAGGCCGGCGCGGAAATCGCCGAAGCGGCGGTCGACGTCCAGGCGCGCGGTCTGCTGTGCACGGCGCGGCAGCCAGTTGTCGAACTGGGTGCTGCCATGGGTGCGGTTGCGCGGGTCGGTGTAGCTCAGCTGCGCGTTGAGGTCGAAGCCGGCCAGCAGCACGCCACCGGTCAGTTCGGCGCCACGGATGCGCGCCTTCTCCACCTGCTGCATTTTCATCGTGGACGCATCGTAGGTGATCAGGTCATCGATGCGGGTCTCGTACACGTCCAGGCCCCAATGCCAGCCCTGGCCCTGCTGCGAAACACCGAGGTTGGCGCTCTTGGACTTCTCCGGCTTCAACGTCGGCACGCCGCTCCACGGGTCGTACAGGTCGCTGAAGGTCGGTGCCTTGAAGGCGGTGCCGTAGCTGGCATTGACGCGCAGGCCGTGGTCCAGCTGCATTGCCCAGCCGAGACTGCCGGTGGCGTGGTTGCCGAACTGCTGGTTGTCGTCGTTGCGTGCGCTGGCCTGCAGCTGATGGCGGCCGAAGCGGCCCTGGTACTGCACGAACACGCCGGTGTTGCGACGGCTGTCGACGAGGTAGCCCGCGCTGCTGCCGTCCAGGTTGTCTTCGCTCCAGTCCACGCCGGTGCTCAGCAGCTGGCTTCCGGTCAAGGTGAAGTCACCCTGCAGCGAGGCGCTGTCGCGGTGGGTCTGCGCGCTGCCGCGTGCGCCGAAGTCGCCGAAGTTGTCCGATTCGTTGTCGCTGCGGCCGACGTTGGCGGTGAACGCCAGGCGCCCGGACGGGGTGTAGCGCACCTTGCCGGCCAGCACCTGCTGGCGGGTTTCCGAGTAGTTGTAATAGCCGTCGTAGTGGTTCTTGCCGTCGGCGCGCAGCGCACTGCCTTCCACATTCCACTGGTCGTTGAAGGTGTAGCCGCCACGCAGGCTCTTGGACAGGTTGCGGTAGCCGTCGCGGTCGGGTTCGTCGGCGAAGCAGCCGGTGAACAGCGTCGCCGAGCCACGGCAGGCATCGACGCCATCGGAATGCTGGTAGGCGATGTCGGCGCCGAACCAGCCGCGTTCGGTGCCACCTCCGATGCCGCCGCTGGCTTCGCGCAGGCCGTTGCTGCCACCACCGAGCTGGAAGTGCGGAGCAAAATCGCCCTGGTTGCGGCGGGTGAAGATCTGGATCACGCCACCGATGGCGTCGGCGCCGTACAGGCTGGACTGCGGGCCGCGCACGATTTCCACGCGTTCGATCTGCGCCAGCGGCAGGTCCTGATACATGGCCAGGCCGAGGTCGGCACTGTTGATGCGCACGCCATCGACCAGCACCACGGTGTGGCCCGAGTTGGTGCCGCGCAGGAACAGCGAGCTCTGCTTGCCGAGCCCGCCGGCATTGGTCAGGTTGATGCCGGCGCGGCCGCGCAGCAGTTCCTGCAACGAGGTGGCCTGACTGGATTCGATCTGCGCGCGGTCGATCACCTGGGCTGGTGCGATGCTGTCCTGCAGGGCGATCGGGGTGCGGGTGGCGGTGACCAGGATCTGGTCGAGCGCGGTGGTGTCATCGGCGGCCTGGGCCAGCGCGGGCAGGGCGGCCAGCACGGCCAGGGACAGCATTCGGGACTGCAGCTTCATGGGGGACTCCAGGTGCCACGCACGCCCGCGTGGCGAAGGGGAGGAGCCGCGAAGGCAGGCATGCGCCGACGCCGCAGCGCAGGCTGCGGTCATCCAGCGCCATGCCCACCGCACCGCGACCTGAGGCTTCCGGGCCGGTCTCCGGGCTTGCCGCCGGGTGGCGCGAGGCCACCGTCCAGGCGCCTTCCCATGCCTGCGGCACAGTGGCGTTGTTGCCTGGAACTGACGTGCTTACCGTTGCGGGGGCAGCGCCGGCCTGGCGTGGATTCACGCGTCACCGGCTTCCCGTTTCAACCTGCCGGCCGTGGCCGCAGGTCACCTGGAAGTGCGCGCAGTCTACGGCATCGCAGGCGGCCCGTAGCGTCGAGCGTACCCGACTGCCTTTGCTGTGCCCTTAGAATGGTCCCTCGATCCCGTGGTGCCGTTGCCGATGTCCGCCCGTTTTCCGCTGTTCCCGCGTTGCCTGTACAGGACGCACGCATGATCCTCGACCTGGTCCGCCATGCCGGCAACGGTCGCGATGAGTTCCTCGATGGCCGCAGCGATCCACCGCAGCTGGCCCGCCTGCCGCAGGAACTGGTCGACGCCTACGCTGCGCAGCCCTGGGAACGGGTGATCAGTTCGCCGCGGCTGCGCTCGCTGCACACGGCGATGGCCCTGGCCACCCCGCGCGGGCTGGACGTGGAAGCGGAGGAGGAATGGGAAGAGCTGGATTTCGGCGATTGGGACGGGCAGTCGCTGTTCGACCTGCCGGAGGATGCACTGGCGGCCTTCCATGCCGATCCGCATGCATTCCCACCGCCCAACGGTGAAAGCTGGGGCCACTTCGAGCGGCGTATCGCGCGCGCGCTGGATCGACTGCTCGATGATGACGACCCGGTGCCAACGCTGGTGGTCAGCCATGGCGGCCCGCTGCGCATGGTGCTGTCGCAGGTCTGCGGCCTGCCGATGTCGCTGTGCTGGGCACTGCGCATCGACCACGGCACGCGCCTGCGGGTACGGCTGGAACGTGGCGAAGCCGGGCTGGCAGGCGAGCTGCTGGAACTGCAGCAGCCGTAACCCATCGGTAGTGCCGGCCGCTGGCCGGCAGTCTCAGGAATGTTGAAAAGACCACGCAGTTGCCGGCCAGCGGCCGGCACTACCGGTGCGGTCAATCCTCGTCCGCATCCTCGGTCACGCTGTCTTCCGCGTCATCGTCGGCATCGAAGCGCTGCTCATGCACCGGACCCGACGCCGGGCCGGCCGCCTTCAGCGG
The DNA here is from genome assembly GCF_059368875.1 of Stenotrophomonas sp. YJH_SMC_82. NCBI lineage: Bacteria > Pseudomonadati > Pseudomonadota > Gammaproteobacteria > Lysobacterales > Lysobacteraceae > Stenotrophomonas > Stenotrophomonas sp. YJH_SMC_82. Next base: position 170,036 of record NZ_JCAFSE010000004.1, read on the forward strand.
ATGCGCGGCGATGCGTGCTTCGTAATCCTGCACCAGCGCCTCACGCTGCGGCTCGCTCAGTTCCTGCCAGTGGCAGTCCAGCAGCGCGCCTTCCAGCGAGTACAGCAGGTTCAGGCTGGGCTTGAAGCCGGCGCGCTTGACCTTGACGAAGGCGCCGACTGCGCCGGTCGCAACCAGGTCCTCGCGGCTGCGCAGGCCGACCTGGCGCAGCCACGCTGCACTCTTGGGGCCGATGTTGCGCAGCTTCGGTGCGCTCATCCCAGCGCCTCGACGAACACGCGGGCGATGGCTTCCAGGCCGGCCTGGTCATCGGCATCGAAGCGGCCGATCTTCGGGCTGTCGATGTCGAACACGCCGATCAGTTCATCGCCGCGCAGCAGCGGCACCACCAGTTCCGAACGCGAGGCCGAATCGCAGGCGATATGGCCGGGGAAGGCATCGACGTCGTCCACGCGCTGGGTCACGCGCTGGCTGGCGGCGGCACCGCACACGCCCTTGTCCAGCGGGATGCGCACGCAGGCCGGCAGGCCCTGGAACGGGCCGACCACCAGCTCCGTGCCGTCGTACAGGTAGAAACCCACCCAGTTCAGGTCGGGCAGGGCGTGGTAGACCAGTGCGGAGAGGTTGGCCGCGTTGGCGATGCGGTCGGACTCGGCGTAGACCAGGCCACGGGCCTGTTCCAGCAGCTGGGCGTATTGTTCCGGCTTGCTGCCGGTAAGCGAGGCATTGGCGAACATGCCCGCAGTCTAGCAAGCGCGCCGGGCCGGCGATAATGCACGCTCTGTTGCCCTGTTGGAGCCCATCGATGCCGTTGCCCGCTACGCTGCCGCCCGCCCTGTTCATTACCGGCACCGATACGGAGATCGGCAAGACCGCGGCCAGCACCGCGCTGCTGCAGGCGCTGCGCCGGCGCGGCCTGCGCGCGGTGGGCATGAAACCGGTGGCCAGCGGCAGCGAAGACCTGGGGCAGGGCCTGCGCAACGAAGACGCGCTGGCGCTGCAGGCGGCCAGCTGGCCGGTGCCGGACTATGCCGATCTGAACCCGTATGCGCTGCGGCAGCCGCTGGCACCGGAGCTGGCCGCTGCCGAGGACGGCGTGCGGGTGGAACTGGCGCCGATCGTGGCTGCGTTCGCGCGACTGCGCGCACAGGCCGACATCGTGGTGGTGGAAGGCGTCGGTGGGTGGCTGGCGCCGGTCTCGGCCACGCTGGACCAGCTGGACCTGGTGCGAGCACTGCAGTTGCCGGTGCTGCTGGTGGTGGGCATGCGGCTGGGCTGCGTCAACCATGCGCGGCTGACTGCGCAGTCGCTGCAGGCCAGCGGCGTGCAGTGCCTGGGCTGGATCGGCAACCACATCGACCCGGCGATGCAGCGCCAGGATGAGAACATCGCCACGTTGCAGCAGCGCCTGCCGATGCCGTGCTGGGGACGGCTGCCGCATCTGCCGGGTGCGGATGGCGAAGCGCTGAGCGCGCACCTGCTCGAGTGATCCTGGGTAGTGCCGACCGCTGGCCGGCAACCGCATCCACCCGGTGATCCCGATGTTGCCGGCCAGCGGCCGGCACTACCGTGCTGCGGCCGCCAGCTCCCGTGCGATCGCGCCCAGTCGTTCCACCGCGCCGATGAAGCGCGCATCCAGGGTCTGGCAGCACGACAGCCGCAGGCAGTGGCGGTATCGCGCGCCACGTGAATAGACCTGGCCGGGCATGAACACGATGTCCTCCTGCAGCGCTCGCTCGAACAGCTCGCGCGTATCCACGCCCGGCAGTTCCAGCCACAGCAGGAATCCGCCCTGCGGTTCGGTGGCGCGGGTGCCGGCCGGGAAGTGCTCGGCCACCAGCTGGCGCAGCCGTCCCACCTGTTCGCGGTACAGCCGGCGCATGCGATGCAGGTGGTGCTCGTAGCTGCCCGCTTCCAGATACGCCGCGACCGCGTCACCGAGCAGCTGCGGCTCGCCGCCGGTGGACTGGAATTTCAGCAGCGCGATGCGCTCGGCGAAGCGGCCGCCATCCAGCCAGCCGATGCGGTAATCCGGCGCCAGTGTCTTGGAGAAACCTCCGACCACCATCACCCAGCCGTCGCGATCGAAGGCCTTCAGCAGGGGCGCCGGCGGTTCGCAGAACTGCAGCTCGGCGTACACCGCGTCCTCGATCAGCGGCAGCTGCCGTGCGTTGACCAGCTCGGCCAGGCGCTGCTTGGCGGCGGTCGGCATGGTGCAGCCGAGCGGGTTGTGCACGGTCGGCATCACCACCAGTGCGGCCAGCGGTGTGTGCTGCAGCAGCGCGTCCAGCGCATCCACATCCAGTCCGTGCTGCGGATGGGTGGGCAGCTCGATGGCCTGCAGGCCGAGGTTGGCCAGCAACGGATACAGGTTGAAGTAGGACGGTGCCTCGATGCCGACCGCATCACCGGGCTGGGTGACCGCGCGCAGCGCCAGCTGCAGGCCCTCCATCGCACCATGGGTCAGCAGCAGGCGTTCGCTGTGGGTGTGCAGCCCCATGCGCGGGCCACGCCGCACGATCTGCGCCAGCAGCCGTGGCGAGCCGTTGGGGCGCGCGTAGGTCTCCACCGTCTGCTGGCCGTGGCGCAGCACCTGTGCGGTATGCCGGGCCAGCTGCGCGCCCGGATAGAACTGGCGCCCGCGCGGACCGGCAAAGGCCAGGTCGATCACACCGGGGCGGCGCTGTGCTTCCAGCACGCGGGCCATCAGCACCTGCTGCAGTGGTGCGGTGGGTGCGGACGGGGTATCACGCAGCGAACGCTCTGGCACCGACAAGCGCGGCGCCACCTCGAAGCCGGCTTTGGGCCGCGGAATGACCAGGCCGGCGTCCTCCAGCTGGCGATAGGCGGCAATCACCGTGTTCAGGCTGAGCCTGCGCTGCAGGGCCATCTGCCGCAGCGAAGGCAGGCGGCTGCCAACCGGAAGGCGTCCGCCGTGGATGGCCTCGGCCAGCTCGTCGGACAGCCGTTGGTAGCGGGGTGGGATCATCGCGCTCTGGTCATCTGTATCCATCGAATTTCCCACCATCTGGTGCTGTACCCATGATGATGGCGAGCCTAGCATGTCGTTGTCGGCCGGGCCTGATCGGGGCACGGCCGATACTTCCCAAACGCACGGCTGGATGGCCGTGCGTCTTTTTCTGTGTGTAGAGCCGAGCCCATGCTCGGCTGCACTTCCGCCAACAGCAGCCGAGCGTGGGCTCGGCTCTACAGAGAGCACCGCCGAGCGTCGGTCAGCCCAAGGGGGAATGCCGGCTACCGCATCGGCACCAGCACCGCCTCGCGCCGGTACAGCGCCGGGAACTGCCTGCCCAGCGCGGCCAGCTTCGGTGCGTCGTAGTAGCGGATGTAGGCCGCCTGCGGGTAGTTGGTCATGTAGTTCTGGTGGTAGCTCTCGGCCGGGTAGAAGCGCTGGCCGCTGACCAGCTGGGTGACGATCGGCGCGCGGTAGCTGCCGGCCTGGCCGAGCTGGGCGATGTAGGCGCGGCTGGCAGCCTGCTGGCGTGCGTCGTCACTGAAGATCGCCGAGCGGTATTGGCTGCCGTGGTCCGGCCCCTGCCGATTGAGCTGGGTCGGGTCGTGCACCACCGAGAAGAACACCTGCATCAGCTGCCCGTAGCTGACCTGGCGCGGGTCGTAGTCGATCTTCACTGCTTCGGCATGCCCGGTCTGGCCACCGCTGACGCGCTCATAACGCGCATTGGCCGCACTGCCACCGATGTAGCCGGACACGGCATTGCTCACGCCCTTGACGTGCTGGAACACGCCCTGCACGCCCCAGAAGCATCCACCGGCGAACACCACGCTGGCGTGGGGGGCGTCATCGCGGAACGCCGCATCGCCGGTGGGGGCCGGCAGTGCCTGGATCTGCGCGCTGGCTTCGATCGGCGCCGCAATCGCGCCGTGGTCAACCAGCAGCACACCGGCGATCAAGGCCGTGGCCACCAGGCCGGCCACACCGGCGGCGATGCCCTGTTCAAAGGAGAGTTTCATCATGTCCTCCCGGTTCAACCGAAGGTGAAGGCATAGGCCTGCACGCCCGCATCGAGGAACTCGATCTCGAAGCGATGCGGGCCAACTGCGCCGCGCTGGCGGATCAGCTGGTACAGGCGGTGCTCGTCGACGACGCCACTGCCATCGGCACCAACATCACTGCCGGCATCGGTGGCGGGCAGCGCTTTGCCGTCCAGCCAGACGCGGAAGCGCACCGGCCTGCCGTCCTCGCTCGGTGCCAGCACCAGGTGCAGGTCGCGCGCATGGAACTGGAAGGCGATGCGGCCGCCGGCCTGCTGCAGCTGTGCGGCCTCATCGGTGACGGTCCAGCGCCCGGACAGCCCCCACTGGTTCAACGCCAGGGTGGCCGGCAGCGTGTAGTCGAACGCGGCGTCGCTGCGCTGCCCGCCGGGCGAGGCGAACTGCTCGGCGCGGGCGTGGCCCAGGTAGGTTTCCGGCGAACGCAGGTTGCCCATGTCGGCCTGCACGGCCACGCCCTTCAGGCCGGCGGCAGCGGGATCGGCCGGCGGCGGCAGATTGGTCTGCCCGGCTTCGGTCAGCAGGCGACGGATCATCTGTTCCGAGCGCGCATAGTTGCCCTCGCCGAACTGGTGGCCGCGGATGTTGCCCTGCGCGTCGACGAAGTACTGCGCCGGCCAGTAGCGGTTGTTGAAGGCGCGCCAGATCGTGTACTGGTTGTCGAGCGCCACCGGGTACTCGACCTTCAGCTGCTGCACCGCTTTCATCACGTTGCGTGGGTCACGCTCGAAGGCGAACTCCGGCGTGTGCACGCCGACCACCACCAGGCCGTGGTCGCGGTAGCGTCGCTCCCATTCGTGCACGAACGGCATCGCGCGCAGGCAGTTGATGCAGGAATAGGTCCAGAAATCGACCAGAACCACCTTGCCGCGCAGCTGCTGTGCACTCAGGGGCGGGCTGTTGAGCCAGCCAGTGGCACCGTCCAGCGCGGGCAGCGTGCCTTCCACCGGCAGCGCTGCATCGGCACCGGCATTGGCGCCGGCCATCATCATCATCGGCGGTGCCGCCGGCTGCGCGCCGGGCACTGCATCCAGCAGGCGTTGCTCGATACGCGCGGTGCTGACCGTGGACAAGCGGGTCAGCAGGCCGGTATCCCAGCCGAGGCCGATCGCCACGACGGCCAGCAGCGCGGCCACACCCAGCACCTTGCGAAGTACATCGCCGAGGCCGAGCCGCGCCTGCATCGCGCGGAACACCCGGCCGCCGATCCACACCGCCAGCGCCAATGCGGTGATCGCACCCAGTGCGTAGGCCAGCAGCAGCGCAGTGGTACCGACGCTGGCGCCATGCAGGGCGGCGCCGGTCAGCACCAGACCGAGGATCGGCCCGGCACACGGTGCCCACAGCAGGCCAGTGGCGATGCCGATCAGCAGCGAGGTCCACGCGCCGCCGTGCCCCGCGGCATCCGCCGCATCGGCGCGCGCACTCAGGCGGGCACCCACGCGCTGGAACGGCGCCAGCAGGTGGTCGGCCAGTCGTGGCCAGAGCAGGGCGACCGCGAACAACGCCATCAGCAGCAGGGCGACCCAGCGTCCGACCTGGTTGGCCTGTGCCACCCATTGGCTGCCCACCGCGGCCAGGCTGGCGACCACGGTGAAGGTGAGCGCCATGCCCAGCAGCAGCGGCAGCGTGCTGCGCAGGAACGGGCGATCGGCACGCGCGAACACGAACGGCAGCACCGGCAGGATGCAGGGACTGAGCAGGGTCAGCGCGCCCCCCAGATAGGCAAGCAGCAACAGCAGCATCGTCAGGCTCCGGAAGCAGGGGAAGAACCGACCGGCACCCGCCAGCCGTCGGCAGTGCCATCCGTGGCGCCGGGAACGAACACCATCGCCGCACCGTTCATGCAGTAGCGCAGCCCGGTGGGGCGTGGCCCATCGTTGAACACATGGCCGAGATGGCCGCCGCAGCGGCGGCAATGCACCTCCACCCGCAGCATCCCGAAGGTGACGTCGCGGTCTTCGCCGATGGCGTTGTGCAGCGGCGCCCAGAAGCTGGGCCAGCCGGTACCGCTCTCGAACTTGGTGGACGAGGAGAACAGCGGCAGTGCGCACCCGGCGCAGGCGAAGGTGCCCTGCCGGTGTTCCTTGTTGAGCGGGCTGCTCCAGGGGCGCTCGGTGGCCTGCTGGCGCAGCACCGCGTACTGCGCCGGCGTCAGTCGCTGGCGCCACTCGGCATCGCTGTGCATGACCTCGAACTGTCGCGACGGGCGCGCTTCGGCGGCGGCCGGGGCGGCGCGGCTGCAGGCCCCCAGGCCGAACAGGCCGGCGGCGGTGGCGACACCGCCCAGGCCCAGCAGATGGCGGCGGGAGAGGGACATGGCGGACTCCGGGAAGGGGCGACGGGGCCATGCTGCGCCCGCCCGGGTCAACGAATCCTCACGCAGGATTCAATTTTTCGTGAGGTATCGGCGGCCGTCCCGCGCCACAATGCAGCCAGCCTCCCCACTGGCCCCGAGCTGCCGATGTCGACCAAACGCGTGCTGATCGTTGAAGACGATGCCCACATCGCCGACCTGCTGCGCATGCACCTGGGTGATGAGGGCTACGACGTCGCCCATGCCGCCAGCGGCGATGCCGGCCTGCGCCTGCTCGAGCAGGACGGCCCGTGGGATGCGCTGGTGCTGGACGTGATGCTGCCCGGCGTGGACGGGCTGCAGGTGTGCCAGCGCGCACGCGCGATGGCGCGGTATGTCCCGATCATCATCATCAGCGCGCGCGGCAGTGAAACGCAGCGCATCGTCGGCCTGGAACTGGGCGCGGACGATTACCTGGCAAAACCCTTTTCGATGCCGGAACTGGTGGCACGGGTACGTGCGCTGCTGCGCCGCGCCGAGGCGATGGCGCAGAGCGCGCGCATCGATGCCGGCGCGATCGAGCTGGGTGGGCTGCAGCTCGATCCGGTCGCGCGCACCGCTTCGGTGGATGGCAACACGCTGGAACTGACCCCGCGCGAGTTCGACCTGCTGCTGTTCTTCGCCCGTCATCCGGACCAGGTGTTCGCACGCATGGAACTGCTCAACCAGGTCTGGGGCTACCAGCACGATGGCTATGAGCACACGGTCAACACCCACATCAACCGCCTGCGCAGCAAGATCGAACCCGACCCGGCCAACCCACGGCGGTTGCTGACGGTGTGGGGCCGCGGTTACAAGCTGGTCGACCCGGCCGGGGCGGCGGCATGATCAAGCCGAACCTGTGGCAGAAGCTGGCGGTGGTGACCGCCGCGCTGATGCTGATGTGCTGCATGGCGCTGTTGGCACTGCAGATGCGTGCCAACACCCGCCACGAGCAGGAAGTCGTGCAGCGGCTGTCGCTGGGCCTGGCCGAACACATCGCCCAGCGCAGCGAGCTGATGGACACCAGCGGCATGCGCGATGCGGCGGTGCGCGCGCTGTTCGGCCAGCTGATGGCGGTCAACCCCAGCGTCGAGGTCTACCTGCTGGACGACCAGGGCCGCATCCTCGGTCACGATGCACCCAGTGGACATCTGGTGCGCAACCGGGTGGATGTGGCGCCGTTGCGTCGCCTGCTGGCCGGTGCACCGTTGCCGATCCTCGGCGATGACCCGCGAAGCGCCGATGGCCGCAAGGTGTTCAGCGCTGCACCATTGATCGTGCAGGGCCGGCCGGCCGGCTATGTGTACGTGGTGCTGGTCGGCGAGCACCGGCAGATGCTCGCCGACGATCTTGCCGCCGGCAGCCAGTGGAACACCACGCTGTGGTCGGTGGTGCTGGTCGGCAGCCTCGGCCTGTTGGCCGGGCTGGTCGCGTTCTACTGGGTGACGCGTCCGTTGCGGCGGCTGACCCGGCGGATCCAGGCCTTTGACATCGATGCGCCGACGCCGCTGCCGCCGCCGGAGCCGCTGCGCGCCGGTGAGCGCGACGAACTGGTGATCCTGGAACATGCGCACGCGCAGATGGCGCAGCGGCTGGGCGAGCAGTGGCAGCAGCTGCGCCAGCAGGATCTGCAGCGCCGTGAACTGGTCGCCAACATCTCGCACGACCTGCGCACGCCGTTGTCGTCGCTGCACGGCTACCTGGAAACGCTGGCGTTGAAGGACGCCACGCTGTCACCGGACGAGCGCCGCCGCTATCTCGGCATTGCGCTGGCACAGAGCGCCAAGGTCGGCCGGCTGGCGCGCGCGCTGTTCGAACTGGCGCGGCTGGAGCACGGCGAAGTGCGGCTGGAGTGGGAAGTGTTCGCGCTGCCGGAGCTGCTGCAGGACGTGCTGCAGAAGTTCGAACTGGCGGCACAGGCGCGTGGCCAGCAGCTGCACGCGGCGTTTCCGCCCGGCCTGCCGCTGGTCCGTGCGGACCTGGGCCTGGTCGAGCGGGTGCTGACCAACCTGCTCGACAACGCGCTGCGCCATGCACCCGAGGGTGGCCAGATCGAGGTGCGCCTGCGCGCGACCGCCGACAGCGTGGAGGTCTGCGTCGCCGATGATGGCCCCGGGGTAGCCCCGGCGCTGCGTACCCAGTTGTTCCAGGCACCGGCCGCGCTCGGCGCGCGGCGTGGCGACAACGGCGGATTGGGCCTGTTGATCGTGCAGCGCATCGTGCAGTTGCATGGCCGCCGCATCGAACTGCGCGACAGCGAACGGGGCGCGCTGTTCGTGTTTGCCTTGCCGCGCGCGGAAACGGCGGTCTAGCAGGCTGCCTCGGCCTCCACGACACCGCCGTTTTCCAGCGGCAGGTGCAGGCGGATGCAGGCGCCGCCCAGCGCCGAATCGGTCACCTCGACCTGGCCGCCATGCTTGTCGGCTACCACCTGCACCAGCGCCAGCCCGAGGCCGAAGCCGGGGCTGCCCGGGTCCAGCCGCACATAGGGTTGCAGCACCTGGCTGCGCAGTTCCGGTGCGATGCCGGGGCCGTCGTCCTCCACCTGCAGGCACAGCCAGCCGTCATTGACCGTGCTGGCGATGCGGATCTGCCGACGCGCGTAACGCAGCGCATTGCCGAGCAGGTTGCGCAGCGCCAGTTCCAGCATGTGCCGGTTGACGTTGACCAGGCCCACCGGCGACAACGCCTGCTGCACCGGCATCGGCAACGGTGCGAACTGGGCCACCACGCCGCGCACCAGCGCCGCCAGCTGCAGGCGCTGGCGGGTCAGCTGATGGCAGCGGCCCAGTGCGGCGTATTCGACGCCGGCATCGGTGAGGTGCTGCAGCCGATCGACGTCGGTGCGCAGCCCGCCCAGCGCATCGCGCTGCACATCGTCGAGCGCGGTGTCTTCCAGGTCGGCCAGGCCGAAACGCATCCGTGCCAACGGCGTGCGCACCTCGTGCGCGACCGCCTGGGCCAGCACGCGCTGGCTTTCCAGCAGCTGCTGCAGCTGCTCGGCCATGTGGTTGAAGGCGTTGGCCAACGGCCGCACCAGCGCGGTGCCGGCGCGCGGCGCACGCGTGTCCAGCTGGCCGTCGCGCATGCGGCGGGCCGCCTGGGCCAACTGCGAGACGTCGCGCCACAGCCGGTACACCATCACGTACATCGGCAGTGCCACCGCCACCATCAGGATCAGCAGCAGGATCGCCACACCGGATACTTCGCTGTCCTGCCAGCCTTCGTCCGGCAGCGCCTCGTCCAACGGGCCCAGCATCACGGCGTAGTCGCTGTCGCCGATCCGCTGCAGGCTGCGCATGTGCTCCAGGTCGATCTGTACGCGGCCGTTGTTGAACGGCGGGCGCTGGCTGGCCGGCAGGGCCTTCACCGCCTCGGCCAGCGGCACCATGCGCAGCGCGTAGGCGAAATCGGCGTCGAGTTCGCGCGCCAGTGCCGGCCACTGCTCGCGCGGGGTTTCGGCGAAGCGATGCTGCAGCAGCGCGTGCGTGCCGCGCATCTCGGCCTGCAGGCCGGCTTCGGTGCGGTCTTCCAGCAGGGCGTCCCAGGCCCACAGGCCCAGCACGATCAACAACAGGTGGGCGACCAGGAAACCGATGCCGTAGCGCAGGAAGTGGAAGGCGTGGCCGCGCATCGCCGACGGTGTGCGTTTCATCCCCATGCCGAGCGGCTGAACAGGTAGCCGCGGCCACGGACGGTCTTGATCCGTTCCGGCTGCTCCGGGTTGTCGCCCAGCTTGCGGCGCAGGCGCGAGATGCGGGCATCGATTGAGCGGTCCAGGCCATCGAAGGCGATGCCACGCAGGCCGCGCAGCAGCGCGTCGCGGTCCAGGATCTGGCCGGCATTGCTGGCCAGCAGGAACAGCAGGTCGAACTCGGCGGTGGTCAGCTCCAGCAGGCTGCCCTGCAGGTGCACGTTGCGGGTGGACGGGTCGATGCTCAGCTCGCCGAAGCGCAGGCTGCCGTCACGCGGTTCGACCCGGCGGTGGCGGCGCAGGTGGGCGCGCAGGCGGGCCAGCAGCACCCGCGGTTCGATGGGTTTGCCGATGTAATCGTCGGCCCCCAGTTCCAGGCCCAGCACCTGGTCGATGTTGTCGGTACGGGCGGTCAGCACGCAGATGATGCCGTCATAGTGGGGCCGGATCTGCCGACACACTTCGAAACCATCCTGGTCGGGCAGGCCCACATCGAGCAGCACCAGGGCCGGCTTCTCCGCCAGGATCCGGGCCACGGCGCGCTCGCCGCTGCGCTCGTGGGCCACCTGGTAGCCATGCCGTTGCAGGTAGTCGCTGACCATCGTTCCCAGGCGGGCATCGTCTTCGACCAGTACGATATCCAGCATTTCCAAGGCCTCCGTGGGCGCAAACGTACCGCCACGGCACGAGCGCGGCGATGCTATCCCAGCCTTCGGGCCGCCCGGGTCCCGGGGGCGGGCGCCATTCAGCCGGGGTTGCTGGCGCGCGGGCCGGGTCTCAGTCCCGGCAACAACTTGGCGGCCAGCATAGCCTGTTGCTGTTACAAAACGTTACCTTCGTGATACGGCTGGTGACGATCGCTGACAGCAAAGCGACTGACGCCGCGCGCCCCCGCGCCGAGCATGGAGTCTCCTCCGCTCCGCGTGCCGTCCCCATGTCGCCCGCCGCCCCCTGCCTGCCGAACCTGTCCCGCCGCTGCCAGTGCGGAGGCTTCCGATGAGCGGCGTGGTCGGGGCCTGGCTGCCGCCCGCCGAGGATGAGCAGCTGCTGCAGCAGCTGGCCCCGATGCTGCGCGCGCTGCAGCAGCGTGGGCGTGGCCGCATCGGCTACTGGACCGACGCCGAGGCCGGCCTCGCGCTGGGCCATTGCCGGGCGCCGACCGATACGCCGTTGCAGCCGCTGAGCTCGGACTGCGGTCGCTACGTGCTGTGCCTGGACGGCCGCCTGTACAACCGCGGCGACCTGCAGGCGCAGCTGCGCGATCTGCCCCGCAGTTGCAGCGATGCGCGGCTGCTGCTGCAGGCGATCGTCGAATGGGGCGTGCAGCGGGCGCTGTCGCGCATCGAAGGCGCCTTCGGTTTCAGCGTCTGGGACCGGGAGTCGCGCGTGCTGTGGCTGGCCCGTGATCCGGTGGGCGAGCGGCCGCTGTATTACGGCTGGTACCAGGGCCAGTTCCTGTTCGCCTCGGAGTTGAAGGCGCTGCAGGCCTTCGCCGGCTTCGCGCCGAGCATCGACCAGGATGCCCTGAGCCTGCTGCTGCGCCACGACTATGTGCCGGCGCCGCACACCATCTACCGTGGCATCCACAAACTGGTGGCGGGCGCGATGCTGCGTATCGATCTCAGCGACCATGCCGCGGGTTGCTCCAGCCAGGCCGCGCAGGGCGGCGCGCGTTACTGGTGCGCACGCGACGCGATGCAGAGTGCACTGCAGGAGCCGCTGCAGCCGGCGCCGAGCCTGGAACAGGCCACCGACCAGCTTGAAGCGGTACTGCAGAAGGCCATCGCCTCACGCATGCACTCGCCCCTGGCGTGCGGCGCGTTCCTGTCCGGCGGTACCGACTCCTCGCTGGTGACGGCGATGATGCAGGCACAATCGACCCTGCCGATCGAAGCGTGGACGGTCGGCTTCGACGATCCGGGGCATGACGAGAGCGACTGGGCGTCGCAGGTCGCGCGCCATCTGGGCGTGCAACACCACCTGCATCGCATGGACGCGCGCCAGGGCCTGGACCTGCTGCAGCGCCTGCCGCAGGTCTGGTGCGAGCCCTTCGCCGACGCCTCGCAGCTGCCGACGCTGCTGGCCAGTGAACTGCTGGGGGCGCGCAAGCCGGTGGCACTGACCGGTGACGGTGGCGATGAACTGTTCTTCGGGCATCCCAGCTATGGCCGCGCGCTGCGCAATGCGCGCCTGTGTGGTGGCCTGCCGGACTGGGTACGCGACCTGGCGCGGCGCAGCGGCAACCGCATGAACGTCGAGCGCGGCCGCCTCGGTGGTTGGCGCGCCCTGGTGGCCGAGGTGGCTGCCAATGAGGTGGAAGGTCACTACCTGCAGCGCGTGACCCGCTGGCGGCAGCCGGCGCAGGTGGTGCTGGGTGCGCGTGAGCCGGTGACGATCTTCCAGCAGCAGGACACGGCGCTGCCGGCCGAGGCGCGCATCCAGCTGCTGGATTTCCGCATGGACCTGGCCGAGGGCATCCTGGCCAAGGTTGATCGTGCGGGCATGGCGGCGGGCGTTGAAACCCGTGCGCCGCTGCTGGACATGGAGGTGGTGCGCCTGGCCTGGCGGCTGCCGCAGCACCTGAAGTACCACGATGGCGAGCACAAGCTGATCCTCAAGCACCTGCTGGCGCGCTACCTGCCGGATCCGCTGGTGTATCGCCCCAAGCGCGGCTTCGGCCCGCCGATGGCGCGCTGGCTGGCCGGTCCGTTGCGCGACTGGGCGGAGGCGCTGCTGGATCCGCAGCTGCTGCGCAATCAGGGCTGCTTCGATGTGGCGCGCGTGCGTGGTGTCTGGGAGGCGTTCCTGCGGGGCGAGCGCAAGTGGCACACGCACCTGTGGAACGTGCTGATGTTCCAGGCGTGGCACCAGCACTGGCACGGTGGTCGCGGGCGCTGAGCCGTTCCTGCATCGCGTGCGGCGGGTTCATTCTGCGTGGCGCCGGGCGGAGGCCCTTGCGTACGAATGTCCTCCGGCGCCGGCCGTTGGCCGTCACCTCCCCCTTTACTTCGTACGCAAGGGCCTCCGCCCGGCGTTCGGAGTTCGCCGGCGCCTCCTTGAAAGGCGGCCGCGAGCGCTGTGATCTCCTCGCCGGAAGCCGAGCCTCGTCGGGGCAGGCAGGGCCCATCGGTTCGCGGCGGATCAGGACGAAGACATGCGTGTGGCGGATGCATTCTGCGCGGCGCAGGGCGGAGACCCTTGCGTACGAATGTCCCCCGGCGCCGGCCGTTGGCCGTCACCTCCTCCTTTACTTCGTACGCAAGGGCCTCCGCCCTGCGTTCGGAGTTTGTCGGCGCTTCCTTGAAAGGCGGCCGCGCGTGCTGCGCTCTCCTCACCGCACGCCGAGCCTCGTCGGGGCGGGCAGGGGTCTGGGCAAAGTAAAGGAGGAGGTGACGGCCAACGGCCGGCGCCGGGGGACATTTGCCCAGACCCCTGCCCGCCCCGACGGGGCCCTTCAGTTCGCGGCGAATCCAGACAAGGAAGCGCTCTTCAATGCAGACGCCAGGCAAAAAAAGACCCGGCAGAGGGAGGGATCTGCCGGGTCCGGATTGCGTGGGGGGAGGGACCCACGCAATGAGTGTTGCGTCGCGTCAGTGGTTGTTCGCGTCCGCCGTTGATTCGTTGTAGCCCTGCACCAGCTCGGACCAAGCCTTGCTGGCCTGCAGGCCGAGACCGACCACGTCCTGCTGGGCCTGGCCCAGCCGCTGCAGGTTGTCCTGCCACAGCTGCGCGCCCTTGGAGAGCGTCCCGGCCGCATCCTCGCCGCGGGCCAGTTCACCCAGCCAGCCGCCGGTCGCAGTCAGGTTGCGCTCCATCACCTTCAGCTGCACGCCGAACATGCTTTCCGCGTTCTCCAACGCCAACCGGTTCGCGCGCGTTGCCGCGGCGGCGAGCTGGCGGGTGGCATCACTGAAGCGATCGCTGAAGGCGGCGGCCATGGGGGCGTCAGGGAGTGGCTTGATGCATTGCAGCATACGCCCTTGATGCGGCAATGCAACAAAAATAACAAAGGCGCCCAAGGCGCCTTTGAAACACCTTTCAGATCAATGGGTTGATCAGGCAGTGGGGCCGCGGTAACGGCACCCCGACGTGCAGGTTTCGTGCACGGTGATCTCGCTCAGCGCCGGCAGGCCGGGCTTGAGCTCGTTCCAGATCCACACCGCCAGGTTCTCGCTGGTCGGGTTCTCCAGGCCGGGGATGTCGTTGAGGTAGTGATGGTCCAGGCGATCGTAGATCGGCTGGAAGGCCGCCTTCACGTCACCGAAATCCATGATCCAGCCGGTCTGCGCACCCGGCTCGCCCTCGACCTTCAGTTCCACCCGGAACGAGTGGCCGTGCAGGCGCGCGCACTTGTGCCCCGGCGGTACGTTGGGGAGGCGGTGCGCCGCCTCGAGCATGAAGACTTTGAAGATTTCCATGGCGCAATTGTACGCCGCAGGTGGCCGGCCATCCTGAGCGGATGCCGGGCTCTCGTGAAGTAACTCTTTCCATCCGGATGAAGAGATGATAGTTTCTCTTATATCCGTATGAAGAGATGTTATTGGCCGGACCCGGGCCAGGCATGGACTACTGCGGAACTTCATCGCCCTTACCACCTCCCCCACATCGTCATGCCCAAGCACACCCTGCTCGTGGCGGCCCTGGCCGTCGCTCTGGCCGCGCCTTTGTCTGCCGCCGCCGAAACCTCCGCCGACGCCAGTGGCGAAGCCAGCACCCTGGCCGCCGTGCGTGTCACCGGTTCCAACATCAAGCGCACCGATACCGAGGCCTCCAACCCGGTGCAGGTGATCGGCCGCCAGCAGCTGGAACAGACCGGCAAGGCCACCGTGGCAGATGTGCTGCGTTCGATCTCGGCCAACACCGGCAACGCCAGCAACGAAACCACCAACAACGGCTGGGCCTCCGGCTCGGCCGGCATCGGCCTGCGCGGCCTGTCGCAGAAGAACACGCTGGTGCTGCTCAACGGCCGCCGCCTGGCCAACTACGGCTTCCCGGCCGGTGGCCTGTCCGATACGTTCGTTGATCTCAACGCGCTGCCGCTGGTCGCGGTCGAGCGCATCGAAGTGCTCAAGGACGGCGCCTCGGCGGTGTACGGTTCCGACGCCGTGGCCGGCGTGGTCAACATCATCACCCGGCAGAACTTCGAAGGCGCCGAGATCGGCGGCAGCTTCGGCGGTGCCGACCAGGGCGGCCTGCACGAGCAGAACCTGAAGTTCGTCGGCGGCCTTGGTGATCTCGACACCGATGGCTACAACATCCTCTTCAGCCTGCAGGGTTACAACCGCGAACGTCTGGACCAGGACGAACGCAACCTGACCAGGAGCGGCATCTACACCGACAAGCCCGGTGGCCGCTGGAACGGCTGGTCGGCCAAGGGCGCGCGCTACCTGGTCAACGGCGTGTCGGTGCCGATGCTCGACGCCAACGGCAACTGCCCGGTCGGTACCACCCGCGTCGCCAGCGCGCCGATCGACGGCTTGGCCGGCGACACCTGCGGCTTCAACCAGGCCCCGTTCACCACGCTGATCCCCTCGACCAAGCGCTACCAGGCCTATGCCAACGGTACCTTCCGCCTGAACGACAACGTCGAAGCCTTCGGCGAAGTGCTGTACAGCCAGATCAAGAGTGCCGCATGGTTCGGCAGCAGCCCGTTCTTCACCCTGGAGAGCGGCCGCTTCGCATTGAATGCCAACAGTGGCCTGGCCGAACCGGTGTCGTCGCTGCTGCCGGCCAACAATCCGTACAACCCGTACGGCCGTGCGATCCCGATCGAATACACCTTCTTCGACCTCGGCGGCACGATCAAGACCAACCGTTCCACCGCCTATCGCGGCGTGTTCGGCCTGCGTGGCACCACTGCGAACTGGGACTGGGAAGTGGCTGCATTCGGCGCACGCAGCAGCGAGCGTGAGAGCGTGTCCGGCGGCTTCGCCAATCGCTGGGCGCTGGCCGATGCGCTGGCCACCGGCAGCTACAACCTGCTGAATCCGGCGGCCACGCCGCAGTCGGTACGTGATTCGATCAACATCGCCACGCTGCGCCCGGCCGAGTCCAAGCTGCAGGGCGTCGACGCGAAGATTTCCGGCAGCCTGGGCCACACCTGGGCCGGCGAGATCGGCTTCGCCGCCGGTGCCGAGTGGCGCCGCGAGAAGCTCGATTCCAACAACCCGTGGCAGATCGACGCCGGCCTGCAGGTGCGCCCGGCCATCGCCGAAGTACATGGCCAGCGCCAGGTCAGTGCCGCCTACGCCGAAGTGAACGTGCCGCTGGCCTCGACCCTGGAACTGTCCGCCGCCGCGCGTGCCGATCACTACGATGATTTCGGCGATGCGTTCTCGCCGAAGATCGGCCTGCGCTGGCAGCCGCTCGATTTCCTGCTGGTGCGTGCCTCGGCGTCGAAGGGCTTCCGTGCACCGTCGCTGTCGGAGAACTCCAACAGCACCAGCATCGCCTACGGCAGCGTGGCCGACCCGCGTGATCCGGACGTGCCGGGCTCACGCCAGAATCCGACCTTCTTCACCGTTGGCAACAACGCACTGAAGCCCGAGCGCACCAAGAGCGTGAACTTCGGCGTGGTGCTGTCGCCATGGGCCAACACCAACCTGAGCGTGGACTACTACCGCATCCAGCTGGACAACCTGGTCGGCACCAACAACACCCAGACTCTGGTCAACGACAACGTGGCCGGCGCCGTGCAGCGCGACGAGCGCGGCACGCTGCAGGCCGTCTACAACCGCTACCAGAACCTGAGCGAGCTGAAGACATCAGGCATCGACGTCGAGCTGCGCCAGCGCATCCCGACCGCTGCGCTCGGCGACTTCACCGTGTCCTCCGCCTACACCCACGTGCGCGACTACCGTCGCCCGACCGTGGTCGGCGGCCCGCTGGTCGACTACGCCGGCAGCAACCTCGGCGCGACCCTGCCCAAGGACAAGGCCACCACCACCCTGGACTGGAAATACGGCGACTTCAACGCCGCGGTGACCTGGTACTACACCAGCAGCTACCGCCAGGAGGCCAGCACCGCCGCCAAGGCCGTGCAGCAGCGCGTCGGCAGCTACAGCCAGTACGACCTGTACCTGGCCTACACCGGCATCGACAAGCTGACGGTGTACGCCAAGGTGCAGAACCTGGCCGACAAGACGCCGCCGTACGATGCCTCGTTCCCGGGCATCCGCGCGCCGTACGACTTCAGCCAGTACGACCTGCGCGGCCGCTACTTCACGCTGGGCTTCGACTACCGCTTCTGATCCACCCGCTGCGACCGGTCTCCCCAAGGGACCGGTCGCGCGACCGCCTGCCGTTGTGTTCCAGGGGAGTCACTGTGTCCTTGCATCGTCGTGCCGTTCTTCCGTTGCTGCTTGCCGCCGCCACCGCACTGTTCCAGCCGCAGCCGGTACAGGCACAGAGCACCTACTTCTTTCCGCAGGCTGCCGATGCAGCGGCGTTCGATACCGCCGTGCCCACGCCGGAGCAGTTCCTCGGCTATCCGATCGGCAGCCGTTACACCCGGCACGACCAGCTGGTGGCGTACTTCCAGGAACTGGCCCGGCGCTCGGACAGGATCAGCGTGCGCGAGATCGGCCGCAGCTATGAGGGCCGCCCGCTGTTGATCGCCACTGTCACTGCCGCAGGCAACCACGCGCGGTTGGAACAGATCCGCCAGCAGCACGCGACGCTGGCCGATCCGGCGCAGCCGCGCAGTGCGGCGGGCGACAGCCCGGTGGTGGTGTGGCTGGGATACAGCGTGCATGGCAACGAGACCTCCAGTGCCGAGGCGGCGATGCTGACGGCTTACTACCTGGTGGCCAACCGCAGCGCCGAAACCCAGCAGTGGCTGCAGCAGGCGGTGGTGCTGTTCGACCCGGCGCAGAATCCGGACGGTCGCGATCGTGCCGCCAACTGGCACAACGCGTGGGCCTCCGATCCGGCCTCGGCCGACCCGGCCGACAAGGAGCACGTCGAACCGTTCCCGCAAGGGCGCACCAACCACTACTTCACCGATCTCAACCGCGACTGGCTGGCGCTGACCCAGCAGGACTCGCGGCCGAAGGTGGAGGTGTTCCACCAGTGGTACCCGAACGTGCAGATCGACTTCCACGAAATGGGCAAGGACAGCACCTACTACTTCGAGCCCTCGCCGAAGAGCATGCACAGTCCGCTGATTCCCGCGGCGTCGTACGAATTCAACAAGACCCTGGCCAGGTACCACGCGCAGGCGCTGGATGCGCTGGGCTCGCTGTACTACACCGGCGAGAACTTCGACAACTTCTCGCCGGTATACGGCTCGACCTACCCGGACTTCCATGGTGCCGTCGGCGTGACCGTCGAACAGGCCAGCTCACGCGGCCGCGTGCAGGAATCGGTGAATGGCCTGCTGACGTTCCCGTTCACCATCCGCAACCAGGTCGCCACCGGGCTGGGCACCGTGCGCGGCGCAGTGACCGAGCGCAGCGGCCTGTTCGACCTGCAGAAGCAGTTCTTCCAGAGCGCGCTGAAGCAGGCCGCACAGCAGCCGGTGAAGAGCTTCGTGTTCGGTGATGCGCATGACCCGACACTGACCCGCCGCCTGCTGGAACTGTTGCTGCTGCATCGCGTCGAGGTGCGCGCGCTGGATCGTGCCGTCACTGTCGATGGCCAGCGCTTCGATGCCGGCAGCGCCTACGTTGTGCCGGTCCAACAGGCGCAGTTCCGCCTGGTGCATTCGATCTTTGCCGAGACGCCGCCGATCAAGGGTGATGTGTTCTACGGCAGCACCAGCTATGCAATCGCACCGGCCTACGGCGTGGCCTTCGCCGGTAGCCGCAGCCGTATCGAAGGCGGTGCACGCGTGACCGCGCTGCCGGCGGCGCAGGGTGCGGTGCTGGGCAGCCAGGCCGGATTTGCCTACGCGATCGACTGGCGCGACTACAACGCCGGGCGCGCGCTGGCTGCACTGCAGGGCAAGGGCGTGAGCGCACGTGCGGCATTCCAGCCGTTCACCACCGCGACCGCGCAGGGCGAGGTCAGCTTCGCCGCCGGCAGCCTGGTGATTCCGGTGGCCGGGCAATCGCTGCAGGGCGCAGCGCTGCTTGAGGCAGTGACGTCGGCCGCGCGCGAGGCGGGTGTGCAGGTGCACGCATTGCCCAGCGGCCGCAGCCGCGAAGGCATCGACCTCGGCAGTGACGGCGTCAAGGCGCTGCGCAAGCCCACGGTCGCGCTGGTGATGGGCGAGGGCGTGGCCGCCACCGAGATCGGTTCGGCGTGGTTCCTGCTCGACCAGCAGCTGCACCTGCCTGCCAGCAAGCTGGACCCGCAGCAGCTGGGCAAGGTGCCGCTGGACCGCTACACCACGATCGTGCTGTCCGGCGGCACCTACACCGGCATCGATGCCACGGCGGTGGCCGCACTGAAGCGCTGGGTGCAGGCCGGAGGTTCACTGGTGACCTACGGCAGCGCCTCGAAGTGGGCGATCGAACAGAAGCTGGCCGACGGCGAGAAGCTCGGTAAGGAAGAAGAGACTGCCGACGAGAGCCGCCGTGCGTTCGGCGACCAGCGCGACATCGCTGCGATCGAGCGGGTCAGCGGCAACATCCTCAGTGCCGACGTGGATACCAGCCATCCGTTGGCGTTCGGCGTGCCGCGCCGGCAACTGGCGATCAACAAGGAAAACACGGTGACGCTGCAGCCGAGTGCGAACCCGTTCTCGACGGTGGTACGCATCGACGCGCCGCCGCGGGTGAACGGTTACTTGTCCGAGCGCAACCGCACGCGGGTGGCGGGCAGCGCGTGGCTGCTGGTGTCGGCGCAGGGGCAGGGTAACGTGGTGCTGTTCGCCGATGATCCGGCGCATCGCAAGTACTGGCATGGCACGGACCGGCTGCTGATCAACGCGATCTTCTTCGGGAATCTGGTGAATCCGGCGAAAGCGCGGGGTTGAGGTGTTTGGCGCCGAGTTTCTGTTGTGCTTGGGAGGCAGGGGGCCTCAGCCAGGACACGCCGTAAACCCATCCATGGGGGCTCGATGGCGCCATCCTTGGCGCCAACGGTCCTGCGCAGCCCGCCCGGCCTCCCCAAGTCAGTTTCCAGCGGGCGCGGACGCGTCAGACCCCAAGGCGGGAGCAAGGGCAAATACAAAAGCAAAAGCAAAGCCAGGAATTGCGACTTCGGCTTTTGCCTTTGAATTTGAATTTGAACTTGAATTTGATCTTTCTTCTCCCGGCTACCCGGCGGGACAAGAAGGCGCAGGCAATGCTTGAAGCGGATGGGCATGGGGACAGCGCAGAACCGTTGGCGCCATGGATGGCGCCATCGAGCTTACATGGACGTATTTACAGCGTGTTCTGCGCTGCCCCCATGTCCATCCGCCTTCGGTACTGCTACCGCGTGCTTTGTCACCCGGTAGCCAGCAACAAAAAAGGACGGCGCGTCAGCGCCGTCCCTCGGTAAGAAGCCCCCGCGCAGCGGGAAGCGCCATCCATGTCAGCTGGGATCAGCCGGCGCGACCGCCGCCGTTGCCACCCTGGCCGCGACCACGGCCGCCACCATTGCCGCCACCGCCACGGCGCTGGCCCTGACCCGCGCCCGCACGCTGCTGGCCGTTGCCGCCGCCCTCGCGACGGCCACCACCGGCCTTCTTCGGGCCGGCATGCGCATGGCGCGGCGCATCGCCGTGCGGACGGCGTGCGTGGCTCTTGCGCGGCGCGCGCTCACCGGT
Source organism: Stenotrophomonas sp. YJH_SMC_82 (assembly GCF_059368875.1). Classification (NCBI taxonomy): domain Bacteria; kingdom Pseudomonadati; phylum Pseudomonadota; class Gammaproteobacteria; order Lysobacterales; family Lysobacteraceae; genus Stenotrophomonas; species Stenotrophomonas sp. YJH_SMC_82. The sequence goes on from NZ_JCAFSE010000004.1 coordinate 190,796, forward strand.
ATCGTGCTCGGCCTTGCCCGGCGCACTGTTGCCCCAGCGGATCGGCGTCTGCAGCTCGAAGCCCGGCACATCGCGGATGTCCATGTCGCGGCCCAGCAGGCGCACGATCGCGCGCAGCAGCTTCACTTCATCCTGCGCCACCAGCGAAATCGCCTGGCCGGTCGCGCCGTTGCGGCCGGTGCGGCCGATGCGGTGCACGTAGTCCTCGGCCACCATCGGCAGGTCGAAGTTGATCACCTTCGGCAGCTCGTTGATGTCGATGCCGCGCGCGGCGATGTCGGTGGCCACCAGCACGGTCACGCGGCCGGCCTTGAAGTCACCCAGCGCACGCAGGCGCTGGCCCTGGCTCTTGTTGCCGTGGATCGCCGCGGTCTTGATGCCCGACTTTTCCAGGAAGGTGGCCAGCTTGTCGCTGCCATGCTTGGTGCGGGCGAACACCAGGGTCTGCTCGCGGCTGTCCTGCGCCAGCAGGTGCAGCAGCAGGTCGCGCTTGCGGCCGGCGTCGACCGGATGCACGCGGTGGGTGATGGTTTCGGCCACGGTGTTCTTCGGCGTCACCTGGATCTGTTCCGGGTTGCGCATGAACTCCAGCGCCAACTGGCGGATGTTGTCCTCGAAGGTGGCCGAGAACAGCAGGGTCTGGCGGTTCTGCTTCGGCAGCTTGGCCAGGATGCGCTTGATCGACGGCAGGAAGCCCATGTCGAGCATGCGGTCGGCTTCGTCCAGGATCAGCACTTCAATGCCGGACAGGTCGACGCTGCGACGCTCAAGGTGGTCGATCAGGCGGCCCGGGCAGGCCACCAGCAGGTCCACGCCACGGCGCAGGATGTCCAGCTGGTTGCCCATGCCGACGCCGCCGTAGATGCAGGCGCTGGGGATGCGCAGGTACTTGCTGTAGCCACGCAGGCTGTCATGCACCTGGGTGGCCAGCTCGCGGGTCGGGGCCAGGATCAGCGCGCGCGGCTTGCGCGGGCCGGCACGTACCTCCTGCGAGGCGGTGCCCAGGTGCTGCAGCAGCGGCAGGCCGAACGCGGCGGTCTTGCCGGTGCCGGTCTGTGCGCCGGCCAGCAGGTCGCGACCGGCCAGCGCCAGCGGGATCGCCTGCTGCTGGATCGGGGTCGGGTTTTCGTAGCCCTGCTCGGCGAGCGCGCGCAGCAGGAAGGGCGCCAGGCCCAGCGATTCAAAAGACATTGAGTTTGCTCCAAGTACAAGAAACGCCTGTCCGAGCGGACAGACGGGGGCAGATCAAACTGATCGGCTGACTCGGAGCGTTCCCGTGAACCGCGCTGCGAGAATTGGGTGCAGCCGGCACGAAGCGCAGGCTGGAATGCGTGACGAACGGCGTCGGAGTGGGGGCGGGCGAAGAGGGCGGACCCTGGTCGCCGGCGATCCCGGAGGGAAACGGACGGCCGCTGCAGACCCTGCAAGTCTAAACGATGTTCGAGACTTCGCGCAAAAAGGCCTGTTCAGGTAGGGGCGTGTCTGCAGGGCTTGCAGCCCTGCACCCGCGGAGGCCAGAGCCACGTCAACGTCAAAAGCTGGCTTCCTGAGGGTTGGCGGGGTGGGTCCGGTTGAGGGGGGCGCCGTAAACCCATCCATGGGGGCTTGGTCGCGGCATCCATGCCGCTCACACCCCCTCAACCGGACCCACCCCGCCTTCGACAGTTTTTCGCGATCTGTCGAATCTCATTCGATTTATTTCGATATCTGACGGATTTCGACGATGAATGATGGGGATGTTCGATCCGTCATCGGGAAACTGTCGGGGGTAGGGCGGTGTGGGTGGGCAGGACCGTTGGCGCCATGGATGGCGCCATCGAGCCCCCATGGACGGGTTTACGGCGTGTCCTGCCCACCCACACCGCCCCGCCCAACCAGTAGAAAGCCAGAGCCGCTTTTGACGTTGCCGTTGCTGTTGCATTGAGCAGGTGCAGGGCTGCAAGCCCTGCCGAACCCCCCACTACGGTAGGGTGGGCCGATGCCGCGCTGCAGCTTGGCGCCGCCGCAGATTTGATTACACTTGAAACTTGTTTGCCCACGACTCCGGACACCCACCCATGAAGCTTGGTTCTTTGAAGGAAGGCGGCCGCGACGGCACCCTGATCGTCGTCTCGCGTGACCTGCGCCACGGCGTGCGCGCCACCGGCATTGCCGCCACCCTGCAGCAGGCCCTGGAGGACTGGAGCCACATCGCACCGCGCCTGAACGCCCTGTACGAATCGCTCAATGCCGGCGATGCCGATGGCGTGTTCGACCTCGATCCGCAGGCACTGGCCGCGCCGATGCCGCGCGCCTATGAGTTCGTCGATGGCAGCGCCTACCTGCCGCACGTCGAGCGCGTGCGCCGTGCCCGTGGCGCCGAGGTGCCGGAGAGCTTCTACACCGACCCGCTGATGTACCAGGCCACCAGCGCAGGCTTCTACGGCCCGCGCGATGCGGTCAAGGTGGTCAGCGAGGACTACGGCATCGACCTGGAAGCGGAGATCGTGGTGATCACCGACGACGTGCCGATGGCGGCGACCCCGGAACAGGCAGCCGGTCATATCCAGTTGGTCGGCCTGGTCAACGATGTCTCGCTGCGCAACCTGATCCCGGGCGAGCTGGCCAAGGGTTTCGGCTTCCTGCAGTCCAAGCCGCGCTCGGCGCTGTCGCCGGTGTTCGTCACCCCTGACGAGCTGGGTGCCGCGTGGCAGGACAGCAAGGTGCACCTGCCGCTGCTGACCCACATCAACGGCCAGTGGTTCGGTGCGCCGGAAGCGGGCGTGGACATGCAGTTCAATTTCGCCCAACTGGTTTCGCATGCGGCCAAGACCCGTCCGCTGGTCGCCGGCACCATCGTCGGCTCGGGCACCATCGCCAACGAGGACACCAGCAAGGGTGCGTCGTGCTTCGCCGAGCAGCGCGTGGTCGAAACCCTGCGCGACGGCAAGCCGAGCACGCCGTTCATGTCGTTCGGCGACGTGGTCCGCATCGAGATGCTCGATGCCGCCGGTAACAGCATCTTCGGTGCGATCGAGCAGCGCATCGAACAGGCGGCCAGGCCCTGAGCATGGAGGCGGCCATGGAGATCCCGGTCGACGACGGCATCGTGCTGTACACCTACTGGCGATCCAGCGCCGCCTACCGCGTGCGCATCGGTCTGGAGCTGAAGGGCCTGGCCTGGGAGGCCCGGCCGGTGCATCTGGTGCGCGACGGTGGCGAGCAGCACCGGGATGCCTATCGGGCGCTCAACCCGCAGCAGCAGGTGCCGACCCTGCTGCATGAGGGGCATGTGCTGACCCAGTCGCTGGCGATCCTCGAATACCTGGACGAGCGCTTTCCGCAGGTACCGCTGCTGCCGGCCGACGCCGCCGGCCGCGCGCGGGTGCGGGCGCTGGCCCAGCTGGTGGCCTGCGACATCCACCCGATCAACAACCTGCGGGTGATGCAGTACCTGGAGCGCGATCTGCAGGTGCCGGCCGATGCGCGCACGCAGTGGACCCTGCACTGGATCGCCGAGGGCTTCGCGGCGATGGAAGCCCTGCTGGTCAACAGCCGTGACACCGGCGCCTTCTGCCATGGTGACCGTCCCGGCCTGGCCGATATCTGCCTGCTGCCGCAGCTGTACAACGCCCACCGCTTCGGCCTGGACCTGGCACCGTACCCGACCCTGCGCCGCATCGAAGCGGCCTGCCAGGCAGTGGATGCCTTCGACCGCGCACGCCCGGAAAACCAGCCCGACGCCGCCTGAAAAAAAGGGGACGGAGGGGATTAAGTCGTATATGCACTTACGACTTAATCCCCTCCGTCCCCTTTCTGCCGCAAACGGGCCAGGTCATCGCGGAACACCCGGTAGGCTTCCTCGCGGCGCGCATCGTCGGCCTGCCGCAACACCCATGCCGGGTGCACCGTGGCGTAGCCGCGCGTGCCGTCCTCGAGGGTGTGCCAGCGTCCGCGGTCGCGTGCGAGGTCGAAACCACGACCGAATACCGAGGCTGCGGCTGTCGCGCCGAGGCATACGATCACCTGGGGCCGCACGCGTGCGATCTCACCCATCAGCCAGGGGCGGCAGGCCTGGATGTGGCGGCTTTCCGGCCGCTTGTGCAGCCGCACCTTGCCGCGCCGCTCATGGTGGAAGTGCTTCACCGCGTTGGTGAGGTACAGCTGGGCGCGATCGATTCCCAGTTCCGCCAGTGCGCGGTCCAGCACCTGGCCGGCAGGTCCTGCGAACGGCTGCCCGCGCAGATCCTCGGTGTCGCCGGGTTGTTCTCCGACCAGCATCACCTCGGCCCCTGCCGGCCCCTGCCCGAATACGGTCTGCGTGGCCTGCTCCCACAACGGGCACTGGCGGCAGGCACTGGCCTGTACGCGCAGATTGTCCAGGCTGCTGGCATCGGCTGCCGGCGTCGCAGCGTTCGCACGCGGGGGAATCCTGCGTTGCGGTGCCTGTGCCGGCCGGTCATGCATTTCCTGCACGCGGTCGGCCGCGTCGCGCACCAGGCGTGGCAGCAACTGTGCTTCAGGCAGGTGGCGCCAGTACTTTGCCGGCATCTCCTGCATCATCATCCGTGTGTTGAGCCGCGCCGGATTGAAGATGCTGGCGTAGTAGGTCTGCCACAGCGACTCGCGTGCATCCTCGGCCGGGGCATCTTCGCGCCGTGCACCGGGGCCGAAGGCAAGCGCCTGCCCATCCCAGGCGACGCTGCGCGAAGGGGTCAGGATCGCCCAGCGCATGCCGGTGAAGCGGCGCGCGAAGAACGGCGCGACCCGGTCGACGATGTGGTGCTGCGGCTCGAACCAGGCGATGAACGCATCGGGCTGGCCAGGTACCTCGCGGAAGCGCACGAATGCCTTCATCTTGTGCGTGTCACGGCGGACGGCCTGGGCGAGGGCTGTCGCGCGCAGGACATCGGCGTCGGCGGGGTTGCCCAGCACTGATCGCTCGCCATGGGCGATGCGCCACAGCAGGCGATACAGCACGGCCAGGCGCTGGGGATCGCGATGGCACAAGCAGGTGGCCGCCAGCTCCAGGAAGTCACGTGGAACGTTGGGTGCACCGGCATCGGCAAGCATCGGCGCCTGCTGCACGGCCGGCGCATCCAGCAGCGACGTGTCACTCCCTTCCAGCCAGTCCAGCTGCGGCGGGGCAACGCCGCGCAGCAACGCTTCGCGCGCAGCATCGCGCCAGGCCTGCAGCGACCACGGCGGATCCACACGCAGCGACCAACGCTGCGCGTCAGGACGCAGACGGGGCATCGAAAAGCGAACCCTGGCGCGGCGGCGGGGCCAGCTGCGCGCGCAGCGCCGCCGGATCATCCAGTGCTTTGCGCGGGTGATGGTCGGCCAGCAGCACGAACGGCAGCAGCTTGCTCATCGGTGCCTTCAGGCGCGCGATGTCGGCCACGCGCAGCCGCCCGTGGCGGCGTGCCATCAGCACGCGCTTGACGTTGCGCACGCCAAGGCCGGGCACGCGCAGCAGCATTTCCTTCGGTGCCCGGTTCAGATCGACCGGAAAGCGCTCGGGATGGCGGATCGCCCAGGCCATCTTGGGGTCGATATCCAGGTCGAGCATGCCGTCCTGGGTGGTGTCGGTAATCTCCTCCACACCGTAACCGTAGAAGCGCAGCAGCCAGTCTGCCTGGTAAAGGCGATGTTCGCGCTGCAGCGGTGGCGGCTGCAGTGGCAGCTGCCGGCTGGCGTCCGGAATCGGGCTGAACGCGGAGTAGTAGACCCGGCGCATGCGGTAGTTGCCGTACAGACTGTCGGCGCTGGCCAGGATCTGCTGGTCGTTTGCCCCGTCCGCGCCGACGATCATCTGGGTGCTCTGCCCGGCCGGTGCGAAACGGGGAGGGCGCGGGCGAACACTGCGACTGGCCGTCGGCGCCACCACTGCGGGGGCCTTGCGAGCTTCCTTGGCTTCCTCGATGCGCCAGCGCAGTTCGCCCATCGCGCCACGGATCGAATGCACCGTCTTCTCCGGTGCCAAGGCGCTCAGGCCGGCTTCGGTCGGCAGTTCCACGTTGATGGACAGGCGGTCCGCATAGCGCCCGGCACTGGCCAGCAGTTCCGGCGAGGCCTCGGGAATGGTCTTGAGGTGGATGTAGCCGGCGTAGCGGTGTTCTTCGCGCAGCTGCCGGGCCACTTCCACCATCTGCTCCATGGTGTAGTCCGCATTGCGGATGATGCCGCTGGACAGGAACAGGCCCTCGATGTAGTTGCGCTTGTAGAAGTCCAGGGTGAGCGTGACCACCTCGTCCACGCTGAAGCGCGCGCGGGCCACGTTGCTGGAGACCCGGTTCACGCAATAGGCGCAGTCGTAAATGCAGAAGTTGGTCAGCAGGATCTTCAGCAATGAAACGCAGCGGCCGTCGGGCGTGTAGCTGTGGCAGATGCCCATGCCCTCGGTACTGCCGATACCGCCACTGGCGCGCGAATCGCGTTTGCCCGAGCCGCTGGAGGCGCAGGACGCGTCGTATTTGGCGGCGTCGGCCAGAATGGCCAGCTTGCGGATGGTTTCCATTGAGGAAACCTACGGATGAGGGGTCTCATTGGATGAGACCGCCCATGAACGCTTCAGAAAAAAGGGGACGGAGGGGATTAAGTCGCAAATGCACTTACGACTTAATCCCCTCCGTCCCCTTTTCCGTGGGGTCAGAAGCCGTGGGTGATGCTGGGTGCGCCGGCCGAGAAATCGGCGTACGGGTCGTGCTCGCCGCTGCTGCCTTCGGACAAACGGAACTTCAGGGCCAGGCCATCGCGCGAGTCGGCCGCGCGCAGCGCTTCCTCCTGCTCGATGATGCCCGCCTTGGCCAGCCGGAACAGGCACTGGTCGAAGCTCTCCATGCCTTCTTCCAGCGAGCCTTCCATCGCCGCCTTGATCTCGTGCACCTGGCCGCGACGCAGCAGGTCGCGGATCATCGGCGTGTTGATCAGCACCTCGGTGGCCGGCAGGCGACGGCCCTCCTTGTTCTTCACCAGGCGCTGGCTGATCACCGCACGCAGGTTCAGCGCCAGGTTCATCAGCACGTTCTTGTGCGCGCTTTCCGGGAAGAAGTTGAGGATGCGCTCGATGGTCTGGTCGGCGTTGTTGGAGTGCAGGGTGGCCAGGCACAGGTGCCCGGTCTCGGCGAAGGCGATCGCCGCCTCCATCGTTTCCGCATCCAGGATTTCGCCGATCAGGATCACGTCCGGCGCTTCACGCATCGCGTTCTTCAGCGCGTTGTGGAAGGCGTGGGTGTCCAGGCCGACCTCGCGCTGGTTGACGATCGACATCTTGTGCTTGTGCAGGTACTCGATCGGATCCTCGATGGTGAGGATGTGACCGGTGGTGGTGCTGTTGCGGTGGTCGATCATCGACGCCAGCGAGGTGGACTTGCCGGAACCGGTGGACCCCACCACCAGCACCAGCCCGCGCGGGGTCATGATGACGTCCTTCAGCACCTGCGGCAGGTTCAGCTCCTCGATGCTAGGGATGCGGCTGCGGATGGCGCGGATGACCATCCCGACCTCGCCCCGCTGCTTGAACACGTTGACGCGGAAGCGCCCGGCGTCGGGCAGGGCGATGGCCATGTTGAGCTCGAGCTCGCGCTCGAACTGCGGCACCTGGCCCTCATCCATCAGCGAGTAGGCAATCTTTTTCACCATGCCTGGCGGCAGGCCGGTGTTGCCCAGCGGATAGAGCTTCCCCTCGATCTTGATGTAGACCGGTGCCCCGGTGGTCAGAAACATGTCCGAAGCGTTCTTTTCGGTCATCAGCTTCAGGAAGTAGCCGATATCCATTGCGAATTTTCCCCAACGAAACGGCCGACGCCCGTTGCCAGCACGGTGTCGGCTTGACGACAATGGCCGTGAACCGACAACCGGTACGGCCTCCCCAATGAAACGACTTAGCTTCGCACGAATGCGCCATGGCCTGTATGTGATGGCGTTTGCATTCGCACTGTCTGCCCCCGCCTGGGCGCAGGACGCCGCCCTGGAACTGGCGCAGGCCCGGCAGGCGGTCGACAAGGCCACCCAGGCCGACGCCGACCAGTACGCCCCGGACCTGATCGGTCTGGCCCGGCAGGGGCTGGAGCAGGCCCAGCGCGCCGCCGGCGACCGCCGCGAACGGAAGAACGCCCCGGCGATGGCCCTGCGCGCCGCCGCCGATGCCGACCTGGCACGCGTCCGCAGCGAGGAAGCCACCGTCACCGCGCAGCTGCAGCTGCGCCGCAACGAGGTCAACCAGCTGCAACGCCAGCTGTCGACCGGGGAGGACCGCCGGTGAAGCCGATGACCGCCGCAACCCTGGCCGCGCTGCTGGCGCTGCCGACCCTGGCCGTGGCCGCCGACAACCCGATGGTGGCGCAGCTGAGCCAGCGCCTGATGGCCATCCAGGCCAACCCGGATACCGCTGAGCTGGGCGCCTTCGAGCGCATGCAGGCCCAGCAGGCCATCGCGACCCTGGACAAGGCCAAGCGCCGTGACCAGGAGCTGGCCACCTACCTGGCCGAGCGCCGGGTGGAGATTGCCGAGACGGCCGTGCGCACCGCGATGGCCGCGCGCGAGGTCGACCGCCTGGAGCGCACCCGCAGCGACCTGCTGATCGAGGCCAGCCGCCGCGACGCTGCCCGCGCCCGTCAGGAAGCCGAGCAGCTGCGCATGCAGGCGCAGATGCAGGCCGAGGAGGCCGAACGCCTGCGCCAGGCCGCCGAGGCCGAAACCCTGGCCCGCCAGGACGCCGAAAACGCCCTGACCAGCGTGGCCGGCAAGCAGCAGCAGCGGCTCAGCGCTGCCCAGCAGAACGCCGCCAAGCTGGCCCGCGAGGAGGCCGAGCTGGTGTCGGGCCAGAAGCTGCCGGGTTCGAAGTTCGATGCGCGCGGTGAGGTCTTCACCTTCGGGGGCGACGCGTTCGCTGCAGGTGCGTCCAGCCTGTCTGGCGGCGCCCGCAACCAGGCCAAGGCGCTCGCCGAGTACCTGAACATCGGCAAGAAGGGCCGCCTGCGCATCGAGGCCTACGACAGTGCCAACGGCGTGGGCCAGAAGCGTGCCGAAGCGCTGCGCGACGCCCTGGTCGCGGGTGGTGTCGCCAGCAACCGGATCCAGGTCAGCGGCAAGAAGGCAGCCTCCACCCGGGCCCGTTCGGCCGAGGTCATCATCGCGCCGTAATGCATTGATATTGTTTGTTTTTCGTTGTAATGAGCATTCAGCCTGAACCCCGCCCCGGCGGGGTTCGGTCTTTTTGTCGCAGGGGTCTTGTACCCCGCCCTGAGCAGGCGTAGGGTCAATCGTCCGGGACGCAATGCCGCGGACCGGACGATGGGAGGGCCGGGCCGATGCAAGCAGGGCGCGAACCGCAGCAGATCGACGTGCGCAGGCCAGTGCCGCAGGTCGTTGCAGGCGTCCAGGTGGCCATCGACCGGCACTCCTCCATGAACAACGCCCCGTGCCTTGCGGCCGGGGCGTTCGTGTATCTGTCGAAGGAGGTCCATCATGTTTGAAGATCAGCCCCAGAGCGAGATCGACGCCCGTCGCGCGCGTGATCCGGAGTTCAGGGCACTCCATGACCAGCACCGCAAGTTGAACAAGAAGTGCATGGACGCGGAGTTGGGTGTACTCCCGATCGATGATGTCACCCTGGGTCGCATGAAGCGTGAGAAGCTGCTGGCCAAGCAACGCCTTCTGCGAATGTACGAAACACCGCTCCCAACGACGTCCCCCACGCTTTGACGCACCCCGTCGCGCCCGGAACGGCGTGACCCGGCCATCGATGGCCCCGCCGGGCGACCCCGCCCCGGCATCGCGGCACCGCCGATGAGGCGGCCGCGCCAAGGCACCACAGGCGGTGGTGCCTTGGTCTCCAGGACCACTCACCGATGCGGGCGGTACCGGTCTCCTCGTCGATCCGGGGCCGCCCGCATCCCTTTACGGGGCCGGCGGGCGGCATCTCCGCGCCGACCTGACATTCAGCGCCATCCGTCGGATAATCATCGGTCCGGCCCTGCGTGGCGCGAATCGAAAGTCCTCCGAATGCCCATCCATTCTTCCGTCCTCGAACTCATCGGCCAGACCCCGATCGTCAAGGCCCAGCGCCTGGACACCGGCGTCTGCGAGCTCTACCTGAAGCTGGAGAGCGCCAACCCGGGCGGATCGATCAAGGATCGCATCGGCCTGTCGATGATCGAGGCGGCGGAGCAGCGTGGTGACCTGAAGCCGGGCGCGACCCTGGTTGAAGGTACCGCCGGCAACACCGGCCTGGGCCTGGCGCTGGTGGCACAGCAGAAGGGCTACAAGCTGATCCTCGTCGTTCCCGACAAGATGAGCCGCGAGAAGATCTTCAACCTGAAGGCGATGGGCGCTGAAGTGCGCCTGACCCGTTCAGACGTCGCCAAGGGCCATCCGGAGTACTACCAGGACCTGGCCAAGACCATCGCCGAGCAGACCCCGGGCGCCTACTTCATCAACCAGTTCGGCAACCCGGACAACCCGGCCGCGCATGAGTTCGGCACCGGCCCGGAAATCCTCGAGCAGATGGGCGGTGACCTCGACGCCATCGTGTTCGGCTGCGGCAGCTCCGGCACCATGACCGGCCTGTCGCGCGCGTTCGCCAAGCTGTCGCCGAAGACCGAGCTGGTGCTGGCCGATCCGGTCGGCTCGATCCTGGCCGAATACATCAACGACGGCGTGCTCAACGACAAGTCGGGCAGCTGGCTGGTGGAAGGCATCGGCGAGGACTTCCTGCCCTCGATCTCCGACTTCAGCCGCGTCAAGAAGGCTTATGCGATCAGCGATGCCGAGAGCTTCCACACCGCGCGCGAACTGCTGGGCAAGGAAGGCATCCTGGGCGGTTCGTCCACCGGCACCCTGCTGGCGGCGGCGCTGAAGTACTGCAAGGAGCAGACCACGCCGAAGAGGGTGCTGGTGCTGGTCTGCGATACCGGCAACAAGTACCTGTCGAAGATGTACAACGACTACTGGATGCTGGACAACGGCTTCCTGCAGCGCCCGCAGCACGGCGACCTGCGCGACCTGATCCTGCGCCCGTACGGCCAGCGCGACACCGTGGTGATCGGCCCGAACGACCTGCTGACCACCGCCTACCAGCGCATGAAGCTGTACGACGTCTCGCAGCTGCCGGTGATGGACGGCGAGAAGCTGGTCGGCATCGTCGACGAAAGCGACGTGCTGCTGCATGTCTATGGCGACGAGGCGCGCTTCCGCGACACCGTGGCCACCGCGATGGTCAGCAAGCTGGACCGGCTGGACGTGAAGTCGCCGATCGAGGCCCTGCTGCCGGTGTTCGACCGCGGCCAGGTGGCGATCGTGATGGACGGCGACGCCTTCCTCGGCCTGATCACCCGCATCGACCTGCTGAATTATCTGCGTCGGCGCGTTCAGTAAGGCGTTTATCGCCGCAGATCGCTGCTGAATCCCGGTTTATCCGCGTCAAAGCTCGTTAAGGCCGCGCTGATAGACTCCCGCTCCTTCGACGGCGCCGGTCATCGGCGCCAATCAGGAAACGACATGTCCAACGCTTCTTCCCCGGACCGCGCGCTGGCCCTGGCCACGCTGGCCATCCACGGCGGCCAGTCGCCCGACCCCAGCACCGGCGCGGTGATGCCGCCGATCTACGCCACTTCGACCTATGCCCAGTCCAGCCCGGGCGAGCATCAGGGCTTCGAGTACTCGCGTACCCACAACCCGACCCGGTTCGCCTATGAGCGTTGCGTGGCCTCGCTGGAAGGCGGTACCCGCGGCTTTGCCTTCGCTTCGGGCATGGCGGCCAGCTCGACCGTGATCGAGCTGCTCGACGCTGGCAGCCACGTGGTGGCGATGGACGACATCTACGGCGGCAGCTTCCGCCTGTTCGAGCGCGTGCGTCGCCGCACCGCCGAGCTGGACTTCAGCTTCGTCGACCTCACCGATCTGGCGGCATTCGAAGCCTCCATCACGTCGAAGACGAAGATGGTCTGGATCGAGACCCCGACCAACCCGATGCTGAAGATCGTCGACATCGCCGCGGTCGCCGCCATCGCCAAGCGCCATGGCCTGATCGTAGTGGTCGACAACACCTTCGCCTCGCCGATGCTGCAGCGTCCGCTGGAACTGGGTGCGGACCTGGTCCTGCATTCGGCCACCAAGTATCTCAATGGCCACTCGGACATGGTCGGTGGCATGGTCGTGGTCGGCGACAACGCCGAACTGGCCGAGCAGATGGCCTTCCTGCAGAACTCGGTGGGGGGCGTGCAGGGCCCCTTCGACAGCTTCCTGGCCCTGCGCGGCCTGAAGACCCTGCCGCTGCGCATGAAGGCACACTGCGCCAACGCGCTGGCGCTGGCCCAATGGCTGGAAAAGCACCCGGCGGTGGAGAAGGTGATCTACCCGGGCCTGGCCTCGCACCCGCAGCATGAACTGGCCGGCAAGCAGATGGCCGGCTACGGCGGCATCGTCTCGATCGTGCTCAAGGGCGGGTTCGAGGCGGCCAAGCGCTTCTGCGAGAAGACCGAACTGTTCACCCTGGCCGAGTCGCTGGGCGGTGTTGAAAGCCTGGTCAACCATCCGGCGGTGATGACCCATGCCTCGATTCCGGTCGCGCGCCGCGAACAGCTGGGCATCAGCGATGCGCTGGTGCGGCTGAGCGTGGGCGTGGAGGAGCTGGGGGATCTGCAGGTGGATCTGGAGAGGGCACTTCAGTGACCGTCGGATTGTCCATGGTGTCTGACGCATGAGTGCCTCGAATCTGGCTGGTCTCATCTTCCAGCTCACCCGGCGTGAAGTCAGTGGCCGCTACAAGGGCTCAGTGCTCGGCTTGTTCTGGTCCTTCGTCAATCCGCTGTTGATGCTCAGCGTATACACGTTGTTCTTCTCGGTGATCCTGAAAGTTCGCTGGGGCGATCAGCCACAGCGTCAGGCGGATTTTGCGATCCTGTTGTTCGTCGGCCTGATCCTCCATGGATTCATCGCCGAATGCATCAACCGCGCGCCGGGATTGATCACGGGAAACGTCAACTACGTCAAGAAGGTCGTGTTCCCGATCGGCATTCTGCCGATCGTTTCCTGTTCATCGGCGCTGTTCCATTGGTTCATCAGTCTGAGCGTTCTGGCGCTTGCACTGGTGTTCGTCGGGAACGGTGTTCCGGTCACTTTTCCGTTGATTCTGGTAGTGATGGTCCCCCTGGTGCTGTATGCGCTGGGCATCAGCTGGATACTGGCGTCTGTGGGCGTTTACCTGAGGGACGTCAACCAGGTGGTGGGTGTTTTCTCGCAGATCCTGCTGTTCATTTCGCCAGTGTTCTTCCCGGTCACCAAGATTCCCGAGTACATCCGCCCGCTCTTCCTGGCCAATCCGCTTACGACGATCATCGAGCAGGCCCGTGCCGTCGCGGTGTTCGGTCAGCTGCCGGACTGGTGGCAGCTGGCGGGGCAGTTTGCTGCCGCGTCTGTGGTCTGCCTGCTGGGAATGGTCTGGTTCCGTCGCACCAAGTGTGGATTCGCTGATGTCCTTTAAGAAGGAGCTTGCACGATGAGTCGCCTGAAGCAATGGCTTCTTCGCCAGCGTTTCTTCTATGTGCTTATGGGGCTGAAGTACTACCTCGGCAACAATGTCGTTGCCCGCTTTCCGATCGAATGTGTTCGCCGGTTCTATCTGACCCGCGTGCTCAAGGTGGCGATCGGCAAGGACACGCACGTCAGCATGCGCTGGTTCGTCACCGGTTATCCGGTGCGCGCGCACGTCAGCATCGGTGACAACTGCGTGATCAACCGGGAGGTGTATCTGGATGGCCGGGTAGGCGTGGTTGTTGGAAACAACGTCAATGTTTCCTTCCAGACCTGCATCCTCAGCCTGCACCATGACCACAACGCACCGACCTTTCCCGCGATTGGCGGCGTGGTCACCATCCAGGACCATGCCTGGATCGGTGCCCGCGCCACCTTGTTGCCGGGCGTGACCATCGGCGAAGGTGCCGTGGTTGCGGCGGGTGCGGTCGTGGCACGCGACGTGGCACCGTATGAGGTGGTGGGTGGCGTACCCGCCCGAAAGATCGGTGAACGCAACCGGGATATCCAGTACCTCACCAGGTTCTCACCGTATTTTGATTCGGATATCTTCGATGAAACCGCAGGTTAAGAAACAAGTCCTCGTGTTCATGCTGGCGCCTTCGCTGCCGGCGGTGACGGGGGGCGACATCTATGCGGTGAACGCAGTTCTGCCGTTCGCCGAGGAGATCGACTACCACCTGTTCTGCTACGTCGGCGGCGACGCCGACCGACGCAAAGTCGAGCAGCATCGCGCGCTCTACGACAAAGTGTTCCGGTCGGTCCATCTCGAGCCTCGTCCGAAGATGCCGTTCGAGCTGCCCAAGGTGCAGCGAGCCCTGTCGATGGCGCGGCAGGCACTGCAGGGTCTGCCTTTCATCGATGCCAGCTACTACAGCCGCAGTGCCGTTGCGGCTGCACGTCGCATCGTCCGGGAACAGGGCATCGATGCGATCGAGGTCAACTCGACCCATCTGGCGTTCTTCCGTCGATTCTTGCCACAGGTGCCGGGCATCCTGCTGAGCCACAACATCGAAGCTGACATTTTTCCGTTCTGGATGCCGGCAGGCCTGACCGGATGGAAGCTGCGTTTCATGGAATGGGTTGCCAGCCGAAGCCGGCGAGCCGCGAAGGCTGTCGAGATCGACAATGCCTTCGGGTTCTCGGCGATGACCTTCATCTCTCGCCATGACATGTCGCGGGTTACCGACAAGGTCCCGCGCTACCTCATGCCGCTGCACTTTCCGTTGGGTACCACGCGTTTTGAAGACAAGCCGGATGATGTCTTCCACGTACTGTGGATGGGAGGCTTTGGCTGGTACCCGAATGCGGAGGCGGTGACCTGGTTTGCCGAGAAGATCCATCCGCTGCTGGCAGGCCAGTTGCAGGAGCGGAAGATTGTTCTGCACTTCTGCGGCGGCAATCCTCCGGAGGCGCTGCAGGCATTGCATGACGGGCGCAACGTTCTCGTGCATGGCTTCGTCGACGACCTGCAATCGCTGCTGGACAAAGCGCATCTGCTGATGGTGCCACTGCTGTCCGGCGGCGGCATCCGCGTCAAGATCGTCGAGGCGATGTCTGCCGGCATCCCGGTACTCAGCACCAGCAAGGGGTGCGAGGGCATCGGCGCGACCGACGGCGTGGACATCCTGGTGCGTGATGACGCAGAAGGGTTTGCCCGTACATTGCTGGAATGCGCGCAGGACCGAGCGCGACTGGCAGCTCTGTCGGCGGCAGGGCAGGATCTCATGGCGCGCGAGTATTCACAGCAGGCAAGCCTGGACGCCAAGCGAGCCGCCTATCGGCATGCGGGGGTGATGTGATGCAGGCAGCAGATACGCCGTTGACGGCTGCGCCGGTGGTTTCGGTACGTGGTGTCGGCAAGGTCTTCCGCATTTTCGACCGTCCGGCGCAGCGCCTGTTGCAGCCGGCAGCAAACCGGCTCCGGCGCCTGGTGGGCATGCAGCCGCAGCCGGCGCGCGTGTTCCATGCGTTGGACGACATCAACTTCGACATCGCGCCGGGCGAAACTGTTGGAATCATCGGCCGCAATGGCAGCGGCAAGTCGACGCTGCTGCAGATCCTGGTCGGTACGTTGCAGGCCAATACCGGCAGCGTGACCGTCAACGGGCGGGTATCGGCGCTGCTGGAACTGGGCGCTGGTTTCAACCCGGAATTCAGCGGGCGCGACAACGTCTACCTGGCAGGTGCCATCATCGGCCTGGGTTCGGCGGACATGACCCGCCTCATGCCTGAAATTGAAAAATTCGCCGATATCGGTGAATTCATCGACCAGCCTGTCAAGACCTACTCTTCTGGCATGTTCGTACGGCTCGCGTTCGCCGTGGCGATCCACGTGTCACCCGATATCCTGGTTGTGGATGAAGCGTTGGCAGTGGGCGACACCGCCTTCCAGACCAAGTGCCTTACCCGCATTCGCAAGATGCAGTCTGAAGGCGTCAGCATCATCTTGGTTACCCACTCCACCAATACCCTGCTGGAATACTGCGACCGGGGCATCTACCTGCGTCGCGGACGGGTCGTGCTGGACGGACCGTGCCGCGAGGTTGTCAAGAAGTATGCCGACGACCTGGTGGACGAAGAAGGCGGAGCCGTGATCTATGCGGACGAGGCCCTTGCCAGCTTGCAGGACGATGGCCTGCCTGCAGACGCTGCGGCATTGCCGGCAAGCGAAATCACCGGCGTGGAGATTCTCGACCTGCAGGGGCAGCCAAGGACGACGTTCGGCCATGGCGAACAAGTACTGGTGAAGGTCGCCATCCATGTACGCCGGCGTATCGAGCAGCCCTGCTATGGAATTCAGTTGAAGAGCGTGGATGACATCGCCCTGTGGGCTGGCACCACCCAGAACATGAGCCTTTCGCCGCTGCCGACGGAACCGGGCGATTATGTTTTCGACTGGCAGTTGACGTTGAATGTCACCGGCAACCGCTATGTGCTGGCACTGGGCATCGGTGACCTCGACACGGGCGAGTACCACCGTCACTCACGCGTGCCCTACGCGGGCCATGTGGATGTATTGCCTCAGCCCCATTCCGGTCATGGCTGGCTTGCTCCCGCCCCTCGCTTCACCGCACCAGTGAGAACTGCATGATGACGCACTCCAAGCCAGTATTCAGGGCCCTGGTCGTGGGTTTCTATGGGGCACCCAACGTGGGCGACGAGGTGCTGCTGGACCTGCTGGTCCGTCGCATCCGCGAACTGGGCGGCGAGCCGGTGGTTGCCAGCATCGATCCCTCGTTGACCCGCCGCATGCATGGTGTGGATGCCGTGCAGTTTGCCAATGTCGGGGACATCGCTCGTGCATTGATGCATTGCGACGTACTGGTGATGGGGGGCGGCGGCATCTTCCAGGACCATCATCCCTTCAACCTCGATGCGGTGTACCTCCCTTATGCGAACGACATTTCCGGCTATGCACGGCCGATGCTGCTCGCGCGGCAACTGGGAGTGCCGACAATCGTATGGGGGCAGGGGGTTGGGCCGCTGAGTTCAGAGGGCGCACGCACCCTGGTGCGCGAGTTGTTCCAGCATGCGGCCGCCGTATCCGTGCGGGATGAATCATCCAAGGCACTGCTGCGCCAGATCGGCGTGGATCGGGATATCCTCGTTGCCGCCGATCCGGGATGGTTGTTCCGCCGCTATCACCCATTGCCGGCGCAACAGGCCGCGCACGATGCAGGCCAGCCGCAGAACAAGGTACTGGCGGTGGTGGTGCGTGAATGGGACAAGGGGCAGTGGAAAACGTCCCTGGTGGAGGCGTTGCGCACTGCAGTTCCTGCAGGATGGCGGATCCAATGGGTGGCGTTCCAGGCCCATACCGAAGGCAGTGGCGCGACGTCCGACCTGCCCTTGATCGAATCGCTGCGCCAGCAGCTACCCGGGCGCAGCAATGATGAACTGATCGCACCGGCAACAACGGATGCGACCTGGCAGACAATCGCCAGCGCTGACGCGGTGCTGTCCATGCGCCTGCATGCCAGTATCCTTGCCCTGCTGGCCGGCAAGCCCACCGCAGGCCTTGAGTACGACGACAAGCTGTCGCATGCCCATGCGATGGCTGGAATGCCGTCGATTCTGAGGCTGTCGACCGACGATGGCCCGGAGCGCTTCGTGCAGGCGATCGAATCGCTGGTCACCGAAGCCTGGCGGCCGGATCCGCAGGTGGTGGACAGCCTGGAAGTGTCCGCCAGCGCGCACCTGCAGCTGCTCGACGGCTGCTCCTCCCTGCCGCCGGTGCCCCTTCGCTTCGACGCAACCTCCACAGACTGGTTGTCACTGTGGTTGCAACAGGCACTGGTCGAGCTTGAACAGACCCGGCAGCAGAGCCAACGCGCCCACGATCTACTGCTGTTCCGGGACCATCAGCTTGCCGTGCAGACGACGCAGAACACAAACCTGACGCAGCAACTTGTCGAGAAGCAAAAGAAGATGAATGAAGACATGGTCCGCCTGGATGCGGCTCAAGGCCAGCTGCAGGAGAATGCGCAGGCATTGCAGCAGATCAGGCAGGAAAGTGCGCAGGCACTGGAGCAGATCAAGGAGGAAAGTGCGCAGGCACTGCAGCAGGTCAAGGAGGAAAGTGCGCAGATGCTGCAGCAGATCCAGCAGCAGTTGGCAGGCAAGCAGGCCTATATTGATGACAAGGAGGTCTACATTGCGATCCTGCTGCAGCAAATCGAACAGGTGCAGGCCGAGCTGGCGCGCAGCCGTCAGGAGACCGCAGATGCGCTGAATCTCTGGCGTCGCCTGCGTAGGTTCCTGCAGTTGCTTCGCCGCGATCTGGTGCGCCTGCTGGCCGCCCCCTTCAAGTTGGCTTCGGTCTGGAGGCGGCACGGGTTGAAGGTCGCACTGCAACAGATCCCGCGACGCATGAAGACGCTGGGTGTTCCTCAGACCGCTGCCACGCAACAGATGGCGGAACCGCCACCGCCGATGGTGCGACCGGTTCGCCGCGAACGCCTGCTGGTGATCGCCAACACGTTGACCACCGACGGCTGGCCCAACCGGGCGATGCACTTCGCGAAGGCGGGCGATCGTGCCGGCTTCTTCGTGCGCATCACCGCGGTGGATGGAAGTGCCTGGCCGGACGATGGCAGCGGCCTGCCGGCGCGTCTCGCTGTCGATGCGCACGCCTGGCTGCAGGAAGTGCGTGCCGAGGGTACTCGCGTTCTGCTTGCCGATGCATCGCCGGAGGCGCTGGGCCTGGCCCGGTCGGCACGTGAACGCGGTGCCGAAGTGATCGTCGACCTCGCTGCACTCGGTGCGGATTCTCTCTCCGCGGAACTGCGCGTCCTTACTGATCGCGTTGTCACCGGAACCCCGGAGCAGAAGGTCGATGGCCTGCCGTCGCGCTTCCTGGGCGCGGCTGGAGACAATGAAATCTTCGACTCCTACCGCAGTCATGGGCTGCCGCAGGCATATGAGGACGGGCGACAACATGTCCTGTTCGTTGTCCTCGGCGGAGACGGCGACGCCTGGCTTGATGCCGCGCTGAAGTCGTCCCCCGATCTCGTTTTCCATGTCACGGGAATGAACGTGGATGGCCGCGACAGCCGCCAGGTACGTGCCCTCGATTGGTCGTGGCAGCCGCAGCAGATGGCTCCGCTGATCGCCGGCGCGCATGCGGTTGTCATCGTCGGCGGGGCCGGGGACCGCACGCGCCTTGCCGACCTGTCAATGGCGGCGCTGCTGCTGGAGAAGCCGGTGTTTGTCGATGCGCTGCCGTCATTCGCACCGTCGCCCAACCTGCATCGGGTGGATGCCGTGCAGCTTTCCGCACAGCTGGCCGGCGCCACTGCGTCGGAAGACTACGCATTCATCGCCCGCCACGCCTGGCTGGGCCATGTCGAGCAGTTGATGCAACCGGAGTATCCGCTGTCGGTAAGCGTGGTTGTGCTGATCCACAACAACCGCCGCATCATTGAGCGCTGCGTGAGCACGTTGCTGGAGCACGCCGGGGAATGGCTGCAGGAAATCGTGGTTGTCGATAACCAGTCCAGCGATGGCGGCGCCGAACTGGTTGAATCGCTGTACGCAGGGCATGCCAAGGTGAAGCTTGTGCGCAACAGTGAGAATGGATGCTCCTCGGGTCGCAACCTGGGCGTCAAGCATTCCACCGGCCGTTATATTGCGTTCTTCGACTCCGACCAGTGGTTGACCTCTCCGTCCTGCTTCAGTGAAGCCGTGAACATCCTGGCGGCCAACCCCGGTGTCGGCACCATCGGCTGGAATGCAGGATGGTTCGACGCCACGCGTGATGACCTGGGTGGACCCATCTCCGACTACCTTCCCAATCGCGGCATGAACAACGAGGCCCGCATCAAGGGATACCGCGATGACGTGGGTTTCCTGGGGACCAGCTGCATGTTCATTGCCCGTGACCTGTTCGAGCGTCTGGAAGGCTTCGATGTGTTCTACGACCCTACGTGCTTCGAAGACACGGACATCTGCTTCCAGGTGAAGAAGGCTGGTTATTCGGTGGCGTTCCGTGACCTGGCCGGTGTCCGTCACCAGCCGCACCAGACTACCGGCGCCAGCGAGGGCAGCGAGCGCTACAAGCAGCTGTTCAACCGCAACGCAGCCTACTTCCGCGACAAGTGGAAGGGGTATCCGGAGTTCTTCGTGGACCTCAAGTCCTGGCATTGAGCGAGGCAGAGACTGCAATGGGGTGGGGCAAGGTCAAGCGACGGCTGCTGGAAGCCATGCTGATGTTCGGCCCTGGGTTGTACAGTCGCTGGTCGATGTCACGGTCCACAGGAACACCCGCGGAGGTTCCGTCGACGGAACGCCCGCGGGTGCTCCTCGTGGACCATGATTTTCCCGAGATTGACCGTGATGCGGGATCGCGCGCGATCTCATGCTTCGCTGACCTGTTGGTCGATGCCGGCATGGAGGTCGTCTTCTGGTCGGCAACGATTGAGCCCTCCGCAGCTGGGAGAGCTGCCCTTGAAGGGAGAGGCATCACCCCATTGAGTCGACGGGAAACGGGGGCACTGGACGGATGGTTGGCGACGTTCGGAGGAAGTTTCATCGGGTCGGTGTCAAGCCGCCCACTGATCGCGGCCATGTATCTACCGGTCCTGCGCGCGGCGATTGCCGGTACTCATCTCTATTACGGGCACGACATCCACTATCTGCGGTTGCAGTTGATGCGTGCTACGTCCAAGGCCACCCTTGCCGATCATTGGCAGTGTCTGTTGATGAGAGTGGTGGAACAGCGGGCGTGGAGAAATGCCGACGTAGTTCTGTATCCCTCTAAAGATGAGGCTGAAACAGTGAACCGTTACCTTGCTGATCGCGGCTTGGCCGGGAACGGCGAGATGTTCCCGCTGTGGACCGTGGATGCAGGATCCATGCAGCACACGCCCGGCCCGGGCAAAAGATCGGGATTGCTGTTCGTTGGCAGCATGGCGCATGCACCAAACGCAGATGGTCTGGACTGGTTTCTGCACAAGGTGCTGCCCTTGCTTCAGCGGGGGGGACAGGCGCCGGTCCTCACCGTGGTGGGCTCCGGTATGGAGAACTACCGTGTGCCCCAGCATGCCTCTGACACGGTGCGTATTCTCGGTCGCATCGATGATGCTGCATTGGAGCGCTGTTACGCGTCTACGCGCCTGGTCATCGCGCCGTTGCGTTTCGGCGGCGGGGTCAAGGGGAAGGTGATCGAGGCAATAGGGCAGGGTGTTCCAATCATCTTGACCGGTGCGGCCGCGCAGGGCCTGGCTGGAGTCGAGGATATACTGCCGACTACCGATGACCCGTCGAAGTTTGCTGCTGCCATCCAGGCGCTGGATCAAGACGACCAGGCTTGGTCAGCCGCGTCTACCAAGGCGCGCCTGTTCCTGGCGGAACACTATGACCATCGTCAATTCGTGCAAAGGCTCAGGCACCTGCTGCTGCATTCCTGATCGGGAGTGAAGTCCTGTGATGCACGAGACTGTCCATGGGGCAATGTTCCCTATCGCTCGCTGGATCGGCTGCAGGTAGCCGCGCGGGCCTGCCCAACCATGCCGTTGGCTCACAAAGGATTGGCTTGGCCATCATCCAGTCGAGTAGCATTCCGCACGGGATACGACGTCTTCAGGGCAGTCAAAGAGCCGATTGGGCCCGTTCACGGCCATCGGTACCTCGGCCTGGATGATGCTAGGCCGGTCAAATTCAGTTGGGCGAATCTGGAGTTAGGGGAAGATATGGATTGGAGTAACTTGGCTGGGCGGGCGCGGTCGCAGCTGCACTCGATGTGCACTGATGCCCCGAGCCATGGCGGATTCAAGATGGTGGCTGCGCTTCTGTCCATGCTGCTCGTGGCATCCGCTTATAGCCAACTATCGAATCTGCATGTGTTCGGTCACGATGAAGTTCACTATAACCACTATTTCCAGCTGAAGCTGTTGCAGGATGGCCGGTGGCTGAACTACATCTTCAAGGATGTGCTTGTCAGTATTGACGCGTCGGCTTGGTTCGCCGCGTATATCGCCGCACATCTTTTGCTGGTCTATCGCATTGCGCGCCGCGCAGGCCTGTCGGTTGCACTGGCACTGATCATTTCGGCCGTCGTTTCGATCTCTCCGCCAGTCGTGGAACAAAGCATGTGGCCGGCCACTGCGTTCTCGGCAGTTGCAGTCCTGATCCTGGCCGAGGTGGTCACGCGGCGAGTGGCGATAGCACCGGTTGCGGTCTATGCGGCGCTCGGGATCCTTCTGTTCGGGACGATGCAGAGCTACTACTTCCTGGTCCCGCTCCTGTTCATCGGCGAATTCGCGTCCGAACAGCGGAGTGCTCGGGATCGATGGAGGTTGTGGTTGCAACACACGCTCAGCTGGGTGGGAGGGGCGGTACTCGGCGCTTTGGTCATGTCGATGATGCTGCTGCTGCTGGCAGGGCATTTCGGTCCGCAGGTGGATGACTGGCGATCGCCACATCCGGCCAAGGATCTTCCCTCTTTATGGCAGAACGTAAGCTACGTCATTGGATCATTCGGGAAGTGTGTAGCTTCCATTGGCAAGGCCTCGAACCTGGATGGTTGGTTGCTGTTGGCAACCGTGCTGCTGCTCGTTCCATTCGCCGTTCGCCGGAAGGGTTCAATCCAGATCCTGTTGACGCTCGCAATGGTCGCTGCGGCGTTCCACGCATTCTCTATTCCGTTGGCACCAGTAATTACCACGCGCAGCCTGATCGCGCTGGTACTTGGACTGGCGCTGTTTTTCGGCCTTCTTGGAGGCGGGAATCGTATCTCACGGGCGGTCGTATTCCTCCTCCTGCTGGCGGGCGGTATTGGATTCCAGGCACAGGCCCGTACGTTCCTCCAGACCCAGGTGGAAACGACCTCCTTCCTGTTTGAGAAGATCCACACGCTATTGCCATTGCCGGCAGACCGGTATTCAGTACTGGCGGTTTCCGGCCGCATGCCGGGTGGCAAAGAGCCAGCTGCCACTTTCAACAACGAATACTTGATGAATTCGGTGGTGGTGGCTACCGGGGCCAGGAGTTTTGTTGATTGCCGGACGCACGAGGCAGAAGTGTGCGCGATGGCGGTGGAAGGTGACGCCGTGAATGAAACCGGGCTGGGTGAAGGGCGACTGAGGCTCTTCCAGGATGCAAAGGGTGGCGCGGTCATCGTCTATAGCGATGACTGATCAGGCGCCGCCAGTGCGCCCGGCCCGACGTAGATCGCAGCGGCTCCCGTGCAAGGAGGTCATCGCCATTTCCTTGCTGGGGCAGCATCGTGGTGGTTTGCCGCGCTGATCTCTATCCCGCCTCGCCGGACTTTTCTCCGGCGAGGCCAGTGATACGGAGGCGACCCCATCCAGGTCCCTCCATGCAGATCATTCAGATCTGCTTCCGGTAATGTGCGTACGCTGCAACGAGCATGTCCTCGTCATTGCGTGTGGGATGCCAATCCAGAACTTCCTGCGTAGGTGCAATGTCGACCACGTAGTTGATGTCGGCGATCTGATACTGCTCCCGATGCAGCAGCGGTTTGCCCAGCTTTTCCAGAAGCGACAGGGTCATCTTCAACGGCTTGGCGGGTACCGGCACTACAATCGAGCGCGAGCCGATACGCTTGATCGTATTGCGCAGCAACTGGCGAACTGGTGGTGCATCGCCCGATCCCAAGCTCAGTGCGACGGCGGGGAATCCCTTCTCGACCGCAGCAAGAATTGCGCTGACGACATCCTCCACGGCGATCATCTGGTAGCGGTTCCGACCGCTGCCGATGGTTGGCACGGGAAGGCCAAGGTCCATCAGCCGGAACAGCTTGATCAGGATGCCAAAGCGTCCGGGGCCCACAATCATGCGTGGACGCAGGACGGTAATCAGGTAGCCCTCGGTTCGTGCTTGTTCGCACAGCTGTTCCGACGCCGCTTTGCTGCGTCCATACGGCCCCAACGGGTTGCGTCGGTGCGTTGGAGGTACAGGCAGCGATTCCGGCAGCCCGTACACCATGTCCGTGCTGGTATAGATCAAGCGTGGCTGGCGCAGTTTACGCATCCACTTCAGTACATTGGCTGTACCGGTAACGTTGACCTCGGCGAACCAGGCGTCCTGTTCTTTTGCCGGCACGGCGTTATGGAATTGCCTTGCCGCAAGATGGTGGACGACATCACCTTCATCCAATGGCACGCGCGACAGCGCCGCAGTATCCAGAATATCCAGCTGGTGATGGACGACCCTGCCGGAGAATTCTGCAGGCAGAGGCAGCAGGTCAACGGTCTGAACCTGCTGGCCCTGTGCAAGGAGGGTCCGGACGAGATGCGATCCGGTGAAGCCTGAGCCACCAATGACAATATGCTTGGTCACGGCTCAGCCCCCACGCGCGACGAGAACGACGCCAGCACAGATCAGCGCGATTCCAGCCAGCTTCATTACGCTGACCGGTTCACGGAAGAACAGATATGCAGCACCAACGACAATCACGTATCCCACGCTCAGGAAGGGATAAGCGAAACTCACCTGGACCTTGGAGAGGACGTACATCCAAAGCACGATGCTGATCGCATAGCACGACAGTCCGCTGAAGACCCACGGATTGAGGACAACGCGGATGGCGCCCTGTGCGAGCTCAAGCACGCCCTGGTTGGTCACCAGCGAAACATTCGGCATGCCTTTGCGAAGGAAAAGCTGCGCACTCGCATTGAGGGCTACGGAGAACAGAATGAGTGGGATGAATTTGAGATACATGCGATCAACTTTGGAATGATGAGGAGGCATTACCAGTGGCGTGTCGCCGCCATTACGATGATCAGCCCGGCGATGCCGACGCCCTGGCTGACGCGGTCGCGCGCTGCGAACACGATGGGGTCATCATGCATGTCGCCCCGGTGGGCGACAAACCAGGCACGGCTGATCCAGTACAGCAGCACAGGACAGAGCAGCCACAGCACTTGGGGCGTGGCGTACAGTCTGAGGCTGTCAGGGCTGTTGATGTAGAGGGCGAAGACCAGAACGCCGATGTAGCCCGCAGCTGTCCCGAATGACTGCACCAGCGGCAGATCGGCCACGGAATATCCGCGACCGGAGGCTTTCTGCTTTCCCTGCGTTGCAGCCGCGGTTAGTTCGGTATAGCGCTTGAGAAGGGCAAGGCTGAGGAAAATGAACATCGAGAACGCGAGCAGCCAGAATGACCGTGGCGAATCGATTGCAAAAGCGCCGCCGATGATCCGCACGGTGTAAAGCGCCGCCAACACCACGACATCGATCATCACGATGCGCTTGAGCGTGAACGAATAGGCCAGGGTCGTGATGAAGTAGATCAGCAGGACCAGTGCAAACGCAGGACTTGTCCACAGCGCCAGTGCGAAACCGGCCAGTGTCAACAAGGGGGTGGCGACCAGGCCATGAAACAGGGGCAAGGTCCCGGCCGCGAATGGTCGCTTCCGCTTCCGTGGATGCTGCCGGTCTGGCGCCAGATCCAGCAGGTCGTTCAGCAGGTAAACGCCGGATGCGCACAGGCCGAAGGCAAGGAAGGCGAGCGCCGCGTTTACTACGGCTTCTGGTTCGAACAGACGGTGCGCGGTAAGCAGTGGAACCAGTACCAGAAGGTTCTTCAGCCACTGGTACAGCCGCAGGGCCTTGATCCAGGTGCGGAGCCCTCCGGGCTGTCCAGGCAGGTGGTCGATCAACCGGGTTTGCGCGCGGGCCTGGTTTGCCAGCGATCCGGTGGCGTTGACGACGACAGCACCTGCGGCGTGCTTCCAGACCGGCAGGTCAACGCGGTGGTTGCCAAGATAGTCGAACCCCCGTTCCCCATAGCGCTCGACAAGGGCTTCAGCCTTGGCGTGCCCGGCCAGATTGCGGGCCCCATCGCTGGCGATGACCTCGTCAAAAACGCCGAGATGATCGGCGATCGGCTGGACCAACAGCCGGTCCGAGGCGGTGCACAGGACACGCGGACGCTGCGGTGTCGCGCGCAGCATGGCCACGACACGCTCATCGTATGGCAGGGTTTCAACCTGCAAGGCCACCCGGGAAGCGAGCTGGCGCTTAACATAGGCCTTGCCGCGCAGCAGCCAGAACGGTACCAGCAAAGCAAACAGCGGGTTGCGCGCCAGCAGGGCCAGCAGTGATTCGTACAGCAGGTCGCTACGCAGCAGCGTCCCGTCCAGATCGACGCACAGGGCTGCTCCCGGCGTCAACTCACCGGATCCAGCCGGTACATCATTGTGATGCGACATATGCCGCAGTTCCCCTCATCCAATAGTGCGGGGAGTATACGAGGGGGAGTTACATTGCGACAGATTCAGGTACCAGCGCGGGGGCGTGAAGGCAGCGCATCCCGGGACAGGCTGGAGCAGCCGGTTGAGTCGTCGCAGCCGGGGCCAAGTGCAGACGGTGCAGGGTAATCAGCTCGCAGTCCTCCGTAGCGCAGGTCGTTTGTCCAGGCACCAGCGTCAAGGTGAGCTGCCCGCCGGCGGCGCTGGACAGGCCTGCCAGGTCGATGGGGTATTCACGCGTCCCTGCTTCGATCTGAAGCAAGCCGAGCGGGGCGTCGTTGGCCAGCACCGTGAGCTCGCGAGGTGACTGCGCCGACAGTGAAAGGACTGCCTGCAGCCGGGCGGGCTCGGATGGCAGGCGCAGTCGTAGCGAGGCGGCCGCGCCACGAACGCTGCGCCCTTGGGGAGAGGGACCGTGCCAGCCACAGGAAATGAAACGATTGCTGGCATCGGCGCTGAAATCCACCGACGATCCCACAGGCAGTGCCTCGTAGGCAGGCAGCAGGGTATAGCCATCCAGTCGCACCGCAGCGTCTGGCGATACGCCGACACGGACTTCAGCCAGGGGCAGGTCTTCAGGGAATACATACCTGGCTTCCAGCATCGTCCCGTCACGTCCATCGGCCGTGTCCAGCAGCGCATGGCGGTCGTAGGTCTGTGCCCCGTAACTGGCAACGACGTCGGCCCAGGCACCGTTGGCGGGGTGGGCCACGCCCTGCAGGCTGAGGGTGTAGTTGCCTGCGCACAGATCCTGGTAGGCGCCATAGGCCAAGGTCCCTTCCGCACCCTGCGAGAACAGCTTTCCATCCATCGCTTCACCGACGATCGTATGGCTCGCATCGAAGTGGGTGCGGATGATGAAATCGTTGCGCAGCTGGGATGCCGGGGGCGCTTCGCGTGCAGCCTGCAGCAGTTCCGGCACCAACGCGCCGGCCTTGAGCGATTGTTGTGACACCACGCGAGCCGTTCCGTCAGCGCTCCCCCACAGGCACCACTCATCGGCGGGCTGTCGTTCGTCGAACGCAAAGCAACGATCAATGTAGAGGACCTGCTGGGAATCACCGCCGGCCAGAAGGTGGCCAGAGCGGATGCCGTTCGTGCCAAGCTGGGCAATTCGGCCGCGGTCATCGGCAGCGATGGCCAAGGGCGGAGTCAGCGTCTGCTTACCCAACTGGATGACGCCATCCACCAACTGCAGGTGATCGTCGATCCGGCCCAGCTCCCATAGCGTGCTGGAATAGGCCATGAAACCTGGCAGGTGGTCCTCGCTGGCATCTGGTTCCCGACCGGGTCGGACACTCAATGAAGTACCTGCGCCCTTCACGGAAAGCTGTGAGCGGCCAAAGCCGAGTGCCACTCCCCCTTGCAGGGCATCAAGCAGTGAGGCGCCCGTATCGAGGGTGGTCGCGGGTCGATCAACCTGCCTCGCGCGCAGGTCGCTGCCGAACATGAGAAGAAGGTTGCTGCGATCAGCATCTCGCAACAGGTCGGCAATGTCGTTGGGCAGGGCCAGATGGTCCGATGCAACAACAATGATTGTATTGCGAGCGTAGGGACTGGCGCGGATGCGGCGTACGAAATCAGCAACCAGTCGGTCCGAGCAATGGATTGCGTCGAGCATCGGCCTGCGCTGGCCAAGCCCCTCATAGGCGACATCGAGGCAGGCATGGGGGATGTGTCCGCTTGGATGATGTGTATCCAGAGTCAGGCCGACGAGGGCGAAAGGCGTGGTCTGCTGCGAGAGCGCAGCGAAGCGGTCCCAGAGCGCATCCAACAGGACATCATCGTGGACGCCCCATGGCGAGAAACGGTTGTCGCCCAGCTTCAGGCTCTTGAAATAGGAGCGATCGCGTACCGTGCCGAAGCCGTGGCTGGCGAGGAACTGTCCCTTTCCAGCGAAATCAGAAGCGGCGCCACCGATGAACTCGACGTCGTATCCGCGCTCGCGCAGGTGATCGGTCAGGCAGTACGCGCCAGGCAGGAAGCGGCCGATGCTTGCATAGCCATTGGCGTCCTGGCTGAGGGAAAGGGGGACGCCGCACAGGGAACTGACCATGCCGGCGATCGTCCACGTGCCGCCTTCGCGCGAGTCCACGTGCCGGAAATCCACGGCCTCGCTGCGCAGCTTGTTCAACTCTGGCGCAAGGCCAGGGAATCGCGACTCATCGAGATAGGTGCGCTCGAAGCTTTCGGCGTAGAGAATCACCACGTTGCGGTGATTCCCGAGCGGGGCGTCGGGACGTACGTACTGGTCCCCTTGTGCCGGTGCAAGACGTGCCTGCCGATCCTGGCGTACCAGTGTCGCGACGTCGTAGACGATCGGATTGAAAACCAGCGTCGCCAGCAGAGAAGCCGCGAACAGGGGACCGGCGGGTGCCCACCTCCGTGCCGAATGCAGGCGGGGCATGAAAGCGAGGGCCAGGCATGCCACCAGTGCTGCCGAAAGCAGGCCGATGGGCAAGCTGAAATCAGCGGCGCCTGCGCCGCGCATGCCTGCGCGCAGATGATAGATCACGGCGTAATCGATGCCGTTGCCACTGAGTGCATCAATGAAAAGCCAGATCGCCAGCAGTGCTCCGCAGAGCGCAGTGACCAGCAGCTTCCATCGCTGTCCATGTGTGCAATGTCGCGCAAGCAACGCGAGCATTCCGATCCATGCCGCAAAAAACAGGCATTTCATCGCCATCTGCATTCTCTCCCTCCGGTTGGAGCGATGGGAGGGGAAATGCTACAGAATCAAGACAGCGCAAAAGGCGTGTTGCAATATGCCGACATGTTTTGACGAGTGGCAGGGTGGGCAATGTCTGCCCACCCTGCGAGTTGCTACGCAGGTTTCGACTACAGCGCCTTTTCCAGCTCCGGCAGGATTGCAAACAGATCGCCCACCAGGCCGATATCGGCAATCTCGAAGATCGGCGAATCCGGATCCTTGTTGATCGCGACGATCGTGCCGGCATCCTTGATACCGGTCAGGTGCTGGATGGCGCCACTGATGCCGACGGCCACGTAAAGTTCCGGGGCGATGATCTTGCCGGTCTGGCCGACCTGCAGGTCGCTGGGCACGTAGCCGGCATCAACCGCAGCGCGCGAGGCACCGACGGCGGCACCGAGCTTGTCGGCCAGCTGGAAGATGACCTTGAAGTTCTCTTCCGAACCGACACCACGGCCACCGGAGACCACGCGCTTGGCGCTCTGCAGGTCCGGGCGGTCGCTGGCACCAGCGGCGAGGCCGACGAAGCGGGTGTGGGTCGGCAGGGCAGCATCGACGCTGGCCGCCTCGATGGTCGCGCTGCCGCCCTGGGCGGCTTCCGGCCACGAGGCGGCACGCACGGTGGCGACCACGATCTGGTCGGCCGGGGCTTCCACGGTGATGATCGCGTTGCCGGCGTAGATCGGGCGCTTGAAGGTGTGGCTGCCTTCAACGCTCATCAGGTCGGAAACCTGGTTGACGCCCAGCAGGGCGGCCACGCACGGCATCAGGTCCTTGCCGAAGGTGGTCGACGGGCCGAACACGTGGGTGTAACCCTTGGCCAGCTGCGCGATCTGCGGTGCCAGCACCTGGGCGATGGCCTGCGCGTTGGCAGCGTTGGCCACGGTCAGGACCTTGGCGACGCCAGCGATCTTCGCGGCCTCGGCAGCCACGGCAGCCGGATCGGCGGCCAGCACCAGCACGTCGATGCTGGCGCCGCTGATGGCGGCAGCAGCGCTGACGGTCTTGGCGGTGGCGGCGTTGAGCTTGCCGTCGTGGTGCTCGGCGATGACGAGAATCCTGCTCATTACAGCAACCCCTTCTGCTTGAGTGCGGCAACCAGTTCGGCCGCGTCCTTGACCATCACACCCTTGCTGCGCTTGGACGGCGCGGCGTACTGGGTGGTCTTGAAGGTGTCGGCGGCTTCAACGCCGAGGTCGGCCAGCTGCAGGGTCTCCAGCGGCTTGGCCTTGGCCTTCATGATGTCCGGCAGCTTGATGAAGCGCGGCTCGTTCAGGCGCAGGTCGGTGGTGACCACGGCCGGCAGATCGACTTCCAGCGTTTCCAGGCCGGCGTCGACTTCGCGGGTCACCGTGGCCTTGCCGTCGGCAATGTCCAGCTTGCTGGCGAAGGTCGCCTGCGGGCGCCCCCACAGCGTGGCCAGCATCTGGCCGGTCTGGTTGGCGTCGTCGTCGATCGCCTGCTTGCCCAGGATCACCAGGTCCGGCTGTTCCTTCTCGATCAGCTTGAGCAGGGTGCGCGCGGCGGTCAGCGGCTGGATGGCCTGGTCGGTGACCACATGGACGGCGCGGTTGGCGCCCATGGCCAGGCCGTTGCGCAGGTGCGCCTGGGCATCGGCCGGGGCGATGGTGGCGACCACGACTTCGCTGGCGATGCCCTTGTCGCGCAGGCGCAGGGCCTCTTCCAGGGCGATTTCATCGAAGGGGTTGGGGGACAGCTTGACGCCGTCGGTGACCACGCCGGAACCGTCCGGCTTGACCTGAATGCGGACGTTGTAGTCCACCACGCGCTTGTACGCGACGAGGATTTTCATCTGGTACGGGGTCCTTCAATAACGGAGAGAACGTCCGGTCCTCGCACAGCAACCGGTTCGGGGGTGGGACCCCGATTCTAACTGGCCTTTGTCGACCATGCGAATGCGTATGGTGAAACGGCGTCCTGTATCCACGTCGCCTGAATGGCTACTCTAGCGGCCGGTTCCGCTGCCCCGCCACATGCCTTCATTGACCTCGCCCCCTCCATACCGCCTGCTGCTGGCGATTGCCGTTGCTGGTGTGGCCATGCGCCTGCTGTTCGTGCAATGGATCCCCTTGCAGCCCGTTGCCGATTTCGGCCGCTATCTGGAGGTTGCCAGCAGCGTTGCCAGCGGTGGCGGCTTCCGGATTTCAGGCATTCCCTATGTGTCCCAGCCTCCGTTGTACCCCGGAGTGCTCGGCGCCTGGTTCATGCTCACCGGCGTGAACGTGGGCGCGGGCAAGATTCTCAATGTCCTGCTCTGGGCCGGCACGCTGGTTTCGTGGGTCGGTCTGGGGGTGCGCCTCCAGGTGCGCCCGGCCTGGCAGGTTGCCTCTCTGGCAGTGCTGGCATTCCATCCGGCGCTGGTCGCCTACAGCAATGTACTGGGTACCGAATCGCTGTCACTGTTCCTTGCCGTGTTCGGCATGCTTGTGGCGGTCGTGCGTTTTCCGGGCCGATGGCTGCTGCTGGGAGCCGTGCTGGCACTTACCGCGTTGAACCGGCCGCAGATGCTGCCGTTGCCGGGAGCCGTGGCACTGGCGTTGCTCCTGCGTGATGGGATGCGCATCGCCACCTGGCGGCGGATCAGCATGGTGGTGCTGGGTTTTCTGCTGGTACTGGGGCCGTGGACCCTGCGCAACGCAGTTCTTTTCGGCCAGTTTGTGCCCGTCAGTGCAAACAGCGGGTATGTGCTGATGGTCAACAACAACGATGCCAATGCGCATGGCGGGTGGATGCCCTTGAAGGATGTCCCCCTCCAGGCTGACGACAAGGCCCGGTTCACCGATGCTGGATTTCCCCAAGGGTTCTTCAGCGGAGAAAGCGAGGACTGGAAGCTCCGCCACTGGACGCCTGCGGCCGACGTGATTGGCTCAGCAATTGGCCGCCGTTGGATTTCCGAACACCCCGGCCGCTTCCTGGAGTTGGCGCTGCTGCGCGTGCGCGGATCGTTCGATGTCGGCAGCCTCCTGCATTGGCCGTTCCTGGAGAGAGGCGGTGCTCCGGTGTGGCTGGGTAGGTTGACGCTGGCACTCAACATTGCGTTGACGGCCTGGACGATGGTTGCGCTGCTGCGCATCTGCCTCCACCTGCGCCGCTGGCAGCCCGTTCATTGGCTTGCCGTGGCCACACTTGGCCTGGGAATGGTGTCGATCCTGCTGTTCGAGGGGCAGGGACGCTACCTCCTGCCACTGGTCCCAGGGGCGCTGTTCATCATTGCCGCCGCGGGCAGGCTACGCTTGCCCAGCCGGATCAACGCTTGATATCCCGTGGTCCTCCGAACCCTTCGCTGCAGACACGTCCCAACCCGTACCAATCAGGAGAACAGGTAGTGCCCACATGGCTCGTCACCGGCGGTGCCGGATTCATTGGCGGTAACTTCGTTCTCGAGGCCGTCGCACGCGGCGTCAAGGTCATCAACCTCGATGCACTGACTTACGCCGGCAACCTGAAGACCCTGGCCAGCCTGGACGGCAACCCGCAGCATGTGTTCGTGCAGGGCGATATCGGCGACAGCGCGCTGGTCGCCCGCCTGCTGACCGAGCACCAGCCCGATGCAGTGCTGAACTTCGCCGCCGAAAGCCACGTGGACCGTTCCATCGACGGCCCAGGCGCCTTCATCCAGACCAATGTGGTGGGCACCCTGGGTTTGCTTGAAGCGGTACGCGACTACTGGAAGGCGCTGCCGGCCGAACAAGGGGCGGCCTTCCGCTTCCTGCATGTGTCCACCGATGAGGTGTATGGCACCCTGGGCGAGACCGGCAGGTTCAGCGAAACCACCCCGTACGCCCCGAATTCGCCGTACTCGGCGTCGAAGGCCGCTTCGGACCACCTGGTGCGTGCGTTCCACCACACCTACGGGCTGCCGGTGCTGACCACCAACTGCTCCAACAACTACGGCCCGTATCACTTCCCCGAGAAGCTGATCCCGCTGGTGATCGCCAAGGCGCTGGCTGGCGAACCGCTGCCGGTGTACGGCGATGGCAAGCAGGTGCGCGACTGGCTGTTCGTGTCCGACCACTGCGAAGCGATCCGCACCGTGCTGGCCAAGGGCCAGGTCGGCGAGACCTACAACGTCGGCGGCAACTCGGAAAGGCAGAACATCGAAGTGGTGCAGGCGATCTGCGCACTGCTGGACCAGCGCCGTCCGCGCGAGGACGGCAAGCCGCGCAGCAGCCAGATCACCTATGTCACCGACCGTCCTGGCCATGACCGCCGCTATGCGATCGATGCTTCCAAGCTGAAGAACGAGCTGGGCTGGGAACCGGCCTACACCTTCGAGCAGGGCATCACCTTCACCGTCGACTGGTACCTGGACAACCAGGACTGGGTCAACGGCGTGCTCGACGGCAGCTACCGCCTGCAGCGCATCGGCACCACGGACTGAACCCAGGAGACACCATGACCCAGCGCAAGGGCATCATCCTCGCCGGTGGCTCCGGCACCCGCCTATATCCAATCACCAAGGGTGTCAGCAAGCAGCTGCTGCCGGTGTACGACAAGCCGATGATCTACTACCCGCTCAGCGTACTGATGCTGGCGGGCATCCGCGAAGTGCTGATCATCAACACCCCGCACGAGCAGGCGCTGTTCCAGCAGTTGCTGGGCGACGGTTCGCAGTGGGGAATGGACATCCAGTACGCGGTGCAGCCGAGTCCGGATGGCCTGGCCCAGGCCTACCTGATCGGCCGCGACTTCGTGGCTGGCAAGCCGAGCTGCCTGGTGCTGGGCGACAACATCTTCCACGGCCACGGCCTGCGCGAGGTGCTCAAGCGTGCTGACGAGCGCGTGCACGGCTCGACCGTGTTCGGGTATTGGGTCAATGACCCGGAACGGTATGGCGTGGCCGAGTTCGACCAGGGCGGCAAGGTGATCGATCTGGTGGAGAAGCCGGAAAAGCCGCGCTCCAACTATGCGGTGACCGGCCTGTACTTCTATGACGGCAAGGCCTGCGATTACGCGGCCGAATTGAAGCCGTCACCGCGTGGCGAACTGGAGATCACCGATCTCAACAAGCGTTACCTGGCCGAAGGCGACCTGCACCTGGAGGCGCTCGGCCGTGGCTATGCGTGGCTGGATACCGGTACCCACCAGTCGCTGCTGGAAGCATCCAACTTCATCGAGACGATCCAGACCCGTCAGGGCCTGCAGGTCTGCTGTCCCGAGGAAATCGCGTTCGGCAAGGGCTGGATCAACGCTGGACAATTGGAAGCGCTGGCCGCGCCGTTGATCAAGAACAGCTACGGTGAATACCTGCATAAGCTCGCCGTGCGTGGAGTCGTTCCATGAAAGTGATTGAAACCCGGTTGCCCGGCTGCGTGGTGATCGAGCCGGCGGTGTTCGGCGATGCCCGCGGTTATTTCTTCGAAACCTGGAACGCCGAGCGCTTCGCCGCGCTGGGCCTGCCGGACCGTTTCGTGCAGAGCAACGTGTCGACCTCTGCGCAGGGCGTGCTGCGCGGCCTGCATTACCAATGGCCGCGGCCGCAGGGCAAGCTGGTCAGCGTGCTGGAAGGCGAGGTCTACGACGTGGCCGTGGATATCCGCCGCGGTTCGCCGACCTTCGGCCAGTGGGAAGCGGTGGTGCTGAGCGCGGAGAACAAGAAGCAGTTCTGGATTCCAGAGGGCTTCGCGCACGGTTTCGCCGTGCTGTCCGAGCGTGCGGTGTTCAGCTACCTGTGCACCGAGGTCTACCTCAAGGACTTCGATGCCGGCGTGCGCTGGAATGACGCCGGCATTGCCGTGGACTGGCCGGTCAGCGCACCGACCCTGTCAGCCAAGGACGAGAACGCACCGTTCCTGAAGGACATTGCTGAAGATCGCCTGCCGGTCTACGTGCCATGACCGTGCTGGTGTTCGGTGGCAACGGGCAGGTGGGCCAGGAGTTGCTGCGCGCGCTGGCGCCGCTGGGGAAGGTGATTGCAACCACGCGCAGCGGCCAACTGCCCGACGGAAGTACCTGTGAAACGGCCGATTTCGGCCAGCCCGACAGCCTGCCGGCATTGCTGGACCGCGTGCAGCCGTCGCTGGTGGTCAATGCGGCCGCCTATACCGCAGTTGATCGTGCGGAGCAGGAGGTCGATGCGGCCTTCGCTGCCAATGCGCAGGCGCCGGGCGTGATCGCGCGCTGGTGTGCGGCGCATGGCGTGCCGTTCGTGCATTACTCCACCGACTACGTGTTCGACGGCCAGGGCAGCGCGCCCTACCGCGAGGACCAGCCGACAGCACCGCTGGGCATGTATGGCACCAGCAAGCGCGATGGCGAGGACGCGGTGCGTGCGGCCGGTGGCCGCCATCTGATTTTCCGCACGGCGTGGGTGTATGCATCGCACGGCGCCAACTTCCTGCGCACGATGTTGCGTGTGGGTGCAGAGCGTGACGTATTGCGTGTGGTGGCTGACCAGATCGGTACGCCGACGCCGGCGGCGCTGATCGCCGATGTCACCGCGCAGGCACTGCAGCATCCGGGCCAGCTGTCGGGTATCTGGCACCTGACCGCCAGCGGCCGGACCAGCTGGCATGGCTTTGCCGAGGCCATATTTGCCGAGGCGTTGGCCAGCGGCGTGTTGGCCAAGGTGCCGACGGTCGAGGCGATTCCCAGTTCCGAGTATCCGACCCCGGCCAGGCGCCCGGCCTGGTCGGTGCTGGACAACCGCAAGCTGCAGCAGGATTTCGGCGTCGTGCTGCCGAGCTGGCAGGATGGCCTGAAGCGGGTGATGGCGGAGCTGGCCTGACGGCCGTAGCGCCGGGCCAAGCCCGGCGACGCAGCGCTGCCGGGCCGATCAGGAACGGGTCAGAGCCCGTTGCGCAGCAACGGGATCCGACCCCGGGCAAACCTCAGCTGCGCCCGTAGGTATCCTCGAACCGCACGATGTCATCCTCGCCCAGGTAGCTGCCGGACTGCACTTCGATCAGTTCCAGCGGCAGCTTGCCCGGGTTGCGCAGGCGGTGGGTCACGCCCAGCGGAATATAGGTGCTCTGGTTCTCGCTGAGCAGGATCACCTCGTCACCACGGGTCACTTCAGCGGTGCCGCTGACCACGATCCAGTGTTCGGCGCGATGGTGATGCATCTGCAGGCTCAGCGTGCCGCCGGGCTTGACCGTGATCCGCTTGACCTGGAAGCGCTCGCCGTTGTCGATCGAATCGTAGGCACCCCACGGGCGATAGACCTTGCGGTGCCAGGTGGCCTCGCTGCGGCCTTCGGCCTTCAGCTGCGCCACTACGGTCTTGACCTCCTGCATGCGGTCCGCCTTGCCGACCAGCACCGCGTCGTCGGTTTCCACCACCACCACGTCATCCAGCCCCACCAGCGCCACCAGGCGCTGTGCGTAGGCATAGGTGTTGCGGCAGTCGATGGCGATCACGTCGCCCTGGTGGGCGTTGCCATCGCCGTCCTGCTGCGAGACATCGCGCAGCGCGGTCCACGAGCCGACATCGTTCCAGCCGGCATCCAGTGGAATCACCACGGCATCGGCGGTCTTCTCCATCACCGCATAGTCGATCGAATCGGACGGAACGGCAGTGAAGGCCTCCTTGTCCAGGCGGGTGAAATCGGCATCGCGACGCGCCTGCTGCCAGGCCTGGCGGCTGCCGGCGAGCATGGCGGGCTGGAAGCGTTCCAGCTCCTGCAGGTAGCGCGAGGCCTTGAACAGGAACATGCCGCTGTTCCAGTAGTACTGGCCGCTGCTGACGTAGCGGGTGGCGGTACCCAGGTCGGGCTTCTCGACGAAGCGCTCGACCGCGCGCAGGCCCTGGCCATCGGCGGCCTTGATATAGCCGTAGCCGGTTTCCGGGCCGGTCGGCACGATGCCGAAGGTCACCAGCTTTCCGGCTTCGGCGGCAGCGGCGGCAGCCTGGACGGCGCTGCGGAATGCAGTCTCGTTGTTGATCACATGATCGGAGGGCAGCACCAGCAGCAGCGCGTCGCCGCCGTCGCGGGTGGCTTCCAGCGCGGCCACCGCGATCGCCGGTGCCGTGTTGCGGCCGACCGGCTCAAGGATGATCGCGGCTGGCTCGGCGCCAACCTGCTGCAGCTGCTCGGCGGCAACAAAGCGGTGTTCCTCGTTGGCAATCACCAACGGGCCGCGCGCGGCAATCGGCGCCACCCGCTGCCAGGTGGCCTGCAGCATCGTCTGTTCGCTGGCCAGCGGAAGGAACTGCTTGGGATAGGCTTCGCGCGAAAGCGGCCACAGACGGGTACCGGAGCCACCGGACAGGATGACAGGCTGGATAGTGCTCATGGCCTTCCTTTGATTATTTCTGCAGCAGGGAGGAAATCTCGTCGGTACGCGCCTGCATCAATGCAGCGTCTCCCCGCGATTCCACATTCAGGCGCAGCAGCGGTTCAGTGTTGGAGCTGCGCAGGTTGAAGCGCCAGTCGCCGAAATCGGCGCTGACGCCATCGGTGTAGTCCAGCGCGGGCGACTGCGCGGCGAAGTGTTCCATCACGCGTGTGACCGCAGCCTTGGCATCGGCAACCTTGAAGTTGATCTCACCGCTGCAAGGGTAGGCGGCCATGCGGTCTTCAACCCAGTCGGCCAGCGAGCGGCCGCTTTCGGAGACCAGCTGGGCGATCAGCAGCCACGGAATCATGCCCGAGTCGGCATACGCGAACTCGCGGAAGTAGTGGTGGGCGCTCATCTCGCCGCCGTACACGGCATCCTCCGCGCGCATCTTTTCCTTGATGAAGGCGTGGCCACTCTTGCACAGCACTGGCACGCCACCGGCCTGTTCGACCATCTCCACGGTGTTCCAGACCAGGCGGGGGTCATGCACGACCTTGCCACCCGGATGGTGGGCGAGGATTGCCTTGGCCAGCAGGCCGACCAGGTAGTAGCCCTCGATGAAGCGGCCGTTGTGGTCGAAGAAGAAACAGCGGTCGAAATCGCCATCCCACGCAATGCCGAAGTCCGCGCCATGTTCGCGCACGGCGTCGGCGGTGGCGGCGCGGTTTTCCGGCAACAGTGGATTGGGAATGCCGTTGGGGAAGCTGCCGTCCGGTTCGTGGCAGATGCGGATGAACTCGAACGGCAGGTGCGGTGCCAGCAGGTCGACGATGGCACCGGCGCCGCCGTTGCCGGCGTTGACAACGATCTGCAGTGGCTTGAGCTTGCTGGTGTCAACGTAGCTCAGCAGGTGCTGGATGTAGGCGCTCTTGTCATGCTGGGCGATCTGGCCGGCGCAAGGCGGCTGTGCCGCGGATGAATCGGCGGCGACCGCATCGGAGATCGCGAACAGGCCGGTATCGGAGCTGATCGGCCGGGCGTTCTCCTTGACCAGCTTCATGCCGTTGTAATCCATTGGATTGTGGCTGGCAGTGACCATCACCCCGCCGGCAGCCCCCAGGTGATCGGTCTGGAAATAGACCTCCTCGGTGCCACACAGGCCGATGTCGATGACTTCGCGGCCGGCACCGCGCAGGCCGGCCGCCAGCGCGTCCTGCAGCGCGGGGCTGGTCAGGCGGACGTCGTGGCCCAGCACCACCGGGCCCGGAGCGAGCTGTGCATTCAGGGCCGTGCCGATCCGGCGTGCCAGGTCTTCGTTCAGTTCTTCCGGCACGCGGCCGCGGATGTCATAGGCCTTGAAGGCGGGCAGGGGCATCGGTCAGATCCAATGTGAGCTTAGCCACTGATTGTAGCCTTTGTCCTGTATGGGAATCGTTTCCATTCCGCAACTCCCGGTGATTGGCTGAGGGTATCGGGTACGCGGGGGCGCCCGTACCGCTTGGCAAGCGGGTAAACGGCCGCTGGCTGGGCGATCACGGCCAGGCCAGCCTGCGTCAAGTGGCCGGGAGCCAGCAGCAGCCCCAGGAGTTCCTGCCACTGGCAGCCAAACGCGATCACGCCGTTGCTGGCGTACTTGACGTGGCGGAGCAGGACCGGCGGGCGATGGCCGGACGCGGACAGCTGCAGGGATGACGCAGGCTTGTGGCGCGGTTGCTTCCCCCCGCCAGGAATTTCTGGCCGAGCATTTCACCCTGGCGACGCGCCTGTCGCCGCATGGCTGCGTGCCGCGACATCTGACAGGCAGCGTTCACCCTTTTCCAGCGGCCACGCGTCCGTCCCGCGAAGCAGGCCCTCTTCGTTGCAGGTCCGGGCCATCAGTGCGGGCGAGCCGAGCGCCGCGCCCACCACCGGCAGGAGAAACCCCCATGCAACGCAGCCCTTGGCGATGCCTCGGCAATGCTGCGGCGCATCCAGCTCTTTCGTTGCCTCCGGCTAGAATGCGGTCATCCTCAACGTGCAGGGCAGTAGAGCAATGCAGCAATCGACTTCCGGCGGAAAGCGCGGCAAGCGCTTCGCCAGTGCGACGGAGGCCCTGCAGGGGGTGGTCGCCGATGGACAGACCCTGGCCGTGGGCGGCTTTGGCCTGTGTGGCATTCCCGAGGCGCTGATCGCTGCGCTGCGCGACAGTGGCGTCAAGGGCCTGACCGTGATCTCCAACAATGCCGGTGTCGATGGCTTCGGACTGGGCCAGCTGCTGGAAACCCGGCAGATCAAGAAAATGATTTCGTCCTACGTGGGCGAGAACAAGGAGTTCGAACGGCAGTTTCTGGCTGGTGAGCTGGAGCTGGAGTTCAACCCGCAGGGCACACTGGCCGAGCGCCTGCGTGCCGGTGGTGCGGGTATTCCGGCATTCTTCACTGCCACCGGCTATGGCACGGTGGTTGCCGAGGGCAAGGAAACCCGCGAGTTCGACGGTAAGCACTACGTGATGGAGACGGCGCTGCGCGCCGATGTGGCACTGGTCAAGGCCTGGAAGGCCGACGAGGCCGGCAACCTGGTGTTCCGCAAGACCGCACGCAACTTCAACCCGGCCTGTGCGATGGCCGGCAAGGTCTGCATCGTGGAAGTGGAGGAGGTGGTGCCGGTCGGTGCCATCGACCCGGACCAGGTGCACCTGCCAGGCATCTATGTGCACCGCATCGTGCACAACGCGCATCCTGAGAAGCGAATCGAACAGCGCACCATCCGCGCGGAGGGCAACTGACATGGCGTGGACCCGTGACGAGATGGCGGCACGCGCCGCCCAGGAGCTGATCGATGGCGCCTACGTGAACCTGGGCATCGGCCTGCCGACGCTGGTTGCCAATCACATTCCCGAAGGCGTGGATGTGTGGCTGCAGTCGGAGAACGGCCTCCTCGGCATCGGCCCGTTCCCGACCGACGCTGAAGTCGACGCGGACCTGATCAATGCCGGCAAGCAGACGGTTACGGCGCGTGCCGGTGCCAGCTACTTCGGCAGCCACGACAGCTTCGCGATGATCCGCGGTGGCCATGTGAACCTGGCCATCCTTGGCGCCATGCAGGTCACCGACAAGGGTGACCTGGCCAACTGGATGGTGCCCGGCAAGATGGTCAAGGGCATGGGCGGGGCAATGGACCTGGTCGCCGGCGTGCAGCGCGTTGTGGTGCTGATGGAGCACACTGCCAAGAACGGCGAGCACAAGATCCTGGCCGAATGCACGCTGCCGTTGACCGGCGTGGGCGTGGTCGACCGCATCATCACCGATCTGGCGGTGTTCGACGTGACTGAAAAGGGCCTGTTGCTGGTGGAGGCCGCGCCGGGTGTCAGCGATGAAGAGCTGAAGGAAAAGACCGGCGTCGCGTTCCGGCGTTGAGGACAATGATGTTGCCGCGCAGCGCCAGCCTCAGGGTTGGCGTTGTGCGCCTCCGACGACGTAGCCGGCGTTGGCAACAAGGTCCGGCAGCAACTGCATGACCGGATCAAGTGCATTGTCGTTGTCCAGCTCACTGGGATAGCAGTGCGCATCCAGCAGTGACCGCAACGCCGACGCCCGCAGCCACATCGTGCCTGCTGTCTGCGGCGTAGGGGCGTCGGCCATCCCCAGCCGCGCCGCCCAGCGGAGATGACGGCGTGAAACGGCGATGGCCTCCGGAGTGGATGCCGCGAACATGCCCAGCGCAGGTTGCTCATCGAACTGTTGAAGCACAGCGTCGAGATCGGCCGTTCCTGGTAGCTGAGGTCTTGTCTCGCTGCTTCCGCGGAGGTCCAGCCAGCAGGCCAGCAACGATGGATCCGGACCAAAAGCCTCCAGGACCTGCACGATGCTGGACAAGGCATTGCCCGCATGGCCGATGATATCGACCGCAGCGTCATGAGGGCGCTGCGCCATTGGAATGAAAACACGG
Source organism: Stenotrophomonas sp. YJH_SMC_82 (assembly GCF_059368875.1). Classification (NCBI taxonomy): domain Bacteria; kingdom Pseudomonadati; phylum Pseudomonadota; class Gammaproteobacteria; order Lysobacterales; family Lysobacteraceae; genus Stenotrophomonas; species Stenotrophomonas sp. YJH_SMC_82. The sequence goes on from NZ_JCAFSE010000004.1 coordinate 231,904, forward strand.
TAGCTCACGCCCAGGCCGCTGGCGGCCTCGCAAGCTGTAGCGATCAGCCCGGGATCATCAATGAGAATCAGCAGGCAGGCCCGCAGGGGGCCGGCGGGCGAAGCCGGGGACAGCGCTTGGCGCGTCGCGTCAAGCCAGGCATGCCCAAGCCGGGCATCCGGTTCCAGCACCGCGCCTTCGGCCCATTCGTTCCAGGCATTGATGAAGACCATGCGTTGGCGCGCAGGCGCCAGGGCCAGGCGTTCATGGATCGTGGTGCGCAACCAGTCGCGGTAGCCACGGGGTGAGGCGTGCAGGTACACGCGTCCGCGGCCGGAACGACGCGCCTCGTTGTCCCAGCCCGGGTTCACGCCGGGATAGAGCGGATAATCCGGAAGCGGCCGCGCTGCGATTTCTGCAGCCAGTTCGCGCCAGTCGCGTACATCGCCATTGAAGGCAGGATTGAGCAGCCACTGCTGTGCCGACAACGAGCGCGGGTTACTCATGTTCGGCGGGAATTCGACGGCGGCATCGAAGCCGATATCGCGCGGATCCGGTCGCTCGAAGCCTTGGACGTAGGCCAGGTGGATCTCGCCCGCGCCGTTGTCGCGGCACCAGCGGCGCCAGCGCTCGGCAGTCGCCCGGGCGTCGGGCAGCAGGTTCGGGCGATAGACCAGCAGCATCGGCCGACCCTCGACCTTCAATGCACGGCGGTCGCGCAGGTAGGGCGCGACATGTGCGATGAAGGCCAGATCGTCCTCTGCGCTGTGCTGCTGGCCGATCAGGATGTCGTCGTCGCGGCCGTCCCAGCGTCGTGCCCAGTTCTCGTTGGCCCAGCACAGGCAGAACGGCAGGTCGATGCTGTCATCGGCCAGCCATTGACGCAGCGGGTCCTCCATCAGGGTGCGGCCGCTGAACCAATAGTAGTAGAAGCAGAATGCGCCGATGCCGTACTCCGCAGCCAAGCGTGCCTGGTCACGCATCACCTGCGGGTTGCGCAGGTCATAAAAGCCGAGGTCGGCCGGCAGGCGGGGTTGGATGTGACCCTCGAACTGCGGCAGGGCGCGGGTGACGTTGCGCCACTCGGTAAAGCCCTTGCCCCACCAGGCGTCGTTCTCCGGGAAGGTATGGAACTGCGGCAGGTAGAAAGCGACCAGCGTCGCCGGCATGGGTGACGGCAATGCTCCCTCACGCCATGGCACGTGGCCGATCGCCGGTTCATCGGCACGCCAGCGCAGCTGGGCACTGGCGCGCGCGCCCCCCTCATCCTGCTGCCCCTTGGGGGGCGGCGGCACCCAGTCGCCATGCCGTGCCAACAGCCGGGTGCGCAACCGGTCGCGCTGCGCCTGCGGCAACGGCAAGGCCCGGAACACGGCGCGCAGCAACGGGAACAGCGACTGGCGCAGGCTCATCGGGCGAGGCCTCGCGACAGCGGGCGGTAGGACGGGATCAGCATCTGGGCAACGGTCATGGCGCCATTTTCGGTGCTGGCGGCCATGACGGCAAACGGCGGCGTGCTAGCGTGTGACCATGCTGTTCCCCCACGACCTGCCCGATGCCGATGTCCTGCACCTGCCGGGATGGCTGGCTGCGGCCGAGGCCGACCAGCTGCTGTATTCGCTGCAGGCCGAAGTGCCCTGGGAAACCCATCGCATCCGCATGTTCGGCAACTGGGTGGACTCGCCGCGGCTGAGCTCCTGGATCGGCGACCCGCAGGCCCGCTATCGCTATTCCGGTGCCGAGTTCGTGCCGCGCCCCTGGCCGCCGGTGTTGCAGGCCATGCGCGGGCGCCTGGAAGCCGAAGGCCACGGCCGCTTCAACAGCGTGCTGCTGAACCGCTACCGCGGTGGCGGTGACTACATGGGCTGGCACAGCGATGACGAGCCGGAGCTGGGTCCGGCCCCGGTGATCGCTTCGCTGAGCCTGGGCGCGGCGCGCCGATTCCTGCTGCGACGCCGCGAGGACCCGGCACGCAAGGCTGAATTCGTGCTGGGCCACGGCGACCTGCTGCTGATGGCCGGACAGACCCAGCGCTTCTACCAGCACGCGCTGCCGAAAATGGCGCGGGTGCACGGCGAGCGGATCAACCTGACCTTCCGTTGGATTTCGCCGCGTTGACGAAGAAGGGGTCAGATCCCTTTCCGGCCGGAAAGGGACCTGACCCCGTAACCACATGCCCGGCGAATGCTGCGATCAGCGCGCAACGGTCGGCTGGTCGGCCTGCCCGCTCTGCAGCGTCCAGCCCACCACGTCCTGCGCCAGCTGCTGCAGGCCACGCTCGAACGCGGCGGTCACCGCCGGTACGTCGGTGCTGCCGACCGGCTGCGCCTGGCGGAAGGTGCGGTCAGCGACCACACGCTGGTCGGCGACATGGATCAGCTTGGCGTTGACCTCGATCACCACGGTGGGCGTGGCCTGGCCCTGGTAATCCGATTCGAAGCGGCGCACATCGGTGGACAGCTTGTAGTCGGCGCGGATGCCGGCGGTGCTGCGGGCCACGCCGCGGATGCGGCCGGAATCCTCGAAGCCACGCAGCAGGGTGTCCTCGATCATGTCGGTGGCCGGCTGCGCCCAGCTGGCGCCCTTGTAGATCTCAAGCTGCGACGGTGTCGGCCGCACATTGATGCGCGGGCTGTCGACCATGCGCGCGGCGCTGGGCTTGGCCAGTACCAGCTGCCAGCTGGCCTGCGGCCACGCCGGGTCCGCCTTGACCTGCACGGACGGCGAGTACAGCGTCACCGCGGTTTTCTCGCTGCTGCCGAGGATGGAGCAGCCCCCCAGCAGGGTGACCATCGAAGCGGCCAGCAGCAGGCGCGGAAGGGTGGTCGGGCTCATTTGGGTTCGAACTCCTTCGGTGCGTCGCGGCCCAGCAGGTAGCGCGCGGGGTTGTTCTCGAGGCGGTCGCTGACCCGGCGCAGGTCGCGGATCAGGCCGCGCAGTTCGGTAAGCGTCGGGCCCAGCTGGCCGAGGCCATCGTTGGCGAAGCTGTTGATCGCGGCGCGGTTCTCGCCAAGGATCGAATCGGCGTTGCCGGCGGCCGAGTCGAGCTTGGCCAGGGTCGCGTCGAGCTTGTCGATGATGCCAGGCAGCTGCTGCACCAGGTTCCTGTCCAGGCGCTCGATGGTGCCGTTGGTGGTCTTCAGCGTGGTGTCCAGGCTGCGGGCGGCATCGCGCGCGCTGAGCAGCAGCGCCTGCGTGCCCTGGTCACGGTCGGCCAGGCCGCCGCTGATCGTCTCCAGGTTGGCCAGCGTCGCGTTGATCGAGGCCACGTTGCGGTCGCTGAGGATCTGGTCCATGCGCTCGACGATGCGGTTGGCGACGTCGGTGATGTTCTGCAGCGCAGAGGGCGTGGTCGGGATGATCGGTGCCGGGTCCTTGTTGACCGTGGTCAGCGCCGGCGACTGCGGCGTGCCGCCGCTGAGCTGGATGATCGACGGGCCGGTCAGGCTGGTGATCGCCAGCTTGGCGCGGGTATCGGTCTTGACCGGCGTGTTGGAGTTCAGGCGGATGCGCGCGACTACCTGGCGCGGGTCGTCCGGCACCAGGTTCAGTTCGGTGATCGAGCCCACCGCGATGCCGTTGTACTGCACCGGGCTGCCCACCGACAGGCCGGTCACCGCTTCGCGGAACACCACGCGGTACTCCTGCCAGGTACGGTCGGAGGAGTATTTGGCGGCCCACAGGCCAAAGGCCAGCAGGGCCAGGCCGGTGATCAGGGTGAACGCGCCGATCAGCACGTAGTTGGCTTTGGTTTCCATGGCTCAGGCACTCTCGATCTGTTCGCCACGCGCGGCGCGCGCGCGGGGTCCGTGGAAGTATTCCTGGATCCACGGATGATCCAGTTTCTCGATGTCAGGCAAGGGTGCGTTGGCCACCACCCTGCGGTCGGCGATCACCGCGACCCGGTCGCAGATCGCGTACAGCGTGTCCAGGTCGTGGGTGATCAGGAACACGGTCAGCCCCAGCGCTTCCTGCAGGGTCTTGATCAGGCGGTCGAACGCGGCCGCGCCGATCGGGTCGAGGCCGGCGGTGGGTTCGTCCAGGAACAGCAATGGCGGATCCAGCGCCAGTGCCCGGGCCAGGCCGGCGCGCTTGCGCATGCCGCCGGACAGCTGTGAGGGCAGCTTGTTGATCGCATCGGCGGGCAGGCCGGCCAGCTTCACTTTCAGCAGCGCCAGTTCGTAGTGCCAGCGCTCGGGCAGCTCGCGGTGGTGTTCCTTCAGCGGCACCTGCACGTTCTCGCCCACGGTCAGCGAGGAGAACAGGGCGCCGTCCTGGAACAACACGCCGGTGTTGCGCTCGATGTGCAGGCGGCTCTCGGCGTCGTCGGCCCGCGCGTCGCGGCCGAGTACTTCGATCTGCCCGGCATCGGGCACGCGCAGGCCCAGGATCGAGCGCATCAGCACCGATTTGCCGGTACCGGAGCCGCCGACCACGCCCAGGATTTCGCCGCGGCGCACATCCAGGTCCAGGTCTTCGTGCACGGTCTGGCTGCCGAAGCGGTTGACCAGACCACGCACGCGGATGGCCAGTTCGTGGCCCTGGTCGTCGCGCATGTCGATGGGGTCGGGGAGGGCGGATGTGCTCATGTCACCAGTCCATGTGCATGAACCACAACGCCGCGAAGGCGTCGATGATGATCACCAGCGAGATCGTCTGCACCACGCTGGAGGTGGTGCGCTCGCCGACCGACTGCGCGGTGCCCTCGACCTTCAGTCCTTCCAGGCAGCCGATCAGGCCGATCACCAGCGCGAACACGGGTGCCTTGGACAGGCCGACCAGCAGGTGCCGCACTTCCATCGTCTCGTGCATGCGCGCGATGTACATCTGCGGCGGGATGTCGAGGTCGAACGCGCCGACGGTGATGCCGCCGGCCAGGCCCGCGATCATCGCGATGAAGGTCAGCAAGGGCAGGGTGACCAGCAACGCCAGCAGTCGCGGCAGCACCAGCAGGTCGACCGGGTCCAGGCCCAGCGTGCGCATTGCATCGATCTCCTCGCGTGCCTTCATCGCACCAATCTGCGCGGTGAACGCACTGGCGGTGCGGCCGGCCAGCACGATCGCGGTCAGCAGTACCGCGAACTCGCGCAGGAAGGCGATGTTGACCAGCTCGACCACGTAGATCTCGGCGCCGAAGTCGCGCAGGATGGTCGAGCCGAGGAATGCGATCACCGCACCCACCAGGTAGGACAGCAGCGCCACCAGCGGTACCGCATCCAGCCCCACCTGCTCCATCTGGTGCACGGTGGCGGTCAGCCGGAAGCGGCGGGGTTCCTTGACCAGCCGGGCCGCCTTGACCAGGTTCTCGCCGAGGAAACTGCACAGCGCCTTGATGTTGTGGCCAGTGGCGTGGACGCTGACACCCAGCCGTTCCAGCGCGGCCAGCACGCCGAAATCGCGCTTGGGCTTGGGGCGGTCGTCGGCCACTTCCTCGATGGTGCACACCAGCGCCTGGTGGTCCGCGCGGAACTGCAGTGCGTCTTCGTGCAGATCGGCACGGTGGGCCACGCGCAGCACCTGCAGCACGCCGGCCGAATCCAGCTGCTCGATGCCGGTGGCATCGATGCCGGTCAGCTTGTCGGGAACGCCGTGCAGGACCTCGGCCGCGGCCAGCGCGGTCTTCAAGGTCCAGGTGCCGGACAGGTGGATCAGGCCCGGGTCATGGGCATCCTGTTCGAGCTGGGGGGCGAGGTTCGGGGTGACGTGGGCCATTCGGGTCGCAGCATAACCGTTCTGTATCGGGCTTCGCGTCGAACTCGGATGAATTTCTCCGGTGGGCCCCAGCGTAGGTAATACTACGGCGCATGTCCGCAGACGCTCACACGATCCCCACGCCCCAGGCCACCTACGCACAGCGCGTGGCCTTTGTTTCCGAGATCGCCGGACGCCTGCACAGCTATGGCACCACGGCCCAGCGCCTGGAAACGGCGGTGGTGGCACTGGCCCGCCAGCTCGATCTGGATTGTGAACCGTGGTCGAATCCCACCGGTATCATCCTCAGCTTCAGCGATCCGGCGCAGGCGATCGGCTCCAGCGACATCACCCGCGTGATCCGCCTGGCGCCCGGTGAGAACGACCTGCACAAGCTCAGCGTCGCCGACCATATCGCCGAAGAAGTGTCCAACGGGCGGATGAGCATCGCCCAGGGCCATACCGCGCTGCGCCAGCTGGACAAGGATCCGGGCCGGCGCGGCAAGCTGCGCACCATCCTGTCATTCACCCTCGGCGCGGCCGGCGTGGCCGGCATGTGGAAGCTGCCGTGGCTGGACATCGCCACCGCCGGTGTCATCGGCCTGATGATCGGCCTGCTCGGCATGGTCACCGACCGCCGCCCGGCCACCCGCGAAGCGGCCGAGGCGCTGGCGGCGCTGCTGGCCGGCATGGTCGCCACCCTGGTGGCGTCCTTCATTGGCGCGCTCAACCTCAATACGGTGATCATCGCCTCGCTGGTGGTGCTGCTGCCCGGCATGTCGCTGACCAATGCGGTCAATGAGCTGGCCAGCCAGCACTGGGTGTCGGGCACCGCGCGCTTTGCCGGCGCGCTGACCACCATCATGAAGCTCAGCGTCGGCGCGATGATCGCGGTGACCCTGGCCGACGTGCTCGGGCTGGATCCGGTGATCCGCGCCACGCGGCCGCAGGGGCCGTGGGTGGAGTGGGGTTCGCTGCTGACCGCGGCCTTTGCGTTCGCGATGCTGTTCAAGGCCAACCGGCGCGATTACCCGTGGGTGATCGCCGCCTCGGTAGCCGGTTATGCGATCTCCAAGTTCGGCGGCCATGCCTGGGGCGCGCCGGCCGGCATCTTCCTGTCGGCGATGCTGCTGACCGCGGGCGGCAATCTGTTCGGTCGCCTGGTCGGGCGTCCGGGCGCGATCATCCGCCTGCCCGGCATCATCATGATGGTGCCCGGCAGCACCAGCCTGCGCGGCGTGCTGACCCTGGTCCAGCAACAGGATGTCGGCGCCGGCCAGAGCGTGTTCCTCACCGTGCTCAACGTGGTGATGGCGCTGGTCGCCGGCCTGCTGTTCGGCAACCTGCTGATGCCCGCTCGCAAGACCCTGTGATGATGTCGGTGGGTGTGGACCCCGGTCCACACACCGGAGAATGAAAAACGCCGGCGTCCGCCGGCGTCTTTCATTCCAACCTGATCCCGGCCTCAGGCCTTCTTGATCAGGAAATCTTCCGGCTTCTTGTTGCCCTTGGCGGTCAGTTCAGCCATCCAGCGCGGCTGCTTGCCACGGCCGGTCCAGGTTTCCTTCGGATTGGCCGGGTTGCGGTACTTCGGTGCAACCTTGCCCAGCTTGCGGCCGGCGGTCTTCGACGGGGCCTTGGCGGCCGGGGCGGCCTTGCGGGCACGCGTGGCCGGGGCGCTGCCGAACAGTTCTTTGATGGTGTAACCCTCGGTCTTGGCCAGCTTGGTCAGCTGGGCCCGGACCTTGGTGATCGGCCGGCGCTTGGCGACGATGGTCTGCTGCTTCTTGGCGGTACGGATCAGGGCGCCCAGCTCGCGTGCTGACAGGCCGGTCAGGTCAATGCTCATTTACGGTTACTCCGGAAACTAATGTGTGGACGGGACAAGCCAGTCCATGGCGTCGGCGGACAGAATAGAGATGAATTAATCACAGCACAAATGCAGGCGGGTCATGGCGTGGCGGCATGCAGACGCCGTCGCGGTGATTTTGACCGGATTATGTCCGCTGCAATATCGGGGAAGGGCGCGGGCAAAAAAAAAGACCGGGGCAGGCCCCGGTCTTTTCCTGATCAGCCCTGCAGACGCTGCAGCAGGGAGGCCCTGTCCAGGTTCTCCGCGTCGCTGGCGCGGCGCGAGCGGTACTCGTAGGTGCCAGCGGCCAGGCCGCGTTCGCTGACCACCACGCGATGCGGAATACCGATCAGCTCCATGTCGGCGAACATCGCGCCCGGGCGCAGGCCGCGGTCGTCGAGTGCAGCGTCCAGGCCCGCGTCGCGCAGCTCCTGCAGCAGGTTGGCAGCGGCGTCGGCCACGGCCGCATCGCCCTTCGGGTTGATCACACACACCACCACCTGCCACGGCGCCATCGCGTCCGGCCAGATGATGCCGGCATCGTCATGGTTCTGTTCGATCGCGGCAGCCACCACGCGCGAAATGCCGATGCCGTAGCACCCCATCGCCATCACCGCGGCCTTGCCGTTCTCGTCCAGCACGGTGGCATCCAGCGCTTCGGCGTACTTGCGGCCGAGCTGGAACACATGGCCGACTTCGATGCCACGTGCGATCTTCAGTTCACCGCCGTCCACGGCACGGTCGCCGGCCCGCACGTTGCGGATGTCGGCCACTTCCGGTTCCGGCAGGTCGCGGCCCCAGTTGACGCCGGCCAGGTGGAAACCGGCTTCGTTGGCGCCGACGACGAAGTCGGCCATCGCCGCCACTTCGCGATCGGCGACCACGCGGATGGCCTTGGCCGGGGCGACCGGGCCAAGGAAGCCCGGCACGCTGCCCAGGTGCTCGGCGATTTCCGCCTCGCTGGCGAAGCGCTGCTCGTCCAGGCCGGCGACCTTGGCCAGCTTGATCTCGTTGACCTCATGGTCGCCACGCACCAGCGCCAGCACGAACTGCTGTGCCTTGCCTTCGCCGGCGATCAGCGCCACCGACTTCACCGTGCGCTGCAGGTCGATGCCGAGCAGCGCCGCGACGTCCTCGCAGGTCTTCTGGGTGGGGGTATCCACCTTGCGCATCGTTTCGGTGGCGGCCGCACGCGGCGCCGGATCGGCGGCAATCGCCGCTTCCATGTTGGCTGCGTAGTCCGAGCCGGTGGAGAACACCAGCGCGTCCTCGCCGGAATCGGCGATGACGTGGAATTCCTGCGACGCATCGCCGCCGATGGCACCGGAGTCCGCCTGCACCATGCGGAAATCCAGGCCGAGGCGGGTGAAGATGCGGCTGTAGGCCGACTTCATGTTCTCGTATTCGCGCACCAGGCACTCATCGTGCAGGTGGAACGAATAGGCGTCCTTCATCAGGAACTCGCGCGAGCGCATCACGCCGAAGCGGGGGCGGATCTCGTCGCGGAACTTGGTCTGCACCTGGTAGAAGTTCACCGGCAGCTGCTTGTAGCTGGACAGCTCGCTGCGCGCGAAGTCGCAGGCGGCTTCTTCGGCGGTCGGGCTGTAGCAGAACACCTGGTCCTTGCGGTCCTTGATCTTCAGCAGCTGCGGGCCGAACTTCTGCCAGCGGCCGGTCTGCTCCCACAGTTCCTTCGGCTGGATGGTCGGGATCTGGAATTCCACGGCACCGGCCCGGTCCATTTCCTCGCGCACGATGCGCTCGACCTTGCGCAGCACGCGCAGGCCCAGCGGCGACCAGGTATACAGGCCCGATGCCAGCTTGCGGATCATGCCCGCGCGCAGCATCAGCCGATGGCTGGTCAGCTCGGCGTCGCTGGGGGTTTCCTTGGTGGTGTGCAGGTGGAACTGGGAGAGGCGCATCGTCGGCTTCGAATAACGGCAGAGACCTCTATTCTGCCAGCCCGGCCGGGGGGAGGGGTATCGGCAGGGCTGCGCCCTGCACCTGCGGGTAGTGCCGGCCGCTGGCCGGCAACAGCAACAGAAAAAACGGGTTTCCTGGGAGATGGCGGGGTGGGTCCGGCGGCAGGGGACGCCGTGAACCCATCCCTGGGGGCTTGGTCGCGGCATCCATGCCGCTCACCCCCCTGCCGCCAAACCCACAGATAGCCCAGAGCCGGCTGTTGCCCTTGCTGTTGCCTCTGCAGGTGCAGGGCGCAGCCCTGCCGATACCCTTAACCGGCCGGTGGGCAGTACGCCTTGATGGCGGCCTCCGCCAATCCCCTCTGCGCGGTGTGCTGCTCCGGAGTCAACGGGGTATCGGCCTTGCCATCACCATCGGTGTCCTGCATCACCTGGCCACCACCGTCCAGCAGGGCCAGGTTGGCCCGGGCCGTGCTGCACTGCCCGGGGACCGGCGCGGCCGGGGTCTCGGTGCTGGCTGCGGCCTGCGGGGTGCGGGCCTGCTCGCGGGTCTCGAACTTCTTGCCCGCCGGCGGGGTCTCCGAATACTGGGTTACGCCATGGGCGTCCTTCCATTTGTAGACGGGGCCGGCCACGGCGTTGGCACTGGCCAACAGCAGCAGGCATCCAAGGCAGGACAGGGCACGCATGGCAGACTCCACGGAATGGGCGCAGAACGCCGATTGCAGCATTGGCGCCGACCGCTGGCAAGTCGATTAAACTGGATTCCATGGACCCGATCACACCGCCGCCGCGCTCGCGCACGATTTACCTGCTGCCCAACCTGTTCACCACCGCCGGCCTGTTCGCCGGTTTCTACGCGATCATCGCCGCGGCCAACGGGGATTTCGTCAATGCCAGCATCGCCGTGTTCGTGGCGGCGGTGATGGATGGCCTGGACGGGCGCGTGGCGCGCCTGACCGGTACCAGCAGCGAATTCGGCGTGCAGTACGACTCGCTGGCCGACCTGGTCAGCTTCGGCATGGCCCCGGCGCTGGTTATGTACCACTGGTCGCTGTCGTGGCTGAAGTTCGACGATCCGCTGCTCGGCCGCGTCGGCTGGGCCGTGGCCTTCCTGTATGCGGCCTGCGCGGCGCTGCGCCTGGCCCGCTTCAATACCCAGGTGGCGGTGGTCGACAAGCGCTGGTTCGTCGGCCTGGCCAGCCCGGCAGCAGCGGGCCTGATGATGTCCTTCGTCTGGGCGTTCGCCGATGGCAACCTGGGCTGGGACGGCAACCAGCTGCGGTACGTGGCGCTGGCGGTGACGATCATCGCTGCGCTGCTGATGGTCAGCCGCATCCGCTTCTGGAGCTTCAAGGGTGGCGCTGCCAAGGGCACCCGTTCGGACCGCGTGCCGTTCCTGGTGCTGGCACTGGTGCCGGTGGCGATCGCGATTGCGGTCATCGACCTGCCGCGCGTGCTGTTCGCGGTCGGCATCCTGTACGCCTTGTCCGGCCCGGTGATGTGGGCCGTGCAGCGCCTGCGCAAGAAGCCCGAGGCCGCGTGAGCCAGGACCTGCCCGTGCTGTGGTCACCGGCCCAGCAGGCCTGGCTGCAGGCCATGGGCTACACCGTCTATCACGATGGCCAGCTGGCTGCCGAGCTGGATGCCGCGCTGCAGTTGAGCGTGGCCGAAGCCGAGGCCAGCGTCGCCCCGCCGGAACCGGTGCGGGCCCCCGTGCCGTCGCGCGAACAGCATGCCGGGGTGGCGCCCGCAGCCCGCCCGGAACGGCCGGCACCGCCGCGCCGCGAAACGCCGGTCAGTGCCCCGGATACCGTGCCGGCGGCTGAGCGCCCGATGCCCAGCGGCAACGCGCGCCAGCCGGTGGTCCGCCTGCCGGATCGCCTGCAGATCGCGCTGCTGCGTGCGTCCGGCTGCAACCCGAACGACCCGGCTACGCAGCGGTTGATGGACAGCTGGCCGCTGGACCAGCTGCGCCACGACCCGGCCGCCAAGCGTGCGCTGTGGCCGCAGCTGCGTGCCCTGCGCAAGCGGGGCACGCCATGAGCGCGGTCACCCGGCCCGGCCCGGTCAGCCTGCGTGCGTTGCGCGAGAGCGACCTCAATGCGGTAATGGCGATCGAACTGCGCGGCTACCCTTTTCCCTGGACCCGCGGCATCTTCATCGACTGCCTGCGTGCCGGCTATCCCGGCCTGGCGATGGAGCGCGATGGCCTGCTGGTCGGCTATGGCGTGCTCAGCATCGCCGCCGATGAAGCGCACGTGCTGAACATCTGCATCGATCCGCTGGCACAGTCGCGCGGGCTGGGCCGCCAGCTGCTGCGCGCGCTGGTGCAGCTGGCCGCCGACCGTGGCGCACAGCGCGTCTTCCTGGAAGTGCGTCCGTCCAATACGCCGGCGCTGGCGCTGTATCACAGCGAAGGATTCAACGAGATCGGCCGCCGCCCGCGCTACTACCCGGCTGCACAGGGCCGCGAGGATGCGGTCGTGATGGCGATCGAGCTGGTCGACGGCGATCTGCAGGAAATGCCGCCGCTGTAACGCAGACGGGTTGCCGGCCAGCGGCCGGCACTACCGATGCGTCGCTCACGCCAGCCGCAACGCCAGCACACCGCCGACGATGAGCACCGCTGCCAGCCAGCGCGTGCGCGGAACCCGCTCGCGCAGCAGGAACACCGAGATCAGCAGCGCGAACAGGATCGAGGATTCGCGCAGCGCCGAGATCATTGCCACCGGCGCCTGGGTCATGGCCCACAACGCCATCGCATAGGAGGCGGTGGTGCCGACGCCACCGGCCAGTCCCAGCGGCCAATGCTGCCGCGCATAGTCCAGTACCGCGCCGCCGCGCGTATACAACGCCCACAGCGGCAGCGGGATGCCCGACAGCAGGAACAACCACAACGTGTAGCTGAGCGCGCTGCCGGACTGGCGCGCACCCTGCGCATCGACCAGCGTGTAGGTGGCGATCATCGCTGCGGTCAGCAGCGGCAGGCGCAGCTGGCCGCCACGCGCACCCAGTGCCATGCACAGGATGCCGGTGCTCACCAGCACCACGCCCAGCCACGCTGCGGCGGGCAATGGCTCACCGAGCAGGGTGCCGGCCAGTGCGACCAGGATCGGCGCGCTGCCACGCATCAGCGGGTAGGCCAGGCTCATGTCGACCTGCTGGTAACAACGCGCGACCAGCCCGTAGTAGGTCACCTGCAGCAGCACCGACGCAGCCAGCCAGGGCCAGCTGTGCGCGGCCGGGAAGGGCAGGAAGGGCAGGGCGGCGGCCGACAGCAACGCGGCACTGCCGGTCACCAGCACGGTACCGAGGAACTTGTCCGGGCCGCGCTTGACGATCGCATTCCAGCTGGCATGCAGCGCCGCGGCAGCGAGGACGAGCAGGAAGATGGAAAGCGGCATCCGCCGATGATGCCATGCGGGGCAAATGGAAACGCCGGGCATCGCCCGGCGTTTCCGATTCCGCTTCGGTGGGTGCCAACCTCTCCCGCCGTGGTAGGTGCCAACCTCTCCCGCCGTGGTAGGTGCCAACCTTGGTTGGCACGCACCAGAGCGCGACGTTACAGCTTCGCGCGCTGCTCGCGCAGGCCGGCCAGCTGGGTGTTCCAGTCGACCAGGCGCACGCGCTCCTGATCGACCACCGCCGGTGGCACCTTGTCGGTGAACCTGGCCAGCTTGGTTTCGCTCTTCTCCTGCTCACCTTCCACGCGCTTGATCTCCTTGTCCAGGCGCGCGCGCTCGGCATCGAGATCGACCAGGCCTTCCAGCGGCACCAGCAGCTTCAGCTCGCCCACGATCGCGGCGGCCGCCGGCGGTGCGCTTTCGCCCTCGGCCAGCCACTGGATGCTGTCCAGCTTCAGCAGGAACGACAGCGAGGCGCTGAAGCGTTCGATGCGCACGCGGTCCTGCTCCAGGCCGGCCTGCAGGCGCAGCGGCACCTGCCTGGACGGCGCGACGTTCAATTCGCTGCGCACGCGACGCACCGCACTGATCACCGCCTTCAGCCATTCCACGTCGGCCTCGGCCTGGGCGAAATCACCGGCGAATTCGGCGGCGGTCGGATACGGGCGCAGCGACAGCGTGGTTTCGGCCAGGCCCAGGCGCGGGGCCAGCTGCTGCCACAGCTGTTCGGTGATGAACGGGGTGAGCGGGTGCAGCAGGCGCAGCAGCGCTTCCAGCACGTACAGCAGGGTGTGGCGGGTGCTTTCGGCATCAGCCGCGTCGGCACCGTTCAGTGCCGGCTTGCTCAGCTCCAGGAACCAGTCGCAGAACGCGTTCCAGGCGAACTCGTACAGGCACTGCGCCAGCAGGTCGAAGCGGTACGCGGCGAAATGGCCCTGCGCTTCGGCGGTGGTGGCGGCCAGGCGCGAAAGGATCCAGCGCTCGGCATCGGTGCGCGGGGTCGGCACGCCGCTGAACGCCGCACCTTCGGTGTTCATCAGCGCGAAGCGGCTGGCGTTCCACAGCTTGTTGCAGAAGTTCTTGTAGCCCTCGGCGCGGTTCATGTCGAACTTGATGTCGCGGCCGTGGGTGGCCAGCGCGGCGATGGTGAAGCGCAGCGCATCGGCACCGTGGGCAGCAATGCCGTCCGGGAATTCCTTGCGGGTGGCCTTCTCGATCTTCTCCACCATCTTCGGCTGCATCAGGCCGCCGGTGCGCTTGGCGACCAGGTCGTCGATGGTGATGCCGTCGATGATGTCCAGCGGGTCGAGCACGTTGCCCTTGCTCTTGGACATCTTCTGGCCCTGGCCGTCGCGGATCAGGCCGGTGAAGTACACGTCCTTGAACGGGATCTTCCCGACCAGGTTGTCGGTGGCCATGATCATGCGCGCCACCCAGAAGAAGATGATGTCGAAGCCGGTGATCAGCACCGACGACGGCAGGTAACGATCGAAGCCGCGCTCGGCCATGGCCTGTTCGTTCGGCCAGCCCAGGGTGGAGAACGGCCACAGCTGCGAGGAGAACCAGGTCTCCAGCACGTCGCTTTCCTGGTTCAGCACCACCTCGCTGCCCAGGTTGTGCTTGGCCCGCACTTCCTCTTCGCTGCGACCGACGTAGCAGCTGCCGGTGGCGGCATCGAACCACGCCGGGATGCGGTGGCCCCACCACAGCTGGCGGCTGATGCACCAGTCCTGGATGTTGTTCATCCAGTGGCGGTAGGTGTTGATCCAGTTCGGCGGCACGAAGGCAATGCTTCCGTCCTCGACCAGGTCCAGGCCACGCTTGGCCAGGTCGTCCATCTTCACGAACCACTGGTCGGTCAGGTACGGCTCGATCACCTGGCCGGTTCGGTCGCCACGCGGCACCTGCAGCTTGTGCGCCTTGGTCTCGACCAGGATGCCCAGATCTTCCAGCTCGGCCAGCACGGCCTTGCGTGCTTCATAGCGGTCCAGGCCCCGGAAGCGTTCCGGCGCGTTCTCGTTCAGCGCCGCCACCGGGGTGAACAGGTTGATCATCGGCAGGCTGTGGCGCACGCCTACTTCATAGTCGTTGAAGTCGTGCGCCGGGGTGACCTTGACCACGCCGGTGCCGAACGCGCGGTCCACGTAGTCGTCGGCGATCACCGGCACGCGCCGGCCGGTCAACGGCAGCACCACGTTCCTGCCGATCAGGTGCGCGTAACGCTCGTCTTCCGGGTGCACCATCACCGCGGTATCGCCCAGCAGGGTTTCCGGGCGGGTGGTGGCAACGACCAGGTAGTCGCGGGTTTCGCGCAGGGTTTCCACGCCGTCGGCATCGCGCTCGACGTGTTCGTAGCTCAGGCCGTCATCCAGCGTGTAGGCGATCGACCACAGGAAGCCGTCCTCCTCGGCGCTCTCCACTTCCAGGTCGGAAATGGCGGTCTTCAGCACCGGGTCCCAGTTGACCAGGCGCTGGCCGCGGTAGATCAGGCCCTGCTCGTACCAGCGCACGAAGGCCTCGTTGACCGCCGCCGATGGCTGCGGGTCCATGGTGAAAGTGCTGCGCGACCAGTCGGCGGAGGTGCCGAGGCGGCGCATCTGGCGTTCGATGGTGTCGCCGGACTGCTGCTTCCACTCCCAGACCTTGCCGATGAAGCCTTCGCGGCCCAGCGAATCGCGGGTCTCGCCCTTGCCTTCCAGCGCCAGGTTGCGGCTGACCACCATTTCGGTGGCGATGCCGGCATGGTCGGTACCGACCTGCCACAGCGTGTCGTAGCCGCGCATGCGGTGGTAGCGCACCAGCGCATCCATCAGGGTCTGCTGGAAGGCATGGCCCATGTGCAGGGTGCCGGTCACGTTCGGCGGTGGCAGCAGGATGGTGTACGGCTCGCCCGTGCCGGACGGCTTGAAGTGGCCGGCCTTCTCCCAGGCCTCGTAGAGGTCGGTCTCGAAGGACGTCGGGTCGTAGCTGGAGGCGAGTTGGGTCATGCGGGGGAACCGGTAATCAAGGCGGAAGGGAGATCAGCGCGACCCGAGGGCGCGGCGGATCTTCTGGTCGGTGTGGTACTGGCTGACCGCGTAGGCGGCCCAGATGGCGGCGGGCAGCCAGCCGATCAGGGTGATCTGCAGGATCAGGCAGACGATCCCGGCCAGCGGCCGGCCGATGGTGAAGAAGGACAGCCAGGGAAGAATCAGGGCGATCAGCAGGCGCATCAAGGGGTCCTCGCCGGGCTCACATGTCGTGCTTGTTGAGGTCGTAACCGGCGGCCTTGTACTGGCGCCAGCGCTCGCGCAGCGGTTCGCGCGCTTCCGGATCGGCCGGGACCACTTCCAGCACACGCTCGCACTGGCCCAGCCAGGGCTCATCGCGCAGGTTGATCACCAGCGGGCGTGCCGGCGCGTCGGTGCCGGGTACGGCGATCAGCACCAGGGCCTCTTCCTCGTCCATGTCTTCGCCGGCAATCTGGTGCGGGATGTAGGCATCGTTGTCGAACGCCCACAGCAGCTCGTCCAGTTCCTCGGCCTGGGCCTGGTCACGGGCCAGCACCAGGGTGAACAGCCCGGCGTCGTTGGCCTTGCGCGCCAGTTCGCAGACCAGGCGCAACGGCTCGGTCAGGAAGCGGGGCTTGGCGATCAGGTAGAAGTCGGCGCGGGGCATGGCAGGGTCCGGGTCAGGCAAGGGCCCGGCAGTGCCGGGCGAGGCCCCGGCCGGCGTCTGCCGGCCAGGGTCGGGTACGGCATCAGGCGCGGGCGACCTGGTCCAGCAGCCACTGGCTCAGCAGGCCGACCGGGCGGCCGGTGGCCATGCCACGCTTGCCTTCATCGCTGGCGACGCCTGCGATGTCCAGGTGGGCCCAGCGCTGGCCTTCGGTGAAGCGCGACAGGAAGCAGCCGGCGGTGATCGCGCCGGCCCAGCGGCCGCCGATGTTGTAGACGTCGGCGAAGGTCGAATCCAGCATCGGCTGGTACTCGTCCCACAGCGGCAGGCGCCAGGCGCGGTCGAACACGTGCTCGCCGGCGGCCAGCAGCTCGTTGGCCAGGTCGTCGTGCTTGCTCATCAGGCCGGCGGTCTGGTGGCCCAGGGCGACCATGCAGGCACCGGTCAGGGTGGCGACGTCGACCAGCGCGGCCGGCTCGAAGCGCTGTGCGTAGGTCAGCGCGTCGCACAGGATCAGGCGGCCTTCGGCGTCGGTGTTGCCGACTTCGATGGTCTTGCCCGACATCGAGGTGATCACGTCGGAAGGACGGTAGGCGTTGCCGTCGATGGCGTTTTCCACCGCCGGCACCACCACCACCAGGTTCAGCGGCAGCTTGGCCTTGACCGCCGCGACAAAGGTGCCGATGACGTTGGCGCCGCCGCACATGTCGTACTTCATCTCTTCGATGCCGCCCTGGGTCTTCAGGTTGACGCCACCGGTATCGAAGGTGATGCCCTTGCCGACCAGCACGTAGGGCTTGGCGTCGCCGCCATTGTTCCACTTCAGCACGACCAGGCGCGGGCGGTTGGCCGAACCGCGGGCCACGGCCAGCAGCGAGCCCATGCCCAGCGCTTTCATCTGGTGCTCGTCGAGGATCTCGGCTTCGGCACCGTCGTGCTCGCCGGCGAACTTCACGCCGACCTCGGCCAGATGGGCCGGGGTGCAGTAGTTCGGCGGCAGGTTGCCCAGTTCGCGGGCGAACTCGACACCGGCGGCGATGGCCTGGCCCTGGGCCAGGGCCTGGGCGTCGTCACCGGCCACGGCCAGCTGGGCCAGGCCGGCATCGTCGGCCTTCTTCTTGCCCAGGGTGGCGGTGTAGCGGTAGGCGGCGTGATCGGCGGCGATCACTGCCTGGCGGATCGCCCAGGCCGCGTCGCGGTCCTTGATGGCCACTTCGGACAGGGTGAACAGCGCGCTGCGGACGGCGCCGGCCTTCAGCGCGCGCACCCCGTCGCCCACGGCCTTCAGGTACTGCGGCACGCCGAAGCGGGCGGCGTCGCCGAGGCCGACCACCAGCACGCGCGGCGCGGTCACGCCCGGCAGGTCGTGCAGCAGGGTGGTCGCGCCGGTCTTGCCGGACAGGTCGCCACGCTGGGCCAGGGCGGCCAGGCGGCCACCGCTGGCGGCGTCCAGGGCCTGCGCGGCCGGGGTCAGGGTATGGTCGGCATACGCGCCGACCACCAGGCAATCAACGGTGGCGGCGGCCGGAGCAACGTGGTTCAGGGTGAATTCGAGGGCCATTGAGCAGATTCCATTGGCGAGTCCGTACAATCGCAGGCCGTTTACGCCCAGACAGTAGACTGGGCGGCACCGCGAACGAACCCCAGAGTTTAAACCACCGCCCCATGCTGAAGCTCGACCGATACCTGCTGGGCGATTTCGTCCAGAGTTTCCTGGCTACCCTGATCGTCCTGCTGGTGGTCAGCGTGGGCGGCGTGCTGGTGGACATCCTCGGCAACATCGCCGACGGACGCCTGCCGGCCAAGCTGCTGTTCTCCCAGCTGGGCCTGCAGTTCATCGCCTACCTGCCGCTGATCCTGCCGCTGGCGCTGATGCTGGGCCTGCTGCTGGCCGTGGCCCGGCTCTACCGCGACTCGGAGATGGCGGTCATCACCGCCATTGGCGTGGGGCCCAAGCGGCTGCTGCGGCCACTGCTGATGCTGGTGGTGCCGGTGGTGCTGCTGGTCGGCGCCTGCTCGCTGTGGCTGGGCCCGTGGGCCGGCCGGATGGCCGAGCAGATGATCATCGAGGCCAACCGCAGCGTGCTGATGGCCGGCCTGGAGCCGGGCCGCTTCACCCCGCTGCCCAATGGCGGCGTGGTGTACCTGTCCTCGATCTCGCCCGATGGCACCCAGCTGGGCAAGGTGTTCCTGCAGCGCCAGAAGGATGACCGCCTGGAAGTGGTGTCCGCCAATGGTGGCCGCATGTTCTTCGAGGGCACCCGCCAGCGCTTCCTGGAGCTGGATGATGGCCACCAGGTGGAAGGCCCGGTGGCCGGCGCGCTGGATTACCGGCTGGCGACCTTTGCCCGCAACGACGTGGCCCTGCCCGACGGTGCACAGACCCGCACCGAGGACGACCCGGAACTGATGCCGACCCTGCAGCTGATCGGCGATGAGCGCCCCCAGGCGCAGGCGCAGCTGCACCGCCGCCTGGCACCGCCGCTGATCGCGCTGGCCTTCGCCCTGCTGACCGTGCCGCTGGGCCGCAGCTCGCCGCGCCAGCAGCGCTACGGCCGCATGATGCTGGCCCTGATGGCCTACATGGTGGGCACCAACCTGATGTTCATCGGCAGTGGCTGGATCGCCAACGGCAAGATTCCGGCCGCGCTCGGCCTGTGGTGGTTGACCGTGCCGCTGCTGGCGCTGGCGATCTGGATGTATGCACGTGATGGCCGCCTGGGCCGCTCGAAGGGAGCCCGCGCATGAGGCTGCGCCCGATGCGTTTCGATCTGTACCTGGGCCAGTCGGTGTTCACCACGGTGCTGCTGACCTGGGCGGTGCTGGTCGGCCTGGACGTGGTGATGGCGTTCTCCGGCGAGTTCAAGGACATCGGCAAGAACGGCTACACCCTGGGCCATGCCGCCGCCTGGGTGCTGTACACGGTGCCGCGCCGCGCCTACACGATGTTCCCGACCGCCGCGGTGATCGGCGCGCTGATGGGTCTGGGCCAGCTGGCCGCGACCTCGGAGCTGACCGCACTGCGTGCGCTGGGCCTGTCGCGCAAGCGCCTGAGCGTGTCGGTGGCGATCGCGCTGTCGCTGCTGACCGCAGTGATGGTGCTCAGCGCCGAGACGCTGGGCCCGTGGGGGCAGGACCGTGCCGATGCATTGAAGGCCAGTGCCAAGTGGGGGCGGGACATCTCCACCACCCGCTACTCCGGCCTATGGGCACGCGAAGGCGACACCTTCCTCAACGCCCAGAGCGGCGAGGAACAGCTGGTGGGCGACAAGGGCACGCGGCTGATCCTGCGTGACGTGCGGCTGTACCGGATCGCCGAAGACGGCAATATCGCCTCGTTGACCCATGCCGCCACCGCCGAGCACGACAAGGACGGTTGGGTGCTGACCGGGGTGCGTCGCGACACCTTCGGCGAGCGCTCGGCCACTCGCCAGGAAGTGGCGCGTGAGCCGTGGAACTCGAAGCTGGATCCGGCGGCGCTGGCCACCGGCATCGCCAAGCCGCGAAACCTCAGCGTGGCCGAGCTGAGCACCAGCATTGCCTACCGCCAGCGCAACGGGCTGGATGCGCGCGATTTCGAGGATGTGTACTGGAGCCGCTGGTTCTACCCGGTGAACGTGCTGGCGCTGTGCCTGGCCGCGGTGCCGTTCGCGTTCGGGTCGCTGCGTAGCGGCGGCATGGGCAAGCGCCTGTTCCTGGGCATCCTGTTTGCACTGGGCTTCTGGCTGCTGCAGCTGTTCTTCGGCCGCATGGCCGGTGCGCTGAAGTTCGATTACCGCATTGCCTATGCGCTGCCGCCGATCGTCATGCTGGCCGTGTCCGGACTGTTGTTCCGGCGCAAGTCGGGCTGATTCTGGTAGCGCGGGGCCATGCCCGGCGCTACCGGGGCAATCCACCGCTTCGGCATCCGTGCCACGACCACCAGCATCCCGGCCCAGCGTGCTGGATTCTGTAGAGCCGAGCCCATGCTCGGCTGCTTTTTGCGCACTGCCTGCCAGCCGAGCATGGGCTCGGCTCTACAGATCGTGCATCACCGCTTGGGCATGCGCACCAGGCGGGTGCCGCTGGCGCGGTCGTGCCAGGTCAGGCGTTGGCGGTCGACCCAGGCCCACCAGAATCCCAGGCCGCCCAGCAGCAGCGACAGCGTCCCCACCGCGAAGCGCAGCCACAGCTGGCCGTGCCGCAACGGCGTGCCATCGCGCGACTGCAGTTTCAGCCGCCACGGCCGCATGCCCAGCGTCTGCCCGCCGCGGCGCCAGCTGGCCGTGGCATACCACCCCGTGATCGCCCAGCACACCGCCCACAGCAGCCACTGCCAGATACTGAACGGTGCGATGTTCTCGCGCTGCGCGTGGCCGCTGAAGGTGTAGGCGAGGGTGAACAGCGTGCCGGCCAGCATCCACAGCGCCAGCACCGGCAGCGCGTCGTAGACCATCGCCAGCATGCGCCAGGACAGCAGCGCGCGCGGACGGGGCGTTTCGGTAGCGGCCGCAGGGGCCGTGTCGGTGGCAGGGCGGGACATGCGCCGAGCATACGCAAAGCTGGCCGTGCCCGCAGTGGCCCTCGTATCCTGCATGCATGGCCCTTGTTTCCACCCCCGCCGAACGCCGCCAGCTGGTCCAGCAACTGCCCGAGCTGCGCGCCGACGACAGTGTGCGCATCCAGCGCTTCCTCGATGCGATCTGGGCCGAGAACGGCCTGGCCCGCGCCACCCTGGACAGCTACCGGCGCGACCTGGAAGGGCTGGCGCGCTGGATGGATGGACGCGACGGTGGCCTGGCCGGCATCGAACGTCCCGGGCTGTTCGACTACCTGGCCTGGCGCACCCGCCACGGCTGGTCGCCGCGCAGCAACGCGCGCCTGCTGTCGGCGCTGCGGGCGTTCTTCGCCGATGGCGTGCGCCGTGGCGAACGCAGCGAAGACCCCAGTGCGCTGCTCGACCCCCCGAAGCTGCCGCGGCTGTTGCCCAAGGCGCTGGCCGAGAGCCAGATCGATGCGCTGCTGGCGGCACCGGACATCGACAGCCCGCTGGGCCTGCGCGACCGCGCCATGCTGGAACTGATGTATGCCGCCGGCCTGCGCGTGAGCGAGCTGGTGCTGCTGCCGGCCACGGCGGTCAACCTGCGCCAGGGCGTGTTGCGGGTCACCGGCAAGGGCAGCAAGGAGCGGCTGGTGCCGCTGGGCGAGGAATCGCAGCACTGGCTGGAGCGTTACCTGCAGCAGTCGCGCCCGCTGCTGGTCGGCAAGGGCAAGGTGCATGCCCTGGCGGATGGTCAGACCCCGTTGTTCATCGAGCCGACGCTGCATGCGCTGACCCGGCAGGCGTTCTGGCACCTGGTCAAGCGCCATGCGCAGGTGGCCGGCATCGACCCGGCGCGGATCAGCCCGCATGGCCTGCGCCACAGCTTCGCCACCCATCTGCTCAACCGCGGTGCCGACCTGCGCGCGCTGCAGATGCTGCTCGGCCACAGTTCCTTGTCGACCACCCAGATCTACACCCTGGTAGCGCGCGAGCATCTGCAGAAGCTGCACGCCCGCCACCATCCGCGCGGCTGAGCGCCGGGCTGAATCGCTGCCCGGGGCCGTGCCGGGCGTCGCGGCCCGGTACCGGCGGCTGTGTCAGAATCCGGAGTCTTCTTCTGCTGCGGATCGCTCCATGCTCCGATTTGCCATCGCCGCCGTGTTCGGTGCGCTCAGCCTGACCGCCTGCGCCCAGCCGGCTCCGCCGGCCGCCAAGGCGCCTGCTGCCGCTGCGGCCAAGGCCAGCCCGGCCGCCAACGCGCCGGCCGACCAGGCGGTACGTGCCGCGTTGACCGCGCTCAATCCGGGTTTCCAGGTCGATTACATCGGTGCCGCGCCGTTCCCCGGCTTCCGCGAGGTCGTCGTTTCCGGCCAGCTGCTGTACGTGTCCGATGACGGCCGCTACCTGTTCCAGTCGCAGCCTTACGACACCCGCGCCAAGGGCCCGGCCAACAGCGAGGGCCTGCTTGGTTACCGCCGGGGCCTGCTGGCCAAGGCCAACCACGGCGATCGCATCGTGTTCGCGGCGCCGAACGCCAAGTACACCATCAGCGTGTTCACCGACATCGAGTGTGGTTACTGCCGCAAGCTGCACCAGGACATCGCCGAACTCAACCGCAACGGCATCACCGTCGAGTACCTGGCGTTTCCGCGCATGGGCCTGGGCAGCAAGGACTACACCGACATGATCTCGGTCTGGTGTGCAGCGGATCGTCGCCAGGCGCTGACCAACGCCAAGCGCGGTGGCAGCGTGCCGGCCAGGAACTGCACCAACCCGGTGGCGATGCAGTACGCGCTGGGCCAGCAGCTGGGCGTGAATGGAACGCCGGCGATCTTCGCGCCGGATGGCACCCAGCTGGGCGGCTACCTGCCGCCGGCGCAGCTGCGTGCCGCGCTGGAGAAGCTGTCGGCCAAGCGCTGATCGTCGCTGGTCTTTTTCTGTAGAGCCGAGCCCATGCTCGGCTGCGGAAACAGCAGCCGAGCATGGGCTCGGCTCTACAGGCAGGAAGCCAGGGATGCGTGTCGCATCCCCGGCCTTTTGCTTACTTCAGGCCATCACTGACCGCCTTGGTCAGCGTGCCCTGCGCATCGTCACCGCTGAACTCCCAGACGAACGCGCCGCCCAGGCCCTGGGTCTTCACGTAACCCATCTTGCGGGTGATGTTGGCCGGGGTGTCGAAGCTCCACAGCGTGCTGCCGTTGTAGATCCAGGTGGCACCGGCGGTGTTGTCGGTGTAGCCCGGCCACGCCAGGTTCTTCAGCACCTTCCAGTCCTCGATGCCGGCTTCATACGTACCCGGGGCGGCGCCGGTCGCGGTCTGGTACAGGCCGTTGTTGGCGTTGGCCACACCCGTCCAGCCACGCCCGTAGTAGCCAATGCCCAGGTTGAGCTTGGCGGCGGGCACGCCACGGCTGATGAAGGCCTCGATGGCGTCGTTGCTGTTGTACAGCTTCTGGTCGCCGGTGGACGGATCATTCGGCGAATCGAACAGCGCCGACTGGTGATTGGTCTTCGTATCCCACGCGCCGTGGAAGTCGTAGGTCATCACGTTGATGTAGTCCAGGTACGGGTGGTATGCGGCCGGATCGGTGACACGGATCTTGTCGATGCCGGCGCCCACCGCCACCGTCAGCAACAGGCCCGGCCGCACCGCATCGAGCTGGCGGCGGAACTCGGCCATCAGCGCGGTGAAGTTGGCGTTGTCTTCCGGCTTGCCGCATTCGATGCCACAGGCCACCGGGTATTCCCAGTCGATGTCGATGCCGTCGAACACGCCCAGCGCGGCACCGGCACCGCCGGCACCGTCGGTCACCGGTAGGTTGCCCTTGATGTAGGCGTCGATGCACGAGGCGACGAAGGCCTGGCGGTTTTCCGGGCGCGCTGCGCTGGAGAAGCCGCGCGACCAGGTCCAGCCACCCAGCGAGATCAGCACCTTCATGCCCGGGTATTTGGCCTTGAGCTGCTTGAGCTGGTTCCAGTTGCCGCGCAGCGGCTGGTCCCAGGTATCGGCACTGCCGCTGACGCTCTCGGCGGCACTGAAGGCCTTGGTGTAGTCGGCGAAGGCATCGCCACCGGCACCGCTGTTCGGATCCGACGGCTGGGTGATGCCGACTTCGCATCGGTTGTTGCGCACGTTGCCGAACGCGTAGTTGATGTGGGTCAGGCGTGCGGCCGAGCCGCTGCTGTCGATGTTCTTGACCCGGTAGTTGCGGCCGTAGATGCCCCACTGGGTGAAGTAACCGATGACCCGCTTGCCGGTGGTGCCGCCGTCACCGGCCAGCGTGGTGGCGCTGATTTCGGTGCCCTGCGCCGACGCGTTGCCGGCGTTGTCGCGCGCCCGCACGCGGTAACGGTAGGTGGTCGATGCGGTCAGCCCGCCATCCACATAGCTGGCGCTGGACGGCGAACCGACCAGGCTGCCGTTGCGGTACACGTCATAGCCAGCCAGGCCACTGCCACCGGTGTTGTCGGTGGACGGGCTCCAGCTGAGCGCGATGCTGTTGGCGGTACGGGTGCCGACCGCCAGCCCGCCCGGCACGCTCGGTGCGGTGGTGTCGCCACCGGCGGCGTTGACGGTGATGGTGATGGTCGGGGTGCTGGTGGTGGCGTTGTTGTTGTCGGTCGCGACCGCACGCAGGGTGTGGCTGCCGGCGCTGGCATTGGCCCAGCTGGCCGCATACGGCGCACCGGTGGCCACGCCCAGCGAGCTGCCGTCGCGGAAGAACTCGACCTTGGCGACGCTGCCGTCCGGGTCACTGGCGGTAGCGGTCACGTTGACCGTGCTGCCGGCGCTGAAGGTGGCGCCGTTGGCCGGCGAGGTCAGGCTGACCACCGGCGGCTGGTTGCTGCCGCTGCCATCGCAGGCACCAAGGTTGGTGTAGTAGGGCGCACCGGCCGGATGGTCCGGCGGCGCGTTCCAGATGTCCTGGTTCGCCCGATAGAGGACGCCTCCTTTCTGCAGGGTATCGCCGGCCCGGTAGATCCTGGCCTGGTCCCACTGGGCCACGCCGGCACAGCTGGCAGCCTGCGCCAGGCCGGGCAGGGCGGCGGTACCGGCGGCCAGGGCAAGCAGCCAGGCCAGGTGGCGGGGACGACAGCTTCGGGTCGAACGTTCGGCACTGCGCACAATCGGGTCGTACATGGGTAAGTCTCCGATCAAAGGGCGCGCGGGCCCCGATGGCGCCGCGCGTGACGCAGGTCCGGGCGTCGCCCGGGAAGGCGACGGAGGGGGCGGACGGGGTACCTGGGGGGCCGGGGAGAGAGTCCGGCGCCAGGTGGGGACAACGTTGTCATCAATCGCGTGGTCAATCCGTGAGCAAGCGCATGGTTCCGGGATTCGGGCGGAGAGCGGCGCTGCGCGCGGTCGGCGGCCATCGGCGGAGCCCCCTCGTGGCTGGGGGCTTTCCGCGAAAAGCAGATTTCTGGGGTTGGCCGGGTGGGTGGGCTGCGCAGGGGACGCCGTGAATACGTCCCTGTAGGCTCGGGCGCGCCATCCATGGCGCTTACGCCCCTGCGCAACCCACCCGCCCGGCCACGGACAGGTTCCTGCGCGGCCAGCCACGAAAGACAGAACAAAAAATCAAAAGCAAAAGCCGGTCGCTTCGCTCTTCAATGCCTGACTTCTGAGATTTCCCTGGTTGCCGGCCAGCGGCCGGCACTACCGCAGAGCATGCACGCATGGCGTGGATTTACCGCAGATCGCGGAAATCTGTCGAAGGCGGGGTGGGTCCGGTGGCGGGGGTGTCCGCGGCATGGATGCCGCGGCCAAGCCCCCAGGGACGGGTTTACGGCGTCCCCCGCCACCGGACCCACCCCGCCACCCCACGGGAACCCCGCTTTTGCTTTGGCCGTTGCTGTTGCCGTTGCCCTGGCCTCGGCGGGTGCCGGGCGCCGCCCGGCCAGAGCCCTTCCCCCGCTTCCGGTACAATGTCGGGCCCGTTTCCCAACTACGGTTCCCCGGACATGATGGTCCTCGAGGGCGCGCCCGCCCTGTCGCCGTTCCGCCGCGAACGTCTTGAATCCCGCCTGCAGTCCATCGCTCCCTCCCTGCGCATCAGCGGTGCCTGGCACGTCTATTTCGTGCAGCCCGAAGGCAGCGCCGCCCCCGACCTGACCACCCTGTGCCGCATCCTCGAAGCGGCGCCGCAGGCCGAAGCCGTGGCCGACGGCGCGGTCAGCCGCATCGTGGTGCCGCGCCTGGGCACGCTGTCGCCGTGGTCGAGCAAGGCCACCGAACTGGTCCGCGGTGCCGGCCAGCCGGTCAGCCGGGTCGAGCGTGGCCTGCGCATCGACGTGCAGGGCTGGCCGGCCGATGCCGCCGCCCAGCAGGCGCTGGTCAAGGCGCTGCACGACCCGATGACGCAGTCGGTGCTGGAGACCGTGGAACAGGGCCAGGCGCTGTTCTCGGCACCGGCCCGGGGTGAACTGGAGCGCGTGCCGGTGGACCAGCTGGAGGCCGCCAACCAGCGCCTCGGCCTGGCCATGGCCCAGGACGAGATCGACTACCTGCGCGAGCGTTTCACTGCGCTGGGCCGGTCGCCGTCGGACGTGGAACTGATGATGTTCGCGCAGGCCAATTCCGAGCACTGCCGCCACAAGATCTTCAACGCCAGCTGGACCATCGACGGCCAGGAGCAGGACCGCTCGCTGTTCCGGATGATCAAGAACACCCACCAGCAGACTCCGCAGCACACGCTCAGCGCGTACAGCGACAATGCCGCGGTGATCGAAGGCCATCCGGCCTCGCGCTATCGCCCCGATCCGGCCAGTGGCGAATACCGCCGCGAGCCGCAGGTGCCCAGCGCGTTCCAGATCAAGGTGGAAACGCACAACCATCCGACCGCGATCGCGCCGTTCCCGGGTGCCTCGACCGGTGCCGGTGGCGAGATCCGCGACGAGGGCGCGACCGGCCGTGGCGGCAAGCCGAAGGCGGGCCTGACCGGCTTCTCGGTCTCGCACCTGCGCATCCCCGAGCTGCCGCAGCCGTGGGAAGCGCCGCGCGCGCTGAACCCGCGCATGGCGCCGGCGCTGGAAATCATGACCGACGGCCCGCTCGGCGGCGCCGCGTTCAACAACGAATTCGGCCGACCGAACCTGCTCGGCTACTTCCGCAGCTTCGAGCTGCCCGAAGGCGCCGATCTGGTGCGTGCATACGACAAGCCGATCATGCTGGCCGGCGGCCTCGGCGCGATCGACCGCGTGCAGGTCGACAAGATCCCGCTGCAGGCCGGTGATGCGGTCATCGTGCTGGGTGGCCCGGCAATGCTGATCGGCCTGGGCGGCGGCGCGGCCAGTTCGGTGGCCTCCGGCGAGAGCGCCGAGGACCTGGACTTTGCCAGCGTGCAGCGCGACAACCCGGAAATGGAGCGCCGCTGCCAGGAGGTCATCGACCGCTGCGTGGCGATGGGCGCCAACAACCCGATCAAGTTCTTCCACGACGTCGGTGCCGGTGGCCTGTCCAATGCCATCCCCGAACTGCTGCACGACTCCAAGGTCGGCGGTGTCATCGACCTGGGCAAGGTGCCCACCGATGATCCGTCGCTGTCGCCGATGCAGCTGTGGTGCAACGAGTCGCAGGAGCGCTACGTGCTGGGCGTGGCCCAGGAGCGCCTGGCCGAGTTCGCCGCGCTGTGCGCCCGCGAGCGCTGCCCGTTCGCTGCCGTTGGCGTGGCCACCGCCGAGGAGCACCTGGTGGTGGCCTACGGTGCCGTGCCGGGCCACACCCCGGCCGATGCGCCGATCGACCTGCCGATGGACGTGCTGTTCGGCAAGCCGCCGAAGATGCACCGCGACACCGCGCACCCGCCGGCACCGCGCTGGCCGGCGCTGAAGACCGGCGGCCTGGACCTGCAGGAAGCCGGCCTGCGCGTACTCGCGCACCCGACCGTCGCCTCGAAGAACTTCCTGGTCACCATCGGTGACCGCAGCGTCGGTGGCCTGACCGCGCGTGAGCAGATGGTCGGCCCGTGGCAGCTGCCGGTGGCCGACGTGGCGATCACCCTGGCCGACTTCGATGGCGTGGCTGGCGAAGCGATGTCGATCGGCGAGCGTACTCCGCTGGCCCTGCTCGATGCGGCGGCTTCGGCACGCATGGCGGTGGGCGAAGCGCTGACCAACCTGTGTGCGGCCCCGGTCGATGCGCTGGATGAAATCAAGCTGTCGGCGAACTGGATGGCCGCGGCCGGCCACCCGGGCGAAGACGCACTGCTGTACGACGCGGTGAAGGCGGTGGGCATGGAACTGTGCCCGCAGCTGGACATCAGCATCCCGGTGGGCAAGGACTCGCTGTCGATGCAGGCGCAGTGGCACGACCAGGGCGAAGCGCACAAGAGCGTGTCGCCGGTGTCGCTGGTGATCTCGGCGTTCGCGCCGGTCGCCGACGTGCGCCAGCAGCTGACCCCGCTGCTCGACCGCGACGTGGACAGCGAGCTGTGGCTGATCGGCCTGGGTGCCGGCAAGCAGCGCCTGGGCGGTTCGATCCTGGCCCAGGTGCACGCCGACCATGGCGATCTGCCGGCCTTCGCCGGTGCCGCTCCGGACCTGGACGATCCGCAGCGCCTGCGTGGCTTCTTCGAGCTGATCCGCGATGCGCGCCAGTCTGGCCTGCTGCTGGCCTACCACGACCGCAGCGACGGTGGTGCCTTCGCCGCGCTGTGCGAAATGGCCTTCACTTCGCGCCTTGGCCTGGACATCACGCTCGATGCCTGGGGCGATGATCCGTTCCGCAGCCTGTTCAACGAAGAACTGGGTGCGGTGGTGCAGATCGCGCGCGAAGACCGCGCTGCGTTCGCCGACCTGGTCGAACGCCACGCACTGACCGAATGCGCACAGCGCATCGCCAAGCCGACCACCGCGCCGGTGGTGCGCGTGTCGCTGGGTGGCGAGAACCTGGCCGAATGGCGTTGGGACGCACTGTTCGACGCCTGGTGGTCGGTCACCCACGCGATGCAGAAGCGCCGCGACAACCCGGCCAACGCCGATGCCGAGCGCGAGGTCGCCCGTGCCTTCAACGCACCGGGCCTGAAGCCCAAGCTCAGCTTCGACCTGAACGAGGATGTGGCGGCACCGTTCATCAGCACCGGTGCGCGTCCGCGCGTGGCGGTGCTGCGCGAGCAGGGCGTCAACGGCCAGATCGAAATGGCCAACGCCTTCGAACGTGCCGGCTTCCGCGCCTTCGACGTGCACATGAGCGACCTGATCGAAGGCCGCGTGGCGCTGCAGGATTTCACCGGCCTGGTCGCCTGCGGCGGCTTCAGCTACGGCGATGTGCTCGGTGCCGGCCGTGGCTGGGCCACCTCGATCCTGGAGCGCAGTGCGCTGCGTGATGCCTTCGCCGCGTTCTTCGCGCGCGAAGACAGCTTCGCGCTGGGCGTGTGCAACGGCTGCCAGATGATGAGCCAGCTCAAGAACATCATCCCCGGTGCCGGACACTGGCCGCAGTTCCGCCGCAATGCCAGCGAGCAGTTCGAAGCCCGCACCGCGCTGCTGGAAGTGGTGGAATCGCCGTCGATCCTGCTGCGTGGCATGGCCGGCTCGCGCCTGCCGGTAGCGGTGGCGCACGGCGAAGGCCAGGCCGTGTTCGACAACGCCGTCGACCAGGCTGCCGCCCGCGTCTCGCTGCGCTACATCGATGGCCATGGCAACGTCGCCAGCCAGTACCCGCTGAACCCGAACGGTTCGCCGGACGGCATCACCGGCCTGACCAGCACCGACGGCCGCGTCACCATCATGATGCCGCACCCGGAGCGCACCCCGCGCGCGCTCAACCTGAGCTGGGCACCGGCTGAATGGCAGGGTGATTCGCCGTGGATGCGCATGTTCCGCAACGCGCGGGTGTGGTGCGGCTGATCGCATCGTTCCGCGCAGGCCGCAATGCCACCGCGTATGGAAAAACCCGCCGCTTTGTCGGCGGGTTTTTCTTTGTGTGCGTGAAATTGCTGATCTGGCCGCTAGTTACATCCGTTTTCATGCGCCAGCAGTTCGTCACGTATGTCTAACAAAATGCCTTTATAAACACGTGAAATAGTGAACTGCTTCACGGCAATAGGATTTGTCGTGTCAAAGTCTTGACGATCTGCAAAGTTGCCGTTAACACTTGAACCCCGTTTCAGAATCATTCATTTCGCAGTAACCGGTTGGCGCACGCGCTCGGTTTTCTGTCGCTGCGCGCCGTTCGGCAATACCCCGCAGTAAATCACGCGAATAAACGCCCCCAGGGGACGTTGGGCCGGAAAGCCCAGCGGTGGCGTTGCTTTGCCCAAAACCAGTCCAATCAGGAGCCGTACCGATGAATCGGATTTATCGCAAGGTCTGGAACAAAGCACTGGGTCAGTTGGTGGTGGCCTCGGAACTGGCCTCCTCCGACAGCAGCAGTGGCGGGGTCGTCGACCAGCGCCGCGATGCGACACAGGCCACGCCCGCACTGCTGGCGGTGGCACTGGGCCTGGTATTGGGGTTGGGCATGAGCGGCAGCGCGACGGCACAGTCGGTGCAGATCGGCGGCAGCGCCACCTGCGTTGCATTCAGCGGCAAGCTGCTGGAAAAGTGCCTGATCGAAGGCTCGGCCACGGCCAAGGGCAGCAACGCGGTGGCGATCGGCAGCAACAGCAATGCCAGCGCCGCCAACAGCGTGGCGCTGGGCGCTGGCTCCAAGGCCACGCGGGCCAATACCGTGTCCATCGGCGATGCCGGCAAGGAGCGGCAGATCACCAACGTGGCTGCTGGCACGCAGGGCACCGATGCGGTGAACAAGGCGCAGCTGGACGCGCAGGCGCGCGCCACGCAGGCCGCGCTGGCTGATGTAGCCGCCGATGGAAACCGCTATTTCAAGGCCGACGGCGCAGGCGATGACAGCGACGCGGCGAAGATCGAGGGGCAGGGCGCAGTCGCGGCCGGCGCCGGTGCACAGGCGCTGGCCAACGCCACCACCGCCATCGGAACCCAGGCCATTGCCGCCGGTCTCGGCGCCAGTGCCTTCGGCCAGGGCGCCCTGGCCATCGGCGATGCCAGCGTGGTGGTCGGGCAGAGCGCGGCCGCGTTCGGGCTTGGCGATACAGCCGTCGGCGCCAGCGCGTACGCAGCCAGCGAGAACGGCGCGGCCACCGCACTCGGTGCGTTGTCCGAAGCCACTGCCGATGGCGCGACGGCCGTCGGCGGTGGTGCCGTGGCGATGGGCCCGGGCAGCACCGCACTGGGCCGCGGCGCCACTGCCGCCAATGAAGCATCGATCGCGGTGGGGGCGTTCAGCACTGCCGTGGGTGAGTACAGCACCGCGCTGGGGTCCAACTCGGCGGCGGTCGCCACCGGCAGCGTGGCGCTGGGCGCCGGCTCGCTGGCCGACCGTGTCGACACCGTGTCGGTCGGCGCCGCCGAATACGGCCTGACCCGGCAGATCACCAGCGTCGCGGCGGGCACCGAAGACACCGACGCGGTCAACGTCGGCCAGTTGAAGGGCGTCGCCGCCGTGGCCGATGCCACCGCCAAGCGTTTCCAGGCCACGGGCAGCAGCAACAGTGATGCGGGTGCATTGGCCGAGGGCGACGAGGCGCTGGCGGCTGGCGAGGCCGCCAATGCGATCGGCAAGGGTGCGACGGCCGTGGGCGCCGGTGCGACCGCCGTCGCGCAGAACGCCACCGCCGTTGGCAACAACGCGCTGGCCTCGGGCCAGAACAGTGCCGCGTTCGGCAACAACGCGCAGGCCAACGGCCCAGGCAGTGTCGCCGTCGGTGGTGCTGCGGTGGATGCCGATGGCAATCCGCTGATCACCAGTGGCGGCGTGCCGGTGGAAACCGGCGCCACCAGTGCCGGTGTCGGGGGTACTGCGGTGGGTGCGAGTGCCGAGGCCGGTGGTTTCGCCGCGTCGTCCTATGGCGTTGGCGCATATGCCGCCGGCGCGCAGTCGTCCGCGTTCGGTGCGGTTGCCAATGCCATCGGTGATTACTCCACCGCGCTGGGTACGCAGAGCAATGCCACCGGCACCAGCAGCGTGGCCATCGGCGGCCCGGCCGATCTGATTCCAGGCCTGGGCTTCTTCGTGCAGACCCAGGCCAGCGGCGAAGCGTCGACCGCCGTCGGCGCCGGTGCCATCGCCAGCGGTGATCGCGCGGTGGCCAACGGCAGCCTGACCGAAGCGTCCGGCGCCGAAGCGACTGCGGTCGGCTACTTCGCCTACGCACCGGGCGAGAACGCCAGCGCGCTCGGCGCGCAGACCTGGGCCAGCGGCGCGCAGAGCACCGCCGTGGGCTACTACGCCACCGCACGCGGTGCCAACAGCGTTGCGCTCGGCGCCAACTCCGAAGCGGTGCGTGCCAACAGCGTAGCCGTGGGCAGTGCCGGCAACGAACGGCAGATCACCAGCGTCGCCGCGGGCAGTGAAGCCACCGATGCAGTGAACAAGGCGCAGCTCGACGCGGTGGCCAGCACCGCCGACAGCACAGCGCGCTTCTTCCAGGCCCAGCCGGAAGCAGGCAGCGATGCGGGTGCATTGGCCGAGGGCGAAGGTGCGGTTGCGGCGGGTTCGTCGAGCAATGCGATCGGCGCCGGCGCGGTTGCACAGGGCGCAGCAGCCTCGGCCATCGGTGACGACGCCGTGGCGGTGGGTCGCAACAGCAACGCCACCGGCAATGGCGGTGTTGCCATCGGTGGCCTCGGCCAGGCCTACGACGAGTACAACCAGCCGATCATCGGTGCCGACGGTACGGCACAGCAGGTCGGCACCACTGCCGTCGCCGACGCCACAGCGGTCGGCAGTGGTGCGCAGGCGACCGGTGCTGCCAGCAGTGCGTTCGGCAACGCCGCCAGGGCCAGCGGAGACAACAGCTTCGCGGCCGGCGGCAAGTCGCGTGCGACCGGCAGCTACGCGGTTGCGGTTGGCGACAGCGCCTTCGCCAGCAGTGACGACAGCACCGCCGTCGGTGGCTACAGCTGGGCTACCGCAAGCGGGGCGAGTGCGTTCGGTTCCGGCGCCTGGGCAACGGCCACCAATGCCTCGGCATTTGGCAACGCGGCCTGGGCCAGTGGCAGTGGTGCGACCTCCATCGGTTACAACAGCTGGGCCAACGGCACCAGCTCCACCGCCGTCGGTCGCGGCGCATTCGGTTATGGCGACAACAGCGTGGCGCTGGGCTTCCAGGCGCTGGGCAACAGCCTCAACAGCATCGCCATCGGCACCAACACGGTGGCCGGTGGTGAAAGCGCGATCGCACTCGGTGCCGGCAGCAACGCCAGCGCCAGCAACGCCGTCGCACTGGGCGCCGGCTCGGTCGCCAACCGCGCCCGCAGCGTTTCGGTCGGCAGCACCGGCAACGAACGCCAGGTGACCAACGTCGCCGCCGGTACCCAGGCCACCGACGCGGTGAACAAGGCGCAGCTGGATGCCGTGGCGGGCGCGGCAGCCACCACCAGCCGCTTCTTCCAGGCCAGCGGCAACGGCGGTGATGTGGCCGGTGCACTGGTGGACGGTGACAACGCGCTGGCCGCCGGTGATGCGGCCAACGCCATCGGCAACGGGGCCACCGCACTCGGCAGTGGCGCCAACGCGCTGGCCAGCAATGCGCAGGCACTGGGCGTCAACGCCCTGGCCAGCGCCGCCAACGCCAGCGCGGTCGGTGCAAATGCACAGGCGACCGCTGAATACGCAACCGCGCAGGGTGCGGAAAGCGAGGCCAGTGGCGAGCAGAGTGCGGCGTTCGGTGCGGCCAGCATCGCCAGCGGTGCTGGCAGCACCGCGACCGGCGTGCTGTCCGAAGCCTCCGGCGAGGAGGCGGTGGCAGTGGGGTACTTCAGCAATGCCAGTGGCAGCGGCGCCACCGCGGTCGGCAGCGAGAGTGTCGCAAGTGGCACCGCGTCGGCAGCGTTCGGCATCGGTGCCGAGGCGACCGGCGGCTACAGCACCGCCATCGGTGGCTATGCACAGGCCTCGGCCTTCAATGCCACGGCCTTCGGCAACTTCGCCAATGCCTCCGGCTCCAACAGCGTGGCGCTGGGCGGTGATTCGGAAGCCTCCGGTGCCTACAGCACCGCCACTGGCCAGGGCAGCCTGGCCACCGGCACCAACAGCGTCGCCGTCGGCGGATCGCTGTTCGGCGTGCTGGCCACCGAAGCATCGGGCAACTACTCCACCGCCGTCGGTGGCGGCGCCTGGTCCGGTGGCATCAACAGCACCGCGCTGGGCAACGCCGCCGAATCGCGCGCTGCCAACAGCGTGGCGCTGGGTGCCGATTCGATCGCCGACCGCGACAACACCGTGTCGGTCGGCGGCGGTGGCAACACCCGCCAGATCACCAACGTGGCTGATGGCACGCAGGGCAATGATGCGGTCAACAAGAACCAGCTCGACGCCGTAGCCGCCGCAGCGGAAAAGACCAGCAGGCAGTTCCAGGCCAGCGGCAACGCCGATGGCGAAACAGGGGCACTGGTCGAGGGCGACAACGCGCTGGCGGCCGGCGATGCGGCCAACGCCATCGGCAATGGTGCCACCGCGCTGGGCAGCGGTGCCAACGCGCTGGCGGCCAACGCCACGGCCGTGGGCATCGATGCATTGGCCACCGGCAACAATGCGGCGGCGCTGGGCAGCACAGCGCAGGCCAGCGGTGAAGACAGCCTTGCGCTCGGCACCGGTGCCAGCGCCAGCGAGCTCGGCGCCAGCGCGGTCGGTGCGCGTGCACAGGCCAGCGGTGCGTACAGCACGGCAACCGGCACCGAATCCAACGCCAGCGGCACGCAGGCCCTGGCCAGCGGCTTCCGTAGTGCCGCCTCTGCCGATGGCACCACTGCCGTCGGTGGTTATGCCGAGGCCAGTGGACGCCTCGGCACCGCGTTGGGCTACGGCTCGGCGGCCAGTGGTGCCAACACGACCGCCGTCGGCTTCGGTGCTGCTGCAGCCGGTACCGGTGCCGTGGCGGTGGGTCAGTCCAGCGAGGCCAGCGGCGAGGAGAGCGTGGCCATCGGTGGCAGCACCTTCTTCGGCCTGATCCCGTCGCGTGCCAGTGGCACCGGTGCGGCGGCGTTCGGTGCCGGCGCATGGGCGACCGAAGACTACGCCACGGCAATCGGCTGGAACTCGTGGGCCGCCGGCAGCAATGCCACGGCCCTGGGCGCCAACGCCACCGCCAACGGCAGCAACAGTGTCGCCCTCGGTGCCGGCTCCAAGGCCGACCGTGACAACACCGTGGCCGTCGGCAAGGCCGGTGGCGAACGCCAGGTGACCCATGTGGCAGCCGGTACCGAAGCCACCGACGCGGTGAACAAGGGCCAGCTGGATGCCGTTGCCAGCGTCGCCGACAGGACCAGCCGCCAGTTCCAGGCCAGCGGCAACGCCGATGGCGAGGCCGGTGCCCTGGTGGACGGTGACAACGCCTTGGCCGCCGGCAACGCGTCCAACGCCATCGGCAACGGTGCCACCGCGCTGGGCAGTGGCGCCAACGCGATGGCCGCCAACGCCACGGCGGTAGGCGCCGACGCCCTGGCGACCGGCAGCAACGCGGCGGCACTGGGTACCAACGCACAGGCCAGTGGTGTCGACAGCGTGGCCGTGGGCAGCGCTGCCAGCGCCAGTGAACTCGGCGCCAGCGCTACCGGCGCCGGCGCCCAGGCCAAGGGCGCCTACAGCACCGCCAGCGGCGCGCAGGCCACGGCCAGCGGCACGCAGTCGCAGGCCAGCGGTTTCCGCGCCACTGCCTCGGCCGATGGCGCCTCGGCGCTGGGCAGCTACGCCGAAGCCAGTGGTCGACTGGGTACTGCGGTGGGTTACGGCAGCAAGGCCACCGGTGCGAACGCTACCGCGGTGGGTGTCAGTGCCAACGCTTCGGCGGCCGGCAGCATCGCACTGGGCGCAGGCTCGGTGGCTGATCGTGCCAACACCGTGTCGGTCGGCAGTGCCAGCAGTGATCGTCAGATCACCCGTGTCGCCGCCGGTACCGAGCGCACCGATGCAGTCAATCGTGGCCAGCTCGATGCGGTCGCGGCGACCGCCGATGGCACCGCACGCTACGTCAAGGCCAGCGGCGCGGGTACCGCCAGTGCCAGCGGCAGCGATGCCGCAGCGATCGGTTCGGCCGCCAGTGCCAGCGGCGCACGCAGCAATGCGCTGGGTGCAAATGCGATGGCCATCGGCAACGGTGCGCTTGCACTGGGCAACAGTGCCGGCGCGTCCGGTGCGAACTCGGTGGCACTGGGTGCGGGCTCGCGTGCGCTCGATGCCAACGTGGTGTCGGTCGGTGGTGGCAACGGCACCGATGGCCCGGCCGCGCGCCGCATCGTCAATGTGGCCGACGGCCGCATCGCCGCCGGCAGCAGCGACGCGGTCACCGGCTCGCAGCTCAACGTCACCAACCAGCGCGTGGGCGCCGTGGAAACCCGTGTCGGTGATTTCGACTCGCGCATCGCCACGGTCGAGACCACGGCGGCCAGCGCCGTCGGCTATGACGACGCCAGCCGTGACCGCCTGACCCTGTCCGGCTTCCAGGGCACCACCATCGACAACGTCGGCGCGGGCAACATCGCCGCCGGCAGCCGCCAGGCGATCAATGGCGGGCAGCTGTTCCAGTCGCTCAGTGATGCCGCCAGCTTCCTCGGCGGTGGTGCCAGCGTCGGCATGCAGGGTGTGTTCGTGGCGCCGAACTACGTGATCCAGGGCGCCACCTACAGCAATGTCGGCGATGCGCTGGGCGCGCTGGACCGCAAGGTCAGTGAGATTGACCGTCGTACTGCCGGTGGCACGCGTGCAGGCGCGTCCAGCCTGCGCGCAATGAGTGCTTCGCTGGATGAAAGCCCGCAGGCCAGCGTGGCCGACGCACCGGCAACGGCCGATGCCGCGCCGGCCAGTACCGCACGCGTGCAGGGCACGCCGACGGTGGCCGCGGCGGGGGCGGGCATTCCGGTCGGCACCCCGGCCACCGGCTTCAACGCCGTGGCCATGGGCGATGGCGCGGTAGCCAGCGGCGCTTCGTCCACGGCCATCGGCCAGGGCGCCAGTGCCACGGCGGCAAATGCCGTGGCGCTGGGCCAGGGCTCGGTTGCCGATCGTGCCAACACGGTCTCGGTGGGCAGCGAAGGCAACGAACGCCAGGTCACCAACGTCGCCGCGGGCACCACCGCCACCGACGCCGTCAACAAGGGCCAGCTGGATCGTGGCATGGCGACGGCGAACAGCTACACCGACAGTCGCGTCCAGGCCGTTGCCGACAGCTTCGATGTGTTCAAGGGCGAGATCGACGGACGCCTGCGCCACATGGACCGCCGCATCGACCGCCAGGGCGCGATGAGCGCAGCGATGCTCAACATGGCTACCAGTGCCGCCGGTATCCGCACCCAGAACCGTGTCGGCGTCGGCATCGGTTTCCAGGGTGGCGAGTCGGCGTTGTCGCTGGGTTACCAGCGTGCGATCAGCGATCGCGCCACGGTCACCTTCGGCGGCGCCTTCAGCAGTGACGACAGTTCGGTCGGCGTCGGTGCCGGCTTCGGCTGGTAAGCCACTCCATCGCGCCGGCGGCCACCCACGCCGGCGCCGTACCTGCAGTGAGGGCCTGGGGGGAGGTCACGGCAATCCCGGCTGGGCCGGCCGGGAGTCGTCAAGGAATGATGGCCGCAGTGTTGGTTCGATCCATGACCCAGAAGAGGAATTCGACGTGATCAAGAAGCAGAACCTTCGCATCAATGTGCTTGCCGCCGCCGTGCTGTCGATGACGGCGGTCGGTGCCGTCCACGCCGCCGGGTTGCCGACCCGTGAACCGGTGCGCCAGGCCAGCACCGCCCAGCCGGGTACCGAGCGCATCATCGTCAAGTACCGGGCCGGCGCTGCTGCCGCCACCGACCGCTCGGCGAAGCTGTCCACCGTGCAGTCCGCACTGACCCGTGCCAGTCTCTCCGGCGGCACGTCACGCGCCAGCACGCTCGGCCCGCAGGTGGTCCGCAAGCTGTCTACCGGTGCGGACCTCATCCGTGTGCAGGGCCGCCTGGCACCGGCCGAACTGCAGCGCGTGCTGAAGGAACTGAAGGCCGATCCGTCGGTGCAGTACGCCGAAGCCGACGTGAAGCTGCGCCGCAGCGAACTGCGTGCCGGCAACGTGCAGCCGGCGCTGGTGCCGAACGATCCCTTCTACCAGCAGAACCAGTGGCATCTGCACAATGCGGTCGGCGGCATCAACGCACCGGCGGCGTGGGATGTCTCGCAGGGCGAGGGCATCGTGGTGGCAGTGATCGACACCGGCGTCCTGCCGCAGCATCCGGACCTGGTCGGAAACCTGCTGGAAGGCTACGACTTCATCAGCGATGCGGAGACCTCGCGGCGCCCGACCAACGATCGCGTGCCGGGTGCGCAGGACTACGGTGATTGGGTCGAGAACGACAACGAGTGCTATGACGGCTCGCTGGCCGACGACAGTTCCTGGCACGGCACCCACGTCGCTGGCACCGTGGCCGAGCAGACCAACAACGGCGTCGGCATGGCCGGTGTCGCCTACAAGGCCAAGGTGCTGCCGGTCCGCGTGCTGGGCAAGTGCGGCGGCTACCTGTCCGACATCGCTGATGCGGTGACCTGGGCCTCCGGCGGTACCGTGACCGGCATCCCGGCCAACACCAATCCGGCCGAGATCATCAACATGAGCCTGGGGGGCGGTGGTTCCTGCGCCAGCACCTACCAGGACGCGATCAACGGCGCGATCTCGCGCGGTACCACGGTGGTGGTGGCTGCCGGCAATGAAGCCGACAACGCGTCCAAGTACCAGCCGGCCAGCTGCGAAGGCGTGGTGACCGTGGGTGCCACCCGCATCACCGGTGGCATCACCTACTACTCCAACTATGGAGCCCGCGTGGACCTGTCCGGTCCGGGCGGTGGCGGCAGTGTCGACGGCAACCCGGGCGGCTACATCTGGCAGACCGGCTCCAATGCGGCCACCACGCCGGAATCGGGCACGCCGGGCTACATGGGCATGGGCGGTACCTCGATGGCCTCGCCGCATGTGGCCGCCGTTGCGGCACTGGTGCAGAGCGCACTGATCGCCAAGGGCAAGGATCCGTTGACCCCGGCCGCGATGCGTACCCTGCTGAAGGAAACGGCGCGTCCGTTCCCGGTCGCCATCCCGGCGGCGACCCCGATCGGTACCGGCATCCTCGATGCCAAGGCCGCGCTGGCCAAGGCACTGGAAGAACCGTGCACCGAGAACTGCGGGCCGGTGGCCACGCCGCTGACCAACAAGGCCGCAGTCGGCGGCCTGAACGGTGCTGCCGGCAGCAGCAAGCTGTACAGCTTCGAAGCCGTCGCCGGAAAGCAGCTCAGCGTGATCACCTACGGTGGCACCGGCAACGTCTCGGTCTACATTGCCCAGGGGCGTGAGCCGAGCGCCAGCGACAACGACGGCAAGTCGACCCGTCCCGGCACGTCCGAAACGGTGCGGGTGAACAAGCCGGTGGCGGGCACCTACTACATCAAGGTGGTGGGCGAAGCGGCATACAACGGCGTGAGCATTCTCGCCACGCAGTAATCACCTCGTGTCGTAGTTGAACGGCCGACGCCCGTCACCCTGTGTGACGGGCTTCGTCTTTTTACGAAAGGTGGCCGCAGGGCGGCGGAAATCACGGCTTAACTGCTAAAGTCGGGCCGATTGACAGGAGAGTCACGTGAACGCGCTCGCTGCAACCGTTACCGACGACGCCGAAGGCCGCATCCTGGATGCGTTGCTGGCGCGCGGCCGGCTCAAGGAAGGAGACCTGGCACGCGCGCGGCCGTTGCATGCCGAGGCCGGCGGCAGTCTGCTGGGCCTGCTGGTGCGCCTGGGCCTGGTGTCTGAACGCGACCAGGCACAGGCCAGCGCTGAGGTGCTGGGCCTGCCGCTGCTGGAGGGCAAGCAGGTGCCGGAGGCCCCGCCGCAGGCGCTGGCCGAGGGACTTCCGCTGTCGCTGCGCTTCCTGAAGCAGTTCCATGTGTGCCCGCTGGAGTTGGATGAACACGGGGTGCGGCTGTGGCTGGCCGATGCCCACGACGCCTATCCACAGCAGGCCGTGCAGTTGGCCCTTGGGGTTCCGGTGATACCGGTGCTGGGCATGCGCGCGGAGATCGATGACCTGGTCGAGCGCTGGTTCGGCCAGGGCCGCAGCGCGATGGGCGCGATCGTGGAAACCGCGGATGGCGAGGGCGGTGCGGTCGACGACATCGAGCACCTGCGCGACCTTGCGTCGGAAGCACCGGTGATCCGCCTGGTCAACCTGGTGATCCAGCGTGCGGTGGAGCTGCGCGCTTCGGATATCCATGTCGAACCGTTCGAGAGCCGGTTGAAGGTCCGCTACCGCGTCGATGGCGTGCTGGTGGAGGGCGAAAGCCCGCCGGCCAACCTCACCGCTGCGGTGATCAGCCGCATCAAGATCATGGCCCGGCTCAACATCGCCGAGCGCCGCCTGCCGCAGGACGGCCGCATCATGCTGCGCGTGCAGGGCAAGGAGCTGGACCTGCGCGTGAGCACGGTACCGACCGCGCATGGCGAAAGCGTGGTGATGCGCCTGCTGGACCGCGAAACGGTGGTGTTCGATTTCCACCGGCTCGGCTTCACCGATGCCTTCCTGCCGCAGTTCCGCAAGGTGCTGGAACAGCCGCATGGCATCCTGCTGGTCACCGGCCCGACCGGCTCGGGCAAGACCACCACGCTGTACACCGCGCTGAGCCAGCTCAACACCGCCGACGTCAAGATCATCACGGTCGAAGACCCGGTGGAATACCAGATCGAAGGCATCAACCAGATCCAGGCCAAGCCGCAGATCGGCCTCGACTTCGCCAATGCCCTGCGCAGCATCGTGCGCCAGGATCCGGACATCATCATGATCGGTGAAATGCGCGACCTGGAAACCGCGCGCATCGCCATCCAGTCGGCGCTGACCGGCCACCTGGTGCTGTCCACCCTGCATACCAACAACGCAGCCGGTGGCATCACCCGCCTGCTCGACATGGGCGTGGAGGACTACCTGCTCACGTCCACCATCAACG
Organism: Stenotrophomonas sp. YJH_SMC_82; assembly: GCF_059368875.1. Classification (NCBI taxonomy): domain Bacteria; kingdom Pseudomonadati; phylum Pseudomonadota; class Gammaproteobacteria; order Lysobacterales; family Lysobacteraceae; genus Stenotrophomonas; species Stenotrophomonas sp. YJH_SMC_82. The sequence goes on from NZ_JCAFSE010000004.1 coordinate 272,906, forward strand.
GCATCCTGGCCCAGCGCCTGGTACGCCGGCTGGAGCCGACCCACGCCGAGCGCTACGAAGCCTCGCCGGAAGAGATCGAGCGGTTCGAACTGCGCCGCCTGCAGCCGGAAGGGCCGATCCACCTGTACCGCCCGAAGCCGTCTGCGCTGGCGCCGACCGGCTACCTGGGGCGTACCACCATCATGGAATTCCTGGTGATGAACGATGCGCTGCGCCGTGCGGTGATGCGCCGCGATGGCATGGGCGAGATCGAGCGCATCGCCCGCGAGGCCGGCATGCGCACCATGTACGAGGATGGCCTGTCCAAGGCGTTGAGCGGGCAGACCACCATCGAGGAAGTGCTGCGCGTGACCGAGGAAAGCTGATGCGTGCAGGACGCCGGGGCTGACATGCCGAACTATCGCTACAAGGCGCTCAATCCGCATGGCGAGGTCTTCGATGGGCAGATGGAAGCGGCCAGCGAGGCCGAGCTGATCGCGCGCCTGCAGGACCAGGGCCATCTGCCGATGGAGACGCAGCTGGCCGACGCCGGCGCGATCGGCGGCAGCAGCTGGCGCAACCTGCTGCAGCAGCGCCCGCTGCAGGGGGCCGCGCTGCTGCAGTTCACCCAGCAGTTGGCGACCCTGCTCGGTGCTGGCCAGCCGCTGGACCGCGCGCTGTCCATCCTGCTGGGGTTGCCCGAGGACGAACGATCGCGCCGCGCGATCACCGACATCCGCGACGTGGTGCGCGGTGGCGCACCGCTGTCCACCGCGCTGGAGCGCCAGCATGGGCTGTTCTCGCGCCTGTACGTGAACATGGTGCGCGCCGGCGAAGCCGGTGGCAGCCTGCATGAAACCCTGCAACGCCTGGCCGACTACCTCGAGCGCAGCCGCGCGCTGCAGGGCAAGGTCATCAACGCGCTGGTCTACCCGGCGATCCTGCTGGTGGTGGTCGGTGGCGCGCTGTTGTTCCTGCTCGGCTACGTGGTGCCGCAGTTCGCGCAGATGTACGAAAGCCTGGACGTGGCGCTGCCGTGGTTCACCAACGCGGTACTGCAGCTGGGCCTGTTCGTGCGTGACTGGTGGGTGCTGCTGCTGGTGGTGCCCGGCGTGCTGGTGCTGTTCTTCGAGCGCAAGGCGCGGCAACCGGCGTTCCGGTTGGCGCTGGATGGCTGGCTGCTGCAGCGGCGTGGCATCGGTCGCCTCATCGGCGAGCTGGAAACCGCCCGGCTGGCGCGCACGCTGGGCACACTGCTGCGCAACGGCGTCCCCTTGCTGGGGGCACTGGGCATCGCGCGCAACGTGCTGGGCAACCGCGCCCTGGCCGCTGACGTCGAAACGGCCGCCGATGAAGTGAAGAACGGCGCCGGCCTGTCGCTGGCCCTGTCGCGCGGCAAGCGGTTCCCGCGCCTGGCGCTGCAGATGATCCAGGTCGGCGAGGAATCCGGCGCACTCGATACCATGCTGCTCAAGGCCGCCGACACCTTCGAACAGGACAGCGCCCGGCGCATCGACCGCATGCTGGCGGCGATGGTGCCGGCGATCACCCTGGTGCTGGCCTCGGTGGTCGGCGCGGTGATCGTGGCCGTGCTGGTGCCGCTGTATGACCTGACCAATGCCATCGGTTGACGATGGCACTCCCTGCAACCCCGATACTCCGCAACTGAAAGGACCGTCCATGATTGCCCGTCGCCGACCGATCCGCCTTTCCTTCACCGCCGCGCGCAACCAGTCGGGCATGAGCCTGCTGGAAATCATCATCGTCATCGTGCTGATCGGCGCGGTGCTCACCCTGGTCGCCAGCCGCGTGCTGGGCGGCGCCGACCGTGGCAAGGCCAACATCGCCAAGGCGCAGGTGCAGACCGTCGCCTCCAAGATCGACAACTACCAGATCGACACCGGCAAGCTGCCGGCCACGCTCAACGACCTGGTGACGGCGCCGGCCGGTGTCGGCGGCTGGCTCGGCCCGTACGCCAAGCCCGCCGACCTGAATGATCCGTGGGGCCACGCACTGGAGTACCGGGCGCCGGGCGAAGGCCAGCCGTATGAGCTGGTCAGCCTGGGCAAGGATGGCAAGGCTGGCGGCAGCAGCGTCGACGCTGACATCCGCTACCAGCCGTAACCGCGCATGACGCACTTCCTGCCGCGCCGGTTGCCACGCCCGCGCCTGCACGGCAGGCGCGCGGCTGGACTGTCGTTGCTGGAAATGCTGCTGGTGATCGCCTTGATCGCGGCGATCGGCCTGATCACCGCCGCCGGCCTGTCGCGCGGGTTCGCCGGCATGCAGCTGCGCAGCGCCGGCAAGGACATCGCCAGCCAGCTGCGCATGGTGCGCGCGCAGGCGATCGCCCGCGGCGAACCGCAGCGCTTCGTGATCGAACCGGCACGGCGCCGCTGGGAGGGGGCCAACCAGCGCCACGGTGAGGTGCCGGCACAGCTGCAGGTGCAGTTCGAAGGCGCCGCACAGCTGGCCACCGCGGCGGGGCAGGGCGTGATCGAGTTCCATCCCGATGGTGGCTCCAGCGGCGGCCGTATCCGGTTGCAGCGCGACGGTGCCGAATGGCGCGTCGACGTCGGCTGGCTGACCGGCGAGGTCCGCTCCGGCCCCTGGCGGGCGCAATGAAGCGGCGCGCGCGTGGCTTCACCCTGCTGGAAGTGATCATCGCTTTCGCCCTGCTGGGCCTGGCGTTGACCCTGCTGCTGGGCAGCCTGTCCGGTGGCGCGAAGCAGGTACGTGACGCCGAGCTGCGCACGCGTGCGGTGCTGCATGCACAGTCGTTGCTGGCCCAGGCCGGTGTCGACGCGCCGCTGCAGGTGGGCAGCCAGCAGGGTGACTGGGAACAGGGGCGCTATCACTGGGAGCTGCAGGTCCAGCCGTGGGTCGAGCCACGCGCCGGCAACGTCGTGCAGGCCACGTCAGCGGGCACCCCATGGCTGGCCGAGCTGCAGCTGCGGGTGCGCTGGGGCGACAGCGAGCGCGAACAACTGCACTGGCGCAGCCTGCGCCTGTTGCCGCCCGACCTGGAGAACGCGCGATGAAGCGGCGCGCCGCGGGCTTCACCCTGGTCGAAGTGATGCTGGCCACCGTGCTGCTGGCCGGCGGCCTGGCACTGGCCTTTGCCAGCGTGCGCTCGGCGATGGCGGTCAGCCAGCGCGGCGAGCAGATCGCCGCTGAAAGCGAACGCATGCGCGCGGTCGAGTCGTTGCTGCGCAGGCAGCTGGCGGGTGCACTGCGCACCCCGCTGGAGGCCCCGGACCCCACCCGCGAACCCAACTTCTTCCAGGGCGAGGAGCAACGCATGCTGTTCGCCGCCGACCTGCCCGGTTACCTCGGCCGTGGCGGCCCCTACCTGCACGCGCTGCAGGTGGACGGACGCGGTGGCCAACAGCGCCTGCTGCTGGACCTCGTGCTGCTGCAGGAAGGCGAGCGCATCGCCGAGAATCCGCCGCGCCCGCCGGAGGTGCTGGTGGACAACCTGAAGTCGGTGCAGCTGCGCTATCGCGGCATCGATGCCAGCACCGGGCAGGTGACCGACTGGCTGCCGCGCTGGGATGACACCCGCCGCCTGCCGATGCTGGTGGAAATCCAGATCGTGCCATCCCGGGGCGCGCCGTGGCCGCCACTGGTGGTGGCGCTGCGTGCCGGTGGCAGTGGAGGCACGCGATGAGCCGTCAGCGCGGGGCGGCATTGGTGCTGGTGCTGTGGCTGATCGCATTGATGACGGCGCTGGTCGGTGCGTTCGCGCTGAGCGCACGGGTCGAGCACCTGCAGCAGCGCGTGCTGGATGACGATGCACGCGGGCAGGAACGTGCGCGCGCCGGCCTCGAATATGCCCTCCTGCGCCTGTCAGCCGATCCGCAACGGGCGCCCTGGCGTGCCGATGGCCGTACCTACCGCTGGCAGTTCGACGACGCCAGCATCGAGATCAAGGTGCTGGACGAGAACGGCAAGATCAACCTGAACCTGGCCGACGCCGCACTGCTGACCGCCTTCCTCAAGGCGCTGGGCGAAGACGATGCACAGGCCCGGCAGTTGGCCGGCGCCATCATCGACTGGCGCGACGAGGACAGCCTGCTGCAACCGGGCGGTGGCGCCGAAGCGCCGGACTACGCCGCAGCCGGATTGCCCTACGGCCCACGCAACAAGCGCTTCGAGACCCTGGGCGAGCTGCAGCGGGTCCTGGGCATGCGCGGACCCCTGTACCGGGCGATGCTGCCGCACCTGACCCTCTACAGCCGCCAGGCACGGCCGGATCCGCAGTTCGCCAGCACGCCGGTGCTGACCGCGCTGGGCCTGGATGCGGACAGCGTGATGGCGCAGCGCGCACAGCAGGAGCGTGATGCAGATTCCGCTGGCGGCACGACAACGCTTGCCAGCAGCAGCGGCACCTATAGTATCGAGTCCGGTGCCATCGACGGCAGTGGACGCAGGTCGGTGTTGCAGGCAGTGGTACGCAGTGGCTCGGGCGGGGTTCCCGGGCGGACTTACACAGTGCTTCGCTGGGAGCAGGGAATGACAGCAAGATGACGGCGTGGCAGGACAGTCTGCGGCAGGTGCAGGGCCGGATCGGCCCGGGCGCCGGCCGTTTCCTGCGCTGGTGGCGGCAGTCGCTGCTGGCCTGGGTGCCGGTGCGCTGGCAATGGGCATTGGGCTGGGGCCAGGCACGCCTGCTGCTGCTGCACGAGGGCGACCAGCTGCAGGTCTGGCGTGAAGCCGGCGAACGCCGCGAAGGGGTGGCGCGCCTGCCGTGGCCGCTGTCGCCGGTGGAGCTGGACCGCGTGCTGGAGCCTCGCCTGCGTACTCTGCCGCGGGTGTGGCTGCTGCCGGCGACGGACGTCCTGCGGCGTAGCCTGCGCCTGCCTGCCGCAGCGGCCGACCGCCTGCGCGCCGTGGTCGGTTTCGAGATCGACCGGCAGACCCCGTTCGAATCATCCCAGGTCAGTTATGACGTGCGTGAGCTCGGCGCGGGCGGCGAGGGCCAGCTGCAGGTCGAACTGGTGGCGTGGCCGTTGCGGCAGCTGGACGCATGGCGCACTGGTGTGGGCCCATGGGCCGATGCGCTGGCGGGCGTCGATGCCATCGATGCGCAGGGCAACGTGCTGCAGGTGAACCTGCTGCCTCCCGCGCAGCGCCAACTGCGGCCAGACCCGATGCGACGCTGGAACCTGCTGCTGGCAGTGGCTGCCGTCGTGATGCTGGTACTGGCCGCGGTGCAGCTGCTCGACAACCGCCAGGCCGCCGCCGATGAGCTGCGTGCACAGGTCGAGCGCAGCGCGCGCAGTGCGCGAGGTGTGGCCAGCGAACGCGCGCAGCTGCAGGCGCTGATCGATGGCGCCGCATTCCTGGAGAAGCAGCGCAGCCAGCGCGCCGGCACCGTTGAAATCTGGAACGAACTGACCCGGCGCCTGCCGGAAGGTACCTACCTGGAGAAGCTGGCGATCGAGAACAACAACCTGCAGCTGATCGGCCTGAGCCGCGAGGCGTCGCAGCTGGTGCAGCTGCTGCAGGACGCACCGCAGTGGCGCAAGGTCAACCTGACCGGGGTGCTGCAGGCCGATGGCGCGGCCAGTGGCCGCGACCGCTTCACCATGACCGCCGAACTGCAGCCGTTGCCGGCCGCCGCACCAACCCCGGAGGCGGCCGATGCCGATGCCAAGCGCACGCCGTGACCGCTGGCTGGCGCTGGCACTGCTGCTGGCAGTGCTGGGCCTGGCCTATCTGCTGCTGGTGCACCCCTGGTTCACCCAGCCGCTGCGTGCGATCGATGCCGATGTCGCCGCCCTGCGCGAACGCGAGTCGCGCGTGCAGGCGCAGCTGCAGCAGCAGCCGCAGATCGAACAGCGCCTTCGCGCTACCCGCGAGGCACTGCAGCAGCGGCCAGGCTTCCTGCGCGAAGCCACTGCAGAAGCTGCCGCCGCTGCATTGGGCGCCCGGCTGCAGGATGCGGTGGCGATGGCCAGCCCGGGCAACCGCAGCTGCACCATCAGCAACCGCACGCCGCTGACCGACAACCGGCGCGACGCCGAGTTCGTGCGCGTCGCCATGCAGGTGCGCCTGCGCTGCGGGGTGGCCGAACTGGCCACCGTGCTGCACAGCCTGGAAACCGGCAGCCCACGCCTGTTCGTCGACAACCTCAACCTGATCGCGCAGCGCTTCCAGCAATCACCGAACGAATCGGGGCTGGGCCTGGACGTGTCCTTCGAGCTGGCCGGCTATCTGCTGCCGGGCGCTGCCGCCGATGGCACGGTTCCGGCGCCTGCTGCGACACCGGCACCGTCCGCGTCGCCGGCCGAGGCCGCACCTGCGCCGCAGCCGGCGCCCCCGTCCGAAGGACAGGAGGTGGCCGATGAAGCTTGAGCAGATCAGCCTGCGTACCGGCTTCCTGCTGGCGCTGGCCGGTTGGGCGGCCGCCGTCTGGCTGGCGACCGGCTTCGGGCTGGGCAGCCAGCTGCCGGGTGCCGGCGGTGATGCCGACGCCGCGCCATCGCTGCCATCGCTGCCGCCGCTGGCGGCCGAGCGCATGGCCAGCGCCGACAGCTACAGCGCGATCGGTGAGCGCCCGTTGTTCGCCGAAGACCGCAGGCCGCGGCCTTATCTGCTGGGTGGCAGCGAACCGGCGGCCAGCGCCGCGTTGCGCCTCACCGGTGTGCTGCTGACCGGCGATTTCGGCATGGCCACGTTCACCACCGAACAGAACCGCTCGCTGCGCCTGCGCCTCAACGGCGAAGCCGTGGATGGCTGGCAGCTGGTGGCGCTGCAGCCGCGCCAGGCGACGGTGATCGGCCCCGGTGGCAACCAGGTCCTGGAACTGGCGGTGTTCAACGGCCAGGGCGGTGAGCCGCCGACGGTGCTGCGCGGTGCCAACGGCGCACCGCCTGCAGGTGCGATCGTGGTGCCGCCCTCGGCGGGCGCTCCGCCGGCGCCGCCACCGCCCGCGGCAATCCCATCGCCGTCGCCCGCTGGCAATGCACCAGCGCCTGCGGCGGCCGCTGCAACAACCCCACCGGCCAACAACAACGGTCCCAGTGAAGCGCAGATGCAGGCCATCCGCGAGCGCATCCAGGCCCGCCGCCGCCAGCTGCAGCAACAGCAGCAACAACCGTCGCCGCCCCCGGGCGATGGCACCAACCGATAGAGTGAATGCATGAACCTGCGTTTTCTTCCCTGGTCCTTTGCCCTCGCGCTGCTGGTCGGCTGCAGTACGGTGTCCGCGCCGCACGTGCAGCGCAACGGCAATCTGTCGCCCAGCGCCGACGCCGGCCAGGCGGCCGATGTCGCTGCCGATGCCGCCCGTGAAAGCCAGGGGGCACCGCAGGCGGTGATCCGCCGCGGCACCGGCACCATGATCAACCGCGAGGCCGCGCGTGCGCCGGCACCGGCGCTGCACGGTGCCAGTACCGGCGAGGCGACCTTCAACTTCGAAGGCGAATCGCTGCATGCGGTGGTCAAGGCCATCCTTGGTGACATGCTTGGCCAGAACTACGTGATCGCGCCAGGCGTGCAGGGCACGGTCACCCTGGCCACGCCCAAGCCGGTATCGCCGGCGCAGGCACTGAACCTGCTGGAGATGGTGCTGGGCTGGAACAACGCGCGGATGGTCTACAGCGGTGGGCGCTACAACATCGTCGCCGCCGACCAGGCGCTGGCCGGCACGGTCGCGCCAAGCACGGCACCCGCGGCCAGCGCGCGCGGCTTCGAAGTCCGCGTGGTCCCGCTGCAGTTCATCTCCGCCACCGAAATGAAGAAGGTGCTGGAGCCGTACGCGCGCCCCAACGCCATCGTCAACGTGGACAGTGGCCGCAACGTGATCACCCTGGGGGGTACCCGCGCGGAACTGGAAAACTACCTGCGCACCGTCGAGATCTTCGACGTCGACTGGTTGTCGGGCATGTCGGTGGGCGTGTTCCCGATCCAGTCGGGCAAGGCCGAGCAGGTCGCGGCCGACCTGGAAAAGGTGTTCGGCGAAGAGAGCAAGACGCCCAGCGCCGGCATGTTCCGTTTCCTGCCACTGGAGAATGCCAACGCGGTGTTGGTGATCACGCCGCAGGTGCGCTACCTGGACCAGATCCAGCAGTGGCTGGATCGCATCGACACCGCTGGTGGCAGCGCCCGCCTGTTCTCCTACGAGCTGCGCTACATCAAGGCGCGCGACCTGGCCGAGCGCCTCAGCGAGGCCTTCGCCAGCAGTGGCAACCGCGGCGGCTCCAGCCCGGCCTCGCTGGCACCGGGCGCCATTCCGTCGCAGCTGGGCGGCGACGGCGACCGTGGCATGGACAACAGCAGCAGCAACCTGGGTTCGACGCTGGGCGGAACCAGTGGTAGTGGCAGTGGCAGCAGCAATGGCAGCCTGAACCTGCCGCAGCGCCAGCCCGGCAACGTCAGTGTCAGCCTGGAAGTGGAGGGCGACCGCGTCGGCGTGTCGGCGGTGGAGGAAACCAACACCCTGCTGGTGCGCTCGACGCCGCAGGCGTGGCGCTCGATCCGCGAGGTGATCGAGAAACTGGACGTGATGCCGCTGCAGGTGCACATCGAGGCACAGGTGGCCGAAGTCGCGCTGACCGGTGACCTGAAGTACGGCGTGAACTGGTTCTTCGACAATGCCGTGGCCGGTCGCGCGCTCACCGGAGCCCTGGCGGGCCTGACCCTGCCGCCGGCTGCAGGTGGTTCGTGGAACACCTTCGCCGGCGGCGTCACCGGCAATGACGGTGTGGGCTGGGCCTTCACCGGCCACAACGCGGCCGCGGTGGTCAGTGCACTGGACAAGGTGACCGACCTGCGCCTGCTGCAGACGCCGTCGGTGTTCGTCCGCAACAACGCCGAGGCCACGCTCAACGTCGGCGACAAGGTGCCGATCAACACCACCACGGTGAACACCGGCGTGGGCACCAGCACCTACAGCTCGGTGCAGTACATCGACACCGGCGTGATCCTCAAGGTGCGCCCGCGCGTGACCCGCGACGGCACCGTGTTCCTGGACATCGTGCAGGAAGTCAGCAGCGCCTCGGACGTGCCGGAGGCCTGCAACCCGACCGAGCGCAACTGCAACCCGCGCATCTCGACCAAGAAGCTGTCTACCGAAGCGGCGGTGCAGAGCGGTGACACCATCATGCTGGCGGGCCTGATCACCGATTCGGCCACCGACGGCAGCAGCGGCATCCCGGGGCTGAGCAGGATTCCGGTGGTCGGTGCGTTGTTCGGGCAGAAGACCCGCACCAGCCGTCGTTCGGAAGTGATCGTGCTGCTGACCCCGACCATCGTCCGCAACAGCCAGGAATCGCGCAACCTGACCGACGAGTACAGCAAGCGCTTCCGCGCGATGGAGCCGCTGAACCAGCCGCGCGCGAAGAAGTAAGGGGTTACGGCCGGGCGGCGCCCGGCACCCGCCGAGGCCGGAGCAACGGCAACGGCCAAAGCGAAAGCAACAGCAACAGCAACAGCAACAGCGGGTTTACTGAGGGAGGGTGGGTCGGCGTGGGGTGGCAGGACACGCCGTAAACCCGTCCCTGGGGGCTCGATGGCGCCATCCATGGCGCCAACGGTCCTGCCACCCCACGCCGACCCACCTCTGACAGACTCCCGCGGCTGTTGGTAGGTGTCGACCTTGGTCGACACGATCCACGCCATGCGTGGATGACTGTCTGTCAGATTTCGAAATCAGAGAATGGGGTCAGATCCGTTTTCCTCTGGAAAACGGATCTGACCCCAGGCTTTGCCGACAGATCGCAGAAATCTGTCGAAGGCGGGGTGGGTCTGGTTGCGGGGGCGTGAGCCGCATGGATGCGGCGACCGAGCTTACATGGACGTACTTGCAGCGTCCCCCGCAACCGGACCCACCCCGCCATCCCACGGATAGCCGGCTTCTGCTGTTGCTTCGGCTTCGGCTCCAGCTCCAGCCTCCGCGGGTGCCGGGTGCAACCCGGCCGATACCCTCCCGGTGCTACGCTGTGGCCACCGACAACCACGGAGGCGGGATGGGGGCGATCGTGTTGTTGCCGCTGTGCGTGGACGATGCCGCACTCGACCGCTGCCTGGCCGCGCTGGATGCCGGCACGGCGCCAGGGACCGCGGTCTGGTTGGCCGATGACGCACAGACCGGGCCACGCGCGCAGGCGGTGGTGGAACACTGGCTGGCGCATACGCCGCTGCAGGCCGAGTACACCCGGCGCGCGCGGCCACTGGGCGAAGTCGCCCATCTGGACGAGATGCTGCGCGCCTGCGATGGCCTGGACGTGGCCGTGCTGGCGCCGGACAGCGTGCCATCACCCGGCTGGTTGCAGCAGTTGCAGGATGCCTTCGCCCGCGATGCCGCGATCGCCACCGCAACCCCCTGGTGCAATGCCGGCGAGACCGCCGCGTGGCCACGGCTGGGCGAGATCAATCCCGAGCCGCAGGACCCGGTCCTGCTGGCGCACACCTGCGCGACGCTGCCGACGCTGCACCCGGAGCTGCCATCGGCGGTCACCCACGCGGTGCTGGTGCGCGGCAACGCGCGCCGTCGCGCCGGCGGCCTGGACGTGGACAGCTACGCTGGCTGGAACGCGGCACTGGTCGACCTCAGCCTGCGCATGGCAGGCCTTGGCTGGCGCAACGTGCTGTGCGAGACCGCCTTCGTCAGCCGGGCAGGGGAGGCGGTCAGCCGCGATGGCGATCTGGAGGCCCTGGCCGCGCGCTGGCCGGCCTGGGTACCGCGGCTGGCCGATTTCCTGATGCACGACCCGCTGCACGGGCTGCGCGCCGACCTGCAGCAGCGCATGCGGCAGGCGATAATGCCGAAGGAACAGGGCGACCTGTTCGTCCCGTCAGTGCCGGAGCCACCCGTTTGAATGTTGCCATCGCCGCCATCGTCGTCACTTACCAGAGTGGCAGCACCATCGATGCCTGCCTCTCGCGCCTGCGCCAGGCGCAGGATGTGGCCGAGATCCGGGTGATCGACAATGGTTCGCTGGATGGCACCCTGGACATCGTGCAGCGGCATGCCAGCCACGATCCACGCGTGCGCTTCGTCGGCAACCCGGACAATCCCGGCTTCGCCGCCGCCAACAACCAGGGCGTGGCCGACTCGCACAGCCCGTGGCTGGCCTTCATCAACCCGGACCTGATGGTCGAGCCGGACACGCTGGCCGAACTGCGCTCCCGCGCCGAAGCGCTGGGCGACTGCCTGCTGGGCGTTGAACAGGTGGACGAGCATGGCCATGCCGACGAGGCGGTGCGCCGCCGCGACCCGGATTTCCTGAGGATGCTGCGTTCGCCCGGCAAGGGCTCGAAGCTGGCGGTTCCGCGTGAGCCGCACCAGGCACTGCAGCGGGTGCCGGCACTGTCCGGCGCACTGCTGATGATGCCGCGCGCGCTGTTCGACCGTATCGGTGGCTGGGACGCGGGCTATCGCCTGCACGCCGAGGACCTGGACCTGTGCCGGCGCGCGCGCGAAGCCGGCGCGGTGGTAGCGATCGCCAACGACCTGCAGGTTACCCATGTGCGCGGTGTCTCCAGCCGCTCGCGGCCGTTCTTCGTGGAATGGCACAAGCACAGGGGGCTGTGGCGCTACTTCCAGAAGTTCGAGGCCAGGCAGCGTTCGCTGCCGGTGCGCGCGGCGGTATGGGCTGCGATCTGGGTGCATGCGCTGATGCTGGTGCCGCGCCTGCTGCGCAGGTCGTTGTAGAGCCGAGCCCACGCTCGGCTGCATGGATAGGGGCATCCACGCATGGTGTGGCTCCACTCGCCGCGCCCACGGTTCACTCCGCCGGGCGCATAATCCGCCCCATGCCTATCATCCAGTCCCTGCTCGACACCGACCTGTACAAGTTCACCATGATGCAGGCGGTGCTCCACCAGCACCCCGGCGCCCAGGTGCAGTACCGGTTCAAGTGCCGCACCCCCGGCATCGACCTGGCAAGCTACATCGCCCAGATCGATGAGGAAATCGACCACCTGTGCAGCCTGCGTTTCAGCGACGCGGAACTGGACTACATGCGTGGCCTGCGCTTCGTGAAGCCGGACTTCGCCGATTTCCTCGGCCTGTTCCATCTGGACCGCAAGTACATCCAGCTGCGTGCGTCGACGGCCGTGCCCGGCGAGATCGAGCTGGACATCACCGGCCCGTGGCTGCACACCATCCTGTTCGAAGTGCCGCTGCTGGCGATCATCAACGAAGTCTGGTTCCGCAACACCACCACGGCCGACTTCGCCGAAGGCGAGCGCCGCCTGCAGGCCAAGGCCGCGCTGCTGCGCGATACCCCCGGTTTCGAGCACTGCCGCATCGCCGACTACGGCAGCCGCCGCCGCTACTCGCGTGACTGGCATGCCCGCCTGCTGCCGCTGCTGCGCGACGCGCTCGGCCCGCAGCTGGTCGGTACCAGCAACGTCCACTTCGCGCGCCTGTATGGCATGACCCCGCACGGCACCATGGCCCACGAGTACCTGCAGGCGTTCCAGGCGCTCGGCCCGCGCCTGCGTGATTCGCAGGTGGCAGCACTGGAATCGTGGGCGCGCGAGTACCGCGGCGATCTTGGCATCGCGCTGTCCGACGTGGTCGGCCTGGACGCGTTCCTGCGCGACTTCGACATGTATTTCTGCAAGCTGTTCGACGGTGTGCGCCATGACTCCGGCGATCCGTTCGACTGGGGCGACCGCATGCTGGCGCATTTCCAGCAGCGCCGGGTCGATCCGCGCAGCAAGGTGCTGGTGTTCAGCGATGGGCTCGACATCGCCAAGGTGATGCGGCTGTACGACTACTTCCGCGGTCGCTGCCAGGTCGCGTTCGGCGTTGGCACCCACCTGACCAATGACCTCGGCCCGACGCCGCTCAACATCGTCATCAAGATGGTCCGCTGCAACGGCCAGCCGGTGGCCAAGCTCAGCGATTCGCCGGGCAAGAGCATGTGCGACGACCCGGGTTACCTGGCCTACCTGCGCCAGGTGTTCGAATTGCCGCAGCCGGAGTAATACCGGCCTGCAGGGCTTACAGGTAGTCGACGACCACCAGGTAGGCGCCCTGCAGCGGCTGCTGCTTCGAAGCCTGCACGCTGTATCGCTCGGAGAAGGCGATATCGCCGGCGCGCATCGCGCTGGCCGACACCGACAGCTTCTGGCCCTGGCGCTTGCCGTCACGCAGCGTCGCCGCCTGGCCATCGGCCAGTGCCGTCACGGCCACCGTCGAGCCCTTGGCCGACGGTGGGCAGGCCGCCAGGCTCAGCTCACCCTGGGACAGGTTCGTCGTGCAGCCCGGCTCGGCGATACGGCCGCTGAAACGGATGCTGCCGCTGCTGGCCTGGGCCAGCGCACTGACGGACATCAGGGCCACGCACAGCAGAATGGAGTTCCTCATGACACGTTCTCTGGTTCGGTGTGTCCTAGTTAGCGACAGGATCGATCAACCTTTAATAGGACGATTCCGAATCTGCTAGGGCCATCACCAAGAAAGAGTGATGCGCATCAAAGAAGCCAAATTCCCCCTGAAAAATGCCTGTTTCCGCGCGTGCCGAACGCGTCGCGCAATGCGACATCTCCAGTCGTTTGTAGCGTGACCGGGCCCCGCGTCAAATCCCCCGCACCCCGAGGCTGTGATTTCGCCTAGCACGTCACATTTAATGCGTCAATGAATTGGCGTTCAGAAAAATAATGAGACTTTCATCACAGTTGTGCCTATACTTGCGTCACGGATTCAGGGAGAGGTATGTCCGAGTCCGGCCACAGGTGAGACGCAAGGATGGGTCTTGTTAGCCCGGCAGTGCTCCTTGCTTCCTCCTCTACTTCTCATCTCTTCAGTAGGGTTAGGTAAAAGCGAATGCACAAGATGAACCTCATTGCCGCTCTGATGCTGGCCGCCGCTCCGCTGGCCGCCAACGCCGCCGACGGCACCATCACCTTCAATGGCAAGGTGACCGACAAGACCTGCACCATCTCGACCCCGGGCGGCAAGGACTTCGCCGTGACCCTGCCGACCGTGTCCAAGAACACCCTGGCCACCGCCGGTGCCGTTGCGGGCCGTACCCCGTTCGCCATCAACCTGACCAAGTGCAGCGCCGGCAACGTCGCCACCTACTTCGAGCCGGGTTCGACCGTCGACTTCAACAGCGGCCGCCTGGTCAACCAGGCCTCGGCCAACGCTGCCACCAACGTGCAGCTGCAGCTGCTGGGCTCGAACAACCAGTTCCTGCCGATCAAGGCTGCTGGCGCTGGCCTGGCGCAGACCAACTCGCAGTGGGTCACCGTCGGCACCGACGGCTCGGCCGATCTGAACTACTACGCTGAGTACTACGCCACTGCCGCCGCCACCCCGGGCGACGTCACCAGCAGCGTCAAGTACACGATCATCTACAACTGATCGTCGTCGTACCCGCATTGGCCGGCGTACGCGCCGGCCAGTGCTTCGCGGCCCCTGGCCACACCCCTCGAGCGTAGTACTTCCGATGAAAGCAATCTTTCCCCGGGCGCTGCTGCTGGCAGCGTTCACGCTGCCCTTCTGCCAGAACGCTCTGGCCGGCGTGGTGGTCAACGGCACGCGAGTGATCTATCCGGCGCAGGCGCGCGAAGTGACCGTGCAGGTCGACAACGTGGGCGATTCGCCGGCGCTGGTCCAGGCCTGGATCGACAGCGGCGACGCCAACCAGACCGCCGACAACAGCGACGCCCCGTTTGTACTGACGCCGCCGATCGCGCGTGTCGAGCCGGGCCGCAGCCAGGCGCTGCGCGTGATCTTCTCCGGTGCGCAGCTGCCGACCGATCGTGAGTCGGTGTTCTGGCTCAACGTGCTGGATGTGCCGCCGTCGCCCGACAACGCCGACAGCGGCGACCAGAATTACCTGCAGGTCGCGTTCCGTTCGCGCCTGAAACTGTTCTACCGGCCGCAGGGCCTGAAGGGCGTCGCCAACGACGCGCCGGCAGCGTTGCGCTGGACCCGCACGGGCGATCGCCTGCGGGTGGAAAACCCCAGCCCCTTCCACGTTACGCTGGCCGAAGTGCATGCCGTGACCGGCAGCAGCGAGAAGACCGTCGAGGACAAGGGCGCCATGGTCGCGCCGAAGCAGAGCCTGGAGTTCACCGCACCGGCGGGCTCCGACCAGGTGCGCTTCATCACCATCAACGATTACGGCGGTCGGGTGGAGCACACGGTCCGCCTCGGCAGTACCGGGGGCTGAACGCGCCGCGCCGGCCATGGGCCTGCGCATCCCGCCACCGCCGCCGTGCGGCGAATTGAAGGAATGTCAGTGTGATCGGAAACAGATTGACATTGTCGATCCACCAGGCGATCTGCCTGCTGGTTGCTGGCGTGGCCTGCCCAGGATGGGCGCTGGCTGCGCCGGCCAATCTCGGCGAACAGGCGCTGATGGCGCAGAGCGGTGCGGCCAATGCGCGTGCACCCGAGTCGGCCCAGTTCAACTCCAGCTTCCTCTCCGGCCAGGCCAAGCAGGTCGACCTGGCCTCCTTCACCAATGGCAACCCGATGGTGGCTGGCACCTACCGTGTCGACGTCTACGTCAACGGTGGCTGGCAGGGCCGTCGCGATCTGCAGTTCAAGGCCGATGAGCAGGGCCGCGTCGACGCCTGCCTGCCGCTGCCGATGCTGGAAGAAATGGGTGTGGACAGCGAGGCCGTGCTGCTGCAGCAGGACCCGACGCTGCCGACCGACACGACCAGCTGCGTGCCGGTACAGCGGCGCATGGCCAATGCCTATGGCATCTATGACAGCGGCAACCTGCGCTACGACCTCAGCATCCCGCAGGTGTTCCTGCGCCGCGAGGCGCGCGGCTACGTCAATCCGTCGCTGTGGGACCGCGGCATCAACGCTGGCTTCGTCGGCTACAGCTTCAACGCCATCGACAGCGACAGCCGTGTTGAAGGGGGGCAGCGCAATCGCAGCGCCTACCTCGGCCTCAACGCCGGCCTGAACCTGGGAGGCTGGCAGTTCCGCCACGATTCCAACCTGACCTGGTCCGAAGGCAACGGCCGCCACTGGCAGAGCATTGCCACCTATGCGCAGCGCGGCATCCCGCAGGTGCGCGGCATGCTCACCATTGGTGAGGCCTACACCACGGGCGAGCTGTTCGATTCGATCGGCTACCGGGGTGCCAGCCTGGCCAGCGACGACCGCATGCTGCCCGATTCGCTGCGCGGTTACGCGCCGGTCGTGCGCGGTATTGCCGAAACCAACGCGCGCATCGAAGTGCGCCAGAACCAGCAGCTGATCTACTCCTCCACCGTATCGCCGGGCAGCTTCGTCATCGACGACCTGTACCCGACCGGCTACGGCGGCGACCTGGAAGTGAGCGTGATCGAGGCCGACGGCCGCCGCCGCGAATTCAAGGTGCCGTTCGGTTCTGTGCCGCAGATGCTGCGCGAAGGCGTGTCGCGCTACTCGCTGACCGCCGGCCAGGTGCGCAACAAGCTGCTGGCCGATGAGCCGTGGCTGGCGCAGGGTACCTACCAGCGTGGCATCGGCAACCAGTTGACCCTGTACGGCGGCAGCGCGCTGAGCGAAGGCTACCTGTCGCTGCTGTACGGTGTCGGCCTGTCCACGCGCGTCGGTGCCTTCGCTGCCGACGTCACCCATGCACGGACCTCGTTCGACCACTACGGCAGCCATACCGGCGCCAGTGTGCGGCTGAGCTACAGCAACATGATCGGCGAGACCGGGACCAACCTGACCCTGGCCGCCTACCGCTACTCCACTGAAGGCTTCTACAGCCTGCAGGACGCGCTGTATGGCCGTGATTCGGACAAGCGCGGCATCGACCCGACCACCCGTGGCCGTCAGCGCAGCCAGTTCCAGGTAACGCTGAACCAGCCGCTGGGCCGACGTGGCGGTGCGCTGTACGTGACCGGCTCGGTGCGTGACTTCTACGACCGTTCCGGCACCTCCAAGCAGTACCAGGTGGGCTACAACAACGCCTGGCGCTCGGTGAACTACGGCTTCTCGGCGCTGCGCACCGAAGAAGGCGTGCTCGGCCGTTCCGATACCCAGTACCTGCTGTCGATGAGCGTGCCGCTGGGCCGGGGCACCCACCCGGTGTCGTTCAGCGCCGACCTTGGCGCGCGCGACCGCGGTGGCTACGACAACAGCCGCGTCGGCATCACCGGTTCGGCCGGCGTCGACAACAACTTCAGCTACGGCGTGGCCCTGTCCGATTCCCGCGAGGGTGGCACCACTGCGGTCGGCAATGCCGAGTACCGCAGCCGCTACTCGGCGTTGAACGCCACCTACAGCCACTCGCGTGATTTCCGCCAGGCGTCGGTCGGTGCCAACGGCAGCGTGGTCGTGCATCCGGGCGGCTTCACCTTCACCCCGCAGCGCGGCGACACCATGGTGCTGGTCGAAGCGCCGGGCGCGCGCGATGCGATCGTCAGCAACGCGCCGGGCCTGCGCGTCGATGGCCGCGGCTACGCCGTGGTGCCGTACGTGTCGCCGTACCGCCTCAACACCGTCACCCTCGATCCGCAGGGCATGGCCCACGACGTCGAACTGGAAAGCACCAGCCAGTCCATCGCGCCGTTCGCCGGTGCCATCAGCTACCTGCGCTTCGACACCCGCAAGGGCAACGCGCTGCTGATCCAGGTGCGCAACGCCGATGGCCGCAGCATGCCGTTCGGTGCGCAGGTCAAGGACGAACAGGGCCAGCCGGTCGGCATGGTCAGCCAGGGCGGCCGCCTGTACGTGCGCAGCGAGAAGAACCAGGGCCAGTTGCAGGTCGAGTGGGGCGCCGGTGCCGACCAGCGCTGCACCATTGATTACCAGGTACCGGCGGGCGCCGATGCGTCCAAGACCGGCTTCATCCCGCTGGAGGCAGCATGCCGATGATTTCTTCCCGTGGCCGCAAGGCGCTGGCCGCGCTGGCCGTACTGGGCGGCGTGCTGCTGGCGCAGCAGGCCAGCGCCGCCTGCCGCATCCAGAACAGCTGGTTCATCGCCCAGGACGTGACCATGGACATGGGCCAGATCGTGATCCTGCCCAGTACCCCGGTCGGCGGTGTGATCAAGGAAATCAGTGAACCGATCACCCAGCAGAACAGCGTTGCCCGCTGCGATTCCTGGACCGGCGGTCGTTCGATCGGTGAGTACGTCAACGCAGCGCAGAAGCGCCCCGTGGCCGGCTTCTCGAACGTCTATGAAACCGATGTGGCAGGCGTCGGCATCCGCCTGTACCGCGATTCGGGTGCGATCCAGACCTACTACCCGCACTCGATCAACTTCGGTGGCGGTTCCGTGGTCAGCCTCATCGGTGGCCAGTTCCGCATCCAGCTGATCAAGACCGCTGCGCAGACCGGTTCGGGCGTGATCGCGCCGAACGGCCGCTTCACCAACTACTACTTCGACGGCGATGGCCCCGGGCGCCCGGTACTGACCTCGACGTTCAAGGGCTCGGGCACCACCGTGGTCAGCCCGACCTGTGAAGTGCAGGCCGGCAGCCGCAACATTGCCGTCGATTTCGGCAGTGTGCCCAACACCACCTTCACTGGTGTCGGCTCCAAGGCCGTTGATCGCGACTTCGAGATCCGCCTGAACTGCCAGGGCAGCAACGTTGCCGCCTACCAGAGCAAGATCGGCATCCGCCTCGATGCCGACCAGGACAGCTCGAACATGCCGGGCGTGCTGAAGCTGAGCGCGGCCAGCAACAGTGCCACCCGCATCGGCATCCAGATGGTCCAGCGCGATGGCAGCACCGAGCGTGAAGTGCGCTTCGGCCAGACCATCAGCGTTGGCACCACCGCGCCGGGTACCAGCGTCATGGCGCTGCCGCTGCGCGCGCGCTACGTGCAGACCCAGGCCGGTACGGTGGGCGCGGGTGTCGCAAACGGCCAGGCCACGTTCACCATCCAGTACGAGTAAGGCCGCCCCGGCGGCTGCCCCTGCTGCGTTCCGCCGCAACGTCGCCCGGCTCACGGGCGGCGTTGACTGCGTCTTGATCCTGCAACGATGAAGATCGATGCCACGACGCGCATACAGACGCCTTAGTGTGATGTATGTCGCGAATTTGGAGTTTCCTCATGAGGTGACCGTCTCCTGCCTGCGGGTGCTGGACGGCAACGCCGAAAGGATCCAGACGTGGCTACTGCTGCTTGCCCCCTTCCGCGCCGGCTTTCGGGAGCGCTCCGGTGAAGGTCCTGTCGGTGTTCGGCACGCGACCGGAAGCCATCAAGATGGGGCCGCTGGTGCGCGCCCTGGCACACGCTGCGGATATCGAATCGGTGGTCTGCATCACCGGGCAGCACCGGGCGATGCTCGACCAGGTGATGGCGCTGTTCGAGATCACCGCCGACCATGACCTCGATGTCATGGTGCCCAACCAGACCCTCAATGGCCTGTGTTCCAGGCTGTTCGAACGGCTTGACGCGCTCTACACGCAGGCCCGCCCCGACTACGTGCTGGTGCATGGCGATACCACCACGGCGATGACCGCGGCCCTGGCCGCGTTCCATCACCGCATCCCGATCGGCCATGTCGAGGCCGGCCTGCGCACCGGCGACATCCACCGGCCGTGGCCGGAGGAGATGAACCGGCGGGTGATCGATGTGGTCGGCCATCAGTTGTATGCACCCACTCCCGGCTCGCGCGCCAACCTGGCCCGTGAGCACCTGGGCGGGCAGATCCTGGTCACCGGCAACACCGTCATCGATGCCCTGCAGCAGACCGTGCAGCGGCTGGATGCCGATCCGGCACTGCGTGCGCAGGCCGACCAACCCTTCCATATGCTCGACCCCGGCCGCCGGCTGCTGCTGGTCACCGGCCATCGCCGCGAGAGTTTCGGCCAGGGCTTCGAGGACATCTGCCGTGCGCTGGCCGAGCTGGCACGGCGGCCGGACCTGCAGGTGCTGTACCCGGTGCACCTCAACCCGAACGTGCAGGGCCCGGTCAATGCCCACCTCGGCAACCTCGACAACGTGCACCTGGTGCCGCCGCAGGATTACCTGCGCTTCGTGCGCCTGATGCAGCGCGCCGACGTCATCCTCACCGACTCCGGTGGCGTGCAGGAAGAAGCCCCGGCGCTGGCCAAACCGGTGCTGGTGATGCGCGATGTCACCGAACGGCCGGAGGCGGTCGAAGCCGGTGTGGTCACGCTGGTCGGCACCACGCCCTCGCGCATCGTCGATGCGGTCAACGCGGTGTTGGCACGCCCCCCGCAGCCGGCCCGCTTCGACCCCGATGCCAGCCCGTACGGGGATGGCCGCGCCAGCGCCCGCATCGTCGCCGCCCTGCGCGGTGCGCCCCTTCCCGAATTCTCGCCCGGCGTCCGCAGCAGCGGCGCCGTCCACCCCATCCACGCGAAGTGACGCCATGACCCAGACCGGCCGCTCTTCCCTGTTTGCATCCGCCACTGCGTTCGTCCTGTCGGGCGTGGTTGGCAGTGCCCATGCCGCCGACAGCGTCGCCGGCCAGTTCACCGAATGGAGCAGCGACAGCACGGTGAACCGGCAGATGACCCTGCGCGAACTCGGTTTCCGCCAGCCACTGGTGCTGAGCGGGCAGGAGAGCCAGCGCGAGGTCTACCTGCCGGTGCCGGCCGGTGTGGCCACCCGCGACGCGCAGCTGCAGCTGGATGGGCGCTACGTGCGCGGCCACGCCGGGCGCACCTCGGGCCTGTGGTCGGTCGATGGCGACCCGATCGCGGCGCGTTCGATCACCGATGCCCAGGGCGATGCCAGCCAGCTGCTGGCCATCGATGGCGAACCCCGCCAGAGCGGCTTCGTACGGGTCGGCGTCGGCTGGTGGTCGATCGTGTCCGATTACCAGTGCGCCGACCAGAGCGCGCCGGCCAATGTGCTGCGGCTGTCGCCGGACTCGCGTTTCAGCTACCGCTTCGACGGCCGCGCCGTGGATACCGTTGCCAAGGCGTGGGGGGCGCTGCCACCGCGGGTGCGCCTGCTGGTGGATGGCAAGGCGCTGCAGGCAACGGCCTACGATGCGGCCTGGCGCATCGGTACCGCGTTGCAGGCCGGGGGCAAACAGGTGCAGGTGGTGGCCCTGCCCAAGGTCGGTGACAGCGTTGACCTGGCCGGTATCAGCATCCCGGCCAGCCTGCAGGGCGTGCCGGCCTACGCCGCGCTGGCCACGGGTGAGCGCGCGCATGCGATCAGGGATCTGGCCGAAGTCGGCGCGCTGCTGTCATTGCGCGACAGCGGGCCGTTGGCCGCCGATGTGATGATCGGCAGCGATGCACTGCGCGCCGGCGTGCGTGCGGCGCTGGATGCGCTGGCCGTACAGGTCGGCGCGGCGGGGGCCGATGCGGGCACCGCGTTCGCCGCGTGGCGCGGTACCGACATGGGCGGCCTGGAAAAGCCCGCCGCCAACGCGTCGGTCAGCGTGGTGGCCGTGGCCGGGCGTCCGACGCTGGTGGTCGACCCGGCGGCGGCGGGCAAGGTCGCCGGGCTGCTCGCCGAGCAGTGGCGCAGCTATGCACTGGGCCGCAGCCTGCAGGTCAGCGCAGCGGGCACGCCCAGACTGGATGGTGACCAGGTACTGCTGAGCCGGCTCGGCAACATCGCTGGCACCATGGATGTGGTGACCCGCGCCGACCGCAGCGCCAGCTTCGACCTCGGCGCACTGTCGGCCGATGGCCGCCTGCCCGAGCAGGTGGTGATCGATGTCTCGGCGGCCCCCAACGCGGCCGGGCAGGGCGCGGTCGCCACGATCTACCTCAACGATTACCTGTTGGGTGGCAAGGTGCTGTCGGCCAACGGCCAGCCGCAACGGCTGGTGGCCAAGGTGCCGGCCTACGCGCTGTCGGCACGCAACGAGATCCGTGTCAGCTTCCTGCGCCAGCCGGCGCGTCCCTACTGCCACGATCCGGCCACGGGCTATCCGGTCTCGATCCTGCCCAGCAGCCACCTGACCTTGGCCAAGCGTTCGCTGGGCAGTGACTTCGTGGGTGCCAGCAGCCAGCTGTCGCGCGGCAACCAGGTGTTCGTGCCCGGCACCTGGCTGCAGGATGCGCCGGCCTCGCTGGGCAAGGTCATCGCGGTGACCAGCGCAGTGGGCGCATCGCCGGAGGCATCGGAACTGAAGGTGGTCGAAGCCGGTGCCGTGGTCAGCCCGGGCGCGCCGTGGCTGGCGTTCGGCGTGGCGCCATCCGGTGTCGATGTGGCCGGCCTGAAGGATGGCCACCTGCTGATCGGCGGCAAGCCGCAACCGCTGTTGGATGTGAGCGGGCTGGATCGTGCCGCGGTGGTGCAGGTGGGGTCGTCCGGTGGCCAGCTGGGCGTTGTTTACAGCGACCTCGGTGCGCAGTCACCGCCGTTCGGCGCCCCATTCCGTTTGCTGCGGGGCGATCTCGCCGTGCTCGACGGCAGTGATGCCGTGCGCGAATTCGACCGCCAGGATCCCTACGGCACGCGTATCGCGCAGGACGGCAACCCGCAATCGAAGTGGGAACGGCACATGGTCTGGCTGCTGCTGCTGGTCGGCGTGATCGTGTTCGCGCTGCTGGCCGCCCGCGTCACCCAGGTGCGTCGCCGCAAGTCCGCCAACACAGGGCACTGATCCACCGTGGACGGTCTGTTCTGGAACATCCAGCTGGCCAACTACTACGCCGCCCTGGAAACCACGGCGGCGGCGGTGGCCGTGCTGATCCTGATCTCCAGCCTCGATGACCTGTTCATCGATGTCTGGTACTGGGTACGCGAGAGCTGGCGCGCGCTCACGATCAAGCGCCGCGATGCCTACCGGCCGCTGACCCAGGACGACCTGCTGCAGCGCCCGCAGCAGCCGCTGGCGATCATGGTGCCGGCGTGGATGGAGTACGACGTCATCGCGCAGATGGTGGAGAACATGATCAACGTGCTCGATTACCGCGAGTACGTCGTGTTCGTCGGCACCTATCCCAACGACCAGCAGACCATCGATGAGGTCGAGCGCATGCGTCGCCGCTACAAGCGCCTGCGCCGCGTGGAAGTGCCGCACGACGGGCCGACCAGCAAGGCCGACTGCCTGAACTGGCTGATCCTGGCGATCTTCGACTACGAGAAGCGCCACGACATCGAGTTCGCCGGGGTGATCCTGCACGATAGCGAGGACGTGCTGCATCCGATGGAACTGCGCTTCTACAACTATCTGCTGCCGCGCAAGGACATGATCCAGCTGCCGGTCACCTCGCTGGACCGCGAGTGGTATGAGCTGGTTGCCGGTGTCTACATGGACGAATTCGCCGAATGGCACGCCAAGGATCTGGTCGTGCGTGAAAGTGTTTCCGGCATGGTGCCATCGGCGGGCGTCGGTACCTGCTTCTCGCGGCGCGCGCTGCTGGCGCTGAGCGCGCAGACCGACAACCAGCCCTTCAACACCGACAGCCTCACCGAGGACTATGACGTCGGTGCGCGGCTGGCGGCGATGGGCATGCAGTCGATCTTCGCCCGCTTCCCGGTGCAGTTCCGCGTGCGTCGCCCGTCCTGGTTCGGCTGGGGGCCGGTGCGCGAGCGCACCCAGCAGATGGCGCTGTGCGTGCGCGAGTACTTCCCCGACAACTTCCGTGCCTCGTACCGGCAGAAGGCGCGCTGGGTGCTGGGCATCGGCCTGCAGAGCTGGGAGTCGCTGGGCTGGCGCGGCTCGCTGGCCACCAAGTACCTGCTGGCGCGCGACCGCAAGGGCATCATCACCTCGTTCGTCAGCATCATTGCCTACCTCATCTTCCTGCAGCTGCTGCTGTTCTGGCTGCTGAAGATGTCCGGGGTGTGGACGATGCAGTTTCCCAGCGTGTTCCAGGCCGGTACCTGGCAGATGAACGTCGCGCTGCTGACCACCGCAGCGCTGGCCACCCGCGTCGTGCAGCGCTTCTATTTCGTCAACCGGCTGTACGGCTGGGAGCATGCCTTGATGTCGATCCCGCGGATGGTGGTCGGCAACATGATCAACTTCATGGCCACCGCCCGCGCGTGGAAGGTGTTCCTGGCCTACCTGCTGTTCGGCAAGCGCATGGTCTGGGACAAGACCATGCACGACTTCCCGGACGCGGCGCAGCTGGTGCAGACGCGCAAGCAGCTCGGCGAACTGTTGACCACCTGGCAGGCGGTGGAGCCGGAGCGCCTGCAGCAGGCACTGGAGCAGCAGCAGGACGGCCGGCAGCAGCCACTGGGCCGCATCCTGCTCACCCAGGGGTGGCTGGATGATGAAACGCTGGCCGAGGCGATCGCCTTCCAGGGCGACCTGCCTCGTGCGGTGATCGACGTGGACTACCTGCGCGCCTGCCACTTCCCGGTCAGTGCCGATGCCTGCGTGCAATGGCGCATGTTGCCGCTGCCACCGCGCCAGCAGGGCACCCTGCGGCTGGCCGTGGCCAGCCCATTGCCCGAAGAAGCGTTGGCACTGCTGAAGCAGGAAACCCGCAGCGAGCACATCGAACAGAGCATTGCCCGCGAAAGCGAAATCAACGCAGGCCTGCGCCTGATCGGCGGCGACCGGCACTGGCAGCTGGACAACGTGCCCCTGCTGGGCGACCTGCTGGTGGAGATGCGCCTGATCGACCACGCGCGCTTCGAGATCGCATTGGACGCGTACAAGCCGCAGCGCGACGGCCGCATCGGCGATTACCTGGTCAAGCAGGGCATCACCACCGAAGACGCCGTGGCCCAGGCCATGCAGGAACAGCGCCGGCGTGCGGCGGCGCTGCAGTCGCCGCCTCCCGGAGCCTTGCCGGCATGAAGACCACGCTGCTGTCCTCCGTCATTGCCGTGGCACTGGCCACGGCGGCCGCGCCGGTGCTGGCCCAGGCCGATGCAGCACTGCCGTTGTCCGGTGCGGCCTACCGCGTCGCCGAGCAGGCGTTTGCCGCCTATGAGCGCGGTGACTACCCGGCGGCTTACCGGCAGTCCACCGAAGCGATCCGGCTGCGCCCGGACGTGGTGCGGCTGCGCCTGTTGCAGATCTATGCGCTGCAGAAACTGGGGCGGGGTGCCGAGGCCCAGCAGCAGGCACGTCGTGCACTGGATGCGGGGTTGAAGGATCCGGCGTTGCCGGCGCTGGCCACTGCCACCGCTGCCCGCAGCACGCCTCCGGATGCCAGGAGCGGGCGCGCACCCTCCCCACCGCGCGTGGCTGGCAGCGGCGCAGACCGCGCCAGGCAGCAGGCCTACGCGCTGGCCACCGAGGCCTACGCCGCTTATGACGCCGGGCGGATGGGAGAGGCAGCCAGCAAGGCCGAGCAGGCTTTCCGGCAGCAGCCAACGCAGGGCGCCTGGGCGATCCTGTGGGTGGCCGCGCTGGAGGCACAGCAGCAGCCCGAACAGGCCGACGCCGCCATTGCCACCGCGCTGCAGCTGGGCGCGCCGAATGTCGAGGCATTGCGCGCACAGCGCGTGGCGCTGGATCGACAGCGCGCGCTGCTGCAGGCCCAGCAGGCGTACCGGTCGCTGTCCACGCAGGATGATGCCGCGGCCGTTGCGCAGGCACGTGCCGCTGTCGAGCTGGCACCGGAGGTGGCGACGTACCGGTTGCTGCTGATTACCGCGCAGCTGCAGCAGGGGCAGCTGGCCGACGCCGAGCGCAGTGCCGACCAGGCACTGCAGGCCGACGGCGGGGATCTCAATGCCCGCGTGATGCGCGGTTATCTGCGCCAGCGCCAGGGCAAGACCCTGCTGGCCAATGAAGACTTCGACGCCGCACTCGCCGCGCCGGGGTCAACCATGCAGCAGCGCAACGTGCGCCTGCTGGCCGTGGATGCGGCCCTGGCCGCTGGGGATCGCGCACGTGCGGGTGCACTGCTGGCGCCGCTGCGCGCGGCATTGCCAGCAGATGCCAGCGATGCACGCGCGCAGCAGCTGCTGCAGCAGGGCATCGAGCAGCGCGCCAAGGCGGTCCGTTCCAGTCGCGAGCGTCCGCGCATGAGCGCGCAGACCTATCCGGCGCCGTTCCAGCACTGCCAGTCTGGCGACAGCGGCAACCGTTGCGAGTTGATGCCGGCCGACCTGCAGGGCGACGGTGGTGCCGCACAGCGTGCCTACGCGGCCTACGCGCGCCGGGACTATGCCGAGGCCATCGGCGAGGCGCGGCAGGCCGTGCAGCTCGCACCGGACGACGCGAGCCTGCAGGGGCTGCTGACCACTACGCTGGCGGCAGGCAACCGCAGCCAGCAGGGCGAAGCACGGCAGCGCCTGGATGCGGCGCTGGCACAGCGCCCTGACGATGCGGAGGCGCTGATGCAGCGCGGCTACCTCAACCAGAAGGCGCACGAGCCGGCGCGCGCACTGGCCGACTTCCGTGCCGCCGAGGCCACCGGCAGGGCACCAAAGGGCGTGGTGCTTGACCAGGCCTACGCCAGCGCGGCCAACGGCGATCACCCGCAGGCGGTGACCCTGCTGCGGACGGCCATTGATCGTGCCGATGCCGGTGAGCTGCCACTGGATGCGCACCAGCGCTACAACATGCGCAATGCCATCGCCAACTATTCGCGCGAGTGGGGCGTGATCGCCTCGGCCGGCTTCCGTGGCGCGCGCCAGGCGGCGACCAATGTCGGCGGCGCGGCGATCAGTACGCCGGGTGATTCGGTGTTCAGCACGCTTGAAGCGTTCTGGCGCCCGCCGGCTTTCAATGACCAGCACGGCACGCTGGAGCTTTACGCGCGGCTGCTCAACACCCTGTACGACGAGGGTGGCACCTACGAGTCGATCCGCGCCGTGGACCCGTGCACCGGCGAATCGACGCCCGATGCACGCGCGCGCGCCGAACGGCTCAGCCGCTCGCGTTCCACCACCGGCTGGCCGTCCACCATCGCCTCGTTCGGCCTGCGCTACGCCTTCGGCCAGACCGGCCTGAGCGCCGGCATCGAGCGTCGCCAGTTCCTCGGCAGCGCCACCCGCACGGGCGATGTCTACCCCGCTTCGGCGGCCGTGCAATGCAGCCTGCAGCTGGCCCGCAACCCGCCACTGGAAGCCAGCACACTGGCCCGCTACCGCCTGGCCAGCGGTTCCGGTGGCTGGATGTCCTACCTGACCTACGGCTATTACCACGGCACCGACCTGCGCACCGACGTGAATCAGTGGTGGATGGTCAGTGGCTACGCGCAGGGCGGTTACACGTGGGATGACAACAGCGCGCATTTCACCCTCGACGCACTCGATGCCAATGGCACGCCGGTGCGCCGGGTGGGCGATGCCAACGGGCGCCTGCATCGCGAACAGTGGTTCGCTGCCGGTGAACTGCGCGCCGGCCGCAGCTTCCGCTTTGGTGCCGGGCAGACCCACTGGGTGGTCACGCCGTATGGGGTGGTGGGGGCGGACTGGCTGGACCAGCGCTCGCGCGTGCGCGACATCCGCTACCCGCTGTTCCCGGCGCAGTCGTTCGCACTCAACGATACGCGGCGTAGCTGGTCACTCGGCGCAGGGCCGGGCGTGGGCGTGCGCTACTGGTTCCGCGAAGACCACTACAACACGCCGCGTTCCTACCTGGACCTGACCGTGCAGTACCGCTTCGCGATCGGCGGCGGTGATACGCAGCGCGCCAAGGGCCTGTTCGCCACCGCCATCCTCTCCTACTGAGGCAGGCCCCAACGTCGTCGCAGCGCCGCGGCCTGCGGCGTGTCCTGGGTCAGCCACGGCTCCAGTGCATAGACCAGCACGTGCTGCGCACCGCTGTCGTGCGCCCACGCCAGCTGCCGCTGGATGCGCGCGGCATCTGCGGTTTCGCCCTTGAACGCGCTGCCGTCGGCGGGGCTGCCGGGCAGTTCGCGGAACAGTTCGACGATCGCATCGAACCCGATGCCCTGTGCCCGGAAATGGCCGAGCAGCGGTTGCAGCTGCTGCACGTTGCCGGCGCCGGCCACCCCCACGCCGTCCTGCACCATCGGCCGCAGCGCGGCCCGTGCCAGCACCGCCTGCCACAGCGCGACCAGGTCGCCGTCGGTCTGCAGGCGGCTGAAGTAGCAGGAGATCGCACAGTCACCGCCGCGCGCGCTGGCGGCCTGCGCCAGCCCGTGCAGCCACTGCGCCAGCCATTGCTGGCGGGCCGGATCGGCCCAGTGGAACTGCTCCAGTTCGTAGGGCAGGTACCAGCCGCCGAAGGCGGGCTGCTGCGCCCACGGCGCCTGTGCCAACCAGCTGCGCGCGTGCGCCAGGCTGTCGGCCAGGAACGCCTGCAGCGTGGCGTCGTCGGCGCCGATGGCCTGCCACCAGCGTTGCTGGAAGGGCAGGCCAACGCGGATGCGGATGTCGTTCTCGCTGGCGGCGGTGAACAGCTGCTGCAGGTTGCTGTCCGGCAGCGACCAGTCGCCATCGCTGCCACCGACGATGCCGGTCCACTGCAGCACCAGCTGCCGGCAGCCCAGCGCATGGGCAAGCTTCAAGGAACGTTGCCAGTCGGCTGGCCCCCACTGCAGATGGCTGCGCCAGGGCTGCAGGAAGGTGCCATCCACCTGCACCGGCAGCGAACAGCCGGGCAGGGTGGTGAGCGTAGCGGCGAGTGGTGCCAGCACTGCCGCGCGCAGCAACCGGCGGCGCAACGGCGAAGACGGATCCGTGGGAAGGTCGGGCCGAACCATGGCCGCATCATCCCAGAGCACCGTGGGTGGGAGGTGAACCCCGCGCCGGGTGGTGCCGGCCGCTGGCCGGCATCGTGCCCCGGGTGGCAGATGAATCACCATCCGGTAGTGCCGGCCGCTGGCCGGCATCGCGCCCCGATTATTCCAACGCGTAGCGCAGCGCGAACAGCACCGCCACCAGCCACACCGCCGGATGCACTTCGCGCCAGCGGCCGGTGCCGGCCTTCAGCGCCGCATACGCGATGAAGCCAAACGCCAGGCCATTCGCGATGGAGTAGGTGAACGGCATCGCCAGGGCACACAGTGCGGCCGGCACCGATTCGGTCAGGTCGCTCCAGTCCACGTCCACCAGTTCGCGCAGCATCAGGCCGGCCACGAACAGCAGCGCCGGTGCGGTGGCATAGCCGGGCACCATCGCCGCCAGCGGCGAGAACAGCAGTGCGGCCAGGAACAGTGCCGACACCACCAGTGCAGTCAGGCCGGTGCGGCCGCCCACCTGCACGCCCGAGGCGCTTTCAGCGAACGCGGTAGTGCTGCTGGTGCCCAGCAGCGAACCGGCCACGATCGCCGTGCTGTCGGCCAGCAGCGCGCGGCCGAAACGCTTCTGCGCGCCCGGCAGTTTCAGCAGTCCGGCGCGACCGACCACGCCATACAGGGTGCCGGTGGCATCGAACACTTCCACCAGCACGAACACCAGCACCACCTGCAGCAACACGGCGATCGGCGCGCCACCGTTGTGGTGCAGCAGGCCCGGCAGGTCCAGCTGCAGGAAGGTCGGCGCCAGGCTCGGCGGCAGCGAGACCAGGCCCTGGTACTGCACGTCGCCCAATGCCCAGCCCGCGCCGGTCACCGCCAGGATCCCGATCAGGATCGCGCCACGGATACGGCGCGCTTCCAGCACCGCGATCAGCAGGAAGCCGGCCAGTGCCAGCAGCGGCGGCGCCGTATTCAACGGGCCCAGCGCCACCAGCGTGTCTTCATTGCCGACGATCACGCCGGACTTCTGCAGCGCGATGATCGCCAGGAACAGGCCGATGCCGGCCACGATCGCCGAGCGCAGCGACGAAGGAATGCCCGACACCAGCCACGCCCGCACACCGGTCAGCGACAGCACCAGGAACACCAGGCCGGAGATGAATACCGCGCCCAGTGCCTGCTGCCACGGCAGGCCGGCGGCACCGACCACGGTGAAGGCGAAGAACGCGTTCAGGCCCATGCCCGGTGCCATGCCGACCGGGAAGTTGGCCGCCAGCGCCATCACCGCCGAACCCAGCGCAGCGGCCAGGCAGGTGGCCACGAACACCGCACCCGCATCCATGCCGGTGGTGCCGAGGATTTCCGGGTTGACGAAGACGATGTAGGACATCGTCAGGAAGGTGGTGACACCGGCCAGCAGCTCGGTGCGCACGGTGGTGCCGTGCTGCTGCAGCTGGAACAGGCGTTCGAACAGGGACATGGGGCGTCTCGCAACAATAAGGTGTCACGACCAACGGTCGTGACCTACCCGAATGCAGAACGGCCGCGCAGAGCGCGGCCGTTCTTCCTTTCTTACTTCAGCGCCTTGAAGCGCAGGCGCTTCGGCGCGGCATCGTCGCCCATGCGACGCTTCTTGTCTTCCTCGTACTCGCGGTAGTTGCCCTGGAAGAACTCCACGTGCGAGTCGCCTTCGAAAGCGATGATGTGCGTGGCGATGCGGTCCAGGAACCAGCGGTCGTGCGAGATCACGAAGGTGTTGCCCGGGAACTCCAGCAGCGCGTCTTCCAGCGCACGCAGCGTTTCGATGTCCAGGTCGTTGGACGGTTCGTCGAGCAGCAGCACGTTGCCGCCCTGCAGCAGGGTCTTGGCCATGTGCAGGCGGCCACGCTCACCACCGGACAGCGAGCCGACCATCTTCTGCTGGTCCTGGCCCTTGAAGTTGAAGCGGCCGATGTAGGCGCGCGACTGGATCTCGATGCCGTTGATGTTGAGGATGTCCAGGCCACCGGCGATTTCCTGGAAGACGTTGTGGTTGCCTTCCAGCTTGTCGCGGCTCTGGTCCACGTAGGACAGCTGCACGGTCGGGCCGATCACGATCTCGCCCGAATCCGGCTTCTCCTGGCCGGTGATCATCTTGAACAGCGTCGACTTGCCGGCGCCGTTCGGGCCGATGATGCCGACGATCGCGCCCGGCGGAATCAGCATCGACAGGTTGTCGATCAGCAGGCGGTCGCCGAACTTCTTGGAGACGTTCTTGAACTCCATCACCATGTTGCCCAGGCGCTCGCCCGGCGGGATGAAGATTTCGTTGGTCTCGTTGCGCTTCTGGTAATCCTGCGACTGCAGCTCTTCCAGGCGGGCCAGACGGGCCTTGCCCTTGGAGCGGCCGCCCTTGGCGTTCTGGCGCGACCACTCCAGTTCCTTCTGGATCGCCTTCTGGCGGGCCTTTTCCTGGTTCTCTTCCTGCTTCAGGCGCTCATCCTTCTGCACCAGCCATTCGGTGTAGTTGCCCTTCCACGGAATGCCGCGGCCGCGGTCCAGTTCCAGGATCCACTCGGCGGCGTTGTCCAGGAAGTAGCGATCGTGGGTGACCGCCACCACGGTGCCGGTATAGCGCGCCAGGAACTGTTCCAGCCATTCCACCGACTCGGCGTCGAGGTGGTTGGTCGGTTCGTCGAGCAGCAGCATGTCCGGCTTCTGCAGCAGCAGGCGGCACAGTGCGACGCGGCGCTTTTCACCGCCGGACAGGTTGGCGATCTTGGCATCCCACGGCGGCAGGCGCAGCGCATCGGCAGCCACGTCCAGCTGGTTTTCCAGGGTATGCGCGTCGCCGGCGGCCAGGATCGCCTCCAGGCGCTCCTGTTCCTTGGCCAGCGCGTCGAAGTCGGCGCCTTCCTCGGCGTAGGCGGCGTACACCGCCTCCAGCGCGGCCTGGGCCTGCAGCACTTCGCCCACGCCTTCCTCGACCGACTCGCGCACGGTCTTGTTCGGGTCCAGTTCCGGTTCCTGCGCCAGGTAACCGACCTTGATGCCGGGCTGCGGGCGGGCTTCACCCTCGAAATCGGTGTCCACGCCGGCCATGATCTTCAGCACGGTGGACTTGCCGGCGCCGTTCAGGCCCAGCAGGCCGATCTTCGCGCCCGGGAAGAAGGACAGGGAAATGTCCTTGATGATCTGCCGCTTGGGCGGGACCACCTTGGACACGCGGTTCATGGTGTAGATGTATTGCGAGGACATGCGGTCTCCGTAGGCGCGGCCCTGCGCCCGACCCGTCACGGGAACATCCCGTTGCGGCAGCGGGCACAGACTGGAATGGAATACCGCCAATTATAGCCGGAACCGGTTCCGGCCCGCGCCCGGCCGGAGCCGCGCAGGCTGGCCGTGGCCTGAATGCTCCGTCACAGTCCTGCAGCGGGAAGCGTTTCCAGCCGGAAACGGTTCAGATCGGTTGCGCAATATGGGCTCACCACCCACCCAAGCAGAGGTCTGACATGCGCATCAATCGAGTAATGGCCGGCGCCGTGGCCTCTGTGCTGGCGCTGGGCGCCGTGACCCCGGCCTTCGCCGACAACGACCATCGCCGCGACCACGACCGCCGCGAGTGGCGCGAGGATCGCCGTGAGTGGCGCCAGGACCGCCGCGACTGGGAGCGCGACCGCCGCGAGGCCCGGCGCGACTGGGAACGCGACCGCCGCGACT
Source organism: Stenotrophomonas sp. YJH_SMC_82 (assembly GCF_059368875.1). Classification (NCBI taxonomy): domain Bacteria; kingdom Pseudomonadati; phylum Pseudomonadota; class Gammaproteobacteria; order Lysobacterales; family Lysobacteraceae; genus Stenotrophomonas; species Stenotrophomonas sp. YJH_SMC_82. The sequence goes on from NZ_JCAFSE010000004.1 coordinate 305,016, forward strand.
GGCACCGTGACCATGATCGCTACTACCGCCCGGCACCGCCGCGCGTGGTCTATCGCCCGGCCTATGGCCCGGGCTATGGCTGGAAGGTCGGCCACCGCTACCGCGACTACTACCGCGGCCCGGTCTACGTGGTGAACGACTACCCGCGCTACAACCTGCGCCGCCCGCCGTACGGCCATCAGTGGATCCGGGATGATCGCGGCAACATGCTGCTGGTGGCCATCGCCACCGGTGTGATCGCCCAGTACGTGCTCAGTCGCTGAGGATCGCGGCCGGGGTCGGATCCCATTCCAACGGAAAGGGCTCTGACCCCACAACATCAATCGAAACCATACGGGGCCGGATTCCTTCGGGGATGCCGGCCCCGTCCGTTTCGGCCCCAGTGGGCCAGTGCGGAGCTACAATCGAGGGCTGAGCCGTACCCCTTTTCCCTGCCTGCTGGAGTACCCGATGTTCCCGCGTGACGTCCGCATCGAATCCTACGATCCCGAACTGGCCAAGGCCATCGCCGCTGAGACCCAGCGCCAGGAAGACCACGTCGAGCTGATCGCCAGCGAGAACTACACCAGCCCGGCGGTGATGGAAGCGCAGGGCAGCCAGCTGACCAACAAGTACGCCGAAGGCTACCCGGGCAAGCGCTACTACGGTGGCTGCGAATACGTGGACATCGCCGAGCAGCTGGCGATCGACCGCCTGAAGCAGCTGTTCGATGCGGACTATGCCAACGTGCAGCCGCACAGCGGTTCGCAGGCCAACCAGGCCGTGTACTTCGCCCTGCTGCAGCCGGGTGACACCATCCTCGGCATGAGCCTGGCCCACGGCGGCCACCTCACCCACGGCGCCAAGGTCAATGCCTCGGGCAAGCTGTTCAACGCCGTGCAGTACGGCGTCAACGACCAGGGCCTGATCGACTATGACGAAGTCGAGCGCCTGGCCCTGGAGCACAAGCCGAAGATGGTCGTGGCCGGCTTCTCGGCCTACTCGCAGGTGATCGACTGGGCGCGCTTCCGCGCCATCGCCGACAAGGTCGGCGCCTACCTGTTCGTCGACATGGCCCACGTCGCCGGCCTGGTCGCCGCAGGCGTCTACCCGAGCCCGCTGGAACACGCCCACGTGGTCACCTCGACCACCCACAAGACCCTGCGCGGCCCGCGCGGCGGCATCATCATCGCCAAGGGCGCCGACGAAGACCTGGTCAAGAAGCTGCAGTCGATCGTGTTCCCGGGCATCCAGGGCGGTCCGCTGATGCACGTCATCGCCGGCAAGGCCGTGGCCTTCAAGGAAGCGCTGGAGCCGGGCTTCAAGGCCTACCAGCAGCAGGTGGTGAAGAACGCCCAGGCGATGGCCAATACGCTGATCGCGCGTGGCTACAAGATCGTCTCCGGCGGCACCCAGAACCACCTGATGCTGGTGGACATGATCGGCAAGGACGTGTCCGGCAAGGACGCGGAAGCCGCGCTGGGCAAGGCCCACATCACCGTCAACAAGAACTCGGTGCCGAACGACCCGCGTTCGCCGTTCGTGACCTCGGGCCTGCGCCTGGGTACGCCGGCGGTGACCACCCGTGGCTACGTCGAACAGGACTGCGTGGATCTGGCCAACTGGATCGCCGACGTGCTCGACGCACCGAACGATGACGCGGTCATCGCCCGCGTGCGCGACGCCGTCAGCGCGCAGTGCCGCAAGTACCCGGTCTACGGCTGATCCGAGAGTGGGGTCAGAGCCCTTTCCTGGCGGAAAGGGATCCGACCCCGCCTTCCGGATCGACGCAGGGGTCGGATCCCTTCCCGCAGGGAAGGGCTCTGACCCCGGCATCGGAGTAACCGCGCATGGATGAGCGCCACCTCAAGTACCTGTACACCGCGCTGGCGGTGCTGTTTGGCCTGCCCAGCCTGGTGATGGGCGGCGCGGCGGCGACGATGCTGCTGCTGATGGGGCTGGGCCAGTTCGGTCATGGCACGCTGGCCTCGGTGACGGTGATGCCGCTGTGGGGCCTGGCCGGCATTGCCGGTTGCCTGGCCTGGTTGTGGCTCAGCGCGGGTTTTCTGCTGCAGGGGCGTGCCGGGCTGCACGTGCACCGCCTCTGGTGGTGGATGCTGCTGGCGGGCGGTCTCGCCGCCTTGCTCCCGCTGGGGCTGGCGCTGTGGTGGGGCATCGCCGTGCATGCCGAAGGCATCGGCTTGTTGCTGCTGGGCCCGTCGATGCTGGTGCCGGCTGCGATGCTGGTGTGGATCAAACGCCGCGCATGACGTGGCCCATGGAAGGAAATCGAACGCATGGATGAGCGTCTGCACAAACGCTGGATGGCGATCGCCGGCCTGCTGGTGGGCCTGCCCACCGTGGCGGCAGGCGGCACGGGTGCCGTGCTGGGGCTGATGGTCGTATGGGACGGCAAGTACCTGACGGGCGACGAGCACACGTGGTTGCTGCTGTGGTCGTCGGCTGGAATCATCGGCCTGCTGTCGTGGTTGTGGCTGAGCGGCCTGTTCCTGTGGCGCGGTGTTGCCGGCCTGCGCCAATCACCGGTTGTCGCCTGGGTCGGCCTTGCGCTGGGGGTGCTGGCCGCGTTGGCCGTGGTCGCCGCCGCGTTGTACTTCACCTTCAAGCATGGGGAAATCTCGACCCTGGCCTTCCTTGGGTTCGGCCCGCCGCTGCTGGTGATGGCCGGGCACCTGGCGTGGCTGCGCTGGGCACGCGCGGCCCCGGTGCCGTCGGCACCTGGTTGAACGTCTGGTCCTGCTGACCTCACTGGACGCTCTGGTTGGCCGAAATGCAGGTACTTCCGCGCAGACAGCATTTGCCGCTGCGCCCTTTCTCAGGTACCTTTGCGACGCTGCCATGACCGTGGCAATAGGTACTTTCCTGAGCCAGGCGTTCCATGCACTGCCCCTTCTGCCAACATGCCGATACCCGGGTCATCGACTCGCGCGTCTCTGAAGACGGCGCGACGATCCGTCGTCGGCGTGAATGTGAAGCCTGCGGCGAGCGCTTCAGCACCCTGGAAACGGTCGAACTGAAGCTGCCGGCCATCGTCAAGAGCGATGGCACGCGCGAGGCGTTCGACCAGCGCAAGGTCCGCGCTGGCTTCGACCGCGCGCTGCAGAAGCGTGCGGTGGCCGAAGACAAGATCGAAGCAGCGGTGCGTGCGGTGGTTCACCAGCTGCGCATCAGCGGCGAGCGCGAAGTGCCCTCGATCAAGGTCGGCGAGTTCGTGATGAACGAACTGCGCAAGCTCGATCATGTCGGCTACGTGCGCTTCGCTTCGGTCTACCGCAGCTTCGAGGACGTGGCCGATTTCCGCGAGGAGATCGAGAAGCTCGAGCGCGACCTGCCGTCCAGTACCGAACAGCTGCAGCTGCTGGGCGATGTGATCGCCCTGACCAAGAAGAAGAAGGGCTGACTGCCTCTGCCTTGGGGGTGCCAACCTTGGTGGGCACCGGTGGCCGCATTCACTGGTGGGTGCCAACCGTTGGTTGGCACTGACGGCATGGATCAACACCGGCGGCGTTACCATGGCTGCATGACCACTTCGTTCTCCGTCCTCGACCACCTGCACATGGCCAACGCGCTGCGCCTGGCCGAGCGCGCTGCCTATACCACCCGCCCCAACCCGATGGTCGGCTGCGTGATCGCCCATGGCGAACGCGTGGTCGGGCAGGGCTGGCACCAGCGCGCCGGTGGCCCGCATGCGGAAGTGTTCGCCCTGCGCGAGGCCGGCACCGAAGCACGCGGTGCCACCGCCTACGTCACCCTGGAACCCTGCGCCCACTACGGGCGCACGCCACCGTGTGCGCTGGCCTTGATCGAAGCCGGCGTGTCGCGCGTGGTCGCGGCGATGCGTGATCCATTCCCCAAGGTCGATGGCGGTGGGTTCGATCTGCTGCGCAATGCCGGCATCGACGTCGCCGAAGGGCTGATGGCGGCGCAGGCGCGCGAGCTCAACAAGGGCTTCCTGTCGCGCGTGGAGCGCAATCGGCCGTGGTTGCGGGTGAAGCTGGCCGCCAGCCTGGATGGCCGTACCGCGATGGCCGATGGCAGTTCCAAGTGGATCACCGGGCCGGCCGCGCGCGAGGACGTGCAGCACTGGCGCGCGCGCGCCGGTGCGATCCTGACCGGCGCCGACACGGTGCTGGCCGACGACCCGATGCTGACCGTGCGCCTGGCCGATACCGAAGTGATGGCACCACTGCGTGTGGTGCTGGATTCGCGCCTGCGCTCGCTCGAATGCAGCCGCGTGCGCGAGGGCGGGGCACCGACGCTGTACCTGCACGCTGCGGCGGTGAGCGCGCCGGATGCGGCCGATGCCGAATTCGCCAGCGTGCCCAGCGCAGAGGGGCGGTTGGACCTGGGCGCGGTGCTGGCGCTGCTGGCCGAGCGCGGCATCAACGAAGTGCACACCGAAGCCGGCGCGACACTGTCCGGTGCGCTGCTGCGCGCTGGCTGGGTCGATGAGCTTCTGCTCTATCAGGCGCCCACGCTGCTGGGCGACAACGGCCGCCCGCTGCTGGCTGGCCTCGGCATTGATGCCATGGACCAGCAGCGTCGCCTGCGCGTGGTTGACCAGCGCCAGGTCGGCGAGGACAACAGGCTGCTGCTGCGCCCATGAAGGAATGACGCAGGGCAGGGGGCTACGCCCATGGCGTCAGGCCGCTTCGTCGTCTTCTTCGCCAACGGGGCATTGGCCTTTCCATTGCTGCTTCCACAGCACATGCAGGTCGCGGCAGTACGCGCCGAGCGCCTCGCCCGGCAGTTGCCTCGCCTTGAACCGCAACTGGCGACGCGTAAAACCGTCGTCGTACTCATCCGGCAGTACCAGCACGGCACACTGGTCGTGGTACATCAGGAAGTCGCGGCAGTGATCATCCTCACTCATCCACGCATCCAGGTGCCTGTCGCTCAGCTGCGTTGACTCGAAGGCGACCGAGGGTTGGACGACGATGATCTTCGTGGCTTTGAACCTGGACGCCTCGGCCTGCCAGCACACCATCAGCGCCAGCAACATGAGCGCGGTCGACGTCATACGGTGTTTCATGCGGTTGCCCTGGTGGAAGAGGGCAACAGCATTGACCATGCAGGCCGCGCAGGGCCATGCAAGGGTTCTGAAAATGCAGTTGCCCTTGCCGTCGGCAACGCTGGGCAGCGCGTAGGCTCGGCGTTACATCGCACTTACGCGCATTCGTCGGTCCACATCATCTCGGCGATCGGGCGCAGTGCCTTGCATTCCTGCGTCATGTCTTCGGCTGACTTCACCTTGGCCTTGGCCTTCAGTTCCTCGGTCATGGCATCCACGCCACTGATCTGGTCCGGCGCGATCTTCGCCACGCAGGCGCGGTGCTGCTGCAACAGCAGGTCACAGCCGGGTACGCCGGTCACCCTCGGTGCGCTGGCCGCCTGCGCGTCCTGCATCCAGTCCTCGAACGGTGCCAGCGCGCCGGTCACGGTACCCACCAGATCGTCGAAGTTGCCGCTGTACCAGTAGCCGTTGTCCTTGGCCGGGTACAGGGTGAAGGTGCCGCTGACCGGCACGCGCGCACCGCTCTGCAGCGCCTGGGTGTAGGCGTCGGTGAACTGCTTGCGCGCGGCCGGGCTGGCGTCGGCTGCAAGGCTGGCGGCGAACAGCGGGCGCACCTTGCCGAGGTCGGGCACCTGGCAGCTGAAAGTGATGCGCGCCAGCTTCTGGTCTTCCACGTACTCGTTGTCTTCAATCACGCTCTTGCTGGCGCGGCACTTCGAATCACGCAGGGCCTTGGCATACAGCGCTTCGCTGGCGGCCGCGTCGGCCTTTGCGCCGGTGCTGGCAAGCACGACCTGCCACGGTTCGGCCAGCGCCTTGGCCAGCGCACCCGGGTTCGGGGTCACCGCGTCCTGGCCTTCGAACGCCGGCTTCAGCGCATCGTTGAGCGCCCGGGTCGCCGCGGCGTCATCTTCCAGCAGCACGCGTGCGTACAGGTCGAAAGCCTGTTCGGGCGTCAGCGTGGCGGGGGCTGCGCCGGCCAGCAGCGGGGCCGCCAGCAGGGCGCTGGCCAGCAGGGTACGCAAGGGAGTCTTCATGACGGTGTTTCCTGTTCCAGAGGCGCGCAAGCGTAGCGCATCTTTGCGCAGGCCCGTTGGTGCCTGTGGCCGCCTGCCGGCGCGCGCGGGCCCAAAAAAAACGGGCCCCTTGCGGGGCCCGTTCGATCGCACGACGAGGAGCGATCGGTAAATCAGAAGCTGGCGCGGACGCCGACCGAGTACTGGGTGACGTCGCGGTAGCCGGCGATCTCGCCCACTACACCCCAGGTCTTGGTGAAGTTGACCTGGCCGCCGACGGTGCCGACCCAGGTGCCCTTGTAGTTGTTGCCGCCATCCATGTAACCGGCCTTGGCCCAGGCTTCGGTCATGCGCGACGGCTTGCCGCGGATACCCATGGTGACGCGGCCCAGGTTGGTGTGGTCCTTGCCGTGGTAACGCACGCCGTCGTAGCGCAGGGTCGATTCGGCGTTCTGGCGCACCCAGGCGGCATCGGCGGTGAAGTCCAGGCGGTCGGTCCACGGCATGTGGTAGCCGATACCCAGCTCCGGCTGGTTCAGTTCCAGCTTCAGCGAGTCTTCGCCGTAGTGGCGGGTCTTGCTGGTGCGCGACCAGCCACCGAACACGTAGACCTGCTCGGCCAGCGCGACCGAGCCGCGCAGGTAGCCACCGTCGACCTTCGGGTCGTCCAGCACGTTGTCGTCAACCTGGACCTGGGTCCAGCCACCTTCCACGTAGGTGTAGCTCAGGGCGTCGGCCGAAGCCGAGAACGGAGCAGCGGCCAGCAGGGCGGCCACGATCAGGATCTTGCGCATGGGAATTCCTGTGAATTTCAGTCCATTGGCGGGCCTGCCCTCGCGGCTGCCCGTGGCGACCTCATGTCGTCCGCTGGGGATTTTAATGAAAGTTTTACAAAATGCGAGAGACCGCCGTCACAAGCTGGTCTGGCTTGGCCGGGGTCAGAGCCCTTTTCTGCGGAAAGGGATCCGACCCCGGCCATCAGAGTGCGAGCCGGCCTGCATCGGGGTCGGATCCGTTTTCCGTCGGAAAACGGCTCTGACCCCTCGCGATTTCGAGGGACCCGGGGTCAGAGCCCTTTCCTGCGGAAAGGGATCCGACCCCGGTCATCAGAATGCGAGCGGGCCTGCATCGGAGTCGGATCCGTTTTCCGTCGGAAAACGGCTCTGACCCCTCCGCGATTTCGAGGGACCCGGGGTCAGAGCCCTTTCCTGCGGAAAGGGATCCGACCCCGGTCATCAGAGTGCGAGCGGGCCTGGATCGGGGTCAGATCCGTTTTCCGTCGGAAAACGGCTCTGACCCGTAGCGATTTCGAGAGGGCCGGGGCCAGAGCCCTTGCCTGCGGAAAGGGATCAGAACCCGGTCATCCCCACCCCGTTCAGCACGGGCTGGTACACTAGCCACGCCGGTTCGCCGGTACACAAACGTCTTCAGGGCGGGGTGCAATTCCCCACCGGCGGTAGGTGCGCAAGCACGAGCCCGCGAGCGCCCCGGCCCACGGCCGGGGGTCAGCAGATCCGGTCCAATGCCGGAGCCGACGGTCATAGTCCGGATGAAAGAAGACGGTGCCACAGGGCCTTCGCGGCCCTGCGCCCGCCTGTTTGCCTTGCGGCGTTTTTCGCTCACTTTTCGCGGAGAACGTTACTTGTTTACTGGAATCATCGAAGGCGTCGGCCGTCTGGCCGCACGCGAATCCATCGGCGGCGATGTCCGCTTCACCTTCCACGTCGGGAATCTGCCGTTCGACAACGTGCAGATGGGCGAGAGCATTGCCATCAACGGTGTCTGCCTCACCGTCATCGCGTTCGACGCCAGCAGCTTCCAGGCCGATGCCTCCACCGAGACCCTGGGCCTGACCACGCTGGGCCAGCTGGGCGAGGGCGCGGTCATCAACCTGGAGCGCGCCATGCGCCCGACCGACCGCCTCGGCGGCCATCTGGTCAGCGGCCACGTCGACGGCCTCGGCCAGGTGCTGTCCATCCATGAAGACGCGCGCGCCCAGCGCTGGCGTTTCGCCGCGCCTGCCTCGCTGCGCCGCTATATCGCCAAGAAGGGCTCGATCTGCGTGGACGGCGTCAGCCTCACCGTCAACGAAGTGGACGACGAAGGCTTCGAAGTCGCCCTGATCCCGCACACCGTGGCCAACACCGCCTTCTCCGCCACCGGCGTGGGCAGCGCGGTCAATCTGGAAATCGATCTGGTGGCCCGTTACGTCGAGCGATTGATGGGTGTGCCGAGCAACGGTCAGCACCCACAGGGAGACGCAGCATGAACTTCGCCCCGATTCCGGAAATCCTGGAAGACATCCGTCTGGGCCGCATGGTGGTCATCGTCGATGACGAAGACCGCGAGAACGAAGGCGACCTGATCATGGCCGCCGAGCTGGTCAAGCCGTCGGACATCAACTTCATGGTCACCCACGGCCGCGGCCTGGTGTGCCTGCCGCTGACCCGCAGCCGCGCCGCCGACCTCGGCCTGGCGCCGATGGTGCAGGCCAATACCGCCCAGTTCCAGACCAACTTCACGGTCAGCATCGAGGCCGCCGAGGGCGTCACCACCGGCATTTCGGCGCATGACCGCGCGCATACCATCCGCACCGCGGTAAAGCCCAATGCCAAGCCGTCGGACCTGCACCAGCCGGGCCACATCTTCCCGCTGATCGCCCAGCCGGGCGGCGTGCTGACCCGCGCCGGCCACACCGAAGCCGGCGTCGACCTGGCCATGCTCGCCGGGCTGGAACCGGCCGGCGTGCTGGTGGAAATCCTGAACCCGGATGGCAGCATGGCGCGCCGCCCGGAGCTTGAAGTGTTCGCCCGCGAGCACGGCCTGAAGATGGGCTCCATCGCCGATCTGATCGCCTACCGCCTGGCCACCGAAAAGACCGTCGAGCGCGTGGACGAGCGCGAGATCGACACCGAATTCGGTCCGTTCAAGCTGGTGACCTACCGCGACCGCATCGCCCACGACCTGCACTTCGCGCTGGTTCGTGGCACGCCGGATGCGGACACCCCGACCCTGGTGCGCGTGCAGGTGGAAAACCCGCTGGCCGACCTGCTGCACTGGCGCCGCGACGACTTCGGCGTGGCGGCCACCGATGCCCTGCGCGCGATCGATGCCGAGGGCGCCGGCGTGATGGTGGTGCTGTCGGCCCCGCGCGACGGTGAAGCCCTGCTGGCCCGCCTGCGCCAGCAGCCGGCGCCGGTGGTGCCGGGCAAGGACAAGGATGTGGGCCAGTGGCGCCGCAACGGTGCCGGCGCACAGATCCTGTCTGACCTGGGCCTGGGCAAGCTGCGGGTGCTGGGCACCCCGCGCCGCCAGGTTGGCCTGGCCGGTTACGGCCTGGAAGTGGTGGAGACGGTCACCCTGTAATGGGGGATTGCCGGCCAGCCGCCGGCACTACCGGTGGGTGCCGGCCCCATGCCACCGGTGGGTGCCGACCGTTGGTCGGCACACCCTGCGGGCCCCCGCCAGCCACGGCCGGGGCCCATCCACGCTAGAATTACCCCCTTATCGAGTCCCTAAGCCGCATATGAGCCACTACGAAGGCGATCTTCGCACTCCCGAGTCGGCGCGCTTCGCCATCCTGGCCAGCCGCTGGAACGCCCGCATCACCGACGCGCTGGTCGCAGGCGCGCGCCTGAGCCTGGCCGGCAACGGCATCACCGAAGCCAACATCGACGTGATCCGCGTGCCGGGTGCCTGGGAACTGCCGCTGGTGGCCGCGCGCCTGGCCGCCGCCCATGAACACGCCGCCATCCTCACCCTGGGCTGCGTGATCCGTGGCGACACCCGCCACTACGAACACGTGGCCGACCGCTGCGCCGAAGGCCTGATGCGCGTGCAGCTGGATTTCGGCGTGCCGGTGCTGAACGGCGTGCTGGCGGTGGAACGCGTTGAAGACGCCGAGGCGCGCGCAGGCGGCAGCCACGGCAACAAGGGCGAGGAAGTCGCACTCGCCGCACTGGAAATGGTCAATCTGCTGGAGCAACTGCCATGAACAAGAACACCCAGGGCAAGCCCTCCGGTAAACCCGTCCGCCGCGATGGCGTCGATCCGGTGCTGCGCTCGCGCGCCCGCCGTCGTGCCGTGCAGGCCATCTACGCCTGGCAGATCTCCGGCGGCAACGCACAGTCGCTGATCGCCCAGTTCGCCCACGAGCAGGCCCGTGAAATCGCTGACCTGGCGTACTTCGAGGCGCTGCTGCACGGCGTGCTCGACAACCGTCGTGACATCGATGAAGCGCTCGGCCCGTACCTGGACCGTGGCATCGAGGAAGTGGACGCGATCGAACGCGCGGTGCTGCGCCTGGCCGCCTACGAGCTGCGCTACCGCCTGGACGTGCCATACCGCGTGGTGATCAACGAAGCGATCGAATCGGCCAAGCGCTTCGGTTCCGAACACGGCCACACCTACGTCAACGGCGTGCTGGATCGTGCCGCCGTGGAATGGCGCAAGGTCGAATCGGGTCACTGACCCGATTTCTGTAGAGCCGAGCCATGCTCGGCTCACCGTGCAGCGCACGGTTGCGTTCGGCAATGCGGCGCGTGATCGAACTGCAGCCGAGCATGGCTCGGCTCTACAAAAAAGCAGAACGCCCCATGTCCCTGGCCGAATTCGCCCTCATCGACCGCATCCGCGCCCGCACCCTCGAGCGCGACGACATCCTGCTCGGCATCGGTGACGACGCCGCGCTGCTGCAGCCGCGTGCCAACGAGCAACTGGTGGTCACCGCCGATACGCTCAACAGCGGCGTGCACTTCCCGGTTGAGACGCCTGCCTTCGACATCGGCTGGAAGACCCTGGCGGTCAACCTGTCGGACCTGGCCGCGATGGGCGCGCGCCCGGCGTGGTGCACGCTGGCACTGTCCCTGCCGGAAGCGTCTGAAGATTGGATCGAGGCCTTTGCCGATGGCTTCTTCGCCCTGGCCGACCAGCACGACATCGCGCTGATCGGTGGCGACACCACGCGTGGTCCGCTGTCGCTGTCGGTGACCGCGATGGGCCAGGTCGGGCGTGGCCAGGCCCTGCGGCGCGACCGCGCGCAGGTGGGTGATGATGTCTGGGTGAGTGGCACGCTGGGCGATGCCGCCGGCGCGCTGCGCCTGTGGCAACAAGGTGCGTTGAGCATCGCCACCGCCACGCTGCTGGCCGACTACGAAAGCCTGCGCCTGCGCCTGCTGCGGCCGACGCCGCGCGTGACCCTGGGCCTGCGCCTGCGGGCCTTCGCGCACGCGGCGGTGGATGTGTCCGACGGCCTGCTGGCCGACCTCGGTCATATCGCCACGCGTAGCACCGTGGCCGCGCATGTGGACGCCGATTCGCTGCCGATCTCGCACGCGCTGCGTGAGCTGCTCGGCCGCGACACTGCGCGCGACTGCGCACTGCGCGGGGGCGACGACTACGAACTGTGCTTCACCGCCGCCGCCGACCAGCGCGACGCACTGCACTACCTCGCCGAATCGCTGGACGTGCCGCTCACCCGCATCGGTCGGATTGCCGAAGGGCAGGGCGTGCATGTGGATGGCGAAGCCGCCGACGGCGGTTACCAGCACTTCGCGTAGCCGCAGCGGTACCGCCCTGCTGGGTGCCAAGCTTCGGTGTGGGGTCAGATCGGTGTTGCTCTGGCAGGTGCCAACCTTGGTTGGCACGGATGTGTCAGCCGCCCTTGCCAACAGCATGTCGACCAAGGTCGACACCTACCCAGGCGGGAACACCTCGGTGTTGCTCTGGTAGGTGCCAACCTTGGTTGGCACGAATGCGTCAGCCGCCCGTGCCAACAGCGTGTCGACCAAGGTCGACACCCACCAACGCGGGCGGGTTACACGTGCGGAACCGCTGTATCGAAGCGGTTGTTGCCCGGCGTGCCGGGTAGCAGCAGGAACACCAGCACCACCAGGCCCACGATCGGCACCAGCATCAGCAGGCACCACCAGCCGGAACGGTCGGTGTCATGCAGGCGGCGCACGGTCACTGCAATCATCGGCACGATGATCGCCAGCCACACCAACGCGCCCACGCCCGTCGATATCAGTGCCAGCGTGCTTGAACCGGTGTAGCCAGCAATGAAGCCCAGCACATTCGACGGAATCAACAGGATCATGATGAACAACTGGAACCACCAGAACTCACCGCGGCTGGCGCGCCCGCTGAACTGGGCATAGCGGGTAAGCGGAATCATCATCTTGTGCATCCGGGCACTCCCTGAAAAGAAGTGCGCACTATTGGTGCTCCTGTGATGATGAACAATCGGAATCGTTGGAATTGCACGCAGCGTGCAACTGAACTGAGCGCTACCCCGCACTTCTCCTTGTTGGATGCTTACACTGCCCGCAACTGCACATCCACATACTCGGCCAATCCACGGCAGGCCAGTAGCAGGCCCTCGCGCGCGCCATCGCCTATCTGCTGATCAATATCCCCGTCCACGCGGACGCGTTCAGTGGCGTGCAGCAGTTCCAGCAGGAAACTCAGCCCCGCATTGGCGCGGTCGATGCGCGCCAAGGCCAGCCGCTGACCAGGCGTACGGTTGTGGCCGGGCCACGGCTGGCCGTCGGCGGCATCGCCCTGGCGGATGTACTGCAGGCAGGCCTGCAGGGTGATGGCGCCAGGGCTGTTACCGGTCTGCAGCGCAACGATGGTGTCTTCCAGCGTGCGGGCCAGGTCATCGGGCAGGCGCGTGGCGGCCTCGCCCAGGGTGGCGAACAGGTGCGGGTAAGGGGAAGCGGTCATGGCGGCGTCCTTGTGCAAGCGGCAAGGGGCCACCCTGCTTAACAGCGAGGGTGGCGGACGGTGCGTGGTTCCAATACCGGAGGTCGATGTAGAAGCGCCGGCGGGCACGAGGCCCCCACGCACCGCCCGCCATGTAAGCGCGGACAGAATGCCTGCCGACGCCACCCAACAAGGAAAGAGCGGCGCCGGCAGGCAAGCGTAACCAACACATCAACCTAACGGGATTGGAAGCCCGTGCCACCCGTTGTCGGTGGCGCTACATGATTTGCATGAAGTGCCAGTGCTACCAATGAGAATTGTTGGAAAGTTCGAAAGCGTTGCAATCGCGCGGCGCACGCCACAGCGTGGCAATCGCGACATTCGTGTAGAGCCGAGCCGACGCTCGGCTCATCACAATCTCATCGAGAAGCAGCCGAGCATGGCTCGGCTCTACAGAAAGTAGAACGCGCTTCTACCTCACCACTTGTACGACATGCTCAGGTTCGCCGTCGCTTCGCGGTAACCATGGTCACCGCGCATCACGCCGAAGCCACCCCAGGCACTCAGCCCGGAACGGAAGTCCACGCGCGCACCGGCATTCAACTCGTAGCGGCTGCGCGGCACGCCGGCCTTCAGCGCTTCATCGTCGAACGCCATGCCGTTGCTGGCGCCATCGCGGTACCAGTTGGCCACCACATACGGGCTGACCGACGCGCCGGCGGCACTGCGGCCTTCGCCCTGCAGGCGCAGGCCCACGCGGCCGGACAGACCGCTGTCGCCCAGGCTGCGCACCACCGTGCCGTTGGCTTCCTCGTGGCGATCGGTGTTGGCGTCGGTGTAGACCAGCTGCAGTTCCGGCTGCAAGCTCAGCGCGGTGCTGCCGATCTGGCCGATGCCGAAGCGGTAGCCGGCTTCCAGCGAGCTCTGCCAGATGTCCGAGTCGTAGCGTTCCTCGGCCAGGCCTTCGCCCTGCACGCGGTTGCGGAAGTGGCCGCGCTGCACGCTGGCATCCACATACAGTGCATCGTTGCTCCAATTGCCGTACACGCCCAGCGCGCCGCCGTTGAGCTTGCCGCGTGCGCTGTAGCCGGTCAGCTGTGAACGTGAAGTGGCGTCGGACTTGGCCAGCGTACCCATCACGCCCACGCGGCCCTGGCCGTTGTCGAACACGCCGATGTCCGCACCCAGCTGCAGGCGCGAGCGGTCCACGCGCAGGTCCAGCTGGTCTTCCACCGCCGACAGCTTGCTCTGTGTAGCGTCCACGCGGGCCCAGCCACGCACGCCATCAATGGCGGAGGTGTTGCCGCCCTGGCGGTCGCGCCAGCCATGGCGCAGCAGCTGGTCCATCGCGAATTGGTTGGCCAGGTACGCGCCGGCTTCCGGGCGCAACACCGGCGTGGGGTCGATCGGATCGACCGGATCGACCGGATCGACCGGATCCACCGGGTCCACCGGGTCCACCGGGTCCACCGGATCGACCGGCTTACACTCCGGCAGCGTCGGGTCGATCACACACGGATCCGGCGCCCCGGCAAGTTCCGAGCGCAGGTACCAGCCGCCGTTGGTCGCGTCCTTGAACAGGAAGTACTCGTACTGCCCACCCACCGCGCGGCCCTGCAGGTCGAACTGCGCATTGGACGCACCGCCCACACGGATCAGCTCGATGCCCTTGTCGGTCTTGGCGCCTGCGCCGCCGGCATTGAGCACACGCACGTTGGCCTGGCCGTTGGCGTCGCCCTTGATGATCAGCGTGTCGGTGGCCGAACTGTCGTCGCCCAGCTGGGTGTTGAACAGCAGGGTGCCACCGGCCCCGTCGAAGGTATCCACGGTGAGCGTGTTGAACGTACTGCCATTGCCCAGCGCCACCGTACCGGTGCTACCCAGCGCGAGATGACCGACAGTGCTGTCGCCGGACATCAGCCAGGTGCTGTCGCCGTCGATGCTGGCCGAGGTGACGTTGAAGAAGCGGCCGTCGATCTGTGCCTTGTTGCGCAGTTCCACGTTGATCATGCCGTTGGGGACCGTTGTCGTGTCCAGCACCACATCGCCAGCGATGCGCGAGTCATCGACAGTGAAATCGACTGTGGTGCGGCCAGCTGCGACAGCGGTCCGCCCTTTCAGTTGGATGAGAATTCCATCCCCTCCATGCAGTTGGCTGCCGTTGGCAACGGCGACATCGATGTGAGCATCACTGGCACGGCCATGGACCCAGATGGCTGCCGCGCTCTTGGCCGACAGGGTTGAACGGTCCAAATGCACCTCGAAGTTCTGTCCGTTTGCGACTGGCGAGATGACAACACCATGATTCTCGGCATCGATACGGGAGCGGTTGTGCAGCACGAGACTGCCATGGGTCATGAGTGCCCCCACGCCGTCCGAGAGAGGATTGCCACTGCTCGTGGGCAGGGCATCAACCCTGACGGTACTTGCGTCGAGCAGGATGCGCCCACTGCCAACGCTCATCCCGGAAAAACCCAGGCCTACGGACTGCCTGTCACCAGGTTGCTGGCCTGCACCGGGCGAGACCACAACGTGAGAGCCGGAAAGCGTAACCTGCGCTTGATCGTGTACTCGCAGGTTCCCCACAAAAGTACTGTCACGCGCGTCCAGCAGCGAATTTCCATCCAGCTTTACGGCATGTTCGGCGTAGTCGCCCGATGGCTTGCGCGAGACCGTCGAAGCAACCAGCGTTACGCGTGAGTCATCGGCCAGAATGGTCTGGGCCGCTCCTCCGTTCACGGTCAGCAGCGAGCCGTTCTTCAACGTCCACGCTTCGACCGGATCCCCAGCACCGACCTCCGCAGTCTGGCCATCGAGATCGCCGGCCAAAACGACCCCGGCGGGAAGGGACGCCAGCGCCAGCAACAGGCTGCGGAACAGCGGGCGCGGCGTCAGAGGATGGGATGCGGTGGCGGTGCGCTTCATGGGGGAATCCTTGTGTCGGAGAAGGGGGAGAGACGCGACACGACGCAACCGCATTCAGACGAAGTGCCGTATATCCTTCATCTCTGTGATGGTGGCGTGAAGGGTGGGCAATTGCGAAGTCATGTGTCTCTACTGGCGCCAGTCTCTGTGCGCAGCCCGGCCGAACCCATGCAAAAAGTTGTAAAGCACACTGAACACCGGTAGCGCCTTCAGCTTTCAGCCAGCACTGCGACAGCCTGTCGCAGGTGGGTTGCAAGTGATTCGATGGAGGCAGTGAACGGAGATGACGAGCATGGCGCCTCCTTTCAGGAGCAACCCCATGCACACACCCACCCCACGCCACCATGCGCTGGCCGCCGCCCTCGCCATTGCACTGCTTGCAAGCATTCCCGCCTCGGCCCAGCAGATCGTGGCCGACGGCGACGACCAGATGCCTGCCGAAGGCGATTACCACACCACTGAGCCGGTGCTGCCGGGCGACCCGTCGGGGCATGCCTTCTACGCAGTCAACGGCGGCCGCATTCTTCCGACAGGGCCGGTCAACCTCTCCACCGAAGGACGCGGAGCGCACGCTGCGCACGCCGAAGGTACCGGCAGCCTGATCTCGTTGCAGGGCGCATCGGTGAGCACCACCGGCATCTCCGCAGCAGGCGCGTCAGTTGCTACGGGCGCCCGGCTGGAGGCCGCCGATGTAGTGATCGAGACACGCGGCAACAGCGCCCACGGGGTACAGGTGCAGGGGGCGGATGCCGTGCTGAGAAACGTGCAGGTCCGCAGCACTGGCGGCGATGCGCTGCGGTTGATGGGGGGCACGCTGCAGGTTCAGGGCGCTCAGTTGCAGGTGAACCGCTACGGTACTTACGGTCTGTATGCGAATGCGGGCACAGCAACGCTGGATGGGGTCCACATCGACATGGCGGGTGACGCGGGCAATGGTGTCCTGGCGACCGGCACGGCCGAGGTCGTCCTGCAGGACGCGAGCATTGGACGCGTGGGTCATTCGGGTGTGGCCGCAACGGCGCATCGCGGCGCGCGCCTGGTGATGAAGGGTGTGGACATCGACATGCGCGGTGACGCCGCCGTCGGTCTGGCGATGGGAGGCAGCGTAAACGTTTCCGACAGCCGCATCAGCGTGCAGGGCGCCCATGGTCGTGCCGTCGATCAGTCAGGTGGTGCGCTGGACGTGCAGAGCAGCGAGCTGTCCGGCAATACGGGACTGAGGCTGATGGACAATGGCAGCGTGAACCTGCGTGACAGCAGTGTCCGCAGCGAGCTGGTCGCATTGGATATCAATGGCCGAGGCAACGTCGTGACAGTGGAGCGCAGCTCGCTTGCAACGTCTGCAGGTACCGCCATCTGGATGCCGAACGATTCCACGCTGGTGCTGAGTGAGTCTTCAGTGGTGGCCCAGGGAGACGGTGGGCTCGGCCTTGATGCACGGGGCGGCAGCGCGCAGCTTTTCAGTACCAACCTGCGCACAGGGGGGCGTTCTGCCCATGGTCTGTATGCGCAGGGTGGCGCCGGGCGGCCGCCCGGGATCGAGGCGGTCGATTCCCAGGTGCTGACCGAAGGAGATGGGTCTGCTGCGGCGATTGCGCGCACCGGCGGGACCGTCACGCTGGTCGACAGCCGCTTGCAGACCGTCGGCCGATCCTCGCACGGTGTCATTGCCGGTGGTGCTGGGCAGATCGCTTTGAACAACACCCATGTACGCACCGAAGGCGAGGGCGCGTGGGCGGCGGTGATCAATGACAACGGTCGGATGCGTATCGACGGCGGCTCGCTGGTGAGCGTCCAGCATGGTGGCGTATGGCTGCGTAGCAGCCGCGACCCGGGCCTGACCCTGTCCAATGGTGCGGTGGTATCGGGCGGCAATGGCATCGCCTTGGCACTGGATGCCGCAGTGGCCGGGCGCTTCGATGTGGTGCTGGAGGGCCGCTCGCGGATGGACGGTGACATCGCCATCACCCCGGAGGACGAGGACGCTGGGCTGCCGCCACAGTCGGACGTGCATGTACGGCTGGCCGATGGTTCGCTCTGGCAGGGTTCGTCGGATCTGGTGCAGACGATGGTGATCGAGAACGGCAGCCAGTGGACGCTGACCGGTGATGCCACGGTGGGCGAGTTGCAGGTACTCAACAGTGGCGTGGCCTTGTCCGACGGCAGCGGCCGTTTCAATACGCTCACCGTGGACGGCGACCTGCACAGCGCAGGGGCGACGTTCCTGTTCCAGGGCACGCTGGCCGGCGATGACAGCGCGATGGACCGCCTGCACGTGCGCGGCGACAGCTCCGGCGACGCGCTGATCGCGGTGAAGAACATCGGTGGCGTAGGCGCACCTACCGTGGATGGCATCGCGCTGATCGAGATCGACGGTGCATCGCTGGCGAGTTACACGCTGAGCGGCCGCGCGGTGGGCGGATCGTACGAGTACTTCCTGTTCCAGGGCGGCCTGGCCGATCCTTCCGATGGCAACTGGTACCTGCGTTCGCAGTGGTTCGATATCTGCCAGGACAACCCGGCCGCACCGGGGTGCGTGGTCGATCCGGGCCCGGATCCGGATCCGGATCCAACCGATCCGACTGATCCGATCGATCCGATCGATCCGGGCGATCCGGGCGATCCGATCCTGCCGCCACCGGTGCTGCGCCCGGAAGCGGGGGCATACCTGGCCAACCAGTCGGCGGCGATCAACCTGTTCGCGCACCGCATGCACGAGCGTAATGGCGCGCGTTCGATGGACGGCGAGCGCCAGGCCTGGGCACGCGTAGGCCGCAA
Organism: Stenotrophomonas sp. YJH_SMC_82; assembly: GCF_059368875.1. Lineage (NCBI taxonomy): Bacteria > Pseudomonadati > Pseudomonadota > Gammaproteobacteria > Lysobacterales > Lysobacteraceae > Stenotrophomonas > Stenotrophomonas sp. YJH_SMC_82. The sequence goes on from NZ_JCAFSE010000004.1 coordinate 323,454, forward strand.
CCAGGCTGATTTCAGTGCGGTCGGTGGCCAGTTGTCGGTGGACGGCACTGCCTCAGTGCTGCAGATCGGCACTGACCTGCTGCAGCGTGGCAACGCGGTTGCCGGTGTGATGCTGGGCAGCGGCCGCGCCGACAGCAGCGCAGTGTCCGATCTGACCGGCTACAGCGCCAAGGGCCGGGTGCGTGGCAGCGCCGTGGGTGTGTACGGCACCTGGATGCAGGATGCAGACAGTACGCGGGGCGCATATGTGGATGCGGCCCTGCAGTACGGCCGCTTCGACAACCGGGTGCAGGGCATCGGCCTGGCGCCGGAGCACTACGACTCGCGCATGGCCAGTGCGTCGCTGGAGGCCGGCTACACCTTCAAGATGTGGCAGGGCACCGCCAGCGCACTGTACGTGCAGCCGCAGCTGCAGCTGAGCCATGTCGATTTCCGCGCCGATCGGCACGTGGAGAGCAACGGTACGGTGGTCGACCACGCCGACGCCGGTGGCCTGAGCGGGCGCCTGGGCGTGCGTGTGTTCGGCCATGGCACGGCCGCCGGCAACATCGTGCAGCCGTACCTGGGCGTGAACTGGCTACGTGGCAGCGGCACCAGCACGTTGCAGTTCAACGGCGACACGCTGGGTGCGGACGTGCCGCGCAACCGCTATGAAGTGCAGGCCGGTGCCGAGCTGAGGCTGGGCCAGCGTTGGGGTGCGTGGGGTGGCGTGAGCGTGCAGCGCGGCGATCATGGCTACCGCAACGTAGGTGGCCAGCTGGGTCTGCGCATGGCCTGGTAAGCGCATGAAGCGGGGTCGGATCCCATTGCCAAGGCAATGGGCTCTGACCCCCAGTTGCTGCTGTAGAGCCAAGCCTATGCTCGGCTCACTGCGATCTGGACGAAGGTCAGCCGAGCAGGGCTCGGCTCTACAATCGCGCCGATCCGGGACTGGACCTGAACGTTGTCCACGTCTGTCGCGATTGTCCATTGAATGACTGCGCAAACGGTGGCGATGCTGCCGCCCTTTCTTCTGCCGGTTGCCCGCGTGTCCTCTCCCGAACGTTCCCACAACGCCGCCATCGATGGCCTGCGTGCACTGGCGGTGCTGGCCGTCGTCCTTTTCCACACCAACGCGACGTGGCTGCCCGGCGGCTTCACCGGTGTGGACCTGTTCTTCGTGGTATCCGGCTTCGTGATCAGCCAGTCGCTGGCCTCGCGCGCCCAAGCATCGCTGGGTGCGATGCTGCTCGATTTCTACCGGCGTCGCGTGCTGCGCCTGTTGCCGGCGCTGCTGGTGATGCTGATGGCCACTTTCGTACTGTCGGCACTGTTCATTCCCCGCGCGTGGCGCAATGAGCAGTTCGACCAGACCGGCTGGGCCGCGCTGGTCGGTTTCAGCAACATCGTGCTGGCCGGCCAGCAGGACGATTACTTCTCGCCCGGCGCTGAACTCAATCCGTTCCTGCATACCTGGACGCTGGGTGTGGAAGAGCAGTTCTACCTGGTCTTCCCGCTGTTGTTCTTCGTGTGGCTGCGCGGGCGTGAGCGCTGGCCGGGGGCGCGTTGGCTGTTGCCGGCGCTCACCGTGCTGTCGCTGGCGTGGGCGGGCTGGCAGGCGCGATCGGCGCCGGCGTCGGCGTTCTATCTGCTGCCGGCGCGGTTCTGGGAGCTGGCCGCAGGTGCGCTGCTCTACCAGTGGATGCATAAATGTACGCCACGCCAGGGCAGCGACGCGGCTGCCGCGGCGGGCCTGGCGCTGCTGGCCGCGGGTGTGCTGATCGCCCCGCAGCTGGCGATGCCGATGCCGGGCGTGCTGGCGACCGTGGCCGGTACCCTGTTGCTGTTGGCGGGCGTGTCGACAGCGGGGCCATCGCGCATCGCCCGTGCGCTGGGCTGCGCACCGCTGGCCTACCTGGGCCGGCTGTCCTATTCGATGTACCTGTGGCATTGGCCGCTGCTGGTAGTGCTGCGCTGGACGTATGGCCTGCACGGCGCCGCGCTGTGGCTGTATCCGGTACTGCTGCTGGCGGTATCCGCTGTGTCGTATCACTTCATCGAGCGCCCGCTGCGCAGTGCGGCGCCGCTGCTGCGGCTGGCACCGGCCAAGGTGCTGGCGATGGCGTTGCCGCTGGTGGCGCTGTGCGGTGCCGGCGCCTGGGCCACGGTCGAGTACCACGAGCAGGTCTCGCTCAGCGTCACCCGCAACGGCTACGCATGGCAGGCGCGTCGCTACCCGGCGTGGCGCCCGCTGGAACCGGTGAGTGCGCCGGCGCTTGAAGGGCGGCGCCTGTTCGTGGCCGGCGACTCGCATGCGGCGGCGTATCGCACCATGACCAGCATGGTCGCGCGACAGACCGGCATGGAGGTGCGCCAGCAGGATCGCGGCGGCTGCAGCTTCGTCAACCTGCTGCGGGCCAGCCCGGCCGACTGCCAGGACTTCATTGAAGACACGCTGTCGACCATCGAACGCGAGGCGCGCCCGGGTGACATCGTGCTGCTGGCGGCCTTGCGCATGCCGGAACTGCGCGGCTTCGACTGGCAGCAGCAGGACGCACAGCCGATCTATCAACAGCTGCTGGCCGAGCGCACGCCGGCGCACGCACAGGCTGCACGCGACGAAGCCGATCGCGTGCTGGGGCGTTTGCAGAAGCTGGGCGTACACGTGGTGATCGACGCACCGCTGCCATTGTTCAAGGCCGGTGCGTACCGCTGTTCGGACTGGTTCAACCGCCGCAATCCGGCGTGTGCCGGCGGTCTGAGCATGCCGCGTGCGGATCTGGAAATGCTGCGCGTGCCGCAGATGGCACTGCTGGATGACCTGGCGGCACGTTACCCGTCACTGACCGTATGGGATCCGCTGCCGCTGCTGTGCGGGCCGCAGGCCTGTTCGGCGGTGGAAGACGGCGAACCATTGTTCTTCGACAATGATCACCTGAGCGGGCATGGCAACCGCGTGCTGCTGCCCAGTTTCCGGCAGACCCTGATCGATATCGCAGCCGACAAGACGGTGTAGAGCCGAGCCCACGCTCGGCTTGCGCGCACAGCGCGGGCGTCATCGCGATCTGGTCGAAGAGCAGCCGAGCATGGCTCGGCTCTACAGGAGCGCGAAGGTTAACGACACGTCGTTGTAGAGCCGAGCCCACGCTCGGCTTGCGCACACAGCGCGGGCGTCATCGCGATCTGGTCGAAGAGCAGCCGAGCATGGCTCGGCTCTACAGGAGCGCGAAGGTGAACGACACGTTGTTGTAGAGCCGAGCCCACGCTCGGCTTGCGCACACAGCGCGGGCGTCATCGCGATCTGGTCGAAGAGCAGCCGAGCATGGCTCGGCTCTACAGGAGCGCGAAGGAGTGCGCGCAGTCTATGCCGGCGGCAGCACCTTGCCCGGGTTGAGGATGCCGTTCGGGTCCAGCGCGGCCTTGATCGCGCGCATCGTTGCCAGCGTTTCCGGGGTGAAGGCCTGCGCCATGAAATCGCGCTTGGCCAGGCCGATGCCGTGTTCGCCCGACAACGTGCCGCCCAATGCCAGCGTCAGCTCGAAGATCCTTGGCAGCGCGGCATGTGCGCGTGCGTTCTCGTCGGCATCGTCCGGGTGGTAGAGGATGTTGACGTGCAGGTTGCCGTTGCCGGCATGGCCGAAGGTGACGATGGTCAGCGTGTAGTCACGTGCCAGCGCCTGCACGCCGGCCACCAGCTCCGGAATGCGCGACACCGGGACCACCACATCTTCATTGATCTTGCCCGGCGCCACACTGCGCAGCGCAGGCGACAGCGCCTTGCGCGCCGCCCACAGCTGGTCGCGTGCGCGGCCTTCCATCGCCACGTCCAGTTCGATCATGCCGTCGCCTTCGGCGGCGCTGGCCAGGGCCTGCAGCAGATAGGGCAGGGTGTCGTGGTCACCATCGGCCTCGACCAGCAGCATCGCACCGGCCTCTGGCACGTCAGCACCATTGAGCCGCAGCAGCTCCAGGCTGCGCGCGTCCATGAATTCCAGGCGGGTGGGTACCACCGGCTGCGACATCAACCGCGACACGGCGGCCGCAGCAGCATCGGCATCGCGGTACAGCACGCGCAGCCCGGCCTGGCTGACCGGCAACGGGGTCAGCTTCAGCGTGGCTTCCACGATCAGTGCCAGCGTGCCTTCGCTGCCCACCAGCAGATGGGTGAGGTCGTAGCCGGTGGCGTCCTTGGTGTAGGCACCACCGCAGCGGATCAGCTCGCCGGTGCCGGTCACCGCCACCAGGCCCAGCACGTTGTCGCGACTGGTGCCGTACTTCACCGCGCGCGGGCCGCCGGCATTGCAAGCGAGGTTGCCGCCGATGCTGCAGATCTCGGCGCTGGAAGGATCCGGCGCCCAGAACAGGCCATGCGGGGCCAGTGCCTGCTGCAGGGTGCCATTGAGCACGCCGGGCTGCACGACCGCGCAGCGATCACCGGCGCGGATCTCGATGATGCGGTCCATGCGGGTGAACGACAGCACGATGCTGCCCGGCTGCGGGACGGCTGCACCGGTAGTTCCGGTGCCGGCGCCGCGCGCGACCAGCGCCACGCCATGCGCGCGACAGGCATGTACCAGTGCCTGAACCTGTTCGACGTCGGCGGGCAGCGCCACGGCTGCCGGACGCTGGCGGCGCCATGAATTGTCCTGCGCGTTGGCCTCCAGCGCGCTGTCATCCATGCGCCAGCCCTCCGCGCCCAGCAGGGTGGACAGTTCGGCGACCAGGGCAGCAGGCAGGGCAGGACTCATGACGGATCTCGAGAGGCAGCAGGAGCGGGTTGGATCAGTTTCCAGGCGACAACGGCGCCGGCCAGTGGCAGCCACACCCAGCGCAGTTCGGAGAGCAGGGTAGCCACGCCGCGTGCGCTGAAGAACTGTGGGGCGAAGGGTGAAACGCGGATCGGTCGCCACGGTGCGAAGAAGCGGTGTTCGCTCCACGGCCAGGCCAGTGCGACGCCGAGGCCGCCGGAGGTCATCGCATCCAGCAGTGGATGGCTGGCGGCGCAGACGAAGACGAATACAGCGGCTTGTACGGTCGATGCCACCGTTGGCCCTGCCTTGGTAGGTGCCAACCTTGGTTGGCACGAAACCGCCGACCAAGGTCGGCGACTACCGGGGCTGTGTGGTGCCGACCAAGGTCGGCCGCTACCAAAGAATGCGAACGCCGCCGCCAATGCCGCCAGCACTCCGGCAAACAGCAGCGAATGGCTGGCACCGCGATGGCCGAAGGCATCCGCATAGGGAATGTGCAGCGCAAAGGCCAGTACATCGGCATCGGGCAGCATCGCGGCGATCACGCCTGCAACCAGCAGGCGCGGCGGGATGCGGCCACGATCAGCGGCGCACCACAGCGCCAGCGGCACGGCGGCATGAGTGATGATCGACGGCATCAGTCACGCACCATGGTAGTGCCGGCCAGGCTGCGCTCTGGCGGGGGCCAACCTTGGTTGGCACAGACGCGCCGACCAAGGTCGGCTTCTACCAAGGCGGACAGTACACATCAGCAATCATCCAGCCGGAATGCGTCACGCAGCCAATGCAGCTGCGGCGGTTCGCCACTGGCTTCCACCACGTCGAAGCGGCAGGGCGCATTGGCCAGCGCGGGGTGGTCCTGCAGGTACAGCTGCGCGGCATGCGCCAGGCGCCGGCATTTGCGCGCATCGACTGAAGCGGCACCGCCACCGTACTCTGATCGCGCGCGATAGCGCACCTCCACGAACACCACGATGCCGGCATCGTCCATCACCAGGTCCAGTTCACCGCCGCGATAACGCACGTTGCGCGCGCGCGGCTGCAGTCCGGCCTGTTGCAGATGCTGCTCGGCGGCGGCTTCCACCGCCGAGCCACGTTGGCTGCGCTCAGCGACCACCGACGATCGGCATCGGCCGGCCGCCATTGAAGGTCGACCATGCCGGCTGGCGCAGGATGTTCCCGTTGCTGTCCAGGAACAGGGTGCCGGTGGCACCGTCCAGGCCGCCTTCGTTGGACAGCTTGTCCAGATAGGCGGTGATCTTCCAGGCGTCGGCGCCGAAGGCGAACAGGCGGCCGGCCGCACCGCGTGCGCTCGGCAGGGTGCTGGCCACCTGGCTGGCCGAGGGCAGGCCGGACACGCTGCGCACGTTCCAGGCTTCATTCGGGTAGACGATGCCGTCCAGGGCCACGTCTTCTTCCACCTTGCCGCTGCCGACGGTCAGCTGCGAGGTGCCGACGCGGGTGGCGCCACCGGCACCGGCCAGCGCCAGCTGCGGCGCCAGCAGGCGGGCCTGCGGTGCACGCACGGCGAGGAACACCGCATCGACCTGGCCGGCATTGCGCACCTGGGCGCTGACGTCGCCCACCGCATCGCTGACGCCGACCGTGGCCACGACCTGGCCACCGCGCTGGGCGAAACGCTGGGCGAAGGCGGCAGCGGCACGGCGGCCGGTGTCGTCGGCGCTGTTGATCACCAGCGCCTTGCCGCGCTCGCGGCCGCGCAGGTACTCGGCCGCGACGATGCCATCGTCTTCCGGTGCCAGCGAGAAGCCGGCGCTGCCGGCCGGCGGTGCGTCCTTGCCACGGTTCAGGGCCAGCACCGGCACCTGCAGCTGCTGGCGGCCGTACACCGCGTCCACTTCGTCGCGGCCCAGTGGGCCGACCACGAAGTCGGCACCGGAGGCAACGGCCTTGTCGTAGGCGGCGAGGGCACCGGCCGGGGTGCCAGCGGTGTCGAAGAAGTTGATGTCCGGGCGGCGGCGGCTTTCACCGTAGTAGGCGCTCAACAGGCCATCGCGCACCGGCTGCGCGGCGGTGGCCAGGCGGCCGCTGAGCGGCAGCAGCACGGCCAGCTTGGCCGGCGGGCGGTAACCGTCGCTCATCGCCGGCGGGCGCTTGCTGGTGTCGAACTGGGCCGCGCCATCGCGGTCGAACGGGCGCGGCAGCGGCAGGCCGCGCGCGATCAGCGCACGGCCGGCGAAGTTGTACAGCGGGTCGTTGGCCGGCAGCGCGGCGGCACGGCTGCGCAGGGTGGCGTCGTCGAGGGTGCCGAGCAGGCCGGCGATGGCGGCCTGGTTCTCGCTGCGCGCACTGCCGGTCAGGCCGGCATGGGCACGGGCGCGCTCGTTGGCGGCACCGAATGCATCGCCGGTGCCCTGCAGGGCCTGGGCCCGGGCCAGCAGCCAGCGGGTGCGCAGGCCGACCGCAACGCTGTCGGCATGATCCTTCAGCAGGGCCAGCGCCTGCGCCGGCTGCTTGTCGGCCAGCGCCAGCTCGGCACCGGTCAGCTGGTAGCGCTGCAGGCTGGCGCCGGACAGCTGGCGGGCGGTGAGCTGGCCGAGCAGGCTGCGCGCGCGGGCACTGTCACCGGCCAGATGCCAGGCCCAGGCCGCATCGGCCAGTGCGTTGCTGCGGGCACCGCCACGCAGCGTGGCGGCCAGGCCTTCCAGCTGCAGTGCGGCGTCGCGCGGCTTGCCCTGTTCGATCAGCGCCAGCGCCTGGCCCTGGGCCGGCGAATCGGGGGTGCTGGTCAGGCTGGTGGTGGCACAACCGGCCAGCAGCATCAGCGACAACGACAGGGCGGAGAACCGTGCGGCGGGCTTGTTCATGATCGGGTCCATGCGATGAGGGCAGCGGCCTTGGCCGGGTACACGCTACGATTCTACCCTTGCCCCGTGAGTACCGCTGAAATGAGTGTCCCAACCCTGTACGTCGTCGCCACCCCGATCGGCAACCTGGCCGATCTGAGCCCGCGCGCGCAGGAGGTGCTGCGTTCGGTGGCGGCCATCTGTGCCGAGGACACCCGCCGCAGTGGCCAGCTGCTGTCCCATTTCGGCATCCAGCAACCACTGGTGGCCCTGCACGAACACAATGAAGAGGCCCTGGCGCAGCGCCTGGTCTCGCGCCTGCAGGCCGGCGAGTCGCTGGCGCTGGTCAGCGATGCCGGTACCCCGCTGGTCAGTGACCCCGGGTTCCGCCTGGTGCGTGCCGCGCGCGCGGCGGGCATCAAGGTCAGCCCGGTACCCGGTGCCTGTGCCGCCATCGCCGCGCTGAGCGTGGCCGGCCTGCCCAGCGACCGTTTCAGTTTCGAGGGCTTCCTGCCGGCCAAGGCCAGCGGCCGCCGCGACCGCCTGCAGGCGCTGGCCGGCGAAGTGCGCACGATGGTGTTCTACGAATCCTCGCACCGCATCGCCGAATCACTGGCCGACATGGCGGCGATCTTCGGTGGCGAACGCCCGGCGGTGCTGGCCCGCGAGCTGACCAAGCTGTTCGAGACCGTGCTCGATGGTGACCTGGCGGGCCTGCTGGCCAAGGTCGAGGCCGACGACAACCAGCGCAAGGGCGAATTCGTGGTGATGGTGCAGGGCGCCGGCGATGACGAGGAAGCGCAGCTGGCACACGGCCGTCGCGTCTACGCGAAGCTGAGCGAGCACCTGCCGCCGTCGACCGCCGCCAAGCTGGCCGCGGAACTGACCGGTGCGCCGCGCAAGGCGTTGTACGGCAGTTGATGGATCGCTCCGGGCCATGTCCCGGAGCGCGCGGCGCGAAATGCGAAACGGTTCGGATCCGCCGGAGGGGCGCCAACCTCTGGCGCGTGAACGTGCCCACGTGCGCGGCTGAGGGACGAATCCGGGGACAGGCAATGTCGTGATGAGCAGCAATGACCGACCCACTGATGATCGTACGAACCCAGCAGCCTTGGGTATTACGGGACCTCCTGCAGAGCGACATTGAGATCAGTGGAGCCCGTGCGGATACTCCCGATGCGGAAGGGTGTCCGTAGTGTGACCCCATTTCCGAGGCCTCTGAGGCGTGAGGACTGGTGCTCGGGATGTCTGTCCTGGACGAAGACGCTCCGGCACACGCCTCTTCATCCCCCCTTGGGAGTAATTGTTCGAGATGGCATTGACAGCCTACCTTCAAGCTCATTTCCTGCCAAAGGATGCGTTCGCCGCATTCTGCAATGTGTCAGAAGAAAGACTCAGTCGCCTGATTGCAGTGGGTGCGGTGCCGCAGCCCACCTACACCTGCGAGGGTGGCACCATCCGATCTGCAGTGTTCGGCTCCATTCCCATCAGCGAAGACCTTGTGGGGGAGTACTTCCGTACCGATTGCGCACGCTGGATACGCATTGCCGATGATGCACCACCGGGCAGTGAGCGGGCGGCTGTGGTCGACGTTCTGCTGCAGGAGCTCGAGGGCTACATGACAGCCGTGCTTGGGGATGCCAACGCTGCGCACGACAAGGCGCAACTGCTGCTCCCGCACTTCTTCAACGGGACCTTCGGTCTGTGTATCGCAGATCCGTCCACCGGCGCCGGCATCGCAAGAAAGGAGCTGCTCCAGGAACAACTGGTCGCACTCGCCAGTGACACCCACACTCCTCTCGACGCGCGTGTCGACAGGCAGGCGCTGCTGGCACTGATCGACGATTATGCGCGTGCGTCGATGCCGTTCTCGCCGGCCGAGTATGACCGTAGCAGCAGAAAACGATGGGTTGACGATCTTCGCCGGGAGCTGGACGAAAAGTCCTGAAAAGCGTGCAGGCTGCATGGGTCATTCATAGCCTGGGACGCTGCAATGCGAATGAGCGGCGGAATTCCGGGGGTGAAGGAGTGAAGCTCTCAAATTTACTTGAGGGAGGGAAGACAGATGCTGGAAAAGGGATTGTTCCTGCTGTTCGCTCTGGCCGACGTGCCAGCTCCTGCAGCTGAAGGGCCGACACCTGCGGCCATTACCGAAGCCGATCTGGGCCCGGACTATGTTGGCTACCTGCTGTTCGATCCGGGGTTGGTCGAATTCAATCGGCTGCAGTCGGTCCGCGATTACAGCAATTACCTGACCTATCGCGCGGCACGTGACGCGTTGGAGAACTACGAGGGATGTCTGCAGGTGGGGGCCGACAACCACGCACAGATCGAGGCGGCCTACCAGCAATTGGTGAACAGCCAGCAGCGGTACGTCAGCGCAGCGCAATGGCGCGACCTGCGGCAGGCCCTTCGTGCGGGGCGCGAGCCGGTGCCCGAGCGCGCGTCGTGGCAATGCGCCGCATTCGTGGACAACGCGCCGTATTTCGATGCGGGGTTGGACGATGCACTGTTGGGCGCCACCGAATTGGCGCGCGAGCAGGCCGGGGAAGGGGATTCGCGTAGCGATGCGCTGCGCCCGGTCCTCGGCGTTCAAATGGGGGGCGCGACCTTGATCGAATCCGAGCCTGACGAAGGTCCGGCCCATCGCGCCGGCCTGCGCAAGGGGGATGAGGTGCTGGCCGTGGCGGGTACCCGAGTGAAGACCGTCTTCGGTATCGGCCAAGCGTTGAAAGCCCACGCGCCGGGCGATCGCGTGGACGTGCGCGTCCGCCGCATTGAATGGGACGGTTCGCAACCGCAGGTGCGGGAATTGATCGTCGGGGTGGTGCTGGAGTCGCGGGCGGCGGTGATGGCGAGGGCGAAGGGCCGCTAGAGCCACGCCACGCGTGGATGAACCGCACGCCGCGATCGGCACGGCAGGAAGGGCGTGCGTACGCTAGAATACGCGCTGGCGGAGTCGGCCAGACAGTCGCGTCATCCCTTCGGGGGTGCCGAGGAAAGTCCGGGCTCCATAGGGCAAGGTGCCAGGTAACGCCTGGGCGGCGCAAGCCGACGGAAAGTGCAACAGAAAGATACCGCCTACGTCTTCTTCGGAAGGCCGGTAAGGGTGAAATGGTGCGGTAAGAGCGCACCGCGAGTCTGGCAACAGACCGGCACGGCAAACCCCACCTGGAGCAAGACCAAATAGGGATCCTTTGGCGCGGCCCGCGTTGGATCCGGGTAGGTTGCTTGAGCGTTGCGGTGACGTAACGCCTAGAGGAATGACTGTCCACGACAGAACCCGGCTTATCGGCCGGCTCCGCCTCTTTCTTCGATAGGCATGAACCGCGCATCGGTAGTGCCGGCCGCTGGCCGGCAGCTTCACGATGCCCGCAGCGGCGGACAGAGTGCTGCCGGCCAGCGGCCGGCACTACCTCGACGACGCGCGGTCCTCAGCCCGGCGTGCGGTACTGCCCGGCGGAAATGAACTGCGAGAAGCGCTCGCACCACACCACGACGGTGGTGTAGTCGTCCACATCCACGTTCGCGGGCACCTCGACCAGGAAGCGGTTGAAGGTCTTCACTTCGCCGATGCGCTGGGCCTGCGCCTTGATCTTCAGGAAGTCGGCCTTGTTGTCGACGAAATCGTGGACCAGATACACCTTGTAATCCGGGCCCGGTCCCATCTTCCCGTCGAAGGCGACCTGGGTGGCGCTGACACTGACCTTGCCTTCGGCCCAGTGCACTGCGTCGCTGCCCTTCAGGTCGCGGCGGAAGGTGGTGCGGTAGGTGGCGTCTTTCATGACGGCCTGTACCTGTTCCACCGGCGGGTCATCGGGGGCGATCAGGATCGGCAGGAGGTAGACGCCCAGGCCGAAGCCCAGGCCGAGGGTGAGCAGGTGGGTGGCGAGCAGGATGAGGATGCGACGCATGGGGCCTCCTTGAGGGTTGTGGTCGATTGCGCGGCGCGATGCCGGGCGCGACCACCCTGGGAGGTCAGGGGCGACATTTATAGACACAGTGCCGATTGCGAAAAGGGCACAGTCGGCTGGCTGTGATGCTGAAACCGCTGTGGCGCGGACGGATCGCGGTCGCGGCTGGAAGCTGAATGACGTTTCAGGCCCGCTGCGATGACGACTGCCGTCGCGTGGATCGCGACAGCACGCTGCGGGTAGTGCCGGCCGCTGGCCGGCAACTTCATGCTGCATCCGAAGATCCAGAGGTTGCCGGCCAGCGGCCGGCACTACCCCCCCCCGCCAAGAGCATCCGGCCAAGGGCCGTCATGACCGGGTCAGAAAATGACGTGGCTCTGGCCGCTGGGAGCGCCCTGCGGGCCGAAGCGGCGTTCGTGGATCTCGCCATGGCCGTCGGCGTCGATCAGCAGCACGGTGCTGGCGCGGGTGCCGTAGTCATCGCCACGGATGAAGGCCGGGCTCAGCCAGCGCTCGCGTTCCAGGCCGATGCCGGTGTCGGGCAGGTCGCTGTCGGCAGGGCGGTGTTCGTCGGCCAGAGCATTCCAGAGTGGGGTCAGGTCCGGGGTCAGATCCATTTCGCTGTGCGAAAGGGATCTGACCCCGTCTTTCTGAAGCCAGGCTTCAAGGGCCGCCATCAGCCGCCGGGTCTTCGGCCAGGGCGCGTCCAGCGCGCCGTTGGACATGCCGTGCACGCCCGGGCCGAGGGTCTGCCGTTCGGCGGGATGGTTGCCGAGGTACTCCAGGCTGTCGCTATCGGCCAGCAACAGATTGAACGGGGCATAGGCGCCAGCCACGGTCGCCAATCGGTCGATATGCACGGCGGCCGGGTCGCGGCCACGCAGGAAGTCGGCCACCAGCGCGCCCCGCGACGGGCCGGTCTGGGCCGCCAGCGGGTCGCGGACGTTGGTGACCACCGCCATCCGGCCCGAGGCGCCAACCCCGGCCCAGCCACCGCCGGAGCGCAGATCGCGCCCGCCGATGACGGACGTCTCATCCTGCCAGGGGGCCAGCGCCGCCGTCGGGCGGGCGTGGAACTCATCACGGTTGCCGGTCATCACCAGCCGCCAGCGCGGGTGGTGCATCCAGCCAAGAGCGAGCAGGCACATGGCCTCATTGTGCACGGTTTGCGCAGTCCGGCGCCGTTTCCGGCCCGTTCCGGATGAATGCGCGGCCGATGTTTCACGCCCTCTCCACGCCCCTGAACTTCCGTTCAATCTCAAAAATTGAGACGGATCAGCAACTTGTGGATAAGCCTTGAACAATTCTCTAAAGGTTGTTGCAAGCCATTGATGCGGCTGGCGATTTCCCCGCTGAAAAGTTGTTGACAACCCTCGGCCCGCTGCTAAGGTGGGCATCAGAGGGAAATCCGGGTGTTTTGTGGGTTTTCGTGGTTCAATGTTTCACCGGGCGAAGGACAAGGTGCAGGCGTCGTGTTCCAGGGCGAGACGGCCATCACAGTTGACGACAAAGGGCGCATGGCGGTTCCCACCGCTTACCGCGACCTCGTCGCGCGCGCCAGCAACAACCGTCTCGTGCTGACCTACAACCCGTTCGAAGCCGGCTGCCTGTGGCTGTATGCAGAGTCGGAATGGGAGCGGGTCCGCGACGATGTGATGTCCAAGCCCAACACCCAGCGCGTCGTGCGCCTGTTGCAGCAGAAGCTGGTCGGCTCGGCCGCCCATCTGGAACTGGACGGCAACGGTCGCATCAGCATCCCCGCCAGCCACCGCGGTGCGGTGGGCATTGAGAAGAAGGCGGTATTGCTCGGTATGGGCGACAAGTTCGAATTGTGGAGCGAGCAGGCGCATCGGGCCCTGATCCAGCAGACGTTGTCTGACGAGGATCTGGGTGATGGGTTGCTCGACCTGAAGTTGTGAGCCGGGGTGCCCGGATGCGCCCAGAAGCGCAGGCCGGTCACCTTCCGGTGTCGCAGTCGCCGGCGGTGCACCTGCCGGTCCTGTACACCCAGGTCCTTGAAGGCCTGAGGGTGATCGAAAACGGACGTTATCTGGATGGCACGTTCGGTCGTGGCGGTCATGCACGTGGCGTGCTCACCCAGCTCGGTCCCGAGGGGCGCCTGCTGGTCATGGACAAGGATCCGGAAGCCATCGCCGTTGCCGAGCGCGATTTCGCGCCGGACCCGCGCGTGTCCATTTTCCGGGGCAGCTTCGCCCAGCTGCTGCAGTGGGACGCGACGGCCGAAGGCCTGGACGGCGTGCTGTTCGACCTCGGCGTGTCGTCGCCGCAGCTGGACGTGGCCGAACGTGGCTTCAGCTTCGGCAAGGACGGCCCGCTGGACATGCGCATGGATCCGGACAGCGGTGAAAGCGCCGCGCAGTGGATCAACCGCGTCGAAGAGCGCGAGATCGCTGATGTGCTGTGGACCTACGGCGAAGAGCGCCAGAGCCGGCGCATCGCCCGCGCCATCGTGGCCCGCCGCGAGAAGCAGCCGTTCTCCCGCACCGCCGAACTGGCCGAGCTGATCGCCTCGGTGATGCCGCGTGGGAAGGACAAGATTCACCCGGCCACGCGCAGCTTCCAGGCCATCCGCATCCACATCAACCGCGAGCTGGCCGATCTGGAAGCCGGGCTCGATGCGGCGGTGGAACGGCTCAAGCCAGGTGGCCGCCTGGCGGTGATCAGCTTCCACTCGCTGGAAGACCGCATCGTCAAGCAGTACATGAACCGCCTGGCCAAGGCGCCGCCGGCCAACCGCCGGCTGCCCGAGGCGGTTGCGTTCGTGCCGACGCTGGACCTGATCGGCGGCGCCATCAAGGCCACCGACGAAGAGCTGGCCGCCAACCCGCGTGCCCGCAGCGCCGTGCTGCGCGTGGCACAGAAGCGGGGGGGCGATGCATGAGCCGGCTGCTGCTGATCATCCTGCTGGCCTGCACCGTCGCCTCGGCGATCGGCGTGGTGTTCGTGCGCCACCGCCACCGGCAGACCTTCATCGAGCTGTCGCGTGCCGAGCGCAAGCGCGATGACATCAACCTTGAGTTCGGCCGCCTGCAGCTGGAACAGGCCACCCTGGCCGAAGCCAACCGCGTGGACCGCATTGCCCGCGAGAAGCTGGGCATGAAGTTCCCCGAGGCCGCTGACATCGTGGTGGTGCGCCCATGAGCAAGACCGGCCGCAACCGCCCGCGCAACGCCTTCAACCTGCGCCAGCGCCTGCGCTGGGTCGCGCTGGCGCTTGGCCTGTGCTCGGTGTCGCTGGTGGGTCGCGCGGCCTACGTGCAGATCATCAACAGCGATTTCTACCAGCGCCAGGGCGAGGCCCGCTACCTGCGCGAGCTGCCGATCAAGACCTCGCGCGGCATGATCACCGACCGCAACGGCGAGCCGCTGGCGGTGTCCACCCCGGTCGCCTCGATCTGGGTCAACCCGCAGGACCTGCTGCGTTCGCCCGAGCGCATCCCGGAGCTGGCCCAGGCGGTCGGCATGTCGGTGGATGAGCTGAGCAGCCGCCTGTCGCAGAAGTCGGACAAGGAATTCATGTACCTGCGCCGCCGGATCAATCCGGACGAGGCAGAGAAGGTGGTCGCGCTGAAGATTCCGGGCGTGGCCGCGCAGCGCGAGTTCCGCCGCTTCTACCCACAGGGCGAAGCGATGGCGCACGTGCTGGGCTTCACCAACATCGACGACCGCGGCCAGGAAGGCCTGGAACTGGCGTTCGACGAATGGCTGCGCGGCAAGGCCGGTGCCAAGCGGGTGATCCGCAACCGCAAGGGCGAGACCGTTGAAAGCGATCTGCTGCGCGCCGCCGAGCCGGGCAAGGACCTGACCCTCAGCATCGACCGCCGCATCCAGTACCTGGCCTTCAAGGAACTGCGCAACGCGCTGGTGGCCAACAAGGCGGCCGGTGGTTCGATGGTGATCATGGACGTGACCACCGGCGAGATCCTGGCCATGGTCAACCTGCCGACCTACAACCCGAACTCGCTGACCGGCGCGATCCCCGATACGCGCCGCAACCGCGCGGTGACCGACCTGGTCGAGCCGGGTTCGACGATGAAGCCGCTGACCATCGCCACCGCGCTGCAGGCCGGTGCGGTGACCAAGGACACCATCATCGACACCAACCCGGGCTACATGACCCTGGGCCGCTTCACCATCCGCGACGTGCCGCGCAACAACGGTGTGCTCAACGTGACCGGCGTGATCACCCGCAGTTCGAACGTGGGTGCGGCCAAGGTTGCGGCGAAGATGCCGGACCAGACCTTCTACGACGGCGTGCGCCGCTTCGGCTATGGCTCGGCGCCGCACAGCGGTTTCCCGGGTGAATCGGCCGGCGTGGTGATGCGTCCGGCACGCTGGTCGGGTACCACCAAGACCACCATGTCCTATGGCTACGGCCTGTCGGTCACGCCGCTGCAGATTGCCACCGCGTACTCGGCGCTGGCCAACGGCGGGCGCCTGATTGCGCCGACCTTCGTCAAGGGCCAGCGCAATGAAGGCCAGCAGATCATCGACGAGAACGTCGCCCGGCAGGTGGTGGCGATGATGGAAACGGTGGTCACCCAGGGCGGCGCCAAGCAGGCGGCGGTGCTGGGTTACCGCGTGGCCGGCAAGACCGGCACCGCGCGCAAGGCCGGCCCGGGCGGTTATGAGCGCGGCCATTACAACGCGCTGTTCGCCGGCGTGGTGCCGGCCACCAACCCGCGTTTCGCTACCGTCATCGTCATCAACGACCCGCAGGCCGGCAAGTTCTACGGCGGCCTGGTGTCGGCGCCGGTCTACCACAACGTGATGGAAGGCACCCTGCGCCTGATGGACGTGCCGCTGGACGACCTGCAGTCGTGGCTGGCCGCACAGCAGTCGGGCAAGGTCGGCCATTCGGCCTCGATCCTGCCTGCGCCGCCGGCCGAGACCGCGCTGCCGGTCGATGCCGCCGCTGAATTCGACGCTGCGCTGCCAAGCGCGCAAGCCCAGACGCCGCCCGCTACGGGAGGCACGCAATGAGTCCTTCGATGTTGCTTTCGCAGTTGCTTCCGGACGTGGCCCTGGCGGGTCATGATCCCGTTCTGACCGGCCTGGTGCTGGACAGCCGTGCCGTGCGCCCCGGTAACGCCTTCGTCGCCATCGCCGGTTTCGGCGCGCATGGCCTGGGCTTTGTCGAGCAGGCGCGCGCTGCCGGTGCCAGTGCCATCCTGTTCGAACCGCCGGCACCGGCCGATCTGCCGGCCCCGGCTGATGCGATCGCCGTGCCGGGCCTGCGCGCGCGCATGGGCGCGATGGCCGACCAGTTCCATGGCGCGCCATCGCGGGCGATGGCGATGGTCGGCGTGACCGGCACCAACGGCAAGACCTCCACCGTGCAGCTGCTGGCCCAGGCCTGGCATCTGCTCGGAACGCCCAGTGGCAGTATCGGCACGCTGGGTGCCGGACTTTATGGTGCGGTCGAGCCGACCGGCTTCACCACGCCGCTGGTGCTGCAGATGCATGCGCTTCTGGCGCAGCTGCGCGACGCCGGTGCGCGCGCGGTGGCGATGGAAGTCAGCTCGCATGCGCTGGACCAGGGCCGCGTGGACGCCGTGCACTACGACGTGGCGGTGTTCACCAACCTCACCCGCGACCATCTGGACTACCACGGTGACATGGCCAGCTACGGCGCGGCCAAGGCGCGGCTGTTCCATCGCCCGGGCCTGAAGGCCGCGGTGATCAATCTGGACGATGCCTTCGGCCGGCAGCTGTTCGCGGGCCTGCCGGCCGGCGTGCAGGCGATCGGGCTGAGCTCGCGTGGTGCCACCGACGCCAGCGTGCGCGCCGAGGCACTGCAGCTGGACGGTCGTGGCATCGCCTTCGAGCTGGTCATCGACGGCCAGCGCGCGGCGGTGCAGTCGCCGCTGCTGGGCCGCTTCAACGTGGACAACCTGCTGGCCGTGGCCGGTACCCTGCACGCGCAGGGCCAGCCGCTGCCGCGTATCGCCGAAGTGCTGTCGGCGCTGCAGCCGATCCGCGGCCGCATGAACCGCTTGGGCGGTGAAGACGGACTGCCGACGGTGGTGGTCGACTACGCGCACACCCCGGATGCGCTGGAACAGGCGCTGGACAGCCTCCACGGGCACCTGCAGGGCACGCTGTTCTGCGTGTTCGGCTGCGGCGGCGAGCGCGACACCGGCAAGCGCCCGCAGATGGCGGCGATTGCCGAGCGCCTGGCCAACCAGGTCATCGTCACCGACGACAACCCGCGTGGCGAGGATGGCGACGTGATCGTGGCCGACATCCTGGCCGGCTTCCAGAACGCAGATGCCGTGACCGTGCAGCGCAGCCGCGCGCGTGCGATCGGCCTGGCGGTGAAGCGTGCCGGTGCAGGCGACATCATCCTGATCGCAGGCAAGGGCCACGAGCCGTACCAGGAAGTGAATGGCGTGCGCCATGACTTCGACGACACCGAAGTGGCCGCCGCTGCACTGGCGGCCAAGGCCGGTGTGCTCAGCGCGCAGGCCGGGGAGGGCGCCGCATGAAGCGCACCCTGCTTTCGCTGATCGCACACTGGGCCGGCGGCGAGATCCACGGCGACGACGTGGCCATCGATGCGGTCAGCAATGACACCCGCAATCTCGGTCCGGGCAGTCTGTATGTGGCGCTGCGCGGCGAGCGTTTCGACGGCCATGACTTCGCGGCCGACGCGCAGGCGCGCGGTGCCAGTGCGCTGCTGGTCGAGCGCCTGCTGCCGGTCGAACTGCCGCAGGTGCTGGTGGCCGACAGCGAACTGGCGCTGGCGAAGATCGCCACCGGCATGCAGCGTGACCGTGGCACCGAGGTGTTCGCGATCACCGGCAGCAATGGCAAGACCAGCGTGAAGAGCCTGCTGCTGTCGATCCTGCAGCAAGTGGCCCAGCACGCGCACAAGGTGGTCTACGCCAACCCGGGCAACCGCAACAACGAGATCGGCCTGCCGCTGGCGGTGATCGATGCGCCGGAAGATGCCGACTACGCCGTCTACGAGATGGGCGCCGGCAAGCCGGGCGACATCGCCTACCTGACCGAGATCGCCCGCCCGCGTTATGCGCTGGTCAACAACATCGCCCCGGCGCACCTGGAACGTATGGGCAGCCTGCTCGGCGTGGCGGTGACCAAGGGCGCGATCTACGCCGCGCTGCCGGCCGATGGCGTGGCGGTGATCAACGCCGACGATGCCTATGGCCGCTGGTTCGAACAGCATTTCATCAGCACCCCGGCGCGTTGCCGCGTGCTGCGCTATGGCCTGGAACACTCGGCGGACGTGACCGCGCGCGATATCCGCGCCGGTGCGCAGGGCAGCCAGTTCACTCTGGTCGCACCGGCCGGCGAAGCGCGCGTGGTGCTGGGCCTGCCGGGTCGCCACAACGTCAGCAATGCGCTGGCCGCCGCCAGCCTGGCGCTGGCCGCCGGTGTCGATCTGGCGCTGATTGCCGCCGGCCTGGCCGAAGCGCAGCCGGTGCCGGGTCGCCAGATCGCCCATCAGCTGCGCAATGGCGCGGTGCTGGTGGATGACAGCTACAACGCCAACCCCGGGTCGCTGGCCGCGGCCATCGATGCCCTGGCCGCGGCGCCGGAAGAGGGCTGGCTGGTGCTGGGCGACATGCGCGAGCTGGGCCGGGACGCGGAAGCGCTGCATGCGCAGGCCGGCATCCGCGCACGTGCTGCCGGCCTGAAGCGCCTGTATGCACTGGGCCCGCTCAGCGCCGCTGCCGCCTCCGCCTTCGGCGAAGGCGGCCGCCATTTCGCCACCCACGACGCGCTGTCGCAGGCGCTGAAGGACGAGCTGCACGCCGGCGTGCGCTGCCTGGTCAAGGGTTCCCGTGGCAGCGCCATGGACACGATTGTCAAAGCGCTGCTGGCGCAAGGAGAGGAATCCCCGCATGTTGTATGAACTGGCTCGATGGTTGCAGCAGTTGGAGAGCCTGTTCGGGCTGTTCAACTACCAGACGTTCCGCGCCATCCTTGCCGCGCTGACGGCCCTGTTCCTGTCGCTGTGGCTGGGCCCGGCGATGATCCGCAAGCTTGCCCAGTTCAAGGGCGGCCAGCCGATCCGCAAGGACGGTCCGCAGACCCATTTCTCCAAGGCCGGCACGCCGACCATGGGCGGTTCGCTGATCCTGCTCACCATCACCCTGTCGGTGCTGATGTGGGCCGACCTGCGCAACCGCTACGTGTGGCTGGTGCTGGCGGTGATGCTGTGCTTCGGCGCCATCGGCTGGTATGACGACTGGATCAAGATCGTCCGCCGTGACCCGAACGGCCTGAAGTCGCGCTGGAAGTACCTGCTGCAGTCGATCTTCGGCCTGGCTGCGGGCCTGTTCCTGTTCTACACGGCCGACGTGCCGGCGGCGCTGACCTTCTACATCCCGATGTTCAAGTCGGTCGCGCTGCCGCTGGCCGGCATCGGCTTCGTGGCCATCGCCTACTTCTGGATCGTCGGTTTCTCCAACGCGGTGAACCTGACCGACGGCCTGGACGGCCTGGCGATCATGCCGACCGTGCTGGTGGCCTGCGCGCTGGGCGTGTTCGCCTATGCCTCGGGCAACGTGGTGTTCGCCAACTACCTGCAGATCCCGCAGATCCCGGGCGCCGGCGAGCTGGTCATCATCTGTGCGGCCATCGCCGGCGCGGGCCTGGGCTTCCTCTGGTTCAACACCTACCCGGCCATGGTCTTCATGGGCGACATCGGCGCACTGGCACTGGGTGCGGTGCTGGGCACGATCGCGGTGATCACCCGCCAGGAGCTGGTGCTGGTGATCATGGGCGGCGTGTTCGTCATCGAAACGCTGTCGGTGATGATCCAGGTTGCCTCGTTCAAGCTGACCGGCAAGCGCGTGTTCCGCATGGCGCCGATCCACCACCATTTCGAACTGAAGGGCTGGCCGGAGCCGCGCGTGATCGTGCGTTTCTGGATCATCTCCGTCGTGCTCGTGCTGATCGGCCTGGCCACGTTGAAGGTGCGCTGAGATGAACGACCTGTCCCGCCAGGCAACACGCCTTGAAGCCATCGAAGGCAGCTACGACAAGTGGCTGCTGGGCGCGATCATCGCGCTCACCGGTGTCGGCGTGGTGATGGTGGCCTCCAGCTCGATCGCGCTGATGAGCAGCCCGTTCTATTACCTCAACCGCCACCTGATCTTCCTGGCGGTGGGTATCGTGCTGGCGGTCATTGCCGCCCGCACCGAGCTGAAGTCGATCGAGCAGTACAACCAGATGCTGCTGCTGGGCTGCTTCGTACTGCTGCTGGCGGTGTTCGCACCGGGACTGGGCAGCACGGTCAACGGTGCGCGCCGCTGGATCAACCTGGGCATTTCCAAGTTCCAGACGGTCGAAGCGGTGAAAGTGCTCTACATCGTCTGGCTGTCGAGCTACCTGGTGCGTTTCCGCGACGAGGTCAATGCGACCTGGCCGGCAATGCTCAAGCCGCTGGGCGTGGCCGGTGCGCTGGTGGTGCTGCTGCTGCTGCAGCCGGACTTCGGTTCCTCGACCCTGCTGCTGGCGATCACCGCCGGCATGCTGGTGCTGGGCGGGGTGAACATGCCGCGCATGTCGATGCCGGTGATCATCGGCCTGGTCGGCATGAGCGCGCTGGCGATCATCGAGCCGTACCGCATGCGCCGCATCACCTCCTTCCTGGACCCGTGGGCCGACCAGCAGGGCGACGGCTACCAGCTGTCCAACGCGCTGATGGCGGTGGGCCGTGGTGAATGGACCGGCGTCGGCCTGGGCAACTCCGTGCAGAAGCTGTACTACCTGCCCGAAGCGCACACCGACTTCATCTTCTCGGTCACCGCCGAGGAATTCGGTTTCCTGGGTACCTGCGTGATCGTGGCGCTGTATGCGCTGCTGGTCGGCCGCACCTTCTGGCTGGGCATGCGCTGCGTGGAAATGAAGCGCCACTTCTCCGGCTACATCGCCTTCGGCATCGGCCTGTGGATCAGCATGCAGACCTTCGTCTCGATCGGCGTGAACCTGGGCATCCTGCCGACCAAGGGCCTGACCCTGCCGCTGATCTCCTCCGGCGGTTCGTCGGTGCTGATGACCTGCGTGGCGATGGGCCTGCTGCTGCGCGTGTCGTATGAACTCAAGCGCGCCGAGCGCCGCCAGGCCGTGCGCATCGGTGGCGCCGAAGACGCCGCGGCCGAACCGATGGACAAGCCCGCCGCAGCGGTGGACGCCAGCGTGCCGATGCGTGCCGAGCCGGTCGCACCCGCGTCCGCTGCAGCGAGCGCCGCACGTGGCACCAGCCGCCTGCAGTCGCGCATCGAACCGACCTTCGGGAGGCTGTCATGAGTGCAGCCACCGAGAGTGGGCGCCCGGTGATGATCCTGGCCGGAGGCACCGGCGGTCACATCTTCCCCGGCCTGGCCGTGGCCCGCGTGCTGCGCGAGCGCGGCGTGCCGGTGACCTGGATGGGCGCCGACGGTGCGATGGAAACCCGCCTGGTGCCGCAGCACGACATCGCCATCGATACGCTGGCCATCACTGGCCTGCGCGGCAAGGGCAAGCTGGCCCTGCTGGCGGCGCCGTGGCGGCTGATGCGCGCGCTGCGCGCGGCCGGGCTCATCATCCGCCAGCGCCAGCCGCGCGCGGTGGTCGCCTTCGGTGGCTTTGCCTCCGGCCCCGGTGGCATGGCCACGCGCCTGCATGGCCTGCCGCTGATCGTGCATGAGCAGAACCGTGCGCCGGGCCTGACCAACCGCATCCTGTCGCGTTATGCGCGTCGCCTGCTGACCGGTTTCCCGGGCACCTTCGCCAAGGGCGAGGAGTTCGTCGGTAACCCGGTGCGCGCGGAAATCGCTGCCATCGCGCCGCCGGAACAGCGCTTCGCCGACCGGCAGGGCCCGCTGCGGGTGCTGGTGGTGGGCGGCAGCCAGGGCGCGCGTGCCCTCAATACCGGCGTGCCGCAGGCGATTGCCGCGCTGGGCGCCGGCCTGCCGGTGCAGGTGCGCCACCAGAGCGGCGAGAAGATGCATGCCGAAGCGGTGGAGGCTTACGCCAAGGCCGGTGTGCAGGCGGAAATCACGCCGTTCATCGCCGACATGGCCGAAGCCTTTGCCTGGGCTGACCTGGTTGTCTGCCGCGCCGGCGCGTCCACGCTGGCCGAGCTGTGCGCGGTCGGTGTCGGCAGCGTGCTGGTGCCATTCCCCGCTGCCGTCGACGATCACCAGACCCGCAACGCGGAGTACCTGGTCGAGCGCGGCGCGGCGGTGTTGCTGAAGCAGGACGGAACGCTGGCCGACGGCATTGCCGCACTGCTGCGCGATCTGTCCGAAAATCCCGCCCGCCGCATGCAGATGGCGCAAGCCGCGCGTGCCCTGGCCAAGGTCGATGCCGCCGAGCGCATCGCCGATATCATTCTCGAGGAAGCTGTATGAAGAAGGCATGCCACCGCGCCTGCCCTGCGCGAGGCCGCGCATGATCCGTCGCCTGCACGACACCAACGACCTGGTGCGCGCGTTCCCGCGCGTGCATTTCGTCGGCATCGGCGGCACCGGCATGAGCGGTATCGCCGAAGTGATGCTGACGCTGGGCTATGAAGTGTCCGGCTCGGACAACGCCGACAACGTGGCGACCCGCCGCCTGGCCAGCCTGGGTGCGCGCATCATGCGCGGCCACTCCGCGGCCAACGTGCTGGGCACCGACTGCGTGGTGGTCTCCAGTGCCATCCGCGAAGACAACCCGGAACTGATGGAAGCACGCAGCCAGCGCATTCCGATCATGCCGCGTGCGGCGATGCTGGCCGAGCTGATGCGCTTCCGCCGCGGCATCGCCGTGGCCGGTACCCATGGCAAGACCACCACCACCAGCCTGACCGCTGCGGTGCTGAGCGAAGGTGGCCTGGACCCGACGTTCGTGATCGGTGGCCAGCTGCTGGCCGCCGGTGCCAACGCCAAGCTGGGTGGCGGGCAGTGGCTGGTGGCCGAGGCCGATGAAAGCGATGGCAGCTTCCTGCGCCTGAACCCGCTGATGTCGATCATCACGAACATCGATGCCGACCACCTGGAAAACTACGGCAACGATTTCGCCCGCGTGCAGGCGGCGTTTGCCGAGTTCCTGCAGCGCCTGCCGTTCTACGGCCTGGCGGTACTGTGCATCGATGATCCGGAAGTCGCCGCGCTGGCCGCCAGGACCCCGCGCCACGTGATGAGCTACGGCATGAGCCCGCAGGCCGACGTGCGCGCCGAGAACGTGGTGCAGGAAGGGTCGCGCATGCGCTTCACCCTGCGCCTGCCGCAGGGCACCAGCCAGGAAGTGGTGCTGGCGCTGCCGGGCAGGCACAACGTGCTCAACGCGCTGGCCGCCGCTGCGGTGGGCTGGCAGCTGGGCGTGGCCCCGGACGCGATCGCACGCGCGCTGGAGGGCTTCGCCGGTGTCGGCCGTCGCTTCAACGATCTGGGCGAGGTGACCACCGCCAGTGGCGCCAAGGTCCGCATCATCGACGACTATGGCCATCACCCGAGCGAGCTGGAGGCAGTGTTCGCCGCCGCTCGTGGTGGCTGGGCCGACAAGCGCCTGGTGGTGGCCTTCCAGCCGCACCGCTACAGCCGTACCCGCGACCAGTTCGACAAGTTCGCCGCCGTGCTGTCGAGCGTTGATGCGCTGGTGCTGAGCGAGGTCTACCCGGCCGGTGAAGAACCGATTGCCGGCGCCGACTCGCACGCGCTGGCCCGTGCCATCCGCGCGCGTGGCCGCAGTGAGCCGGTGGTGGTGGGCAAGGCCGCCGAGCTGGCCAGCGTGCTGCCGGACGTGCTGCAGGACGGTGACCTGCTGCTGATGATGGGCGCCGGCGACATCGGTGCCGTGGCCACCCATATCGCGGTGGAAGGTTTCAAGGGGGAGGGCCAGGCGTGAGCACGCTGACCTTCCCGCCGCTGCGCGTGACCGACCCGGCCGAGTTCGGCCGCGTCGCCGTGCTGCTGGGCGGCAGTTCCAGCGAACGCGAGGTGTCGCTGGATTCGGGCCGCAACGTGCTCGAAGCCCTGCAGTCGCGTGGCGTCGATGCGTTCGCGGTGGACGGCATTCCGGCGCTCGCCAGCGCGCTCGCCGCCGGTGGCATCGATCGCGTCTTCAACATCCTGCACGGCCACAACGGTGGCGGTGAGGACGGCATCGTGCAGGGCCTGATGGACGCCTTCGGCGTGCCGTACACCGGCTCGAACGTGCTGGGTTCGGCGCTGAGCATGGACAAGATCCGCACCAAGCAGGTGTGGCTGTCGCTGGGCCTGCCGACCCCGCAGTACCGCAAGGTCACTGCCGAGGACGTGCACGCCAATGCCGCCGAACTCGGCCTGCCGGTGGTGGTGAAGCCGGCCAACGAAGGCTCCAGCGTGGGCATCAGCCGGGTCACCGATGACGCCGGGCTGGATGAAGCGGTGGCCCTGGCTGCGCGCTACGACGGCCAGCTGCTGATGGAGCAGATGGTGGTCGGCGACGAATTGACCGTGGCCATCCTTGGCGACGTCGCACTGCCGTCGATCCGCATCGTGCCCAAGGGCCAGTGGTACGACTACAACGCCAAGTACATCGCCGAGGACACCCAGTACCTGTGTCCGGGCCTGGACGGTGGCGACGAAGAGGACATCCGGCGCATCGCGCTGGCCGCGTTCCGTGCCGCCGGGTGCCGTGGCTGGGGCCGCGTGGACGTGATGCGCGATCGCGACAGCGGCCGTTTCTTCCTGCTGGAAGTGAACACCGCGCCGGGCATGACCAGCCATTCGCTGGTGCCCAAGGCGGCCCGCCAGGCCGGCATCGGTTTCGAGGAACTGGTGTGGCGCGTGCTGGAACAGACCCTGGAGGCCTCGCACGCATGAACGCGGTGCTGCGCATCTTCGTCTGGCTGTTGGCGCTGTCGGTGGTTGCACTGCCGGTGGTGGCCGTGGTCAATGGCTGGGTCGGCGCCGAGCGCTGGCCGCTGGCGAAGCTGCGCGTGCATGGTGAGTTCAAGCGGGTGCCGGCCGAACAGCTGCAGCAGGTGCTGCTGCCGTATGCGCGCGCCGGCTTCTTCGCGGTCAAGCTGCAGGACGCGCAGGACGCCCTGGAAAAGCTGCCGTGGGTGGAAAGCGCGCAGGTCCGCAAGCAGTGGCCGGACGTGCTGGAAGTGACCCTGGTCGAGCACAAGCCGTTCGCCCGCTGGGGTACCGACCGCCTGGTGTCCGAGCAGGGCAAGCTGTTCCCCACGCCGAAGAAGCTGTCCGACCTGGCGCTGCCGGAGCTGGATGGCCCGGACAGCCAGACCGCGGAAGTGATGAAGCTGTACAGCGACTCGCGTGCATTGTTCGCACCGGCCGGCGTCGATGTGCGCCGGGTGACGATGGACGCACGCGGCAGCTGGTCGCTGGTGCTGAGCAACGGCACCGAAGTGGTGGTCGGCCGCGACGACGCGCGCTCGCGCATGCAGCGCTT
Organism: Stenotrophomonas sp. YJH_SMC_82; assembly: GCF_059368875.1. Taxonomy (NCBI): domain Bacteria; kingdom Pseudomonadati; phylum Pseudomonadota; class Gammaproteobacteria; order Lysobacterales; family Lysobacteraceae; genus Stenotrophomonas; species Stenotrophomonas sp. YJH_SMC_82. The sequence goes on from NZ_JCAFSE010000004.1 coordinate 349,319, forward strand.
CGTCAAGGTACTGCCGCAGCTCAACCGTCAGGACGCGCCGATCGAGCGCGCCGACCTCCGTTACACCAATGGTTTCACGCTGAGCTGGGGTACCCCGGCCACGCCGGCGAAAACGCCGGCGACCCCGGCCAGAAGCACGCAGGAAAGGACATGAATCGCAAGGGTGACAAATCGCTGATCGTTGGCCTGGACATCGGCACCTCCAAGGTGGTGGCGCTGGTGGGCGAGTATTCGCCGGGCAACCCGATCGAAGTGATCGGCATCGGCTCGCACGAATCGCGCGGGCTGAAGCGCGGCGTGGTGGTGGACATCGAATCGACCGTGCAGTCGATCCAGCGCGCGGTGGAAGAAGCCGAGCTGATGGCCGGCTGCGAGATCCGTTCGGTGTACGCCTCGATTTCCGGCAACCACGTGCAGTGCAAGAACTCGCCGGGCATCGTGCCGATCCGCGACGGTGAAGTGACCTGGGGCGACCTGGATCGCGTGCTCGACGCGGCCAAGGCGGTGGCGATCCCGGCCGACCAGAAGATCCTCCACGCGATCCCGCGCGAGTACGTGCTGGACGATTCGCAGGAAGGCATCCGCAACCCGGTCGGCATGACCGGCGTGCGCCTGGAAGTGCATGCGCACCTGGTGGTGTGCGCGCAGTCGGCCGCGGCCAACATCAGCAAGTGCGTGCAGCGCTGCGGCCTGCAGGTGGACGACCTGGTGCTGTCCTCGCTGGCCTCCAGCGTGGCAGTGCTGACCGCCGACGAGCGCGAGCTGGGCGTGGTGCTGGTCGACATGGGCGCCGGCACCACCGACATCGCGGTGTTCGTGCAGGGTGCGATCTGCCACACCGCCTCGCTGCCGATCGCCGGCGACCACGTGACCAACGACATCGCGCACATGCTGCGCACGCCGACCCCGGAAGCCGAGCAGATCAAGGTGCGCTATGCCTGCGCCCTGGCCCAGCTGGCCACGGCCGAGGAGAGCATCCAGGTGCCGTCGGTGGGCGACCGCCCGCCGCGCCGCATGCCGCGCCATTCGCTGGCGCAGGCCGTGCAGGGCCGCTACGAGGAAATCTTCGAGATGGTGCAGGCCGAACTGCGCCGCTCCGGCTTCGAGGAGCTGGTGCGCGCCGGCATGGTGCTGACCGGTGGCGCGTCGAAGATGGAAGGCGTGGTCGAACTGGCCGAGGAAATGCTGCAGATGCCGGTGCGCGTGGGTATCCCGCAGCACGTCACCGGCCTGGGCGAAGTGGTCGGCAACCCGGTACACGCCACCGGCGTGGGCCTGCTGCTGATGGGCAGCCAGATCGAGCACCCGCGGCGGCCGTCGCTGCCCACCGGGCGCGCCGGAAGCATGTTCAAGAAACTCAAGACCTGGTTCCGCGGCGAGTTCTGACGCGGAACCCGTAAACCCGGGCCTCGCCCGGGCGCAACACCCGCAGTACCCGCATCACAACGCAGTACCGGCTACACACAACCCACACAGCCGCAACGTCGGCATGCAGCAGGACGGCAGGACGCCCGAATGCCCATGCCAGCCAAAGCGGATACAACGAGGACACGGACATGGCGCATTTTGAACTGATCGAAAAGATGGCACCCAATGCGGTGATCAAGGTGGTTGGCGTGGGCGGCGGCGGCGGCAATGCCGTGGCGCACATGGTCAACTCGGCGGTGGATGGCGTGGAATTCATCACTGCCAACACCGACTCGCAGGCCATCAAGAATTGTGGTGCCAAGCTGCAGCTGCAGCTGGGTACCAACGTGACCAAGGGCCTGGGCGCAGGCGCGAACCCGGAAGTCGGCCGCCAGGCCGCGCTGGAAGACCGTGAGCGCATCATGGACGCGCTGCAGGGCGCCGACATGGTGTTCATCACCGCCGGCATGGGCGGCGGCACCGGTACCGGCGCTGCGCCGGTGGTGGCACAGCTGGCCAAGGAAATGGGCATCCTGACCGTGGCCGTGGTCACCAAGCCGTTCCCGTTCGAAGGCCGTCGCCGCATGCAGGTGGCGCTGAAGGGCATCGAGGAACTGAGCCAGCACTGCGACTCGCTGATCACCATCCCGAACGAGAAGCTGATCACCGTGCTGGGTCGCAACGCGACCATGATCCAGGCCTTCCGCGCTGCCAACGACGTGCTGCAGGGCGCCGTGCAGGGCATCGCCGACCTGATCGTGCGTCCGGGCCTGATCAACGTCGACTTCGCCGACGTGCGCACCGTCATGTCCGAAATGGGCCTGGCGATGATGGGTACCGGCACCGCCCGTGGCGATGACCGCGCCCAGGCCGCTGCCGAATCGGCGATCCAGAACCCGCTGCTGGACGATGTGAACCTGGCTGGTGCCAACGGCATCCTGGTCAACATCACCGCCGGCGCCGATTTCACCATGGCCGAGTTCGACGAGATCGGCCGCACCATCGATGGCTTCGCTTCCGAAGATGCCACCGTGGTGGTCGGCACCGTGCTCGATCCGGACATGCAGGACGAAGTGCGCGTGACCGTGGTGGCCACCGGCCTGAACCGCGTCTCGGCCAGCAAGACCCAGCGTCCGGGCGAGCGTGCGCCGATCAAGCTGGTCCGCAACGCCACCACCGGCCAGCCGGAGTTCGGCGAGTTCGACAACGGCGGCGATGCCGTCTCCAAGGCGGTGGGTGGCATGGGCCTGGGCCTGCGTCGCGCCAGCAGCGATACCGCAGCGGCCTCCGCCCCTTCGGCCCCGGCCGCTTCGGCCCCGGCGGCGGCGGAACTGCCGAACGATTACCTGGACATCCCGGCGTTCCTGCGCCGCCAGGCGGACTAAGCGGGGCGGCCCGGGGTTGTCCTCCCCGGGTTGCGCCACCATGTCCTGAAAACGCGGGCGCCGGGCCAGGATGGGCCCGGCCGCCCTGCTTCACGCGCTTTCCAGCGGCGTGCCGGTGGATTCTGCCGGTGGCTGCAACTGGCGTTTCAGCCGGGGTAGGGGAGTGCGCGTGTTAATCTAATGTGTCACTTCCGGTCCATCCCCCATGATCCAGCAACGCACCCTCAAGAACACGATCCGCGCCACCGGCGTTGGCCTGCACAGTGGTGACAAGGTCTACATGACCCTGCGCCCGGCACCGGTCAACCATGGCATCGTGTTCCGCCGCGTGGACCTGGACCCGGTGGTGGAGGTGCCGGCCAAGGCCGAACTGGTCACCGAAGTGACCCTGTGCACCGGCCTGACCTGCAACGACGCAAAGATCCAGACCGTCGAACACCTGATGTCGGCGCTGGCCGGCCTGGGTGTGGACAACATCATCGTCGAACTGTCCTCGGCCGAGCTGCCGATCATGGACGGTTCGGCCGGCCCGTTCGTGTTCCTGCTGCAGTCGGCGGGCATCATCGAACAGGATGCGCCCAAGCGCTTCATCCGCGTGCTCAAGACCGTGGAGGTGACCGAGGGCGACAAGGTGGCCCGTTTCACCCCGTACGAGGGCTACAAGCTGGGCTTCACCATCCAGTTCGACCACCCGATGATCCCGGCCAAGCAGTCGCGGCAGGAAATCGAGTTCTCGACGCTGGCCTACACCAAGGAAATCTCCCGCGCGCGCACCTTCGGTTTCATGCGCGACCTGGAATACATGCGCGAGCGCAATCTGGGCCTGGGCGGTTCGATGGACAACGCCATCGTGCTGGACGAGTTCCGCGTGCTCAACGAAGACGGCCTGCGCTACGCCGACGAGTTCGTGCGCCACAAGATCCTTGACGCCATTGGCGACCTCTACCTGGCCGGTGGCCAGGTGCTGGGCGCCTACGAGGGCTTCAAGTCCGGCCACGCGCTCAACAACAAGCTGGTGCGGGCCCTGATGGCCGACGCCAGCGCCTGGGAATGGGTCAGCTTCGACTCGCCGACCACCCCGGATCCGGTGGAATATGCCACCCCGGCCTACGCCTGATTCCGTAGATCGTTGAATTTCAAGATAAAAACGCCGCCTTCCAGGGCGGCGTCGTTGTTTCCGGCGCTTGCGACGCATTCAGCGTGCTTGAAAGGCGTCAAGGCCGGTTCAAGGTCACGGTTTTGTGAACCTGTTGGATCGGAAGCCTGAATTTAACGAAGTTTTAACTTCAATCTAACGACAGGCCTCCGGATGGCCGCTAGGATGCGACCCGGCCCCCGAAATGTTTCACGCCGTGGTGACACGCGCGACGGGGAGCGGAGCCGGATGCTCCGTTGCCATCAGGATCGCTTCTTCGGCTTCGAGGGAACGTCCTGCAGGCAAGCCAAGGCGTCGCGTAGCCCTTTGTGCGTGGCGGCTGAAACTGCGTGGGGGCCATTCCGGTTGTCGATCGCTGGGGAGCGTGAGGGAGTGGTGGACGCAGTCTTGATGGTCACCCTGGTGGCCTTCAGCCCGATGGAACGGGCCGCGTCGAGCAACTGGGCTTCGGCAAGCCGCAACTTGGCATGCCAGACCGGGGACTCGACGAGAAAAACGAGGTGTTCCCCGTCCACATTGGCCAGCCGGCAGCGGCTGCGCAGAGGTGGCGGCAACTGGGGGCGCAACTGCCGGTCCAGCGCGTCGAGCCACAAGGCCCGACGCAGCGGGTTCCCGCTTTTGTCCGCCATTACCGCATCCAGCGCCGGTTTCGGCACTGACGCGGGGCGAACGCTGGATTTCGGCTCAGACATGAAAACTCACTGATGGCATTCAAAAAGATCGTAATCAAAACGCGTGAAGGACAGGCCAAGGCGTCGCCGATCACGCGTTTGCGGTTCTATTTCGAGGACCGCCCCCGCGCCCTGCTGGGCAGCGTGCTCGGGGTAGGCTGCATTATCGGCCTTGCCGGCGGCATTGGCGCCAGTGCGCTGAATGATTCGCGCCTGCAGGCCAAGGTCGAGCGCCAGGATGCGGAGCTGGCCAAGGTCAAGCGCGATGCGCAGACCCAGGTCAACGCGCTGGCCGCCCGCCTCGGCGAGCTGCAGGCGCAGGCCACCCGCCTGAACGCCCTCGGCGAACGGCTGACCCAGATGGGCAAGCTGGAAGATGGCGAGTTCGACTTCAACGAGACCCCCGGCCTCGGTGACGGCGACGCCGGCGGCCCGACCAGCGACATCCCGGTCAAGGACGTCAACGCCGACTTACAGGTGCTGGAGCAGCGCTTCGCTGCTTCAGGCCGCCAGTTGTCGGTGATGGAATCGCTGATGTTCGACCACCAGCTGCAGCAGAACGCCGTGCCGTCGCGCATGCCGATCCGCAACAGCTACGTGACCTCCGGCTTCGGCACCCGTGCCGACCCGTTCGGCCGCGGCGCCGCCACCCACAAGGGCATGGACTTCCACGCCAAGGTCGGTGACCCGGTGATGGCCGTGGCCGAAGGCGTGGTCAGCTTCGCTGGTGTGAAGGGCGGCTATGGCAACGTCGTCGATGTCGACCACGGTAACGGCTATGTCACCCGCTACGCGCACAATTCGCGCCTGGTGGTGAAGGCCGGTGACCTGGTCCGCGCCGGCCAGGAAGTGGCCAAGGCCGGTTCCACCGGCCGTTCGACCGGTGCCCACGTGCACTTCGAGGTGTGGGAGAACGGCAACGTGGTCAACCCGCGCAAGTTCCTCGGCGACGGCGGCAACACGCCGGTCGGCCGCGTCAGCCGCGGCTGATGCCCGGGTCGGATTCCTTCCGCGCCGCGGAAGGGCTCTGACCCGATTCGGTTGAGGGCTGGGGTCAGAGCCCTTTCGCCATGGCGAAAGGGGTCCGACCCCGCATCCGTGTTTCTTTGCCGAATCCGGGGCGATTGCGACCGGATTGGCGCTTGAAACCTCAGCCGCCCGTCCCAAGCTACAATGGGTGTTGCCATCGACAGGGCGCCAGGCGCCCTGTTTCGTTTGCGGCGGACGGATCCCAAGGGGGAGGCCGGGCGTCGTGTCCATCCAACCCGGTTCCTTCAATGATCAACAGCCTGCTTACCCGCGTATTTGGCAGTCGTAACGAACGACAGCTGCGCCAGCTCAACCGCATCGTCGCCAAGATCAATGCGCTGGAGCCGGAGATCGAGAAGCTTTCCGACGAGCAGCTTCAGGCCAAGACGCCGGAGTTCAAGCAGCGCATCGCCGGCGGTGAAGCCCTGGACAAGGTGCTGCCGGAAGCGTTCGCGGTCTGCCGCGAAGCCGGCCGCCGCGTGCTGGGCATGCGCCACTACGACGTGCAGCTGATCGGCGGCATGGTGCTTCACCTGGGCAAGATCGCAGAAATGCGCACCGGTGAAGGCAAGACCCTGGTGGCGACCCTGCCGGTGTACCTCAACGCGCTGGAAGGCAAGGGCGTGCACGTGGTCACCGTGAACGACTACCTGGCCCGCCGCGACGCCGCGCAGATGGGCAAGCTGTACAACTGGCTGGGCCTGAGCGTGGGCGTGGTGTACCCGGGCATGCCGCACAGCGACAAGCGCGAAGCCTACGCGGCCGACATCACCTACGGCACCAACAACGAATTCGGCTTCGACTACCTGCGCGACAACATGGCGCTGTCCAAGGCCGACCGTTACCAGCGCGGCCTGCACTACGCCATCGTCGACGAAGTCGACTCCATCCTGATCGACGAAGCGCGTACCCCGCTGATCATCTCCGGTCCGGCCGATGATTCCCCGGAGCTGTACATCCGCGTCAACCGCGTCGTGCCGCACCTGGTCAAGCAGGAAGCGGAAGACGGCGAAGGCGATTTCTGGGTCGACGAGAAGGGCAAGCAGGTGCACCTGTCCGAAGCGGGCATGGAGCACGCCGAGCAGCTGCTGGTTGAAGCCGGCATCCTCGACGGCGAGACCGAAGGCCTGTACGCGGCGCAGAACCTGACCGTGGTCCACCACCTCAATGCCGCCCTGCGCGCGCACGCGATCTACCAGCGTGACGTGGACTACATCGTGCGCGACGGCGAAGTGGTCATCGTCGATGAGTTCACCGGCCGTACCCTGGCCGGCCGCCGCTGGTCCGACGGCCTGCACCAGGCGGTGGAAGCGAAGGAAGGCGTGCCGGTCCAGCGCGAGAACCAGACGCTGGCGAGCATCACCTTCCAGAACCTGTTCCGCATGTACAAGAAGCTGTCCGGCATGACCGGTACGGCCGATACCGAAGCGTTCGAATTCCAGAGCATCTACGGCCTGGAAGTGGTGGTGATCCCGACCAACCGCCCGACCATCCGCAAGGACAGTCCGGACCAGGTGTTCCTCAACCGCAAGGGCAAGTTCAATGCGGTGCTGGCCGACATCGAAGAGTGCGCCAAGCGCGGCCAGCCGGTGCTGGTGGGTACCACCTCGATCGAAACCTCGGAAATGCTGTCCGAGCACCTGAGCAAGGCCGGCGTGAAGCACGAAGTGCTCAACGCCAAGCAGCATGACCGCGAAGCGACCATCGTCGCCAACGCTGGCCGCCCGGGCGCAGTGACCATCGCCACCAACATGGCCGGCCGCGGTACCGACATCGTGCTGGGCGGTTCGCTGGAAGCCGAGATCCACGCCCTGGGCGAGGACGCGACCGACGAGCAGAAGGCGGCGGTCAAGGCCGAATGGCAGAAGCGCCACGAGGCAGTGAAGGCGGCCGGCGGCCTGCACATCGTCGGCACCGAGCGCCACGAATCGCGTCGTATCGACAACCAGCTGCGCGGCCGTTCGGGCCGCCAGGGTGACCCGGGTTCGTCCCGCTTCTACCTGTCGCTGGAAGACAACCTGATGCGCATCTTCGCCTCCGACTGGGTGCAGAAGGCCATGCGCATGATGGGCATGAAGGAAGACGACGTCATCGAGGACCGCCTGGTCAGCCGCCAGATCGAAAAGGCGCAGCGCAAGGTCGAGGCCCACAACTTCGACATCCGCAAGAACCTGCTGGACTTCGACGACGTCAACAACGACCAGCGCAAGGTGATCTACGCCCAGCGCGACGAGCTGCTGGATGCCGAGTCGGTGAAGGCGAATGTCGATGGCATCCGCGACGACGTGATCTTCGACATCGTGGCGCGCTTCGTGCCGCCGAACTCGATCGACGAGCAGTGGGACCTGCGCGGCCTGGAAGCGACCCTGGAGTCGGACTTCGGCCTGCAGATGTCGCTGACCGACCTGGTCAAGGAACACGAAGAGCTGGACGCCGAGGCCATCGCCACCAAGGTCCAGGAGCGCGTCAACCAGCACTTCGCCGAGAAGGAAGCCGGCCTGGGCGAAGAAACCATGCGCGCGCTGGAGAAGCACGTGATGCTGACCGTGCTGGACCAGAGCTGGAAGGAGCACCTGGCGCGCATGGATTACCTGCGCCAGGGCATCTACCTGCGTGGTTACGCGCAGAAGCAGCCGAAGCAGGAATACAAGAAGGAAGCCTTCGAGCTGTTCTCGGACATGCTGGAGAACGTCAAGCGCGAAGTGGTGACCCTGCTGGCCCGCGTGCGCATCCGCAGCGACGAGGAAGTGCAGGCGCTGGAAGCGGCCGAGCGCCAGCAGGCGCAGGCGCGCCTGAGCCAGTCGCAGTTCCAGCACCAGGATGCCGGCGGTTACAGCGCCGACGAGGAAGCCGCGCAGGTCGAAGCCGCCCAGCAGGGCGTGGCCACGCTGCAGCGCGACGAGCCGAAGATCGGCCGCAATGATCCGTGCCCGTGCGGCAGTGGCAAGAAGTACAAGCACTGCCACGGCCAGCTGAGCTGACCCCGGAAGGCCCCGCGCAAGCGGGGCCTTCTGCTTTGGCGCGGGCGATCCGGCGCGGATTCGTGATTGCGCTGGCCGCCCTGTTCTGGGCATGCTGGCCCCATGGTTTCTCCCACCCGATCGATCCATGTCGTGGCCGCCGTCATCACCGACGCCCGTGGCCGCGTGCTGCTCAACCGCCGTACCGAGAACCGCGACATGGCTGGCCTGTGGGAGTTCCCCGGCGGCAAGCGCGAATCCGGCGAGACCTCCGAACAGGCGCTGGTGCGTGAACTGCGCGAAGAGCTGGGCATCGAGGCCGATGTCGGGCCCTGGCTGATGGATGTGCCGCAGCGCTATCCGGACAAGCACCTGACCCTGGAAGTGCGCCACGTGCGCAGCTGGAAGGGCACACCGCGCGGGCGCGAGGGCCAGGCGATCACCTGGGTGGCGCAGGACAAGCTGGGCCGCTATTCCATGCCGCCGGCCGACCTGCCGGTGGTGGCCGCACTGCGCCAACCGGATCGCTACCTCATCACGCCGGCGCCGGCCGAAGATGCCGGCGGCGTGCAGCACTGGCATGAACGGCTGCAGCAGGCAGTGGCGGCGGGCCAGCAGCGCATCCAGCTGCGCCTGCCGCCGGAGCATCCGCAACGGCAGGCGATGATCGAACAGGCCGTGCGCGCGCATCGTCGCGGCGTGCAGTGGCTGCTCAACCGCGATGTCGCGTTGGCCCGCACACTGGGCGTGGGCGTGCACCTGGGCAGCGAGCAGTTGCTGGCCCTGCAGGAGCGGCCCTTGCCGGAAGGACAGCTGGTCGCCGCGTCCTGCCACGACCTGGAGCAGCTGCAGGCGGCGCAGCAGCTGGGCTGCGACTTCGCGGTGCTCGGCCCGGTGCAGGCCACGGCCAGCCATCCCGGGGCGGTGCCGCTGGGCTGGGAGGCCTTCGCTGCGCTGCGCGCGCAGGTGTCGCTGCCGATCTACGCGTTGGGCGGCATGGCCGCCGGCCATATCGCCGAAGCGCGTCGGCATGGCGGGCAGGGCATCGCTGCGATTCGTGGGCTGTGGCCGGCGTGAGCCGGCATGCAGGGTCAGATCCCTGCGCAGCAGGGCTCTGACCCCATCGCGGCAATCTGGGGTCGGAGCCCTTTCCGCTGGAAGGGATCCGACCCCTCCCGATCACAACGTGATCCAGAAGCATCCGTATTGCCGCCGCAATCCCAGCACCGTGGACGCTCGCGACGCGCTGCCGGGCAGCGTCTGCTCCAGGCGCAGGCCGACCGGATGCCGTGGCGCTGGCGGCTCAGGGTCGGATTCCTGCGCCGCAGGGCTCTGACCCTCTTCCTGCGAGGACGCCAGCCCCTGTGGCGGATACACCGGCACCACGTCCACCAGTGGCCGCCGTGCCAAGGATTCCAACTGGCCGAGGATGCGCTGCGCGCCGGCATCGGAGACCGCACCCCACAGGTACAGCGAGGACAGCCGGTTCACATCGTTGCTGACGATGCCGGTGCGCAGTGCGTCCACCAGCTCGCTCAGGCGTCGTGGGCAGCGCGCACCCAGGGTGTCGCGTGGCAGGGTGCTGCCGGTGGGCGCGGGCGGTGGCAATCGCGACCGGGCGCCAACGCTGTCGCAGGGGCGGTCGGTATACACGCTCTGCCCCTGCGCATCGGTGCAGCGGTTCAAGCGCGGGGACTGCGCATGGACAATGCTCGATACCGAACACAACGACAGCAGCAACAGCAGGAAGGAAAACCGGTTCATCGGCGCAGGGTAGCGCCGATCGCGGTGGCATGGCGTGCTTTCAGCCGTGCAGCAGCTTCAACACCGACGTGGTCGGCTTGGCCAGGTTCAAGGTGTAGAAGTGCAGGCCCGGCGCGCCGCCCTCGATCAGGCGCTGGCACAGTTTGGCCACCACTTCGGTACCGAACGCCCGCACCGATTCGGCGTCATCGCCATAGGCCTGCATCTTGCGGCTGATCCAGCGCGGGATCTCCGCACCGCATTGCTCGGAGAAGCGGCGCAGCTGGCTGAAGTTGGCGATCGGCATGATGCCGGGCGTGATCGGCACCTGCACGCCGAGCCGGCGCACGGCATCGACGAAGTGGAAGTACGCATCCGGGTTGTAGAAATACTGGGTGATCGCCGCGTCGGCGCCGGCATCGATCTTGGCCTTGAAGTGCTTCAGGTCGGCCAGTGCATCGGAGGCCTGTGGATGGGTCTCCGGATAGGCACCGACTTCGATGCGGAAGGCGGTGCCGTGTTCGGCGCGGATGAAGTCGATCAGCTCGGCGGCGTAGCGCATGTCACCGGGGAAGCCCATGCCGGAGGGCAGGTCGCCGCGCAGCGCGACCAGGCGATGGCAGCCGATGGCGCGGTACAGCTTGAGCAGTTCGCGGATTTCCTGGCGGGTGCCGCCGACACAGGACAGGTGCGGTGCTGCCTCGAAGCCGTGGTGCTGGTTGAGGTGGCGCACGGTCTCGGAGGTATAGCTCAGGGTCGAGCCACCGGCGCCGAAGGTACAGGACACGTACTCGGGGTCGTAGTCCTTCAGCCTGGCCGCGGCGCGGTCCAGCTGGCTGCGCTGTTCGTCGGTCTTGGGCGGATAGAACTCGAAGCTGATGGCGGTCATGGCACGGGCGGCAGCGGCGGGTGCGGGTCAGTATATCGCTTCATCAAGATGGATGTTAGTTGGCTGCATGGACTGGCACCGTCCGCCGCCGGCGACCGTTTGCCCGGGTCTGCGGCCGTTGCTCCGGAATCGCAACCTGGCTGCCGTAGCCGGGCGCACGCTGCTCCCATCCCGGCACCCCCCACCTGATGAAGGAGCACACGATGAAGATCTTCCTGGCACTCTGGTACGCGATGAAGGCCCTGGCCCGGCTGGCGATGATCGGCATGGCGATGGCCGTGCTCGGCTCCGGTTCCGCGCATGCCGCCACCGGCTCGACCGCTGGCAAGGTACAGGTCGAGGTGGTCGGCATGGGGCGACCGCTGCTGATGATCCCCGGCCTCAACAGCAGCGCCGAGGCCTGGCGCGAGACCTGCCTGGCCCTGAAGGACGTGCAGTGCCACCTGGTGCAGTTGCCGGGCTTTGCTGGCGCGGCAGCGGCCGACCCGCGCCCGGCCGGCTTCCTGCCGGCGATGCGCGGGCAGCTGCTGGCCTACCTGCATGACCAGCACCTGGGGCCGGTGGTGGTGGTCGGCCACAGCCTCGGTGGCGTGCTGGGCCTGCAGATGGCGCAGGCCGAGCCGAAGGCGATCAGCGCACTGGTGGTGGTCGATGCCCTGCCGTTCCTGCCGGCGGCGCGCGACCCGAGTGCCACCGCTGACAGCGTGCGGCCGATGGCCGACCAGCTGCGCAAGGGCATGCTGGCCGCCGACGCCGCGCAATGGCAGGCGCAGTTGAAGGCGGGCCTGCCGGGCATGACCCGCGATCCGCGGCGCCAGGCCGAACTGGGCCGCTGGGGCGAAGCCAGCGACCGCCAGACCACGGCCGATGCGATGCATGCGGTGATGACCACCGACCTGCGCGACAGCATCGCTTCGATCACCGCGCCGACGCTGGTGCTCGGCAGCTGGGCCGGCTACCAGCCGATGGGCGGCACCGAGGACGGCACGCGTGCGGTGTTCCAGGCCCAGTACGCGAAACTGCAGGGCGTGCAGATCGCGATGAGCGCGCAGGGTTTCCACTTCCTGATGTGGGATGATCCGCGCTGGTTGCAGGAACAGGTGCAGCGTTTCCTCGCCGCGCATCCCTGACCCTTGTCCGCCCTCCTGCCACCGCCGAGAGCCCGCATGGACGCCACCACGCCTTCCCGCCGTTTCTGGACGCTCAATGCACTGGCATGGGCCGGCTATGCGCTGTACGGGCTGTGGGTCGGCATGCGGATCGGTGGCGGCATCGTGTTCAGTGGCATCGTGCTGATCACCGTCAGCGTGGCGGTCTCACTCTGGCTGTGCAGCGGCGCATTGCGTTCGGTTGCACTGCGCCAGCGCTGGTGGGAGGGCAGCCTGGGCAGCCTGGTGCTGAAACTGGCTGCCGGCGTGGTGCTCGGGGCCAGCGTCGCACAGGCGGTAACGGCGGCGCTGCTGCTGCCGGCGCTGGCGCTGGGTTGGGTGCAGCTGCCTGGCGGCCATGCGGATTACCAGTGGTCTTCGGTGCTGCTGTATTGGATGAACACCGCGTTGTTCCTGCTGGTGTGGACCGGTTTGTGGGCGGGCCTGCACGGCCTGCGGCGGGCACGCCACAGCGAGCTGGCACGCCTGCGCGCCGAAGCCGAACGCAGTGTGCTGGAACGTGACGCACTGCGTGCGCGGCTCAATCCGCATTTCATGTTCAATGCGCTGAACAACCTGCGTGCGCTGATCCTGGAAGACCCGGAACGGGCCCGTGACATGGTCACCCGCCTGTCGCGCACGCTGCGCCAGGCGCTCGCCCACAACCGCAGCGAGCAGGTCACGCTGGCCGAGGAACTGGCGGTGGTCGATGATTACCTGGCCATCGAGGCGGTCCATTTCGAACAGCGCCTGCAGGTGCGGCAGCAGATCGATGCCGATGCCACGCAGGCGCAGCTGCCGGCGATGGCGTTGCAGTTGCTGGTGGAGAACGCGATCAAGCACGGTATCGCCAGCCGTCCCGGCGGCGGCGAGGTGCAGATCCGCGCCACGCTGGACAATGACGTGCTGCGGTTGCAGGTGGACAATCCACTTCCAACCGGCAGCGAACCCACCCATGGCCATGGCGTCGGCCTGGCCTACCTGCGTGCGCAGCTGGGCATGCGTGGCCGATTCGTGCTGCAACCGGCCGGTGACCGCATGCAGGCCCTGCTGGAGATTCCGCAATGACTGGCATGCTGCGCGTGTTGATCGTCGATGACGCACGGCTGGCCCGGCAGGAGCTGCGCACGCTGCTGTCGGCGCTGCCGTGGGTGCAGTGCGTGGGCGAGGCCGACGACGTGCCCGCCGCACGCGAGGCGATCACCACGCTGGCACCGGACCTGGTGCTGCTGGATGTGCAGATGCCCTCCGGCAGTGGTTTCGACGTGCTGGACGGCCTGGACACGGTGCCGGCCGTGGTCTTCGTCACCGCCTACGACACCTATGCGGTGCGTGCGTTCCAGGCCAACGCGCTGGACTACCTGGTGAAGCCGGTGGAGGCGCCGCGGCTGCTGGAAGCGCTCGAGCGGGCGCGGCAGTGCGAGGCGGTTGCGGCCGACGTGCCGGAATCGCGCGGCACGCTGGGCGCGCACGACCAGGTGTTCGTGCGCGAGGGTGAACGCTGCTGGTTCGTGGCAGTCTCCGAGATCCGTCGGCTGGTGGTGGATGGCAACTACACGCGGCTGTGGTTCCGCGACCAGAACGCACTGCTGACCCGCAGCCTGAGCGCGCTGGAAGCACGCCTGCCGCCGGATCTTTTCTTCCGCGCCAACCGCAACACACTGGTCAACCTGCGCCGTATCCGTGGGGTGTCGCCCAGCATCGGCGACGGCTATGACCTGACGCTGGATGATGGCAGCGAGGTGGAGGTATCGCGGCGGCAGGCACGCGAGCTGCGCGAGCGGATGGCGTTGTAGGTGCTGCCAGCGGTTACCCTGTGCAGCGGATTCCCAGATCACGCCGCGCCATGTCCATCGTCCTCACCGATTTCGCCCGTCCCCGCCTGTTCCCGCGCGTGCCACGCGGCAATACCATCCAGGACTGCACTGCCGAGCAGTTCGAGGCACACCTCAATGCGCACGCGCCGCTGAAGGTGCTCGACGGCTACGCCCCGTTCTGCAAGTTGTTCGTCTACGAGAACTGGACCAGCACGCGCTGCCTGACGGTGCCGGTCACCGAGGCCAACCGCCACCAGCTGCGCAGCGGCTACGAAGCGCGCAACCGCGAGGAACTGCCGGTACTGGTGCGCTGGTTCGAGGGCGTGGAGTCGCCGCGCGCGAACTACCTGGTGGTGATCCTGTACAACGCCGAGCAGCTGGCCAGGGAAGGCTCACCGATCGAAGCCGACTGGGGCATCGTCGGCTGCATCTACACCGCCGAACCGGAAGAAGTGCCGATGGCGCCGATCACCATGATGCGCAATGCGCTGGGCGTGGAGGAGGGCGGTTCCGGCGTGCCATTGGACAAGGAGGCCTACCGGCGCTCGGTGGAGTTCTGGGAGAACAACGCCAACTGGCGGCCGGGGTCGGATCCCCGCATCGCAGGGCTCTGACCCGATCATTCGAGCCCCCGGTCGAAGCCTTTCCCTGAGGAGGGGATCCGATCCCAGGCGCGCGCTATGATCGGGCCAGGCAAACCCAAGGAGGGCGGGGCATGGCGGTCTGGGCAAGGATGATCCTGATGTTGCTGGCGGGCACGCTGCCCGCCACCCCGGTACTGGCCGCGAAGCCTCCTGCCGGGATGGCCTGCGAACCCATGGCACGCCTTCCCGGGCTGCGCGATGCAGGCGTGACCGCGCTGTCGATGCAGCCGCAGGACGGCCGCTGCGTGATTGAAGTGGCGGCGGCCAATGGCAACGCGCTGCGTCGGCAGCAACGAATGCTGGAGGCGCTGGTGCAGCATGCCTGCGCCGCGCCGGCGCACGTGACCGTGAATGAGGTGCAGGTATCCCTGCAGCTGCGCCTGCCGACGCCCTGCACGGCACGCAGCAACCGGGATCTGTTCGCGGGTGAAGGTATTCCCTGGCTGCCTCCACGCGGCGTGTCGCCGCGCTATCCGGTGGAGGCCATGCGGCAGGGGCTGTCCGGCCGCAGCATGCTGAAGGCGTTGGTCGATGCGCGGGGGCGCGTTGCGGCCGTGATCGTGGAGACCTCCAGCGGTCATGCGTTGCTGGATGACGCTGCAGCGGAGGAGCTGCAGGGCTGGCGTTTCAGCCGCGCCGATGCGAAGGGTACGGTGCCGGCGTTGACCCTCGTGCGCATGCCGATGCGGTATGAATTCGTGGAGTGAGCGTCATCCATGCATGGCATGGATCTGGACGTACCGCAGCGGAGCCACGCCGTGCGTGGCTGCATCACTGTCAGAGGCGCTTCCACTCCCACCACGGGTAGTGGTATTCACGCTCGGTGGCGCTCCACGGCTGCGTGCAGGACGTGCACGTCACCCGGTAGCACTCACCCCAGCCATCCTCGGCCTCGCCTCGTCCGAGCAGCAGCACGTGGCCCTGTTCCAGCAGCGGTGCAGGGTTGAAGAACACATAAGAAGGGTAGAGTGCGCACAGGCACCCCTCACGCGCCCGCCAGTAGCGCAGCCGTTGCAGGGCCGCCTTCAGGTGCGCCTGGTTGCTGATCAGCATGCCGCCAAGTGCGATGCCCTCGCAGTTGCGTTCGATCGTATCCACATGTGCGACCAACGCGTCCAACGATGCGGTGCTGAACAGCCGTGCCACCGTGCGTGCGGCATCGGTGATGCGCGTGGCATCGCGCGACAGCAGGTCCTGCAGCAGCACGTCGGCCTGTGCATCGTCGAGCCGGGGTACCGGCGCTGCAGACCACGGCCAGCGCATCAGCGTGACTTGCCGATGGCAGCGTAGTGGCCGGCGGTGAGGCGCAGAAGGTCGGCCGGTGCCAGTTCTACCTCGAGGCCGCGGCGCCCGGCGCTGACATGCAGCGCGGGCAGCGCTTCGGCACTGGCGTCCAGGAACGTGCGCAGGCGCTTCTTCTGCCCCAGCGGGCTGATGCCACCGACCAGGTAGCCGGTCGCGCGCTGTGCGGCATCGGCGGCGGCCATCTCGCACTTCTTGCAGCCGGCGGCTTCGGCCAGCGCCTTCAGGTCAAGCTGGCCGGCGACCGGCACGATCGCCACCAGCAGTTCGTGTGCTTCCGTGCTGGCCAGCAGGGTCTTGAACACCTGGGCCGGGTCGAGGCCGAGCTTGTCGACGGCTTCGCCGCCATACGATTCGGCGTGGGCGTCGTGCACGTAGCTGCGCACGGTGTGGGCGATCTTCTCGCGCTTGAGCAGGTTGATGGCCGGGGTCATGGGCGCATCCTAGCGCGAGGTAGGGATATTGCCTTGACCGAAACTCGCGCATCAACGCAGGACGGGCCCCCGAAGGCGCCCGTCCCGGCTGTGATCGTCGGCATCCCGCGTCAGCGCGACATCGACTGCTGCGTCTGAATCTGTTCCTGGGTCTGTCGCTGCGACAGTTCGTTGTCCAGCGCCTGGCTATGCCGCGTGCTGTCCTGCAGCGTGTGGTTCGCCGCCTGCGACAGATCGACGTAAGTGCGGTGCATGGCGGGATCGCCAAGCTGGCCCTGCACGGCGAACACGCCCTGGTTGTCCGGCCGCGCCAGCACGGTATCGACCTGGCTCATGCCGGCCAGCTTGGACTCGTAAGCCACCAGGCCTGCGGCGTTCTCGAGCTGGCTGCGGTCATTGAACAGTGGCGCCAGGCCACCCTGGCGGCGTTGTTCTTCCAGCGTTTCCAGCTTTTCCACGACCTGCTGGTAACGCGGGTTGTCGGCGTGGCCGGGGGTGGCCATGGTCGGTTCGGCGGCCCGCTGTTGCTGTTGCGCGGTGGCCTTGTCGAGCGCACCCAGGGTGGTGGCACCGACCTTGCCATCGACGGTGAGCTGGTGCTCACGCTGGAACTGCTTGACCGCTTCCAGGGTGCCGGGCCCGAAATCGCCATCGGCTACCAGTGGCTTGCCGTCCTTGCCCAGATAGCCCAGGTCGGCCAGCTTCTGCTGCATCGCCTTTACCTCATCGCCCCTGGCGCCGCTGACCAGTACGCCGTTGCCGCCGGGCGACCCGTGCGAGGGGGCATGGGTGGGGGTGATGCCCAGCTGGGTCATCGCCCGGTCGAAGCGCTCATCGCGGCTGGTCACCGCGGCCGGCGACTGGATGCCGTACTTGGTGGCATCGACGAAGTTCTGCACGTCGCCGCGGGTCGGTGGATTGCCGGCCTGGACCGTACCGCCCTGCAGCTTTTCCGCGTTGCCGGCCAGATAGCTGATGAACTGCGGGCCCATGCCGCCGAACTGGTTGTCATAGTCGGCCATGGCCAGCTGCAGTTCGGGGTTGGCCGCGATGGCATCGGCGGCGGCCGGGTTGATGGCACGCACCTTGGCGATGGCTTCATCGACGCGCTCGATGGCGCTGTCCAGCTTGTCGTTGGTGAGCTGGTCCATCTTCGCCTGCGGAATGGCCTGCAACTTGGCGTCAAGCGCCGCCAGCTGCCGGGTGCTCAATCCGCCCTGCTGGGACAGCAGTTCGATATCAGCGGCGGTGAAGCCGTTGTCGCGCAGGAAACGCCTGGCCTGCGGATTGCCGCCGACATCGAACTGCACCAGTCCGAACGAGTAGGTGCTTGCGCCTTTCTGCGCGTATGAGAAGTGGTCCAGGTGGCGGGTGTTTCCGCCCAGCTCCGTGTTGAGGAACAGCGTGGACAGCTGTTCACGGGTAAGGGTGGAATCCTTTGCCATGGTCATCGTCCTTCAATGTGGGAAAAAGCGCCGGGCGCACCCAGCGGATGTCAGCCGGCGCAGTGCTGCTGCGTGAAGCCGAGCAGCTGGCGGACGGCCTGGGTGCCGTAGGCGGTCGATGCCGGTTCGAGGGCGAACTGGCCGACCATCTGGTTGCTGCACAACTGCACGTTGCGCTTGCCGGCGGTGGTTTCCTGGATGCAGTTGGCCGCCAGCACGGCGTTGGGGCCACCGCCCACGTTGGTGGCGGCCGTACAGCCCAGCAGGCGGCCTTCCTGGCCGTTTTCTCCCAGCAGCGTGTTGAAGTTCGCCAACTGGCTGTTGGGGTCGCGCAGCACCAGCAGGTCCACGCACTGCTGCTGGCCGTCGGGCACTTCGCAGGCGTCCTGGTCGACCAGGCCGTCGCGCGTGGCCGAGAGCACCTTGAGGCGATCGGCAAATACCTGTTGCAGGCAGTGCGCGTCACCGCACAGGTCGCGCGTATGCTGGATCCAGCGCTGCTGCTCGGCCTGCAGCTTGGCCTTGCCGGCGGCATCGAGGGTGTCGCGTGCGGAGGCTTCAGCCTTGACCAGCTCAGCTTCCTGCTGCAACAGGGCGGGGTCGTTGCAGATCAGGGTCTGCACCTGTGATGCCCCCTCGGCGCAGGCAGCGCTGCTGCCCGTGGCCGCTGCCGGGGTGCTGGTTGCCTTGCCGTCGGTGCTTGCCTGGCCGGTGTTCGCTGCCGGCGCGCTGGCACCGGCATCGCTGCCAGGCGGGCTGCAGGCGGCCAGCAGGGCCACCCAGCACAGGATCATCAGGGGCTTCATCGCCCGGGTCACTCGGTCATTGTTGCGCGGCATGTCCTGTCCTTTGCTGTCAGCGTCCCGGCGCATGGCCTGCAGTTGGCAGTCCATGGGGGCATAGAGACTAGCAAGCGGCTTCTTAGGGCACTGTGACAGGGCGCGCGGATCTGCTGCGGGGCGACGCAACGCAGAACGGGCGCCCGAAGGCGCCCGTTCTGTCTGCATCTGTTGCCGGGGTCAGCGCCCTTTCCTGCGGAAAGGGATCCGACCCCGCCTGCGCCGGTAGTGCCGGCCGCTGGCCGGCACCGCGCACGATCAGTAGCGGTAGTGGTCCGGCTTGAACGGGCCTTCCACCGGCACGCCGATGTAGTCGGCCTGTTCCTGGCTCAGGGTGGTCAGCTTCACGCCGATCTTTTCCAGGTGCAGGCGAGCCACTTCTTCGTCCAGCTTCTTCGGCAGCAGGTACACCTTCTTCTCGTAGCTGTCCTTGTTCGCCCACAGGTCGATCTGTGCCAGGGTCTGGTTGGCGAAGCTGTTGGACATCACGAAGCTCGGGTGGCCGGTGGCGCAGCCCAGGTTCACCAGGCGGCCTTCGGCCAGCAGGAAGATCGCATTGCCGTTCGGGAAGATGTACTTGTCGACCTGCGGCTTGATGTTGACGTGCTTGATGCCGGCGAAGGACACCAGTGCGTCGACCTGGATCTCATTGTCGAAGTGGCCGATGTTGCAGACAATGGCCTGGTCCTTCATCGCGCTCAGGTGCTCGATGCGGATGATGTCGCGGTTGCCGGTGGTGGTGACGTACAGGTCGGCACGGCCCAGGGTCGATTCGATGGTGTTGACTTCATAGCCTTCCATCGCCGCCTGCAGGGCGCAGATCGGGTCGATCTCGGTGACGATCACGCGCGCGCCGTAGGCACGCAGCGACGCGGCGCAGCCCTTGCCGACATCGCCGTAGCCGCAGACCACGGCTACCTTGCCGGCCAGCATCACGTCCATCGCGCGCTTCAGGCCGTCGGCCAGCGACTCGCGGCAGCCATACAGGTTGTCGAACTTGCTCTTGGTGACCGAGTCGTTGACGTTGATCGCCGGGATCAGCAGGGTGCCGGCCTGGGCCAGCTGGTACAGGCGGTGCACGCCGGTGGTGGTCTCTTCGGAGACGCCCTTCCAGTCCTTGACCACGCGGCCCCAGTAACCCGGGCGCTCCTTGGCGACGCGCTTGAGCAGGTTCTTGATGACCTGTTCTTCGTGCGAGGCGGACGCGGTGTTGACCCAGTCGCTGCCGTTCTCCAGTTCGTAGCCCTTGTGGATCAGCAGGGTCACGTCACCGCCGTCGTCCACCACCAGTTCCGGGCCGGTCAGGGTGCCGTCGGCCAGGGTGAAGGTCAGCGCGTCCAGGGTGCAGTCCCAGTACTCTTCCAGGGTCTCGCCCTTCCAGGCGAACACCGGGGTGCCAGTGGCGGCGATGGCGGCAGCCGCGTGGTCCTGGGTCGAGAAGATGTTGCACGAGGCCCAGCGCACGTCGGCGCCGATGTCCTTCAGGGTCTCGATCAGCACCGCGGTCTGGATGGTCATGTGCAGCGAGCCGGTCACGCGCACGCCCTTCAGCGGCAGCTCGGCCTGGTACTTGCGGCGGATCGACATCAGGCCCGGCATTTCGTGCTCGGCGATGTCCAGTTCCTTGCGGCCCCAGTCGGCCAGCGTGATGTCGCGGATCTTGTAATCACCTTCGGTGGAGAAGGTCTTGGCAACAGCGTTCATTCGTGTGCTCCGGTTGTGGGCGAGCGGGTGCTCGCATCTAGCCGGGCGCCGTTGTTACAAAGCCACCTTACCGAGCCTGGCCGGGCCTCATCGGATCCGGTCGCAGCGCCCCTCGGCAGGGGAGAACCCCCATTATATCGCGGCCCCGGCATGACATCCGGATGACCCAACCATCGGCAGATGGGGGCGCGTGCACGGCCTGTTAAGGTCGGTGCTTTCACGCATCACGCAGGTAGAACGATGAGCATGCACGCGCGCCGTACGCGGCGCTGGACCGGCCTGGTCCTGTCGATGGGACTGCTGGCCGTGGCCCCGCTGGCCGTGGCCCCGCTGGCCTGGGCGGTGGCCCCACAGCCCGCTGCAGCACAGGCCCAGGGTGCCAATGGCTACGAACTGCCCTCGGCGGCGCTGCAGGCGGTGGTCGACGCACCGCGCGCGCCGTCGCTGCACCTGTCGCCTCGCCGCGACATGGCCGCGTTGATGCAGATGCCGTCGCTGCCGCCGATCCGGGTGGTGGCGCAGCCGGAACTGAAGCTGGCCGGCCTGCGCATCAACCCGCGCACGTTCTCCGACAGCCGTTTCAGCTTCGGCGAGAAGCTGTGGCTGATGAACGTGGCCGATGGCAAGGAACGGCAGATCAGCGGCCTGCCGGCCACGCTGTCGATCGCCAGCCTGATGTGGTCTCCGGATCAGAAGTGGCTCGCTTTCAACCAGGTCGACGCCACCAGCGGCGCCAACGAACTGTGGCTGGTGGACGTGGCCGCCGGCAGCGCCCGCCGCCTGCTTGCCGGCCTGAACACGGTGATCGGCAGCGGTTACCAGTGGCTGCCGGACAGCCGCGGGCTGGTGGTGTTCACCCGCCCGGCCAACCTCGGTGCGGCCCCGGCCACCGACGGCATCCCGACCGGCCCGGCCGTGCAGCAGACCCGCCAGGGCGATGGCGTGGTGTCGATCCGTACCTACCAGGACCTGCTGAAGAACGAGGCTGACGCGCGCCAGTTCGACTACTACGCCACCACACAGCCGGTGGAAGTCAGCCTGGATGGCAGCACCCGCGCGATCGGCGCGGCCGGCATCTTCATGGGCTTCTCCGTGTCGCCGGATGGCCGCTTCGTGCTGCGGCAGCCGGTGCAGCGCCCGTATTCCTACGTGGTGCCGGTGAGCAGTTTCCCGCGCCGCATTGAAGTGATCGACCGTGCCAGCGGCAAGCTGGTGCATACCGTGGCCGTGCGTCCGCTGGTGGAAGGCCTGCCGACCGGCAACGACGCCGAAGTGACCGGCGTGCGTGACATCGGCTGGCGTGGTGATGCCGACGCGACCCTGGTCTGGGCCGAAGCGCAGGATGGTGGCGACCCGAACAGGGATGCCAAGGTGCGCGATGCGGTGCTGATGCAGGCCGCGCCGTTCGACACACCGCCGGTGACGCTGGCCCAGCTGGGCAGCCGCCTGGCCGGTATCAGCTGGGGCCGTGGCGACCTGGCCCTGCTGACCGAATCGTGGTGGAAGACCCGCAGGACCAAGACCTGGCTGATCGCCCCGGACAATGCCAGCGCCGAACCGCGCCTGCTGTGGGATCGCGATGCGCAGGACCGCTACGCCGATCCGGGCCGGCCGCTGCGGGCCAGCGACGAGCGCGGCCGTTCGCTGCTGCAGACCAGCGCCGATGGCGGCAGCCTGTACCTGGCCGGCGCCGGTGCTTCGCCGGAAGGCGACCGTCCGTTCGTGGACCGCTTCGACATCGCCACGGGCAAGGCAACGCGCCTGTTCCACTCGCAGGCACCGAGCTATGCGCTGCCGGTGGCATTGCTGGACAAGCAGGGCAGTTCGCTGCTGCTGAGCCGCGAGAGCCCGGACGAGCCGGCCAACTTCTACGTGCAGTCGCTGGTCGATGCTGGGAGCGCACCGCGCGCGCTGACCCATTTCGCGCATCCGCTGCCGCAGCTGAAGGGTGTGCAGAAGGAGCAGATCCGCTACAAGCGCAAGGACGGCGTCGACCTGACCGCGACCCTGCTGCTGCCGCCGGGATACGACCCGAAGCGCGACGGCCCGCGCCCGCTGCTGATGTGGGCCTACCCGGGCGAGTTCAAGAGCGCGGCCGCGGCCAGCCAGGTGACCGATTCGCCGTATCGCTTCAATGCGGTCAGCTACTGGGGTCCGCAGGCGTTCCTGGCCAAGGGTTACGTGGTGCTGGCCAGCCCGTCGATGCCGATCATCGGCGAGGGCGACAAGGAGCCGAACGACACCTACATCGAACAGCTGGTGGCCAATGCGCAGGCGGCCGTGGATGAAGTGGTGCGGCGTGGCGTGACCGACCGCGATCACATCGCCATTGGTGGCCATTCGTACGGTGCGTTCATGACGGCCAACCTGCTGGCACACACCCGCCTGTTCAAGGCGGGCATTGCGCGCAGCGGCGCCTACAACCGCACGCTCACGCCGTTCGGCTTCCAGGCCGAGGAGCGCAACTACTGGCAGGCGCAGGACGTCTACCAGAAGATGGCGCCGTTCAATTACGCCGACAGGATCAAGGATCCGATCCTGTTCATCCACGGCGTGGACGACAACAACTCCGGCACGTTCCCGATCCAGAGCGAGCGCATGTTCGCGGCGGTGAAGGGCCTGGGTGGCACCGCGCGGCTGGTGATGCTGCCCAACGAATCGCATGCCTACCGTGCACGCGAATCGATCATGACCATGCTGGCCGAGAGCGAGCGCTGGCTGGAGCAGACCATCGGCCCGGCCGAGCAGGGCACGGCGAAGAAGAAGCGCTGATACGTGCATGAGGGTGGCCGCTGCAACAGCGGCCGCCTGTGCGGCTGCGCCGCCGCCCGAGCATGGGCTCGGGCGCTACACGGTGTCACGCGCCATGACGCTTGTAGAGCCGAGCCCATGCTCGGCTGCGTCCGCCATGGATACGTGCAGATGAAACCATTCTTGCATCGCAGCACGACGCCCGATCTGGGATAGGCTTGGGGTCTGGATCCGTTGACCGAGGCCTGTGCGTCGCCGATGAACGAGTACCGCAGCAGCATCGAGTTTGCTTCTCCCGATCTTCCGCTTCGCGATGACGTGCGCCGGCTCGGCGCACTGGTCGGTGACCTGCTGGTCGAACAGGTTTCGGCCGCTTTTCTCGACGATGTCGAGGACGTGCGCACCCGCGCCATTGCCCGCCGCGAGAACCAGGCGCCGCTGTCGGAGCTGGCCGAAGGGCTGGCCGGGCGCACGCCGCAGCAGGCCGAGACCATGGTGCGGGCCTTCAGCACCTACTTCCAGGTGGTCAACATCGCCGAGCGCGTGCATCGCATCCGCCGCCGCCGTGATTACCAGCGTGCCGGTACCGCCGGGGCGCAGCCCGACGGCCTGCAGGATGCGCTGCAGCACCTGAAGGCGCAGGGCGTGGGCCTGGATGAGCTGGCGCAGTGGCTGCCGCGCATCGACATCGAACCGGTGTTCACCGCGCACCCGACCGAAGCGGTGCGCCGCGCGCTGCTGGAGAAAGAGCAGCTGATGGTGGCCAGCCTGGTCGACAACCTCGACGGCCAGCGCACGCCGGGGGAAGCGGCCGCCGATGCTGCGCGCTTCCGCATGGCGCTGACCGCTTCGTGGCAAACCACCGATTCCTCGCCGGTGCGGCCTACCGTCGATGACGAGCGCGAGCACGTCGGCTTCTATCTGGTGCAGGTGCTGTACCGGGTGATCCCGGTGCTGTACGAATCGCTGCAGCAGGCGCTGCGCGATACCTACGGCGAAGAACTGCCGCTGCCGCGCCTGCTGCGCTTCGGTACGTGGGTGGGCGGCGACATGGACGGCAACCCGAACGTGGATGCCCACACCATCCGCACTACGCTGGACGCGCAGCGGCAGGCCGTGCTGGGTCGCTACCAGAAGGAACTGCTGCAGCTGGCCAGCCTGCTCAGCCAGTCCACCGAGCGGGTGGGCGTGAGCGAGGCGCTGCAGGCGCGCGTGGCGCACTACCAGCAGCTGCTGCCGCAGGTGCAGTCGCGCCCGCGCCATGCCGACATGCCGTACCGCCTGCTCAACGACCGCATGCGCGCACGCCTGCAGGCCACGTTGGATGACGGCGAAGGCGCCTACGCCGGTCCGGACGAACTGATCGACGACCTGCAGCTGATCCTCGACAGCCTGCGCGCCAACCGCGGCGAACATGCCGGTGGCTTCGCCGTGCAGCGCCTGCTGTGGCGGGTGAAGACCTTCGGCTTCCACCTGGCGCGGTTGGACGTGCGCCAGGAATCGAGCGTGCACGCGCGCGCGCTGGCCACGGTGCTGGGCGGCGACGCAGCGTGGGACGGTCTGGATGCCTTGGGCCGCGCACGCCTGCTGGCGCCGCATGCCAGTGGTGACGCGCCGTTGCCGAAGGGCGACGACGAAGGCAACCGGCGACTGGACGCCGTGTTCGCCGCACTGGCCGATGCCCGTGCGCGGCATGGTGGCGATGCACTGGGCAGCTACATCATCTCGATGGCACATGACCGCAGCGACGTGCTGGCGGTGCTGGCGCTGGCGCGCCGTGGCGGCCTGGTGGAAGAGAACGGATCAGTACCGCTGGATATCGCGCCGCTGTTCGAAACGGTGGAGGACCTCAAGCGCGGCACCGCGACCCTGCGTGATCTGCTGGCCGACCCGATCTATCGCGCGCACCTGCGAGCGCGCGATGACGTGCAGATGGTGATGCTGGGCTATTCGGACAGCAGCAAGGACGGTGGCATCGCCGCATCGCGCTGGGGCCTGCAGCGTGCACAGGTGGAGCTGCTGGAGGTGGCGGCCGAGGCCGGCATCCGCCTGACCTTCTTCCATGGCCGTGGCGGCTCGATCAGCCGCGGTGGCGGCAAGACCACGCACGCGGTGGACGCATCGCCGCGCGGCAGCATCGATGGCCGCCTGCGGGTGACCGAGCAGGGCGAGGTGATCCATCGCAAGTACGGCATCCGTGCGCTGGCCCTGCGCTCGCTGGAGCAGGCCACCGGTGCGGTGCTGCGTGCCAGCCTGCGCCCGCGTGCCGCCGAGCCGCGCGAGGATGAGTGGCGACCGGTGATGGACGCGGTGGCATCGGCCAGCAGCGAGGTATATCGCGCGTTCGTTGGCCAGGCCGGCTTCATGGACTACTTCCGCACCGCCACGCCGATCGACGTGATCGAACGCATGACGCTGGGCTCGCGGCCATCGCGCCGGCTCGGCCAGGACGCCGCGCTGGGCAACCTGCGTGCGATTCCCTGGGTGTTCGCCTGGAGCCAGGCGCGCGCGGTGATTCCCGGTTGGTACGGCGTGGGCAGTGGCCTGCAGGCGGCGGTTGATGCCGGCCACGAACAGACCCTGCGCGAGATGGCGCGGGACTGGCCGTTCTTCCGCACCTTCCTGGACGACATCGCGATGGTGCTGTCCAAGGGCGATATCACCATCGCCGAGCAGTTTTCGCTGTTGTCGGGTGAACGGCACGGGCACTTCTTCCCGCAGGTGCAGCGCGAACTGGAACTCACCCGGCACTGGCTGCTGGCGCTGATGGACCAGCGGACGCTGCTCGACCACGATGCGCGGCTGGCGCTGTCGATCCGCCTGCGCAATCCCTACGTCGATCCGATCAGCGTGCTGCAGGTGGACCTGTTGCAGCGCTGGCGGGCCAGCGGGCGCGAGGATGACGGGTTGCTGCGCGCGCTGGTGGCCTGCGTGAACGGTGTTGCGCAGGGCGTGCAGAACACCGGTTGATCCGCATCCGCCGGGCATGGCCCGGCGAATTCGCAACTACCTCATTCCTCCGGTGACGGCGGATTCGATGCCAGCAGTTCCAGATGGCGCTGTTCCATTTCCTGGCGCAGCTGGCGGCGGATCTGCGCGGCGGCCTGGCGGCGCTTCTCGTCGGACGTCGCCGGCTGCAGGGGCGGGACGGGCGTCGGCCGGCCTTCCTCATCCACGGCCACCATGGTGAAGAAGCAGCTGTTGGCGTGGCGCACGCTGCGCTTGAGGATGTCCTCGGCCACCACCTTGATGCCGATCTCCATCGACGAGGTGCCGGTATGGTTCACCGACGCCAGGAAGGTGACCAGCTCGCCCACCGCGATCGGCTGGCGGAACATCACCTGGTCCACCGACAGGGTGACCACGTAGCTGCCGGCGTAACGGCTGGCGCAGGCGTAGGCAACCTGGTCGAGCAGGCGCAGGATGGCGCCGCCGTGGACCTTGCCGGAGAAATTGGCCATCTCCGGCGACATCAGCACGGTCATGGACAGCTGGTGGGTTTTCAGTTCGGTCGACATGCGGCGATTGTATCGGCGTGGCGTAGCTCTTGTAGAGCCGAGCCCATGCTCGGCTGCTCTTGTCGCAGGAAAAAGAAAGCCGAGCATGGGCTCGGCTCTACAGAAAGCAGAAGGGCCGCGTGAGCGGCCCTTCGTGTTTCTTACTTCAGCTTCGCATCGGCGCGCAGGGCGGCGGCGCGGTCGGTCTTCTCCCAGGAGAAGGCCGTGGCGTTGACGGTCTCGCCTTCGCCGTTGAGGTAGCTGAACTCCTTCGGCTTGCGGCCGAAGTGGCCGTAGGCCGCGGTCTGCTGGTACATCGGGTGCACCAGGTCCAGCATCTTGATGATGCCGTACGGGCGCAGGTCGAAGTGCTTGCGGATCAGCTTCTCGATCTTGTCGTCGCTGATCTTGCCGGTGCCGAAGGTGGTGACCGAGATCGAGGTCGGCTCAGCCACGCCGATGGCGTAGGAGACCTGCACTTCGCAACGGTCGGCCAGGCCGGCGGCCACCACGTTCTTGGCGACGTAGCGGGCCGCGTAGGCTGCCGAACGGTCGACCTTGGACGGGTCCTTGCCGGAGAAGGCACCACCACCGTGACGGGCCCAGCCGCCGTAGGTGTCGACGATGATCTTGCGGCCGGTCAGGCCGCAGTCGCCCACCGGGCCACCGATCTCGAACTTGCCGGTCGGGTTGATGTGGAACTTGGTGCCCTTGTGCAGCCACTTGGCCGGCAGCACCGGCTTGATGATCTCTTCGCGGACGGCCTCGATGAGGTCCTTCTGCTTGATGCCGGGGGCGTGCTGGGTCGACAGGACCACGGCGTCGATGGCCGAGACCACGCCGTTTTCATAGCGCAGGGTGACCTGACTCTTGGCGTCCGGACGCAGCCACGACAGCGGCGAGTTCTTCTTCTTGCGGATCTTGGCCTGCTGCTCGACCAGGCGGTGCGACAGGTGGATCGCGGCCGGCATGTAGCTGTCGGTCTCGTTGGTGGCATAGCCGAACATCAGGCCCTGGTCGCCAGCGCCCATTTCTTCCGGCTTCTTGCGATCCACGCCCTGGGCGATGTGCGGCGACTGCTTGCCGATCAGGTTCAGCACGCCGCAGGTGGCGCCGTCGAAACCGACGTCGGAGCTGTCGTAGCCGATGTCCGTGATGACCTTGCGGGTCAGCGCTTCCAGGTCGATCCAGGCGCTGGTGGTGATTTCACCGGCCACGATGGCAACGCCGGTCTTGACCATGGTCTCGCAGGCCACGCGGGCGCGCTGGTCCTGGGTCAGGATCGCGTCCAGCACCGCATCGGAGATCTGGTCGGCAACCTTGTCCGGATGGCCTTCGGAGACCGACTCGGAGGTGAAGAGATAGCTGGACATCAGGCGTAATATCCCTTGATTCGGATGGAAAGATGGGCGCGCATGATACACGGGGTGCGCCGCCTGTGCATTGTGAACCTGTGCCGGTTGCCGGTGGTTAAGCCCGCGTAGGCCTGGAGGGGCCGTCCCTTGGGGATTGGGGCCCAGCCTTGAGGCCCAGTGTTCCACCAGCGTGACAACAGACGGGACGGCTGCCGGCCCCGACCGCGCAGGCGGCGACCTCGCCGCGAAGGCGGGCCGGCCGTCATCGTTCTGCCCCGAAACCGCCATCTGGCTGCCGCCTGCCGGGCGCAGGCTGTCGGCCAATCCGGCCGCCGGGCATCAGTGGATCCGCCATGCAGGAACTCGAACAGCGTCTCCAGCAACGTTTCCCCGATTGGTTCCATGGCCGTCGCGGCCAACTGGCGCGGCCGCTGCTGCGCAGCGTCGGGCGCTGGTCGCGCCTGGACCAGATCGAAGCCTTCCTGCAGCGCAGCTCAGGACTGCGCGGCTTCGGTTTCGTCGCCGCCGGCCTGGAATTCATCGGCGGCCAGTACCAGGTGGATCCGGCCGCGCTGGCCAGGATCCCGGCCACCGGCCGCCTGCTGATCGTCGCCAACCACCCCTCCGGGGCACTGGATGCCCTCGCACTGCTGGACGCGGTTGGCCGTATCCGCCGCGACGTGCGGATCGTGGCCAACGATCTGCTGGGGGCGATCGCGCCGCTGCAGGACCTGCTGCTGCCGGTGCGCATCCTCGGTGGCAAGGCCCGGCGCGGCAGCCTGCATGCGGTGGAGGAAGCATTGGCCGCCGAGCAGTGCGTGATCGTGTTCCCGGCCGGCGAGGTCTCGCGCCTGTCGCTGCGCGGCATCCGCGATGGCCGTTGGCAGCGCGGGTTCGTCCGCTTTGCCCGCGCGGCCGCTGCGCCGGTGCTGCCGGTGCGGGTGGAAGCGCGCAACTCGGCGCTGTTCTACGGCGCCTCGACCCTGTTCAAGCCGGCCGGCACCGCGCTGCTGGCGCGCGAAATGTTCGCCCGTCGTGGCCGCCCGCTGCGGCTGAGCATCGGCGAGCCGATGCAGCTGGGCAAGGGCGGTGACCCGGGCGCACAGCTGCTGGCGGTGCGCCGCGCGCTGTACGCGCTGGGCCGCAACGGCGCGGCCGGCAATGCCGCTGCGTGCGCAGGCCCCGAGCCATTGGCGTCTCCGGTGCCGCCTTCGCAGGTCGCCGCCGGCATTGCCGCGGCCACCCAGCTGGGCCAGACCGCCGATGGCAAGCAGATCCTGTTGGCGACCTGTACCGCCGATTCACCGCTGCTGCTGGAACTGGGCCGCCTGCGCGAGCTGACCTTCCGCCAGGTGGGCGAGGGCACCGGGCGCAGCCGCGACCTGGACGCCTACGATCCGCAGTACGAGCACATCGTGATCTGGGACGCGGCGGCGCAGCGCATTGCCGGTGCCTACCGCATCATGCGCGGCGCCCAGGCCCTGGCCCGGCACGGCCTGTCCGGGCTCTACAGCGCGTCGCTGTTCCGCTATTCCGACGATGCCATCACCCACATTGCCGAGGGCCTGGAGCTGGGCCGCAGCTTCGTGGTGCCCGATTACTGGGGCAGCCGCAGCCTGGACTACCTGTGGCAGGGCATCGGCGCCTACCTGCAGTGCCGGCCGGGCATCCGCTACCTGTTCGGCGCGGTCTCGATCAGCGCAGCGCTGCCGCGCGATGCGCGCGAGCAGCTGGTGGCCTACTACCAGCGCTACTACGGCGGAACCGCCGGGTTGGCCGAATCGAACCGCCCCTTCCAGTACTTCGCCGCACCGCCAAGTTTCGGCGAGCTGGATGCGGGTGCCGCGTTCGATGTGCTCAAGGCCAACCTGGCCGCACTGGGTACCGGCGTGCCGACGCTGTACCGCCAGTACACCGATCTGTGCGAACCCGGCGGCGCGCGCTTCCTCGCCTTCGGTGTGGACCCGGACTTCAGCGATTCGATCGACGGCCTGATCGAAGTGGACCTGTGCGCGATCCGGCCGAACAAGCGCAAACGCTACCTGCGCGACACGGGTGCGCCGGCATGAGCACGCTGGCGAACCTGTCGCCGCACCGGCGCGCAGTGTTCGTCTCCGACGTGCACCTGGGCTCACGTCATTGCCATGCCACCGAGCTGGCGCGGTTCCTCTCGCAGCTGCGCTGCGAGCGGTTGTACCTGGTCGGCGACATCATCGACCTGTGGTGGATGGCGCATCGCCGCGCCAACTGGCGGCAGTCGCACAGCGAAGTCATCCAGGCCCTGCACGCGCTGCGCCGTGCAGGGACCGAGATCATCTACATTCCCGGCAACCACGATGCCTCGCTGCGCCAGGTGTGCGGGCTGATGTTGCCGGCCATGCAGGTGCGCCGCCGTGCCATCCACGTGACCGCCGATGGCCGCCGGCTGCTGGTCGCGCATGGCGACGACTACGACGGCGTGACCCATTTCGGTGGCCTGCAGGAAAAGTTCGGCGACTGGCTGTACTACCGCATCCTGACCGGCAACCAGGCGCTGAACGCGGTACGGCGCCGGCTTGGCATGCGCTACTGGTCGCTGTCGGAGTTCCTGAAGAAGCGCAGCGGGGCCGCCGAACGCTACATCGAGCGCTTCGTGCAGGCCGGGCTGGACGACGTGCGCCGGCGCGGCCTGGATGGCATCGTCTGCGGCCACATCCACCGCGCGGCGCTGGTCGAACGCGATGGCCTGGTCTACGCCAACGACGGCGACTGGGTGGAGAGCCTGACCGCACTGGCCGAGGACCATGATGGTGCGCTGCGCCTGCTCGACCACAACGGCCAGACCCTGGTGGAACTGCCAGGCGCGCGGTTGTCGCAGGCGGCGTAACGCGCGTCTGTCCTACTGTAGAGCCGAGCCCATGCTCGGCTGACGTGGCGCCGAACGAAGCGCAGCCGAGCATGGGCTCGGCTCTACATGCACCGCCCGCAAGCCGCTAGCATCGGCCCATGGACTCCCTGACCCAGATCGTGCTCGGTGGCGCCGTCGCCGCTGCCATCGCCCCGCCCGGACATCGCCGTGCGGCCCTGCTCGCTGGTGCCGCGCTTGGCACCCTGCCGGACCTCGACGCGCTGTGGCTCGGTTTCACCGCAGCCGATCCGGTGGCGAACATGATCGAGCACCGCAGTTTCAGTCATTCGCTGCTGGTACTGCCATGGGTGGCGGCATTGATCTGGTGGCTGTTCAAGCGCTTCGGCAATGGCCGCGTCGCGCAGTCACCGCTGCGCTGGTTCTGGGCGATCCAGCTGGCGCTGGTCACCCATCCGGTGCTGGATGCGTTCACCGTGTATGGCACCCAGTTGTGGTGGCCGCTGCGCCCGCATCCGACCATGGGATCCAGTGTCTTCATCATCGACCCGGGGTATACGGTGTGGCTTCTGCTGGGCTGCGTGCTGGCCTGGTTCGGCCGCGCCCGGCCCTGGGCGGGCAAGGTGCTGGGCGTGGCCCTGCTGCTCAGCAGTGGCTACCTGGGCTGGGGCCTGATCGCCAAGTCACAGGTCGACCGTGCCGCACAGCAGAGCCTGGCCGCGATGGGCCTGGGAGATGCGCCGCGCTTCTCGGTACCGATGCCGTTCAACACCCTGCTGTGGCGGGTGGTGGCGATGACGCCCAATGGCTACGTGGTGGGTGACCGCTCGCTGGTGGCCGACCACCGGCCGATGCGGTTCGAAGGCCATGCGTCCAACGTACAGGCCTTGCGCGAAGCGCAGGCCATCCCGGCGGTGCAGCAGCTGACGTGGTTCAACCGCGGTTTCATGCGTGCGCAGGTGGTTGACGGCCGGTTGGTGCTGAGTGACCTGCGCATGGGGCTGGAGCCGGACTACACCTTCAACTTCGTCGTGGCCGGGCAGGCCGACGGGCAGTGGCGGGCGATCGTTCCCGAGCAGGTGCGGGTGGACTACAGCAGTCCCGCCGCGCGTGCCGACGCCGGTCGCCGCCTGGCGGCGATGTGGCAGCGGATCTGGCAGGAGCCGGCGGCGGCGCCGGGCGCGGCCGACCACACCGCCGTGCATTGATCACTGGATCCACGCATGGCGTGGCTCTACGGCCCCGATCGGCAGCAGAACACCGGATCAATACACCGTGGCGCGGCCCTGGACGAACGAGTAGAAGAACACGGCGTTCGGGTCGTTCTGCACCAGGCGGAACTCGCGGCGCATGCCTTCCACGGTTTCCTCGTCCACCGAGCCGGCCTGCAGCAGCTGGTCGGCGGCCGACAGCAGGAGCTGTTCCCAGAACGCGATCATCGTCTTGCGACGCGCCGGTTCGCGGTTGTCCAGGTGGATGGTCTTGATCTCGGTGTGCACGTCGCGGAAGCCGCCGGCCAGCAGCAGGTTGCCCAGCTTTGCACCGACGAACGGGTCACCGCCATGGTCGTACTGGAAGTCGTTGAAGGCCATCCAGTAGCGCCAGATGTGCGGCGAGTACGGGTCGAGCAGGAACGAGGCATTCATCACTTCGGTGATGTAGACCGGCGAACCCGGTGCCAGCACGCGGCGCACTTCGCTCAGCACCCGCGCCGGTGAAGGCACGTGTTCCAGCACCCAGCACAGGAACGCCGAGTCGAAGCTGCGTGCCTCGAACGGCAGCTCGCCGGCGTCGGCCTGCTGCAGGGTGTATCGGTCGCTGCACCACGGCGTGCGCGCCAGGTTCTCGCGCGCGGTGGCCAGCTGCGTTTCGCTCAGGTCCACGCCGGTCACGTGCAGCTCGGGGAAGCGGCGCAGCAGGATCTCGGTCTGCGCACCGACGCCACTGCCGACTTCCAGCAGGCGCCGCGCGCCGCTGTAGTCGATCTGGCCGAAGATGCTCGATTCCAGCAGCCGGGCCTGGGTCATCAGGCGCTGCTGTTCGGTGCCGGAAAATCCGTGCAGGTAGGTCGGGGAGGAAATCGGCGGGGTCATGGAGGCGGGCTCTCGGAGTTCAATTCGGTCGAGCAGGCTCGACGTTGCGACGCGGCGGGGGCGGTCAGGCGGCCGAAGACAGCGCCGGTTCCCCGGCGATCAGGCGGTCGAAGTACTCGGTGGTCAGCGCGATCTGGCCCTGCGGGTCTTCGGCACGGTTGACCACGGCGCGGAAGGCGGCGTTCTCCGGCCGGTCCTTGGCATACCAGCCCAGGTGCTTGCGCGCGATGCGCACGCCCTGCGGCTCGCCATAGAACGCATGCAGCGCATGCAGGTGGCCGAGCAGGATGTCGCGCACTTCCGCCAGCGACGGCGGTGGCAGTTCCTCGCCGGTGGCAAGGTAGTGCGCCACTTCGCGGAAGATCCACGGCCGGCCCTGCGCGGAGCGGCCGATCATCACTGCATCCACCCCGGTCTGCTGCAGCACGTGGGCGGCCTTCTGCGGTGAATCGATGTCACCGTTGGCGATCACCGGGATGCGCAGCGCAGCCTTGATCTCGCCGATGGTGGCGTACTCGGCCTGGCCGGTGTAATGCTGGTCGCGGGTGCGGCCATGCACGGCCAGTGCGGCGATGCCGCTGGCCTCGGCGATGCGGGCGATCACCGGGCCATTGCGATGGTCGCAGTCCCAACCGGTGCGGATCTTCAGCGTGACCGGCACGTCCACTGCGTTGACCACGGCTTCGAGGATGCGCGCCACCAGCTGCTCGTCGCGCATCAGCGCCGAGCCCGCCCACGCGTTGCACACCTTCTTGGCCGGGCAGCCCATGTTGATGTCGATGATCTGCGCGCCGTGGTCGACGTTGTAGCGCGCGGCCTCGGCCAGCTGCTGCGGCTCGGTGCCGGCGATCTGCACGCTGATCGGGGCCGGCTCGCCGTCATGGTCCATGCGGTGGATCGACTTTCGCGTGTTCCAGAAGCGCGGGTCGCTGATGGTCATTTCCGAGGCGGCCAGTCCCGCACCCAGCCGTTTGCACAGCAGGCGGAAGGGCTTGTCGGTGACGCCGGCCATGGGTGCCAGCACGACGTTGGGGGCAATGGTGTACGGGCCGATCTGCATGCGCCCATTGTAGGGTGCGGGCGGCGGTACGGCCGTGCCGCGCGCGGTCCGGTTCAGGCCGATCGGCACCGACCTCATGCCGTACCGGCATCAGCAGATGCTTGACGGTTGCTTCCGCCGCCCCCACGGGCGGGCGATGGTGGGCGGCTACCCCAGGCTCTGCCAGGCCTGGCGGGTACCCAGCGCGAAGGCCAGCCCCAGGCCCAGGCAGACCAGCGAGCTGACCGCCCAGAAGCGCGTGCCGTTGTACCCCGGCCGGAACAGCGCCAGGCCGAAGCCCATCGCGGCACGCAGCAACAGCAGCGCGGCGATGCCGGGCAGGACCAGGCGGCTGGCCGGCAGCGGCGAATGCCAGCCCGCGGCGGCCAGTGCGTACAGGGTCCAGGCCACCAGCACGGCAGTGATGACCGCGGTCATCAGCGGTGGCCACCAGTGCCCCGCATGCGCCAGCCGGACCACGCGCTGGCCGGCACCGAAGTACCTGTACCACGCGGCGCCGAAGGCGATGCAGCCGATATGCAGCAGCGCCGCCACGGCACTGCCGGCGGCCGCGACCAGCAGCCAGGGGAATCCGTCCATGTCCTGCCCGTGCGAGGAAGCTGCGCGGATGGTGGGCCAGGGGCAGGATGTGGGCAATGCGACAGGCGGTCGCAGGGGCTGGGCAATGGGCAAAAGAATGGCCCGGGTGTCTGCACACCCGGGCCTTGTCATCCACGCGTGGCGTGGAATTACCTGGCTTCAGCGTCGGCCGGGGTGAAGCGCGGCATCGCCGCAGCGGCGCCTTCCTTCTCGGTCGAACGGCCGGCGAACTGGTTGGCGAAGCGCACGTGGCGGGCGAACGGGGCGTCGGCCACCTGCGCCAGCGACGCGGCCAGCGCACCGTTGAAGGCGTCACCGGCACCGGTGGTGTCGATCGCCTGCACCTGTTCGGCACCCACGCGGTAGTACGGCTGGGTATCGCCGCGCAGGTTCTCGTCGGCATGCGACACGAACACGCCCACCGAACCCAGGGTCACCACCACGGTGCCGTTGCCGACCAGCTTGCGGCACAGCGCGTGCAGGCTGGCGCCATCCAGCGCGGCGACGTCGTTGGCATCCACGCGCTCACCGACATGGCGGCCGAGCAGGGCAGCGAACTCGGTTTCGTTCGGGGTGATCACATCGGCCAGCTTGAGCAGGCCGATGGTCGAGGGCGCATCGGCCGGTGCGGTATTGAGCACGGTGGTGACACCGGCCTCGCGGGCCGTGGCCAGCGCCGCTTCGATGGTCTGCACCGGCGATTCCAGCTGCACCAGCACCACCTTGGCGCGGGTCAGCAGGGCCTGCTGCTGTTGCAGGAAATCGGTGCCCAGCGCGGCGTTGGCACCCGGGCCGATCACGATGGTGTTGCGGCCACGCGCGTCCACGTAGATGCCCGCGGTGCCGGTCGGTTCGCTGCTGGCCTCGGCGATCAGCGCGAAGCCATCCTGCGCAGCCAGTTCACGCGCGGTGGCGCCACCGGCGTCATCGCCCAACGCGCACACGAAGTGCGTGTCGGCACCGGCGCGGCAGGCCGCCACCGCCTGGTTGAAGCCCTTGCCCCCGGGGCCGGTGCTGTAGCGGCCGGCAATGGTCGCACCCGGTGCCGGCAGCGACTCACACCGCCACACGTGATCGACATTGAAGGAACCGACGACAACGACACTGCTGCTCATAGGGAATCTTTTCTCAACCAAGGGTTCAACTGAAGTGCGTCAGCACGCCGGCGATGGTCGCCGTCATGAAGGTGGCAATGGTACCGCCCAACACCGCGCGCAGGCCGAACTTGGCCAGGTCGTGGCGACGTTCCGGGGCCAGGCCGCCGATGCCGCCGATCTGGATCGCGATCGAGCTGAAGTTGGCAAAGCCGCACAGCGCGTAGGTGGCGATCAGGCGACCTTCCTCGGACAGGCTCACGCCGGCCACCTGGCCGTTCACGATCTGCGACAGTTCGGTGTAGGCGACGAATTCGTTGATCACGACCTTCTGGCCGATCAGCGAACCGACGGTGGTGGCATCAGCCCACGGGGTACCGATCACCCAGGCGATCGGGGCCAGCACGTAACCGAAGATGGTCGACAGGTTGGTCGGCTTGCCGATGGCAGCGGCCAGGCCGGTCACCTCGCCGATCCAGGTCAACGGGGCGTTCAGCAGCGCGATCAGGGCGATGAAGGCCAGCAGCATCGCGCCGATGTTCAGCGCCAGCTTCAGGCCGTCACCGGCACCGGCAGCGGCCGCGTCGATGATGTTGCTGGAGGTCTTTTCGACTTCCATCTTCACCGTGCCGCGGGTCAGCGGGGTGCCGGTTTCCGGAATCAGCAGCTTGGCCACGACCAGGGTGGCCGGTGCGGCCATGATGCTCGCTGCCAGCAGGTGCTTGGCGTAGAAGGCCTGCTGCGCCGGGTCGCCACCGCCGAGCATGCCCACATAGGCCGCCAGCACGCCGCCGGCGATGTGGGCCATGCCGCCGATCATCATGGTCAGCAGCTCGGACTGGGTCATCCTGGCGATGTACGGGCGCACGGTCAGCGGCGCCTCGGTCTGGCCGATGAAGACGCTGGCGCAGACGCTGGTGGTTTCCGCGCCGGACACGCGCATCACCTTGGTGATCGACCACGCCATCACGCGCACGATCGCCTGCATGACGTTGAGGTGGTACATCACCCCCATCAGCGCCGAGAAGAAGATGATGGTCGGCAGCACCTGGAAGGCGAAGATGAAGCCGTAGTTCTTGGTGTCCATCAACGAGCCGAAGATGAAGCCCGAGCCTTCATTGACGAAGCTGAGAACCTTGACGAAGCCCTTGCCCAGCGCATCGAACACGTCGCGGCCGCCCGGCACCAGGATCACCAGCGCCGCGAACGCGATCTGCAGGGTGATACCGGTGGCAACCAGCTTCCAGTCAACCGCACGCTTGTTGTTGGAAAACAACCAGGTGATGCCGATCAGCACCGCCAACCCGAACAGGCCGAAGCCGATCCTGCCCAAACCTTCGACCATGTGAGTGACTCCCCTGGGGCGTCGCGAAAAACGGGAAGCCTAGTGCAGGGCAGGGGCCGGGGCAAGAAAAAGCAGCGTGCGCGCATCTATCGGTACCGATCAGGCCAGCAACGGCAAGGGCTTGCGGCCGGCGGCGGCAGGTAGAATGGGGCTCGATCCCGGCCCGGATGCGGGCCCGCAGCAGGAGATTCGCATGCAATACCGTCGCCTGGGCTCCACCGGCCTGCCGATTTCCGCCCTGTCCTTCGGCGCCTGGGTGACCTTCGGTGACCAGATCCCGCGCGACGAGGCCCGCAACCTGGTGGCCGCCGCCTGGGACCACGGCGTCAACTTCTTCGACAACGCCGAGGGCTATGCCAACGGCCGCGCCGAACAGGTGATGGGCGATGTGATCGCCGACCTGCGCCTGCCGCGCGACGGCATCTGCGTCTCCAGCAAGGTGTTCTTCGGCAGCGCCAAGGACCCACGGCCGACCCAGCGCGGCCTGTCGCGCAAGCATGTGACCGACGCCTGCCATGCGGCGCTCAAGCGCCTGCGGGTGG
Organism: Stenotrophomonas sp. YJH_SMC_82; assembly: GCF_059368875.1. Taxonomy (NCBI): domain Bacteria; kingdom Pseudomonadati; phylum Pseudomonadota; class Gammaproteobacteria; order Lysobacterales; family Lysobacteraceae; genus Stenotrophomonas; species Stenotrophomonas sp. YJH_SMC_82. Next base: position 387,053 of record NZ_JCAFSE010000004.1, read on the forward strand.
ACTACCTGGACCTTTATTACTGCCATCGCCCGGATCCGGACGCGCCGGTCGCCGAGACCGTGCATGCCATGGATACCCTGGTGCGGCAAGGCAAGATCCTCTACTGGGGGACCTCGGAGTGGTCGGCGGTGCAGATCCAGCAGGCGCTGGACATCGCCGAGGCGCGCAACCTGCAGGGCCCGTCGATGGAGCAGCCGCAGTACAACCTGCTGCACCGCGAACGGGTCGAGGTCGAGTACGCGCCGCTGTATGCCGGTGCCGGCCTGGGCACCACCATCTTCTCGCCGCTGGCCTCGGGCCTGCTGAGTGGCAAGTACGACCAGGGCATTCCGGCCGATGCGCGGCTGGGCCGCGAGGGCATGGAATGGCTGCAGGCGCTGGTGCTGGGTGACGACGCCGAGGCCCGCCTGGCCCAGGTGCGCCGCTTCAGCGAAGTGGCGCGTGCGCTGGGGCAGGCGCCGGCCACGCTGGCCATCGCCTGGTGCCTGCGCAACCCGAACGTCTCCAGCGTGATCCTCGGTGCCAGCCGGGTCAGCCAGCTGCTGCAGAACCTGCAGGCGCTGGAGGTGCTGGAGCAGGTCGACGCCGCCGGCTGGGCCGACGTCGAAGCCGCCTTCGCCTGAACCCGGGGGCCGACCGGGCCTCGGGGGCCTCGGTAGAGTCGACTCTACACGGCTGCGCCGCCATTTGATTGACATGATCTATCGAATTTCAGAATTCGATCATTAATCTCATCAATCAAATTGAGAATGGTTGTTGATTGTCAACTGAGAATCATTATCATTTGACTCGTCCCTCGCACGAGTCCAGATGCTCATGAATGCTCAACCTGTACTGCTGCGCCCCGAAACGCTGACCCTCCGCGATCGTCCGGTCCGTGTCGTTCCGCCGGAAGAGGTCATCGACAGCGAAGCCCTGCTCAAGGGCCGTCGTGAAATCCTGATCCAGCACGGCGACCGCTTCTATCGCCTGCGGCACACCAGCAACGACAAGCTGATCCTGACCAAGTAATCGCGGCCTGGTCGCCCCCCCCCCTCCCTCCTGCCGGCCGCGCCGGCAGGGTGGGCGACCCGTCCGCTCCCGCTCTCTCCCCCTCGGTCTACCGCGTGCACCCTCCGGGTGTGCCGGTAACCGGGGGTTCCCCTGCCTGACCGAACGAACCCGATGACCCGCCCTACCGCCCTTTGCCTTGCCGTCTGGATGGCCCTGCCGCTGTCCGCCCATGCTGCTGCCGCGGCCACCGCCGCGCCCGATGCGCGCGAATTCGACCGTGTGCAGGTCACCGCCACCCGCACCGAGCGGGCGGTGAGCGATGTGGCGGCCACCGTGGACGTCATCGACCGCGAGCAGATGGACCGGCACCTGGTGCAGGACATCAAGGATCTGCTGCGCTACGAGCCGGGCCTGTCGGTCAGCCGCAGCGCCGCGCGCTTCGGCCTTGGCAGCATCCGCATCCGTGGCCTGGACGGCAACCGCGTGCGCGTGCAGACCGACGGCATCGCCATGCCCACCAGCTTCAACATCGGCTCGTTCTCCAACGCCAACCGCAACTTCACCGATCTGGATACGCTCAAGCGCGTGGAGATCGTGCGCGGCCCGGCCAGCTCGCTGTATGGGTCCGACGCGCTCGGGGGTGTGGTGGCCTTCGTCACCAAGGATCCGGCCGATTATCTGAAGGATGGCAAGGACAGCTACGTCGGCCTGAAGTTCGGCTACGACGGTGAGTGGAAGGGCCTGCTCGGCGGCGTGACCAGCGCGTTCGGCGGCGAACACTGGAGCGGCATGGTCAACATCAACCATCGCCAGGGCCAGGAAACCGGCAACAAGGGTGATGTACGCAGCCTCGACAACACCCGCACCGCGCCCAACCTGCAGGACCGCGATGGTCGCAGTGGCCTGGCCAAGCTGGTCTATGCACCCAGCCAGGACCAGCGCTTCCGCCTGACCGTGGAAGGCAACGAAGACAACACCGATACCAACGTGCTGTCCTCGATCGACCGCACCACCACCACCGGCATGAAGGCGCGCGATACGCAGAACCGCACCCGCGTGTCGTTCGCCCATGAAATGGATGCGCTGGACAAGGGCTTCGCCGACAGCCTGCATTGGCAGCTGTATACCCAGCACAGCGAAACCACCCAGATCACCGATGAGGACCGCGCCAACCGCAGCCGCCGCCACCGCGAGTTCAGCTTCGACCAGCGCGTCTACGGCCTGCAGGCGCAGTTCAACAAGGCGTTCAGCACCGGCAGCGTCGAACACGCGCTGACCTACGGTTTCGAGGGCGCGCATACCGAGATCCGCCAGAAGCGCGACGGCTACCAGGTGTTGGCCAATGGCCAGACCAGCACCACCATCCTGCCCGACGCCTTCCCGGTGCGCGATTTCCCGATCAGCAAGACCACCGAGCTGGGCCTGTACGCACAGGACGAAATGCGCATGGCCAACGGCAAGCTGTCGCTGGTGCCGGGCGTGCGCGTGGACCGCTACGAGCTGAAGCCGGAGGTGGACAGCATCTTCGCCGACGACAATCCCGGCGTTGCGGTGGCCAGGCTGACCAAGACCAGCGTCTCGCCGAAGCTGGGCATGGTCTATCGCTTCACCGACGAATGGTCGCTGTTTGCCGGCTATTCGCATGGCTTCCGCTCGCCGCCGTACAACGACGTCAACCTGGGCTTCACCAACTTCGCCTTCGGTTACACCGCCATTCCCAATCCGGACCTGAAGCCGGAAACCAGTGACGGCCTGGAGCTGGGCCTGCGCTTCCTGTCGCCGGCGGCCTACGTCAGCCTCAGCGGCTACTACAACGAGTACAAGGACTTCATCGAGTCGCAATCGCTGGTCGGCACCAACGCCCAGGGCCTGATGGTGTTCCAGTCGCGCAACATCGCGGATGCGCGCATCTATGGTGCCGAAATGAAGGCCGGCGTCGACTTCGGCCAGATCAGCCCGGCGCTGCAGGGCTGGGCGCTGCGCAGCTCGGTGGCCTGGTCGCGCGGCGACAACAGGACCGAAGACACCCCGCTGGATTCGGTCGACCCGCTGCGTGGCACCGTCGGCCTGATGTACGACACCGACACCTGGGGCGTCGAACTGGCCGGTACCTTCGTCAAGCGCAAGGACCGCGTCACCGCCGCCACGGTGTACCGCCCGGCCGGCTACGGCGTGGCCGACCTGATGGCGCACTGGAACTTCGCCCCGGGCGCCACCTTCAACGTCGGCGTGTTCAACCTGGGCGACAAGCGTTACATCGACTGGTCCAACGTGGGTTCGACGCTGTCGCCGGGCAGCCGCGTGCTGGACCGCTATACCAACCCGGGCCGCACCCTCTCCGCCAGCCTTGCCGTTTCCTGGTGACCTCATGAGCCGAGCCTTGTCCGCACGCAGGAACGACGCCATCGCCGCGCAGGGCAGCGCGGCCTGGCCGACGCCGGCACAGCTGGCCACGCTCGGCACCGTGTTGTGCCTGTACCGCGCCGACGGCAACGAGCTCGGTGGCTGGCGCCAGGCAGTACGCGTGCATGCCTGCCAGGGCGTGGACAGCGAGGGCGTGCGCGAAAGCCTGTGCTTCCTCGATGCCCGCGGCCGCTGCGTGTGGCGGCTGTACCTGTTGCCCGACAGCGATTTCCTGGCCTGGGACCGGCTGGTCGCGGCGCTGCCGCCGGGCCCGGAGCATGACAGCGAGGGCAGTGTCGGCGAACGCCTGTGGCGGCGCCTGGCCGGCCATCTCGGTGGCCAGCGCTGGCGACTGTGTGCGCTGCGCCTGCATGCCGCCGACGACGGCCGCACCCTGGCTGCAAGCCTGTCGACGTTGTCCTCGCTGGGCGCAGCCACCGCGCGTCGCATCGCGCGGCTGGAAGGTGCCGAAGGCGAGCTGGCGATCGACGATTGCTGCTGCGCCGATGCTGCACGTCGCTCGGCGCCGCGGGTTCCCGGCGACCTGCCGCTGATCCGGCTGTAACCCTTTCCCGATGGAACGCCTGTCGGCCACGGACGGCCTCTCACTGCATCTGCAACCCCGAAGGAAGACCCCGATGAAGCTCCAGACAGCCAGCGTCCTGCTGCTGCTCGCCACCAGCGGCGTGGCCAGCGCGCAGCCCTCCGGCATCGCCCGCGACCACGACAGCATCCTTGCCATGCAGGGCGAGTACACCGTCGATTTCGCATTCGACGAGACCGTGCTGCTGAAGCCCGGCTACGAGCGCGCCCCGGCGATGCGCAGCGGCGGCAACGAACTGGTGATCGTGGTCGAGGACACGCCGAAGCGCATCGTGCTGCAGCACCTGCTGCTGGACGAGAAGAGCGGCCACATCACCAAGCACTGGCGCCAGGACTGGGTCTACGAAGCACCGAACCGTTTCGAGTTCAGCGCCGACCAGACCTGGCAGGTACGCCGCATTCCCGCGGCGGTGAACCAGGGCGCCTGGACCCAGTGCGTGTACGAAGTGAGCGACGCACCGCGCTACTGCGGCACCGGCAAATGGACCTACACCAACAACGTGCCGAGCTGGACCAGCGACCTCAGCTGGCGCCCGTTGCCGCGCCGTGAGTACACCAAGCGCAGCGACTACAACGCGCTGGCCGTCGTCAACCGCCACACGCTCACGCCCAATGGCTGGACCCACGAGCAGTTCAACACCAAGGTGCAGCGCAACGCCGACGGCAGCCAGGTGGAGATCGCACGCGAGTTCGGCTTCAACGACTACGTGAAGACCACCGAGGTCGACTTCACCCCGGCGCGTGACTACTGGAAGGCCACTGCCGGCTACTGGGCCAAGGTGCGCCAGCGTTGGGACGGCTTCCTCGGCCAGGCCCCGGGCGTGCACCTGAAGACCAAGATCGATGGCATGGCGATGATCATTCCGCTGTTCACCCAGGCCGAAGCGATCCAGTCCGGCAAAAAGGTGAAGGACAAGCAGATCGACGAGGTGTTCGCCAAGTACGTGGAAAAGGCGCCGAAGGAAGGCTGATCGCCGCGATGGAGAGAGGTGCCGGGGGTACCCGGCACCGCATTCACCGGCTGCCGGTGGGGGCCGGGCTTGCTCGGCACGCCATCCGGAGGCGCAACCGATTCAGGCCTCGCGCAGCGCCAATGCCGGCGGCGTATGCAGGATCGCCCGCGTACCCCACCAGCCCGCCAGCAGGCTCAAGCCGATGCCGACCACGCCGCCGATCAGCAGGCCCGGCCACGGCGGCAGCAAGGGCAGCTCGAACACCTTCTGCGACACCGCCACGCCGATCGCTGCGGCCGCGCCCACCGCCAGCAACGCCGCCAGCGTGCCCAGCGCGCCGAACTCCACCAGCACCGCGCCGCGCAGCTGGCGCCGGGTCGCGCCCAGCGTGCGCAGCACCGCGCTGTCGTAGCGGCGCTCGCCGGCGGTGGCCTGCAGCGCCGCCAGCAGCACCAGCACGCCGGCCAGCAGGCTGAACACCATCACCAGCTGCACTGCCTGCGCCACGCGCTCCATCACATCGCGCACCTGCGAGATCACCGCGTCCACGTCCAGCAGCGACAGGTTCGGCTGCGCGCGCACCAGCTCGCCCAGCCCGGCCGCGTTGCTGGACGGCAGATGGAAGGCCGACAGCAGGTTGTGCGGGGTATCGCTCACCGCATTGGGGTTCAACAGCACGAAGAAATTCGGGCGGAATGTGTTCCAGTCCGCCTTGCGGATGCTGGTGACGGTGAACTCGCGCTGCTGCTCGCCTACGGAAATCGTAATGCGATCACCCAGGTGCGCGCCGTAGCGCCGCGCCCAGCCGGTTTCCACCGAGGCTTCCGCCGCGGTGCTGCCGGCCTGCCAGAAGCGGCCCTCCAGCAGCGCATTGGCGGGTGGGAAGCTGCTGCGCCAGCTGAAGTTCAGCGGCCGGTTCTCGTCGTCGTCCTCGCGCGGGCCGTTGTTCGCGCCGTTCCCCTCGGCGGCGGCCTGGTCCACGCGCAGCGGCGGCTTGCCGTTGATCGCGATCAGGCGGCCGGTCGCCATCGGCTCGATACTGGCGTCGCCGGCGCCCAGTCCACGCAATGCGGCCAGCACACCGTCGCGTTGTTCGGGCTGGATGTTGATCAGGAAGTAGTTCGGCGTATCCGCAGGCAGGCGCTCGCGCCACTGCTGCAGCAGGCCGGGTCCGGTCACCGCCAGCAGCAACAACGCGCACAGCGACAGCGACAGCCCCACCAGCTGCATCACCGCCAGCAGCCGGCGCCGGGTCAGCGCGGCCAGGCCCAACCGCCAGTTGCCATGCAGGCGGTGCTGCAGGCCGCGCAGCAGCTGCAGAAGCACGAAGCCGACCGCACCGGCCGCCAGCGCCAGCGCGGCCAGGCCGCCCAGCACCCACAGCGCCAGTTTCAGATCGCCGGTGACCTGCACCGCCAGCAGCAGGCTGGCCGCCAGCGCCGCCACATAGGCCAGCAGCGACGCCGGCGGCAGGGCGGCGAAGGAACGGTTGAGCACCCGCATCGGCGGCACCCCGCGCAGGCGCAGCAGCGGTGGCAGGCCGAAGCCGAACAGCAGCAGCAGGCCGATGCCGGCACCGGTCAGCGCCGGCATCGCTTCCGGCAGCGGCAGGCGCTGCGGCACCAGGCTGCCCAGCACCTGCACCAGGCCTTCCTGCGCGGCCATGCCCAGGCCGATGCCGAGCGCACAGGCTGGCACCGCCAGCATCAGCAGCTGCAGCGCCAGGCCCAGCAGGATGTCGCGCTGGCGTGCGCCCAGGCAGCGCAGGATCGCCACCTGGTCGATGCGACGCAGGGCGAAGCGGTTGGCCGCCAGCGCGGTGGCCACACCGGCCAGCAGTACCGCCAGCAGCGCGCTCAGGCCGAGGAAGCGCCCGGCCAGATCGAATGCCTGGCGCACGCCACGCTGGGTGTCGTCCACGCTCAGCAGGCGCAGGCCTTTCACCTGCGGCAGCAGCCACTGGCGCAGCGCCGCGATCGGCTCCGCTGCGCCGGCGAACATCAGCCGGTAGTTGATACGGCTGCCCGGGCCGAGCAGGCCGGTGCCCTCCACATCAGCGCGGTTGACCAGCAGGGTGGGCGAGAGAGTCAGCAGGTCGCCACCGCTGTCCGGCTCGGCCTCGATGATGCCGGCGATGCGCAGCGTGCCGGCGCCGAACTCGAGGTCATCGCCGGCCTTCAGCCCCAACCCCTGCAGCAGGCGTGGGTCGGCATAGGCCTGGCCCTTGGGCGGCATGCCGGCATCGGCGATCAACGCACCGCCGGGCGTGGCCCGGACCCGCAGCGTGCCGCGCAGCGGATAACCCGCCTGTACCGCCTTGATGCTGGCCATCTGGCTGGCATCGCCGTTGAACAGCACGCTGCCGAAGCTGGCGATGCGGGTATGCGCCAGGCCGCGCTGTTGCGCCTCGTCGGCGAATGCCTGCGGCGGATCATCGCGCCCGGCGATGCCGAGGTCGCCGCCGAGCATTTCCGCCGCGCTGCCGGTCAGCGCCAGGTTGACCCGGTTCACCAGCGTGCCCACCGCAGTCATCACCGCCACGCCCAGCACCAGCGCGGCGAACACGGTCAGCAGGTCGCCGGCCAGCGCCTCGCGGCGCAGCGCGCGCCACGCGTGGCGCAGCACGTTCATGCCTGTGCCCCACGCTCGACCGGCAGCAGGCGGCCGTCATCGATGCGGTGGATGTACTGGCAACGCTGGGCCAGGCGCAGGTCGTGGGTGACCAGGACCAGGGTGGTGCCGCTGCCGGCGTTGAGTTCGAACAGCAGGTCGCTGATGTGCTGGCCGGTGGCATGGTCCAGCGAGCCGGTCGGTTCGTCGGCGAACAGGATGCGCGGGCGGGTGACGAAGGCACGTGCCAGCGCCACGCGCTGCTGCTCGCCGCCGGACAGCTGGCGCGGGTAGTGGCGGGCGCGATGGGCCAGGCCGACCTGCGCCAGCACCTCGTCCACCCGCGCCCGGTCCTCGCGTCCGGCCAGTTCCAACGGCAGCGCGACATTCTCGGCGGCAGTCAGCGCCGGCAGCAGGTGGAAGCTCTGGAACACGAAGCCGACCGCACGCGCGCGCAGCTGGGCCCGTGCTTCTTCATCCAGGTCGCCCAGGTTCTGGCCCGCCAGCGCGACGTGGCCGCGGCTGGGCAGGTCCAGTCCGGCCAGCAGGCCGAGCAGGGTGGTCTTGCCGGACCCCGAAGCGCCGACGATGGCCACACTGGTGCCTTCATGGACGGTCAGGGTGATGTTGTCCAGTATGTGGACTTCACCCTCCGGGCCCTGCACGGACTTGCCGACCTGGTCGACGGCGATGGCGACGGGCGTGCTGCGGGGGGACAGGCTGTCGATGAGGAGACTCCAATGCGCAAGACGGGATGGAGCCGGCGAGCCGGCGCGATGATGGTGCTGCTGCTGGGATTGCTGCTGCCCGGGCTGGCCGGAGCCAAAGACCCGGCAGGTACGGTGCTGGTGCTCGGCGACAGCCTCAGTGCTGCCCACAATATCCCTGCCGACGCCGGCTGGGTCAGCCTGTTGCAGCAGCGGGTCAGGCAACAGTCGAAAACACCGGCGCGCATCGTCAATGCCAGCATGAGCGGGGAAACCACGGCCGGCGCGCTGACCCGCCTGCCGGGCCTGTTGGCGAAGGAAAAGCCGACGGTGGTGGTGATCGCGCTGGGCGGCAACGACGCGCTGCGCGGGCTGACCCCGGCACAGGTGCAGGGCAACCTGGAAAAGATGGTACAGGCCAGCCAGAAGGCCGGCGCCAGGGTGCTGCTGCTGGGCATCGACGTGCCGCCCAACTATGGGCCCGCTTACCGCCAGCGCCTGGCGGCGGCCTACAAGGCGCTGGCCACGCAGTACAAGGTGCCGCTGCTGCCGTTCCTGCTGGAGGGCGTGGCCCTGCAGCCGGGCATGATGCAGGCCGATGGCCTGCACCCCACGGCGCAGGCGCAATCGAGGGTGCTGGACAACGTCTGGCCACTCCTGCGGCCCCTGCTCTGAACGATTTACAACCCTCTTGACGGAACTTCACATCGCGTCCACCGTCGATCCGGCATGTTTCACAAAGCTGAAGTTAGAGGGAATCACATGCGTCAGACGAAGGAGACCTCCGGCTTGGTGCTGGTGGTCGAAGACAACCGCAACATCTCCGAGATGATCGGGGAATACCTGGAAGGTCGCGGCTTCGAAGTCGACTATGCACAGGACGGCCTGGATGGCTACCGCCTTGCGGCGGAGAACAGCTATGACGTCGTGGTGCTCGACCTCATGTTGCCGCGCCTGGATGGCATCGAAGTATGCCGTCGCCTGCGCAACGATGCGCGCAAGTCCACCCCGGTGCTGATGCTCACGGCACGCGACACGCTGGACGACAAGCTCACCGGCCTCGGTTTCGGCGCCGATGACTACCTGACCAAGCCGTTCGCGATCCAGGAGCTGGAAGCCCGCCTGCGCGCGCTGATCCGCCGCGAACGCCGCCAGGTGGGTTCGGAAGTGCTGAAGGTCGCCGACCTGGTGCTCGATCCGGTCAGCATGCGGGCCACCCGTGCCGGTACCGAACTGCAGCTGTCGCCGATCGGCCTGCGCCTGCTGACCATCCTGATGCGCGAATCGCCGCGCGTGGTCACCCGCCAGGAGATCGAACGCGAGATCTGGGGCAATGGCCTGCCGGATTCGGACACCCTGCGCAGCCATCTGTACAACCTGCGCAAGATCATCGACAAGCCGTTCGACCGTCCGCTGCTGCACACCGTGCAGAGCGCCGGTTACCGCATTGCCGATATCGCCCAGCCGATGGCCTGATCGGGGCCAGGCCGGTGCAGCATCAGGCCCGGCCGGGCAACGACCCCGCACCGGGCACGGATGACCGGCCGGCACTGCCGCCGGTCATCCTCCGTGCACGACTACGGCGCAGCGCGCTGCCTATAATCGCAGCGCTCTGACCGGGACCCCGCAATGCCGCACGGCCTGCCGCGCAAGATCCGTATCGCCTTCATCCTGCAGGCAGTCCTGGCCAGCCTGGGCATCCTGCTCGGTGCCTGGCTGGTTTCGCTGGTGATCAAGCACAGCCTGGTCGGCGCCGCCCTGCGCGAGGAAGCGGCCTATTACTGGACGCTGCACGAGGCCTCGCCGGTGCAGCCACCGCCCAACACCCAGAACATCCGCGGCTACCTGCTGGAAAGCGGGCAGTCGGCGCTGTCGTTGCCGGCCAACCTGCGCAACCTGGAACCCGGTTTCCACGAGCTGCCCAAGGATGACCAGCTGGTACTGGTCGATGTGCGTCCGGCCGGCCGCCTGTACCTGGTGTTCCTGCGTTCGCGTGCGGAGATGCTGGCGTTCTGGTTCGGCATCGTGCCGGTGCTGCTGACCCTGTTGGCGGTGTATGGCGCCAGCTGGGTCACCTACCGGGCCTCCAAGCGCCTGGTGTCGCCGGTGAACTGGCTGGCACGGCGCGTCTCGCGCTGGGACCCGGGTCACCCGGAAGCGGCCGACCTGGAACCGAACAAGCTGCCCGCGGACATGCAGGGCGAGACCCGGCAGCTGGCGGCCGCGCTGCATTCGCTGGCCAACCGGGTCAGCGCGCACGTGGCGCGCGAGCGCAATTTCACCCGCGATGCGAGCCACGAGCTGCGCACGCCGTTGACCGTCATCCGCGTGGCCAGCGACATGGCCCTGGGCGATGAAACCCTGCAGCCGCGCCTGCGCCGCAGCCTGCAGCGCATCCAGCGCGCCGGCCGTGACATGGAAGCGGTGATCGACGCGTTCCTGATCCTGGCCCGCGAGGCCGACGTCGAACCCCAGATCGAGCTGTTCGACGTCAACGACATCGTCCGCTACGAGGTGGACAACGCCAACGAACTGCTGGGTACGCGTCTGGTGTCAGTGCACCTGCACAGCGAAGGCCCGGTGCACCTGCACGCCCCGCCGCGGGTGCTGCAGGTGGTGGTCAGCAACCTGGTGCGCAACGCCTGCAGCTACACCGACGAAGGGCGTATCGACGTGCACGTGCTCAATGACCGGGTGGTGGTGCGCGACACCGGCATCGGCATGTCCGCCGAGGCGCTGTCGCGCGCGTTTGAACCCTTCTACCGCGCCGAGCCGAGCCGCCCGCAGGGCACCGGCCTGGGCCTGTCGATCGTGCGCCGGCTGTGCGACCGCTTCGGCTGGAAGGTCAGCCTGGCCAGCCAGCCGGGCAAGGGCACCGAAGCCACGGTGGTCTTCCGGTAACGCGGCGACCTGCCGGGGTCGGATCCCGTTGCGGCGCAACCGGCTCTGACCCCATTCCGCTGAAATGTCGGTAGATCCAGGCCATGCGTGGATGGGGTGCGGTAGCGCCGGGCCATGCCCGACGTCCACAGTGCCTCAGTTGCAGTTGACCTTCGGCGCCAGCGCCTTGGTCCAGATCGCATAGCCGGCCGGGGTCATGTGCAGCATGTCCTCGCGGAACAGCGTCGCGTCCGGCTGTCCATCGGCGCCGAGCATCGGCGTGTAGATGTCGGTGAAGCCGGTGTTGGGCAGCCTGGCCAGCGCAGCCTTGATCAGCGCGTTGGCTTCGTTGATCGCCGGCAGCAGGTGCGCACGCGACGGGCTCGGCTTGATCGACAGGTACTCGACCCTGGTCTTCGGCAGGTCGCGGTGCACGCGCTGCACGAAGGCGACCACGTCATCTCGCACCTGCATGGCGCTGCGGCCGCTGTTGAGGTCGTTGTCACCGGCGTAGAAGAACACCTTGCACGGCGCATACGGCACCACGATCTGGCCGGCATACCAGGTGCTGTCGCGCACTTCCGAACCGCCGAAGCCGCGGTTGAACACCGGCTGGCCGGGGAAGTCGGTGGCCAGGCTCTCCCAGAAGCGGATCGAGGAGCTGCCGATGAACTCGATGCCACCACGCGGCGGCGGGTTGGCCTGGTCGGCGCTGGCGAAGCGGGCCATGTCGCCGGCCCAGGCCACATTGGAGACCTGTTCGGGCACCTGCGGCGGCCTGGCCGGGCTCAGGGCCTGGGCAAGCGGTGCGGCAGTCAGCAGGCCCAGCATCAGCAGGCAGGTACGGCGACGGGACATCAGGCGCTCCAGCAGGCAAGGGGAGCTCCATCATAGAAGCACGGCCCAGCCCGGTGCTTGCCCCTGGCAGGCCGTTCAGCGGGCCGGTGCGGGGTGCGGTTGGCGGCCTTGTGGCAAAATGGCGGCCATCTGCCTATTCCTGTGCACCCATGATTTCCTGCCGTGCGTCTGAGCGGTCGCTGCGCCGCGCCCCTGTTGCTGGATGTTCCACCCGTGGCTGATCAGTTCGGCCACATGCCCCGCGGCCCGCGCCGCATCTTCCAGGCCGCCCGCTGGTCTTGGCAGGGCCTGCGCGCCGCCTGGCTGCACGAGTCCTCGTTCCGGCTGGAGGTATATCTGCTGGTGATGCTGACTCCGGTCGCGATCTGGCTGGGCCAGACCCCGGTCGAACGCGCGCTGCTGATCGGCTCGATGCTGCTGGTGCTGGCGATGGAGCTTGCCAACTCGGCCATCGAAGCGGTGATCGAACGCTACGGCAGCGAGATCCACGAGCTGGCTGGCCGCGCCAAGGACATGGGCTCGGCAGCGGTGTTCGTGCTGATGATGAACGTGCTGCTGTGCTGGGCGCTGGTCGTGGTTCCGCACGCGCTGGCCGGCAGCTACGGCTGAAACCCCATTCCCCCACTGCCTTGAAGAGTTTCCATGTCCTTTGAGTTCCTCGCCGACCCCAATGCCTGGGTGACCCTGTTCACGCTCAGCGCGCTGGAATTCGTGCTCGGCATCGACAACCTGGTGTTCATTTCCATCGCGGTCAGCAAGCTGCCGGAAGAGCGTCGTCCGTTCGCACGCAAGCTGGGCATCGCGGTGGCCTGCATCACCCGCATCGGCCTGCTGGTCTCGCTGGCCTACCTGGCGCACATGGCGGCCAACCTGTTCACCGTGGCCGGCATGGGCATTTCCATCCGCGACCTGGTACTGATCGTTGGTGGCCTGTTCCTGATCATCAAGGGCTGCATGGAGATCAAGGAACTGATCAGCGGTGGCGAGGACGAAGACCCCAGCACCACCAAGGCCTCGGCCGTGTTCGGCTACGTGATCGCCCAGATCGCGGTGATCGACATCGTGTTCTCGCTTGACTCGGTGATCACCGCCGTCGGCATCGCCGACCACATCCCGGTGATGGTGGCGGCCATCCTGCTGTCGGTGCTGGTGATGCTGCTGGCCGCCAACCCGCTGGGCCGCTTCATCGACGCCAACCCGACCGTGAAGATGCTGGCCCTGGCCTTCATCCTGATGATCGGTGCGGTGCTGATCCTGGACGGCCTGGACGTGCACGTGCCCAAGCCCTACATCTACGCCGCGATGGGCTTCTCGGTGCTGGTGGAGTGGCTGAACCTGCTGATGCGCCGCCGCGCCCGCGAACACAACGTGCCGGGCGCCGGCAACTGGTAAGCGCGCCATTGGCACGTGTGTCACCCAGAACCCCCGGCCTGGCCGGGGGTTCTGCGTTGTGGGGCGCGGCTCTACAACGAACGGCGCTGCGGTTTTTGCACTTGCGACGGCGTTCCGGCCTCCACTTGTGAATCAGGATCAACAGTGTTTTCCCGGGCCGAGGCTTAATCCGGCGCAGCAAAGCGCGCAGGCTACGCACTCCCGATTCCCGCCCCCCAGGAAACCCCCCATGAATTCCAGAGCCGCCTTGCTGGCGCTTGCCGTTGGCGCCTTCGCCATTGGAACCACCGAATTTGCCCCGATGGGCCTGTTGCCGGTCATCGCCGACGGCGTGGGCGTTGGCATCCCCACCGCCGGCATGCTGATCACCGCCTACGCCGTGGGCGTGATGCTGGGCGCGCCGGTGATGACCCTGCTGATGGGCCGTTTCGGCAAGCGCACCGCGCTGATGCTGCTGATGTCCATCTTCGTGGTCGGCAACCTGCTGTCCGCGCTGGCGCCGAACTACGGGCTGCTGCTGCTGTCGCGCCTGGTCACCAGCCTCAACCACGGCGCCTTCTTCGGCATCGGTGCGGTGGTCGCCGCCAGCCTGGTGCCGAAGGAAAAGCAGGCTGCCGCCGTGGCCACCATGTTCATGGGCCTGACCATCGCCAACATCGGCGGCGTGCCGCTGGCGACCTGGGTCGGCCAGCAGCTGGGCTGGCGCCTGTCCTTTGCCGGTACTGCGGCGCTGGGCCTGATCGCAATCACCGCGCTGGGCTTCGCGCTGCCGGCATCTGCACCGGGGCCGCGCCCGGACGTGCGCCGCGAGCTGAAGGCGATCCTGCAGCCGCCGGTGCTGCTGGCGATGGCCACCACCGTGCTCGGCGCCGGTGCCATGTTCACCCTCTATACCTACGTCGCACCGGTGCTGACCGAATTGACCGGCGCCTCCAATACCTTCATCGCGATCTCGCTGGCGCTGATCGGCATCGGCTTCACCCTCGGCAACGGCATCGGTGGGCGCATGGCCGACTGGTCGCTGGATGGCGCCACACGGATCCTGCTGGCCGTCCTGGCGGTGCTGATGTTCGTGCTGCCGCTGGCCTTCATGAGCCACGCCACCGCCGCCCTCGGTGTGCTGCTGTTCGGCGCGGCGACCTTCGCCCTCGTACCGCCGCTGCAGATTCGGGTGATGCAGGCGGCCAGCGAGGCGCCGGGCCTGGCGTCGTCGATCAACGTCGGTGCGTTCAACCTGGGCAATGCGGTGGGTGCGGCGCTGGGCGGTGCGGTGATCAGCTCGGGCCTGGGCTATGCCGCGATTCCGGTGGCCGGTGGCCTGCTGGCGGCATCGGGTCTGCTGCTGGCGTGGCTGGGGCGTCCGCGCACTGCGGTGGCTGAGGCCTGCTGAGGGGTGTTGGATTCCGGCAGGGCTTGCAGCCCTGCACCCGCCGAATCAACGTCAACGTCAACGGCAAAAGCCTGCATTCCGTGGGTTGGCGGGGTGGGTCCGGTTGAGGGGGACGCTGCAAGTACGTCCATGTAAGCTCGGTCGCCGCATCCATGCGGCTCAAGCCCCCTCAACCGGACCCACCCCGCCTTCGACAGATTCCCGCGATCTGTCGCAACGGCGCCCCGCTCTGGTAGCTGTCGACCTTGGTCGACACGAATGCCTGAAGAACCGGCTTTTGCTTTTGATTTTTCTTTTGATCTTCCCGCGGTGTGCAGGAAATTGTCCGTGGCCGGGAGGGTGGGTTGGCTGGGGGCGTGAGCGCCATGGATGGCGCGACCGAGCCTACATGGACGTATTCACGGCGTCCCCCAGCCAACCCACCCTCCCGGCCAACCCCGATATCCAGCAAACACAGCACTGCGGAGGGGGCGGTGCCCGATGGCCGGTCTTTCACCCGAACCGTGGCATGCTCGGTGCCCAGTCCACCCGGAACCTCCGCCATGCGCCTGTTCACCCGTGTCCTGCCCCTGATGCTGCTGGCCTCCCTGCTCTCCGGCTGCGGCTACAACGCCATCCAGCAGAAGGATGAGGCGGTCAAGGCCAGCTGGTCCGAAGTGCTCAACCAGTACAAGCGCCGCGCCGATCTGGTGCCCAACCTGGTGCAGACGGTGAAGGGTTTTGCCAGCCAGGAAGAGCGCGTGCTGACCGAAGTCACCAACGCCCGTTCGCGCGTCGGCCAGATCAACGTCAACGCCGACGACGAAGCCTCGCTCAAGCAGTTCCAGCAGGCCCAGGGTGAACTCGGCAGCGCACTGTCGCGGCTGCTGGTGGTCACCGAGAACTACCCGGTGCTGAAGTCCGACCAGAACTTCCGCGACCTGCAGGCCCAGCTGGAAGGCACCGAAAACCGCATCACGGTTGCGCGCGGCCGCTACATCCAGCAGGTGCAGGACTACAACACCTACATCCGTTCGTTCCCCCAGGTGATCACCGCCAAGATCTTCGGCTACAAGACCAAGCCGAACTTCACGGTGGACAACGAAGCGCAGATTTCCAACGCGCCAGCGGTCGATTTCGGCAACGCGCCGCAGCAGCAGCCGGCGCCGCAGCCGGGCCATTGACCGATGCGCCTGGCCACTGCGCTGCTGGCCCTGCTGCTGTGGCTGCCGTTGGCAGCGCAGGCACAGCCGCTGGCGCCGATTCCTGCGCTGGACTTGCCGGTGGTCGATACCACCGGCACGCTGGACGCCACGCAGAAGCAGGCGCTGGTGCAGCAGGCGATCGAGCTGCAGCAGCGCAAGGGCAGCCAGCTGCAGGTGCTGGTGGTGCCCACCACCCAGCCGGAGGACATCGCGCAATACACCACGCGGGTCTTCGACCAATGGCAGATCGGCCGCAAGGGCGTGGATGACGGCGTGCTGCTGGTGGTGGCCAAGGATGACCGGCGCGTGCGCATCGAGCCGGGCTACGGCCTTGAAGGCGCCATTCCCGATGCCATCGCCAACCGGGTGATCCAGGAATACCTGGTCCCGCGCTTCCGCAGCGGCGACTATGCCGGCGGCATCGCCGATGCCACGGCGGTGCTGGTCAAGCTGATCGACGGCGAACCGCTGCCGGCACCGGTCAGCGGTCATCGCGGGCGCGAGCCCGGTGGTGGTGGCGATACCTGGTTCCTGGCGCTGTTCATCGGCGTGTTCGCCGGCAGCATCCTGCGCGGCGTGTTCTCGCGCGTGCCGCGTCCGCTGCGCGGCCTGCTCGGCGGCGCGGGTGCGGCGCTGGCAGCATTTTTGTTCACCTCCACGCTGCTGGCCAGTGGCCTGGCCGGCGTGGTCGGCCTGATCGTGGCGATGCTGTCCGGCCACCCGGGTCGCTTTGCCGGCGGTGGCGGTTGGGGCGGTGGCAGCTGGGGTGGCGGAGGCGGTTTCGGCGGGGGCGGTGGATTCGGTGGTGGTGGTGGCTGGGGCGGTGGCGGCGGCCGTTCCGGTGGCGGTGGCGCTTCGGGAGGCTGGTGATGATCCAACGTCTGTTCCGCCATGTATTCTCGCCCTCGGTGCGGCGTGCCTTCCCGCCGGCCACATTGCAGGCGATCACCGAGGCCATCGCGGCCGGTGAGCAGCGCCACGGCGGGCAGGTGATGTTCGCGGTGGAAGCGGACCTGCCGCTGGGGGCGCTGTGGCACAGGGTGACCCCGCGCCAGGCCGCCGAGCATGCCTTTGCGCGCCTGCGAACCTGGGATACCGCCCACAACAACGGCGTACTGATCTACCTGCTGCTGGCCGATCACGCGATCGAGATCGTTGCCGACCGTGGCCTGCACGGCCGGGTCAGCCCGGCGCAGTGGCAGCGGGTCTGCACCCACCTGCGCGAGGGCCTGCGCGGGGCCCATCCGGTCGAGGCATTGCAGGATGCCATCGACGAGGTCTCCAGCCTGATCGAAGGGCACTTTCCGGCCGCCACGCGGTCCGAGCATGACGCGTTGCCTGACGCGCCGCAGATCCTGGACTGAACCCTGATCTGCGGCGTGGTCCTCCGCCCGTGCCGGCCCCGGCCCCGGGCGGGGCAGGGACGCTAAAATACCCGTACTCCCGCCAGGCGTTTTCCATGATCTATTTCCACGACATCGACCCCATCGCCCTTTCGCTGGGGCCGATCAAGGTGCACTGGTACGGCATCATGTACCTGCTCGGCTTCACCGCAGCGTGGCTGCTGGGCCGCACGCGCATTGCCGCGGGGCGCCTGCCGGGCGTCGATGCCAACGGCTTCTCCGACCTGCTGTTCTACGCCATGCTCGGCGTGGTGCTGGGCGGGCGCATCGGCTACATGCTGTTCTACGCGCTGGGCGATTTCCTGCACAACCCGCTGCTGCTGTTCAAGGTGTGGGACGGCGGCATGAGCTTCCACGGTGGCCTGCTGGGTGTGCTGGGCGCCTGCTGGTGGTGGTCGCGCAAGCACAAGCTGCATTTTTTCGACACCATGGATTTCATGGCGCCGCTGGTGCCACTGGGCCTGGGCTTCGGGCGCATCGGCAACTTCATCGGCGCCGAGCTGTGGGGCAAGTACACCGACGGGACCTGGGGCGTGGTGTTCCCGTCCGGCCTGCCGGCCCCGCTGAACCAGCTCGACCACGCGACGCTGCAGGCGCAGTTCGCCACCGGCGCATTGAACCCGTACGCCCGCCATCCGTCGCAGCTGTATGAAGCGTTCCTGGAAGGCCTGGTGATGTTCGTGGTGCTGTGGGCGGTGTCGGCCAAGCCGCGCCACCGCTACCTGGTGGGTGGCCTGTTCGCGTTGATGTACGGCCTGTTCCGCTTCGCGGTGGAGTTCGTGCGCATGCCGGACAACGGCGTCTACGTGGCCTTCGACTGGCTGACCCGTGGCCAGATCCTCAGCCTGCCGCTGATCGCCTTCGGCCTGGTGCTGCTGGTGATGTCGCGCCGCGCGCCGGTGCTGCAGCCGCAGTTGCCGGTGGCTGCCGAGGGCAAGCCATGAAGCCCTACCTGGACCTGCTGGCGCACGTGCTCGAGCATGGCGCCGAGAAGAGTGATCGCACCGGTACCGGCACCCGCAGCGTGTTCGGCTGGCAGATGCGCTTCGACCTCACCGAAGGCTTTCCGCTGGTCACCACCAAGAAACTGCACCTGCGCTCGATCATCCACGAGCTGCTGTGGTTCCTGAAGGGCGACACCAACATCGGCTACCTGAAGGACAACCAGGTGCGCATCTGGGACGAGTGGGCCGACGAGAACGGCGACCTCGGCCCGGTCTACGGCAAGCAGTGGCGCAGCTGGGCCACCGCCGACGGCCGCCAGATCGACCAGATGCAGTGGCTTGTGGACGAGATCATGCGCAACCCCGATTCGCGCCGGCTGGTGGTCAGTGCCTGGAATGTGGGCGAGCTTTCGCAGATGGCGTTGATGCCATGCCATAACCTGTTCCAGTTCTACGTGGTGGACGGCAAGCTCAGCTGCCAGCTGTACCAGCGCAGCGGTGACATCTTCCTTGGCGTTCCGTTCAACATCGCCAGCTACGCGCTGCTGACCCACATGGTGGCGCAGGCCACCGGCCTGGGCGTGGGCGACTTCGTGCACACGCTGGGTGACGCGCACCTGTACTCGAACCACTTCGAGCAGGCCCGCGAGCAGCTGTCGCGCGCGCCGCGCGCGCTGCCGAAGCTGTGGTTGAACCCTGAGGTGACCGACCTGTTCGGCTTCCAGTTCGACGACATCCGCATCGACGGCTACGATCCGCACCCGGCGATCAAGGCGCCGGTGGCGGTATGAGTGCCCTGAAGCTGTCGATGATCGTGGCGCTGGACCGCAACCGTGGCATCGGCCAGGGCAATGCCATGCCCTGGCACCTGCCGGATGACTTCAAGCACTTCAAGGCGCTCACCCTGGGCAAGCCGATCCTGATGGGGCGCAAGACGGCCGAGTCCATCGGCCGCGTGCTGCCGGGGCGGACCAACCTGGTGCTGACCCGCAGCGGCCAGGTGCCGTTCGAGGGCATGCGTGCGGTGGCGTCGCTGGACGAGGCGAAGGCGATTGCCGAAGGCGAGGGCGCCAGCGAGCTGTGCATCATCGGCGGCGGCGAGATCTTCCACCAGTTGCTGGACCAGGCCAGTGACCTGTACCTGACCTGGGTCGATGCCGAAGTCCCCGCCGATACCCATTTCCCCGAAGTGGACGTGCAGGACTGGCAGGAAGTGAGCAGCGAGCCGCACCCGGCCGACGAACGGCACGCCTACGCGTTCCGCTTCGTGCACTACGTGCGCCGCTGATCGCGGAAATACCAACGAAAACACCGACGGGGTAGAGTCGACTGTTGGTCGACTGCTCTCGGCGGTCACCCGAAAAACCCGCGCTGCGCGCGATAGTCGACTAACAGTCGACTCTACCGGGACTGTCGCTACGGCATCCGGTAATGCCCGATGATCGCGTGCTGGAACAGCAGGTTCTCTTCGCGCGTGCCGCGCGCGATGTTGTGCAGCACCAGCGGTGTGCCATTGGCCAGGCACCGGTCAGAAACGATGCCCACGTGCAGCAGGCCGTTGCCATTGAGCTTCCAGGCAACGATGTCGCCGGCCGCGTAGTCGGTGGCGAGGGCCGTGACCGGTTGCTGCCAGCCCTGGCGCTCGAACCAGCGCATCAGGTTCGGTACACGACGATGATCGATGTTGCGGTCCGGCCGTGACAGGCCCCAGATCGCCGGATAGGCACTGAAACTGCCGCGCATGTCCTCATGCACGCGTGCCTGCAGGTCCAGGCCCAGATCGCGCAGGGCGCGCACCACCACGTCCGTGCACACGCCGCGATCCAGTGGCACGTCGCCGCCAGGATAGGCCAGTACCTGGTAAGCAGGATCGTAACGGGTGGTGACGCCGACCTGCGCGCGGGCTGCGGCCACCAGTGGCGGCGAAGGGGCCTGCGGCTGCGTCGGCGCATGTGCGGCACCATCCGCAGCCGTGGTAGCAGGCGGCGAGCCGGGCTGGCAGCCGCTGGCCAGGGCCAGCGTCAGCAGCACCGTCCCTGGTGCCCAGCCGCGCCGCGTCACGCCTGCGGCGGGGGACTGTTGTGGGTGCCGCCACCCGCGCCGCCCCCTCCGCCACCACGACGGCGACGGCGGCGTGGGCCACGGTTGCCCGGGGTGGCAGCGGCGTTGCCGCCCTGTTCCTTGCCCTGCGTCGCAGCGCCGGGGCGCTCGTGCGCCGGTCGCGCCGGCGGGCGGGCGTTGGGCACGGGTGCCGGTACGTCGCGGCCCGGAACCTGCACTACGCGCAGCTCGTCGGTATCAAGCTGGAGCGCGGTCAGCTTGCCGCCCCAGACCGCGCCAGTGTCGATGGCGTGCACGCCCTGGGTGATGGTCAGGCCCAGCGCCGACCAGTGGCCGCAGACGACCTTGAGGTCGCGCTCGACCCGGCCGGGCACTTCGAACCAGGGATACAGCCCCTGTTCCTGCGTGCCCGGCGTGCCCTTGTCCTCGATGCCGATGCGCCCCCGCGGGGTGCAGTAGCGCATGCGGGTGAGCACGTTGATGATCGCGCGCGAGCGGTCGTAACCGGACAGGTTCGGGGCCCAGCTCGGCTTGTCGCCGTACATGTTGCGGAACAGCTTGCGGTAGCCGGCGCCATGCAGTTGCACCTCGACCTCGGCGGCATGCTTCTCGGCCATCTGCGTGGTCCACTTCGGCGCCAGGCCGGCGTGCACCATCATCCAGCCCAGCTCGCGGTCCACGTGCACCAGCTTCTGCAGGCGCAGCCAGTCCAGCAGTTCGTCGCGGTCCTCGGCCTGCACGATGCGCAGCAGGTCCGGGTTGACCTTGCGCTGTTCCTCTTCGGTACGCGAACCGACGGCCAGCAGCGAAAGATCATGGTTGCCCAGCACCACCACGCTGTGCTCGCGCAGCGAGTGCACCAGCCGCAGCGTTTCCAGCGACTGCCCGCCGCGGTTGACCAGGTCGCCGCAGAACCACAGGGTGTCCTGCGCCGGGTCGAAGCGAATCTTCTCCAGCAATCGCTGGGTGACGTCATAGCAGCCCTGCAGGTCGCCGATCGCCCACACACTCATCGTTCGGCCTCCGTGTCAGTGCAGGGTACGCGGCACGGCCAGCACGAAGGGTGCGACCGGCGCGGCAAATTCGGTGCCATCGTCGGCGACCATGTCGTAGTGCCCCTGCATGGTCCCGTGATCGGTCCCCAGCATGACACCGGACGTGTAACGGAAGTCTTCACCGGGGCGCAGCCGCGGCTGCTCGCCGATCACCCCGTCGCCATCGACATGCTCGACACGACCATTGGCATCGGTGATGCGCCAGTGGCGCGCGACCAGGCGTGCCGCGACCCGCCCCTGGTTGTGGATGCGGATCGTGTAGGCGAACGCAAAGCGACCGTCTTCCGGCGCGGATTGATCGTCGAGGAAGCGCGGCGCGACTTCGACGGAGATGGCATAAACGTCAGCGTCTTCCATACCGGCAGTGTAATCAGGAGGCATTGGCCAAAGCGATGAATTCGGCCACGTCCAGCTGTTCGGCGCGGGCATCGGGACGCACGCCGGCGGCGATGAACTGCTCGGCGGACACCACGTTGTTCAGGGCATTGCGCAGGGTCTTGCGGCGCTGCCCGAAGGCGGCCTTGACCACCTCGGCGAAGCGCTTGTGGTCGTTGATGTTGATCGCGGCCGGGTCACGCGGCACCAGACGCACCACGGCCGAATCGACCTTCGGCGGCGGCCGGAACGCGCCCGGCGGCACCACGAACAGCGAGGTCACCTGGCAGTAGGCCTGCAGCATCACGCTGAGGCGGCCATACACCTTGCTGCCGGGGCCGGCTGCCATGCGGTCGACCACTTCCTTCTGCAGCATGAAGTGCATGTCGCGGATGACCGCGGCATGCTCCAGCGCATGGAACAGGATCGGCGAGGAGATGTTGTAGGGCAGGTTGCCGACCAGGCGGATCGGCTGGCCGGCGGCCAGTTCGGTGAAGTCCACGCGCAGCACGTCGCGATGAACGATGGTCAGCTCGCCCAGCGGCTCGGCGGCGGCGGTCAGCGGCGCGATCAGGTCGCGGTCGAACTCGATCACCGTCAGCGTGGGGTGCACGCGCAGCAGCGGCAGGGTGATCGCGCCCTGGCCAGGGCCGATCTCGACCAGGCGGTCGCCGTCTTTCGGGTTGACCGCCATCACGATCTTGTCGATGTAGTGGCGGTCGGCCAGGAAATGCTGGCCAAGCTGCTTCTTGGCCGGTGCGGTGAACACCGGGCCGGAGGGGGAATGCGGGGAATTCATGCGCCCAGTGTACGTTGCCGCGCAAGCTGCGCACACAGCGTCGTTGCCGCCTGCAGGCTGGAGGGATCGGCGATGCCGCGGCCGGCCAGCTCCAGCGCGGTGCCATGGTCCACCGCCACGCGCGGATAGGGCAGGCCCAGGGTCAGGTTCACCGCCTGTTCGAAGCCGGAATATTTCAGTACCGGCAGGCCCTGGTCGTGGTACATCGCCAGCACGGTGTCGAAGCCGGCCAGCTTGGCGGGCAGGAAGGCGGTATCGGCCGGCAGCGGCCCGACCAGGTCCATGCCCTCCGCGCGCAGGCGCTGCAGCAGCGGGATGACCAGATCCAGTTCTTCGCGGCCCAGGTGGCCATCTTCGCCGGCGTGCGGGTTCAGGCCGAGCACGGCGATGCGCGGCGCAGGCAGGCCGAACTCACGGCGCAGTGCGGCGTGCACCGTGCGCAGCGTGTGCTCCAGGCCGGGCGCGGTGATCGCATCGGCCACCTCGCGCAGCGGCAGGTGGGTGGTGGCCAGGGCCACGCGCACGATGTGGTTGGCCAGCATCATCACCACCTTTACCCCGGCCTGGTCGGCCAGCAGTTCAGTGGTGCCGCTGTAGGCGATGCCGCCTTCATTGATGACCGCCTTGTGCACCGGGCCGGTCACAACACCGTGCAGTTCGCCGGACAGGCAGGCCTGGCCGGCGCCGAGCAGCGCGCCGATGACCGCGCCGGCATTGGCCGGATCGGCCTGGCCGAAGCGGCTGGGCGCAGCGTTGCGGACAGCGCGCAGGCGCAGATCGCCGGGGGCGCGTGCTTCGGCGTCCTCGGGCAGCAGCTGCAGGGGCAGGTTCAGCGCGGCCGCGGCCGCGTGCAGGGTGTCCGGATCGGCGAAGGCCAGCAGCCGGCAATCTTCACGCGGCTGCTGGACGAGGCGGACACATAGCTCCGGGCCGATCCCGGCGGGCTCGCCCGGTACCAGAGCGAGCTCGGGGCGCATCGGTCAGGACTGCGGCGGGGTGGCGGTGTTTTCCGCGCGGTCGCCGCTGCGGAAGCTGACGTAGGCTTCGCCACGCAGTTCCTGCAGGAAGCGGTTGTACTCGTCTTCCAGCTTGCGGCGGCCGATGGTCTCGCGGACCTGGGCACGCTGGTTGTCGGTGGTCACGTCGGTCTGGCGGGTCGCCACGCGCTGCACGATGTGCCAACCGGCATCGGTACGGAACGGCTGGCTGACGCCACCGTCCTGGAGGCCTTCCACCTGCTGGCCGAAGGCCGGACCGAACGCGTCGGCCGGGAACCAGCCCAGGTCACCGCCCTGGCCCTTGCTGTTGTTGTCCTCGGAGGACTCCTTGGCAACGGTCTGGAACTCGGCACCACCGGCGATGCGGGCACGCAGGGTGTCGATCTTGGCCTTGGCGGCGGCGTCGGTCTGGTGGTCGTCCACGCGCACCAGGATATGGCGGCCGTGGAATTCGGTGACCGTATGCTCACCGGCGGCGGCGGAGCTGGCGTCACGCACTTCCACCAGCTTCAGCAGCTGGAAGCCGCTCGGGCCACGGATCGGGCCGACCACTTCGCCGGGCTTCATCTTTTCCATCATCTGGGCAAAGGCCTGCGGGATTTCATCCAGGCTGCGCCAGCCCAGGTCACCGCCTTCCAGTGCATTCGGGCTGTCCGAATAGCGCACGGCTGCAGCGTTGAAGTCCAGCTCGCCCTTGTCCAGCAGGGTCTTCACACCATCGGCCTTCTTCTGGCCGGTGGCGATCTGGTCGGCGTTGGCACCGTCGGGCAGGGCGATCAGGATGTGCGCCAGGTGGTACTGGTTGCCCACCGTGGCCTGCTGCTTCAGCGCGGCGTCGACTTCACCCTCGCTGACGCTGATGCGGCTCTGCGCGAAGCTCTGGCGCAGGCGCTGCACGGTGATCTCGTCACGCACCGAGGCGCGGAAATCGTTGAAGTCGATGCCGTCATGGGCCAGGCGCTGGCGCAGGGCGTCCAGGTTCGAACCGTTCTGCTGGGCGATGGAGTTCATCGCCTGGTTCAGCTCCTGGTCGCTGACCCGGATGCCGCTGCCCTGGGCGCGGGCCACCTGCAGCTTGACCAGCACCAGGCGCTCGAGCACCTGGCGGCTGAGCACGTCTTCCGGCGGCAGCTGGTTTTCGCGGCCGGCGTACTGCGCCTTGATGTTGGCGATCGCACGCTGGAGCTCG
Organism: Stenotrophomonas sp. YJH_SMC_82; assembly: GCF_059368875.1. NCBI lineage: Bacteria > Pseudomonadati > Pseudomonadota > Gammaproteobacteria > Lysobacterales > Lysobacteraceae > Stenotrophomonas > Stenotrophomonas sp. YJH_SMC_82. The sequence goes on from NZ_JCAFSE010000004.1 coordinate 411,850, forward strand.
CTCTGCAGGATCACGTCCTCATCGACGACGGCGGCGATGCGGTCAAGCGGCTGCGCCTCCTGGGCAAGCACCTGCAGGGGGGCGGACACGCTGGACACCGCCAGCAGCGAGGCGAGAAGAACGGGGAAGCGCTTGGTCATGGGATCAGGTTCGGATCGTAGTCATCCCGGGTCGCCCCGGTGTTGCTCGGCGGCACGAGATAGAGGTCGTCGCGGTTGTAGCCGAGGATAGCACGGCGCAGGGTACGGTCCGTGTCCTGGCCCAGGGAGCTCAGGCCCTTGAGCACGAACTCCAGCTGGATGGCGTTGTTCATCTCGCCTTCGCGGTTGCGGACGTAGCGGCGGGCGACCGCACGCACGGCCAGGCAGCAGCTGTCCCACTGGACGCCGGCGATGATCTCCAGCGGTTCCTTGTCCTGCAGCGAGTAGTAGTAGCGGCCGACCAGGCTCCAGCGCGCATTCAGCGGGTACAGGAACGACAGGTCGGCCTGTTCCAGCAGCGTGCGGTCATGCTTGTTGGCGGTGGCCGGGGCGCCGGAGTTGATGCGGTAACGGTAGCTGAGGTTGATCACGCCATCGTTGGGCATCAGGTAGCGGGCGCGGACGCTGGCCAGATCCTCGCGCTTGTACTTGGGGTCCCACTGGTAGGTGGCACCCAGGGTCCAGCGGTCGTTGATCATGTAGTTGCCGTCAGCGATCCACGCCGACTTGCCCTTCTCCACCGGCGCGCCACCCGGGGTGACGGTCACCCGCGATTCGTCGAAGTACTGGATCTGGCCGATGGAGGCCGAGAAGCGTTCCTTGCCGGTGGTCTGGTCGATGAAGCGGGTGCTCAGCGCCATGGTCAGCTGGTTGGCGTCGTTCTGGCGATCGGCGCCGGTATAGCGAGAATCGCGGAACAGCTGGCCCCAGCTGAAGGTGAAGTCGCGGGTGTCGAAGATCGGCAGCTCGTCCTGATCGCGGTAGGGCGTGCGCAGGTAGAACAGGCGCGGTTCCAGGGTCTGCAGGAAGGACTTGCCACCGATGCGGGTCTCGCGATCGAAGAACAGGCCGGCGTCGATGCTGCCGATCGGCAGGCTGCGGCTGGGCGAGGTGTTGCCGCGCAGCTGTTCCGGTGTGGCGGTGTTCGGGTCGATGCCCTGCGAACGCAGGATCTGGCCGCGGATGCCGTTCACGCCATCAACCAGGCCACGGTCCAGCTGGTAACCGGTATAGCGGTAGGCCAGGGTCGGCGTGACATACCAGGCCGCGCCGCTGATCGGGAACGACACGTAGGGTTTGACATCCAGCCGCGAGCCGCCGCTGACACCGATGCCGTCGGTCTGACGGCTGCCGTTGCGGGTGTACTGCAGGTCCGGTCCCGCATCAGCGCCGTACTTGAAGTTGATGTCGTCGTGGGTGAAACGCACGGCTTCGGCGTAGATGCCGGTTTCCAGCCACGGCAGGACCGGCTTGTCCCAGTTGAAATACAGGCGCGGCTGGCGGTTGTAGGCCAGCGCACCCTCGTTGAGGGTGTAGTCGGTCAGCTGCCAGCGGTCGGCCATGATGCCGGCCGTCCAGTTCCTGCCAGTGCCGTACAGGCCGATGGTGCTCTGCAGGTTCGACGCGGTGACCCCCACCAGGCGGTTGGCGAAGTCTTCCACATAGCGTTCGTCGCTGACCCAGGCCAGGTTGGCGCGGGCCTGCCAGTGGTCGTCGAGGTTGTGGTAGCCGCCGAACATCACCCGGCCGCGGTCGCGGTCGCGCAGTTTGTCGTTGGGCATGAACGCGGTCAGCAGTTCGCCGCGGCCGCCGTTGTAGAGGTAGCGGAATTCGTTGTCGAGCATCAGGCCGCGCCGGCTCATGTAGCGCGGGGTCAACGTGTCGTCGTAGTTCGGCGCCAGGTTGAAGTAGATCGGCTGTGCGTAATCGAAACCGTTGCGGCCGGACATGCCCAGCTGCGGGAACAGCAGGCCGGTCTTGCGGCGGTCGTCGATCGGGAACTTGAAGTACGGCGCCCACAGCACCGGCACCTTGCCGATGCGAAGCACGGCGTTGCGGGCGGTACCGAAGCCTTCGTCGTTGTCCACTTCGATCTGCGGCGCCGACAGCTTCCACACCGGCTGCGACGGGTCGCAGGTGGTGTAGGTGGAGCGGTGCATCTGGCCGACCGCGCCCTGCAGGTCGACCGATTCGGCATCGCCGTTGCCGCGGCGCGACACCAGCTGGTACTTGATGTCGGTGATCTTGTGGGTGTCGCTTTCCTGGTTGCCCTCGGCGCGCTTGGCGACCATGCGGATCGAGGAGTCCTGGTAGCGGACATTGCCGTCGGCGATGTAGTTGCCGGTCTCGGTATCGAAGCTGAGCTTGTCGGTGCCGACGAACTGGTCGCCACGGCGCAGGGCCACGTTGCCTTCGTACTGCGGCACGGTTGTGGTGCCCAGCAGCTGGTCACCCTCGATGTCGGTCGGCTGCTGCTCGCGCGCGGCGCTGGCGGCGGCCTTGTCCTGCCCCGGGACCGGGACCGGGACAGGGGCATCGGTGAACGCGGGAATCACGTCGGTAGCCGGGCACAGGCCCCAGTTGAGCGGCTTTTCATCGGCCATTGCCGGCAGGCAGATGGCGATGCTCAGAGGCAGGGGAAGCAGGCGGAGGGCTCGGCGCACGCGGTTCGGATTCGGGCGAAAACGGACGGTAGCTTGCCCCATCCCTTGCATAGGGGCAATGAAGGGCGTCGGATCCTGCCGGTTCGGGTTCATCCGGAGACGCTCCCCGGTGGGGGGGACAGCAGGGCCCGGACATGGGCCACGCTGCACTCGGCAAGGGCCTGCAGGTCATAGCCGCCTTCCAGCATCGAGACCACCCGGCCGGCCGCATGGCGGCGCGCCAGCGCATGCAGTTCGCGGGTGATCCAGGCGAAATCGTCGGTTTCCAGCATCAGGTCGGCCTGCGGATCGCGCAGGTGGGCATCGAAGCCGGCCGAAATCAGCAGCAGCTGCGGCCGGAAGTCGTCGATGGCCGGCAGCATCTCGTCGGCCCACACATTGCGGAAGCGGAAACCGCCGCTGCCGGGGGGCAGCAGGATGTTCATCAGGTTGCCGGCACCGCGGTCGCGGCGCAGGCCGGAGTTGGGGAACAGCCCGGCCTGGTGGGTGCTGTAGTACGAGACCCGGGCGTCGTGCTGGAAGATGTCCTGGGTGCCGTTGCCATGGTGGACATCGAAATCGACCACCGCGATCCGCTCCAGGCCATGACGGTCACGGGCGTAGGCGGCGGCGATGGCGATGTTGTTGAGCAGGCAGAAGCCCATCGCAGTGCTGCTGGTGGCGTGGTGGCCCGGTGGCCGCACCGCGCAGAACGCCAGCGGGTCCTCGCCCAGCATCACCGCATCTACCGCCGCCACGCCGGCGCCGGCGGCATGCACGGCGGCACTGGCCGAGCCGGGCGAGGTCCAGGTGTCCATGTCCAGCTGTCGCAGCGGCGCGGTCTGCGGCTGCAGCACGAAGTCGAGCAGGGCGCTGTCGTGGACCCGGGTCAGTTCGCCGAACTTGGCCGGCGGCGCCTCGCGCCAGTCCAGCTGGCCGGGGAAGGCGGCGTGCAGGGCATCGAGCACATGCTGCAGGCGTTGCGGGCACTCCGGATGGCCAGGGCCGGGGTCATGCAGCAGGCAGGACGGATGGGTGAAGACCAGCATCGTGCCGACTCAGCGCTGGCGCTGCTGTGGCTGCCACAGCGCTTCGCCATGGCCATCGGCACGGGCCAGCACCCGGGCCAGCACGAACAACAGGTCCGACAGCCGGTTGAGGTACTGCAGTGCCTCGCTGCGCACGGCGTCGTGGCGGGCCAGGGTGACCGTCTCGCGCTCGGCCCGGCGGACGATGGTGCGCGCCAGGTGGCAGCGTGCGGCGGCCTCGCCACCGGCTGGCAGGATGAATTCCTTCAACATCGGCAGGCTGGCGTTGTAGTGATCCAGCTGCTGTTCCAGTGCCGACACATCGGCGGCGTGGATCGCGGCGTGGCCGGGGATGCACAGTTCGGCGCCCAGGTCGAACAGCTGGTGCTGCAGATGCACCACCAGCGCGCGCACGTCGTCGGGCAGCGCCGTGGCCAGCAGCAGGCCGAGTGCGGCATTGGCTTCGTCGACAGTGCCGTAGGACGCCACGCGGGCATCATCCTTGGCCACGCGCTGGCCGTCGCCAAGGCTGGTACTGCCGTCGTCGCCGGTGCGGGTATAGATGCGCGAGAGGCGATGACCCATGGCGCGGCTCAGTGCCGGATGTCGCGGCGGGCCTGCTGGAGCTTCAGTACCTGCTCCACGGCCAGCTGCAGGGCGGCGGCCAGCGCCACGTAGATGGCGGTGGTGCGCAGGTACGGCCCGAACCACTGTGCGTAGTTCTGTGCCCAGCCGGCCAGCGTCGGTTCGGCCACGTTGCGGCTGGTCCAGTAGAAGCCGCCCTGCGCGAGCAGGTGACAGACCGCCACCGAGGCCACCAGCAGCAGCGCGCCCTTGGCCAGTACCGGCCAGCGTGCCCCCTGGTAGTTGCGGCCCAGCAGCATGCCGCCGGCCCACAGCGAGAAATACGCCGGCAGCAGCAGCCAGTAGCCCGGCGACACGCAGTAGTGCTGCCAGAAATCCAGGCCGCTGCTGCGGATCACGATCCAGTCCACCAGCACCGCGAACACCATCAGCAGCGGGAACGCCCAGCGGGTCCAGCCAGCCAGGTAGAAGCCGCCGATGAAGAACACCGCCCAGGAGGCATCCGGGATCGCCGCGAAGTGGTTGACCCGGGTCGCCGCCAGCAACAGCACGAGTACGGACAGGACGAAGGCACGGTTGGCGGTGGCGGACATGGCAGCGGGCCCGGAGCGGATTCAGGTTTCATTCTAGCCCGCCGCGCCGGTTGGCGCAGGTCGGGGGCTGTTGGGTGTTCGGGCGGGGCGAGCGCGTATCATGAACACCATGAGTGAACGACATGACGTGCTGATCGTCGGTGGCGGCCTGGTCGGTGCCAGCCTGGCCATTGCCCTGGACCGGTTGGGCCGCGACGTGGGCCTGCTCGAAGCCAGCCCGGCCGGCGAGCTGCCGGCGGTGTTCGACCAGCGCAACCTCAGTTTCGCCGCGGCGACCGTCAACGCGCTGACCGCGTTGGGGGTCATGCAGAAGCTGGCGATGGCGCCGGGCCCGATCCGCCGCATCCATGTCAGCCGCGCCGGCGATTTCGGCCGCGTGCAGCTGGAGGCTTCCGACTACGACCGGCCGTGGTTCGGCCAGGTGGTTGTCGCGCGTGACTTCGGCCAGGCGCTGGAAGCGCGCCTGCAGGAGCTGCCGCAGCTGCGGCGCTACCGGCCGATGCGGTTCCTGGGCCTGGGCGAGGTGGTCGACGGCTACCGCCAGGTGCGGGTGGCCGACGAGACCGGCGAGCGCGTACTGCTGGCACGGCTGGTGGTCGGTGCCGATGGCACGACCAGCGGTGTGCGTGGCGCGCTGGGCATCGAGGTCGACCGGCATGATTTCCAGCAGACCCTGTTCGTGGCCCGCGTGCGCAGCCAGCGCGCGCCGGATGGCACGGCCTGGGAGCGCTTCACCGATACCGGCCCGACCGCCCTGCTGCCGCGCGGTGACCGCCACTTCGGCACCGTGCATGGCGTGGCCCGCGATCAGGCCGATGCGGTGATGGCGCTGGACGATGCGGCCTGGCTGCAGCGCCTGCAGGATGCGATCGGCTGGCGTGCCGGTCGGCTGCTCGAATCCGGCCCGCGCAGCGCTTACCCTCTCATCCAGGTGCTGGCGCGCGCATTGGCCGGTGAACGCACGGTGCTGCTGGGCAATGCCGCGCAGACCATCCATCCGCTGGGTGCGCAGGGCTTCAACCTGGGCCTGCGCGATGCGCTGACCCTGGCCGAACTGCTGGAGGATGCGCACGAGGATGCCGGCAGCGATGTGCTGCTGCAGGCCTATGTTGCGCGCCGCCAAGAAGACCGACGGCAGACGGTGGCGTTCTCGGGTGGCCTGGCACGGCTGACCAGCAATCCGGCACCGCTGATGCGGCCGCTGCGCAGCCTCGGCCTGGTGGCCGCGCAACGCGCCTCGGTGCAGTCGATGCTGGTCGGTGGCGCGATGGGCTTCCGCGGCGAAGTGCCGCGCCTGTGCCGCGGAGAAGCCGCATGAGCCGGCGCATGCGCCTTGATGTGGCCATCGTCGGTGGTGGCGTGGTCGGTGCCGCGTGCGCGCTGGCGCTGGCCGATGCCGGCCTGTCGGTTGCGCTGGTGGAAGGTCGTGAGCCCGCGCCGTGGCAGGCCGCACAGCCTGACCTGCGCGTGTTCGCCTTCGCTGCCGACAACGTTCAGCTGCTGAACCGCCTCGGTGTGTGGCCGGCGATCGCGCAGGCCCGTGCCTGGCCCTACCGGCGCATGCAGGTGTGGGATGCGGCCGGTGGCGAAGATCTGCTGTTCGATGCCGATCGCTTCGGCCGTCGTGAACTGGGCTACATCGTCGAGAACGGCCTGCTGCAGGATCGCCTGTGGGCGGCGTTGCCGGCGGCGGGCGTGCAGCTGCACTGCCCGGCACGGGTGGACGCGCTGGAGCAGGACGAGGAGGGCGTGCGCCTGCGCCTGGATGACGGGCGTCGCCTGGAAGCGGCGTTGGCGGTGGCCGCCGACGGCGCCGAATCGACCCTGCGCCAACTGGCCGGGATCGAGGTTGAAAAGCATGACTACCACCAGCGTGGCGTGGTGGCCTACGTGGACAGCGATCTTCCCAACCAGGCCACCGCCTGGCAGCGTTTCCTGCCGGGCGGGCCGCTGGCGCTGCTGCCGGTGGCCGAGCGCCGCAGCTCGATCGTCTGGACCCTGCCCGAGGACGAGGCGGCACGTGTGCTGGCCTTGGACGAGGACGCCTTCAACCGGGAACTGACCCGCGCCTTCGCGGCACGGCTGGGTGAGCTGCGACTGGCGTCACCGCGTGCGGCCTTCCCGCTGCGTCGCCAACTGGCCCGTCACTACGTGGCCGGCCGCGTGCTGGCATTGGGTGATGCCGCGCATGTGGTGCATCCGCTGGCCGGGCAGGGCGTGAACCTGGGCCTGCGCGATGTCGCCGCCCTGCAGCAGTGGCTGGCGCCGTCGGCCGAGCGCCGTGGCCAGCCGCGGCTGTCGCCGCAGCGCCTGCAGCGCTGGGCACGCGAACGGCGCAGCGACAACCAGATCGCCGCCTACAGCTTCGATGCGATCAACCGCCTGTTCTCCAACGACGAGATGCACCTGACCCTGGCCCGTGGCCGCGCGCTGGGCTGTGTCGGCAAATGGCCGCCGCTGGTACAGGCGTTCTGGAAGCGCGCCGCCGGCGTCTGAAGCAAAAAGGGGACGGAGGGGATTAAGTCGTATGTGCACATACGACTTAATCCCCTCCGTCCCCTTTTTCAATCCACCAGCCAGCCGGCCAGGTCGGTGCGGTCCAGCTTGCCGCGGTGCCTGCGGTCCAGCGAATTGAATTCGTCGGCCAGCGCCGGATTGGCCTGTGCTTCCTCGCGGCTGATGAAACCGTCGCCGTTCACATCTAGCGCGGCGAAATGGACGCGGTACTGGCCGACCACGCTGCTCGGTTCCAGCGAACGCACGGTCACCTGTGCCTCGCCGGCCGGCTGCGGAATCTCGACGCTGCCGCTGACCCGGCCGGCATCCAGCGGCTGCTGGCGGATCGCGCCGCCGGTGGGGCCCAGCGGCTGGCTCTGCGCCGGCGTGGACGGGCCGTGCTGGGCGATGGCCGGTACCGAGGCCAGCAGGATGGTCAACAGCAGGGCAGCACGCGGAAGGTTCATGACAGGCTCCTTGCCAGAGGGTACCGGGAGCGTACTCCCGGCAACCTGTGCCGCCGATGACGGATCAGCGCAGCGGCGAAGCCAGCACGGTGATCTCTTCACGGTCGTGATAGAGCTGCTTGGCGCGGACCACCAGCGGCTTGCCGGCCTGGTCCTGGAACAGGTCCAGGCACAGCCGGGTTTCGTCCCAGCGCTTCTTCATCGGCAGTTTCAGATTGAAGATCGCATGCCGGCACCAGCCCTCGCGGAACCAGGTGGCCATGCGTTCGGCCACGCGGCGCGGCTGCTCGACCATGTCGCAGACCATCCAGTCCAGCGGCTGTTCCGGGTGCCAGTGGAAGCCATCGGCGCGCAGGTGCTCGACCAGGCCGGTATCCAGCACATGCTGGCGCAGCGGGCCGTTGTCGATGCTCAGCACGTGCATGTGCTGGCGGGTCAGCACCCAGGTCCAGCCGCCGGGGGCGGCGCCCAGGTCGGCCGCACGCATGCCGGGCTTGGCCAGCGCCTCGCGTTCTTCCGGCGTCAGCAGGGTCAGCAGCGCCTCGTCCAGCTTCAGCGCCGAACGCGAAGGCGCCTCGGGCAGCAGCTTCAGGCGCGGGATGCCCAGCGCCCACGGTGCGCTGTCGGCCGGGTCGGCCACGCAGACGAAGGCATGGGTGCCATCGACGAACACCACATGCAGGCGCGGCAGGCGGTTGTTCGGCTTATCAGTGAGCTTGCCGGCCTTGCGCAGCGCCGGGCGCAGTGCATTGCCGAAGGCACGGGCCAGACCGGACAGTGGCTTGCCGGCGTCCGAATCGGGGTGTTCCACCCACAGGTCGCCGAAGCGCGGCGCATCGGCCAGCACTTCCAGCATCGGGGTGATCCGGTCCGCCGGGTCCAGCTGCGGCAGTTCGGCCAGCACCACCAGCTTCTGCCGCGCGAAGATCAGCTCGCGCCAGCGCAGGCGCGGCGCCAGCGCGGCGGCTTCGTCGCACATGAAAAGCACGTAGCCGTCATTGCGCTGGGTGCGCGCATAGCCGGCGAAACCGGCTTCACCGGCGCGGAACTGCAGCTCGCCGGCCAGCTCGGGCTCGAAGCCCTGCCGGCACAGGCACAGCAGGCCGATGCCGGTTTCAGTAACGGGCGCCATCGCTTTCCCCATAGGCACGCAGCACGCTGCGCGCGGCGTCGCGGTTCAGGCCTTGCACCACTTCGATGCCGCGCTTGTTGAGTTCACCCACCCAGTCGGCCGGCAGCGGGCCTTCATCGAACGGGGTCAGTTCCTCGACGTCGGCCGAGTTGGCACCGATCAGCAGGCGGTCGATGCCGGCCCACACGGTGGCGCCGTAGCACTGGCAGCACGGCTGCGAGCTGGTGGCCAGGGTGACCGGCGACAGCACCGCGTTCAGGCGCGGGGTCTGCAGGCGCTGCTGGGCCAGCATGTAGGCCATGTTCTCGGCGTGCGCCAGCGAGGTCGCGTGCGGCATCACCCGGTTCACGCCGGCGGCGATGACCTTGTCGTCCGGTCCGAACACCACCGCACCGAACGGACCGCCACTGGCGTGCTCGACGTTCAGCCGCGACAGCTCGATCGCCAGCGCGACCTTGGCCTCATCGCCCGGATATCGACGATCCAGGTCGATCTGGTCGTGGATCCAGGCGGGAAGGGTCAGGTGGACTTGCGCGTACAGCATCGCGGGGGTGCCTCGTGTGGGATGGGAAAAAGTGCGGTTGCTTGGGGAAACCGGCGCGCAGTGTAGCCGCACCGGCCTGTACCGGGTGTGGGCGTGGCTCAGCCCGGCGAGCCGGTGCGGATCACCACGTACTGCTTGCGGAATTCCAGCCCGGCCTGCGGCCAACTGGCAGCATAGGCGCGCAGCAGGGGCAGGGCGGCGGCGAAGTCGTGGCCGTTGACCCGGCAATCGGCCTCGCACAGGCCGTCGGCATCGCGCGAGGCGAACAGGCGGATGGCGAGGAAATGGCGGGCTTTCAGCAGCTCGTCGAAGGCCTCCATGCTGCGGGTGAACAGGCAGCAGGGGCAGGAGCCATGATCGTCTTCGCTGCAGGTGGAGGCATCCACGTCCTGTGCACGGTAGTGCGCCAACGGCCCCAGCACCACAGTGCGCTCGTGTTCCTCGCCATTGTCACCGGCCGGATAGGTCAGGCCCATCATCGGCAGGCCCTGTGCGTCTTGGGCGCCGATCGCGGTCTGCAGGGTCACCAGGTCCACCCGGGCCCAGGCCTGGAAGCCGGACAACAGCGATGCCTGCTCATCGGCACCATTTGCGTGCTGGTACTCGAACAGGCCATCGGCGAACAACTGCGGATGCTGGCTTTCAATGACGGTGGAGGTCTGCCAGCCGCCGTTGTCGCGCGCTTGCGCGGCCATTGCATGCGGGGTCAGGCGCAGGCCGCTGTCCAGCAGCAGCGCGTTGCCGTCGATGCGGCTGGCGGTGCCGGTGTCCTGCAGGGCCTGCTGCAGCAGCGGGAGGAGGGCGGTGGCGCTCGTGGTCATGTCAGGCCTGTGGATGGCTGGGCGGAACATCCAGGCAGGGCCTGGGGCTAGCGGTCGAGTGCGTCGAGCTCGGCGCGATATCGCTGCGCGTCGGATTGCTGCTGCTGATCGTTGCCGTGGTCGCGCAGCCAGCTTTCCAGCTCGCGGCGATAGTCCGCGCGGAAACCGGCATTGCCCGGGCTGAAATGCAGCTTGCGTGCCGCCACCTCCACCCGCTCGCGCGCGCTGGCCCGGGCCTGGGCGATGCCGTGCGGTGACTCGTTGGTGAGGATGACGATGTTGCGCGGGAAGCCCGGCGTGTACTTCACCACGAACGGCTGGTCGCGCGCCGGGATGCGGATGGCGTTTTCCAGCGGCCACAGCGAAGCGGTATTGGTGTGGAACACCACGTCCACGTCGCGCCCCTCGGCCGTGCGCAGCACCGCTTCGTAGCGCCAGATGTACTGTTCGTTGAGCGTGGAGCTGGTTCGCTCGGCCTTGACGATCACCGCTTCACCACGCTCGCCCACCACGTTGAGGAAGGCGGCGTTGAGGAAGTGGCCGAGGAACATGTTGAGCATCGCCAGCGGGAACACCACGATGGCGTAGCCCGGAAAGCGCCGCCACCACGAGACCAGCCCGGCCAGCACCATTGCTGCAAAGAACGTCAGCAGCGGATGCTGCGAGATGAACCAGAGCAGGACGGAAAGGGCGGTGATCATCGTCGCGGTCCTGCGGGCGCCATCCAGGCGCCCGCGCAGGTCCTCAGGCCGACCAGGTATCGCGCAGGGTCACGCTGCGGTTGAACACCGGCGTGGCTGCGGTATGGTCGCGGCGGTCGGCCACGAAGTAGCCGGTACGCTCGAACTGGAACGACTGCTCCGGCGCGGCGCTGGCCGCGGCCGGCTCGACATAGCCGGTGACAGTGCGGCGCGATTCCGGGTTGAGGTAATCGCGGTAGGTCTTGCCTTCCGATTCGTCGTCCGGGTTCGGCACCGAGAACAGGCGGTCGTACAGGCGGATCTCGGCCGGTACGCCGTGCACGGCGCTGACCCAGTGGATGGTGCCCTTGACCTTGCGGTTGGCGCCTTCCATGCCCGGACGCGATTCCGGATCCAGCCAGCCGCGCAGCTCGGTGATGGTGCCGTCGGCATCCTTGATCACTTCGTCGCAGCGGATGATGCCGGCGCCGCGCAGGCGCACTTCGCCCCCCGGGACCAGGCGCTTCCAGCCCTTCGGCGGCACTTCGGCGAAGTCCTCGCGGTCGATCCACACTTCGCGTGCGAACGGTACTTCGCGGCTGCCGAAGCTTTCGTCCTTCGGGTGGTTGCTGAAGGTCAGCTGCTCTTCGTGGCCTTCCGGCAGGTTGGTCAGCACCAGCTTGACCGGATCGACCACTGCCATGCGGCGCGGTGCGGCACTGTCCAGGTCCTCGCGCAGCGCGCCTTCCAGCACGCTGAAGTCGATCAGCGAATTCTGCTTGCTGATGCCCACGCGCTCGGCGAACAGGCGCATCGCGGCCGGGGTGTAACCACGGCGACGCAGGCCCTGCAGGGTCGGCATGCGCGGGTCTTCCCAGCCGTCCACCAGCTGTTCGGTGACCAGCGCCATCAGCTTGCGCTTGCTCATCACCGTGTAGTTGATGTTCAGGCGCGAGAACTCGATCTGGCGCGGCTTGGCCGCTTCGCGCGGCAGGCCGGCATCGACCAGCGGCTGGGTCAGCGCATCGTCATGGGCGAAATCGACGTTGTCCACGCACCAGTCGTACAGCGGGCGGTGGTCTTCGAATTCCAGCGTGCACAACGAGTGGGTGATGCCTTCGATCGAATCACCCAGCGCGTGGGCGAAGTCGTACATCGGGTAGATCGGCCACGCATTGCCGGTGTTCTGGTGCTCGACGTGCTTGATGCGGTACAGCGCCGGATCGCGCAGGTTGATGTTGCCGCTGGCCATGTCGATCCTGGCGCGCAGGGTGCGCGCACCATCCGGGAATTCACCGGCGCGCATGCGGCGGAACAGGTCGAGGTTTTCCTCGACGCTGCGGTCGCGCCATGGCGACGGGCGGCCCGGCTCGGTCAGGGTGCCGCGGTAGGCGCGCACTTCCTCGGCCGACAGGTCGCAGACGTAGGCCTTGCCCTGTTCGATCAGCTTCTCGGCGGCCAGGTAATAGGCCTGGAAATAGTCCGAGGCGTGGCGCAGCTCGTTCCACTCGAAGCCCAGCCAGCGCACGTCGTCCTGGATCGCGGCCACGTATTCCGGATCTTCCTTGGCCGGGTTGGTGTCATCGAAGCGCAGGTTGCAGACGCCGCTGAATTCACCGGCGATGCCGAAGTTCAGGCAGATCGACTTGGCGTGACCGATGTGCAGGTAGCCGTTCGGCTCCGGCGGGAAGCGGGTCTTGATCGCCTGGTGCTTTCCGCTGGCCAGGTCCTCGCGCACGATCTGGCGGATGAAATCGCGCTTTTCGTGGCTGTCGGCGGGGGTCTCGGGGCTGGCGGGGGTGTGCTCGGACATGAGTCGGCGAAAAGAAAGGCAGAAAGACCAACAGTCTAGCGCGTACGGGGCAGGGCTGCCCGGTGGGGTGTGGGGATGCCGGCCCCGCCCTCTGGTAGTGCCGGCCGCTGGCCGGCAACTCTCCGATCCCGCCCCCGGCACCATTCAGCCCCCGGGCGTATGCTGGAGCCCTGCCCCGAGGAGCCGCCGCATGCACATCGTGTACAAGGCCGACAACCTGTTCGACGCCCATCTGGTCAAGCACGCGCTGGAGAACGCCGGCATCCCCGCCTTCGTGTTCGGCGAGCAGCTGCTGGGGGGCATGGGCGAGCTGCCGTTGTTCGGTGTGTTGCGGGTCGGCATCCCCGACGCGGCGCGGCCGCAGGCGGAGGACATCATCGCGGCGCTGGACTTGGGCCAGGCCGCCGCCGACCCCATTTCCGATGCAGACGATATGGCCGGACTGCCGGCGTAGGAGCGCATCATGTTGGGAATTGGCCAGGGCATCCTCGGCATCGGGGCCTTCAAGCAGCGCCTGCCGCGCCCGGAAGAGGCACTGCCAGGGCGCGAGCAACCGCTGCCGCTGCACAGCAACCAGCACTTCGTGAACAGCCATCCGCTGAAGGACCGTTTCGCCGGCCTGCAGCAGATCCGCTTCGCGCTGGGCTGTTTCTGGGGCGCCGAGCGGAAGTTCTGGACCGAGCCGGGCGTGTACAGCACCTCGGTCGGCTACGCCGGCGGTATCACCCCGAACCCGACCTATGAAGAAGTGTGCTCGGGCCTGACCGGGCACACCGAAGTGGTGCAGGTGGTGTTCGACCCGGCGGTGGTGAGCCTGGAACGGCTGCTGCAGCTGTTCTGGGAAAGCCACGACCCGACCCAGGGCATGCGGCAGGGCAACGACACCGGTACCCAGTACCGTTCGGCGATCCACGCCACCGACGAGGCACAGTACGCTGCCGCGCTGGCCAGCCGCGAGGCCTACCAGGCCCAGCTGGATGCGGCCGGCTACGGCCCGATCACCACCGAGATCGTGTACCCGGCACCGGCGTACTACTACGCCGAGGACTATCACCAGCAGTACCTGGCGAAGAATCCGAACGGCTACTGCGGCATCGGCGGCACCGGCGTGAGCTGCCCGATCGGGTTGGATGTGGAGGCGCCGCGCTGACGCGCGGTGGTCCGCCTGCGGCGGGCAACGTCAACGGCTGAAAGCCAAAGCCAAAGCCAAAGCCAAAGCCAAAGCCAAAGCCAAAGCGGCTCTGGGTTGCTGCTTGTTGGGTGGGGCGGTGTGGGTTGGCAGGACACGCCGTGAACCCGTCCCTGGGGGCTCGATGGCGCCTTGCTCGTGTGCGCTGTCCTGCGCACACGGCAAGACCGGGGTTGGGCGTCCTGCCCAACCCGCCCGAGGCATGCCTCGGGCCCATGGCGCCAACGGTCCTGCCAACCCACACCGCCCCACCCCCGACAGTTTCCCGGTGACGGTGGGAAAGAGCATTGGGTTACTGACGAACTGATGGAAAACAAAAAGGACGCGGTCTTCGCCGCGTCCTTTTTGTTTGGTTCTGCATTGCCCTTGTAGAGCCGAGCCATGCTCGGCTCCAAGCAAGCGAAGCGCGCGACCCGCGTTTGATCTTCTTTCTTCCGTGGCGGGTGGCCACCGGAAACTGTCAGAGGGCGGGCGGGTTGGGTTCGCGGGAGTGTCCGCCGCATGGATGCGGCGGCCAAGCCTCCAGGGATGGATTCGCGGCGTCTCCCGCGAACCCAACCCGCCCGACCCAGCGCGGCTTTTTGCTCTTCGCGACCGACCGACCGACCTGCCACGAGGGGCTCAGCCGTTGGCCGGAATCCTCACAGTGCCGCGCGGATCCGCTCGCGCAGCGCTTCCAGATCCTTGGCAAACGCATCGATACCGGTCGCCAGCTTCTCGGTCGCCATCGGATCAGCAGCCAGATCCGCCGCGAACGTCGCCGCATCGATCGGGGGCACCGCCGCGCCATCAGCGGCACCAGCCACCAGCTTGCGCGGCAGCGCGCCGTGGTCGGCGTCCAGCTTCTCCAGCAGGTCCGGCGAAATGGTCAGGCGGTCGCAGCCGGCCAGCGCTTCGATCTGTGCGGTCGAACGGAACGAGGCGCCCATCACCACCGTCTTCGAACCGCGGCGCTTGAATTCGGCATAGACGCCGCGCACGAACTTCACGCCCGGGTCTTCGTCGATGCTGGCCGGGGTCTGGCCGTTGGCCACGTACCAGTCCAGGATGCGGCCGACGAACGGGGAGATCAGGAACGCGCCGGCCTCGCTGCAGGCCAGCGCCTGGGTCGGGCTGAAGATCAGGGTCAGGTTGCAGTCGATGCCTTCGGCCTGCAGGATGCGCGCGGCTTCCACGCCTTCCCAGGTCGCGGCGATCTTGATCAGGATCTTCTCGCGCGGCACCCCGGCATCGGCGTACATCTGGATGAACTGGCGGGCCTTGGCCACGGTGGCGGCGGTGTCGTGGGCCTGGTCGGCGTCCACTTCGGTGGACACGCGGCCCGGCACCAGCGTGCTCAACAGCGCGCCGACGCCGATGGTCAGGCGGTCGGCCACGGCGTGCACCACGGCTTCGCGGTCGCCCGCCTGCTGGCGGCCCCAGGCCAGTTCGCGTTCGATCAGTTCGGCGTAGACCGGCAGGTCCAGCGCCTTCTTCACCAGGGTCGGGTTGGTGGTGCAGTCCACCGGCTGCAGGCGCTTGATCGCCTCGTAGTCACCGGTATCGGCAACGACCACGGACAGTTCGCGCAGCTGGGACAGTTTGGACGGGGTACTCATTACGGCTCCTGGTGCAGGGGGATCGAATCGCGCGCGGTGCGCAGCGGTAATCAGGGGCGGTCGTTGTGGACCGCAGTCACGCGCAGGCGCAGCTTGCGGCCGCCGGGCGCGTTCCAGTCGATGCTCTGGCCGATGGCCAGGCCGAGCAGGGCACTGCCGACCGGGGCCAGCACGGAGACCTTGCCTTCATCGACATTGGCTTCGCGGGGGAAGACCAGGGTCAGGACGTGCTTTTCGCCCGACACTTCATCTTCGCACTCCACGCGCGAATGCATCATGACGATGCCTTCGGGAATCTGGTCCGGTGCCAGCACGGTGGCCCGGTTGAGTTCTTCAGCAAGCGCGAGCGCGGCAGGCGTCTGGCTCAGCGCAGGGGATTCGAGCATGGCGTCCAGGCGGTCCATGTCGAAGGTAGAAACGGTGATCGACGGCGGCAGGCCGCTGGCGGTGTTCATGGTGAAGCTCCTTGGTTGAAAGCCATGCAAAAGGCGGCACCTGCTGGCGCCGCCTGTCTGTATTGTGGGGACAAATGCGGCCGGAATCGACTCCTGCCGATTCCGGGCCGGTGCTGCGGGGGCTCAGCCGTTCAGCGCGGGGCCGGGCAGGGCCGGTGCATCGCTGCCGGCATCGAGCGCCTCCAGCGTGAACAGTGCCTGCGGCAGGCGCTTGAACTGGTCGGCCAGCTCCATCAGGAAGTCGTTCATGGCCGAGCTGCGGCGCCAGATCATGGCGATGCGGCGGCTGGGACGGCCTTCGCCGGTGAAATCGAGCAGGCGGATGTTGTTCGAGCGCGGCACCGGCGGCTGCACCGACAGGCTCGGCAGCAGGGTGATGCCGACGTCGGCGGCGACCATCTGCCGCAGCGTTTCCAGGCTGGTGGCGCGGAATTCGGACTTCTCGTTGGCGCCGAACAGGCGGCAGACTTCCAGCGCCTGGTCGCGCAGGCAATGCCCGTCTTCCAGCAGCAGCAGCTTCTGCGTGGCCAGTTCCTGCACGTCCAGGTGTTCGCGGCGGGCCAGCGGGTGGCGCCCGGACACGGCCAGCAGGAACGGTTCCTCGAACAGGAATTCGGCATGCAGCTGGTCGTCGATCACCGGCAGGGCCAGCAGTGCGGCGTCGAGCTTGCCTTCGCGCAGGCGGTCCAGCAGCACGTCGCTCTTTTCCTCGACCAGCAGCAGTTCCAGCTCCGGGAAGCGCTCGCGGATGCGCGGGATCACATGCGGCAGCAGGTACGGGCCGAGGGTCGGGAAGATGCCCAGGCGCACCGTGCCGGCTTCCGGATCGCGGCTGCGTCGCGCCGCCTCCTTCAGCTGTTCCACCTCAGACACGATCACCCGCGCCCGCGCCGCCGCTTCCTGGCCGGCCGGGGTCAGCATCACCTTGCGCGGTGCGCGTTCCACCAGCGGCAGGCCCAGCTCTTCTTCCAGCTTGCGGATCTGCGTCGACAGCGTGGGCTGGCTGACGAAGCAGGAGGCGGCAGCCCGGCCGAAATGCTTGTGGTCGGCCAGGGCTACCAGGTACTTCAGATCACGTAGGTTCATCCTTACACCCCAGGGGTAACGGACCGGCTGACGGCGTGGTTACCCGACAGGCAGACAATGTTCCCGGTGATCTGGGAACGGTGGATCAGGCTGCTTCAGCAACGGCACCGCTGCTGTTGCTCACCGACGAGCGGATCAGGTGGTCGAACGCACTCAGTGCGGCGGTCGAGCCGGCGCCCATGGCGATGATGATCTGCTTGTAGGGCACCGTCGTGCAATCGCCAGCGGCGAACACGCCCGGCAGGTTGGTCTGGCCGCGGTCGTCGATGACGATCTCGCCGCGCGGCGACAGCGCCACCACATCCTTCAGCCACTCGGTGTTGGGCAGCAGGCCGATCTGCACGAAGATGCCTTCCAGCTCGACGCGGTGGGCATCGCCGCCGACGCGGTCCTTGTAGACCAGGCCGGTGACGCGGCTGCCGTCGCCCAGCACTTCGGTGGTCTGCGCGCTGGTCAGCACGGTCACGTTGCCCAGGCTGCGCAGCTTCTTCTGCAGCACTTCATCGGCGCGCAGGCTGGAATCGAACTCCAGCAGGGTTACATGCGACACGATGCCGGCCAGGTCGATGGCCGCTTCCACGCCGGAGTTGCCGCCGCCGATCACCGCCACGCGCTTGCCCTTGAACAGCGGGCCATCGCAGTGCGGACAGTACGCCACGCCCTTGTTGCGGTACTGGTCTTCGCCCGGCACGTTCATCTGCCGCCAGCGCGCGCCGGTGGACAGGATCACCGAACGCGACTTCAGTACCGCGCCGTTTTCCAGCTGCACCTGCACCAGGCCGTCTTCGCCGGCCGGCACCAGCGCACTGGCGCGCTGCAGGTTCATGATGTCCACCTCGTACTCGCGCACGTGCTGCTCCAGCGCCGTGGCCAGCTTGGGGCCCTCGGTCTCCTTCACCGAAATGAAGTTCTCGATCGCCATGGTGTCCAGCACCTGGCCACCGAAACGCTCGGCGGCGATGCCGGTACGGATGCCCTTGCGTGCGGCGTAGATCGCCGCTGCAGCGCCGGCCGGGCCACCGCCCACCACCAGCACGTCGAAGGCGTCCTTGGCGGCGATCTTCTCGGCATCGCGCTTGCCGGCGTTGGTGTCCAGCTTGGCCACGATCTGCTCGAGGGTCATGCGGCCCTGGTCGAAGATTTCACCGTTCAGGTACACGGTCGGCACCGACATGATCTCACGCTTCTCGACTTCGTCCTGGAACAGGGCGCCATCGATGGCCACGTGCTGGATGCGCGGGTTGAGCACCGCGGCCAGGTTCAGCGCCTGCACCACGTCCGGGCAGTTCTGGCAGGACAGCGAGAAGTAGGTCTCGAACCGGTAGTCGCCTTCCAGGTTCTGCACCTGCTCGATCAGCTCGGCGGTGGCCTTGGACGGGTGCCCGCCGACCTGCAGCAGCGCCAGCACCAGCGAGGTGAACTCGTGGCCCATCGGCAGGCCGGCGAAGGTCAGGTGGATGTCCTGGCCCGGGGTGCCCAGGTCGAAGGACGGCACGCGGCCCTGGCCATCGCGCAGCACCTGCAGCGAGATCTTGTCCGACAGGCTGTCCAGGGTCTGCAGCAGTTCCAGCATTTCCTGCGACTTGGCGCCGTCGTCGGCGTGCGCGGTGATCTGGATCGGGCGGGTCACGCGCTCCAGATAGGTCTTCAGCTGCGACTGCAGGTTGGCGTCCAACATCGGTCTTCTCCTGGCTTCAGGCAAACAGAGGGCGTGGCACCGCTGTACAAGGTAGCGGACCAGCTGGGGGTAGGGGTGAACCCAAGACAGCGACCGTGGAAGGGGCTGGCTGGCCAAGGCGGGCGAGCGTTGGCTGTCTTGGGTTCACCCCCACGCCGGCGGGGGGACCGGCACGGGGATGAAGGGCGCGCCGCGGCGTGGGGCCACGGCAGGCCGGTACTGCCTTAGATCTTGCCGACCAGGTCCAGCGACGGGGTCAGGGTCTTCTCGCCTTCCTTCCACTTGGCCGGGCACACCTGGTTCGGGTTGGCGGCGGTGAACTGGGCAGCCTTCAGCTTGCGCAGGGTCTCGGACACGTCTCGGGCGATCTCGTTGGAGTGGATCTCCAGGGTCTTGATCACGCCTTCCGGGTTGATGATGAAGGTGCCGCGCAGGGCCAGGCCTTCTTCCGGAATGTGCACGCCGAAAGCGTTGGTCAGCTGGTGGGTCGGGTCGCCGACCAGCGGGAACTGGGCCTTGCCGACGGCCGGCGAGGTCTCGTGCCACACCTTGTGCGAGAAGTGGGTATCGGTGGTGACGATGTAGACCTCGGCGCCGGCCTTCTTGAACTCGGCGTAGTGGTCAGCTGCGTCCTCGATCTCGGTCGGGCAGTTGAAGGTGAAGGCGGCCGGCATGAAGATCAGGACGGACCACTGGCCCTTCAGGCTGGCGTCGGAAACCTTGATGAACTCGCCGTTGTGGTAAGCGTTGGCTTCGAACGGCTGGATCTGGGTGTTGATGAGGGACATCATTTTTCCTCTTGGTGAAGGGGAGTGGGTGAATCGACAGGAGCTAGGTTACCCATTCGCTGGCGATAAGAACAATGCATTGATTGCATCTATTTGATAGATGGAATCTATCAAAATGCACTGAGCAGGCACTGAACCCGGCCGCTTTCATCCTGCAACTGACTGTGTGACAAGGAAAATCTCGCCGGACCGCTGCCTGGGGCCGATAGCCCCTCCTTATCCCGTCCGGCGGAACCTGAACGGATTCCGATTTTGTAGAGCCGAGCCCGCGCTCGGCTGCTCCAGAAGCAGCCGAGCGCGGGCTCGGCTCTACAATTGCGGAATGTCTTTCCAAACCGAACCCACCCTGCGCCAGATCGTGGCCGAGGCCAGTGTCCGCCTCGGCAGCGTCGAAGCCCGCCATGAGGCGGAGCTGCTGCTGCTGCATGTGCTGGAACGCCCACGCAGTTGGCTGTTCGCGCATGCCACCGATCCGCTGGCCGCCGCCGACCAGGCCGCCTTCGAGACGCTGTTGGCCCGCCGCGTGGCCGGCGAGCCGGTCGCCTACCTGACCGGCCGCCGCGGATTCTGGACGCTGGATCTGGAGGTCGATCCGGCCACGCTGATCCCGCGCCCGGAGACCGAACTGCTGGTCGAGCTGGCGCTGGAACGCCTGCCGCAGGACCGTGCGCTGCGGCTGGCTGACCTGGGCACCGGCAGCGGCGCGATCGCCTTGGCGCTGGCCAGCGAGCGGCCACAGGCACAGGTGCTGGCCACCGATGCCAGCCCGGGTGCGCTGGCCGTGGCCGTGCGCAATGCTGCGCGCCATGAACTGCGCAACGTCCGCTTCGCCGAGGGCGGGCACGATTGGTACGCGCCGTTGCAGGGCATGCGCTTCGACCTGATTGCGAGCAATCCGCCGTACATCGCCAGCGACGACCCGCACCTGCAACAGGGCGACCTGCGCTTCGAACCGGCCTCCGCGCTGGCGTCCGGTGTGGACGGCCTGGATGACATCCGCCGCATCATCGATGGCGGCCAGGCGCATCTGCTGCCCGGTGGCTGGTTGCTGATCGAGCACGGATGGGACCAGGGCGCGGCGATCCGCGCGCTGTTCGACGCCGCCGGTTTTGCCGAGGTGCAGACCGTGCAGGACCTGGAGCAGCGCGACCGCATCACCCTGGGCCGGCGACCGGCCTAGAATGGGGGTTCTCCTGCCCCGGCAGGGCATCACCTTGGAGCTGCAAGCATGCGTACGCTGTACCCCGCCATCACCCCCTACGACGTCGGCACCCTGAAGGTCGACGACCGCCACACGCTGTATTTCGAACAGTGCGGCAACCCGGACGGCAAGCCGGTGGTGATGCTGCACGGTGGCCCGGGCGGTGGTTGCAGCGACAAGATGCGCCAGTTCCACGACCCGTCCAAGTACCGCATCATCCTGTTCGACCAGCGTGGTGCGGGTCGATCCACCCCGCACGCGGACCTGGTGGACAACACCACCTGGGACCTGGTCGCCGATATCGAGAAGCTGCGCGAGCACCTGAAGGTCGATCGCTGGCAGGTGTTCGGTGGCAGCTGGGGCTCGACCCTGGCCCTGGCCTATGCCGAGACCCATCCGCAGCGCGTGACCGAACTGGTCCTGCGCGGCATCTTCATGCTGCGCCGCTGGGAGCTGGAATGGTTCTACCAGGAAGGCGCCAACCGCCTGTTCCCGGATGCGTGGGAGCATTACCTGAAGCCGATCCCGTCGGTGGAGCGTCATGACCTGATCTCGGCCTTCCACCGCCGCCTGACCAGTGACGACGAAACCACCCGCCTGGAAGCCGCCAAGGCCTGGGCGGTGTGGGAAGGCGCGACCAGTTTCCTGCACGTCGATGATGACTTCATCAACAGCCACGAAGACCCGCACTTCGCCCTGGCCTTCGCCCGCATCGAGAACCACTACTTCGTCAACGGTGGCTTCTTCGAGGTGGAAGACCAGCTGCTGCGCGACGCGCACCGCATCGCCGACATCCCGGGCGTGATCGTGCACG
Organism: Stenotrophomonas sp. YJH_SMC_82; assembly: GCF_059368875.1. Classification (NCBI taxonomy): domain Bacteria; kingdom Pseudomonadati; phylum Pseudomonadota; class Gammaproteobacteria; order Lysobacterales; family Lysobacteraceae; genus Stenotrophomonas; species Stenotrophomonas sp. YJH_SMC_82. The sequence goes on from NZ_JCAFSE010000004.1 coordinate 433,441, forward strand.
GCCGCTACGACGTGGTCTGCCCGCTGGCCAACGCCTGGGACCTGACCAAGGTGTGGCCGAAGGCGAAGCTGGAAATCACCCCGGCCTCGGGCCATTCGGCGTTCGAGGCCGAGAACGTGGACGCGCTGGTGCGCGCCACCGATGGCTTCGCCTGATCGGTAGTGCCGGCCGCTGGCCGGCAATGCCTTACCGGTCCGTTTCGCCGCCGCCCGATGTGGCTCGCCGGCCAGCGGCCGGCGCTACCGGATAGCCAAGGCCTCGGGCCATTCGGCGTTCGAAGCCGAGAACGTGGACGCGCTGGTGCGCGCCACCGATGGCTTCGCCTGATCGGTAGTGCCGGCCGCTGGCCGGCAATGCCTTGCCGGTCCGTTTCGCCGCCGCCCGATGTGGCTCGCCGGCCAGCGGCCGGCGCTACCGGTACCCAAGGGTTCTGACCCCGCCGAAACCTTCATCCACGCATGGCGTGGATTTACCAATCCCCGGCCAGCAACGCGTCGGCCAGCACCTGCAGCTTTGGCGAGTGCTGGCGCGACGGTGGGTAGATCAGCGACAGCGCGCGGCTGCGGCCTTCAAGCGGCTGCAGCACGCGTTGCAGGCGGCCGTCAGCCAGCGCGTCGGCCACCGCGAAATCCATCACCTGCACGATGCCGATGCCGGCGATGGCCGCTTCCACCAGCGGATCGCCACTGTCGAACACCATCCGCGTCGGTGGGGTGAACTCGCGCAGTTGGCCCTCCTGCAGGAACTGCCAGTCCACCAGCCGGCCACTGCGCAGGTTGCGCACCGCCAGGCACGCGTGGTCCCGCAGCGCGGCCACATCGTCCGGTGCGCCACAGCGGGCCAGATACGCGGGGCTGGCCACCGTCACCCAGCGCAGCGGACGCAGCGGGCGCGCGACGATGCGCTGGTCGGCGATGACGCCGGTGCGCAGGGCGGCATCGAAACCTTCCTCGACCAGATCGACCAGACGGTCACTGAGCACGGCCTCCACCTGCAGTTGCGGGTGCTGTTGCAGCAACGGCGCCAGCAGCGGTACCAGCACCTTGCGCCCGAACATCGAGGGCGCGCTGATCTTCAGGGTGCCCGCGGGCGTGCAGGGACGGTCGGCCAACTGGCGTTCGGCATCCTCCAGGCCACACAGCAGCGGTGCCACCTGATCGACGAACTGGCGGCCATCCGGGGTCAGCGCCACGTTGCGGGTGTTCCGCTGCAGCAGCTTCACCCCCAGCGTGGCCTCCAGCCGGCCGATCGCGCGCGACAGGCCGGACTGGCTCAGGCCCAGCTGCCCGGCGGCGACGGTGAAACTGCGGGCTTCGGCCACCTGCACCAGCATGCGCACTGCATTGAGGTCCATCGAAGTTCCATTCATGATGAAAATCATGACAGATATGGCTGGCAGGGGGTTTATTGATTCGGTCGCATCAATGAGACTGCGCTCCCCCACCGCGCCAGACCGCCGATGCCTCCCCTCAAGTACCCGCGCTGGGCGCTGACCCTGCTGGCCACTGCCCAGCTGATCATCGCCCTGGATGCCACCATCATCTTCGTCGCCCTGCACGACATGGGCCGCGCGCTGCAGATCAACGCGCAGCAGCTGCAATGGGTAGTCAGTGCCTACACCGTGGCGTTCGGCGGCAGCCTGCTGCTGGGCGGGCGCGCCGCCGACCTGATCGGCCGCCGCCGCTTCTACCGGCTGGGCATGCTGCTGTTCGCGCTGGCGTCGCTGTTCGGCGCGCTGGCGCCGAATGCCACCCTGTTGATCATCGCGCGCGCGGCGCAGGGCATCGGTGCCGCGTTGCTGTTCCCGGCCACGCTGGCGCTGATCAACACGTTGTATGCGGAAGGCCCGGTGCGCAACCGCGCACTGGCGATCTGGAGCATGGCCAGTGCGGTCGGCCTGGCGCTGGGCACGCTGCTCGGTGGCGTGCTGACCCAGGCGTTCGGCTGGCCGGCGGTGCTGGCGGTGATCGTTCCGCTGGCCACCGCCTGTGCAGTCGCGGCCGGCGCGTGGTTGCCGGCCGATGGCCCGCGTGTGCAGGGCCGTTCCTTCGATCTGGCCGGTTGCCTCACCGTCACCGCCGGCGGCAGCCTGCTGGTCACCACCCTGGTGCAAGGGCCGGAGTGGGGCTGGACGGCCCGCGCCACGCTCATCTGCCTGCTGCTTTCAGCCGTGCTGTTGACGGTGTTCGTACAGATCGAAAAGCGCAGCCGTGACCCGCTGATGCAGTTTGCGCTGCTGCGCCTGCCCGGCCTGCGCGCGGCACTCGGCCTGACCTTCGCCTTCATGAGCAGCTATGGCGTGCAGTACTACTTCCTGGCGCTCTACTTCCAGGATGGTTACGGCTGGAGCCCGCTGCAGGCCGGCATGGCCTTCCTGCTGCCGACCGTGGTGTGCACCTTCGGCATCCGCATTGCCGAACGCATGCTGCGGCGCCGTTCGCCACGGCAGGTGCTGGCCTGGGGCTTCGCGGCCGGTGCCATCGGCATCACTGCGGTGGCGCTGGCGATGCCGCATGGCGCCGGTTACTGGCCGCTGCTGCCGGGCATCGTGGTGCTCAGCGTGGGCCAGGGCATGAGCTGGACGGCGATGTGGATCGTGGCCGGGCAGGGCGTGCCGGGGCCGCAGCAGGGTGTGGCGTCCGGCATGGCCGCCACCGCACAGCAGATCGGCGGCGCGTTGGGACTGGCGGTACTGGTGATGGTGGCCAACGCCGCGCGCGGCACGCAGGAGGCAACCAGCCCTGATGCGCTGCAGGGCATGGTCAATGCGCAGTACGGCGCCGCGCTGTTCGCCGCGCTCGGCGTGGTGATCGCGCTGGGCCTGCGCCCGGCGCCGGTCGAATCGGCTGCTGCCGTCTGCCCGGTCAACGAGGCATGATTGAAGGCGCTGCCGTGGGTGGAAGTGCCACGCCTGCGGTGGTGCCGGCCGCTGGCCGGCAACCCCGGGGTGGTTGGATCATTGAGGTTGCCGGCCAGCGGCCGGCACTACCGATACGGGATGGAACCACGCGCGTTCAACCCAGCGCCAGCAGCTCCGGTTGCAGCGCGCTGAAGATCCGCGCCAGCCGCTCCGCCCACGCCTGCTGCCCGGCGGCATCGGCGATCAGGTCCTGGCGGATCTCCAGTTCCACGTGCACCAGGCCGCGCCCTTCGCCATGCACCGGTACCGCGTAGTCGCTGGTGCTGCTGACCGAATACGGTTCGTTGTCACCCACCACCAGGTCGCCTTCATCGCGCAGTGCCTGCAGCAGTGCATGCGCAAAGCGCGTGTCCTGGTGGTACAGCACGCCGGCGTGCCACGGCCGCTGCGTGCCGTTCATCACTGGCGTGAAGCTGTGCATCATCACCAGCAGGGTGGGGCGGCCGGCATCGCGCCGTGCATCCAGTTCCGCGTCGATGCGCGCGTGGTAGGGCGCGTGGATCGCATCGATGCGCTGCTGCCGCTGTGCAGCCGACAGCCTGGCATTGCCCGGGACCACGGTGTGGTCGCTCACTTCCGGAATCAGCGTCGGCGAGGCCAGCGGGCGGTTGCAGTCGATCAGCAGCCGCGAATAGGTCTGTTCGATCGCCCATGCATCCAGCCGTTCGGCCAGTGCGCGGGTGGTGCCGGCGATGCCGATGTCCCAGCCGATATGGCGGTCCAGCTCGGCCTGGGCCAGGCCGAGCCCGGTCAGCGCGCGTGGCACCTGCTGGCCGGCGTGATCGGCCAGCAGCAGGTACGGCGAGGCGCCCTGCGGCCGGTGGAGGGTATAGATCGCCGGGTCGTCGGCGCCCAGCAGCGCCGGCAGTACGTGCAGATCGGCGTCAGCCACGCGGGCGCCCGTCCAGGTGGTGCTCGATCATCCACAGGCCCGCCCACAGCTTGGCATCCAGCTCATAGCCTTCGCCCATCTTCTGCACCAGCCAGGCCGCCGCCTGCGCGCGCGGAATCTCGTGCACGGTGATGTCTTCGCTGTCATCGCCGCCACCTTCGCCGATCCGGCGCAGGCCGGTGGCGCGTACGAAGGCGATCTTCTCGCTGCTGGCGCCGGAGGACGTCGGGCCGATCATCAGCACTTCGGCGTGATCGGCGGTCCAGCCGGTTTCTTCTTCCAGCTCGCGCACGGCCGAGACTTCGATCGATTCGCCGGCGTGGATGTCGCCGACCAGGCCGGCCGGCATCTCGATGGTGGGGGCCTGCAGCGGCACGCGGAACTGTTCGACGAACAGCACCTTGTCCTCCGGGGTCACCGCGATGATGATCGCGGCCAGGCCACCGGCATGGGTACGTTCGCTGTATTCCCAGGTGCCGCGTACCAGCATGCGCTGGTACTTGCCTTCATAGACGACACGCGGGGCTTCGGTGTTGCGCTGGCTCATGCGGGCTCGCTGTGGGTGGGAAGAATATCGGGTACGCCGGCGGCATCGAACAGTCGGCGGCGGGTCATCGGGCCGAAGCGCAGGGTCTGGCACAGGCCGCCGAGCAGCTCGGGGTCGGCGGTCTGGCGCAGCAGGCCGGGTTGGCTGCCTTCCAGCGGCGCGTCCAGCGCGATGGTGGTCAGCTGGCGCCAGAGCAGGGCGTGCTCGCGCTGCTCGCGCAGGCGCACCGCCATCTGGGCGGCACCGCGCAGGCGCAGGAACGGCACTTCGTCCAGGCGTTCGTACAGCGCATCCAAGCTGCCGAAATGGGCCAGCAGCACGGCGGCGGACTTGCTGCCGACACCACTGACACCGGGAATGTTGTCCACCGCATCGCCGCACAGCGCCAGGTAATCGGCAATCTGGTGCGCGTGCACGCCGTGCCGTGCCTTCACGCCGGCCACGTCCCAGCGCTGGTTGCGGGCGTAGTCCCACTGTTCGTCGTGATCCAGCAGCAGCTGCGACAGGTCCTTGTCGGCGGAGATGATCACCCCGCGATGGCTGCCGCGGTGCACGTGCAGTGCGCTGCCGATCAGGTCGTCGGCTTCGTAGTCGTGGTGGGCGAGGACGGCAAGGCCCAACGCCGCGCACAGCGCCTTGCAGTGCACGAACTGGCGCTTGAGCGCTTCCGGTGCCGGATCACGGTTGGCCTTGTAGGCCGGATACAGGCGGTGGCGGAAGCCGCTGTCGAGCGCTTCGTCGAAGGCAATGGCGATGTGCCGCGGGCGCTCGCGCTCCAGCAGGTCCAGCAGGAAGCGGGCGAAGCCGTGCACAGCATTGGTCGGCCAGCCCTGCGCGTCCTGGAACTGGTCCGGCAGCGAGTGCCAGGCGCGGAACACGTAGATGCTGGCATCGACCAGGTACAGCGACGGCGGCGGTGCCGGCAGGGTCATGCCGGCGGCGTCCAGTCCTGCAGCAGGGTCGCTGGGTCGGGGCGCTCGCGCTCGGGCACGTCGGCCTTGGCGGTGCCGATGTGGATGAAGCCGGCGATGCGTTCACCCTCGACCAAGCCCAGGTGGGCCTGCACGACCGGATCGAAGGCCATCCAGGCCGTCAGCCACTGTGCGCCGAAGCCAAGCGCCTGCGCGGCCTGCAGCAGGGCGAAGCAGACGCAGCCGGCGGTCATCAGCTGTTCCTGTTCCGGCACCTTCGGGTCCGGGCGTGGGCTGGCGACCACCACGATCACCAGCGGGGCGTGGCTGAAACGCTGGCGGTCCTTCTCGAACACGGCCTCGCCGGCATGCGGGTCGCGCTGGCGGCTGCGCTTGGCCAGGAAGTCGCCCAGAGTGTGACGTGCATCGCCGGCGATCTTCAGGAAGCGGAACGGGACGCGCTTGCCGTGGTCGGGCACGCGCACGGCCGACGCCAGCATCCGCTGCAGGGTGGCCGGGTCCGGGCCGGGCTCGCCCAGTTGCCGCGAAGGCACTGAGCGGCGGGCATCCAGAGCGAGCAGGGCAGCGGGGTCGGGCATGGAGTCTGAACCGGTCATCACGGGTGTTTGATTATAGTCGGGGTGGTCAATGACGCCGTCTGTGTCGCGTCCGGCCCCTGAATACCAAACTGTGATGAACATCATGCCACTGGCGGGAAACGGACAGCCGCTTCCCCTCGCCTCGTGGGCCTTGCACGGCTTACGATACCCCTCTTGCCGGGCCGCCGGTCATGAGGTTTGAAGTGAGGACTGTTTCACTGTCCGTGACGGGCTGGCCGGCCTACCATCGACGTTCCGGTACATGGGGTGTGCCGGTCGTCGCGATGTCCATGCTGTCTGTCGTACCAGAGAAGGTGGGGAGCCTTCCCGAATGATGAGCGTGCCCACACCGATGGGATCGCCGGGCCGTGACCCGGCCCAGCTCCAGCTTGCCCGGGACATGGTCCTGCCCGCGCTGTGCCAGGCCTTCGGGGCCGCACTGGCGCGATTCGACGATGCCCTGTTCGACCGCGCCGGCAATGCCGGCTCGTCGCAGTTGCTGTTCCTGGACGCGATGCGCGAACTGCGCCGCCGCCGTGAGGAGATCGCTGCCGCCTTCGCCGGCCACCTGCAGCAGGCGTGGGCCGCATTGGCGGCCGGTGAGCCGCTGTCGGCCGAGGCGACCCTGTCGGGGCCGGCCGAGGATGGCCTGAGCCTGCTGGCCGAACACGTACTGGAATCGCGGTTGGCGGTGCGCAATTTCGCCACTGTATTGCTGCGTGACTTCAAGCCGGTGCTGGCGCGGCTGGACCGCCGCCTGGGCCGGTTGATCGGCGGCGTGGAACTGGACGCCGACCACAATCCCATCAGCCCCGAACATCTGGGCGTGGCCATCCACGAGGCCTTTGCCGGTTGCGAACTGGCCCCGGAAGTGCATCTGGTGCTGATCAAGCTGTGCGAGCGCGACCTGCGTGCACCGGTCGGCCGCATCTACGAGAAGCTGGACGAGCAGCTGGCCGCAGCCGGCGTGATGTCGCAGATGGGGGCTCCGCAGCGCCCACAACCGCCGGCACCGGATCCGCGCATGACCGGGATGCTGGATGACCTGGTCGAGCATCGCCACGGCGCGGGCGTCGATCCGGGGTTCAGCGATGACGAGCAGGCCGCACCGGCTTGGGCGCAGCGCTTTGCCGCCCGCTGGTCCGAGCGCCGCGGGCATATGCAGCAGCACCTGGGCGGCGATGATGGCGCCGCCGGCGAGGCCTACGCCGGCCAGCAGGGCATGCTGCTGGAAGCGTTGCACGAACTGCTGCAGCAGACCCGCCATGTGCGTGAGGACGCCACGTCTGCGGCACAGGTGGCGGTCGGCCAGCAGCGCCCGCTCAGCCAGCGCGAAATGATGTCGGTGCTGTCGCTGCTGCAGGCCACGCCGAGCGCGACGCTGCGTGCAGCCATCGGCGAGGACGGCGAATCGCTGGCGCAGCGGCTGAAGAGCGAAGTGCTGTCCAGCGCCACCCAGCTCGGCGTCGATCCGGGCCAGACCCGGCTGGACCCGCAGGATGAGGATGCCATCGACCTGGTCGGCATGCTGTTCGACGTGATGCTGGACGAGCGTGAACTGGAAGGCCGCTCGCGCGAACTGATCGGCCGCCTGGTCGTGCCTTTCGTCAAGGTCGCCATGCTCGACCGCCGCATGTTCGTGCAGAAGACCCATCCGGCGCGCAAGCTGCTCAATTCGCTGGCCGAGGCCTGCGAGGGCAACACCGGCGAGAGCCAGGCCGAGCGCATGCTGATGGCCAAGGTCGAGGAGATCATCGAGCGCCTGGTGGCCGAGTTCAACGAGAACCTGGCGATCTTCCTGACCCTGGAAGAAGAATTCCGCGAGTTCCTGGTGCAGCATCGCCGCCGCGTGGAAATCGCCGAGCGTCGCGCCGCAGAAACGCAGCGCGGCCAGGAAAAGCTGGAAATGGCCCGCACCCGGGCCGGTGCGGAACTGGATCGTCGCATCGGTGATGCCACCCTTCCGCCGGCCATTGCCGAGTTCCTGCGCCAGCCCTGGCAGCACCACCTGACCCTGGCGCTGCTGCGCGAGGGCGAAGAAGGCGCGTCGGTGGCCGAGGCACTGAGCCTCGGCGACGGCCTGCTGGAGGAAGTGGCCGAGGCACGGCGGCAGATTGTCGGCAAGCCATGGCTGCAGGCCTGGCAGCCGGTGCTGGCCAAGGTGTTTGCCAGCGTCGGTGTGCACGGCGATGCGGCTACCGGTGCGATCGACGCCCTGCACGACACGTTGCAGGGCATCGCCGAGTCGCGGCCGGAACTGCAGCGCGCGCTGCCCGAGCTGCCGCAGGTCGCGCTGCCGGCACCGCCGGTGGCCGAATCGCCAGCGGTGGAACTCAGCGGGCAGATCGATGCCGACGATTTCGACAACGCCGATGCCGACCGCTTCCGACGCATGGAAATCGGCAACTGGTTGGACTTCGTCGACAAGGACGGCAAGGTCCAGGCGGGCAAGCTGTCCTGGGTCAGCCCGATTTCCTCGCGCCTGCTGTTCGTCAACCGTCGCGGCGTGCGCTTCTGCGTGGCCTCGCCAGAAGAGCTGGCGGTGATGGTGCGGCTCGGCCGCCTGCGTGCCCACGTTGACGATGGCGCCTTCGACAGCGCCATGCAGGGCGTGATCGACCGCCTCGACCCGGGCAGCACCACCCTGCACTGAGTGCTGGCTGCCTGCTAGGATCGGGAAAACTCACCGATCAGCGGGGACCTGCATGGCCGTGGCGTTGCTGGGGATCAAGGAGACCGCGCCGGGTGAACGGCGCGTGGCGTTGACACCGGAAACCGCGCGCAAGCTCGGTGCCCTCGGCATTACGGTCTGGTACGAGGCCGGCGCCGGGCTGGCCGCCGGCTTCACCGATGCCGCCTATGACGACGCCGGCGCACGTGTCTTCGACGCGGGCCGCTGGGCCGAGATCGATATCCTGCTGTGCGTGCAGGCACCTCCTGCGACGGTGCTGGAGCAGCTCAGGCCCGGTGCCAGCGTGGTTGGCCTGCTGGCACCGGCCAACGATCCGGCGCTGGCCGCGCTGGCGGCCGATGATCGCCTGCAGCTGTTCCCGCTGCAGCAGCTGCCGCGAACCACCCGCGCGCAGGCGATGGATGTACTCAGTTCGCAGGCCGGCATGGCCGGCTACAAGGCAGCGCTGATTGCCGCCGAACGCGCGCCGCGCTTCTTCCCGATGCTGACCACCGCCGCTGGCACCGTGCGGCCGGCCAAGGTGCTGGTGATCGGTGCCGGCGTGGCGGGCCTGCAGGCCATCGCCACCGCGCGGCGCCTCGGTGCACAGGTGGAAGGTTTCGATGTGCGCCCGGAAACCCGCGAGCAGATCCAGTCACTGGGTGCGCGCTTCCTCGATCTTGGCGTGAGCGCGACCGGTGAAGGCGGCTACGCGCGTGCGTTGACCGACGAGGAGCGCGCCGAGCAGCAGCGTCGGCTGGCCGACCATCTGCGCAGCGTGGACGTGGTGATCTGCACGGCTGCCGTACCCGGTCGGCCGGCGCCGACCATCGTGACCGCCGCGATGGTGGAGGGCATGGCCACCGGCAGCGTCATTGTCGATCTGGCGGCCGAGAGCGGCGGCAACTGTGCACTGACCCAGCCGGGGCACTGCATCGAACACCAGGGCGTGACCATCGATGGTCCGCTGGGCCTGGCCAGTCGCGGCGCGACCCAGGCCAGTGAGATGTATGCGCGCAACCTGCTCAACTTCGTTGCGCTGTTCGTGCGCGAGGGGCGGCTCGGTTTCGACTGGGACGACGAGCTGCTGGCAAAGACGCGCTGGCAGGCATGAATGACGTGGGGTCAGATCCCTTTGCCTCTGGCAAAGGGATCTGACCCCGATCTCCCGCAATCTGCCAGGGGTCGGATCCCTTTGCGTCAGCAAAGGGCTCTGACCCCGTTCCCCGGGGCCTTACCGCGGCTTCGCCGGCGGCGGGTTGTCGCGCACCCAGTCCCGGCGCTGCTCCGGCGTCATCTGCGACCAGCGCTCGCGCAGCGCGTCGCGCTGTGCCGGCGGCATGTTGCGCATCTGCCCGAACAGGGCGCGTGCCTGTTCACGCTGTTCCGGGCTCATGTGCTCGAAGCGGCGCAGGCCGCGGCGGGCCTTGTCGCGCTCCTCCGGGCTCATCGATTGCCAGCGCTGGCCGTGCGAGAGCATGCGCTGGCGCTGGCCGGCATCAGCGCTGTTCCAACGGTCGCGCAGCGGCGCCAGCAGGGACTCTCGCTGGGATTCGCTCAATTGCTCCCACGCAGGCAATGGCGCGACCGGTGCGGCAGGGGCGGGCGTGGCGTTCTGCGCCAGCGCCGGAACGGCCGGCAGCAGCGCCAGGGTCAACAGCAGTGGCAGGGCAAGCAGTCGGGACATGATTTACTCCATCGCCAGGTCGGTATCGCCCAGCCACAGGTACAGATCGGGATTCTCGTCGTAGAGCGCGCCGTTGTCTTCCACTGAAGCAAGCACGGGGTCCGGCGGCGGACCCGCAAGCGTGCCATGGCCGGTGAACTGCAGGCCAATGCCCAGTGCAACCACCAGTGAGCAGGCGCTGGCCAGCCACCAGCGCCAGCGCCCACGATGGGTGGTGGCCGTGGCGCCGTGGCGAGCTTGGCGCAGCCGGGCCAGCGTTGCCGGCGACAGCGCCTGCAGCGACTGCGCGTGCAGGCGGCGCAGGGTGTCATCGGAAGGCAGGGAGCGGTTCACGGGTGGGTCTCCAGGTAGTCCTGCAGCGCCTGCCGGGCGCGTGCCAGATGGGTTTTTACCGCGCCTTCGCTGCAGCCCATGGCGCGGGCGGTGGTGGCCCCGTCCAGGTCCTGCAGCACGCGCAGGGTGAAGGCCTCGCGCTGGCGGGCGGGCAGGGTGCGCAACGCGTCCACCAGCTGCTGGTACTGCTGGCGCTGCTCATGTGCCTGTGCCGGGTCCGGGCCGGGATCGGCCCAGTCGATCTCGCCGCCTTCCGCGTCCTGGTTGTCGCGCCAGAACGGCAGGCGGAAGCGGCGCCGGCGCTGCAGGTCGATCACCCGGCGGCGCAGGATGCTCCAGAACAGCGGCGCCCATTCGGCGGCCGGCTTGTCGGTGTAATCCAGCATGCGCAGCAGCGCGTCCTGCACCGCATCCATGGCGTCTTCGCGCTGGCGCAGGCCGGCCTCGGCGAAGCGGAACGCACGCGGGCCGACGCTGGCCAGGAATGCCTCCAGCGATGCCGGCAGGGCATCGGTCTCGGCGCTCGGGGGGGCGGGGCTGCTCACCAGCACAGGGTACGGTTCCTCGGTCGGGGTCACCATCGACAACGCGTGAGCGGCGCTCCGGTTGACGCCGGGTGCGCGCCGGGTTCAGCCCATGGTTATGATGGGCCGACGAAGACAGAGCAGGAGCGTTGCCGGTGAGTGACGGGTTCGTAGCGCTGTACATCTTCATGCTGGCGGCCATCGCCGGCCACGTGATCATTTCGCGGGTGCCGGTGATCCTGCATACCCCGCTGATGTCGGGCTCCAACTTCATCCACGGCATCGTGCTGATCGGCGCGATGGTGGTACTGGGGCATGCGCAGACGCCGCTGGAGAAGGTACTGGGCTTCCTGGCCGTGGTGCTCGGCGCCGGCAATGCCGCCGGTGGCTACGTGGTCACCGCGCGCATGCTGGAAATGTTCAAGCCGAGCGCGCCCAGGGGCGGCAAGGACGAACCGAAGGAGCCGCAGGCTTGAACATCAGCACCGTCGAACTGCTCGACTGGCTGGTCAAGGCCAGCTACCTGGTCGCCGCCACGCTGTTCCTGCTCGGCCTGCAGCGCATGGCCTCGCCGCTGACCGCGCGCAGCGGCATCCGCTGGGCCGGGCTGGGCATGCTGCTGGCCACCGCGGCCACCTTCTTCCTGCCCGAACTGCACAACGTGCCGTTGATCCTGGTGGCACTGCTGCTGGGTGCGGGCCTGGCCTGGTGGTCGGCCGGCAAGGTTGCCATCACCGACATGCCGCAGATGGTGGCGCTGTACAACGGCATGGGTGGTGGCTCGGCGGCGGCGATCGGTGCGGTGGAACTGCTGCGCTATGCCTTCCTGGCCCACCGCGATACCAGCCACTGGAGCGCGCAGGCGCTGGCCGACCTGGCCGCGCGCCAGCCGTCCGGCACGATGCTGCTGCTGGCGGTGGTCGGCGCGGCGATCGGCGCGGTGTCGCTGTCCGGCTCGGTGATCGCCTGGGCCAAGCTGGATGGACGGCTGGACAAGCGCGTGACCTGGCCCGGCCAGCAGGTGATGAACCTGCTGGTGGCGCTGGCGGTGGTGGTGCTGGCGATCATCGCGGCCAGTACGCTCAGTGCCTGGGCGATCGTTGCCTTCTTCGTGCTGGCACTGGCGCTGGGCGTGCTGATGACGCTGCCGATCGGCGGTGCCGACATGCCGGTGGTGATCTCGCTGTACAACGCGTTCACCGGCCTGGCAGTGTCGTTCGAAGGTTATGTGCTGGGCAACGAGGCGCTGATCATCGCCGGCATGATGGTCGGCGCGGCCGGCATCCTGCTGACCCGGCTGATGGCCAAGGCGATGAACCGGCCGATCCGCAACGTGCTGTTCTCCAACTTCGGCGGCGGTGCTGGTGGCGAAGCGCAGGCGATCAGCGGCGCGCAGAAGCCGATCGAAGCCCCGGATGTCGCGGCGATGATGGCCTACGCCGAACGCGTGGTGATCGTGCCTGGATACGGCATGGCCGTGGCCCAGGCCCAGCACAAGATCTGGGAACTGGCGCAGCGGCTGGGCCAGCGCGGGGTGAAGGTGAAGTTCGCCATCCACCCGGTCGCCGGGCGCATGCCCGGGCACATGAACGTACTGCTGGCCGAAGCGGGCGTGCCCTACGACCTGATCGCCGACATGGATGACATCAATCCGGAGTTCACCAACACCGACGTGGTACTGGTGATCGGTGCCAACGACGTGGTCAATCCGGTCGCGCGTACTGATCCGGCCAGCCCGATCTACGGCATGCCGGTGCTGGACGTGGTCAACGCGCGCAACGTGGTGGTGATCAAGCGCGGCAAGGGCACCGGCTTCGCCGGTATCGAGAATGCGCTGTTCTACGCTGACAATACCCGCATGCTCTATGGCGACGGCGCCGAAGCGGCCGCCTCGCTGGTGAGCGAGCTGAAGGCGCTCGACGGCGGGCATTGAAGACCGGGGTCGGATCCCTTTCCGCAGGACAGGGCTCTGACCCCTTTGCCGGCCAGCGGCCGGCACTACCGGATCCGCGCGTGGTGGTTGCATCTGGTAGGTGCGGGCCTTGGTCCGCACGCTTTTGCCGGCCAGCGGCCGGCACTACCCCCCATCCGCGCGTGGCGTGGATCTACGCGCTCAGCGCGCCAGCCAGGCGCCGACGACCACGGCCACGGCCAGCCACAGCCATTCCATCGCGCCATTGGCCAGGTTGATCAGGGTCCAGGCCAGGTGCGGGCCCATCCGCGTGGTGGCGTCCCACAGGTCCAGACCGATCGAGCCGCCCATCCAGGCGCTGGCGATGGCCCAGTTGGCCACGGCGGCCACCAGCAGAGTGCCGAGCACGACCAGGGCGATGCGCAACCGGCCCGGGCCCAGTGTGCCCAGACGCAGCATGAACACCAGTTCCAGGGCGGACACTACCGCCATCCAGCCGACCTGTCGGCCGGTCATCAGCGCCAGGACCATCCAGGCGAGGGGAGCAACAAGCAGACCCAGCAACAGCATGAGGGACCAGAGCCAGGTGACGGTCCTGGCACGCGTGGCAATGGAGGACATCGAAGCTCCCTGAAGATCACCCACAGGATACTGTGGTTTGCCGCAGTGCACCGGCGGTGCCGGGGCGGCTGGGCTAGAATGCCGTCTTGCGTGGCCCCGGCCACGGCCCCATATCGGTCCCCATGTATTCCCGTAGCAGCGAACCTGTCCACTTCGAACGCGATTGCGAGGCCGTGATGGTCCCGCAGGGCGATACCGTGACCCTGCCTGCCGGCAGCTATGGGTACATCACCCAGGCGCTGGGCGGCAGCTATTCGGTGTTCGTCGAGGGCAACCTGTTCCGCATCGCCGGCAAGGACGGCGACGCCATCGGCAAGGAGGCGCCGGCACCGCTCGAGCTGCCGGCCGACGCCACCGATGAGCAGGTGGAACAACTGGTGTGGCAGCAGCTGCGCACCTGCTTCGACCCGGAGATTCCGGTCAACATCGTTGAACTGGGCCTGGTCTATGAAGTCGAGATCAAGCATCTGGACGAAGGCAAGCGCGAGATCGACGTGAAGATGACCCTGACCGCACCGGGCTGTGGCATGGGCGAGATCCTGGTCGACGACGTGCGCAGCAAGCTTGAAATGATCCCGACGGTGGCCGAGGCCGACGTCGACCTGGTGTTCGACCCGCCGTGGAACCAGCACATGATGTCCGAGGCGGCGCGGCTCGAGACCGGCATGCTTTGACCCAGGGCCCGCAGTGACGCGGGCCCGGCACTACCCGCAACCAGAACAGGAATCCTCCGGTGTCCCAGTCCATTCCCAGCTTCGCCGTCACCCGTTCGGACCACCCGCGCAGCGCTGAAGAGCGCGCCAAGATCCTGGAGAAGCCGGGCTTCGGCCTGCACTTCACCGATCACATGGTGGAAGTGCGCTGGGACAAGGATGCCGGCTGGCACAACGCCAGCGTGCGTGCCTACGGCCCGCTGCAGCTGGACCCGGCCGCGGCCGTGCTGCACTACGGCCAGGAGATCTTCGAAGGCATCAAGGCCTACCGCCATGCTGACGGCTCGATCTGGACCTTCCGCCCGGATGCCAACGGCCGTCGCCTGCAGCGTTCGGCGCAGCGCCTGGCGCTGCCGGAACTGCCGGTGGAGATCTTCGTCGAATCGCTGAAGCAGCTGATCGCCGTCGACAGCGAGTGGGTGCCGTCGGCCGACGAGTCGAGCCTGTACTTCCGCCCGTTCATGATCGGCGACGAAGCCTTCCTCGGCGTGCGCGGCGCGCACAAGGCCGGCTACTACGTCATCGCCAGCCCGGCCGGCCCGTACTTCGCCAAGGGCGTGGCCCCGGTGTCGATCTGGCTGTCCACCGAATACGCGCGCGCGGCCAAGGGCGGCACCGGCGCCGCCAAGTGCGGTGGCAACTACGCCGCCTCGCTGCTGCCGCAGCAGAAGGCGCAGGCGCAGGGCTGCTCGCAGGTGCTGTTCCTGGACCCGGTCGAAGGCAAGTACCTGGAAGAACTGGGCGGCATGAACGTGTTCCTGGTCTACAAGGACGGCACGCTGGTCACCCCGGAACTGTCCGGCAGCATCCTCGAGGGCATCACCCGCGAGAGCATCCTGCAGCTGGCGCGCGACCGTGGCATGAAGGTCGAAGAGCGCAAGGTCAGCATCGACGAGTGGAAGGACGGCGTGGCCTCCGGTGCGATCAGCGAAGTGTTTGCCTGTGGCACTGCGGCGGTGGTCACCCCGATCGGCCAGCTGAAGGGCGAGGGTTTCTCGGTGGGCGACATCAACGCGCCGGCCGGCGAAGTGACCATGTCGCTGCGCAAGGAACTGACCGACATCCAGTACGGCCGCCTGCCGGACCGGCACAACTGGCTGGTCAAGCTGGGCTGATCGCTCACGCTGAACTGTAGAGCCGAGCCCACGCCCGGCTGCGTTGCTGGAAAGCCCGTCCCTGTGACGGGCTTTCTGCGTTGTGGACAGGTGGGTGGGGTCAGATCCCTTTTCCGTGGGAAAAGGGATCTGACCCCCCACTCCGACCCCGAATCGGCGGATGCCGATGTCGGCAAAGTCATCGCAGGACAGGTGATGACCCAGTCAGGTGTGTGCAGAAGATGAGAAAGTTCCTTCACCTTCACAAACCCTCGACCCGGGAAGTCTCAGAACGAACATTTCATCTTGCTGAAAAGACGCTGAAAATCTTGTGGTGTCCGGTTTTGGTCATTAGCGTCATCTGCACGGCGGATCGATAGGGGGATCCGCTGACTCGCCGGACTTCGAACCTCGCCAACGCAAGCCAGCCCATGGTTCGGGCCGGTGCTTCTGCCGATTCCGGCATTCACACCACTAGAAAGGGAAATACGATGTCCCAGGTAACGCAACCGCGTGTGCGTCGAGTGTGGGTGGTCCTTGGTGCGTCCGTTCTGTCATCGCTGCTGCTGGCCACGCCTGCGCTGGCCGGTGACGTCCAGCTCAGCGGCCTGCAGTCCGCGCCGACGCACCAGCGCTTCATCGTGAAGTACCGCGACGGCAGTGCGCCGGTGGCCAACACCACCGCACTGGCCTCTTCGCTGAAGAGTGCCGCCGCCGGCCTGGCCAGCAGCCAGGGCCGTGCGCTGGGCCTGCAGCAGGTCCGCAAGCTTGCCGTCGGCCCGACCCTGGTCAGGACCGACCGCCCGCTTGACCAGGCTGAATCCGAGCTGCTGATGCGCAAGCTGGCCGCCGACCCGAACGTGGAATACGTCGAAGTCGACCAGATCATGCGTGCGACGCTGACCCCGAATGACACCCGCTTCAGCGAACAGTGGGGCTTTGGTACCTCCAACGCGTCGATCAACGTGCGGCCGGCCTGGGACAAGGCCACCGGCACCGGCGTGGTGGTGGCCGTGATCGATACCGGCATCACCAACCATCCCGATCTCAACGCCAACATCCTGCCCGGCTATGACTTCATCAGCGATGCCGCGATGGCGCGCGATGGCGGTGGCCGCGACAGCAACCCGAACGACGAGGGCGACTGGTATGGCGCCAACGAGTGCGGCTCGGGCATCCCGGCGTCCAACTCCAGCTGGCACGGCACCCACGTCGCCGGCACCGTGGCGGCGGTGACCAACAACAGCACCGGCGTGGCCGGCACGGCGTTCAACGCCAAGGTCGTCCCGGTGCGCGTGCTCGGCAAGTGCGGCGGCTATACCTCCGACATCGCCGATGCGATCGTGTGGGCCTCCGGCGGCACCGTCAGTGGCGTGCCGGCCAATGCCAATCCGGCGGAAGTCATCAACATGTCGCTGGGCGGCGGCGGCACCTGCTCGGCCACCTACCAGAACGCGATCAACGGCGCGGTCAGCCGCGGCACCACCGTGGTGGTCGCCGCCGGCAACAGCAACACCAACGTGTCCTCGTCGGTGCCGGCCAACTGCGCGAACGTGATCGCGGTGGCGGCCACGACCTCGGCCGGTGCGCGTGCCAGCTTCTCCAACTATGGTGCCGGCATCGACATTTCCGGCCCGGGCCAGAGCATCCTGTCCACCCTCAACACCGGCACCACCACGCCGGGCAGCGCCAGCTACGCGTCCTACAACGGCACCTCGATGGCGGCGCCGCATGTGGCCGGTGTGGTGGCCCTGATGCAGTCGGTGGCGCCGAGCCCGCTGAGCCCGGCACAGGTCGAGAGCATCATCAAGAGCACCGCACGCCCGCTGCCGGGCGCCTGCTCGGGGGGCTGCGGCGCCGGCATCGTCGACGCCAACGCGGCGGTCACCGCAGCGATCAACGGCGGTGGCAACCCGAACCCGGGTGGCAACGTGCTGCAGAACAATGTGCCGGTGACCGGCCTGGGCGCCGCGACCGGTGCCGAGCTGAACTACACCGTCGCCGTCCCGGCCGGCAGCACCCAGCTGCGCGTGGCAATCAGTGGCGGCAGCGGTGATGCCGACCTGTACGTGCGCCAGGGCAGTGCCCCGACCGATACCACCTACACCTGCCGTCCGTACCTGAGCGGCAACAGCGAGACCTGCACCATCAACAGCCCTGCCGCCGGCACCTGGTATGTGCGGGTGAAGGCGTACAGCACCTTCTCGGGCCTGACCCTCAGCGCCCAGTACTGAGCCCAAGTCCCTCTCCAAGGGCACGCCCTGGCTTCGGCCGGGGCGTTTTTGTCCGGGTGGGTGCCGACCTCGGCCGGCACGCTGTTCCTCAGACCGACTCGAAACGGTTCGCCGCCACGTTCTTGCGCACATGCTGCGGGTCGAAGATCCGCCCGTTCATCGCGATGTACACGCCGCTCGGCAGCGACTGCACCGCACCGATCGCACAACCGATGTTGAACTCCGCATCCGAGCCGCGGAAGCGTGCCGGGCTCAGCGCACCGGTCATCACGATGGTCTTGTCCGGGATCGTCGCCAGCACCTTGCCGGTCTGCACCATCGAATCGGTGCCGTGGGTCACCAGCACGTGCCGGGTGGGCTGCGCGGCGATGGTGGCGCGGATCAGCTCGCGGTCTTCGTCGTTGATGTGCAGCGAATCCTTGCGCAGGATCGGAATCACGTTGAAGCGGAACGTCACGCCCAGCTCGCGCAGGATCATGCCGATCTGCGGATCGCCGATCTGGTAGTCCGACTTGTCGTCGAAGTAGATCTTGTCGATCGTGCCACCGGTGGTGACGACCAGGAGCTCTTCCATCATGTGCATGCGCGAAACCAGGACAGGGACTGCGGCGCGGGGCCAGGAAGGCAGATGATAAGGCCCTGGGCGCGCAGCGTCAGCGCCGCTTGCCGAAGCGGGCGCGCAGGCCGGGCAGGCTGGCGCTGAAGATCACCAGCAGCGCCAGCGCGATCTCGATCAGCGCCAGCCAGCGCGTCTCCGGGTGGCTCCAGGCGCTCATCACGCCGTGGCTGAACCAGCCCAGCGCCAGCACCGAGGCCCAGAAGCCGGCCTTGCGCCAGCCCAGGCGCACGGCGATGGCCAGCGCCAGCGGTGGCGCGGTGAACACCAGCTGGGTGGCCAGCCAGTGCCTGTCATTGATGAACCAGCCTGCGAACAGCGCGGCCAGCCCCATCAGGGCCAACAGCAGGACCGTGCGCGGCGCGCGGTTCATCGGGCCAACCGCTGCGCGATGTCGGCCACCCGGCGCCCCAGCGCGCGCGCCAGAACCGCTTCGTCGTCGGTCGGCTGCGGATCGTCGGCGGCACCGGCCACGTGGCTGGCGCCATAGGGCGTGCCGCCACTGATGGTGTGGCTCAGCGCCGGTTCGGTGAACGGGATGCCGACGATCACGCAGCCGTGGTGCAGCAGTGGCACCTGCATCGACAGCAGGGTCGATTCCTGGCCGCCGTGCATCGAGGCGGTGGACGTGAACACGCCGGCCGGCTTGCCGGACAGGGTGCCATTGACCCATTCGGCGCCCAGCCCATCCAGGAAGTGCTTGACCGGCGCGGCCATGTTGCCGAAGCGGGTGGGGCTGCCGAGCAGCAGGCCCTGGCAGTCGACCAGGTCCTGCACGCTCACGTAGGGGGCGCCATCGTCGGGTACCGGTGGCTGCGCGGTCTGGGTCACGGCGGCCACCGGCGGCACCGTGCGCAGGCGCGCGGTCATGCCCGGCACTTCGCCGATGCCCCGCGCGATCTGGCGCGCCAGCCGTGCCACCGAACCGCCCCGGCTGTAGTACAGCACCAGAATCTCGCCCATCGTGCCCGCTTCTCCTCGTCGTGTGGCTACCAGTATGGCTATCCTGCCAGCATTCCGCATCGGGTACCCTTCCACCGATGGAACCTTTGGATACGCTCAACCTGTGGATGGAGCGCGCGCGGGATCGCGCACGGGCCATCAGTTTCGGCCGCTTCCTGTGGCATCGCTTCCTCGACGACCGCCTGTTCCAGGCAGCGGCGGCGCTGGCCTACACCACGGTGTTCGCGCTGGTACCGCTGGCGATCGTGGTATTCGGTGTGCTGTCGGCCTTCCCCGTCTTCGACCGCTGGAGCGATCAGCTCAGCGACTACGTATTCTCCAACTTCGTGCCCTCCGCGGCGCGTGCGGCCGAGGGCTACCTGCGGCAGTTCTCGGCCAGTGCCGGCCAGCTGACGGCGGCCGGCTTCATCGCACTGGTGGCCTCACTGCTGATCACGCTCAACAGTGTGGAAGAGACCTTCAACCAGATCTGGCGGGTTGGCTCGACCCGGCCCAAGCTGACCCGCTTCCTGGTCTACTGGACCGTGCTGACCTTGGGCGCGATGCTCGCCGCCGCATCGCTTGCGGTATCGGCGCGGGTGTTCGCGATGCCGTTGTTCGGTACCCAGGAGGGCCGTTGGTTGGCCGAGCTGGCGCTGCGGCTGGCGCCGATCCTGATCGAGTTCGTCTGCATCACGCTGATGTTCCGGGTGGTGCCGCACCACACGGTGAAATGGCGGCATGCCGTGCCCGGCGCGATCCTGGCGGCGGTCATCCTGGAACTGGTGAAGTGGGGCATCGGTGCCTATCTGGGCAGCTTCCAGTCCTACCAGAAACTGTATGGCACGGTGGCGTTCGTGCCGATCCTGCTGCTGTGGATCTACCTGTGCTGGGTGGCGGTGCTGCTGGGGGCGTCGCTGGCGTCTTCGATGGCCGCCTTCCGCTACCAGCCGGTGGAACTGCGCCTGCCGCAGGGGTATGAGTTCTATGGACTGCTGCGGCTGCTTGGCCGCTTCCAGCATGCACGGGCCAAGGGCAAGGGCCTGGCCGATGACGAGATCCTGCGGCTGGAGCCGATGCTGACCGATTCACTGCTGCAGGACCTGATCTGCAACCTGCAGGAGATCGACCTGCTGCGCCGCGACGAGCGGGGCGAGTGGCTGCTGTCGCGTGACCTGGACCAGGTCAGCCTGGCCGATCTGTACGAATGCACCCAGCTGCGCATCCCGGTGGCCGAGCAGCACCTGCCGTACCGTGATGACAGCCTGGGCCGTGCCGCACTGGCGGCGCTGGACGATCTGCGGCTGCCCCTGCGCGAACGCCTGAAGCGCAAGGTCAGTGATATCTATACCGACTCTGGAGACATGCCATGACCCGCAAGACGCCGTTGCCGCTGCTGCTCCCGTTGACCCTGCTGCTGGCCCTGGCGGCCTGCAAGCCGGCCCAGGAGCCGACACCGGCCAGCAGCCAGCCGCCGGCACAGGCGCCGACGCCGACCACTCCGGCACCGGTCGATGAAACCCCGGCCGAGCGCACCACTGCCGAGTTCCCGACCTTGAAGATGAAGGCGGTGGATGGCAGCGACTACGATCTGGCCGCGCATCGTGGCAAGTGGGTGGTGGTGAACTTCTGGGCGACCTGGTGCGCCCCGTGCCGCAAGGAGATGCCCGAGCTGTCGGCGCTGCATGCGATGCGCAGCAACATCGAGGTGGTCGGCCTGGCCTACGAGGACATCGAAGTGCCGGAAATGCAGTCGTTCCTGACCAAGCATCCGGTGACCTATCCGATCGTGATCGTGGACCCGTTCGATCCGCCGGCCGACTTCGCCACGCCGCGAGGCCTGCCGTTGACGCATCTGCTAAATCCGCAGGGCAAGCTGGCCCACACCTTCCTTGGCCCGGTGACCGCCGCCGACATCGAAAAGCAGATCGCTGCTGGCAAATAGTGGGGTGGTCGGCAGGGCCTGCGGCCCTGCACCTCGGTACGCGCCATCGCATGCGCGCTGCCGCTCCCACGCTTCGCTGCGCGAACCGCGGGCCCCACTTACCAACACCCAAACCCCCGCCGCTTCGCGGCCGCCCCCTGACTCAGGGGGCTCTGCCCCAGACACGATCCGACGCCCGCCAGGCCAATGGGATTGCCGATGGGGTCAGATCCGCTTTCCGCAGGAAAACGGATCTGACCCCGGTTCCATTTCGATATCTGACAGATGTGTCGACCAAGGTCGACACCTACCAACAGCCGCAGGGATCTGTCAGAGGCGGGGCGGTTGGGTAGGTAGGACACGCCGTAGACCCGTCCATGGGGGCTCGATGTCGCCATCCATGGCGCCAACGGTCGTGCCCACCCACCGCGCCGCCATCCCGCGGATGCCAGCTGTTGCTGTTGCCGTTGCCGTTGCGTTGAGCAGGTGCAGGGTGCAACCCTGCCGAACAACCCTAATCCTCGGCCGGGAAATCCTCGATGGGCTTCAGCACATCGTAGTGCTCGCGATGCAGCTTGCCCTTCAGCTTCGGCAGCTCCGGCAACGGCGCATCCACCCGTGTGTCCGGCAACCGGTCCAGCAGGTTGCGCACCAGGGTCAGTCGCCCCAGCCGCTGGTCGTTGAAATCCACCAGCGTCCACGGCGCCGCCTCGCGATGCGTCGCGCGCAGCATCGCCTCGCGGGCTTCGGTATAGGCGCTGTACTTGCTGCGCGATTTCAGGTCGACCGGGGACAGCTTCCAGCCCTTCAGCGGATCGAGGTGGCGTTCGGCGAAGCGCTTCTCCTGCTGCTCCTGGTCCACGCACAGCCAGTACTTGAACAGCAGGATGCCGTCATCCACCAGCAGCTGCTCGAACACCGGTGCCTGGCGCAGGAACTGCTGGTACTCGGTTTCGCTGCAATAGCCCATCACCCGCTCGACGCCTGCGCGGTTGTACCAGCTGCGGTCCATCAGCACGATCTCGCCGGCGGCGGGAAGATGCGAGGCATAGCGCTGGAAATACCACTGCGTGGCTTCGCGGTCGGTAGGCTTGGGCAGTGCTACCACCCGGCATTGGCGTGGATTGAGATGCTGGCTGATGGCCTGGATCGCGCCGCCCTTGCCTGCCGTATCCCGTCCCTCGAACAGCACCAGCAGGCGTTGCCCGCTGAGCTGCACCCAGCGCGCCATCGCGGTCAGTTCCAGCTGCAGCGGCAGCAGCAGTTCGTCGTAGTCCTTGCGCTTGAGCTTGGCCATCGTCACACCACGCGGGGAGGAAGCCCGAGCGTAACGCAGGGGTCGCTCAGGTGCTGTCGAGGCCCTGCCAGCCGTGTTCACCGGCAAGCCGCTGCAGCAGGGCCGACAGGTCGCGGGCAAACCCGGCCATGTCGAACAGGCCACTGCGTTCGCGCGCCTGCGCCAGCTCGGCGCGAAGCGAGGCCAGTGCTGCGGGGTCATTGCCCAGTGCGCTGGCGGTGGCGATGAACGCCGCATCATCGGCGACATTCATCCGGGCCAGCCCCAGATGGTGGTTGAGGCTGCCGGCCACGCGCGCGGCGAAGGTGTCGCCCGGGCAGGTCAGCACCGGACAGCCGGCCCACAGTGCATCGGAGGCGGTGGTATGCGCGTTGTACGGATGCGTGTCGAGGAACAGGTCGGCCAGTGGGTAGCGGGCCAGGTACTGCGGATGCGGCAGCTTGGCCATGAACACCAGCCGCGCCGGGTCCAGGCCGGCAGCCTGCGCGGCGGTGCGCAGGCGGGCGTCGGCCTGGCCGGGGCCGGACAGCAGCCACAGCACGCTGCCGGGCACGGCCTGCAACACTGCGAAGGCGCGGCCCATGCTGCGCGGGTTGAGCTTGTAGCTGTTGTTGAAGCAGCAGAACACCACGCCGTGCTCGGGCAGCCCGCACTCGGCGCGGGACGGCGACGGCTCCAGCGTGCGGGTGTTGTCCGAGGGCTGGAAGGCCCGCGGAAGGCGCAGGACGCGTTCGCTGAAGTGCGGTTCCAGCGCTGCCGGCAGTACGAATTCGTCGGCGACCACGGCGTCCAGCCATCGCGCGCCCGAGGTGCCGGGGTAGGCCAGCCAGTTCAGCTGCAGCGGGGCCGGGCGCATCGCCAGCACTTCGGGCGTGCCGCCGCCGCCCCAGCCGCGCAGGTCGAACAGCAGGTCGATGCCCTGTGCGCGGATGCGGGCCGCGATGTCGGCATGCCGCAGTGCGGCCACCTCATGCAGCCGGGTCGCGGACTGCAGGCGTTCGCGGATGCCGCTGCCATCGGCGCGGTTCAGCGCGAACAGGTGCAGCTGCAACGCCGGGTCATGACGCAGGTGTTCGAGCAGGGCCACGGTCAGCAGCCCGGTGGGATGGGCGCCGAAGCCATTGGAAAGGAAGCCGACGCGCAACGGGCCGCGCGCGCGTACCGTCACTGCCGGCAAGGGCCGGACCGAGGCGGCGATCAGTGCGGCGCGCGCACGTGCACAGGCCAACTGCTCGCCCGCGCTGGCGTCTTCGCTGAGGAAGGCGAAGGGTTCCACCGCACCGTGGCCGGCGGCGAGCGCGGCGCGTACCTGCGCAGCCAGCGTGTCCACGTCCTGCCAGTCGCACAGGCGGCGCTGCCATGCCAGGCGCTGCGCGGCGATGTAAGGTTCATCCGGCATCAGCGCATGCGCGCGGCGATAGGCCGCTGCTGCGCCTTCGGCATCGTCGGCGTCTTCCAGCGCATGGCCCAGCCACAGCGCGATGCCCGGGTGCTGCGGGGCCAATGCCGAGGCCTGGCCAAGCAGCTTCGCCGCGTCGGCGTGCGCGCCGGCCATCCAGGCCACGCGGCCCAGGCGCGCCAGGGCCTCGGGGTGGTTCGGGCGCAGCTGCAGCGCGCGTCGTGCCGCCTGCTCGCCGGCGGCGATGTCGCCGGCTTCCAGTTCCAGGTCGGCCAGCATCACCCAGGCGACGAAATCGCCGGGCTGGCGTGCGATCGCCTGCTGCAGGTGCTGTCGCTGCTGCCAGGCCGACATCGTGCTCAGCCCGCCGACAGCTGGGCCAGGGCATCGACCTGGTGTTCGTGGCTGAGCCGCTGCAGCAGCGGGTCGAGGTCGCCGGCCAGGATGTTGGGCAGGTCGTACAGGGTCAGGCCTTCCACGCGGTGGTCGGTGATCCGGCCCTGCGGGAAGTTGTAGGTGCGGATGCGCTGGCTGCGGTCGCCGCTGCCGACCTGCAGGCGCCGCGATTCGGCCTGCGCGGCGTCCTGGCGCTGGCGCTCGGCATCGAGCAGCTGCGCCTTCAGGCGCTTCATCGCCTTGTCGCGGTTGGCGTGCTGGCTGCGCTCGGTCTGGCACTCCACCACTACGCCGGTCGGCACGTGGGTGATGCGGATGGCCGATTCGGTCTTGTTGACGTGCTGGCCGCCGGCACCGGACGAGCGGAACGTATCCACCTTCAGGTCGGCCGGGTTGATGACGATGTCATCGACCTCGTCGGCCTCGGGAATGATCGCCACGGTGGCCGCCGAGGTGTGGATGCGGCCCTGCGATTCGGTGGCCGGCACGCGCTGCACGCGATGCGTGCCCGATTCGAACTTCAGGCGCGAGAACGCACCACGGCCGACCACGCGCGCCACCACTTCCTTGTAGCCGCCATGCTCACCGGGGTTGTCCGATTCGATCTCGACCTTCCAGCCCTGGCGCTCGGCATAGCGGGCGTACATGCGGAACAGATCGCCGGCGAAGATCGCGGCTTCATCGCCGCCGGTGCCGGCGCGTACTTCCAGGAACAGGTTGCCTTCGTCGCGCGGATCGCGTGGTACCAGCAGCAGGGCCAGTTCTTGTTCCAGTTCCTGCAGGCGCGCCTGCGCCGCAGCGATTTCCTCGTCTGCCAGTTCACGCAGGTCGGGGTCGGCGCGCATGCCTTCGGCGGCGGCCAGGTCGGCCTTGGCACGGGCTTCCTCGGCGAGCGCGGCAGCGACCGGTTCAAGTTGGGCGAATTCGCGCGAAAGGTCGCGGAAACGGGTGTTGTCGGCGACCACATCGGGTTCGGCGAGCAGGCGTTCCAGTTCTTCGCGGCGCTCGGCCAGCGCTTCCAGCTTACGGCGCAGGGTCGGCGTCATCGGGTCTCACGGGTGGGTGGCGGTAACCCGGCGTGGCCGGGAACAGGCGCTCGGCGGCGCGGGTCAGGTCGGCATCGCCACTCAGCGCGGCCGCGCGCAGAGCGGCGGTCGGCGGATGCAGCAGGCGGTTGGTCAGGCCATGGGCCAGCAGTTCCAGCACTTCGTCGGCGGGCTTGCCGTTGGCCAGCTGCTGCCGTGCGCGCTCCAGCAGTTCGGCGCGGGTCGCTTCGCCGAACGCACGCAGCTGCCGCAGCGGTGCCTGGTGGGCGCTGGCCTGCTGGGTCTCGATGAAACGCGACACCTGCAGGTCGATGATCGCCTCGGCCTCGGCGGCGGCCTCGCGGCGGCCACGACGGTTGTCTTCCACCGCGCGTTCCAGGTCATCGACGGTGTAGAGGAAGGCGTCGTTGAGCGTGCCGACCTCGGCTTCGATGTCGCGCGGCACGGCCAGGTCGAACAGCAGCATCGGCTTGTGCCGGCGCGCGCGCAGTGCCTTGGCCACCATCTCGCGATGGATCACCGGTTCGCGCGCGGCGGTGGCCGAGAACACGATGTCGGCCTCGCCGAGGTGGCGGTCCAGTTCGGTCAGCGGCAGGGCCACGCCGCCATGGCGGCTGGCCAGTTCCTGCGCGTGAGCAAGGGTGCGGTTGGCGATCAGCAGCCGCCGCACCTTGCCCTCACTCAGGTGGCGTGCAGCCAGCTCGATGGTCTCGCCGGCACCGACCAGCAGCACGGTGGAGTCATCCAGGCGCGCGAAGGCGTTCTGCGCCAGGCGCACCGCCGCCGAGGCCACCGACACCGGGTTGGCGCCGACCTGGGTATCGGTGCGCGCACGCTTGGCTACCGAGAAGGTCTGCTGGAACAGGCGGTCCAGGCGCTGGCCGAGCAGGCCGTGGTCACGCGCGGTCGACCAGGCATCCTTTACCTGGCCGAGGATCTGCGGTTCGCCCAGCACCATCGAGTCCAGCCCGGTGGCGACCCGGAACAGGTGGCGCACGGCCTCGGCATCGGCATGCTGGTACAGGTAGCCCTGCAGGTCGCCTGCCTGGCTGTGCAGCCACTGGTCCAGCGCCTGTGCCGACTCGGCCACGGCATACAGTTCGGTGCGGTTGCAGGTGGACAGCAGCACTGCCTCGGCGATCTGCGGGGTATCGCGCAGCGAGCCCAGCGCACGCGGCAACGCCTCACCGGCGAAGGCCGCGCGCTCGCGCAGCTCCACCGGTGCGGTCTGGTGATTCAGTCCGAGCACCCACAGGGTCATTGTTCAGTTGCTTGCGATAAGCTGCTGGCCATTGGACGACATTTTAAGGCCCCGATGCCGACGATGCCCGCATTGATTCGCATCCCCAGTGTTCTGCTGCTGTCCCTGGCCTGCGCCCAGGCCCTGGCGGCGGTGCCGGCCAAGGCCCCCGTGCGGGCCGCGGCCACTGAGGAACTGGCGCTGGAACCGGTGATGGCCGGTGAGTTCGCCCTGCAGGCCGGCAAGCTGGCCGAGGCCGCGCGCTGGTACCTGCAGGCCGCGCAGCAGACCGACGGCGACGCCGGCCTGGCCGAGCGCGCGACCCGTATCTCCATGCTGGCCAACGATGATGCCAGCGCCGCCAAGAGCCTGGCCCTGTGGCAGCAGCGCGCCCCGCGCTCGTTGACCATGCGCAGCGCCGCCGGTGCGCTGGCCATGCGCCAGGGCGATGTGAAGGCTGCCCGCACCGAGCTGCAGGCGCTGCTGGCCGACCCCGACGAGCGCGGCTGGAAGTTCGCCCTGGCCGCGCTGATCGGCGGTGGCCGCGACCCGGCGGTGCCGGCGCAGGTGCTCGGCGAGCTGGTCGATGCCAATGCGATTCCGCCGAAGATCGAGGCCTGGCAGGAGTTCGGTCGCCTGGCCCTGCGCATGGACAAGCCCGAGCTGGCGCGGCGCATGATCGATGAAGTGGTCAAGCGCTTCCCGGAAGAACCGCGCGTAGCGTTGCTGCGTGCCAGCCAGCTGCAGCAGGCGGGCGAGACCGACAAGGCATTGTCGCTGCTGCACGACGTCGAGCCGAAGACCCGCCAGGACCCCGAGCTGCGCAATGCGGTGGCCATCGCCTACGACAGCCTGGGCCAGCCGGCTGCGGCCGAGCGCGTGTTGGCGTTCGGCCCGCAGGACGTACA
The DNA here is from genome assembly GCF_059368875.1 of Stenotrophomonas sp. YJH_SMC_82. Lineage (NCBI taxonomy): Bacteria > Pseudomonadati > Pseudomonadota > Gammaproteobacteria > Lysobacterales > Lysobacteraceae > Stenotrophomonas > Stenotrophomonas sp. YJH_SMC_82. Next base: position 460,867 of record NZ_JCAFSE010000004.1, read on the forward strand.
GACCTGGGGCATGCGCGCCTCGCTGCTGGCCAAGCAGGGCGACAAGGCGGCGCTGTCCAACCTCTACAACGAGCTGTCGCGGCAGGCGGCCAAGCCGGATCCGGCGCAGCGCCTGTTGCTGGGCAAGATCGCCGAATACCTTAAGCGTTACCCCGAGGCGGTGCAGTGGTACCACAGCGTGCCCGGTGGCGATGAGCTGAGCGAAGCGCGCCTGCGCGCGGCCAATGCCCAGGCCCTGGCCGGGCGCCTGCCGCTGGCGCTGGAGGAAGTGCACGCGATCCAGTCCGACGCGGTGGTCGACGACGATGTGCGCCGTGACGCCTACCTGCTGGAAGCCGAACTGCGCCAGCGTGGTGACGACAGCGCCGGTGAACTGGATGCGCTGGCCCGCGGCCTGGCCGCCTACCCGGACGACAACGGCCTGCTGTACGCACGTGCGCTCACCTGGGAGCGCCGCGACGACATCCCGCGCGCCGAGGCCGACCTGCGCAAGATCCTGGTGACCGACCCGGAAAACGTGCCGGCGCTGAACGCGCTGGGCTACACCCTGGCCGATCGCACCGGCCGCCTGCAGGAAGCGCTGGAGCTGATCGACCGCGCCCGCGTGGCCGAGCCGGACAACGCCGCCATCGTCGACAGCTATGGCTGGGTGCTGTATCGCCTGGGCCGCAAGGAAGAGGCACTGGTACAGCTGCGCCGGGCCTGGACCCTGGCCAAGGACCCGGAGATCGCTTCCCACGTCGGCGAAGTGCTGTGGGTGCTGGGCAAGCATGACGAGGCCCGCCACTTCTTCGACGAAGCGGCCAAGCTCGACCCTGAAAACCGCGCGCTGCTGCGCGCCCGTGAGAAATTCAATCCATGAGTGGTTCCCTGATCCGGCCGCTGCTCTTGGCGACCGTGACCCTGGCGGTGAGCGCCTGTACCAGTGTCGGCACGCAGAAGACCCCGGCGCCAGCGGTGGTCGAGATTGTTTCGGCTGAAGCGGCGCAGGCCGAGGCAGCGCGCGTGGCCGCGCTGCAGGCACAGCCGGACTGGGCCTTCCAGGGGCGGGTGGCGGTCAGCAAGGGCAAGGACGGCGGCAGCGGTCGCATCGACTGGAAGCAGGACGGCCGCCGCTACGTGGTCGAACTGAGCGCGCCGGTGACCCGGCAGAGCTGGAAGCTGACCGGCGACACCCATTCCGAAGCCGGTCGCCTGGAAGGGCTGTCCGGCGGTCCGCGCGATGGCGAGGACGCCCAGCAGCTGCTGCTGGAAGCGACTGGCTGGGACATCCCGGTCAATCAGCTGCCGGAGTGGATCCGCGGCCTGGTGGCCGGGGATGCTGCCGGTCCGGAAAAGGTCGAGCGCGACGGTGAAGGCCGGCCGCGCCGCATGCAGCAGATGGGCTGGCAGGTGCAGTACCTGGACTGGTACCCGGCCGACGCCGGACGACCGGCGCTGCCGCGACGGATCGAGGCCAGCAATGGCGACGCCAAGGTGCGCCTGCTGGTGGACCAGTGGGGGCAGGGCACGCCATGAGCGCCGGGCGCGACGACGCGGGCTGGTCCTGGTGGCCGGCCCCGGCCAAGCTGAACCTGTTCCTGCACATCACTGGCCGCCGGGCCGACGGCTACCACGAGCTGCAGACCGTATTCCGCCTGCTGGACTGGGGGGACCGCATCGGCCTGCGCCTGCGTGAAGACGGTCAGGTGCGTCGGCAGGGCGAGGGCCTGGCCGGCGTGGCCGAGGCCGATGACCTAGCGGTGCGGGCCGCGCGCCTGCTCCAGGATGAGGCGAAGGGCGCGCAAGGTGCTGACATCATCGTCGAAAAGCACGTTCCTGCCGGTGGTGGCTTCGGCGGCGGTTCGTCCGATGCGGCCACCGTGCTGGTGGTGCTGAATCGGCTCTGGCGCTCCGGCCTGGACGAGGATGCCCTGGCCGCGCTGGCCCTGCGTCTGGGCGCCGACGTGCCGGTGTTCGTGCGTGGCCGCAATGCCTGGGCCGAAGGGGTAGGCGAGCGCCTGCAGCCGATCACGCTGGCGCCGGCCTGGTATGTGGTGGTTGAACCGGGTGTTCATGTTCCTACGCCGGTCCTGTTTGCAGACCCGGATTTGACGCGCGACAGCCCAGTGGCGAAAATAGAGGACTTCGCTTCCGGGACCCTGGTCGGGAACGCGTTCGAACCGGTGCTGCGCCGCCGTGAGCCTGCCGTCGAGGCAGCGCTTGCCGCGTTGAGCGACATCGGCGCGGCGCGGCTGACCGGTTCGGGAAGTGGTTGTTTCGTCGAGTTCGCATCGCAGGCTGCTGCAGAGCAGGGGCGGTCGAAGTTGCCGAAGGAGTTGCGGGCAAGGGTGGCAGCGGGCGTTGCGCGTTCGCCACTGCTGGATGCACTCGAGCAACACTGATTTATCAATGCAGGGGCGTCGCCAAGAGGCCCAAGGCACCAGGTTTTGATCCTGGCATTCGTAGGTTCGAATCCTACCGCCCCTGCCAATAGCGGCTGTGTCCGCGCCTTCCAGCGCATCGCCCGCGCGGGACGTGGAAACAACCGCGGTGTTGTCAGCAGCAAGGGTCCATCGGGGTCCTTGCCGACTCCGGATCCCCGCCACTCGTCCCCGCCCGAGACAATCATGATGCAAGAGTCCCCGAACCTGCTGGTCTTTTCCGGCAACGCCAACAAACGTCTGGCGCAGAACATCTGCAAGGAACTGGGGGTCCGCCCGGGCAAGGCGCTGGTGTCGCACTTCTCCGATGGTGAAGTGCAGGTGGAAATCGAAGAGAACGTCCGCAAGCAGGACGTGTTCGTGATCCAGCCGACCTGCGCGCCGAGCGCGGAAAACCTGATGGAACTGCTGGTGCTGATCGACGCGCTCAAGCGCGCATCGGTGGCCAGCGTGACCGCCGTGGTGCCGTACTTCGGCTACTCGCGCCAGGACCGCCGCATGCGTTCCTCGCGCGTGCCGATCACCGCCAAGCTGGCGGCCAAGATGTTCAGCACCGCTGGCGCTGATCGCGTGCTGACCGTCGACCTGCACGCCGACCAGATCCAGGGCTTCTTCGATATTCCGGTGGACAACGTGTATGCGTCCCCGCTGCTGCTGGCCGACATCTGGCGCGCCTACGGCACCGAGAACCTGATTGTTGTCTCGCCGGACGTGGGCGGCGTGGTCCGCGCCCGTGCGGTGGCCAAGCGCCTGGATGACGCCGACCTGGCGATCATCGACAAGCGCCGCCCGCGCGCCAACGTCTCCACCGTGATGAACATCATCGGTGACGTCGAAGGCAAGACCTGCGTGATGGTCGATGACATCGTCGATACCGCCGGCACCCTGTGCGCCGCTGCCGCTGCCCTGAAGGCGCGCGGTGCGCTCAAGGTCGCCGCCTACTGCACCCACGCGGTGCTGTCGGGCCCGGCGGTGGACAACATCACCAATTCCCAGCTCGACGAGCTGGTGGTGACCGACACCATCCCGCTGAAGGACGCAGCGCGGGTGTGCAGCAAGATCCGCCAGCTGAGCGTGGCGGAAATGCTGGCCGAAACGATGCGCCGCATCGCCTTCGGCGAGTCGGTCAGCTCGCTGTACGTCGACTGAGTTTTCGTCCCTGCCGGCAACGGGGGGACATACCCGGATGCTTCTGGTCGCGGAAGCATCTTCAACCGCCACGCCGCAGGGCGCGGCAACAACCTGAGTAGTCGAAAATGTCGAAGACCCATGAAATCAAGGTCACCAAGCGTGAACTGCAGCGTAAGGGTGCGAGCCGCCGCCTGCGTCACGCTGGTGTGATCCCGGCCATCGTGTACGGCGGCAACGCCGAGCCGGTCGCCATCAGCCTGGACCACAACGAAATCTGGCTGGCCCAGCAGAACGAGTGGTTCTATGCCTCGATCCTGGACCTGAACCTGGATGGCCAGGTGCAGAAGGTCCTGCTGCGTGACATGCAGCGCCACCCGTACAAGCAGCTGATCATGCACCTGGACTTCCAGCGCGTGAACGAGAACGAAGCCCTGACCGCTTCGGTCCCGCTGCACTTCGTCAACGAAGACACCTCGCCGGCCGGCAAGGCTGCCGACGTCGTGGTCACCCACGAACTGAAGGAAGTGACCATCACCTGCCTGCCGAAGGACCTGCCGGAGTCGATCGAAGTCGACCTGGGCGAGCTGAAGGCCGGTGACGTCGTGTACCTGTCCAACATCAAGCTGCCGAAGGGCGTGGAAATCCCGGCGCTGGCGCTGGGCAAGGACCACGACGACGCCATCGTCACCGCCAAGGCCGGCAAGGCCGACGAGGCTGACGAAGAAGCGGCTGCCGCCGAGTAATACCGTTACGGTGCCTGCCTCCGGGCAGGCACCGTACTGGAAGGAACCATGGCAGGACTGCGACTGATCGTCGGTCTGGGCAATCCCGGATCGGAACACGCCCGGACCCGGCACAATGCCGGGTTTCATTTCGTTGAGGCCCTGGCGGAAAAAGCCGGTGCGCGATGGAATGTGGACAGCAAGTTGTTCGGCGAGACCGCCAAGGTCGAGATCGCCGGGCAGACGGTGTGGCTGCTCAAGCCCGCCACCTTCATGAACCTCAGCGGCAAGTCGGTCACCGCCGCGCAGCGGTTCTGGAAGATCGAGCCGGAGGAAACCCTGCTGGCCCACGACGAGCTGGACCTGCCGCCCGGTGCGGCGCGGCTTAAGTTCGACGGTGGCCACGGCGGCCAGAACGGCCTGCGCGACACCATGCGCCTGCTGGGTCATGGCAAATTCCACCGCCTGCGCGTGGGCATCGGCCATCCCGGCCACAAGGACCGCGTGGTGGGTTGGGTGCTGGGGCGCCCGTCCAAGGAGGATGACGTGCTGATCGCGCGCGCCATCGACGATGCGATCGACGTGCTGCCGCTGGCGGTGCAGGGCGATTTCAACGAAGCGATGAAGCGGCTGCACACCCCGAAATAACCGGTAGGTACCGACCGTTGGTCGGTACGGAACCAACCAGAGCGGTAGGTATCGACCGCTGGTCGATACGGAACCAACCAGACCGGTAGGTATCGACCGCTGGTCGATACGGAGCCAACCAGAGCGGTAGGTATCGACCGCTGGTCGATATGGAGAATGATTGGAAAAGCAGCGCCCAGGCCGCTGTTTCCCCAATCACTTTCACCCCAGAGAGCTGTCACCCATGGGTATCAAATGCGGCATCGTCGGCCTGCCCAACGTCGGCAAGTCGACCCTGTTCAATGCGCTGACCAAGGCGGGCATCGCCGCGGCGAACTTCCCGTTCTGCACCATCGAACCGAACGTCGGCATCGTGCCGGTGCCGGATCCGCGCCTGAACGAGCTGGCGGGCATCATCAACCCGCAGAAGGTCATCCCGACCGCGGTCGAGTTCGTCGACATCGCCGGCCTGGTCGCCGGTGCCGCCAGCGGTGAGGGCCTGGGCAACAAGTTCCTGGCGCACATCCGCGAAGTCGATGCGATCACCCACGTGGTGCGCTGCTTCGAGCACGGTGACATCGTGCACGTGGCCGGCAAGGTCGACCCGATCTCGGATATCGAAACCATCGACACCGAACTGGCGCTGGCCGACCTGGACAGTGTCGAGAAGGCGCTGAACCGTGCCGAGCGTGCGGCCAAGGGTGGCGACAAGGATGCGGCGGCGCGCAAGCCGGTGCTGGCCAAGTTGCAGGCTGCACTGTCGGAGGGCAAGGCTGGGCGCTCGGCCGGGCTGGACGAGGAAGAGAAGGCGCTGGTGCGCGACCTGTTCCTGCTGACCCTGAAGCCGGTGATGTACATCGCCAACGTGCTGGAAGACGGTTTCGACAACAACCCGCACCTGGAAGCCGTGCGTGCGCATGCTGCCGCCGAAGGCGCGCAGGTGGTGCCGGTGTCGGCCGCGATCGAAGAAGAGCTGTCCCAGCTCGACGACGAAGACCGCGATACCTTCCTGGCGGACCTGGGCCTGAGCGAGCCGGGCCTGAACCGCGTGATCAACGCGGCCTACAGCCTGCTCGGCCTGCAGACCTACTTCACCGCCGGCGTGAAGGAAGTCCGTGCGTGGACCGTGCGCAAGGGCGCCACCGCCCCGCAGGCCGCGGCGGTCATCCACACCGACTTCGAGAAGGGCTTCATCCGCGCTGAAACCATCGCGTATGACGACTTCATCAAGTACAAGGGCGAAGCCGGCGCGAAGGAAGCCGGCCGCCTGCGCCTGGAAGGCAAGGAGTACCGCGTGCAGGAAGGCGACGTCCTGCACTTCCGCTTCAACGTCTGATCCTGCAGCATCGGATCAACCCCGGACGCCCCGCCCTGTGCGGGGCGTTCGCGTTTCCGGTGATGGACAAAAAAACACCAGGCTGCGAAACGCTTGCGGTGTGACGTTCGCCGGTACTTGTCCACAGCAAACTCCCATCGCTTTCCACGTCGGGTGTGGAAAACCCCGCGCGCCTCTGTAGAGCTGAGCCTGCGCTTGGCTCAGGTTGGCATCAGCCAAGCATGGGCTCGGCTCTACGAGGCTTGGCGGTGCGGTGTGGACAAATTTTCACCACGCTTCGAAACGCCTGCGGTGCAATGCTCACAACTACTTGTCCACACCTAGTTCCCATCGCTTTCCACGCGCGTTGTGGAAAAGAACTGCAGACGTGGACAAAAACTCACCACGCCCGGAAGCGCCTGCCCCGCAACGCTCGAACCCACTTGTCCACACCAAACCCCCATCGCTTTCCACGCCGCATGTGGAAAAAGTGCCCGGCATTCCCTTGCCGGGCACGTCCCGCGTCACCAGGTGTACGACACGCCCAGCTGGGCACCGACGTCGTGGAAGCCCATGCCACCGCTCTGCCGGCTCAGTTCACCCCAGCCGCGCCAGCCGCCGGACAGATCCACCTGCACGCCGGCCTTGGCTTCGTAGATGTCACGCGGCAACTGCCGCTGCAGGCGCTCGCCGTCCATTGTCAGGCCCGCACCATTGCCGCCGGACCACCAGTTCACCGCCACGTACGGGTGCACCTGGCCCTGCGCCGGGCTCAACCCACGGCGGTACAGGCGCAGGCCGAGGCGGGTGCTGGTGTCGCCACCGCCGCGGTCCTCGACCACCGTGCCGTTGGCCTCGACCACGCGGTCGCTGTCATAGCGGCTGTGCACCACCTGCAGCTGCGGTTCCAGGTAGACGCCGCGCTGCGCGGTGCGCCGCAGGGGCAGCACATAGCCGGCCTCGGCCGACGCACTCCAGTTGCGGGCGTCATAGCGCTCCTTCTGCAGGCCTTCGCCCTGCACGCTGTTGCGGAAGCGGCCGTACTGCAGCCAACCATCCACATAGGCGCCGCCTTCCATGTGCGCATCCTGAAGCCAGGTGGCATAGGCGCCCACGCTGGTGCCGGTGACCACGCCACGCGCGGTGTAGCCGGTCACCTGCGAGCGGCTGTCATTGCGCGCGCGGCCGTGGCCGAGCATCGCACCGGCCTGCAGCTCGCCCGTGCCACCCACTTCGAAGCGGCGGCCGACGCCGACCAGCACGCTGCTGATTTGCCCATCGACCTGGACCTGGCGGTTGCGGTCGTGGCTGTCGGGCTGCGCGCTGCGAAGGTGCATCCAGGCCACGGCATCACCGCGGGTGCCGGCCTGGGCGGCGGGATCACCGGCGCGGTCGTGCAGGCTGTGCCGGAACATGCCCAGCGCGGCGCTGCGGTTGGCCAGGTAGGCCGCCGGTTCCGGGCGTTCCACCTGCGGGCGCGGCGGATCGATCGGCGGCTCCGGCGGCAATGGTGGATCGATCGGCGGCTCCGGCGGCAACGGCGGATCGATCGGCGGCTCCGGCGGTGACGGTGGGTCGACCGGCGGTTCCGGCGGCTGCGGCGGGTCGACCGGCGGATCCGGCGGCTGCGGCGGGTCGATCGGGGGATCCGGCGGCTGCGGCGGATCGACCGGCGGCACGTATTCCGAGCGCAGGTACCAGTTGCCATCATCCGGGGTCGACACGCCACCCTTGAACAGGAAGTAGTCGTAGGCACCGGCGACCGCGCGTCCCTGCAGAGTGAACTGTGCATCCGACTGGCCAGCCACGGTGATCAGGCGGATCCCCTCCTGTGTCAGTGCACCGGCGCCGCCGGCATTGCGCACACTCACGCTGGCGGTGCCGCTGCTGTTGCCGTTGATCACCAGCTGGTCGCCTGCCGATGTGTCGTCGCCCAGCGCGCGGTTGAAGATCCACTGGCCACCGTTGCCCACGTAGTCGCCGCTGACGGTAACGGTCTTGAAATCGCCGGCCGCCGGCGCATCGAAAGCGATGGTGCCGGCGTGTTCGAGCGTGCCGACGCTGGAACTGGCGCGTACGTTCCACTGGCTGCTGCCATCCAGCGCCAGCTGTGCGACCTGGTAGCCGGAGTCGTTGCGCAGGGCGCCGCTGAACGTGGTGCCGTTGCCCAGCACCATGTGCACCTCAGCCGTTGCGCTGTCGACCACCACGTCACCGCGCAGCATGCTGGCGTCGGCACTGAAGTCGATGCGGCTGGTCGCCACGCTGCTGCCGTCGGTGAACACGGTGTCGCTGACCCGCAGCAAGCGGCCACTGCCGTCGCCCGCAGTCACGTCGCTGCCATTGACGGTCAGTGCGTGATTGCTGCCCTGCAGCCAGAACGCGGGGCCACTGGCGGTCTCGATGTGGCTGTCATTGAAGGTGGCACGGTTCCAGTACGGGCCGAACGCGGTCAGGTAGGAGCGGTAGCCGCCGCTGTTGCTGCCGGTCATGCGGATGTCCAAGCGGTCGGCCTGGGTCAACCGCGCGGTGTTCATGTGCACGATGCCGAACACGTTCTCGCCATCGCTGCGGATCGCAACGGTATCGAGCAGCGCGGTGGCGGTGGAGCCGCCGATGAACACGCCACCGCCGCCGTTGCCGCGCACGTCGATCACGCTGCCGTTGGCTTCGATGCGGCTGGCGGTACTGCCGGTGGAGCCGGTCACGCGCACGCCGTAGGTCGCATCACCGTGCGTGGTGATCCGGCCACCCTGCACGGTGGCAACGCCGCCGGCGATCTCAACGCCATAACCGTAGGTGTCGGTCCAGGTGTCGATGCTGCTGTCGGTCAGCTGCAGGCGCGACTCATCGCTGGCCAGCCAGAATCCGGAGTAGCCATCACGAACATCGAACGCGGCATCGCTTGCGGTCAACTGTCCCCAGCTGTTGATGTTCACGCCATAGCCACCGACGGTGTAGAAGCTGCCGCCGTTGATCACTGCACTGGAATAGGTCTTGCTGATGCGGCTGCCGAGCAGGCGCATGCTGCCGCCCACCGAATGGGCTTCCACGTTCTCCAGCAGCAGGCTGCCGCCGCTGTCGATATCGAACCAACCGCCCTGCAGGTAGGTGTCGTACAGCTCGGCGCGGCTGCCCACGCCGTTGGCCGCCACGCCGGCAAGGATGCCACCGGGGGCGAGGGTGATGCGGCTGTTGCGGATCGTCAGCAGGCCGGCACTGTCGGCGCGCAGGCGGGCACCGCCGTCGGCGCTCATCCGCAGATCGGCCAGGTGCAGCTCGCTGCCCTTGCCGGATGCACCGGCCAGCGTGCCACCGGTCCCGGTCATTGAAAGACTGCCCCCGGCATAGTGGATCACGCCACCGTTGTAGGCCTGCACGCTGCCGAATCCGCTGCCGTTGCGCGTGGCATCGATGTCGACATCGCGCGCATCGATCACGCTGCCGGCACCATTGGCATACAGCGCATAGAAGCCCGTCCCGGTCGCCGGTGCGATCGACAGCGTTGCGTCGCGCAGCTGCACCTGGCCACCATTGGCAGCGGACACGCCGCTGCCATTGCCGGTCACGTGGATGCGGCTGCCGTCGATCAGCGCATTGCTGCCGGTACCGGTGACCGCAAGTGCGAAGCTGCCCGCACTGTGGGTGAGGACGTCGTCGGCACCCAGCTGCAGGGTGTCACCGTCGTTGACCAGCAGCGGGCCGGTGAGGTCTGCGGCATGCGCCGGCAGGGCTGCCCACAGCGCAGTGGCCAACAGGCTGGGAATGAGGGGTACGCGCTTTCCGTGCGCGCGCCCGTACGCACGGCCGTGCCGTGTGGGGGAGGCGTTCATGCTGATGGACTTCCTGTGGCAGGGCGCAGCGAGGCTGCGCGGACTGACGCGGCAGGGCCGCGTCGCTGCGGAAGTCCCACGCCACGGCAATTGCAGGCGCCATCGGACTTCCGTCCCCCACGGCGATGCGGCAACAGCCGGCAGGCGCACCTTGGCGGGATGTCTCCAGCCTAGAAATCGGCACTGTCCGATGGAATCAGGCGTTTCCTAAAGCGGTTGCAGGCCCCGTCGCAGGGCCGGCGGGATTCAGCCGGGAGTGGCCTCAGCCGAACAGCGAGGCCTGCAAGCAGTACTCGATCAGCGCCTGGTCGCTGTCCACACCGAGCTTGCGCATCGCGCTGATCTTCTGCGTGCTGACCGTCTTGGCGCTGCGCTGCAGCTGGCGTGCGATGTCGCCCACGCTCATGCCACTGGTGAACAGGCGGATCACCTCCAGCTCGCGCGGCGACAGCCGCGCACGGACCGCATCCGCATCGGCCGGTTCGCTCGCGGCTACCGGCAGCAGTCCCGGGGGGCGGTAGACGCGATCGGCCAGCACCACGCGCAGGGCCTGTACCAGGCTGCCCAATCCATGGCTTTTGAGCACCACGCCACCGGCGCCGGCGGCATACATCGCCGCGACCAACGACGGATTGGACACCATCGTCAGCACCAGCAGGCGCGTCTCCGGGAAGCTGCGGCGCAGGAACGAGATCAGCTTGATGCCGTCCCCGAAGCGATCGCCTCCCGGCATGCTGTAGTCGGTGATCACCGCCTGTGGCCGGGTCCGGGTCATCAGCTCGATCAGCGTCGCCGGATCGGCCGCTTCGCCCACGATGTCCAGGTCCAGTTCCCCGGCCAGTACGTCGCGGATGCCGGCAAGCACGATCGGGTGGTCGTCGGCGATGAGGATCCGTGTGGTCATGGCAGGGTCGGGTCGTCGGGAAGGGAGGGGGATGCAGCGTCGCGCAACGGATGCAGCAGCTGCTCGAGGCGTCGCTGGAACCCGGCAAGAGCGGCCGCCTGGGTGGCCAGGTCATCGCCGCCGGCAAGGCACTGTTCGATCTGCAGGCCGCTGTCCACCAGCGCAGGTGCACCGACGATCACCAGCGCGCCGCGGATGCGGTGCAGAACCTGCGCCACCCTGGCGGGATCGGCAGCGGCGATCGCCTGTCGCAGGCTGTCCAGGTCGGCCTGCATGGTCTGTACGAACAGCGACTGCATCTTCGCGGGAACCTGCAGCGGGGGATCCTTGTCGTGCGACGCAGTGGACGCAGGGCGCTCCTGCATCGCGACGGCCGGTGCATCGCCGTCGGTGATCCGGGTCAGCAGGCGCTGCAGGACTTCCAGCGTGATCGGCTTGACCAGCACGCCCTGCATGCCCGATTCCTGGCAGCGTTGGCGTTCGGCCGGGTCGGCATTGGCCGTGGCGCCGTGGATGGGCACGCTGACACCCCGTGCCCGCAAGGCACGGGCCAGGCCGTAGCCATCCAGCCCGGGCATGTTCAGGTCGGTCAGCACCAGCGCGAACGCCCCTTGTTGCCAGTAGCCCAGCGCTTCATTGCCATCGCTGGCGACCACGGCGCGGCAGCCGAGCTGTTCCAGCTGGTCGCGCAGGATCGCCTGGTTGATCGGGTTGTCCTCGGCGACCAGCACCTGCAGGCCGAAATGACGCGTCGCCGGCAGGCGCCCTTCGGCGCTGGCCGCCAGCGGTTGGCCGCTGGCCGCGGCCAGGGCCAGCACGATCGCGTCGAATCGATGCAGGCCGACCTGCCAGGCGCCATCGACCTGCCGTGGCCGCACCCCGCCTTCGCGGCAGGCGATCACGCGCGGTCCACCCGCCCATGCGGGCAGAGGGTCGTCCAGCACCAGCTCGAGCAGCACGGCGGACGATGGCAGGCCTGCTGCGCTGTCCTCCCGGTACACGCTGGCCTGTGCACCGCGCTGCTGCAGGCGCTCGCACAGCGATTGCACCAGTTCGCGCACGCTGCCCCGCACCTGTACCTGCAGGCCGGCGGGTAGTTGCGGCGGCGGGGCCTGCTGTGGATCCGGTGGAGCCGAGGGCAGCGGCAGTTCGACGCTGAAGCTGCTGCCCAGGCCGCTCTCGCTGACCACGCGCAGCTGGCCTTCCATCAACGCCACAAGATGCGCGCAGATGGCCAGCCCCAGGCCGGTGCCGCGCATCGCATCGGTGCCCGGGTTGGCCTGGAAAAATGGCTCGAACAGATGCGCCTGGTGTTCGCTGGCAATGCCGATACCGGTATCGGCCACCTGCCATTGCAGCCAGCAGCGTTGCTCCTGCCAGCGTGCCGAAACACGGACCACCACGCGCCCGCTGTCGGTGAACTTCAGTGCGTTGCTGATCAGGTTGTTGAGCACCTGTCGGATCCGCGCGGCATCACCGCACACCCCGGGCGGTACGTCGGCATCGATGCAGGCGTAGAACTGCAGCCCCTTGTTGGCGGCCGCGGCAGCATACGAGTCGAGCGCGTCCTCGGTCAGCCGCACTGGATCGAATGGGCTTGGCTCCAGGCTCAGTTGCCCGGCCTCGGCCTTGCTGACATCCAGGATGTCGCTGATCAGCTGCATCAGGGTCGAGGATGAACGCTGGATCGTTGCAAGGTAGTCCTGCTGCCGTGCATCCAGTGGCGTCAGCCCCAGCAGTTCAAGCGTGCCGAGCACACCGTACAGCGGCGTGCGGATCTCATGGCTCATCGTGGCCAGGAACTGGCTCTTCGCGCGGTTGGCCTGGTCGGCGGCGCGGCGCGCCTGCTGCAGCACCTGTTCGGCTTCATGCTGGCTGCTCAGGTCAATGAACAGGCACAGCACCGCCGGCTCACCGCGATAGCGCGCCGGTGTCGCCGTTACCAGCAGGTGGCGGCCTTCGGGCGTGGCGTAGGCCAGGCCATCGCCCAGCGTGGTGCCGCCGGCAGCCAGTACGCTGCGCCGCCACGGGCCATGCCAGCCGCCGGCATGATAGTCCTCGCCCAGCCAGCGGCGGGCGAGGGCGTTGTCCAGCAGCACATTGCCATCGGTACGACGCAGCAGGCACAGCCCGATCGGCGCGTTGTCCAGGATCGTGCGACTGAAGGCTTCGCTTTCCAGCAGGCGCGCGTGGTTGCTGCGCAGCGGCTCGATGACCGAACGCCGGTACGCGCGCAGCACCAGCGTGCCGCCCAGTGCCAGCAGCAGGGCGACCACGGTCGCGCCCAGCAATGGCCCCTGCGGGTGCTGAAACACCTGCCGCCAGCCGACGTGGTAGACCGCCAGCCAGCCGCGCTCGCTGCGCATGCGGAACTGCAGGCCAGCGAGGCCGGCCTGCCAGGAGGTGCCAGCCTCGCTGGCATCGGCTGCATCGCCCAGCAGGCGCTGGCCGTTGGCATCGAACAGCGACAGCCGCTGGAACACCGGGACACCCAGCACCTGGCGATAGTCATCGACACGGCCAGGATCGAGCAGGCAGGCCAGTGCGGCCTGCGAGTCCTTGTCGTCCTCACCCCACAGGCGCGCATCCTGCGGGGCGTGGGCGATGGCCAGCAGCCAGGTCTGCCGGTCGCGCCATGGCACGCCCACCCAGACGATGCCACCACGTTGCACCGCCGGTCGCGTACCCAGCACCCGGTGGATGTCGGCGATCGCCGGGCGCAGGTGATGCGGGCTGTTCTGGCTCGCGTCGGTACCGGCGATCTGTACCGGTGCCAGCAGCCCGCGCGTGCCTTGGCCATCGACCAGCAGGCATTGCGGCGGTGGATAGCGCGAGGCCGACCAGAACGTGCCGTAGAAGCGCAGGAAACGGTCGCCCAGTTCAGTCGGTGGCGAAAGACTGGCCCCCTCGCTTCCGATCACCGCAAAGTTGGCGAACAAGGGCCCGCGTTGCAGCTCCACGCTGGCATCGGCCACCGGCTGCCCATGCGTGCCGACATCATGCAGCCGCCACTGGCGCAGGAAGCGCTCCTGCTCGCGCAGCGTGCCGTCCAGGCGGCGGAAGTGGTACTCGATCTTGCTGCGCTCTTCGTTGAACAGCTGCGAGCCGGCCGACAGCAGCAGTCCGGCCTGCAGCGTGGCCAGCACCACAACGCCGATCAGCAGGGCGTGGACGCGCAGTGAGCGGCGAGCGAGTCGGCGTACAGGAGCGGCCTCGGCCGGCATGGCAGGTCTCAGGGCAGGGAGCGGTCAGCGGCACCATGGGCAGCAAAGGAGGGACATCCGCCACCGCTGCACAGACAGGATCGTCAATGCCACTTGATGATTTCGTGAAGCGGACGTGGAATCCGTGTCAGCGCAGGTCGGCTCGCGGCGACTCGTCCAACTGCGGCGCTTCTTCGTCCAGCAGGCGGGTGAACTCGTCCGACGGCAGCGCCTGCGAGATCAGGAAGCCCTGCACCTGGCTGCACCCCAGCTGGCGCAGGGCAGCCAGGTCGGCATCGCTTTCCACGCCCTCTGCCACGATGGTCAGGCCCAGCTGGTTGGCCAGCGCGATCACCGTCGACAGGGTCAGGTGCAAGGCCGGGTCGCGCGCGCATCCGCTGACCAGCGCGCGGTCGATCTTGACCTCGGTGAAAGGGGTATTGACCAGGTTGTGGACCGAGCTCAGGCCCTGCCCGAAATCGTCCTGGGCCAGGCCGAAGCCCTTCATGCGCAGGCGGCAGGCGCCGGCATAGAAGTCGCTGACGTGCCGCGTGGTGCTGTTTTCCATCAGTTCGAAGCACAATTCACCGGGCGTACCGCCGTTGGCCAGGGTCAGTGCCAGCAGTTCGTCGGGCAGGTCCGACTGCTCCAGCAGGTGAGGGGGCAGGTTGATCGATACCGGTACCCGGAACCCTTGCTTGCGCCAGCGTGCCTGCGCGCTGATGCTGGCCTTGAGCATCATCCGCAGAAGATCGCCCTCCAGCCCGTAGCGGCAGATTGCCGGCAGGAAGCTGCCAGCGGCCAGCGTGCCCAGCTGCGGATGTCGCCAGCGCACCAGTGCTTCGGCCGCCACCACGCGTCCTGACTGCAGTGACTTCTTCGGTTGGAACCAGGCCGTCAGGCTGCCATCGGCCATGGCCTGGCGCAGCTGCGATGCATCCGGTTCGGGCGCAGCCGCCGCGCGCGTAGGGGCCTCGCCGGCGGCCGGACGCGCCTGCGCCAAGGCCTCGAACAGGGCGTCCACGTCGGCGGCCGCCACCGGCTTGGGCAGCAGGCCGACCACATCCAGCCCCAGCGATTCGGCCATCAGCCGTGCCGAGGTCATCATCCGCCGCGGGGCCGCGCTGACCACCGCGAGGCGTGGCGGGCGCGGCTGTGCCGCCAGCGCCTGGATGAACTGGATGCCGTCCTGCCCGGGCATCAGCAGGTCGCTGACCACCAGATCGTAGGGCTGGCACGCACACAGCGCGATGGCCGCATCCACGTCTTCGCAGGCGTCGACCTGCACGCCTGCGTGGCTGCCGAACAGATTGGCCAGGAAACCACGCTGGAAGGGCTGGTCTTCCAGGATCAGGACACGCTGGGTCATGCGAGGTCTCCTTGGCGCAGTGAGGTGAGCGCCTTGCGCAGGCGTGCGATGTCGATGGGTTTGCTCAGGTAGCCCTGCATGCCACTGGCCAGGCAGCGCTCGCGCTCCTCGGCAGTGGCATTGGCGGTGGCGCCGATCACCGGCACCGGGTTGCCGTCCTCGCGCAGCTGCCGGGCCAACGCGTGGCCGTCCATGCGCGGCATGTTGATGTCGGTCACCACCAGGTCGAAAGACTGCTCTCGGCATCGCTGCAGGGCTTCCACGCCGTCCTGTGCCAGCTCCACGTCGCAGCCGAGGGTGCGCAGCTGCTCGGCCAGGATCACCCGGTTGATCGGGTTGTCTTCGACGGCCAGCACGTGCAGTCCCAGCGGCATCGGCGTTGCCGCGCGCGATGTTTCCGGCAGCGCCGCACGTTGCTGCTGCACGTTGGCCAGTGCATTGCCGATCGCGGTCATCCCATGCAGGGTCACCACCAGGCTGCCATCGGCGGCAACGGTGGGCTGGTCGCCGCCGTCGATCGATGCCACCACGCGAGGGCCTGCCCAGGCCAGCGGCATCCCGGCCTCGCCGTCCATCAGGATCGCGCCGTCATGGTCCAGCAGTGCAGGGTCGCCCTGCAGGGGCTGTGCGTTGGCACCCCAGCGACGCAGCCAGCCGCAGGCACTGTCGACCAGTTCGCGATCACGGCCGCGCACCAGGATCGGCGGCTCCGGCAGCAGGGTCGGGCCATCCTCGGCGGCGGCCAGCACCGGCAAGGGCAGGCGCACGCTGAAGCTGCTGCCCAGGCCGGGCTCGCTCACCACCTGCAGCTCGCCGCTCATCAGGCGCACCAGGCGGTCGCTGATGGACAGGCCCAGCCCGGTGCCCTGTGCACTGGCCGCGCCACGGACCTGGCGGAATGGTTCGAACAACCGCGCCTGTTCCTCCGCGGCGATGCCCACGCCGGTATCGGTGACCTGCCAGGCCAGCACGCTCGATTCACCTTCGCGCTGTACCTGGCGCACGCGCAGTACCACCCGGCCATGCTCGGTGAACTTGATCGCGTTGCTGAGCAGGTTGCCCAGCACCTGGCGGATGCGGTCGGCATCACCCAGCACGCGCGTGGGCAGGCGCGGGTCGGTGCAGACCAGGATCTGCAGGCCCTTGCAGGTGGCCGAGGCAGCGAAACTGCGCAGCACGCTCTCGGTCAGCTCGCGCGGCGAGAACGGCGCCGGCTCCAGGCTGAGCTGCCCGGATTCGATCTTGGAAACATCCAGCACATCGCTGATCAACTGCAGCAGGACCGATGAGGAACTCTCGATGGTGCGCAGGTACTGCGACTGCCGGGCGTCCAGCGAGGTGTGCCCGAGCAGCTCCAGCGTGCCCAGCACGCCGTAGAGCGGAGTACGGATTTCATGGCTCATGGTGGCCAGGAACGCGCTCTTGGCCTGGTTGGCCGCATCGGCGGCCTGGCGTGCCGACGACAGCGCGGCCTGTGCCTGGCGGTGCCGGGAAATGTCATGGAACACGCACAGCAGCACGTCGTCGCCCTGGTAGCGGCAGGCCGCGTGCAGCACCTGCAGCTGACGACCGTCGCGGGTGGTGAATTCCAGTCCACGCCCGCGCTCGCCGGCATGTCCGCGCCATGGCGCCTGCCAGTCGCTGTGTTCGCCTTCTTCGCCAAGCCAGTCGCGTAGCAGCTGGTTGGAGAGCAGCAGCGCGCGGTCGCTGCGGCGCAGGACGCAGATGCCGACCGGCGCCATGTCGATCACCGTCGAACTGAAATCCAGGTTCTCCAGCAGCCTGCGCTGTTGCTGCAGGGCCGGCTGGATCAGCTGGAGGTCCACGCGATGCCGCAGCAGGCGCAGCGCGACGCCGGCCAGCAGCAGCAACAGCGCGCAGACCAGCAGCGGCACCGCCAGGTCACCCAGCAGCAGTTGCGACGGCAGGTGGTAGACCAACCGCCAGCCGTCGTTGCCGACACTTTTCACCAGCGCTACACCGCGCGGAAGCCCGCCACTCCACAGCGTGCCGAAGCTGTCGTCCTGGCGTTCCCGCAGGGTCTTCCAGCCCGCACCATCCAGGCGCGGGGTCTGGCTGGACAATGCCGGCTGCCCCGCACGGTCGAGCAGCGCATAGCCGCCGATGCCCTGGCCGTCGATCATGCTCGCCGCCGCCGCGCCATCGAGCAGCAGCACCAGCCACTGCGTCGGATGCGGGCCGGCCTGTACCGGCTGCGCCAATGCAACGCCACTGTCACCCGGGCGCAGCCAGTGCACCGGGTCGGCCGCCTCCAGGCTGCCGCTGCGTGCCTGCAGCGCACGCAGCGATGGCAGGTGCGCCAGGTCCACGTCGACCTCGCCGCCGGCCAGCCAGTGCGTGCCGTGCGCATCGACCAGCAGCAGATGCGTCTGCAGTGCCTGCAGCGTGTGTTCGGCGCGCGCTGACAACAGCAGCCGCTGGCCCGGTTGGCCGCCAGCACCATCCAGCGGCACCTGGCGCATGCCTTCGCTGTCCGCCGCAGGTGCATCCGGGTTGCCCCTCACCACCGAATCGCCCAAATAGCGCAGCAGGGCTTCGCGCTGGTCGAAATAGATCTGGGCCCTGTAGGCCGCTGCATTCATCTCGCGGCGATGGGTCGAGATGTCCTCGGTGAATGCCGTGAGCAGGTAGAAGCCGGCCGCGGCGGCCAGGCAGACGAAGACGCACACGGTCAGGCAGCGCAGCAGCACCGACGCGGTGGTCGATGGCACGGCCTGCTCCAGCGAAGGGCGGGGGAAGCGGAACATGCAACGATGCTAGGGAGCGGCGCGCGCGGCGCGGAATCAGCTGTTTCCTAAAATCCCCGGCTGGCCGGTCGGGCCGGAGCCTGCGCGCGGGTGCCGTTCAGGCGGCGGAAAAAAAGAACCCCCGCCGAAGCGGGGGTCTCCTGTATCTGCGCTGGCCGGGCGCTTACAGCGCGCTGCCACCGAACTTGTGGGTGTACTGCAGGTTGATCGTGCGCCCCACGCTGTCGAACCAGGACACGTCGTAGTACGGGTATGCAGTGTAGGTACGGTCCGTCGGCGGCATCTTGTTGAACACATTGACCACCGACAGCGACAGGCGCGAGTGGTCGTCGAAGCGGTACTGCAGCGAGGCGTTGTAGCGATAGGTCGCCTTCACGTACGGGCTGTCGCCGCTGTCCCAGTCGAACACCTGGTCGTAGCTGTCCGAGGTCGGCAGCTTGCCCAGGCGCGAACCGTACACCGTTGCCGACCACGCATCCTTTTCCCAGGTCACGCTCAGGCTGGTCTTGGTGCGTGGGATGTCGAAGCCGCTGTTCACTGCGAACTGGTCTTCGGTGCGGTCGCCCGGGTAGCGCTGGAAGTCATGCTTCTTCACCCAGGTGTGGGTGCCGTTGAAGATGAAGTCGCCGATGCCCGTCTGCAGGCGGTAGCGCAGGCCGACGTCGATGCCGGAGGTGGATTCGCGGGCGACGTTGATCGGCGCCACGCGCACGCCATACAGGCGCCCGTCGTTGCTGCGGGTGATGCGGGCGAGTGCATCCACGCAGGTCGGCGAGGTGATGTCGGCGCTGCCCAGGCGGCAGTTCGCTTCGTTGGCCAGGATCGTGCGCACGTCCATGTCCTGCACCTGGTCGCGCATGTCGATGTCGAACCAGTCCACCGACAGGTCCAGGCCGACGGCCGGCGACCAGACGAAGCCGGCACTCCACGAGGTGCTGGTTTCCGGGTCGAGCTGGCGGTTGCCGGTGCGGCTGCGGATCAGGTTGCGCTCGTAGTCGGCGCAGTCGGTGGCGCCGTCGGCGCGGCAGCTGTACAGGTCTTCGGCGGTGGTCTCATCGTTGCCCGGGCCGGCGAATACATAGTGCAGGTCCGGCGCACGGAACGCGGTGCCATACGAACCGCGCACCAGCAGCGTGTCGATCGGGCGCCATTCCAGGCCACCGCTCCAGGTCGCCTTGCCGATGGTGTGGCCGGAATAGCGGTACTGGTCGTAGCGGCCGGCCACGCTCAGGTTGACCGTTTCGTGCAGCGGCATGCGCAGCTCGGCCGCCGTAGCCCAGCGGTTGCGCGAACCTTGGCCGTCCGAATCCTTCCAGCTGTAATAGTAGTACTGGGTCGCCAGCGGATCAGGATTGAGCGAGTACGCCTGCTGGCCCACTTCCACGGTCGCGGCGAAACCGGCGTCACCGCCGGGCAGGCCGAACAGCGCGGAATTGGTCAGAGTGAATGCCGCCGTCTCCGTGCGCGACTTCGGCGTGTAGGTGGTACGCGCGGCGATCGAATCATACTCGGCGCGGGTCAGCGGCCGGTACAGGCGTGACGGGTCGGCGTTGTAGATCGGGAAACCGTCGTCATCCACGCCCAGCTGCGGGCCGAGGAACAGGTCATTGGCCTTGGCGGCGATGATCTGCGCCCAGCTGATCCGCGACTGGTACTGCGAATGGCTCAATGCCGCTTCGTAGTCCCAGTTGCCGGCCAGGTTGCCCTTGAAGCCGGTGGTCACGCTGAAGGTCTTCTGCGTGCTGCGCACCATGGCATTGCGCAGGCCACCCATTTCCTCGGGCGAGAACTGGCGCTGCCAGAACTCGATCTCGCCGGTGGCTTCGTTGTTGAAGTAGCCCGACTCATCGCCGTTGGCGTCCATGCGGCCCCACTTGGTGACGTCGCGCATCAGCGACATCGTGTGGTAGCCCAGCTGCACGTCGGCGAACCACTGCTGGCCATTGTCGAAGTCATGGCTCAACGACGCGTAGCCGTTGGCACCGCGGCGCTTGCTGAGGATGGTGCCGTAGCCGATCGAGCTGTCGCTGCCACAGTAGTAGCCGTACTTCGGGCGGTAGGCGCGGTAGGTGCTGCCCTGGTTCTGGCCGGACAGCGCTTCGCAGGTGGCGGCGCCGGGGTCCAGATAGTCATCGTTGTAGTCGGTGCGCAGGTACGCACGGCGCGCGATGCGCGAACCCTCGGTGGGGCCGTCCTGGGTCGAGTCCTGGATGTCGCGCTCATAGGCCCACAGCGGCGTCTGCGACTGCAGTTCCACGCTGTACACCGCGTTGAAGTTGCCACGGCTGAAACCGCTGGCGATGCTCATGTCGAACGACTCGCCACCGCCTTCAGTGGTGGTGCCCATGCGCATGTCGATCGTGGTGCCGTCGGCCTTCTTCTTCAGGATGAAGTTGACCACGCCGGCGATCGCGTCCGATCCATAGATGGCCGAGGCGCTGCCGGTCAGTACTTCAATGCGCTCGATCATCCCCAGCGGAATGTTGGAGACATCGGTGAAGTTGCTGCGGCCCTTGAACGGCATCGGGAAGTCGGCGATACGGCGGCCATTGACCAGCACCAGCGTGTGGTTCGGGCCCAGGCCGCGCAGGTCCACCTGCTGGGCACCCGGCGAGAAGTCGGCGCCGCTGGAAGACTGCTGGCTCTGCGTCTCACCGCCGTTCTGGGTCATCGCACGCAGCACGTCCGGCACGCTGGTGAAGCCACTGGAGCGGATCTGTTCGGCGTTGATCACCGTGATCGGGGCGGGGCCTTCCACCTGGGCGCGCGGAATGCGCGAACCGGTGACCTGCACCGCGTCCAGTTGTTGTACCGGAGAGGACGCCGGAGCCTGGGCGGCCGCGGAAGCAGCCACACCCATCAACGCTAGCTGGATCGACCACGCCATCGCCTTTCTACGCATGAGGAATTCTCGGAAATGAAGCCGGCCCGCAGAGGAGGGGCCTGTCCCCCATTCAGATTTCCGGAATGGGCGCGCGCATTTAACGCCTTTTTTATGTCCTTGACTACTGGGTCCCTATCTGGCAAAGAGTGAAAACGCTTGCAAGTCGATTTTGTTCAGGGAGATCAAGATGCGACGCGTTCACCGGACCCTGCGTACCCCTGTTGCCTGGCTGGCGCTGCTCATGCTGGCCTGGCCGTCGGCCGCGCCCGCGCAGGATCTGCAGGGCCCGGGCTTTTCCTATTACGAGGTCGGCGACCTTGAGGCCCCACGTCCCGGGCCGCGTGCATCCGCGATGATGCTGATGGGCGGTGGCGAGTGGGTGCCGGATGCCTTCCAGTGGTGGTTGAAGCAGGCCGGCAATGGCCGTGTACTGATCCTGCGTGCCTCCGGTGGCGATGAACTGCAGGACCGCCTGTACCACGAGATCGGCGGCACCACCGCGGTACAGACGCTGGTCTTCGACAGCCGCCGCGGTGCCGATGATCCAGCCGTGCTGCGCGTGGTCGCTGCGGCCGATGCCATCTTCATTGCCGGCGGCGACCAGTCGCGCTACATCCGCTTCTGGAAGGGCACCGCACTCAACCGCGCGCTCAACGCCCATGTACGCGCCGGCAAGCCGATTGCCGGTACCAGCGCTGGCCTGGCCATCCTCGGCGGCTATGCCTATGGCGCCATGGATGGCGGCAGCATCAGCTCGGCCGGTGCGCTGGCCGATCCGATGGGCAGCGCAGTCACCATGGACAGTGGCTTCCTGCAGATGCCCTACCTGCAGCGCGTGGTCACCGACACCCATTTCGACAAGCGTGACCGCCTTGGCCGCCTCATCGTGTTCGTGGCACGCGCCGCGCAGGACAGCGGCGACCCTGACATCGTCGGCATCGGCGTTGATGAGGACACCGCCCTGTGCGTGGAGCCCGATGGCCAGGCCCAGGTCTACAGCGCTGATGGCGAGGGCAAGGTCTGGGTGGTCAGCCCCGGTCGTGATGCCGATCGCCTGGTCGAGGGCGAACCATTGCGCTTCCATGCCGTTCCGGTGACCGTGGTCGCCAGTGGCAGCCGTATGCGCCTGGACGATTTCCAGGCCGAGGCCGACTACCAGGCCGTGGCCGACATCAGCGACGGCCAGATCGAGTTCACGCTTCGGTAGCGCCGGCCGCTGGCCGGCAACTCACTTTCCCTGAGCTGATGCGCCCCTTGCGGCCAGCGGCCGGCGCTACCCTGCAATCCATTCCCTTGTCCTGCTGGAGACGTACCTGATGAAACTGCGCCTGGCGCTGTCCGCGCTGCTGTCCTTTCCATTGATCGCCCAGGCCGCCCCGGCTGCGTCGCCATTGCTGGTCATCCATGGCGGCGCCGGCGTCGAACGCAAGGACCTGTCGCCGGCCGAAGAGAAGGCTGCGCGCGATGCGTTGCGCGCCGCACTGCTGAAAGGCCATGCCGAACTGGCGGCCGGTCGTCCGGCGCTTGCAGCTGTCACTGCGGCAATCACCGTGCTGGAGGACGATCCGACCTTCAACGCTGGCAAGGGCGCAGTGTTCACCCATGACGGCCACAACGAGCTGGATGCGGCGGTGATGGACGGTGCATCCCAGGCAGCAGGTGCGGTGGCCGGCGTGCAGCGGGTGCGTAACCCGATCCTGCTGGCGCAGACCGTGATGCAGAAGTCCAGGCACGTGATGATGGTAGGGCAGGGTGCCGAAGCCTTCGCGGTGGAGCAGGGCATTGCTCTGGTTGATCCCTCCTACTTCCGCACGGAGAAGCGTTGGCAGCAGCTGCAGCGCGCGCTTAAGGAAGAGGCCAATGGCCAGGCCCATGCCGACCTGGAGACCGCAAAGCACTTCGGTACCGTCGGTGCGGTCGCGCTGGATGCGCAGGGGCAGCTGGCCGCCGGCACCTCCACGGGCGGCATGACCAACAAGCGCTATGGCCGGGTGGGTGACTCGCCGATCATCGGCGCCGGCACCTGGGCCGATGCGCGCTGTGCGGTGTCGGGCACCGGCTGGGGCGAGTACTACATCCGCACCGCGGCCGCGCACGAGATCTGTGCGCGCATGCGCTACCAGGGGCAGAGCCCGGAGCAGGCCGGCAAGGGCGTGATCAACGAGACGATTCCGCAGATGGGCGGCGACGGTGGTGCGATCGTGCTTGCCGCGGACGGCAGAATGGCCACGCCGTTCAACACCCAGGGCATGTATCGGGGCTGGATCGGCGCCGACGGAGTCCCCCATGTCGCAATTTTCGCCAGCGAGACCCTGCCGGTCCCCGGTCAATAACCTTGCGTATCAATGGGTTTGCGACAACGTGTGAAAAAGATGGAAAAAAGCGTTGACAGCCCCCCGTCCCATCAGCAGAATAAGCGGCTCACCACCACACACCGCAACGCTTCGGCGGCAACGGAATGGGGTGGTAAGGAGGGATACCCAAGCGGCCAACGGGGGCAGACTGTAAATCTGCTGGCTTACGCCTTCGGTGGTTCGAATCCACCTCCCTCCACCAGTTTCACGTTGTGACATTCCCGGCGCGGGAGTAGTTCAATGGTAGAACCTCAGCCTTCCAAGCTGATGGTGCGGGTTCGATTCCCGTCTCCCGCTCCATTGAATGAACTTTGAATCTTATCGAGTTCATGTCATAATGCAAAACTCGGCTCACGTAGCTCAGTCGGTAGAGCACTTCCTTGGTAAGGAAGAGGTCGAAGGTTCGATTCCTTTCGTGAGCACCATCTTAAGCATCACCTCTCAGACGAATTCGAGATAAGCAGCCATGGCCAAGGGTAAGTTCGAGCGCACCAAGCCGCACGTCAATGTCGGCACCATCGGTCACGTCGACCACGGCAAGACCACGCTGACCGCCGCACTGACCAAGATCGGTGCCGAGCGCTTCGGTGGCGAGTTCAAGGACTACTCCTCGATCGACGCCGCGCCGGAAGAAAAGGCTCGTGGTATCACGATCTCGACCGCGCACGTCGAATACGAATCCCCGATCCGTCACTACGCCCACGTTGACTGCCCGGGCCACGCTGACTACGTCAAGAACATGATC
>NZ_JCAFSE010000005.1:0-409500 GCF_059368875.1 Stenotrophomonas sp. YJH_SMC_82
CAGATGATTGATTCTGGCAACGTATCGCTTGCTTTAAAACAATTAATAGTTGCTTGATCAAACGTCTGCAAGATGGACAATCATCCTTCCTGCAGGCGCCTTCACAAGATACCTGCGCATACTTTCAAAGATCCGGGGAAGCGGCCTCAGCGCCGTTCCCGTGTGCTGCGAAGTTTCCTTCGTAGCGAGCCGCCCATTATGCCAGACTTTTTCAGTCCGTCAACACCTTCGTTCGATCATCTCGTTCGGCGGTGGTGGGCACCCTGATGTCGCTGAAGCCCCTTGGTGGCGACCCCTGCGACGGGGGAGGAGAAGTATGGCCCCATCCACATCATTTGTGAAGGGGGTGTGGCGATTTTTTTCACCGGATGTTGCATCTGTTCATCCGTCGCGCTGCGGTAGGAACCCGCGAAGCGCAGCCAAGCGTAGGCTTGGCTCTACAAGAGCATAAGGAAGGGCCGGCTGGCGCCGGCCCTTCCCTGCTGTCAGGCAGTGACCAGGCGCACGCGGGCGAAAGTACGCTTGCCGACCTGCAGCAGGCCTTCGAAGCCCGGCTGCAGCACCTGCTGGCCATCTTCGACCACTTCACCGTCGACCTTGACCGCGCGCTCCTTGAGCTTGCGATTGGCTTCAGAGTTGCTCGGGGTCAGGCCGGCCGCCGTCAGCAGCGCAGCGATACGCAGTCCTTCGGCCGGAATCGCCACGTCCTGCAGCGGCAGCTGGGTAATGTCACCCTGCCCGGTCACCGCTGCTTCCCAGCCTGCAATGGCCTGCTCGGCCGCCGCGGCGTCGTGGAAACGGGTCGCCAGTTCACGCGCCAGGCGCAGCTTGACCACACGCGGGTTCAAGCCGCCTTTGGCCACCTGCTCGCGCAGCTGCACGGCTTCGGCCTGGCTGATGTCGAAGGACAGCAGTTCGATCCAGCGCCACATCAGGGTGTCGTCCACCTTCATGGTCTTGGTGACGATGTCGATGGCCGGCTCGCTGATGCCAATGTAGTTGCCCAGCGACTTGGACATCTTGTTGACGCCGTCCAGGCCTTCCAGCAGCGGCATGGTCAGCACCACCTGCGGCTTCTGGCCGTGGTGTTCCTGCAGGCCACGGCCCATCAGCAGGTTGAACTTCTGGTCGGTACCGCCCAGTTCGACGTCGGCCTTCAGGGCCACCGAATCGTAGCCCTGCACCAGCGGGTACAGGAATTCGTGGATGGCGATGGACTGCTGGGCGGCATAGCGCTTGGCGAAGTCGTCGCGCTCGAGCATGCGCGCCACGGTGTGCTGGCCGGCCAGGCGGATCATGTCGGCCGCGCCCATCTTGCCGAACCACTCCGAGTTGAAGCGGACTTCGGTACGGCTGCGGTCGAGCACCTTGAACACCTGTTCCTCGTAGGTACGGGCGTTGGCCAGCACGTCATCGCGGCTGAGCGGCTTGCGGGTCAGGCTCTTGCCGGACGGGTCGCCGATCATGCCGGTGAAGTCGCCGATCAGGAAAATGACCTGGTGGCCGAGGTCCTGGAACTGGCGCATCTTGTTCAGCAGCACCGTATGGCCCAGGTGCAGGTCGGGCGCGGTGGGGTCGAAGCCGGCCTTGATCCGCAGCGGACGGCCTTCCTGCAGGCGCGCACGCAGATCCTCGAGCTTGAGGATCTCGTCGGCACCACGGCCGATCAGGGCAAGGGCTTCTTCAATCGAGGACACGTGACTACTCCCGGCAACGCCGATTCTTGTGTGGGGTGTTAAAGCGAAGTTAACCCGATTGGCTTCACAAAAGCCAATGGGCACAAGGGTTTGACGCGGTTTTCTGAGGTGTCTATGGTAACCGGCGATCAGGCCCGCACTCCCAGGCCGCCAGGAAAAAACCGCCGATGCACAATTCCGAACAAGGGCGCGCACGCAAGCAGCGCTTCCAGGAACGCCTCCACGTCCTGCACGACAACACCCTGCATCGGAAGCTCAGGCAACATCTTCCCGCCGCCTTCAATGAGCGCTGGACCCGCCGCCATTGGATGCATGCCAGCCTGTTTGCGACCATCGGCGCCCTGGTGGCGACGATCGTCCCCGGTTTCTCGCACACCATCGATGCGCCTTACGCCGACAGCCACACCAGCCTGGCGCTGCCGTTGCCGCCGCTGACCATGGCCCGCCAGCAGCAGGTGCCGGGTGACAGCTGGCAGGTGCTGCGCGTGCAGCGTGGCCAGACCCTGAGCGACCTGTTCGACAAGGCTGGCATTCCGGCCACCACCCTGCACCGGGTGCTGGACCACCCCGGCGCGCGTGAGGCGTTGACCAAGCTGCGCCCGGGTGCCGAGATCGCCTTCGACATGCCGCTGTCCGGCGACCTGCGCAGCATCCGTTTCGACCGCGATGCCGACAACCGCGTGGAACTGAGCCTGGCCGGCGATGACATCAAGGAGAAAGTGACCAAGCGCGAGTCCTCCACGCGCACCGTGGTCACCAGCGGCGAGATCACCAGTTCGCTGTATGCCGCGGCCCGACGGGCCGGGCTGTCGCCGTCGGCGATCGCGACGATGACCGACGACATCTTCAAGTACGACATCGACTTCTCCAAGGACCTGCAGCCGGGCGACCGCTTCAGCGTGGTGATGGATGAAACCTGGCGCGAAGGCGAGAAGGTGGACACCAGCAAGATCCTGGCGGCGACCTTCACCACCGGTGGCAAGACCTATTCCGGCTTCCGCTTCGACCGCAACGGCAAGTCCGAGTACTACGACATCAACGGCCGTTCGCTGAAGAAGAGCTTCATCCGCATGCCGATCCC
The DNA here is from genome assembly GCF_059368875.1 of Stenotrophomonas sp. YJH_SMC_82. NCBI lineage: Bacteria > Pseudomonadati > Pseudomonadota > Gammaproteobacteria > Lysobacterales > Lysobacteraceae > Stenotrophomonas > Stenotrophomonas sp. YJH_SMC_82. Next base: position 2,779 of record NZ_JCAFSE010000005.1, read on the forward strand.
GTTCGCGCGGCTGAGTTCGACCTTCGGCGCACGCAAGCACCCGGTGCTGGGCAAGATGCGCATGCACAAGGGCGTGGACTACGCCGCGCGCACCGGCACTCCGATCATGGCCGCCGGCGATGCCCGCGTGCAGTTCGCCGGCGTGCAGCGCGGCTACGGCAACGTGGTGATCCTCGACCATGGCCGCGGCCACACCACCCTGTACGGCCACATGTCGCGCTTTGCGAACATCAGGACCGGCCAGCGCGTGGCCCAGGGCACGGTGATCGGCTACGTCGGTTCGACCGGCTTGGCGACCGGGCCGCACCTGCACTACGAATTCCGCGTCAACGGCGAGCACCGCAACCCGCTGACCGTGACCATGCCGCCGCCGGAACCGCTGAAGGGCGCCGAGCTGGTCGCCTTCCGCGCGCAGACCGCGCCGGCGATGGCGCGCATCCAGGGCATGGAGAAGCTGATCTACGCCGACGCCAGCCCGGCACCGACCAGCCGCGACGAGGCTGCGCCCGAGGTGGCCAGCGCCAAGGACAAGCAGGCGACCGGCCGCAAGCGCGGCTGAGCGTCTTGCGTTGACGAAGAAGGACGCGGCAGCCCAAGCTTGCCGCGTCCTTTTTTTATGCCTGCCATGAACACGACTGCCGACGCTGACGCCCCCCTGTACCTTGGCCTGATGTCGGGCACCAGCGCCGATGGCATCGATGCCGCGCTGGTGCAGTTCCCCGCCGGCGGTGGCTGCCGCTTCGTGCACGGCCTGACCGCCCGCTGGGAGCCGGTGCTGCGCGCGCGGCTGGTGGCGCTGGGCGAAGGTGGCCCGCTGGAGTCGCTGGAGGAACTGGGCGAACTGGACGCGCGGATCGCGATCAACTTCGCCGGGGCCGCCAATCAACTGCTGGCCGAGGCCGGCGTGGACCGCAGCCAGGTGCGCGCGATCGGCTCGCACGGCCAGACCGTGCGCCACCGCCCGCTGGCCGACCCGGCGTTCACCGTGCAGCTGGGCGACGGCAACCGCATTGCCGAACTGACCGGGATCACGACGGTATCCGACTTCCGCCGCCGCGACGTGGCGGCCGGGGGCCACGGTGCGCCGCTGATGCCGGCCTTCCACCTGGGCATGCTGGGCACCGCCGACGAAGACCGCGCGGTGCTCAACCTGGGCGGCATCGCCAACCTGACCCTGATCCCGCGCGAAGGCGCGGTGCGTGGCTTCGATACCGGCCCGGCCAATGCGCTGATGGACGCCTGGTGCCAGCGCCATACCGGCCGCACCTTCGATGCCGATGGCGCTTACGCTGCCAGTGGCACGTTGGACGAGGGCCTGCTGGCCGGCTGGCGCTCGGACCCGTGGTTCGCGCTGCCGCCGCCGAAGAGCACCGGGCGCGAACAGTTTCACCTGTCCTGGGCCGAAGCCCACATGGGGGAAGGCGAGTACGCCGCTGCCGATGTGCAGGCCACCCTGCTGGAGCTGACCGTGGCGACCGTGGCCGATGCGTTGCTGGCGCAGCAGCCGCAGACCCGGCGCCTGCTGGTCTGTGGCGGCGGTGTGCGCAACCGGCAGCTGATGAAGCGGCTGGCGGCGCGGCTGCCGGAGGTGCAGGTTGAGTCCAGCGCGGTGCATGGACTGGACCCGGAGTACGTGGAGGCGATGGGTTTCGCCTGGCTGGCGCAGCGGACGATGGACGGGCTGGCGGGCAACCTGCCGAGCGTGACCGGGGCGACGGGCCCGCGGATCCTGGGGGCGATCCACCTGGCGTGAGGTAGGCCGTCCGCGCAGGTGAGGCGCCGTTGTAGAGCCGAGCCCTGCTCGGCTTAGCGCGGGCCGGGCCAAGAGCAGCCGAGCATGGCTCGGCTCTACAAGGGCGCTAATCGAAGCCCTGCCCTGCCGGCAGGGCCTGCAGGGCGGCAATCGCGGCGGAGAGGGCGTCCACTTCGGGATCGCCGAAGCCGGAGCGGACCTCCAGTTCACTGCTGAACAGCCCCTGCTCCAGCAAGGCGGCGCAGGTCTGTTCGTGGGTCCAGCCGCGGGCGACCGCGACCCGTCGGATGCGTTCCAGCAGCAGCGGGTCCAGGTCCCGCAGCACAACGTCGGCCATGCTCACTTCCCCGTTCGCAAGGCACCGCCCCCTCGGCGCGTCGGGGGCGATGATCCCGCAGTCCGGGCGGGCAGGCAATCAGGCGACCGGCGGCGGCCCGCGATCGGCGATCCGCGGCCACAGCCACGCCAGCAGCAGCAGGGTTGGCACCACGGTGATCGAGCTGAGGATGAAGAACGTGCTGTAGGACGTGGCTTCGACGATGTAGCCGGAGACGCCACCGACGAACTTGCCCGGCAGGTTGGCCAGCGAGACCAGCAATGCGTACTGGGTGGCGGTGAAGTTGCGGTCGGTCAGCGACGACATGAAGGCCACCAGCACGGTGCCGGCAAAGCCCTGGAACAGGTTGTCGGCACTGAGCGCGGCGTAGAACGCCCACAGCTTGCCCGGATTGTGCGCCATCAGCAGGAAGGCCAGGTTGGACAGCGCCACGCCCAGCGCGGCCACCAGCAGCATGCGGCGGAAGCCGAACGCAGCCACCGCGATGCCGCCAAGGAACGCGCCGCCGATGCCCATCCACACACCGAACAGCTTGGAGACGGTGGCGATGTCGGCCTTGTCGAACCCCGAATCGAGATAGAACGGCCCGGCCATCACTCCGATCACCTGGTCGGGGAACTTGAACAGGCCGACGAAGGCCAGCAGCACCAGCGCCAGTGCCACGCCATTGCGGCTGAAGAAGCTGGAGATGGGCTGGACGAACGCTTCGGCAATATCGATGCGGCGCTGCACGGCGGTGGCCGGGCGCTGCGGTTCGGCGCACAGCAGGGTGGTGATGATCGGCAGCAGCATCAGCGCGGCCATCGCCAGGTAGGCGACGATCCAGCCTTCGAACTGGGCCAGGTACAGCGCGCCGGCACCGGCCAGGATCAGGCCGATCCGGTAGCCCAGCGTATAGGTGGCGGCCAGCGCCGCCTGGGCGGTCTGCGGCGCGATCTCGATGCGGTAGGCATCGACGGCCGAATCCTGGGTGGCGCCGGCGAACGACGCCACCAGCACCCACATCACCAACGGCCACACGCCCTGTTCGGGCCGCACGAAGGCCAGCGCGACCAGCCCGACCAGCACCAGCACCTGCGACACCAGCAGCCAGGAGCGGCGGCGGCCGAGCCGCCCCAGCAGCGGGAAGGCGTAGCGGTCCAGCAGCGGTGCCCACAGAAACTTGAGCAGGTAGAAGAAGCTGGCCAGGCTGATCAGGCCGATGCTGCCCAGATCCAGCCCGACGTCGCGCAGGCGCGTGGACAGGGTCTGCGAGGCGATCAGCAGGAACGGCAGGCCACTGCCGAAGCCGAGCATGGCCATGGTCAGCGCCGACGGGGTACCGAAGGCGCGCTTGATGCCGGCCCAGCCCTTGTAGCTGACCGGCGTGGCGGCCTCGGTCACAGGTCGTAGTCCACGGTGAACGGGGCGTGGTCGGAGAAGCGCTCGTCGCGGTAGATCGAGCAGCTGCGCAGTCGGTCACGCAGGCCCGGGGTGATGAACTGGTAGTCGATGCGCCAACCGACATTGTTGGCACGGGCGGCGCCGCGGTTGCTCCACCAGGTGTAGTCCTCTCCGGTGGGGTTGAGCAGGCGGTAGGCATCGGCCCACCCACGGCCGCCGGCGACATCGGTGGCCTGGCCGTGGTCGGCGCACAGCGCGTTGAGCCAGTCGCGCTCCTCCGGCAGGCAGCCGGAGTTCTTCTGGTTGGACTTCCAGTTCTTGATGTCCAGCGCCGAACGCACGATGTTCCAGTCACCGCACAGCACGTAGTCGCGGCCGCTGCGCGCCCACGCTTCGAGGATCGGCCGCAGCCATTCCATCACTTCGAACTTGAAGCCCTGGCGCAGGTCGCCCGAGCTGCCCGATGGGATATAGAAGGAAACCACGCTGAGATTGCCGTAGCGCGCCTCGATGTAGCGGCCTTCGTCGTCGAACGGCGCCCAGCCCAGCGAGGTGATGACCTGGTCCGGTTCGCGCTTGCTGTAGATCGCCACGCCGCTGTAGCCCTTCTTGGTGATGGCATCGCGATAGAAGCAGTGGTGGCCGTCCGGACGGAACATCGGGTCGGTCAGCTGGTCTTCCTGGGCCTTGGTTTCCTGGATGCACAGGACGTCGGCGTCCTGGGCACGGAACCAGTCGAGGAAGCCCTTGGTCGCGGCGGAACGGATGCCATTGGCGTTGAAACTGATGATGCGCATGCGGGGGACCTGCGGCGGGAAACCGGGCAAGCATACCGGTTGCCCGCAGGGCTGCGCAGTCCGCCAGGCCGGGCCTGGACGGCTTTCACATGGCGCTGGACGAGCGCGAAACGCCCAGCTGGATTAGGATTTGTGCTCCAAATGAAGATGAATCGAGTTTTGATGAGCGACCACCGCCACCGTTTCCTGCAGCTGGCCCTGACTGCCGACGCCCTGCGCTTCGGCCAGTTCACCCTCAAGTCCGGCCGGCTGAGCCCCTATTTCTTCAACGCAGGTCGTTTCGACTCCGGTTCGCTGCTGTCGCAGCTCGGCGCCTGCTACGCCGATGCCATCGATGCCACCGGGATCAAGTACGACGTGGTGTTCGGCCCGGCCTACAAGGGCATTCCGCTGGCCACCGCGATGGCCTGCGAGCTGGCCCAGCGTGGCCGCGACCTGCCGCTGTCGTTCAACCGCAAGGAAGCCAAGGACCATGGTGAAGGCGGCCAGCTGATCGGCGCCGACCTGAATGGCAAGCGCGTGCTGATCGTCGATGACGTGATCACCGCCGGTACCGCGATCCGCGAAGCGCTGGGCATCATCCGCGCTGCCGGCGGCACCCCGGCCGGCATCGTGGTGGCACTGGACCGCCAGGAGATCGCCTCGGAAGCCGACCGTCGCTCGGCGGCACAGTCGGTGGCCGAAGAAGCCGGCATTCCGGTGATCGCCGTGGCATCGCTGGCCGATCTGCTTGATTTCGCCTCCGGCAACCCGGAACTTGTCGGTTACCGGCAGCCGCTGGAAGCCTACCGGGCCCAGTACGGCGTCCGTTCGATCCGCTGACCGACCAGGGGAAAGGTCATGTCCCGAGTTCCTGCTGTTCTCTTTGCCGGCCTGCTGCTGGCCGTGCCGTTCACCGTGCCGGCGCAGTCGCGCGACGGCGGCAAGGTGGAAAAGAAGCTGTACTGCTGGAACGAGGGCAAGGAGCGGATCTGCAGTGATTCGCTGCCGGCCGATGCGGTAAATCACGCCCGCGAGGAGTTCAACGCGAAGAGCGGCCTGCGCAATGCGCAGGTCCAGCGCGCGTTGACCGACGAGGAGCGCGCCGCAGCCAGCACCGTGGCACAGCAGCAGCAGCTGGACCTGATGGCCGAGCAGACCCGCCAGCGCACCGAGCAGGCGATGCTGTCCACCTATGGCAGCGAGGACGACCTGCGCCGGGTGTTCGCCGAACGCCAGGAAGTGCTGGACAACAACCTGAAGACCGCCGAGTACAACGTCACCAGCCTGCGCGAATCGCTGGTGGCGCTGCTGTCGGCCGCCGGTGACCGCGAACTGGCCGGTGGCAAGGTGGCCGACAAGCAGGCCGAGGCGATCCGCCAGCGGCATATACAACTGCAGTCGCAGCAACGCCTGCAGGCCGGGTTCCTGCAGCAGCAGCAGGCGCTGAAGGCCGAGATCGACAGCACGCTGCAGCGCTATCGCGAGCTGAAGGGCGTGGCGCAGGCGAGCCAGGCGCCGTGATTCGCCTGTAGCGTCGGGCCCACGCTCGGCGCCGCGTGACCTTGGGAAAGGGCAGCCGAGCATGGGCTCGGCTCTACAGCAGGCGGCGCCTGGTTACGGGTTGGCCCACGGAATTTATGCACTCTTTACGCGTCGGCCCGGTCCGGCGCGTAGTGCGTTTATGGGCGGCAGGACGACGATGACGGCCTGAGGTGGAGGGGTTCCACCAGGTCGCTATTGAAATGTCCCCCTGGCTGTCTTTGTTGTGTGGCGTGCTGGTGCTGGTCGCCGCCGCCTATCTTCTCTATGTCGTGCTGCGGCCCGAATCGTTCTAACGGAGCCGGCCATGACTGAGATGCTTGTCATTCTTGCCGCCAGCCTGCTGCTGGCGTGGCCGCTGGGCCTGTACCTGGCCCGCGTGATGCGCGGCACGCCGATGAAGGTCGACGTGCTGTTCAACTGGATCGAAAAGCCGTTGTACAAGGTGTTCGGCGTCGATCCCTCGCGCGCGATGTCCTGGCGCGGCTACGTGCTGGCCTTCGTGCTGAGCAACGTGGTGGTCGCTGTGTTGACCCAGGCGGTGTTCATGACCCAGGCCTGGTTGCCACTGAACCCGGACCAGATCCCGAACATGCGCTGGGACACCGCGCTGCACACGATGATCTCGTTCCTGACCAACACCAACCAGCAGCACTATTCGGGCCAGGCGCAGCTGTCCTACCTCTCGCAGATGACCGGCATCACCGGCCTGCAGGTGGTGACGCCGATGATGGGCCTGGCGCTGGCGGTGGCGACGCTGCGCGCGTTGTTCTCGCGTGCGCCGCAGGCTGCGGCGGCCACCGGTGCCGGCGATGACCGCCAGGTGGCGGTAGGCAACTACTACGTGGACGTGGTGCGCCTGTGCGTGCGTTTCCTGTTGCCGCTGTGCCTGGTGTGGACCCTGCTGCTGACCAGCCAGGGTGTGCCGTCGACGATGGCCGGTGGCCCGCAGGCCACGCCGATCGATGCCAGCGCCGGCATGACCGGACAGAAGCTGCCGCTGGGCCCGGTGGCGGCGATGGTCGCGGCCAAGCAGCTTGGCGCCAACGGTGGCGGCTGGTACGGCCCGAACAGCAGCTTCCCGCTGGAGAACCCGACCCCGCTGTCGAACGCGCTGGAAATCGTCGGCATCCTGCTGGTGCCGATGGCGGTGATCTTCATGATCGGCGCGTTCACCGGCCGGCGTCGCTTCGGCGCCCTGGTGTTCAGCTGCATGCTGGGCATGTCGCTGCTTTCCACCGGCGCGATGATGTGGAGCGAAAGGCATAGCGCCAGCGCCGCCACCCCGCTGCTGATGGAAGGTAAGGAGGTGCGCTTCGGCGCCGAAGGCACGGCGCTGTGGGCGGCGGTGACTACCCAGGTCTCCAATGGCTCGGTGAACGGCATGCACGATTCGCTGGCGCCGCTGAGCGGCGGCATCGCGATGGTCAACATGCTGGTCAGCGCGATCTGGGGCGGCATCGGCTGTGGCCTGCAGCAGTTCATCGTCTATCTGCTGCTGGGTGTGTTCCTGGCCGGGTTGATGACCGGGCGCACGCCGGAACTGTTCGGCCGCAAGCTGGAGACGCCCCAGGTGCGCCTGCTGGCCCTGCTGGTGCTGCTGCAGCCGATCACCCTGCTGGTGTTCACTGCGATCACCCTGGCCGTGCCCGGCCTGGCCGGCACCTCCAACCCCGGCTTCCATGGCATCAGCCAGGTGTTCTACGAGTATGTCTCGGCCTACGCCAACAACGGTTCGGGCTTCGAAGGACTGGGTGACGCCACGCTGTGGTGGAACCTGAGCTGCTCGCTGGTACTGCTGCTGGGCCGCTTCCCGCTGCTGATCATTCCGCTGGTGGTGGCCGCACAGCTGGCCGCCAAGCGCCAGGCGCCGGAGTCTGCCGGCAGCCTGCAGATCGAAACCCCGACCTTCGCCCTGACCCTGGTCTCGGTGATCGTCATCCTGACCGTGCTGCAGTTCATGCCGGCGCTGGTACTCGGCCCGATCGCCGATCACCTGAGCCTGGGACTGCGCTGAGGACACCCTGATGAGTACCCAAGCAAGTTCAACCCGTAGTACCCATGCACCGCGCCCTGCCCTGCTTGATGGCGCCGGCCTGCGCCGTGCGCTGGTCGAAGCAGTGCGCAAGCTGGCGCCGATGCATCTGGTGCGCAGCCCGGTGATGGCGGTGGTGATGGCCGGCACGATCGTCGCCGCGATCGTCACCCTGACCGGCAATGCACCGCTGGGCTTCGGCCTGGCGGTAACCGCCATCCTGCTGGTGACCGTGCTGTTCGGCAATTTCGCCGAGGCAGTGGCCGAAGCGCGTGGCCGTGGCCAGGCCGCCTCGCTGCGCCGTGCCCGCCAGGACCTGGTGGCGCGCCGGCTGGCGGCGCCGCAGCCGGGCGCAGCCGATGCCCAGGTGCCTGCCGCCGAGCTGCGCCCGGGCGACCATGTGATCGTCAGTGCCGGTGAGCTGGTGCCGGCCGATGGCGAGATCGTGCAGGGCCTGGCCACCATCAACGAAGCGGCAGTGACCGGCGAATCGGCACCGGTGCTGCGCGAGGCCGGTACCGACCGTTCCGGTGTGATCGGTGGCACCAAGGTGCTGTCCGACCAGATCATCGTGCGGGTGACCGCCGAGCCGGGCCACAGCTTCCTGGACCGCATGATCGCGCTGGTGGAAGGTGCCAATCGCCAGAAGACCCCCAACGAGATCGCGCTGACCCTGCTGCTGGCGGCGATGACGCTGACCTTCCTGGTGGTGGTGGCCACGTTGCCGGCGATCGGCGCGGCCGTGGGCGTGCAGGTCGATCCACTGCTGCTGATCGCACTGCTGGTGTGCCTGATCCCGACCACCATCGGCGGCCTGCTGCCGGCCATCGGCATCGCCGGCATGAACCGTGCGCTGGCCGCCAACGTACTGGCCAAGTCGGGCAAGGCAGTGGAAGTGGCCGGCGACGTCGACGTGCTGCTGCTGGACAAGACCGGCACCATCACCTACGGCGACCGCCAGGCCAGCCACTTCCATCCGCTGGCCGGCATCGACGCCAGCCAGCTGCGCGAGGCGGCACTGCTGTCCTCGCTGGCCGACCCGACCCCGGAAGGCAAGTCGATCGTGCGCCTGGCGCGCGAACAGGGCTGCGCCACCGCCGAGCCGGACCGTGCCGACTACCTGGCCTTCAGTGCCCAGACCCGGATGTCCGGCGTCGATCTGGAACATGGGCGGCAGATCCGCAAGGGCGCTGCCGATGCGATCCGCACCCACGTGCAGGCGCTCGGCGGCAGCGTGCCGGCTGAACTGGCCGGCCGCGTCGAGCAGGTCGCGCGCAATGGCGCCACCCCGCTGGTGGTGGCCGAGGGCCGCCACGTGCTGGGCGTGATCGAGCTGTCGGACGTGGTCAAGCACGGCATGCGCGAGAAGTTCGCACAGCTGCGGGCGATGGGTATCCGCACGGTGATGATCACCGGCGACAACCCGCTGACCGCCGCCGCCATCGCTGCCGAAGCGGGCGTTGATGACTACATCGCCGAGGCCCGTCCGGAAGACAAGCTCGCACGCATCCGCCAGGAACAGGCCGGTGGCCGCCTGGTGGCGATGGTGGGCGATGGCACCAACGATGCTCCCGCGCTGGCCCAGGCCGACATCGGCCTGGCGATGAACTCCGGCACGCAGGCGGCGAAGGAGGCCGGCAACATGGTCGACCTCGATTCAGACCCGGCCAAGCTGCTGGCGGTCGTGGAAGTGGGCAAGCAGCAGCTGATCACCCGCGGTGCGCTGACCACCTTCTCGCTGGCCAACGACGTGTCCAAGTACTTCGCGATCCTGCCGGCGCTGTTTGCCGCTGCGGTTCCGGCCATGGCCGCACTGAACGTGATGCAGCTGTCGAGCCCACGCAACGCGGTGCTGGCGGCGCTGATCTTCAACGCGCTGGTGATTCCCGCGCTGATCCCGCTCGCCCTGCGTGGCGTGCGCTTCCGTCCGGCCACGGCCACCGCGCTGCTGCGCCGGAACATGCTGGTGTACGGCCTCGGCGGCGTGCTGTTGCCGTTCGCGGCGATCAAGCTGATCGACCTCTTCCTTGTCCTGGTATTCGGCGCATGAACCGTTCTGCTTCCACCTCCACCTCCCTGCCCCGCGAACCGAAGGCCGAAGCCCGCGTGGCCAGCCTGCAGGACGGCGCCGGCTGGCGCCCGGCGATCGGCCTGGGCCTGGCCACCCTGCTGCTGGCCGGCGCGGTCTACGCCGGCATCGCCACCGGTTTCGCCGGCCTGGCCTACCCCACCCAGGCCGAGGGCAGCCTGCTGCGCGATGGCAGCGGCCAGGTGCGCGGCTCGGCATGGTTGTCGCAGCCGTTCACCGGTGATGGCTACTTCCAGGCACGGCCGTCGGCGGCCAACTACGACCCGATGGCCGCGGCCGGTTCCAACCTGGCGCGCAGCAACCCGGCGCTGGCCGAGCGTGTTGCCGCCAGCACGGCGGCGGTGGCCGCGCGCGAAGGTGTCGCCCCGGCGCAGGTGCCGGCCGACCTGGTCACCCAGTCCGGCGGCGGGCTGGATCCGCAGCTGTCGCCGGCGGCGGCGCAGCTGCAGGTGGCACGCGTGGCACGTGCCCGCGGCCTGCCGGTGGAGCGCGTGCAGGCCTTGGTGCAGGCACATACTGAAGGGCGCCAGTGGGGCGTGTTCGGCCAGCCGCGGGTGAACGTGGTGACGCTGAACTTCGCGCTGGACCATGCGGCCAAGGCGCCGTGATGCCGGCCTGCATCGGCTGCGCGCACAATGGCGGCCATGACAGCGGCCCCCATGACTGATGCGCGTACCCGCCAGGCCGATGCCCTGGTGGAAGGCCTGCAACGCGAAGCCGGTGGCAAGCTGACCGTGTTCCTCGGCGCTGCGCCGGGTGTGGGCAAGACCTACACCATGCTGACCCGTGCCCAAGAGCAGCTGCGCCGCGGCGTGGACCTGGTGGTCGGGCTGGTGGAAACCCATGGCCGCGCCGAAACCCAGGCCCTGCTGGAAGGCCTGCCGCAGCTGCCGTTGAAGGACGTGGCCTATCACGGCCACGCCCTGCAGGAGATGGACCTGGATGCCGTGCTGGCACGGCATCCAGCGCTGGTGCTGGTGGACGAACTGGCCCATCGCAATGCGCCCGGCAGCCGCCATGAGCGGCGCTGGCAGGATGTGATGGAGCTGCTCGACGCCGGCATCGACGTCTGGACCACGGTCAACATCCAGCATCTGGAAAGCCTCAACGACGTGGTGATGCGCATCACCGGCGTGCGGGTCAGCGAGACCGTGCCCGATGGCGTGCTCGATCGCCTGCACGACATCGTGCTGGTCGATCTGCCGCCGCGCGAACTGATCGCGCGCCTGCAGCAGGGCAAGGTCTATGTGCCCGAACAGGCCGCGCAGGCGCTGCAGGCGTTCTTCTCGCCGGCCAACCTGACCGCCCTGCGTGAGCTGGCGATGCAGGAAGCCGCCGACCGCGTCGACAGCAGCCTGCGTGAAACCCGCGCCGCACGGGGCGAAGGCAACCTGCCGCTGCGGCGCGGCGTGCTGGTGGCCATCGATGGCGGCGGCCAGAGCGAGTACCTGGTGCGGGTGGCGCGCCGCATCGCCGAGCGCCGCGACGCACCGTGGACGGTGGTGACCGTGCAGGGCCGGCGCCAGGACGAGGCCACGCGGCGCGAGATCGATGCGGCCTTCGCCCTGGCACGGCGCCTGGGCGGCGACGCCGAACTGCTGCACGGATCGAGCATCGCCGATGCCCTGCTCGACCATGCAGCGCACAACGGCGTATCGACCCTGGTGCTGGGGCGCACCCGTGAGCGCCCGCTGGCGCGGATGTTCAACCGAACCCTGACCCAGCAGCTGATCCAGCGCGGGGCGCACTACGAGATCACCATCATCAGCACGCCGCAGGCCCGGGCGCGCTCGCGCCGCGAGGGTCTGCTGCCACCGATGCGCGGCATCAGCTACGAGCCGGTACAGGCACTGATCGCCACCGCGCTGGCCTGTGCGGTGGCTTGGCTGGCCGAACGCTGGGTCGGCATGGCTGACCTGTCGATGGTGTTCATCGTGGCAGTGGTGCTGGTGGCGGCGCGCACGCGTGCCAGCGTGGCGGTGATGGCGGCGATCCTGTGCTTCCTGGCCTACAACTTCCTGTTCATCGCGCCCCGCTTCACCTTCGCCATCGGTGCGCGCCAAGGCGTGATCACCGTGTTCCTGTTCCTGGCCGCCGCCTTGGTGGCCGGACGGCTGGCCTCGCGCCTGCGCATGCAGGTCATTGCGCTGCGTGCGGCCAACCGCCATGCACGTGCACGCCAGCAGCTGGGCCGTCAGCTGGCCAGCGCCGCTGGCAACGGCGAGGTGGCACAGGCAGGTCGGCATGCCTTGGAGCAGGCGATGGATGTGCCGGCGTGGCTGCGGATCGGCGCGGACACTGCCGCCGGTGGCCGCAGCCAACCCGGCGATACCGACCTGGCTGCCGCCGACTGGGCGCTGCGCCACGGCCAGCCCAGCGGCCGCTTCACCGACACCCTGGCCGGTGCGCAGTGGTGGTTCCTGCCATTGCTGGATGGCGAAGATCGCGCGATCGGCGTGGCCGGCCTGTACCTGCCCGGCGCACAGGCACGCCTGCTGCCCGAACAGCGGCAGCTTGCCGAAGCGATGGTCGATGACATCGCGCAGGCCGCACTGCGTACCCGGCTGGTGGCCGAACTGGAACAGGCGCATGTCAGCAACGAGACCGAGCGGTTGCGCTCGGCCCTGCTCTCTTCGGTGTCGCACGACCTGCGCTCTCCACTGGCGGCGATGATCGGTTCGGCCGACAGCCTGGCCAGTTACGGCGCGGCGATGGACACGGCCGATCGCCGTGCCCTGCTGGACACCATCCTGGTCGAAGGCGAGCGGCTGGACCGCTACATCCAGAACCTGCTGGACATGACCCGCCTTGGCCACGAAGGTCTGAAGATCAACCGTGACTGGATCGGCGTGGACGAACTGATCGGCTCGGCCGCACGGCGCCTGCAGCGCTACCAGCCCAAGGTGCGGCTGGAGCTGGACATTCCGTCCACGCTGGCGCCGATCTGGGTACACCCGGCGCTGGTCGAACAGGCCGTGTTCAACGTGATGGAGAACGCGGCCAAGTTCTCGCCGCCCGACGCCGCCGTGCAGGTGCAGGCGCGCGAACTGGACGGCCAGCTGCGCATCGACGTGATCGATGCCGGCCCCGGCATTCCCGACGACGAGCGCGCGCGCATCTTCGACATGTTCTACAGCGTCGAGCGCGGCGACCGCGGCCGCCACGGCACCGGCCTGGGCCTGACCATCTGCCAGGGCATGATCGGCGCACATGGCGGCAGCGTGCAGGCGCTGCCCGGACGCGACGGTCGCGGTACCCTGATCCGCATCACCCTGCCCCTGCTCAAGCCAGCCTCCCACGATGAGCCCGACCCCGATTGATGCCAGCGTGCCGGCCGCGCGCGTGCTGGTGATCGATGATGAAACCCAGATCCGCCGGTTCCTGGACATCAGCCTGCGCGCGCAGGGCTACCAGGTGCGACAGGCCGCCACCGGCCAGGAAGGCCTGCAGCTGGCCGCCAGCGAGGACATGGACCTGGTGATCTTGGATATCGGCCTGCCGGACATGGAAGGCCACGAGGTGCTGGAACAGCTGCGGCAGTGGAGCCAGGTGCCGGTGATCATGCTGACCGTGCGCGCCGGCGAAGCCGAGAAGGTGCGCGCACTGGATACCGGCGCCAACGACTACGTGACCAAGCCGTTCGGCACGCAGGAACTGATGGCACGGGTGCGGGCGCTGCTGCGCACGCGCAGCGTACCCAGTGATGGCACGCCACCGGTGTTCGACGACGGCCACCTGCGCGTGGACCTGGTGCGCCGCGAAGTCGCCCTGCAGGGTGAACCGGTGGCGTTGACCCGCAAGGAATACGCGTTGCTGTCGCTGCTGCTGCGCAATGCCGGGCGGGTAGTGACACAGCCGCAGATCCTGCAGGAGATCTGGGGGCCGACCCACCAGCACGATACCCATTACCTGCGCATCCTGGTCGGCAAGCTGCGGCACAAGCTGGGCGATTCGGCGCTGGATTCACGCTACCTGTTCACCGAACCGGGCGTGGGCTTGCGATTCAAGGGGTGAGGGTATGCCGAACAACGGTCGGCACCCACCAAAGCAAATTCGGAAGAGCATCCACGCATAGCGTGGATCTCTGCTGTGTCGACCAAGGTCGACACCTACCAAGAGCAGTTCATGCGGTTCGGACAGATCGCGGAAATCTGTCGAAGGCGGGGTGGGTCCGGTTGCGGGGGCGTGAGCCGCATGGATGCGGCGACCGAGCTTACATGGGTGAGGGCGCTTTGCTTGCGAAGCACTGCTTCGCAAGCGCCCGAACGCCCAGCCGCCAGCGGCTGGGCCGGGCCCCGGAGGGGGACTTGCAGCGTCCCCCGTAACCGGACCCACCCCGCATCCCACGGATAGCCGGCCTTTGACGTTGACGTTGACGTTGATTCGGCGGGTGCCGGGCGCCGCCCGGCCCCACCTCAGAACCCCAGCGGGGTGTCGCCCAGCACCGGCTGCAGCTGGCTGCGGAACAAGGCCTTGATGCGCTCCAGTGCGGCATCGTCGTTGCCTTCGAAGCGCAGCACCAGCACCGGCGTGGTGTTGGAGGCGCGCACCAGGCCCCAGCCATCGGCGAAGTCCACGCGCAGGCCATCGATGGTCGACAGGCGGCCCCCCACATACGGGTTGTCCGGCGACTGCGCCGCCGCCACCAGCATCGCCACCAGCGCATGCGGCGTCCCGTCGGCCACCGCTACCTTCAGCTCCGGCGTGGCGACCATTTCCGGCAGTTCGCCCAGCACTTCGTCCGGGGTCTCCTCGCGCTGGGCCAGGATCTCCAGCAGGCGCGCAGCGGCGTACAGGCCGTCGTCGAAACCGAACCAGCGTTCCTTGAAGAAGAAGTGGCCGCTCATCTCACCGGCCAGCTCGGCATCGGTCTCGCGCATCTTCGCCTTCATCAGCGAATGCCCGGTCTTCCACATCAGCGGGCTGCCACCGTTGCGCAGCACATGGTCGGACAGCTTGCCGGTGCACTTGACGTCGTAGATCACCATCGCGCCCGGATTGCGCATCAGCACGTCGGCAGCGAACAGCATCAGCAGGCGGTCGGCATAGATGATCCTGCCTTCGCCGGTGACCACGCCCAACCGGTCGCCGTCGCCATCGAAGGCTACGCCGAGGTCCGCGCCGAAGCGCTTGACCGTCTGCACCAGGTCTTCCAGGTTGGCCGGCTCGCTCGGGTCGGGATGATGGTTGGGGAAGGTGCCATCGACATCGCAGTACAGCGGAATGACGTCGGCGCCGATTGCTTCCAGCAGCTGCGGGGCCAGTGCGCCGGCCACGCCATTGCCGGCATCGGCCACGACCTTCAGCGGACGGTCCAGCTGCACGTCATCGGCGATGCGCTGGATGTAGTCGGCACTGACATCGCGCTGCTGGTAGTCACCCGGCTCGGCGGACTGCACCAGGCGGCCCTCGACGATGCGCTGGTTGAGGTCGGTGATCGCATCGCCGGACAGCGTCTCGCCGCCGATCACCACCTTGAAGCCGTTGTACTCGGGCGGGTTGTGGCTGCCGGTGACCGCCACGCAGGTGCCGGTACGCAGATGGAAGGCGGCGTAGTACACGAGCGGGGTCGGCGCCAGGCCGATGTCGATCACCGCGCAGCCGGCACGGCGCAGGCCCTCGGCCAGCCCGGCCGTCAGCTCGGGTCCGGACAGGCGGCCATCGCGCCCGATCACCACCTCGCGCAGGCCCTGCTCCAGTGCCACGGTGCCGATGGCCTGGCCGATCAGCGCCGCGGTCTTCGGTGTCAGTTCGCTGCCCACCATGCCGCGGATGTCATAGGCGCGGAAGATGCCGGCGGCCAGCTCTTCGGCAGGCACCGGCGGTGGCGGCGGTGGCGTGGCATCGCCACTGCCGGTCACGGCGGCCACCGGTGGCGGCGCCTGCTGCAGGCTCTCGCTCAGGGTCGGGCCATGGTCGGCCTCGGACGCGGCGGCGCGGCGCGGCAACGGCAGCGACTTCGGCAGCCGGTCGCGCCCCACCACCAGCAACACGGCAATGAACGCCAGCAGCAACGCCACAATGGCGCTGGCCAGCGCGCCCAGGCCGAGCGGACCGGCCTCGACATTCGGCACCGACGCGACCAGCCGCAACGGCGTGCCTGCAACCGGGCGCGCCAGCGCTTCCGCGCTTTCGGCCAGGCTCGGGTCGCCCTGGGTGACCAGATCGAATGCTCCCTGGCGCAGGCCGAGGAAGCCGGCGGACGGCGCGCTGACCTGGTCGAGCGGCGACGTCAGCCGCAGCAGCGGTTGGCGGACATAGATGACGGCCGGCCCCAGGCTGCCCAGCTGCACCGGCGCGGCCAGGCCCAGGCGGTTGCCGCCGCCGTCGCGGACCACGCGCAGGCTTGGCCTGGCCTCGGCCAGCGCCGCTTCCAGCAGCGCCAGGCGGGAATACCCGAAGGTGGCCGGATCGGCATAGGCGTTGGCCAGATCGGCCGCCAGCACCTCGACCTGCTCGACTCCGGTCCAGCTCTCGCGAACGGCCAGCGCCGCCGCAGCGGCGTCGCCGGCCTGCAGCGCCTGCTGCACGCGATCGTTCTTCAACTGCTGCTGCAGCTGCTGCAACTGGCCCGCAGCAGCCTGCTGCAGGCCCTGCACGGCCTGGTCACGCGCCTCTTCCAGCGCCTGCCCGTTGGCCTCCTGCCGCCATTGCTGCACCGCGCTCCATCCGAACCAGCCGGCCAACAGGATCAACAGCACCCCCAGTAGAGGTGCACTGCGACCCAACGACCGTCCCCGCTGTCCTTCCCCGATGCCGCTCATCGATGTCCCCTGTCAACGCACCCCGGTATGGCCGAATCCACCCGCGCCCCGCACGCTGTCGGTGAAAGTATCCACTACCTGCAGGCTGACGCGGGCGATCGGAACCACCACCAGCTGCGCGATGCGATCGCCCGGCTCGATGGTGAAGGCCTCGCGGCCACGGTTCCAGACGCTGATCAGCAGCGGCCCCTGGTAGTCGGCATCGATCAGGCCGGTGCCGTTGCCCAGCACGATGCCATGCCGATGGCCCAGCCCGGAACGCGGCAGGATCACCGCGCACAGGTTCGGGTCGGCAATATGGATGGCCAGGCCGCTGGGCACCAGCGCGGTGTCGCCCGGCTGCAGGGTCAGCGCGGTATCCAGCGCCGCGCGCAGGTCCATGCCGGCACTGGCCTCGGTGGCATAGGCCGGCAGCGGCCAGCTGTCGCCGAAGCGCGGATCGAGCAGCTTGACCTGCAGCGGGTGGGAAGTGGATGCCTGGGTCATGCCTGGAGTCTCCGCGCGATCAGCGCCAGCAGTTGTTCGGCCAGTTCGCGCTTGGAAGTGGCCGGGAATACCTGTTCACCGTCCTGCCAGAAGGCCGTGGCGGCATTGTTGTCGCTCTCGAAACCGCCGCCACTGATGCCGACCTGGTTGGCGATCACCAGGTCCAGGCGCTTGTCGACCAGTTTGCCGCGCGCGTATTTCTCCACGTCGTGGGTCTCGGCGGCGAAGCCGACCACCAGCTTCAGCGACTGCGTCTGTGCAGCGACTTCGGCGAGGATGTCCGGCGTGCGCACCAGTTCGATCACCAGCGACTGGCTGTCGGCGGTCTTCTTCAGCTTCTGCGCGGCGACCTGGCGCGGCGTGTAGTCGGACACCGCGGCGGCACCGATATAGATGTCGGCGGGCAGCGACTTCAGTACGGCATCGCGCATCTGCGCGGCCGAGCGCACGTCGATACGCTGCACGCCCGGCGGCGTCGGCAGCTGTACCGGACCGCTGACCAGCACCACCTGCGCGCCCAGCGCGGCAGCAGCGGCGGCCAGGGCAAAGCCCATCTTGCCGCTGCTGCGGTTGCCGACGTAACGCACCGGATCGATGTCTTCGTAGGTCGGGCCGGCACTGATCAGCAGGCGCAGCCCCTGCAGGGCACGGGTTTCCGCCGCGGCAACCGTCGCAGCGGCGCCGCCATTGGCGGCCAGCGCGGCCACGATGTCGCCGGGTTCGGCCAGCCGGCCGGGACCGGATTCACCTTCGGCCAGCGGGCCATCGACCGGGCCGATCACCTGCGCACCACGCTGGCGCAGCAGGGCGATGTTGGCCTGGGTGGCCGGATGCAGCCACATGCGATGGTTCATCGCCGGGCAGATCGTCAGCGGTGCGGTGCTGGCCAGGCACAGGGTGCTGACCAGGTCATCGGCATGGCCCTGGGCCAGCCGGGCCAGCAGATCGGCGGTTCCCGGCGCGACCACGATGCGGTCCGCCCAGCGGGCCAGCTCGATGTGGCCCATGGCCTGTTCGGCGGCGCTGTCCCACAGCGTGGTGCGGGTCGGCTGCCCGGACAGGGCCTGGAAACTGAGGGGGGTGACGAACTGCTGGGCGCCGGCGGTCATCGCCACCTGCACCTGGGCGCCCGCATCACGCAGGCGTCGCACCAGTTCCAGGGCCTTGTAGGCCGCGATCCCGCCTCCGACGCACAACAGCAGTTTCTGGCCTTCCAGCGCGCGGCCGGGCGCGGGGGAAGCGTTGGGGGAGTCAGCCACCTGGAATTCCTGTGCAAACGAGGGCATTAGCTTACCCGATGGTCGGTAATGTCCCGGTGCACAGCGCACATAGCGGGCAGCTATCAGCAGATGGGACTTGCACCACAGCGCTTCCGGGGTTCAAGACACTGCGATTCGGAACTTTCCTATACCTGTAGGCCGGCCACGTTTGCAGAATCGTCAGTGGCCGCCGCAGGTGTGCCGCTTCGCTTTTCGAGGATTCCGCGTGCACCCGCGCATCATCATCGCCGACGACCATCCCGTCGTCCTGCATGGCATCCGCATCGTGCTGCAGACCCACCTGATGGAGGTCGTCGGCAGCGCGCGTGACGGCGCCGAGCTGCTGCAGCTGGTCGAGCACCACGGCTGCGACGCGGTGCTGACCGACCTCTCCATGCCGGGCACCGGCCCGGATGGCCCGGAACTGATCGCTGAACTGCGCGCACGCCACCCGCGCATGCCCGTGGTGGTGCTTACCGGCGCCCGCCACCCCGGCCTGCTCGATGGCCTGCTGCGTGAGGGTGTCAGCGGCCTGGTCGACAAGTGCGCCGATTTCGGCGAGTTGCCGCAGGCCCTGAACGCGGCCATGGCAGGGCAGGTGTTCGTCTCGCAGCAGCTGCGCCACCACCTGCAGGCGCGCGACCTGATGTTCGCGCGCGAACCGGCGGCGCTGTCCGCCCGCGAACAGGAAGTGCTGGACCTGTTGGCCGCCGGGCTGAAAGTGAACGCCATCGCCGTCCACTGCGGCCGCAGCCCCAAGACGATCAGCCGGCAGAAGGCCGAGGCCAAGCGCAAGCTGGGGCTGCAGAACAACCAGGAGCTGTTCGCCTACCTGCAGTCGCGACGCGACTGAGGCAACGGCCGACCCGGGCATGCGTCCTGCCCTGATGGGCCGCATCGCCCCCACTGGCGATGATGCAGGCATGCCCATCCACGACTGGCCCGAACAGGAACGTCCCCGCGAGAAGCTGATCGCACGCGGCCCCGCCACGCTGTCCGACGCAGAACTGCTGGCACTGTTCCTCGGCTCCGGCTTCGGTGGACGCGATGCGGTGCAGACCGCGCGCGACCTGCTGCAGGCGCACGGTCCCCTGCGTGTGCTGCTGGACCGCCCGGCCCGCGAGCTGGCCCGGTTGCCGGGGCTGGGCCCTGCTCGAAGCTGTGCACTGGCCGCCGGGCTGGAACTGGCCCACCGCTATCTGGCGGCCGAACTTCAGCAGGGCGAGGCCGTCGGCAACAACCCGGCTGCGGTCGGCCGCTATCTGCAGCACCGCCTGCGCGGCCAGGCCCGCGAGATCTTCATGGCGCTGTTCCTGGACAACCGCCACCGCCTGATCGCCTGCGAAGAACTGTTCCAGGGCACCATCAATGCCGCCCCGGTCTATCCCCGCGAGGTGGTGCGTCGAGCCCTGCTGCACAATGCGGCAGCGGTGATCCTCAGCCACAATCATCCTTCCGGCGACCCCGAGCCCTCCGGCGCCGACACCCGCATCACCGATGAACTGCAGCAGGCGCTGGCACTGGTGGACGTGCGCCTGCTCGACCACTTCGTCGTCGGCGAGGGCCGCCCCGTTTCATTTGCTGAACGGGGCCTGCTGTCCCCGCCCCAGCCGCGCCTGTTCGGCTGAACGGCCCTGGTCAGGGCCGGGCGGGCGCCCCGCAGGCATGTCCTGGTCAGCGTGGGCGCGGGCATCTGCGCTAAAATGGGCGATTCCGCCGCTCATTCTCACAGCAGGCCTCGTGAAAAATCTCCTCCGCGCCCTGATCAGCCAAGGCATCGAAGCCTTGCGCGCCAATGGCACCCTGCCCGCCGACTCCCTGCCGCCGGACTTCGTGGTCGAGCGCCCGAAGACCCGTGACCACGGCGACTTCGCCACCAACGCCGCGATGCTGCTGGCCAAGGCCGCGCGCAGCAATCCGCGCGCACTGGCACAGGCGCTGGTCGAGGCGCTGCCGCGCAGCGAGGACGTCAGCAAGGTCGAGATCGCCGGCCCCGGCTTCATCAACTTCCATCTGGCCCCGGCCGCGTACCAGCGCGAAACCGCCTCGGTCATCAAGGAAGCCCACGACTACGGCCGCAACCTGTCCGGCAATGGCCGCACGGTGGGCGTGGAGTATGTGTCGGCCAACCCGACCGGCCCGCTGCATGTCGGCCATGGCCGCGCAGCGGCGATCGGCGACTGCGTGGCCCGCGTGCTCGATGCCAACGGCTGGAACGCCAAGCGCGAGTTCTACTACAACGACGCTGGCGTGCAGATCGAGAACCTGGCGCTGTCCACCCAGGCGCGGATCAAGGGCATCGCACCCGATCAGGACGGCTGGCCGGAAGGCGGCTACCGCGGTGAGTACATCGCCGATGTCGCCCGCGCCTACATGGCCGGTGCCAGCGTCGACCTGGAAGGCAGCACCGTGGTCGGCGCCAAGGATCCGGACGATATGCAGGCAATCCGCCGCTTCGCCGTGGCCTACCTGCGCAACGAGCAGAACCTGGACCTGGCCGCGTTCGGTGTCGACTTCGACATCTACTTCCTGGAAAGCTCGCTGTACGCCGACGGCAAGGTTGCCGAAGCGGTGGCCAAGCTGCAGGCGTCCGGCCACACCTATGAGGAAGGCGGCGCGCTGTGGCTGCGCAGCACCGACTTCGGTGACGACAAGGACCGCGTGATGCGCAAGTCCGACGGCACCTTCACCTACTTCGTGCCGGACGTGGCCTACCACCTGTCCAAGTGGCAGCGCGGCTACGAGCGCGCGATCACCGAACTGGGCGCCGACCATCACGGCTCGCTGGCGCGCGTGCGCGCCGGCCTGCAGGCGATGGAAGTGGGCATCCCGCAGGGCTGGCCGGAATACGTGCTGCACCAGATGGTCACGGTCATGCGCGGCGGCGAGGAAGTGAAGCTGTCCAAGCGTGCCGGCAGCTACTTCACCCTGCGCGACCTGATCGAAGAAGCCGGCCGCGATGCGACCCGCTGGTTCCTGATCGCGCGCAAGCCCGATTCGCAGCTGACCTTCGACATCGACCTGGCGCGCCAGCAGAGCAACGACAATCCGGTGTTCTACGTGCAGTACGCGCACGCCCGTGTCTGCAGCCTGCTGCGCCAGGCGCAGGAAAAGGGCCTGGTGTACGAGCAGGGCAATGGCCTGGCCAACCTTGGCCACCTGGCCGACGATGCCTCGCTGCTGTTGATGAACGAGATCTCGCGCTATCCGGAAGTGGTGGAAGCGGCCGGCGTGGCGCTGGAGCCGCACCTGGTGGCGCAGTACCTGCGTGAATTGGCGCATGCCTTCCACACGTGGTATCACGGGACGCCGGTGCTGGTGGAAGACGCCGCCGATCGCAACGCCAAGCTGACCCTGGCCTGCGCGGCGCGCCAGGTGCTGGCCAACGGCCTTGAACTCCTGGGCGTGAGCGCCCCGGAAAAAATGTAAGCATCAGGAGACGCAGTACACATGGCAGCACGACGCGGCAAAACCCAGGCACGACGCAACAGCAGCAGCCAGGGCACACCCGGATGGGTGTGGCTGGTGGCCGGTGTGGCGATCGCCGCCGTGGTGTTCCTGGCGGCGCCGAACCTGTTCAAGGGCGAAGGCGACGGCTTCCTGCGCGCCGGTCCGCAGCCGAACCCGAACGCGCAGCCGGCCCCGGTTGCTGATGCAGACAGCGATGTCGGCAGCCAGCCAGCCGCGCAGCCGGCCACGCCGAAGCCGGCCGAACCGGAGAAGCCCGCGGCGACGCAGTACGACTTCTACACCCTGCTGCCGGGCAAGGAAGTGGAAATGTCCGACGCCGAACTGGCCGCCAGCGCGCGTGCCGAGGACCAGCGCCGGGCCAAGGCCGAAGCGTCGCGCGCGCAGGCCGCGCTGGAGGGCAAGCCGGTGCCGCCGGCGAGCACGGCCACGCCGGCACCGACCGCAACGGCCAGCGTCGCCAGCACCGCACCGGTGACCGCGAGCAACCGTCCGCTGCCGGCACCGCTGAGCGAGCGCCCGGCCGCGGCAACGCCGCCGGCCAGCACCGCACCGGCGTCGACCAGCACGGCCGCCGCCCCCGCGCCGCGCGCGGAAGCCGCGCCCACCGCGCCGGCGACCACTGCCGCACCGGCGCCCGCCGACAACGCGCGCTACATCCTGCAGGCAGGTGCCTTCGGTGCGTCCGGCGACGCCGAAGCCACCAAGGCCAAGCTGGCCATGATGGGCCTGGCGGCACGCGTGGAGTCGGCGCAGATCAACGGCAAGACCGTGTATCGCGTGCGCATGGGGCCGTACGGCAGCGCCGGCGAACTGTCTGAAGCGAAGCAGAAGCTGGATGGCACCGGCCTGCAGGCGATGGCCATCAAGGCGCAGTGACGTTCTGCGGGACTGCATGAAGAAAGCCGGGCATTGCCCGGCTTTTTTGTTTCTGCCGAGTCGAGCATGGCTCGACTCCACACACGGCGTCAGCCCTCGCGGGCGACCTGGAACCCGGCGAAGGACTGGCTGACCGGCATCAGCTCCAGGCGATTGATGTTCAGGTGCGGTGGCAGCGTGGCCACCCAGAAGATCTGTTCGGCGATGTCTTCGGCGGTCATCGGATTGGCACCGCTGTACAGCTTGTCCGATGCATTCTGGTCGCCATGGGTGCGGACCACGGTGAACTCGGTCTCGGCCATGCCCGGCTCGATCGTGGTCACGCGCACGCCGGTGCCGTGCAGGTCCGAACGCAGGCCCAGCGAGAACTGGCTGACGAAGGCCTTGGTGCCTCCGTAGGCGTTGCCACCCGGGTACGGGTAGACGCCGGCCACCGACGAGATGTTGATGATCGCGCCCTTGCGCTCCACCAGCTGCGGCAGCAGGCGGTGGGTCAGGGTCACCAGCGCGGTGATGTTGGTGTCGATCATCGTGGTCCAGTCCGACAGCCTGGCGCTCTGTGCCGGTGCGGTGCCCTGCGCCAGACCGGCGTTGTTGACCAGCAGGTCGATCTCGCCGAAGGCCGGCGGCAGCGCCAGCAGGGCCGCCTCCATCGCCACCGGATCGCGGATGTCGAAGGCGGCGGCGTGCACCACGTCCTTGCCATAGCGCTCGACCAGCGGTTGCAGGCGTTCGCCGCGGCGGCCGGTGGCGATCACTTTCCAGCCGGCCTGGGCGAAGCGGTGGACGGCGGCGGCGCCGAAGCCGGATGTGGCGCCGGTAATCAGGACAGTGCGGGTCATCAGGCAACTCCAGGGGGAAAACCAGATCTCCATTCTGGCACCGTCCGGCAGCACCCGTGTTGCCGGATCGGCCGGATCCGGGGTCAGATCCCTTTGCGGAGCAAAGGGATCTGACCCCGGCGGCGACCCCACGTGTCGGGGTGACCGGTACAATTGCGCCATGATCAACAATGATGTCCTGCGCAGCGTGCGCTACTCCCTGGACCTGGGTGACCAGCACGTGGTCACCCTGTGCCAGATGGCCGACCCGGCCTTCGCCGTGGATACCGAGCAGGTGAAGGCCTGGCTGCGCCGCGAGGACGAAGCCGGTTTCGAGGCGATGAACGACAGCGCACTGGCGCACTTCCTCGATGGCCTGATCGTGCACCTGCGCGGTCGCGACGAGAGCCAGCCGCAGCGTGCGGTGGAAACCCGCATCGACAACAACCTGGTGCTGAAGAAGCTGCGCGTGGCCTTCCAGCTGCGCGACGTGGACCTGATGGAGATCTTCGCCAGCGCCGGCTTCAACGTGTCCAAGTCGGAAGTCGGTGCGTTGTTCCGCCAGCCCGGGCACACCAACTACCGGCGCTGCCTGGACCAGATGCTGCGCAACTTCCTCAAGGGCCTGAGCCTGCGCCTGCGCGGCTGAGCACGGCCTCGACGAAGGCGCGCGCGGCCGGCGTCGGCAGCCGCTGCCAGACCAGGTGTACGCGCCGGGTCGGGGTCGGCTGCAGTGGAATCTGAACCACGCCCTGGAAACCTTCGGCGGTCAACGCCGGCACGATGCCGACCGCCAATCCGTGGCGGACGAAGCGCTCGACCAGTTCCATCAGGTTGACCTCGAAACGCACCGTGTGCGGCAGGCCAGCGGCGGCGAAGGCATCGTCGGTCTGCCGGCGCGCACCGGTACCGCGCGGGAAGTCGACCAGCGCTTCATCCTGCAGTGCGGTCAATGGCAACCGCGTGCGCCCGGCGAGCCGGTGCGACGGCGCCAGTACCGCTACCAGATCCTCCTCCTGCAGCACCTGGTGGCAGACGCCATCCAGCGCTGCCGACGGCGCCAGGCCGACCAGTGCCACATCCAGCGCGCGCGACTGCACCTGTGCGATCAGGTCTTCGCTCTTGTCCACGCGCAGCTGGAACTCCACCTGTGGGTGCACCCGCTGGAAGGCCGCCAGCATCGCCACGACGTCGATGTCGGTCAGCGAAGAAATCTGCCCGATGGCCAGCAGGCCACGCACTTCGCCACTGACGGCGGCCACGTCGGCGCGCAGGTGGCGCAGGCTGGCCAGCACCTGGCGTGCGTGCACCAGCAACGCCTCGCCGGCGGCGGTAGCCCGCACCTGGCGTGGCAGGCGCTCGAACAGTGTGGCACCCAGTTCCTGTTCCAGGTGGGCGATCTGGTGGCTGAGCGCGGACTGCACCACGTGGCAGCGCTCGGCGGCACGGGTGAAATTGCCCTCCTCGGCCAGGGCGACGGCAAACTCGAGCTGCTTGAGGTTCATCCAGCTATCTTGTTTTCAGATGACAAGGATGATGATGATTCATTTCCATCATGACCGCAGCAGGCGGACACTGTGCACCCCGCTTCCTGGAACACCGCGTGAGCCCCTCCCTTCCCCCTCTGCACCGCTGGCAGGTGCTGCTGATGTCGGTCGCCACCGGCGTGGCCGTGGCCAGCAACTACTATGCGCAACCGCTGCTGCACACCATCGCAGATGCCTTCGGCGTGCCGTTCGGCCAGGTCGGCATGGTGGTTACCGCAGCACAGCTGAGCTATGCCGCCGGACTGATCCTGCTGGTGCCACTGGGTGACCTGTTCGAGCGCCGCCGCTTGATCGTGGTGATGAGCCTGCTGTCGGCCGGTGGCCTGGTGATCAGTGCCTGCGCGCCGTCGCTGGCCTGGCTGCTGGTCGGGACCGCGATCACCGGACTGTTTTCGGTGGTGGCACAGGTGCTGGTGCCGTTCGCGGCCACGCTGGCCGCGCCGGAACATCGTGGCCGCGTGGTCGGCACGCTGATGAGTGGCCTGCTGCTGGGCATCCTGCTGGCGCGTACCGTGGCCGGCCTGCTTTCCAGCCTGGGTGACTGGCGCCTGGTGTATGCCATCGCTGCCGGCACCCTGGTGCTGACCGCACTGGCATTGCAGCGCGGCCTGCCGCGATTCCACCACAGCGCCGGCCTGGGCTATTTCGCCTTGCTGCGCTCGATCTGCGTGCTGTTCGTGCAGGAGCCGGTGCTGCGCCAGCGCACCCTGCTGGGTGCCTGCAGCTTTGCCATGTTCGCGATTTTCTGGACCCCGCTCGCGTTCCTGCTGGCGCAGCCACCTTACGCCTACAGCGATGCCACCATCGGCCTGTTCGGGCTGGTCGGTGCAGCCGGCACGCTGGCGGCCGGCCTGGCCGGGCGCATGTCCGACCGCGGCCAGACCGGACGCGCCACTGCCATCGCGCTGGTGCTGTTGCTGCTGTCGTGGCTGCCACTGGGGCTGTCGGCCCACTCGCTGCTGGCGCTGCTGATCGGCGTGGTGGTGCTGGACCTGGCCGCACAGCTGCTGCACGTCAGCAACCAGAACCTGATCTATGCGCTGCAGCCCGCGGCGCGCAACCGCCTCAATGCCGGCTACATGACCGGCTACTTCATCGGCGGCTCGCTGGGTTCGCTGCTGTCGGCGCAGGTCTACCAGCGCTACGGTTGGACCGGCGTCTGCGTGGCCGGTGCCGCCGTGGCCGTGCTGGCCCTGCTGCTGTGGCTGCCCGGCGCGCTGCGCGCGCGCCAGGCGGCATCGTCGAACTAGAAGCTGCCCTGCAGCGCCAGCTCCCAGCGTCCACCGGCATTGCCCGGGAACAGTCGCTTGGCCGCGCTGTCGGTGTCATGCACGGTGGCGCGCAGCTCCCATGCCGGAGTCAGCGTGGCAATGGCACTGAGCTGGCCATGCAGGTAATCCGGGCCCTGCGCGGTGGCCAGCCAGTACTGGCCCATCGCTGCTTCCAGGCGGACGCGTTCGTGCAGCGGCACACGCACGCCCAGCTGGGCATAGGTTCCGCGATGGCCACCGGCCAACGCATCGTTGGAATGCGCGACCTGCAGCCAGGCGCGCTGCTTCCAGGTCACGTTGGTGTTGAGTTCGGTCCAGTCCAGCGCACGACCGGTACCCGGATACACATAGCGGGTCAGGTTCGCATCCAGCGTCCAGTCCGGTGCCAGCGCGCCGGACCAGCCCGCCACCAGGTCGAACTCGCTGCGCGCGCCATTGTCCGGCTTGAACGAGACGTTGGACCCCCACACGCTGGCGTACCAGCCCGATGGGATCGAGATCTTCGCGCCGGCCTGCACCGCCGGGTCACCATCGCTCTGCGAGCTGCCGCGCCACACGTAGTCACTGGTCAAGGCCGCACTGCCACTGACCTGCACCTGTGCCTGCGCGCTGCCCATGCCAAGCAGCCCTGCCAGGGCGGCCACCACCGCCGCCATCATCCCCTTGCTGTTCACTGCACTGTGTTCCTCGTCGAAGGCGGTCATGCCGCCGGGACGGCAGTGTCCAGCGCGTGGCCGTAACGGATCGAGGGTGCGGCCCGGGCCGCGGCGCAAATTCGGCGTAAATCCCGTGGATCGGGGCCATGCGCCAGCGGCGCGGTATCATGGCGCCCTGTTTCCAGGAACCAACCGCGTGGACGCCATCCTGACCCCGGTATCGATCGGCGAGCTGATCGACAAGATCACCATTCTCCAGATCAAGGCCGAGCGCATCGACGATGCCGCCAAGCTGACCAACGTGCGCACCGAGCTGGACGGCCTGCTGCCCCTGTTGCAGCAGCAGCTGCAGGCACAGCCGGCCCTGGCCGCGCTGCAGCAGCAGTTGAAGGCGATCAACGAGCGTATGTGGGACATCCAGGACCAGCTGCGCGACAAGGAAGCGGCCCAGGTGTTCGATGATGCATTCATCCAGCTGGCACGCGGTGTCTATGGCACCAATGGCGAGCGCGTGCAGGTGAAGAACGAGATCAACCGCGTGGCCGGTTCTGCACTGGTGGAAGAGAAGCAGTACCAGGGCGAGTAACGCCGCTCATCCGCATTCCAGCAGGTGGCGGAAGCGGAACAGGTCACCGTCCCCGCGGATGCCGAGCTTGCGGTAGGCCGAGGTTTTCTGCGAGCTGATCGTGCTGGCTGAACGCCCCGATCGCAGGGCCATTTCGCTGGTGCTGACCCCTTTCAGCACCAGCCCGAGCACTTCCCGTTCGCGCTGGCTCAACGGCACCAGTGCCGGGGCCGGCATTCTGCGTGCACGCGTGCCCGGCAGGTTCAGTTCCGCGCGCAGCTCCGGTGGCACGAAGCGCCCTCCCCGGGCGACCACATCAATGGCACGCAGCAGCACGTCCGGTGGCGTCGACTTGGACAGGAAGCCGCGCGCACCGGCACGCATCGCGGTGGCCACCGTGCTGGCATTGCAGTGTGCCGAGAGCACCAGCACCGGCAGTGCCGGCCAGCGCTGCGACAGCACGTGCAACAGGGCCAGCCCATCGCCCAGGTCGCCCATGGGCAACGCATCGATCAGCAGCAGGTCGACACACGTCGGGCTGCGCTCCAGCAGGTGCAGCAGGTGCGCCTCGCTGGACAGGCTCACCCGTACCTGCACACCCGCGTGCTGGCGCAGCAGCACTTCCACGCCCAACCGCAGTACCGGGTGCGGGTCCAGCAGCGCCAGGCGTCGTGGCCGATCAGGCAGCAGAGGCGGGAGGGTCAGCGGCATTGCGGCATGTCCAGGCAACATGGGACATCCAACGTAGGTCGGTGCCCGCAGCGGCGGAATCCAATTCCTTGCAATGGCTGGCCCGCGCATTCCGCCAGTCAGACAGCATTCCGGTTTGCCACGGCGCAAACGCAACAGGCCCGGCAAATGCCGGGCCTGTTGGGGCGTCTCCAGCGCGCAATCGCGCCGAGGCAGCAATTACCAGCTGAAGCGCGGGCCGACGGTGTATTCCTTGTCGCCGTGGCGGTTCATCTTCAGCTCGCCGTTCAGGCCCCAGTTCTGGTTCAGCTTGACCTGACCACCCAGGCGGCCGTACCACTGGCCATCCGGATTGACGCCGTGCTTCTTGGCGTAGTCTTCGTAACCGACCATGCCGTAGACCTCGGCGTGGGCGCCGAAGGCAGTGCGGATACCGGCTTCAGCGCTGTAGCCGTTGAAGTCCAGACCGTGCTTGCGGTCGAACTTCTGGTAGGCAACGCGGGCAACGAAGTCGGTGCTCGGAGCGATTTCAACGTTGTAGCCGGCACCGACCTTCCACTGGTCAACCTTCAGGTTGGTGTGGTCGATTTCCTGGCGGCTGTATTCGCCGAAGGCGTGGAAGTTCGGCAGGAAGCCGTAGGAACCCTTCACGCCCCAGCCGTCGGCCTTGATGCCTTCAACGTCGGTCTTGGCGTAGTCGGCTTCGGCGTAGTTGTAGGACAGGTTCTCAGCAGCCGAAGCGGTGAACGGCAGGGCAGCGGCCAGGGCCAGAGCAATCAGCGAATTCTTCATGGGGGTACACCTTTACTTTCTTATGGTGTGCAGCAGCGCCAAGGCGCCATCGCATCGGGAATGTAAATTCTCCGTTATTCGCCACAACGCTCCCTGAAAACAGCGGTCTTCGCATTGCTGAATTTTTTGGCTTGATTCAGGCTGCGTCTGGCATACGCGCGCGGCGCGCGTGCATTTTTCAGGTTTCTTCACCGTCCACCGTTGTCGATCCCCGATCCCCTGGTTCGTTGTGTACCTGAAGGCCGTGCATGTGGCACGGTCCATCCGGAGGCAGGCAATGAGCTACATCGACGGTTTCGTCCTGGCGGTGCCCACCGCCAACAAGGAGAAGTTCCTCGCCCATGCACGCACAGGGGATCCCGTTTTCATCGAGTACGGCGCGCTGCGCGTGGTCGAGTGCTGGGGCGATGACGTGCCGCACGGCAAGACCACCGACTTCTTCGGCGCGGTGAAAGCCACGCCGGATGAGACGGTGGTGTTTTCCTGGATCGAATGGCCGGACAAGCCGACCCGCGACGCCGGCATGAAGAAGATGATGGAGGACCCGCGGTTTGATCCAACGAAGAATCCGATGCCGTTCGACGGCGCGCGGATGATCTACGGCGGCTTCGTGCCGCTCTACGAGCTGACGCGCTGAACCCGGCGGACGTGCTCAGCGCGCGTCCGTTTCATCGCTGGCAGCAGCATGGCCGGCGCCCAGTGCGGCGCCGGCACCGAGGCCCATGCCGCCCATGCCGGCGCCCATTCCACCGCCACCGCCTGCACGGCCGCCCTTGGCATCGCCGTCGTTACGGCCCTTGCCGCCACCACTGGCAACGGGCCGGGTCGGCCCCTGCGGTGGAATCTGCAGATCGGCCGGAATCGGGGCCAGATCCAGCGCTTCGCGCACGAAGTCGCGCAGCGAGACCACCAGTTCGTGGGTATGCACCGGCCGCCCCTGTGCCAGTTCGTTGGCGGCACGCGTGGCCAGCCGCACCTGTTCGTCGGTGCCCAGCAGCAGGATGTCCGACAGCGCGGCCTCGACCGCATCGCGGATGCGCCGCGCACGGTCCGAGCGCGGCTCGGCGATGCCGTCGGCATCTTCGCGCTGGCGCAGGTCGCGACGATGGCTGGGATCCACGCCCAGCTCGCCGGTGAACGAACCGCCCAGGGTCTTGTAGGCGGCCATCAGCGTGCGCAGCCGTTCGTTGATCTGCCGGTTCTCGCGCTCGCGGCGCTGCTGCAGGGTCTGCATCACCAGCAGGCGGATGCCGACGCCGAGCAGGGTGATCAGGACCAGGCCGGCCAACGTGGACAGCACGCCCTGCCAGGAACTGAAGTCGATACCGCGCATGGTCGGGGCTCCGGCGGGAAGAACCTGCATCTTGCCCCAGGTAGCGCCCCAGAAACGCGAAAGGCCCTACCACCCGGTGGGTGGCAGGGCCTTCGGTCACGGCGCGATTACTTGCGCTTGGCGACCTTGCGCACGGCCTTCTTGGCCGGAGCCTTCTTGGCGGCGACCTTCTTCAGCGGCGCAGCCTTCTTGGCGACCGTCTTGCGGGTGGCAGCAACCTTCCTGCCCACCGCCTTCTTGGCGACGGCGGTCTTCTTGCCGACCACCTTCTTGGCAGCGGCGGTCTTCTTGCCGACGGCCTTCTTGGCGACGGCAGCCTTCTTGCCGACAACCTTCTTGGCGGCCGCGGTCTTCTTGGTGGCGACCTTCTTGGTGGCGGCAACCTTCTTGCCGACAACCTTCTTCGCAGCCACGGCCTTCTTGCCGGCGACCTTCTTGGCGGCGACGGTCTTCTTGGCCACAGCCTTCTTGGCGGTGGCGACCTTCTTGCCGACCACCTTCTTGGCGGCCGCGGTCTTCTTGGCAACGGTCTTCTTCGCGACGGCGGCCTTCTTGGTGGCGGCCTTCTTCACGGTGGCGACCTTCTTGCCGGCAGCCTTGGTGGCCTTCTTGGCGGCAGCGGCCTTCTTGGTCACAGCCTTGCCTGCAGCGGCCTTCTTCTTGGCCACTTCCTTCTTCAGGGCAGCGGCTTCGGCCTTGGCGTTCTTCTTGGCCGCTTCCAGCTTCTTCTTGGCATTGGCAACGGTCTTGCCGACCGACTTGGCGGCCTTGTCGGCCTTCTTGGCAACGGTCTTCTCGACCTTGGCCACGGCCTTCTTGGCCTTGGCAACGCGGGTACCGGCCGCCTTGGTGGCGCGCTTGACGGTCTTCTTGACCGACTTCACGGCGTCTTCGGCGGCGTGGGCGATGGTCTCGCCAACGTTGGTGGCGGCTTCTTTGACGTTCTCGACGGCGTCGGTCACGACCGACACACCATTACCGTTGCTCATGTTGCCCTCCTGGGGGCCTTAAGTATCAAAACGGGGCGATGCTATACCGACATTGACGATCGTGGAACGGGGCACGCGCCCGCAATCGCATCTGATGCGACGGCCATGGTGTAGCCCACCACTGCCGCGGAAGCGGCGGGTTCACAGGAAACGCCTTTTTTTAAGGACTACGCCACAGCAAGCGCGTGGTCGAAGATGGCCGTTGCGTGCCGTTGCACGGACGCGGCATCCGATGCGTGCTGTGGCGCATTGCGGCACCCGGTTGCGCGGAACTGCGCAGGTATCGGTCTGTGTCGGCGCCCCCGGCGATCGTCTTCGGTGGTGCAGGCGTCGCCTGTGCGGTGTCGCCACAGCCATGCTGTCAGCCTCCTCACTCGCCTTTCGCGGCCTGCGGTTTTCATGGCGCATTTATCCAGATCGCGACACACTCATTCAGCTTGTTTTACCGTAGGGCCGAACCGCCCCCACCCACGCCAGCGAACCGACAACCATGCGACCGCTTCCCACCCTGCTCACGCTCGCAATCGCCGCCGCCTTCGGTGGCTTCGTTGCCACCGGCATCAATGCCCACCTGGACAACCGTGCCGATGCAGCACCGCTGCCAGCGGTGCTGCCGACCACCGCCGCGTTGCCGGCCGCGGTGGCCGGACAGGCGGTGCCTTCGCTGGCGCCGATGCTGGAAAAGGCGATGCCGGCCGTGGTCAGCGTCAACACCAAGCAGGTGGTGCGCGTGCGCAACCCGTTCTTCAACGACCCGTTCTTCCGCCGCCTGTTCCCGGATATCCCGCAGGAGCGCATCAACGAATCGCTGGGCTCGGGCGTGATCATCGACGCCAAGGAAGGCCTGGTGCTGACCAACCACCATGTCATCGACAACGCCGATGACGTGCAGGTGACACTGGCCGACGGGCGCACGGTGAAGGCCGAGTTCCTCGGTTCGGACCGCGATACCGACATCGCGCTGATCCGCATCCCGGCGCAGAACCTGACCGACATCAAGCTCGGCAACAGCGACCAGCTGCGGGTCGGTGACTTCGTGGTGGCCATCGGCAACCCGTTCGGCTTCAGCCAGACGGTCACCTCGGGCATCGTCTCGGCGGTGGGCCGCAGCGGCATCCGTGGCCTGGGCTACCAGAACTTCATCCAGACCGATGCGTCGATCAACCCGGGCAATTCCGGTGGCGCCCTGGTCGACCTGCAGGGCCAGCTGGTCGGCATCAATACCGCCAGCTTCAACCCGCAGGGCAGCATGGCCGGCAACATCGGCCTGGGCCTGGCGATTCCGTCCAACCTGGCGCGCAGCGTGGTCGACCAGCTGGTCAAGCACGGCGTGGTGGTACGCGGCACGCTGGGCGTGGAGAGCCAGAACCTGACCGCGCAGATCGCGCAGGGGCTGGGCCTGGGCGAAACGCGCGGTGCGCTGATCACCCGCGTGCTGGCCGGTTCGGCGGCCGCCGCGGCCGGGTTGAAGCCGGGCGACGTGGTGGTCTCGGCCAACGGCCAACGCGTGGACAGCGCCGAAGCCCTGCACAACGTGGAAGGCCTGGCTGCGGTCGGCAGCCCGATGACGCTGGATGTACGCCGCGAAGGCAAGCCCGTGCAGATCAAGGCCACGCTGAAGGAACAGGCGCGTGCGGTCACCGGCGAGAGCCTGGACCCGCGGTTGACCGGTGCCACCTTCGTCGACCTGCCCGAGTCGCTGCGACAGTCGGGTGTCGGCGGCGTGCTGGTCAGCGAGGTCAAGCGTGGCAGCCGCGCGGCCAGCAACGGCCTGCAGCAGGGCGACATCATCACCGACGCCACCGTGGGTGAATTCGCCGACCTGGCCAGCTGGCGCGCCAACTTCCAGCAGCGCCCGCCGACCCTGGTGGTGCGCGTGCTGCGCAACAATGGCCAGCAGCAGGGCCAGCTCGTGATGCGCTGATCGCCCTGCCGTAACACCCCCTATACCCCGGCAATGCTATTGCTGTCAGTCCAGGTCGGCACCGCCGACACCCGTTCCCCCATCGCAACAGGAGTGATTCGATGAGCCCCACCAATACCGAGAACCTGAAGGAACACCTGGGTGAAGCCGGTTCCCACCTGAAGCAGGCCGCCACGGCCGCCGGCGGTGCGATCAAGGGCGCAACCGGTGCCGCGACCGACGAGCTGCGCATTGGCAAGGCCAACGTCAAGGCCGAACTGTCCGACAGCGCACTGTCTGGCCTGGCCGCCGCCGAATTCGGTGGTGCCGCTGCCAAGGAACAGGTTGACGCGTTGATGGACAAGGGCAAGGACCTGATCGACAGCGCCGCCGAGTTGATCCGTGAGCGTCCGCTGGCATCGTTCGGCGTCGCCTTCGCTGCCGGCTGGATCATCGCCAAGCTGGCCCGCGGCAGCAGCGACAAGTAAGCCGCGGCGTGAGCGAAGACAACGCGCAAGCCCCTGATCCGGCGGCCACCCCGCCGCTGGATGAGAGCATCCGCCAGGTCGGCGCGGCCGGTCGTGCCGCTGCCGATTCGGCCAAGCACACCGTGCGCTCGCTGCGCCGGCTGGCCTCGGCCGACTTCGCCCTGGCCCGCAGTGCCTTCGGCCGTGCGCTGGCCTGGGCCGGCGTGGCGATCGTATTTGGTGCCTCGGCCTGGCTGCTGATGGCGGCCACCCTCATCGCCCTGCTGCAGAGCTGGGGCCTTAGCTGGCTGCAGGCGCTGCTGATCACCTCGCTGCTGAGCCTGGCCGTCACCGGCTACGCGATCTGGCGGGTGTCCTACTTCTTCCACCACACCGGCATGCATGCCACCCGGCGCCAGCTGTCACGCCTGGGCCTGTTCGACGAGCCCAGCGAAGACGACCCCGATGCCGGCGTGCAGCTGCCCGAGGGCAAGCCATGAAGTTCGGCGCGCTGCAGCGGCGGGTGAAACGCTGCGAACAGGTGGTGACCGTGCGCCTGGGCGAGACCCAGGACCACTGGTCCACGCTCAGCGACGTCTGGCGAAAGGGCTGGTCGCCGTTGCGCATCGTGGTGGTCGGCCTGGCCGGTGGCTTCATCGCCGGCAAGCTGGAAGTGCCCGGCAAGGTCAACGGTGCGCGCTGGCTGCAGATGGTCGGTTCGGTCTCGAACCTGTTCGCCAGTGCCCAGGCGGCGTTTGCCACGGCGATGGCGGCACAGGCTGCAGCGACCGCCGACGACGCGGCCGAAGAAGCCGACGATGCCAGCGAACAGGCACAGGCGGCGGCCTCCGCCGCCAACGCACGGCCGGCACCTGCCCCCCGCCCGGAACCCGAACCGGAACCGCGCGAACCGCGCCCGGCCGAAGCCGCCACCGAGCTGTCCGAACGTTGATCCAGGCACTCCGCCGCGCCGATCGCGGCCGGCGGATAATGCGCTCCCCTTCCCGGTTGGTGCGTCGATGAGCGAGTCCCTCCTGTCCCCGTCACCAGCCGATCCGCAGGGTGCGGAGGCGCCGCTGCCGCCCCCGTCGCGTCCACGCGGGCCGATGTCGCTGGTGGTCCTGGCCACCCTGGCGGTGGGCTACACGCTGTGGGCCGCGCAGGACATCATCCTGCCGGTGCTGCTGGCGATGTTCTTCGCACTGGTCGGCAACCCGATCCTGCGCCTGCTGCAGAAGCTGTGGATTCCGCGCGCGCTGGGCGCACTGCTGATCCTCGGCGCCGGGCTGGGCGTGACCGGTTCGCTGGCGGTGCAGTTGATCGGTCCGGCGATGGAATGGGCGCAGGAAGCACCGCAGCAGCTGCGCAAGGTGGCCCGGCAGGTGCAGGACCTGACCAAGCCGGTGCAGCAGGCCAACCAGGCGGCGGAAAACTTCGCCCGCGTGGCCGGCGGTGACAGCAACCACAAGGTGCAGGTGATCCGCACCCAGCTGGACGATCCATACCGCATGCTGACCCGTGCACCGCGCCTGGCCGCGTCGGTGCTGGCGGTGGTGCTGCTGACCCTGTTCTTCATGATCTACGGGCAGAGCCTGCAGCGCGCAGCGATCGCCCTGTTCCCGAACCGCCAGCAGCAGCGGTTCACCACCGACATCCTGCGTTCGATCGAACGGGAGGTCTCGCGTTACGTGCTGACCATCAGCGTCATCAACACCCTGGTCGGGCTGGTGTTCGCCGGCGTGCTGATGCTGCTCGGCATCGGCCTGCAGGAAGCACTGCTGTGGGGCACGGTGGCTGCACTACTGAACTTCGCCCCGTACGTGGGCCCGCTGATCGGCGTGGCATTGATGCTGTTGATGGGCTTCGTCGAGTTCCGCGACCCGCTGCAGGCCCTGCTGCCGGCCGCCGCCTACCTGGGCCTGCACACCCTGGAAGGGCAGATGGTGACCCCGATCGTGCTGGGCCGGCGCATGAAGCTGTCGCCGCTGGTGCTGATCCTGGCGCTGATGGTGTTCGGCTGGGCCTGGGGCATGATCGGGCTGCTGCTGGCAGTGCCGCTGCTGGTGTGCATCAAGCTGGTGCTGGCACGCCTGGATGGCATGCAGGGCTGGGCACGCCTGCTGGAGTGACGGCATCAACAACGGATGGACGCAGGTGGCGGAACCAGAAACAGGGACGAAGTGGCAGACTATGGCGCCCTACCCGGATGGATCCGCTCGTATGAACTCTCTCGCCACGCGTTGCCTTGCCTTGGCCTGCATTGCCGCTCCCGCGTTCGCCGCGACACCGCCGACTGCCGATCAGGCGCGCACCCAGCTTGCTGAGGCGGTTACCTGCAAGCGGCACCTCACGCCCATGCAGTTCGACGCCATGGCCCGGATGCTGGCACCGGCCCCGGCAAGGGCGCAGGACGGCGAATCCAGCGGCGAGTTCCGGCTGACCACGCCCTTGATGGTGCTGGGCCAGCCCGTGAACCGGCTGCAGTCCTATGACGGCGACAGCGGCGAGGATGGCATCGACAGTTTCACCGCGTACTTCAGCTCGGCCAGTGTGGAACAGGTCGCGGCACTGGCGAAGCTGTCCGACCCGGTAGCAGGCACCTACACGAAGGAAGTTGGGCGGCACAACCTGGACGTGCAGCAGTTCGACGGCCAGACCACCATCGCCTGCTCGTACAACCTGCGCTGACCCGGCCCAGCCACAGTGCCCACCCGCCCGCCGCGCCGCATGAAAGCCCGCGCGGGCAGGGGTAGAATGGCGAGGTGAATTTCCCCGTCCAAGCCATCACCCTCGACCTTGACGACACGCTGTGGCCGTTCGCTCCGATCGGCGCCCGCATCGAACAGGTCCTGCACGCCTGGATGTGCGAACACAGCCCCGCTACCGCCGCGATGTATCCGGTGGAGGCGATGCGCGAACTGCGCGAGCGGCTGTACCACGCCCATCCGCACCTCCACCACGACCTGAGTGCGCTGCGCCGGCTGACCCTGCACGAAGCACTGCACACCAGCGGTGCCAGCCTCGATCTGCTGGAGCCTGCGTATGAAGTGTTCTACGCCGCGCGCAACCAGGTGGAGTGCTATCCCGATGCGATCGACGCGCTGGCGCGCATTGCCGCACGGGTACCGGTGGCGGCGCTGAGCAACGGCAATGCCGATCTGGAGCGGATCGGCCTGGCCCATCATTTCGCCTTCCAGCTGGGTTCGCGCGAACACGGCGCGGCCAAGCCCGAAGCCAGCATCTTCCATGCCGCGTGCACCCGCCTGGGTGTGGCACCGGCACAGGTGCTGCACGTCGGCGACCATGCCGACATGGACGTGGCCGGGGCGATTGCCGCCGGCCTGCGCGGCTGCTGGATCAACCGCGACGCAGCCACCTGGACCCATCCGCAGCTGCAGCCGGACCTGCAGTTCGACACCCTTACCGGCCTGGCCGACTGGTTGGATGCCAACCTCGACGCCGCCGCACCCCGGAGTACCTGACGCATGAGCGAGATCACTGGTTTCACCGCCGACACCGCTGCGGCGCTGCCGTTGTACGTGCTGGACCGCGAGCAGTTCGCCGCCTGGAAGGACAGCCAGCCGGCTGCCACGCAGGCGTGGCTGGCATCGCAGGGCTTCAACGCCGGCGCCCACAGCGTGGCACTGCTGCCGGGCGCCGATGGCCTGGCCGGTGCCGTGATGGGCGTGGGTGATCGTGCCGATGCCTACAGCTATGCGCATGCGCCGCACGCGCTGCCGGAAGGCAGCGTCTGGCAGCTGGCC
Source organism: Stenotrophomonas sp. YJH_SMC_82 (assembly GCF_059368875.1). Lineage (NCBI taxonomy): Bacteria > Pseudomonadati > Pseudomonadota > Gammaproteobacteria > Lysobacterales > Lysobacteraceae > Stenotrophomonas > Stenotrophomonas sp. YJH_SMC_82. The sequence continues at coordinate 40,348 of NZ_JCAFSE010000005.1, forward strand.
AATGAACTGCCGGCCGCCGAACTGGCGCTGCTGCAGCTGGGCTGGGGCCTGGGCAGCTACCGCTTTGACCGCTATCGCAAGCGCAATCGCGCACCGGCGCAGCTGGTGGCCTCGCCGACCGGCGAAGTGGCCGACCTGATCGCCGCCAGCCTGCGCGTGCGCGACTGGGTCAACACCCCGACCGAAGACATGGGCCCGCAGCAGCTGGAAGACGCCGCGCGCGCGCTGGCCGATGCACATGGTGCGCAGGTCGAGGCGATTACCGGCGACGAACTGCTGAAGCAGAATTTCCCGGCCATCCACGCCGTGGGCCGCGCTTCGCATCGTGCGCCGCGCCTGGTCGTGCTGCGCTGGGGCAGGGAAACCGATCCGGCATTGGTGCTGGTGGGCAAGGGCGTGTGCTTCGATACCGGCGGGCTGGACATCAAGCCAGCCGACGGCATGCGCAACATGAAGAAGGACATGGGCGGCGCCGCGCACGCACTGGCCCTGGCCGGCCTGGTGATGGCGCGCGGGCTGCCGGTGCGGCTGACCCTGCTGGTGCCGGCGGTGGAAAACGCGATCGGTCCGGATGCCTTCCGCCCGGGCGAAGTGATCGCCACCCGCAAGGGCCTGAGCGTGGAGATCGACAACACCGATGCCGAAGGCCGCGTGATCCTGTGCGATGCGCTGACCTTCGCCGGTGAGCAGAAGCCGGACCTGGTGCTGGACTTCGCCACCCTCACCGGTGCCGCGCGCATCGCACTGGGCCCGGACCTGCCGGCACTGTTCAGCAACGACGACACGGTGGCCCAGCAGTGGCTGCAGGCCGGTGACGCGACCCGCGACCCGGTCTGGCGCATGCCGCTGTGGCGCCCCTACCTGCGCTACCTGAGCAGCGGCATCGCCGACCTGGCCAACGCCGGTTCGCGCATGGCCGGCTCGGTGACCGCCGCGCTGTACCTGGAGCGCTTCCTGGAAGACGGCCAGCGCTGGGCGCACCTGGATGTGTATGCCTGGAACGACGGCGAGCGCCCGGGCCGTCCGGCCGGTGGCGAAGCGCTGGCGCTGCGCTCGGCGTGGGCGATGCTGAAGCAGCGCTACAGCTGATCGGGTGGGTGCCGACCGTTGGTCGGCACCCCGTCCCCGGAAAATCTGACGAAAAATTGAATTTCGGCCCCGGCCGGGTTCTGCGAGGATGTGTGGGTCGACCACCCACACGCTCCGTGAAGGCAGGACTCCGACCATGTCGCTCTTCCGCTACACCCGCGCTGGCCAGACGCCGGGCGCGCCACGCAAGCATTCACCCCTGCTCTGGATCGCACTGATCGCACTCATTCTGGGTGCGGTCGCGCTGGCCTTCGCCTGGCTGGCCGGCTGGATTGGAAACCGCCTGACCGCGCAGCGCTTCACCGACACCATCGAGGCCACCGGCCCGGCCCACCCGGGCTTCCGCCGCGCGCACAGCAAGGGCATCTGCGTGAGCGGCTGGTTCGAACCCAGCGCGCAGGCCCCCACCCTGTCCAGCGCACGGGTGTTCTCGCAACGCCGCGTGCCAGTGATGGGCCGCCTGTCGATCGGCGGCGGCGACCCCTACGGCGCCGACAACACCGCACGCGTGCGCAGCCTCGCGGTGCAGATGGTCAGCGATGATGGCCAGGAATGGCGCATGGCGATGAACAGCTTCCCGTTCTTCGCCGTGCCCAGCGCAGAGGCGTTCTACGAGCAGACCCGCGCCTCCATTCCCGACCCGGCCACCGGCAAGCCCGATCCGCAGAAGATGGCCGCGGTGCTGGCCAAATACCCCAGTGCGCAGGCTTTCCAGCAGTGGGCCAAGACCGCGCCGTGGACCAGCAGCTGGGCCGACACCACCTTCAACAGCGTCAACAGCTTCTGGTTCACCAATGCGCAGGGCCAGAAGCGCGCGGTGCGCTGGCGCTGGCAGCCGCAGGCGCCGGTGGTGGAGATGGATGCGGAAACCCGCAAGCAGGCCAGCGTCGATTTCCTCAGCCAGGAACTGCAGCAGCGCCTGGCCAGCGGCCCGGTGCGCTGGAACCTGGTCGTGACCACCGCCGAGCCGGGCGATGCCATCGATGATCCGTCGGTACCGTGGCCCGAATCGCGTGACCAGGTAGTGGCCGGCGTACTCAGCCTGGACCGCATGCAGTCGCAGGAACAGGGCGCCTGCGGGCAGATCAATTTCGATCCGCTGATCCTGCCCAGCGGCGTGCGTGGCAGTGACGATCCGATCCTGGCGGCCCGCTCGGCCGTGTATTCGCAGTCCTTCAACCGCCGCGAACGCGAGCGCGCCACCGGCAACGTCGAGCAACGGAAGGAGGCCGTACGATGAGCACCGGCAACGGCCACTTCAACCTGCTGGCGCGGGTGCTGCACTGGTCCATGGCGCTGATGATCATCGCCATGCTGTTCATTGGCGTGACCATGGTCGCCTCGCTGCACTTGCGGCCGATGCTGATCGACCTGCACCGCCCATTGGGCATCACTATCGGCGTACTGGTGTTGCTGCGCCTGTACAACCGGCTGCGTCATCGCCCACCGCCGCTGCCGGCGGATCTTCCTGTGTGGCAGGTGATGGCGGCCAAGGCCTCGCACTGGATGCTGTACGCACTGATGCTGGCGATGCCGCTGATCGGCTGGGCGATGCTGTCGGCCGGCGGTTACCCGATCGTGCTGTGGGGTGGCCTGCACCTGCCGCCGATCGTGCCGCATACCCCGGCGCTGTATGCCGCGTTGCGCAATGCGCACAGCCTGCTGGCCTATGTGTTGTTTGCCACGGTGCTGATGCATGTGGGTGCGGCGCTGTTCCACCTGTGGGTGCGGCGTGACGGGGTGTTCCAGGCGATGGCGCGCGGGAAGGATTGAAAGGATTCGCCGGGCGTTCCCGGCGGATTGTTTCCGCGACCGCGGGGGGTGTCACTTTCTTTGCGCGCAAAGAAAGTAACCAAAGAAACGCTCCGCCGGCCGCGAGCCGGCGTGCTTCGCACGCCGGTGCCCTGCGCTCCTCGGTCCGTCGAGGGACGGCGCGGGAACTCGCTGCGCTCAGACACCCGCGCCTCTTCGCCCTCGCCGGTCCTGCGGTGCTCGGCTCGCTTGAAGGCGGACTCAAGATCAAAGGCGAAAGCGGCCGCTTCACTCGTCGGACACGGCCCGGCGCTACCAAATATCGTCGTGCAGCTGTGGTTCTTGACCTTGGGTCCGCCTTGAGCGAGCCGAGCATCGCAGGGGAATCAGGGGCGAAGAGGCGCCGGTGTCTGAGCGCAGCGAGTTCGGCGCCGTCCCCTGATTCGCCGAGAAGCGCAGGGAACCGTCGCGTAGCGACGGCTCGCGCTCTGGCGGCGTGTTTCTTTGGTTACTTTCTTTGCACGAGCAAAGAAAGTGACACCTCTCCGCAGGCGCGGAAATGATCCGCTACAACCACCCCTTCTGCCGCGCCAGCCGGTACGCCTCGATCCGGTTGGCCACACCCAGCTTGCCGATGCACTCGGACAGGTAATTGCGCACCGTACCGTGCGACAACCCCAGCTGCTCGGCGATCTCGCTGGCGGTGCGGCCCTCGCCCGCCAGCCGCAGTACGCGGCGCTCGCGGTCGGTCAGCGGATCGGCCTGCGACCACGCATCCAGTGCCAGCTGCGGGTCGATCGCACGGATGCCCTGTTTCACCTTGCGCAGGGCATCGGCCAGGTTCTCGGCCGGTGCATCCTTCAGCAGGTAGCCCAGCACGCCGGCTTCCAGCGCGCGGCGCAGGAAACCGGCGCGGGCGAAGGTGGTCACGATCACCACCTTGATCGGCAGCTCGTGGCGCGCGATGCGCTGGGCAAGCTCGAGCCCGGACAGGCCGGGCATCTCGATGTCGGTGACCAGGATGTCCGGTTGCAGCTGCTGCAGCATCCGCCACGCGGTTTCGCCATCGGCGGCGCTGCCCAGCACCTCGATATCCGGCTCCAGGCCCAGCAACGCCGACAGTGCACCGCGCACCATCGCCTGATCCTCGGCCAGCAGGATGCGGATCATGCGGCACCGTCCTGTGCCAGCGACGGCGGCGCTCCCGGCGGCAACGGTGTGGTCGCGGCAGCCAGTGGCACGCGCACGGTCAGTCGCGTGCCCTCGCCCTTTGCGGACTGTACCTGCAGGCTGCCCCCCAGGGCGGCCACGCGTTCGCGCATGCCGCTCAGCCCGTTGCCCTCGGCCTGCACGCCGCCACGGCCATCGTCGCGGATCTGCATCGCCAGCATGCGTCCCTCCAGCATGAACTCCACCCGTGCCTGTGTCGCCTGTGCATGGCGCACGATATTGGTTGCGGCCTCGCGCAGCACCAGCGCCAGCCCGCGTTCGACATCCACCGGCATCGCCGGTGGTGGTGCGTATTGAAGGTGGACCTGCTGGCATTCCAGCAGCAGCCGCGCCGATGCCAGCTCACCGGCCAGGTCGCTGGCGCGGATGCCGGTAACCGCGCTGCGCACCTGTGCCAGCGCTTCGCGGGCGATGGCCTCGGCCTCGCCGATCTCCAGCCGCGCGCGCGCGTCGCCGCGGTCGTGCAGCTTGCGCGCCAGCTCCAGCTTCAATGTGATCAGCGACAGGGTGTGGCCGAGCAGGTCATGCAGGTCGCGGCCGATGCGTTCGCGCTCGGCAGTGGCCGCCAGCCGCCGCACCTCGTCCTGCGACAGCTGCAGTGCCGCATCCTTCTGCTGGTTGAGCGCTTCCACGTTCACGACCAGCCCCACGATGTAGGACACGGCCGGGATCCAGACCAGGCTCTGCCACGGGTACTGGAACAGCAGCGCGAGGCTGCAGAACAGAAGGTTCAGGCCAGTGAGCTGCAGCAGATACTGCCACCAGCCACCGCGTCCGCTCACCCGCAGCAGCACGCAGCCGAACACGAAGTAGGTCAGCCCGGACGGATACCAGGGCAGCAGCACCAGCGACATCGCGATCAGGCCCAGCGCATAGCGCGGAGCGTGATGGCGCGGCGCCACCATCACCTTGGCGTACAGCAGCAGGAACACCGGATAGCTGGCCAGCGTCAGCAGCAGCCAGCGCAGGGTGAAGCCGTGGCCAAGCAAGGGCGTCAGGAAGATCCACACCGACCACAGCAGGTGGACTGCCTCGCTCCAGGGCGATTTTCCCCGGCGCAGCGTATCGGCCACCGCCGAGTCCGGCGCGGGGCGCAGCAGCGAGGCAAGCCATGTCGACGGCACGGGCGGTTCCAGGCGGGGACGATCGCCGCCGATCATGCCAGTTCAGCCGCCTGCGCGCAGGCGCCACCACCGGCCGGGCGGCACCGGCGCAACCGAGCGCGGATCACGGTACGCTTGGCGGCGCGGCTGTGGCGGGCCAGCGACGGGGTGATCGGATCCATGGGCGGTACCGGTAGCGGGGACGTTGCCATCCTGTGCCGCCGTGGTCACGTTTCGCAGTTGCCGCCGTCAGTGTCATCGGGTGACAGCTGTCACTGCCGTCATCGCTGTGCCTGCCTGCATGCTGTGCCGCACGCTCCACCGCCGGAACCGCCGCCGTCCGCCCTTCCGGCCACACCCGCCCAAACGCCTGTGATGGAACGAATGAACGCTTCTGCCGAGCTGTTGAAGGAACTCCGTATCGACCGCAAATCGCCGCCGCCCGCCTCCGGCGGCAGTGGCGGTGGCCGCCGCTGGCTGTGGATCGCGATCATCGTGGTCGTGTTGTTGCTGGCCGCTGTCGGCTTCGCCCTGTTCGGGCGTACGCCGGCAGTGGACGTGGAAACCGCCCCCGCCGTGGCCATCCAGCAGGGCAGCGCCAGCAGTTCGGTGCTCGATGCCAGTGGCTACGTGGTCGCCCGGCGCATGGCCACGGTATCGGCCAAGATCACCGGCAAGGTGCGCGAGGTGATGATCGAGGAAGGCATGCGCGTGGAACAGGGCCAGATCATGGCCACCCTGGACCCGATCGATGCCGACGCGCAGCGCAGCCTGTATGCCTCGCAGCTGCAGGCCGCACGCAGCCAGGTGGCCGGGCTGGAAGCGCAGCAGAGGCAGGCGGCCGCTGAAGCCAGCCGCCTGCAGGCACTGGTCGGCCAGCAGCTGGTGTCGCGCTCGCAGTACGACCAGGCGGTGGCCCAGCGTGACAGCCTGCGTGCACAGCTGGACACCGCACAGCGCAACGTCAAGGTGGCCAACGACCAGCTGGCCATCGCCGATCTGGGCGTGGACAACAACATCGTGCGCGCGCCGTTCTCCGGCGTGGTCACTGCCAAGGCCGCGCAGCCCGGCGAAATCGTCTCGCCGCTGTCGGCGGGCGGTGGGTTCACCCGTACCGGCATCGGCACCATCGTCGACATGGACTCGCTGGAGATCGAAGTCGAGGTCGGCGAGGCCTTCATCGGCCGCGTGCAGCCGAAGATGCCGGTCGAAGCCACGCTCAACGCCTATCCGGAGTGGAAGATTCCGGGCGAGGTGATCGCCATCATCCCCACCGCCGACCGCGGCAAGGCCACGGTGAAGGTGCGCGTGGCGCTGAAGGTGAAGGACCCGCGCATCGTGCCGGAGATGGGCGTGCGCGTCAGCTTCCTGGAGCAGGCGCAGCCGCAGGCGGCCGCCAAACCGCAGGGCGTGCGCGTGCCGGCGGGCGCCGTGGTCCAGCGCGAGGGCGCCTCGGTTGCCTTCGTGCTGGGTGACGAAAGCCGCGTGCAGCAGCGCACGGTCGAGGCCGGCCAGGCGATGGGCAAGGACCGCCAGATCCTCAAGGGCGTGAGCGCAGGTGAATCGGTGGTGCTGAACCCGCCGGACACCCTGCGCGATGGCGCCAAGGTGCAACAGAAACAAGCGCAGTAGCGGCCTGGCGCCCACGGGCGCCGCCGGCAGCACCGCTCGACGCACGCCTGCGGCCCCTGCCGTGGCGCTTCCCCGTTTCCCGCCTTCCGTGGAGAACCACCCATGTCGACCCTGGTTTCACTGCGCAACATCACCAAGACCTACCAGCGTGGCCCCGAGAAAGTGCAGGTGCTGCACGGCATCGACCTGGACATCGCCAGCGGCGACTTCGTCGCGCTGATGGGCCCGTCCGGCTCGGGCAAGACCACCCTGCTCAACCTGATCGGCGGCCTGGACAACCCCAGCGGCGGCGAGATCAGCATCGAGGGCGAGCGCATCGACCAGATGAGCGGCGGCCAGCTGTCGACCTGGCGCAGCCACCACGTCGGCTTCGTGTTCCAGTTCTACAACCTGATGCCGATGCTGACCGCGCAGAAGAACGTGGAACTGCCGCTGCTGCTGACCCACCTCAATGCGGCGCAGCGCCGCCGCAACGCCGAGATCGCGCTGACCCTGGTCGGCCTGGCCGACCGCCGCAGCCACCGCCCGAATGAACTGTCCGGCGGCCAGCAGCAGCGCGTGGCAATCGCCCGGGCGATCGTCTCCGACCCGACCTTCCTGATCTGCGACGAACCGACCGGCGACCTCGACCGCCAGTCCGCCGAGGAGATCCTCGGCCTGCTGCAGCAGCTCAACCGGGAGCATGGCAAGACCATCATCATGGTCACCCATGACCCGAAGGCCGCCGAGTACGCCACGCACACGGTGCACCTGGACAAGGGCGAGCTGGCCGACGCGCCGCTGGCCCACTGACGGAGGCCACGGCGATGAAATACTTCTCGTTGGTGTGGGCGCAGCTGTTCCGCAGCCGTACCCGCACGTTGCTGACCCTGCTCTCCGTGGTGGCCGCGTTCCTGCTGTTCGGCATGCTCGATTCGGTGCGCGTGGCATTCACCTCCGGCGGCAGCGTGGAAGGCGCCAACCGCCTGGTGGTCGCATCGCGGCTGTCGATCACCCAGTCGCTGCCGATCCGCCTGGAGGCCCAGGTGCGGCAGGTGGCCGGCGTGCGCGACGTGGCCTATGGCATGTGGTTCGGCGGCATCTACCAGGACCCGAAGAACTTCTTCCCGAACTTCTCGGTGTCCCCCAACTACTTCGATGTCTACCGCGAGCTGCAGATCGACCCGGCACAGCTGGAAGACTGGAAGCAGACCCGTACCGGCGCCATCGTCGGCGAAACCCTGGCCAAGCAGTTCGGCTGGAAGATCGGCGACACCATCCCGCTGCAGGCCACGATCTTCCCGCGTGGCGGCAGCAACGACTGGCCGCTGGTGCTCAAGGGCATCTACCGTTCCAAGGACCGTGCGCTGGCCGCCAACGAAGAACGCCAGTTGATGATGAACTGGAAGTACTTCGATGAATCCAACGACTACATCAAGAACCAGGTGAGCTGGTACACGGTAACGCTGGACAACCCGGACCACTCTTCGCGGGTGGCGCAGGCGATCGACGCGATCTCGGCCAACTCCGACCACGAGACCAAGACCCAGACCGAATCGGCGTTCCAGCAGGCCTTCGTCAAGCAGTTCGCGGATATCGGCATGATCGTCACCTCGATCATGGGCGCGGTGTTCTTCACCCTGCTGCTGTTGACAGGCAACACCATGGCGCAGGCCGTGCGCGAGCGCGTGCCGGAGCTGGCCACGCTGAAGACGCTGGGCTTCAAGGACAGCACCGTGCTGACCCTGGTGATGGTGGAATCGGTGCTGCTGATCGGCCTGGGCGGCCTGATCGGCATGGGCCTGGCCGCCCTGATCCTGCCGGCCATCGGCCCGAAGAGCATGGGCATGCTGCCGCCGCACGTGCCGACGCCAACCTGGCTGATGGGGCTGGGCCTGATCGTGGTGATCGGCATCATCGTCGGCCTGTTGCCGGCGCTGCGTGCCAAGCGCCTGAAGATCGTCGACGCACTGGCCGGTCGCTGAGGAGAACACAGACATGTTCAAGAGCAAACTCAAGAAGTGGCTGGGCAACGGCGTGACGGTGCTGCTGCTGGCGGTCGGCCTGGTGCTGTGGATCAGCCTGCCGTGGACCGGCGTGCTGGCCGTGACCGTGCTGGTGGCCCTGTGGCTTCTGCTGACCCGCGGGGGGCGACTGGCGCTGGCCGCCACCCGTATCGGCGTGGCCAGCCTGCCGCAGCGCTGGGGCGCGTCCTCGGTGATCGTGGTCGGCATCGCCGGCGTGGTCGGCGTGCTGGTGGCAATGCTGGCGATGGGCGAAGGCTTCCAGGCCACGCTCAACAACACCGGCGATGACACCACTGCCATCGTGCTGCGCGGTGGCTCGCAGGCCGAGACCAACTCAGTGATCACCCGCGAGCAGGTACCGATGCTGTCCACCCTGCCCGGCATCAGCCGCGATGCGCAGGGCCGGCCGCTGCTGTCGCCGGAGCTGTCGCAGGTGGTCAACCTGGTGTCGAAGTCCGATGGCACCGACGTCAACGCGCAGTTCCGCGGCGTGGGCCCGCAGGCATGGGCGGTGCATGACAAGGTCAGGATCGTCGAGGGGCGCAAGTTCGCCACTGGCCTGCGCGAGATCGTGGTCGGCCAGGGCGCCAAGGGCCAGTTCCGCGACATGGAGGTGGGCAGGACACTGACCCTGGGCAACCAGACCTGGACCGTAGTGGGTGTGTTCGCCACCGGCGATGCGCATGATTCGGAACTGTGGACCGACGCCGATACGCTGGCCACCACCTACCAGCGCAGCGCCTGGCAGTCGATCAGCGTGCGCACCGAGGGCAAGGCAGGCTTCGATCAGTTCAAGGCCGCCGTCGCCGCCGACCCGCGCCTGAAACTGGACGTGGAAACCACCCGCGTGTACTACAGCAAGCAGGGCGGCGGGCTGACCAAGTTGATCGACATCCTTGGCAAGGTGATCGGCACGATCATGGCGGTCGGTGCGGTGTTTGGCGCGCTCAACACCATGTATGCGGCCGTCGCCACGCGCGCCCGCGAAATCGCCACCATGCGTGCGATCGGCTTCCGCGGCCTGCCGGTGGTGACGGCAGTGATGCTGGAGACGATGCTGCTGGCGCTGCTCGGTGGCCTGCTCGGCTGTGCGGTGGCGTGGCTGCTGTTCAACGGCTACAGCGTGTCCACCATCGGCAGCAACTTCAGCGCAGTGGTGTTCAAGTTCCATGTGTCGCCGGAACTGCTGTGGACCGGCCTGAAATGGGCACTGGGCATCGGCCTGGTCGGCGGCCTGTTCCCGGCACTGCGCGCGGCACGTCTGCCGATCACCACGGCGCTGCGCGAAACCTGAGCATCGCGCAGCGGTGGACTGCGCATCACGCAAGGGGACGGAGCGAAGGCTCCGTCCCTTTCACGTTGCCGAACTCAGAAATCCGCCGCCGCAGCATCAGACGGCGGGGCCGCGCGCGGCCAGATGCTGGCGAAGGACCTCCTCGGGCGGATACGCCGTGCCCAGCGCGTGCTGCTCGCCTGTGTGCCGGTCGACGAAGATCGGCCCATTGCCGGCCAGTGCATCCGAGATTTCGCCGGATTGCAGGTAGCGCAGCGACTGGAAGCAGAACAGCCAGCCTTCGACCACTTCGTGCTCATGCGTGATGGCAACCGGCTCATCGTCGCTGGCAAGTGCAGCCTCCACGCGACGGCGTGCTTCTTCAAGCTGGATCATTCCTTCGTCTCCTGCCTTCGATGACAAGGCGAAGAGCATTTCATGCGGGCAGGTGCATCACAACGCCTGCGCGCCTGCATACAAGCGCGTACTGCGACGCGTTGTCGCAACCACTCAAGCGTGCCAGCTTCGTGCCGCTATCGATGCCTCTGCCCATCGCAAACGCAGCGCGCGTGACGCTGCGCACAGCGCATCTGTGGATTGTTGGTTGCGATTCATTTTCGCGCACTTCCAGCAGCGCCGAGACAAACAGTTACGAATGGAAACATTCTAGAATCGCGCCCCCCACGTTGGTTTGCAGCACCCCACGCGCCCATAGAACGGGCGCTTGTTTTTACCGAAACACGAGATTTCACGGATGTCCCTGAAAACCAATCCGCTGCGCAACGCGATCGTCATCGCGCTGGCCGCCAGCTGCACCACCCCCGCCTTCGCACAGAGCACCAGCGATACCCCGACCAACCTCGACCGCATCGAAATCACCGGCTCGCGCATCCGCCAGGCCAGTGTCGAAACCGCACAGCCGGTGGTCGCGCTCAACCGCGCCGAGATCGAGAAGAAGGGCTACGTCAACGTCGCTGACATCCTGCAGGACATTCCTGCCGCCGGTGCGCCGAGCATGAGCCGCGCCTCGTCGCTGACCTCCTCGCGCGACTTCGGCGGCATGTACGTCAGCCTGCGCAACCTGGGCCCGGAACGCAGCCTGGTGCTGATCGACGGCCGCCGCATGGGCGTCAGCGCCGGCGGTTACTCCGACCTGGCCTCGATCCCGTCGTCCATCGTCGAGCGCGTGGAAGTGCTGACCGACGGCGCCTCCGCGCTGTACGGCTCCGATGCCATCGCCGGCGTGGTCAACATCATCACCCGCAAGAATTTCGATGGTAGCGAAGCCAGCGTCTATGTCGGCCAGTACGGCCAGGGTGACGGCCAGAAGCGCGCCTACAGCGCGACCTTCGGCAAGACCTTCGAGCGCGGCTGGTTCAGCGTGGGCGCCGAGCGCACCAAGGAAGATGAGGTGCTGGGCAAGGACCGCGAGTTCAGCCGTTACACCAACGGCCCGCGCCACCCCAACGATGGCCTCAATGGCAACACCCCGTGGGGCTACGTCACCGTCGGTGGCAAGAACCTGACGGTGGGCCCGGGCGGCGACCCGGGCAAGGCCGGCAACTTCCATGCGCCGGACCCGGCTGATGGTGCCAACACCAAGTCGAACATGAGCCTGCTGACAGGCCTGGAACGCACCTCGGTGTTCGCCAACGGTGGCTTCTCGATCACCGACAACCTGCGCATCGTCGCCGACGCGTTGTACAGCAAGCGCGAGTCGACCAAGCACCTGGCCGGTTACCCGTACTCGGTCAGCGCCGCGCAGGCCCGCAATGGCAGCCGTGCCGCCCTGTCCAAGGACAGCGCGTTCAACCTGTGGGGCCAGGATGCGCTGTTCGCGCACCGTACCGAGGAACTGCCGCGCGGCACCGAGAACAACCTGGAAACCAAGCGCGCCAGCATTGGTCTGGAAGGCAGCTTCGAAACCGGTTCGCGGTACTGGGACTGGAACGTCAACTACATGTACAACCGCAACGAAGGCGAGCGCATCGGTACCGGCAGCATGTACCAGCCGCACGTCAACCTGGCCGTCGGCCCGTCCTTCATGGACGGCAACGTGGCCCGCTGCGGTGCGCCGGGCGCGGTGATCGCCGGCTGCGTGCCGTGGAACCCGGCCGCCCCGATGGGTTACACCGGACCCGGCTCGCTGAGCAACCAGGACGTGCAGGACTACCTGTTCACCCGCTTCGTCGACAAGATGCAGAGCACCACCAAGGTCGCCAGCGGCAACATCTCCGGCTCGCTGTTCACCCTGCCGGCCGGCGACATCCTGGCCGCGATGGGCTTCGAGCACCGCAGCGAAGAAGCCAGCTACACTCCGGACACGATGGTGCAGAAGGGCGAGATCGCCGGCACCAGCGGCCAGCCGACCCGCGGCAACTACTCGCTCAACGAGGTCTACCTGGAGCTGCAGGTGCCGCTGCTGGCCGACCTGCCGTTCGCCCGCGAACTGTCGCTGGACATGGCCGGCCGCTACTCGGACTACAACAACTTCGGTTCGACCACCAACAGCAAGTTCGGCCTGAAGTGGAAGCCGATCGACAGCCTGCTGGTGCGCGCCACCTACGGCACCGGCTTCCGTGCGCCGACCGTGGATGACCTGTACGGCGGCACCGTCAGCAGCCGCGACTCGTTCACCGATCCGTGCGATACCTCCTTCGGTACCGCCGCCACCAGCCCGACCGTCGCTGCCCGCTGCCAGGCGCTGAAGGTGCCGGCCAACTTCCGCCAGCTCAACAGCGATGGCAGCGTGGCCACCAAGCCCGGCCAGCAGGCCACCACCGATTTCAGCTCGGGCTCCAACCCGGGCCTGAAGCCGGAAACCGCCAAGACCTGGACCGTCGGCCTGGTCTACAGCCCGGACTTCGTGCAGGGCCTGGACGTCAGCCTGGACTGGTGGAAGATCCGCATCGACAACGCCATCGTCGGTGAGTCGGCCACCAACATCCTGGAACAGTGCTACGTGCAGGGTTCGGATGCCGCCTGCGGCCGCTTCACCCGTGGCAGCAACGGCCAGGTCAACTCGCTGGACCGCTCGCTGGTCAACGCGGGCTACCGCGAAACCGCCGGCTATGACATCAACGTGCGCTACCGCCTGCCGGAAACCGCGTTCGGCAAGTTCGCCGTCAACTGGAACACCACCTACACCGACTACCTGGAGCAGCGCAACGACAGCGCCGCCACCACCCCGGTGGAACAGCGTACCGGTTGGGCCGGCGACTTCCGCGTGCGCTCCACCTTCAACCTGGATTGGCAGTACGGCGACCTCGGCATCGGCTGGACCGCGCGCTACTACTCCAGCATGAAGGAGAAGTGCTCGTACATGGATGAGTGCAACATGCCGGGCTTCAACTCGTCGTACACCAGCGCGTCGCCGACCAACAAGGTGGGCTCCAACACCTTCCACGACCTGCAGGTGCGTTACAGCCTGCCGTGGGATGGCACCGTGTCGCTGGGCGTGAACAACGTGTTCAACCACCAGGGTCCGATCATGTACAGCCAGCCGAACAGCAGCTTCACCTACTACGGTGGCTTCGACATCGGCCGCTTCATGTACATGAAGTACCAGCAGCGCTTCTAAGCCTGCAACCGCGTTCCCGCCACGGCCATCCCTCTCTCCTGGCCGTGGATGGAAGCAGAACGGCGCCCCTCGGGGCGCCGTTCTTTTTTGGGTGGAAGCGGGTCGGATCCCTTCGCCCTGCGAAGGGCTCTGACCCCACGCGACGGATAGAACAGGGTCAGAGCCCTCCGCGTTGCGGAGGGATCCGACCCCGCAGCCCCGCCGGCGCTAGCGCTTGGCGCGCATCGTGCGGATGTTGTCGCCGACGAACAGGATCAGGCCGGCCCAGATCGCGGCAAAACCGATCGCCTTGGCGGTATCGAACGCTTCGTGGAAGAAGAACACGCCCAGCAGCAGCTGCAGGCTCGGTGCGATGTACTGCAGGATGCCGACCAGCGACAGCGGAATGCGCTTCACGCCGTAGGCAAAGCCGATCAGCGGTACGGCGGTGACTGCGCCACCGAAGATCAGCAGCAGGTCGTTGCGCCAGCCCCAGCCATGGAAGAACGCACCGCCATGGCCGTTTTCCGCCCAGATCGCGAAGGCCAGCGCCGGCAGGAACAGGTACATGCTTTCCACGCCCAGGCCGGCCACCGGGTCGACCGAGACCAGCTTGCGCAACAGCCCATACAGGCCGAACGAACAAGCCAGGCCGAGCGCGATCCACGGCGGTGTGCCGGCGTCGATGGTCAGCCAGGCCACGCCCACCGCCGCCATCGCCACCGCCACCCATTGCAGGCGGCGCAGGCGTTCCTTCAGCACCAGCACGCCCAGCAGCACGTTCACCAGCGGGTTGATGAAGTAGCCCAGGCTGGTCTCGATGACATGACCGGCGTTGACCGCCCAGATGTACAGGCCCCAGTTGAAGGCGATGGTCAGGCTCGACACCAGCAGGATCGGCAGCGCGCGCGGCTGCGCGGCGATCTTCTGCCACCAGCCCAGGCGCGAGCTGATCAGCAGCCAGCCCAGCACCAGCACGGTGCTCCAGATGATGCGGTGGGCGATGATCTGGAACGAAGGCACCTCGTTGAGCAGGTGCCAGTACACCGGCACCAGGCCCCAGATCACGAAGGTGGACGCGGTGACCAGCAGGCCCCGGCGTTGTTCTTTCTCGTCCATGCTCATCTCTTTCGCGTCCTTGCCATCGTCAGTACCACCACACCCAGGAGAATCACCGCCATCGCCAGCAGGTCGCGCCAGCCGAAGCGTTCACCGTTGAGCAGCGCGCCGAGCAGCACCGCGATCACCGGGTTGACGTACGCATAGCTGCCGGCCAGCGCCGGACGCACGTTCTGCAGCAGCCACACGTAGGCAGTGAACGCGACGATGGAGCCGAACACGCACAGGTACGCCATCGCCAGCAGGCCACCGGTATCGGGCAGCGTGCTCGGGCGCTCGCCGACCGCCAGGCCGATCAGCACCAGCAGCACGCCACCGCAGATCATCTGCCCGGCCGCGGTCATGAACGGGCCCGGCAGGTCCAGCCCGCGTGCCCACACCGAACCGAAGGCCCAGCCGATCGGCGCGATCAGCAGCAGCACCAGCCCGGTCGGCGAGGCGGTCAGGCTGCTGCCGGCATTGAGCCAGACCACACCGAGGAAGCCGATGGCGATGCCCAGCCACTCACCGCGGCTGGCATGCTGCCCGCGCAGCGCCGAGAACAGCGCCATCCACAGCGGCACCGAGGCCACCGCGGTGGCGGCCAGGCCCGAGGACACCTCACGCTCGGCCAGCACCACCATGCCGTTGCCCAGCACCAGCATGGTCACGCCCATGATGACCAGGTTGCGCCATTGCCGCAGGGTCGGGTTCGGCAGCTTCCAGAACAGGCGCAGCGCCAGGAACATCAGGCCGCCGGCAATGATGAAGCGGCTGCCGGAGACCATCGTGAGCGGCAGTGCGCCGCCGTGCAGGGCCTTGGCGATGCCCAGGTAGGTCGAGCCCCAGACCACGTAGACCAGCAGCAGTGCCAGCGCGACAAGGCCACCCCGGGGGGCAGCCGCAGACGAAGAGGGGGGAGCCGACATGACACACCAGGGAGCCGGGGGAAGGCGGATTCTAGGACGTTTTGAGTATGGTCCGGGACCCCATGCGGTGGCACGCTGTCATCCATCCATGCACCCTGCTCTGGTCTGCTACCCCGTGTTGACGGTCGATGCAGTACCAAGAGGGCTGCCCGGCCGCGCCGCCCCAAGGCCGGGCGCCGTTTTCCCTGCGCACGGACGCGCCGCATCGAGGATTCCCACCCAGATGAGCACCACGCCCCAACCTGCTGTCCCCGCGAACGACCGCGCCGCCCTGCGGCGGTCGATCTCCAACACCCTCAAAGGCTCCGCCGGCAACCTGGTGGAGTGGTACGACGTCTACGTGTACTCGGTGTTCGCCGTGTACTTCGAATCGCAGTTCTTCTCGCCCGACGACAAGAACTCCACGATGTACGTGTGGGCGATCTTCGCCGCGACCTTCCTGATGCGCCCGATCGGCGCCTGGTTCTTCGGCCGCTTCGCCGACCGCCATGGCCGCCGCCTGGCGCTGACCGTCTCGGTCACGTTGATGGCGCTGTGCTCGTTCCTGATCGCCATCACCCCCACCGCCGCCAGCATCGGCATCTGGGCCGCGGTCATCCTGCTGTTCGCACGGCTGCTGCAGGGCTTCGCCACCGGTGGCGAGTACGGCGCCAGCGCCACCTACATGTCCGAAGCCGCCATTCCCGGCCGCCGCGGCTTCCTGTCGTCCTTCCACTACGTCACCCTGGTTGGCGGCCACGTGCTGGCCCAGCTGACCCTGCTGCTGATGCTGACCTTCTGGGGCAAGCCGGAAATCTCCGAGTGGGGCTGGCGCATCGCCTTCGGCATCGGCGGCATCGCCGCGGTGGTGGTGTTCTGGCTGCGCCGTGGCATGGACGAGTCGCTGTCGGAGTCGTCCATCGAGGCCGCGCGCGAGGGCAAGGCGCAGAAGTCCGGTTCGATGTACGAGCTGTTCGTGCACCAGTGGCGACCGCTGCTGCTGTGCTTCCTGATCACCGCCGGCGGCACCGTGGCCTTCTACACCTACTCGGTGAACGGCCCGAAGATGATCCAGAGCGCCTTCGCTGGCAACGATCCGATGACCGGCACCCTGATCAACCTGGGCGTGCTGGCCTTCCTGATGGTGCTGCAGCCGGTCGGTGGCTGGCTGTCGGACATCATTGGCCGCAAGACCCTGCTGGTGTTCTTCGGCGTCGGCGGCGTGCTGTACAGCTGGTACCTGATCACCCAGCTGCCGCACCAGCATGACGCCACCCTGGCCTTCCTGACCCTGGCGCTGGCCTTCGTCATCCTCACCGGCTACACCTCCATCAACGCGGTGGTAAAGGCCGAACTGTTCCCCACCCATGTGCGTGCACTGGGCGTGGGCCTGGGCTATGCGCTGGCCAACTCGCTGTTCGGCGGCACCGCCCCGCTGCTGTACCAGGGCGCGCTGAAGACCGGCCACGTCGATTGGTTCGCCCTCTACGTGACTGCCACGATCGCGGTATCGTTGGTGGTCTATGTGTTCTTCCTCACCAACAAGGGCCCGAACTGGCTCGACGGCACCCGCAAGTAAGCGCGTTGCCCTGATCGCGGCCACCGGTGCAATGCCGGTGGCCGCTGCGTCTCCCGCTCCTCCACTGATGTGGATCGCGGTGACGCTGGCCGCAGCCACGGCACTGGCCTGGCTGCTGCGCCGCCCCAGCGCACAGGCCGCATGGCCACGCATCGGTTTCGGGATCGCCCTGCTGCTGTTCTGCGCCGCACTGGCGCTGCAGCTGGCAGTGGACCTGGGCAGCGGCCACAGCTCGCTGCAACTGCGCCTGCATCGCGGCGTCAACGGCGGATCGCTGGTCGGCCTGCGCACGATGGTGGCGTGCTATCTGGCAGCGCTCGCCGCCAGCGGCTGGGGCGCGTGGAAGCTGCTGCGCCGGCGCTGACGAACACCCGGTCGTGCCGCCGGCTGGCCGACACCTCCACATTCTTTCGGTCGTGCCGGCCGCTGGCCGGCAACTCAACATTCCTTTGGTAGTGCCGGCCGCTGGCCGGCAACCTCATGAACCTCCGGAAAGAGCAGGCAGTTGCCGGCCAGCGGCCGGCACTACCTCAGCGGCGGGCCGCTTCGCTCTTGTCGCGCGCGCCGCGGAACTCCGATTCCTTTTCCCACGTCGGCCAGCGGCGGCTGTTGGCCAGCTCCGCGCCCAGATCGTAGACCAGCAGGGTATCGGCAGCGTGGCCGCTCGGGTCCCAGCGCGGCGTCCAGGCATCGCAGGCCTGGTGGTAGCAATCGGCGAAGTACTTCTCGCGCAGCGCGCGGCCGGCTTCAACCCCACCGTCCAGCTTGTCCAGGCCCGGGCCGATGGTGATTGCCGGCACGCCCAGGCGGGCGAAGGCGAAGTGGTCAGCGCGGTAGAAGAAGCCCGCTTCCAGGTTCGGGTCCGGGCTGTAGCTGCGGCCGCGGGCCTTGGCCACGCGTTCCAGGTCGCCTTCCAGCGAGACCCGGCCCTTGCCCCACGACGCGATGTCGCGGGTCGGGCCATCCGGGCTGAACATCTCGATGTTCAGCACCGCGGCGGTCTTGTCCAGCGGCGCCAGCGGGTGCGCGGCGTAGTAGCTGGCGCCCAGCAGGCCCTTCTCTTCGGCGGTCAGCGCCACGAAGTACAGCGTGCGCTGCGGCTGCGGGCCGGCGGCGAACACCCGGCCCAGTTCCAGCACCGTGGCCACGCCGGTGGCGTTGTCGATCGCACCGCGGCGGATGCGGTCGCCCTTGGCGTCGGGCTGGCCGATACCGAAGGCATCCCAGTGCGCAGAGAAGATCACCGCCTCGTCGCCATGCTCGCCACCGGGCAGCTTGGCCACCACGTTGCGGGTCACCACCTGCTCGCGCTTCAGCGCGAAGTCCACGCTCAGCTTGGCGTTGTCCAGTGCCACAGGACGGAAGTCGGCGCGCATCGCCTTGCGCTTCTCGGCATCGAAGTCGAGGCCGGCGTCGGCGAAAATCGCCTCGGCCAGCTCGCGCTGCATCCAGCCACGCAGCGGCGTGTGCTGCGCCATCGCCTCGTCCTGGCCGCGCTCGATGTCGAACAGCGGCGATGTGCCCGAGCTCTTCACCGTGGCCCAGCCGTAGGCGGCCGGCGCGGTCTCGTGCACGATCAGCACGCCTTCGGCGCCACGGCGTGCGGCTTCCTCGAACTTGTAGGTCCAGCGGCCGTAGTAGGTCACCGCCTTGCCGTCGAATGCGCCCGGTGCATCGGCTTCGAAATCGGCATCGTTGATCAGTACCACGGCGATCTTGCCGTGCAGGTCCACGTCCTTGTAGTCGTTCCACTGGCGTTCCGGCGCATCGATGCCATAGCCGACGAACACCAGCGGTGCATTCCTGATCTGCACGCGCTTGCGCGGCTGCAGGCTCTGCAGGGTCACGTCCACGCCATTGGCCAGCGCACGCTTGCCCTGCTTCAGCGACAGGCTGGCCTTGGCCGGGCCGTCCAGCTGCGCGCGCACCAACGGGACCGGCTGCACCCAGCTGCCATCCACGCCGCCGGGCTGCAGGCCGTAGCTGCGGAACTGCTCGATCAGGTACTGCACCGTGCGCTCTTCACCCTCGGTGGCCGGCGCGCGGCCCTCGAATTCATCCGACGCCAGAACGCGCACATGGCGCGACAGCGCCTGCGGATCGATGCCGCCACCCGGCAGGTCGTTGGCCGCATGGGCAAGGCCACCGACGAACAGGCAGGACGACAGCAGCAACACGCGCATCGGATTCACGGCAGTACCACGGCTAGCTTGGAAGTCACCAGAGTGTAACGTGGTCGTGACATCACGGCGCGGCTTGGGCCTGCGTCATCCACGCAGGGCGTGGATCTACCTGCTGATGCGATCCAGCCAGCAGGCCAGGCCCTGTGCGTTGAGCTCGATATCCATCGCCAGCACGGTGGTCACTGCCGCATCGTCCAGCGCACAGCCATGCAGCTGTGCACGTTCCAGATACAGCGCCTGCAACGCGGCCAACAGGCAACGATGGCGGTCCGGTCGACCGTCGCACTGGCGGCCAATGGCGGCCATCGCATCGATCTGCTCGAACAGGTCGCCGGCCAGTTTCTCCACCTGTTCCACACGACCGTAGTGGGTCAGGTACATCGCCTGCGGGCCGTAGCCCAGCATGCGCTGGATCGAGGCCTTCATCGCCTCCGGGTCGAACTGCACCGGCGAGGAGGTCGGGAAGATGAAAGCGCCCTGCGCGCTGTCCAGCTCGCGGTAAGAGATACCGAAGGTATCGCCGGTGAACCAGCTGCGGCTGCGCGCATCCCATACGCAATAGTGGTGCAGCGCGTGACCCGGCGTGTGCAGCAGCACCAGCTCGCGGCCGGCCAGATCGATGCGGTGGCCGTCTTCGGCCACCACCACGCGCGACTCCGGAATCGCCTCGATGCGGCCATAGCTGCGCGCGATCTCTTCGGCGCCATACACCGCCGTGGCACCGGCGATCAGCCGGGTCGGGTCGATCATGTGCGGCGCACCGCGCGGGTGCAGCACCGCCTTTGCGTTGGACAGCTGCTGCATCAGCAGGCCGGCGCCGCCGGCGTGGTCCAGGTGCACGTGCGTGAGCAGCAACCAGTCCACCGCTTCCACGCCCAGGCCGGCATCCGCCAGCGCCTGCAGCATCGCCGGCACCGACAGGCCGGTGCCGCAGTCGACAAACGCGGCGCGGCCGTTTTCAACGATCAGGTAAGCCGCGTCGAAGTCCGGGCGCTGGAAGCCGGTATCGATGGTGTGGATGCTGGGGTCGGCGGTCATCGGCACGCACCTGGCAGGATCGGGAACAGACGCCCATGGTAGGCGCGCAGGCGGCCCGGGTTCGATGCGGCTTTGGTCGGAGTCCAGATTCCGTAGAGCCGAGCCCATGCTCGGCTGCCTTTCTGCCAGACATCAGCCGAGCATGGGCTCGGCTCTACAGAGGGCGCGTGCAGTCGAGCATGGCTCGACTCTACAAAGGCGGGGTTACCGGTCCAGCCAGCGCGGTCGCAGCAGCAACGCCAGCACCAGCACCGCCAGGAACGCGCCGTAGGCGTACAGCACCGCCAGCACCTGCGGCCAGATCGGGCCGGCGCCGGGTTGCACCACGCCGATGCGGTAGCCCCACAGCATCGACACAATGCTCAGCGCGAACGCCAATACCAGGGTGGTGCCATCGAACAGGCGCCGCCGCGCGGTACGCGGCTGGCGCGGGAACAGCCAGTACAGGCTGCCCAGCAGCAGGAACCAGGGCAGGAACAGCAGCAGCGACAACCAGGCCATCGCAGACTCCATGTCATCGCGCCGGCGGCGCGCGGACATCATGCCATGGGTGCTGTGCCACGGTCGTGCCGGCGGGGGCGTCCCTGTAGAGCCGAGCCCATGCTCGGCTGCGTTGCTACCCAGCCGAGCACGGGCTCGGCTCTACAGGGGCGGAGCAAAGTCGAGCATGGCTCGACTCTACAAAGGGCAGGCAGGCCCGGCGATCAGGCCGCTTCGCGCAGCACGGCCAGTGCGGCCAGCACGGCGTCCACCTCGGCGTCCAGCTTGAACAGCTCGCTCTGCAGCTGGTCGCCCTGCTCGGCCTGCTTGATCACGGCAATCAGCTGGCCGGCATCACGCGGCGAATCGAAGCCTTCGCTCTGGATCAGCAGCGTGCCGTCGCCGGCGGTCAGCTTGAAGTAGAACCGGCCGTCCTTCTCGCGGTACTGCTTGAATTGCGGCGGCGCCACGCGGGCCACGCCGGCATCTTCGCTGGCGATGTCGCCCGCCGTGGACAGGTCGCGCAGACCCACGGCGTGGCGCAGTTCTTCCAGCAGCGGTGCCGCCAACTGCTCGCGCAGCTGCTGCCCACGGCGCTTGAGCAGCGCTTCGATCTTCTCCGGCTCGGCCATCAGCGCGTTGTAGCGCTCGCGCAGCGGCGACAGTTCGCTGTCGATGCGCTCGAACAGCTGCTGCTTGGCGTCACCCCAGCTGATGCCGGCAGCGAACGCCTTGGCGAACTCTGCGGTCTGTTCCGGCGTGGCGAACGCCTGGTACATCTGGAACAGCGCCGAGCCTTCGGTGTCCTTCGGCTCACCCGGTGCGCGCGAGTCGGTCAGGATCGAGAACACCAGCTTCTTCAGCTCCTCGCGCGGCACGAACAGCGGAATGGTGTTGTGGTAGCTCTTGCTCATCTTGCGGCCATCCAGGCCGGCCAGCGTCGCCACCTGCTCATCGATCACCACGTCCGGCAGCGGGAAGTACTCCTTGCCGTACACGTGGTTGAAGCGCTGGGCGAAATCGCGCGCCATCTCGATGTGCTGGATCTGGTCACGGCCCACCGGCACCTGGTTGGCCTTGAAGATCAGGATGTCGGCGGCCATCAGCACCGGGTACATGAACAGGCCGGCGCTGACGCCTGCGTCCTCGTCCACGCCTTCCTCGCGGTTCTTGTCCACTGCCGCCTTGTAGGCGTGCGCCCGGTTGAGGATGCCCTTGCTGGCGATGGCGGTCAGGAACCACATCAGCTCGGTGGTCTCGCGGATGTCGCTCTGGCGGTAGAACCACACGTGTTCCGGGTCCAGGCCGCAGGCCAGCCAGCTGGCCGCGATCTCCAGGGTCGCGCGCTGGGTGCGCTGCGGGTCCTGCGACTTGATCAGGCTGTGCAGGTCGGCCAGGAAGAAGAAGCTCTCGATCCCCGGCGCGCGGCTGGCGGCGATGGCCGGACGGATGGCGCCAACGTAGTTGCCCAGGTGGGGCGTGCCGGAGGGGGTGATGCCGGTAAGGACTCGGGTCGTCATGACTGCGTGGGGTAACCTTCGATGAACGGGGCCAGTTTACCTTGCACGCCACCAACCCCGTCAGGGCCTGCGGCGCGTTCATTCACCCAACCCCGCTGGAGACGCCCGATGAAACGCCTGCTGCCCCTGCTGCTGATCCTGCCCCTGGCCGGCTTCCGCCCGGCGCCACCTCCGCCACCGGCCTACGAAGGCGGCCCGGTGCGCATGACCCTGGTCGACCGCGACCGTGGCACCGAACTGCGCAGCTACCCCGCCGACGGCCAGCGCTGGGTGGCCGGCGAGCGCGGCCACCGCTACGCCGTGCGCCTGTACAACGACAGCCCGCGCCGGGTGCTGGTGGTGCTGTCGGTGGACGGCGTCAACGCCATCTCCGGCGAGGATGCCGATCCCTCGCAGACCGGCTACGTGCTCAACCCCGGCCAGCGCGCCGACATCACCGGCTGGCGCAAGAGCCAGGACGAAGTGGCGCAGTTCGTGTTCAGCAGTCCCAGCGGCAGCTATGCCAGCCGCACCGGCCGCCCGGACAACATCGGCGTTGTGGGCGTGGCGGTGTTCGAAGAGGCACGTCGCTGGCGCCCCGAGCCGATCCTGCGCCGTGGCCTGCCGCTGCCGGCCCCGGCGGCCGAAGCGGCGGCCGATGCCAGTGCCAGTGCCAATGCCAGCCGCATCGAAGGCTACGCCAGCAAGTCGCAGGCCCCAGCGCTGGGTACCGGCCACGGTGCGCGCGAGCAGTCCTCGGTGCGCGATACCGACTTCGAGCGCGCCAGCCGCAGCCCCGCACAGGTATTGCAGCTGCGCTACGACAGCGCCCGCAACCTGCGTGCGCGCGGCATCCTGGTGGATTCGCCCTCGCGCCTGCCGCGCGAACCGCAGGCGTTCCCCAACCGCTACGTGCCGGACCCGCCGGCGCGCTGATCGTCCGGCGCAGACAACACGACGCCCGCAACCTCACGGTGCGGGCGTCGTGTTGCGGGGGAAACCGAAGCGCTTACTTGTAGTCCGGATAGTCCTTGCTCACCGCGTCCTGGAACTCGCGCACTTCCTTCTCCGCGCGGTCCTTGGCCCAGCCATAACGTTCCTGCAGGCGGCCGGCCAGATACTCGGCGTTACCTTCGGCCACATCGAAGTCGTCGTTGGTCAGATCGCCCCACTTGGCCTGGGCCTTGCCCTTCAGCTGCGACCACTTGCCGGAAATGATGTCTTTGTTCATTGCTGGGAGTCCTTGGTTGCAACGGCGTTCTTACCGTGGCTCCAGCTTCGCGCAGCGGCTGTTGAGTACCGGTCAACCGGCAATGAAATACATGCTCACCTGCTTGAATGGTTCACTCCGCTTCGACGGCCACGCGGCAAACAGCGCGCACAAAAAAGGCCGGGAAGATTCCCGGCCTTTTCGCTTTCCAATCCGCGCCGGGCTCACTTGCCCTTGGCGGCGTCCTCAACTTTTTCACCGGCCTTCTGCACGTCCTTGCCGGCACCGGCAACGGTATTGCAACCGGCCAGCAGGGCCACCGAGAACATCGACAACAGCATCAGGGCAACTACGCGCTTCATGGGCTTCTCCTTGGGTTCGCCGCTACACCGCTTCATTCGCGGATGGGGTTCTGTCGCTCGGCGGGAGGGCACACTGCCACCGCCGCCGCGTGAAGTGCAATCTGGCGGCAGCGGCGTGGAGCGGGTGTGAACGGATCGGCGATCCGTTCAGGCCAGGCCCTCAGTCGCGCATCAGGGTGGACTTGCCGAACAGGCTTTCGACCAGGTCCACGGCCAGTTCGGCGGTGGCATTCTGCTTGTCCAGCAAGGGGTTGAGCTCGACGATGTCCAGCGATCCCATGCGCCCGGTGTCGGCGATCATCTCCATCACCAGCTGCGCCTCGCGGTAGTTCACCCCACCCGGCACCGTGGTGCCCACGCCCGGCGCGATGCTCGGGTCGAGGAAGTCCACATCGAAGCTGACATGCAGGTGGGTGTTCTCATCGATGCCGGCCAGCGCCGCTTCCACCGCGCGCTTCATGCCGTTCTCATCGATGTAGCGCATGTCGTACACATCGACCTTGTGGGTCTTGATCAGGCGCTTCTCCTCCGGGTCCACCGAGCGGATGCCGATCTGGTGCATCTGCGCCGGGGTGATCGCCGGTGCGCTGCCGCCCAGGTGGGTCAGCGCCTCCGGGCCGAGGCCGCACAGGCAGGCCACCGGCATGCCGTGGATGTTGCCCGACGGGGTGACATCGCTGGTGTTGAAATCCGAGTGCGCATCCAGCCACAGCACGCGCAGGGTCTTGCCCTGCTCGCGGCACCAGCGCGCGACGGCGGTGATCGAACCGATCCCCAGGCAGTGGTCGCCGCCGAGCATGATGGGCATGCGGCCGGCCTGCAGCTCGGCGTAGCTGGCTTCCATCAGTGCATGGTTCCACGCCACCACTTCATCCAGATGGCGGTAGCCTTCCACCGGCGCGGTCCACGGGTTGCGCGGGCCATCCAGATTGCCCACGTCACGGACGTCCACACCACGTGCTTCCAGCGCCTCCGGCAGGCCCGCCACGCGCAGCGCCTCCGGCCCCAGCCGTGCACCGCGATGGCCCGCACCGACATCGGTGGGAACGCCAATCAGGGATACGGAGATGGGATGGGCCATGGGTGCCTCCTGCGGTGGGAAAAAAGAAGCACAGTCTAGCCAGAGCTGTGTGACACCACTCGCGGCGGTGCAGCAGGGCAATACCCGGATCGCCGCGAGCACAAAGGCGCCCCCGTCAGGGATTCCAGCGCTGAGCGGTCAGGAACCCGCCCTTCCTTGATCCACTTCACACCCGAGTCGGCATCGCCTCTTACCCACGGCGGTCCTTGTGTCCACCCTGCGTCGGCACCCGGACGGTGCGGCTTCATTTCCCCAACCCTGGAGAACGACGCACATGAAACATGCACTCAATGGATTTGCGGTACTGGCAATTGCCCTGGGCGGACTGTTTCCGGCAGCTGCCAATGCCTCCTCGCAACGCATCACGCATACGGTGACCACCGACGCGTATCCCATGCAGACGGCGAGCGCACGCCAGGTGCTCGACTGGGTGGCGCAGCGGGTAAAGCCGTCGTTCGCCCCGCAGGGCTACGGCAACGTACAGGTGGAACGGCGTGCATTCTCGGTGGGGCGCGGGTCTGCACGCGCGGATGAATCGATTCCGGGAAAGCTGCCGGAGCAGGGCATTCCCGGTGAAATCTACCGGGTGGAAAACCTGCTTCCCGACGGCTCCCTGCAGACGTGGGAATTCACCTGGGTGGAACCCTCGTCCGGCCATGGCGGCGGCTGGGATGTCACCGGGTACACCTACAAGAAGGGAAATGACCCGGTAAACCAGCAGTAGCGGGACGCTGCCCTGCCCCGCCCCAGGCACGACGCCGCGGAATCTCGGCAAATCGGCGTCAGGCGCGCGGCAAGCAGGCCCCCGAACAATCGCGAGGACCTGCTGCAGCCTGTGGCTTGACGACCGATCAGGAACGAATCGGTACCGATAGCGGCATTCGGGAGGGGTAGAATCCGTCCATGATCTTCATACTCCGACTAGCACGACTGGCCGCCGTTTCGCCCCTCCTTGTCGCCTGCTCTGCGCCCGTCACTACTGCAGATGCTGCGGCTCCGGTTGATGCGACAACGAAGCAGATCCTCATCGAGGAATATGGCGACTCCACGACCGTAGGCTATACCGCCACTCCTTCCGGAACGATCATCGCCGCGATGAATCAGCCCAACACACTGCAGCGTTTGCTGCGGACAGAGTACGGTGATCGTGTCGTTGTGAAGAACGAAGGGATTGGCGGAATTCAATCCTCAGATGCGCTGAACGGGACCGACGGAATTCACCAGTCGTGGGAGTCTGTCATGGCGAAATCCCATGCCCAGATCGTGACTCTGAACTTTGGGCTTGGCGATGCCTATCTGTTCTCCCGTCCAGAGTCTGGGAAGATCTCCGCATCACCACAGGAATACAAGCGCGTGATGGGCGAGCTGGTTCGTATTGCAAGAGAACATGGCAAAACCGTGGTGATCTACGAGCCCAATCCATCGTGCCACCCCGCCCGAGAAACAGGGATGCCGTACTACGTGATGCATCTCGATCAGTTGGGCCACGAGATGAACATACCAATGGCTTCCCAATTCTGGGCATTGCTTGCCACGCCCAATTGGCGAGAGCTGCTGTCTGACTGTACACACCCTACTCCCGAGCTCTACCAGCTGAAAGGTGAGAACGCGTACAAGGTGCTTCGACCAATCGTGAAGCAGATCATCGACGCCAGCTGACATCCTGTGCAATCGGAGAATGCTGTAAGTCCCAGGTTTCAACCGAACCTGAGCGCAACCTCCGTCAAGTCCACAATGAAGATAGCGGTGGTTCGCGGCCCCATCGTTACGCCGCCGACCGGGAACGTGTTGGGGGTTACGACGACGTACAGGTGGAACGGCGCGCGTTCTCCGTAGGGCGCGCGTCTGCACGCTCGGATGAATCGATTCCCGGCAAGTTGCCGGAGCAGGGCATTCCCGGTGAGATCTACCGGGTGGAGAACCCGCTTCCCGACGGCTCCCTGTAGACGTGGGAATTCACCTGGGCGGAACCCTCGTCCGGCCATGGCGGCGGCTGGGATGTCACCGGGTACACCTACAAGAAGGGAAATGACCCGGTAAACCCGCGCTGACCTCCGTCCTGGCGTGCCGCAGCGGTGCAGCAGTGAAACGGCATGGCATGATGCCGCACTGACCTGCCGCCTTCCATGGAAGATTGTGATGTCGCCCTTTATCAACACCGCCTGGCCACGCTTCTTCATCGTCGCGCTGCCCATCGCTTTTTTTGCGGTTCTGTTGAACAGCTTGATCGATGCGTCGCCGAACGGCTGGCTGATGCAGGCGGCGCTGCTGCTGACGCCATTCTCGCTTCTGCTGTTCTTGGCGTTCGGTTGGCAGCGTCTGCGCAAGGCGCACGCTGAGTATCCGATTCTGACAAGCGAACTGGACCGCATGTTGGCGGCGTTGATCGGCAACGTTAAGGTGGCCGCGGCGTGGTTCGGCCTGACCGTCATTGGTGTGTTCACCCTGATACTGGCATGGGTGCTACTGCGAACACCAGGCGGCTGACGGAGGCCCCCGCCCACGGCGAACTCAACCGCCGCGGCGACGAACCGGCGTCAGGCTCTGCACCTGGCCGTTGTTGCGCATCATGCACAAGAAGCGGCCATCGGGGTAATCGATGATCAGTTCCTGGTAGTCGCTACCCACCGGCATCCGGGTCACCAGCGTGCCCTGCGCGCCCTTGCGCAAATTGCAGGAGCCCAGCGCGGTATCACCCGCCGGCGCGCTGTACGCCACCTTGGACACATTGCGGAACACCGCCCGGCACCCGCCGTTCACCCATACCGAGTGCCGCGACAGGCCCCAGTTCTGCCCTTGTTCGCAGTGGGTGTGGCTCAGCTGGCGCACCACCTCCACGTTGCCGCGCGTATCCATGTCGCACGACACCTGCTGCTGGTCGGTGGATTCGCAGGTCACCTCGCGCGGCAGCGCCGCATCGCTGTCGTCATCGTGGCGATGGCGATCGCGATGCTCTTCCCGCGCCGGCGTTCCGCTGGCACTGACCTGGCAGATGCCATTGGCGCCGCCACGGCCGGTGTAGCTGATCTGCGGCGTGCCATCCTCGCTGCTGCTGATCGACAACGTGATGCCGCTATTGGCATCGCGTGCTTCGACGTAGCGGTCGTTGAAGCGCTTGAGCGCCGCCTCGCGGCCCTGCACGTAGACGGGGCCGCCTTCGTCGGCGTGCACATCGATACCGCCCGGGCAGCTGGCGTTGAAGAATGGCACCGCGGCCATGGCCGGGGCCACGAAAGCGGTGGACACCAGTGCGACGGTGAGCGACAGGGCATGGCGACGCATGTGCGGATCCCGAAGGGGCCCAGGTGGGCGTGTAGCCGCAGTATGCGGTGGGCGCTGCGGGCGGTCCGTGAGGAATATCAAGATCCGGGTAGCGCGCGTGGGGATTCACGCCTGGTATCGTTGCCTTGGTGCCTTACCGAGGCTGTTAAGCCAGCTTTACGTCGCACGCTACTGTAAGCCGTGCGGCAACAGTGGCGCGGCCCGGATGGCCGATGATGACGGCACTGCGCGATATGTCGCTTCTGGCATTGCGATGCTCGAAACAGGCCAAACGCGATAATTCATTTTTCCTTTCAGATCACCCGATGCCATCAAAACAAACGACTGGCAGGCGGGGATTTCGCGTGCGCATGATGAATCGCCACCTGCAAAAGGTGGTCGGGACTTCCAAGCCCGTGTTGTCAACGATGTATACGCTTGCCAGCCGGCGTCGTCCTTTCAGGGGCGGCGCCGGCTGGCAATCCGTTAGCCGATCGACGGCGGGCGGTGCGTGGGGGCCTCGTGCCCGCCGATTCGTTGACCCGGTCTTGGAAGCCACGCATCGCCCGCCACCCTATCGTGGCGGCACCTCTGTTCCTGACGAGGATGCCCGCATGTCCAGAACCCACCACCCCTACCTGACCGCCACCTTGGGCGAGGCCGCCCTGCTCCTGTCACCCGAACTGGCGCAGCCGTTGGAAGCCGCTTTTGCCGCTGCGAACGAGGCAGCCGCGCCGATCAATCTTCCCAGCTGCCTGCAGCGCATCCGCGCCGGTGATGCCGCCGATGGACAGCCGTGGACGGGGCCCGCCAGCACACCCGGCCAGGCCGTGGCCGCCGCACGCCGGGATCGCGCCGCGGCTGGCCTGGTGTCGCTGTTGGAGCTGTACCACGCCGCCGAACGCGTGCGCGTGCACGGGGAAGAGAAAGACGATATCGGCGACGGTGTGCGCGAGGGGCTGATGCTGGCCTGCCGGGGGCTGGCGGAGTATCTGGCGTTGCAGTCACGAGTAGAGTGAGCCCCTGCATTGCCGCTCGTGCGTCTTATCCGGTGAACAACAGGATTGCCATTGCCGTGTAGTGTGAGGCCACGTCGATGGCCTACGTGACCCTTGCCCCAAATAATGCCAAGGCACCAGAGAGAAGCCTATAGGCCAGAATCTTGCTCGAATTGACTGTACCCATGCGAATCTACTGAACGTTAAAAATTGGGACTGTCCAGAGGTGGCCCTGGAACGCCTGCGGACAGCCTCTCAGCCACCCCTCTCGCACAGGGAACCGGCAGGGGACGGCCGGTGCTCGGGAACCCTGTAGAACGCCGTACAGGGTCTCGGCTGAGACTTGGTGCAGACAGCGCGGGAAAAGTACCTCCTGAAGTGCGCAGGCGAGGCGGGGAGATGAGTGCCCGTGACGGTACGGGCGAGGCGGGTTCTTCAACTCAAACTAGATGACCGAACAGTGCCGCTACTCTCTTCTCCTTTGCTCGCCCCTAGCCATACAATCGCTTCCTCTGACTCAAGGAAGAAGAATGAACCAGCCTACCGCTCAGGAACCCATTGCTGGACCTAAGTTGCAAGAGGTCTTTGTCAGATCGGGACGGGTAACCTACACCTTCGTGGAGCCTGTGGAGTTCGATGAGCTACTCGTAGCGCTTGACACTCCGGGCCGCAGTATCGTCATTGAAGGGCCATCAGGGATTGGGAAGACCACATCGATTGAAAGGGCCCTGGCGCAGGTCGGGATCCAGGAAGCTGAAGTCGAAAGACTGTCCGGCAGACTCCCGATGGACAAGAAGAAGATTGGTTCACTGCCGACCAGAGTACCTTTCGGTACTGTTGTTATTGACGACTTTCACCGTCTCAGCGATTCGGTTCGCCGTGAGATAGCGGATCTCATGAAGGCGCTAGCTGATGAAGGCGCAGAGCACAGTAAGCTGATCGTCATCGGCATTCCGAACGTGGGACAGTCACTCATCGCGTTCGGAAGAGACTTGGCAAATCGCATCGAAGTGATCAAATTCGAAGCCAACCCTGAGCATAAAGTTTCTGAGCTTCTGCAAAAGGGAGAAGAAGCACTCAACGTCAAGTTGAACGTCCGCGGAGAGATCATTAAGGCTGCACAAGGCAGTTTCTACATCGCGCAGATTCTCGCCCACGTGACCTGCCTGAGAAGTGGAATCAAGGCCCGTTGCGAGCAACTAACGGAAACCCGCGAAAGCTTCGAAGGCGTCAAGAACCGGGTAATGAAGGAGCTTGCGGCTCAGTTCCACGACTTGGCAGTCACTTTCTCCCGGGGCACGAAGCTCAGGCGCGAAGGGCGGGCGCCCTACTTGCATATCCTTCGCTGGCTTAGTCAGAGCCCCACATGGTCCGTAAATCTGACTCGTGAGATCGATCGCCACCCTACTCAGCGCGGCTCGGTCTCTCAGGTCGTGACAAAGGGGTTCCTTGCGTCGCTACTGAAGCAATCGCCAGCCCTTCAGACCGCGCTGCATTTCGACGAATCGAACAGCACCCTGGTTGCCCAAGACCCCCAGTTCGTGTTCTATCTGCGCAATCTATCGTGGAGTTCCCTTGCTGAAGAGGCTGGCTACGTCAGCATCGAGTTCCCTGATCGCTACGATTTCGCCCTATCTTTTTCGGGTCAAGAACGCGACGTTGCGGAAGCGATCTTTGAAGCACTTACCGAACTGGAAATGGAGGTCTTCTACGACCTCAACGAACAGCACAGAATCATCGCCGAGGATGTTGAAGAGTACCTTGGTCCGATCTACAGATCAGATTCACTGATGATTGTTTGCGTACTTAGCGACAGCTATCCGCAAAGAATCTGGACGAAGTTTGAAGGTGATCAGTTCAGGAGCCGTTTCAAAAATGGCGAAGTTGTCCCAATTGTGCTGAGCACTACAACGCTAGGCTTGTTTGACAGCGCCCGAAACATCGGCCACCTAACCTGGGACAAATCCAAGCCGATTCAGCAACAAGCAAAAGACGTCGCCGAGTTGCTGGCCAGGAAAGTTGGTGAAGTGCGGCAGAAACGCGCAGAGAAGGCAAAGGCCGACGAGTAATTGGCCAGTGGTGATGGTTTCGGGCCTCCGGTGTTTTATTTGACTTGCTCCATAAAGGGCCGCAACTACGGCGGCCTTCCCTCTCTGGAATCGGCGGCCTGTCACCAAATAAGCGCCATTTGCCTTGGACGGCAAGCGAATATAGACACAGTAGCGCTGCATCTATGACGCCGCCGCTGCCAGCTCGAATGCGTCGAAGCGGATCACCTCTTGGCCTCACTATTGGTTCATCGCTGTCATGCGTGTCTGCAGCGGGGCAAGCTCCATCGCAGCCCACACCGTCGCCGCGTCCCGGATCGGGCCAAAGCCACCGCTGTTCTGTGGCACGATGCCCAGCAGCTGCCCTCTCGAGGGCGCACAGGGAAATAAGGAGGGTACGTGAGAACGGAGTTCATCGGCTATTTCGAGCCTACTGCGGAGGAAACCCAACGGCTTTGGGCAAACGCAGTTATCGCGCTTGACACAAACGTACTGCTGGGTCTCTACCGCATGCCGAGGTCATCTCGAGAGGAGATCATCGACGTGTTGAAGATGGTGCAGCCCAGATTATGGGTGCCCTACCATGTGATGGTCGAGTACCACTCCAATCGACTGAAGGTTCTTCAGTCGGAGTACGCGGCGGCGGGGGAAATGGCCGACCACGTTGGAAGGGCTTGGGGCGAATTCAAGAATAGTATCAGCAAGGAGAAGTACGGCGAGCGTGCCTGCTGGGCGGAGATGTCAACGCACATCGAGGAGCTAGGGCAGCAGGTGACCAAGATGAAGAACCTCGCGAAGGCGGAGCGGGAGAGCTATATCGCGCCGCGAGAAGAGGACACGGTCAGGACGTTCCTTCAGAGCCTTTTGCAAGACCGAGTCGGACTTCGACCTGCCAATCAGGATGCGGTGGATACAGCGGAAGAGAACGCTAAGGCGCGCTATGAAAAGGGCCTTGGGCCTGGGACGCTCGACACGGCCAAGACAGGATCGCACTACGTTGACGGACTGCAGTACCAGCGGCAGTACGGAGACTATATGGTGTGGTCGCAGCTGCTCGGTCACTGCAAATCGCAGGGCGTGGATAATCTGATCTTCGTGACCTCTGATGTTAAGGAGGATTGGTGGTTAGAGACCAGAAGCTCAGGCGGTAAGAAGCCCCAGCCTGAGCTGGTTATGGAGATGAGACGGGTCGCGGGCGTAAAGAACTTTGGTATGTACACCCTCGCAACCTTCGCCAGGAATGCACGGTCACACCTAGGCGCAACACTAACTAAACGAACCATTGAAGACGCGGAGAAAACAGAAGAAAAGCGCTGGCGAAAGGAGCGTTTGACGCGCCTTAATGCAGCCACCAAATTGCTTGCAAACCCAATTGAGGCCAAGGGTTTCCACTTTCTTTTGGAGCGGCACGCCGACAGGATACTGAGCGTTGACGATGCAGGGGCAACCGCCGTAATCCATCAATCTGATGGCACGGTTACGGGAGCGATTGCTGTCCATCTAAGAGCATTCTTCAGTGCGAGTGATAGGGAGCTATTCGAACGCCTGATAGAAACCTTCGACACTGAACCTGAGATCTCAGCGTATGCAGTGTTCGTAGTTGCGGCTCAAGATATGAATCATTTTGAGATGGGGCTGCGTCTAAAGAAGCAGGTGGAACGGCGAGTGAGACAACTCTTCACTAATCGTGGCGATGTGGAAATCTACACGTGCCATGCCATTGATTCAGGCCATTCGCTGTTTGCGGTGCAGCCACTATGAAATGCCGCCGCGTTCAAGCTCCAAGCTACTTATAAACTCCCCACCACCGGCAATGTTGTGGGTGGCTTTAGACACCAGCCAATCGGTTCCATCGATTTTGGATTTGAACCCGCTCACCGCCACCACCTGCTCTGGATAGATATCGGCGCGGCCGAGCGCGAGGCGGCAACCGAGCCGGGCCGTGCGCGCCCCAGTCGTTTGAACTCTGCGTCTGCATGCTGGCGCGCTTCGTCCACAATGGCGTACGTGGGCTGCGGCTTCTTCTCGTTCTCTGACGTGCCCGCCAGAACGCTGGCGCGACGCGCGGCCTTGCGGTCGCCACAGTACGCCCGCACGCCGTGTACTTCTCGCGGTCGGCCACGGTGTAGCGGTGTTGGCGCCGGATGCGCGAGTGATCTGGACACCGGCAAGCGGCTGGCCGCTGGCGGTAGTGCAGGCGCCGATGGGCGCGAAGATCAGCGCGCCGGCCTTCACCGTGACCGCCGCATCGAAGCGCTTCTCCAAGCGCGTTAGGAGGTTGATATCGTTCTCGTTGGCCTGGTCGAGCTGCGGGATGCGGACGGACGCAAGGTTTGTACCAATAGACGGACGCAGCAAATGCTCAGCGGCGATTGTGCCGAGAATGTCGTCCAGGGGACGCGCGTGCCTCTTATGGCAAGGACCAAGGATCTGCGCGCGGCCGTGAAGTGGCTACAGTCCTACCGGGACGAACGGATGAAGGCGCATGGGCGGCCGGTACCGATCAAACCGGAGCAGCGACGACTTCTCGTTTCGGAGTCCGGCACTCCGCTCACGAAATCAGCCCTCGACAGCGCCTGGCAACGCCTGGTCCGCCGCGCGATTGCGGGGGACGTGATCGAGAAGGACCGGCGTTTCGCGCTCCACGGCCTGAAACATCGAGGAATCACGGACAGCGAGGACAAGGCCGCTGGCGGCCACGTGACCGAGGCCATGCGTCAGCTGTACGACCATTCCGTACCGGTGGTAAAAGCGGCCGTGAAACCAAAAAAAGCCGCTAATTTTCCCGGTAATTTTCCCGGTAGACGCAAAAAGGCCAGCGCACCGCGCTGGCCTTTTTCGTTGAAACCCCTGATTTAAAGGCGTTTCGGCACTTCCCGAGTGGTGCCGCTTATCCGAATCGAACGGATGACCTACTGTTTACAAGACAGTTGCTCTACCAACTGAGCTAAAGCGGCATGGGTGGTGCACCGGCGGCAGCGCCGCGGTCCGGGGATTCTAGCGCAACCGCGTGCATTCCAGCGACCGGCTCTGTGCCGCCCCGCTGCGCTGCTGGGCCTGGGCCGGCTGCGTACCCGCCGCCAGTTGTCCTTCCAGCCACCATTGGCCGGCGTCGCCGCTGGCCACCAGGCGCGGCTGGAAGCCGGCGGCCTGCACCGCTGCCATGCGGCGCTCGGCGCCTTCGCGATTGCGGTACTGGCCCAGCGCCACGGCGTTGGCCTCCTCCCCCTGGCTGATGATGTAGTAGTCGCTCAGGCCGGCGGCGACGATACGTTTCACGGTGGCCTGCGCTTCATCACGGTTGGCGGCGGCCGCCAGCATCACCCGGTAACGGGCGCTGCCGCTGGCAGCGGGCTGTTCGCGCAGGCGCGCCTGGCTGAGCAGCGGGCCGGCCTTGCCTTGCGCAGTGGTCGCGGCGGCGCGGTCGGCGAACGGACCCAGCGCGACGCAGCGCGGCGGCTCGGCGGCCGCGGGCGGGGTTACGGGCTTTTCCGGTGCCGGAACGGGTGCAGGCGGTGTTGCCGGCTTGGCGGCGGCAGCAACCGGCGTAGCGTCAGCCGTCTGCGGCTTGGGAATTTCCGGCTTGGCCGGCACGGCCGGCGCGGGTGCGGGCGTCGCAGCCACTGCGGTCTTCGCGGCCGGTTCGCGCTCCATCAGCGGTGCGGTCGGGGCGGCGGCGGTGGCCTCGGCTGCGGCATTGGCATCCGCGCCACCGGGCACCCAGCGCAGCTCGGCGACACCAGCCGGTTGCGGTGCAGGCGCAGGCGGCTGCGGTGCATCGCGCAGCAGCCACCAGCAGGCGACGCCAAGATTGAGAACGGCCAGTACGACGATCAGGGCACGGGTCAGCATGCGCGGATACTAGCCTGCGGGCTGGTGCACCGCCCAGCGGGCGAGGCCATCCAGCACCAGCGAGGGGTGGTAGTCGGCACCCGGCAGCAACGGCATCAGTGCCGGTGCGCCGCCACCGTGCACCAGCAGCGAGGGCGCTACGCCCAGCAGCGCTTGCGCCTGCTGCGCACTGCGTTCAATCAGCGCCACCGCAGCGCCATCGCAACCGGAGGCCAGCGCATCGGCGGTGTCGTTGGCGAACTCGCTGTAGTCGCCGCCGGCAGCCGGCAGCTGCACGGCGCGGGCGTGCAGCGCTTCGCGCATGGTCGTGGGCGACGCGGAAATGCGGCCACCGTGGTGCTGGCCGTCGGCGTCGAGCAGGTCAATCGTCAGCGCGGTGCCCACGCCGACCACCAGCACCGGGCGCTGTGCCTTTGCGGCAGCCAGCAGGGCCAGGAAGCGGTCGACGCCGAACTTTTCCGGCTTGGCGTAGGCAATGCGCACACCGGCGCATTCGGCGCTGGTGCGCACCACGTGCACGTTTTCGAAGCGGCGTTGCAGCTGGTCCAGCATGGCGCTGGTCAGCGAGGGTGCGGCCACGCTGGCCACGAACGCGGTGGTACCGCTGGGCAGGCTGTGCGGCGGCTGCCTGGCCATCCCTTCGGCGCCATGCGCCCAAGCCTGCACGTCACCGGCACGGTCACCCTGCAACGGCGCGAACTTGAAGCGCGAGTTGCCGAGGTCGAACAACCAATCGCTCATGCTGCCCTCACGCTGACTTCGCCGGCGTGCAGCAGGCGCTCCTGGCCATCGATGCGCACGCGCAATGCGCCGTCATCGGCCAGGCCAAGCGCGGTACCGTGCTGCCACTGCCCGTCCAGTTCCACGCGTACTTCGCGGCCGGCCAGCATGTCGAAGGCGGCGTAGCGCGGCAGGAACGGAGCGAGGCCTTCGCGATCGAATTCCTCCAGCGCCGGCAGCAGACGGGCCAGCACGGCGGCAACGACCACGTTGCGGTCCACCGGCTTGCCGGCCAGGGTGTCCAGGTCCACCCACGGCTGGCTGATCTGCTCGGCGAACGACGGCGGCATGTGCGTGTTGATGCCGATGCCGATCACCGCGCGCGCCGGGCCGGCGTATTCGCCACCGCCTTCTGCGAGCAGGCCGACCAGCTTGCGCTTGCCATCGACGATCAGGTCGTTCGGCCACTTCAGCTGTGCCTGGGCATAGCCCAGGTCGTGCAGCGCTTCAGCCACGGCGATGCCGGCCACCAGGCTCAGCCCGGCCAGGCGGCCGAGGCCACCGGAGTACAGGCGCAGCACCGACAGGTAGATATGCGCGGCCAGCGGCGAGGCCCAGGTGCGGCCACGACGGCCACGGCCACCGGTCTGGCGTTCGGCCAGCAGCACGCTGACCCCGCGCTGGGGCGCGCTGCACCGCAGCAATTCAGCGTTGGTGGAGTCCACCGTCCAGGCCACCTGCAGGTCGTGCAGCAGCGGCAGAACCCCGGCCGGCAGGCCAGCACAGATCGCTGCCGGGTCCAGCAGGTCAACCGGGCGGGTCAGGCCATAGCCCTCGCCGGCACGGCCCTCGACATCCACACCGGCGGCCCTAAGCCCTTGAATACGCTTCCAAATAGCCGCACGGGTCTGGCCCAGCTCACGGGCCAGGGCGTCGCCGGACAGGCGACCGGCAGCGAGTTTGGCCAGCAATTGGCGATCGTCCACGGCAGCTTCCACGAAGTCAGGCAGGAATTATGCGGGAAAGCCGCCAGCGACGCCCGCCACGCTGGGTTCCGCGGGGGCTTCCAACGGGGCGCCGGGTTCGGGCTAGAATCGGGAACTCACCCTCCCTTAACGTGGATGTCGTCAATGCGCCGTTATGCCCATTGCCTGATCCTGCTGATGATGCCCTTCGCGGCGTCTGCGACGGCAGCGCTGGACGACAGCCGCGGCGCCTGCGTGTCCTCCAACGGTGATGCCGCCTCGCAGCGCGCGCCGACCGCGACTGCCTCGGCTGCGACCACCAAGCCGACACCGGTACGCCCTGCGGCCAGCAGTGCCACCAGCACCGGGGGCGGCGGCAGCGACGATGACGTGCTGCAGCGCATCCGTGCGCCGAAGTGGCACAGCTACCTGCCGGGAATGTTCCGCTGATCAAGTCGTTGCTGCAGTGGCTGCGGCCTACGCCGCGGCCGATCGACGATGCACTGTGGGAACACGCCTGCCGCCGCGCGGCCTGGCTGCACGGACTGGACGACGAACGCCGCGCGCGCCTGCGCGTACTGGCCACGCGCTTCCTGCACGAGAAGACCATCACCCCGATCGGTGAGCTGCAGCTGCAGGCCGGTGACGGCGTGCTGCTGGCCGCGCTGTGCTGCCTGCCGCTGCTGGCGTTCGGTGAGGTGGGGCTGGAGGGCTGGTCGCAGCTGATCGTCTACCCCGATGCCTTCCGCGTGCACCGCAGCCACATGGATGCGGCTGGCGTGCTGCACGAGTGGGATGACGAGCTGATCGGCGAGTCGTGGGACAGCGGTCCGTTGATCCTGTCCTGGGCCGATGTGCAGGCCGACCTGGCGGCGCCGCACGAGGGCTACTGCGTGGCGGTGCACGAGATGGTGCACAAGCTGGATGCGCTCGATGGTGCGATGGACGGTACGCCGCCGCTGCCGCGCGAATGGCAGCGCGAGTGGGCGGGCACGTTCCAGCGCGCCTACGACGCGTTCTGTGCGCAGGTGGACGCAGGCGAAGAGACGCTGATCGATCCGTATGCGGCCGAGGCGCCGGAAGAATTATTCGCGGTGGCCAGCGAGTACCACTTCTCGGCACCGGATCTGCTGCAGCAGGCGTTGCCGGAGGTGGCGGCGCAGCTGCGACGGTTCTACGGCGAGCCGCCCAGGATCGCAATGCGGTAGTGCCGGCCGCTGGCCGGCAACCCCATGATCTTCGATGGCATTGCTTGGTTGCCGGCCAGCGGCCAGCACTACCGATCAACGAGGCTTACGGCCCTGGCGGCAGGCGCACTTCGAAGCGGGCGCCGCCCAGTTCGGCCGAACGGCCCACGGTCAGTTCGCCGCGGTAATCCTTGATCAGGTCCTGCACGATCGACAGGCCGATGCCGTGGCCCTGCACGCGCTCGTCGCCACGTACGCCACGCTGCAGCACCTTGCCGATGTCGTCCGGGGCAATGCCCGGGCCGTCGTCATCCACCGCCAGCAGCAGGCCGGCGCGGCGCGCGTTCGGGGCCGGCAGCGGCTGCGCGGTCAGCAGCACGCGGCGGTTGGCCCACTTGAAGGCGTTCTCCAGCAGGTTGCCGAGCAGTTCCTGCAGGTCGCCCGGTTCGCCGTGGAAGCGTGCGGCCGGATCGATATCGAATTCGCACAGCACGCCCTTGGAAGCGTAGACCTTTTCCAGGCCACGCACGATTTCCTCGGCATTGGACTCGATCGGCAGCGGCGCGGAGAACAGCTTGTGGCCCGACGAGGCCGCGCGTGCCAGCTGGTACGAAACCAGGTTGTTCATGCGCTGCAGCTGCACGTCCAGTTCCTCGCGCAGCGCGCCGTCGCCGGCACCGCTGTCCATCTGCGTGCGCAACACCGCAATCGGCGTTTTCAGGCTGTGCGCCAGGTCGGCCAGGGTGTTGCGCTGGCGCTCGAGGTTCTCGCGCTCGCTTTCGATGAAGGCATTGATGCTGTCGGTCAGCGGTTCCAGCTCTCGTGGGTGGCGCTCGCTCATGCGCTCGGTCTCGCCGCGCTGCACCTTGGTCAGCTCGGTGATCACCCGGCGCAACGGGCGCAGGCTCCACTGCAGGATGACGGTCTGCAGCAGCAGCAGGATCAGGCCGATGCCGCCCAGGTAGAACCAGACGCGGCCACGGAACACGCGCAGCTGGGCACCCAGCGCGCGCGAGTCTTCCATCACATAGATGGTGTACGGGAATTCGGTGGCAGGATCGGCGTCGGCGCCCCAGACCAGGCCGAGGCCGTAGCGGTACACCGAGCCTTGGCTGCCGTCGATCTGGATCATCGGCAGCGGGCCTTCGAACACCTCCTGACGCGGTGCCAGCAGGCCGCCGCCGACGGTGGGCAGCATCGGGCCTTCAGCGGACATCGAATTGCCCTTGCCGTGCGGCATCACTACCTGCAGGTACAGGCCACTGCCGGGCACGTCGAAGCGGGAATCCGGCGGCTGCTCGCGGATGTACAGCGAGCGGTCGCGGGTGAAGTCGATGCCGGCCGCGTAGGAGGTGGCGTAGTTCTTCAGGCGCTCACGCAGGTTCGCCTTCGCCGTGTCGGCGAAGGCGGCGTCGAGCGCGTAACCGGCCAGGGCCAGGAACGCCACCAGGCCCACGGACGCGGCGAGCATCTGGCGCGCCTGCAGTGAGCGCGGCCGCCAGCGTCGGAAGAACCACAGACGGCCGGACATCGTGTTATCGCCAGGGTGAGCCAGCTCAGCCCTCGTTGCGCGGGATCGCGAAACGGTAGCCGCGACCGCGTACGGTCT
Organism: Stenotrophomonas sp. YJH_SMC_82; assembly: GCF_059368875.1. Taxonomy (NCBI): domain Bacteria; kingdom Pseudomonadati; phylum Pseudomonadota; class Gammaproteobacteria; order Lysobacterales; family Lysobacteraceae; genus Stenotrophomonas; species Stenotrophomonas sp. YJH_SMC_82. Next base: position 80,070 of record NZ_JCAFSE010000005.1, read on the forward strand.
CGATCGGCTTCAGTTCGCCATCCGGGTCCAGCTTCTTGCGCAGGCGACCGATGAACACCTCCAGCACGTTCGAGTCGCGGTCGAAGTCCTGCTGGTAGATGTGCTCGGTGAGGTCGGCCTTGGAGACCAGTTCACCGGCATGCATCATCAGGTACTCCAGCACCTTGTACTCGTAGCTGGTCAGGTCGACATTGCTGCCGGCCACGCTGACGGTCTGGGCGGCGAGGTCCAATGCGACCGGGCCGCATTCCAGGGTCGGCTTGCTCCAGCCAGCGGCGCGGCGCAGCAACGCGTTGACGCGGGCCAGCAGCTCTTCGACGTGGAACGGCTTGACCAGGTAATCGTCGGCACCCTGCTTCAGGCCCTCGACCTTGTCCTGCCAGCTCGAACGCGCGGTCAGGATCAGCACCGGGAACTTCTTGCCTTCATCACGCAGGGCCTTGATCAGCTCCATGCCCGACATCTTGGGCAGGCCGAGGTCGATGATGCCGACATCGAACGGAACTTCGCGCCCCATGTAGAGGCCTTCCTCGCCGTCCTGCGCAGCATCGACGGCAAAGCCTTCGCGCTTGAGCCGGGCTGCCAGGGTCTCACGCAGCGGGGCTTCGTCTTCGACCAGAAGGATACGCATGAACTCTCCCTAGTGTCCTGGGTGTGGCCCGGAGGCCTGTGGGGTACGGGTTGATAGCGACAACTATCCCTGTTCAGGGGTTATCGCCGCGTAGTGATGACATATCCGACCGCGGCGTGCGCGGCTGTGAACGCGACGGGGCGGGGTCGTCCATGTAGCGGACCCGGCCCCGGTCGTCCATGTACTTCACCCGGTTGATATCACGACCATCGAACGGCACGCGCTCGGCACCGAGGATGTGACCACCCGTGGTGCGCTGCACGCGGCGCACGGCATCGGACAGCGAACGCTCGTCGCCACGGTTGCCGCGCTCGCCCCGCTCCATCATCTCCGCACGCCCCTGCTCACCCCGCGGCGGCTGCTGTGCCAGCGCCGACGACAGCGGCACGGCCGACAGGACCACGCAGGTGGCCAGGGCAATGCGGCGATGGAAGGGAGCGGAAGACATCGATGCGATCCTAGCCGAGCACGGCGATTCGTTCAAAAGTCGTAAATCCGGATGCCGGGTTCGGGGCCCGGCGCTTTACAAATCCTTTGCAAATTCTTGGTTTGGGGCAGTGAATCCGGTCTGAACTTTTCCGGCCGCGACCTCGCGATGTTCAGCTAGGTGAACATTCGGAACGAATCGCCGCGCCTTGTCAAGTCAGGAATGTGACAGCGGTCACGCTGCGGCGCGATCAGCGTCGCGTTCGGTCGCGGCAAGCGCCTGCTCGACCAGGCTCCAATCGGCGCCCGGGCGGTGTGCGCCCTCGCTCAGCACCTGGCGGAATGCGCGGCCACCGGGCTGGCCATGGAACAGGCCGAGCAGGTGGCGGGTGATGTGCTTCAGCGCCAGGCCTTCGCCCAAGCGCGCTTCCACGTAGGGGCGCAGCGCGCGCAGCAGGTCGCCGCGGGCCTGCAGCGGGGCGCCGGTCTGCAGCGCCTCCAGCTGATGCAGCAGGTAGGGATCGTGGTAGGCCGCGCGGCCCAGCATCACGCCATCGACGTGCGCGGCCTGCGCCTGCACCACCTCGACGCTGGCCAGGCCGCCGTTGAGCACCACCGGCAGCGCCGGGCGCTCCTGCTTCAGGCGGTAGGCCCAGTCGTACTTCAGCGGCGGAACCTCGCGGTTCTCCTTCGGCGACAGGCCCTTCAGCCACGCGTTGCGCGCGTGCACCACCACCATCGCGGCACCTGCGGCGACCTGGCGGTCGACGAAGGCGGCGAACACGTCGTAGTCGTTGTCCTCGTCCACGCCCAGGCGGCACTTCACCGTCACCGGGATCTCGACGGCATCGACCATCGCCGCCACGCACTCGGCCACGAGCATCGGCTCGCGCATCAGGCAGGCGCCGAAGCGCCCGGCCTGCACGCGGTCGGACGGGCAGCCGCAGTTGAGGTTGACCTCGTCGTAGCCCCAGTCGGCAGCGATGCGCGCAGCCTGCGCCAGCAGCGCGGGATCGCTGCCCCCCAGCTGCAGCGCCAGCGGCTGTTCGCTGCGGTCGAAGCCGAGCAGGCGCTCGCGATCGCCGTGGATGACCGCGTTGGCGTGCACCATTTCCGTGTACAGGCGCACACCCGGTGCCAGCACGCGATGGAACACGCGGCAATGGCGATCGGTCCAGTCCATCATGGGGGCAACGGACAGGCGCAGGGAATCGGCGTAACGGGCGGTGGCGGACGGCATCGGGGTGTTGATCGCGAAGACTGGCATTGCCAGTGAGATCAATAGTTTACACCGGACGGCTGAATGGCGGCGGGTGGCTCCGGGGCTGGCCGCTCGACCGGCCCCGGGGACACCGCGTGGCTTACAACCCGCGGTTGCGAACGTGTTCCTGCTGCTGTTCCTGCGCACGCTGGTTGAACTGACTGTCCAGCGCTTCGCTCTGCCGGCTGCTGGCCTCGACCGAGTGCGACACCGCCTGCTGGCGGTCGACAAAGGTCCGCTGCGCTGCCGGGTCACCCAGCTCGCCCTGCACCGCGAACAGGCCGGTGCCGTCCGGGCGGGCCACGACATGGTCGATCTGGCGCATGCCGGACACCTTGCTTTCGTAGGCCAGCTGGCCAGCCGCTCGTTCGGCTTCCTGCGGGTTGGCGAACAGCGGCTTCAGGCCGGCCTGGGCGCGCTGCTGTTCGAGCGCCTGCAGCTTCTCCAAAGCCTGGCCGAAGCGCGCGTTGTCGGCATGCCCGGCGTCGCGCATGCTGGCCGGCGCTGCAGGTTCGGCCTGGGCCGGTGCCGCCGGCGCGATACCGGCCTTCACCGCGTTGGGGGCATCGACCTGCGCCAGGGTCCTGCGGCCGGCCTTGCCATCGTCGTCCAGGCCATTGTTGGCCTGGAACTGCTTGACCGCTGCAAAGGTGTCCTTGCCATACACGCCATCGGCGTGCAGCGGCTTGCCGTCGGCCCCGGCGTAGCCCAGCGCCGCCAGCTTGCCCTGCAGGGCCTTGACCTCATCGCCGCGCTCGCCCTGCTTCAGCACGCCATCGGCCATCGGCGCCTGCTGTGCACTGCGTGCGGCCTGCGCGGCCTCAGGGCCCTGCGCGTGGACCTTGCCGCCCAGGGTGATGCGGTCGTTGAGCATGTCACCCAGGAACCTGCGGTACTGATCGGGCTCGAGCTCGATATGAGCGTGCACGGCACCCGGGGTACCGGCATCGGACTGGCGGATCAACGGCGCACCGTACTCGACGAAATCACCGGTCTTGTAAGGGGTGGTTCCACGCGCACCGTGCAGCACCTGCCCGACCAGTTCGCGCTGCGGATGCCCGGCCGGATGGCTCCAGATGCTGATCGAATTCCACTTGTCATTGTTGACCTGGACATACCCGGCGACCGGATTGGGAATCATCACCTCCCGATCGCCGCGCGCATTGCTCAGGATCAGATCCTTGTGCACCAGCGGGATGCCGTTGCGATCACCGCGGGTCCGTACCGTTTCCAGTTCGCCCTCGACCATGGCCGACGGGCGGTCAGCCTTGGCGGCATTGCCGGTGCGCACGGCCTCGGCATTGGTGTTGGGGTGATGGATCTTCAGTTCGCGATAGGCATCCTCGCCACTGGTGCCATGGCGCAGTGTGCGGTTGCTGCTGCCGTTGCCAAAGGGTTCGACCACGACGATGCGCTGGCCACCGGGCGCGGCGGCGGCATCGGCTTCCCGCGCAGTCGCGGGTGCGGGTGCCGCAGCAGGAGTGACCGGTGCAGGCGTGGCCGGTGCCACAGGCTGCGCCGGCGTGTGCTCGCGTACCGCCGTATCCAGGGCCTGCAGGGTCTGCCGGCCGGCCTTGCCATCGACGGTCAGTCCATGCGCCTGCTGGAACTCGCGCACTGCATGCTCGGTATTGGCACCGTAGTGGCTATCGGCTGTCAGCGGTTGCCCGTTGCGACCGCTATGGCCGGCCTGGATCAGCTTGGCCTGCAGGGTCTGGACCTCGGTACCACGCTCGCCGGGTGCCAGCACGCCGTCGGCCATCGCCGATGCCGCCGCACGCTGGCCGCGCTGGCCGGGCTCAGGTTCACCGAACACCTGCTGGTAATCCTTGCCCCGGTAAGCCTCGGGGTTGTGGTTGACCTGGTCGTAGCGCGCCAGCCCGACCAGTGCGGTCTTCTCGGTGAGCGCACGATCACGCAGCGAATCCCACAGGGTGGGCGAGCTCTGGAAGTGCACCTGCACATTGGCGTGCTTGTAGTCCTGCACCGCGCGGACGATCTGCTCGTCACTCAGCTCAGTCAGCTTGAAGTCTTCGCCATAGGCCTGCTGCAGGCCCTTCTGGAACACCGACCGGGTCATGCCGCGGTACTGCACCGAGGTGCTCCACAGCGCATCCTGCACGGCCGCACCACGGCCGGAGAGATCGATGCCCACATCCTTCAGGCGGCCCATCTGCACGTCGTAGTACTTGTGCTGGATGAAGTCGTGCTGGTCCCTGGCAAACCCTGCCGGATCGGCGGCCGCCACTTCCTTCCAGCGTTCGGTGAAGGCCGGGGTTCCTGCCTGCAGGCCGTTGAAGCGGTTGCCATAGCGCGAGGCGGCGACGTACTCATCCACGCCGCCAACGTTGGTGGCGTACTGGTAACTGCCATACGACACGCCGCCATGGTCGCCCCTGCCGGTGGAAACGTGGCCGGGGCCGCGACCTCCGGTTTCGAAATGCGCCGACGTCTGGCCGCGATGCCAGTTGTCCATTGCCTGCTTTGCCTGGGTCACAACATCCATTTTCCTGCACTCCTTTGCGGGGGAATTACTTCGAGGTCAGTGCCTGCAGCACGTCGGCACGGTTGGCGGTGCGATTGATCCGGCAGGACTGCGCGTCCAGCATCTGCCCCTGCCCGTCTTCGGCAGGGTTCCAGCTGCAGTAGCGATTGGTATCGGACATGTAGGCGGCCTGCTCGTCCATCAGCCTATCCTTGTCCTTGCCATCGGGACCGTCGACGATCTTCATGAAGGCCTGCTCGAGTCGCTGCTCCTGCCAGGCAAGCTCCTCATCGCCACACGCCTGCAGTGCGGGGGTCTCGCCGCCGCTGGAGTTCACGCACGTGGCGTACTGCGGCCGCAGCGTGGCTTTGTTGTAGGAATCATCCGGGCGCTGCGGCGGCATGTCCTGATCATCGGCATCGGCCGCTGTCGTGGCAGGTGCGGCGCGTGCAGGCTCTGCAGTGGCGGGCGGCGATGCGGTGGCGGGCGCGGCGGCGGCGGGGGCAACTGCCGTATCCGCCTCCGGGCTCTTGGCCTGGCATGCTGCCAGGCTGAGGCCCAGGGCCAGCGCAAGCGCGGTGGCCCCGGCCCTGCCGAACGTTTCGCGGGGGGCCGCTGGAAGGTGGTTTGTTCCCTGCATTGCTTGCATCTCCTTGGCATCCAGGCACGTGGCCCGTCAACGCGGGGCCGTCCATCGGCCCCATCACGCGGGCAATGCTACGACAGCGACGGTTTCAGGTGCCTGACCGGCTTCAGAATGCGTGCGCGTCGTCTCAGACGCGAACGCGGAAGCGTCAGTGCCCGCCGCCGCCCCCGCCCACCTGTTCGATCAACTCGAGCAGGCCGATCTCGGCCAGCATGGCCGACACTAGTAGCCGGTTACATCAAGCACCGCGAGGGCTGCATTGTTCCCGGTATAGGTGAACCGGGTGGGTAGAGGTAGTCCGTAGTAGGGGCCGTAGGTACGCCGCGCCGTCTGCGTCATCCCGAACGTGATGGTTCCACCGTTGACCGCCCCTCCGGAAACACTTACGTCCTCGTGTTGCAGGTATTCCTGCGGATCGCCCCATCGCTGGAACGTGTTCGCCGAATCGTACGCGTGAACCAGGGGCATCACTGCCCAGGCACGTCCAGGATCAAACTGGGCGCTCCCCTGCCAGCCAGGCCGTGTCGACGCAGAACGAAGGCCAGCCACCCGCGCGGCTTTCCGGCCTGCGTCGAACATCAGGCGGCCGGCACCGTCACGGATGATCAGTCCAAAATTGCTTGGTGGCTCCTGCGGTGGCGCGTACACATACCACTGCACCACTGCGCCGGGCGGACCAAACAGATACAGCCCAGCCGAATAGCCGTCGATCTGATTGTAGTACTGGCTTCCAACCACCGAGGTCGAACGCACGGCAACCATGCCGGCATGGTTGCCGATGTACCTGCTTCCTTCGCCATCCAGCGTGGTAGTGCCTTGAGCCAGCATGGCGAGTGTCGGGAAGGCATCGTCGATCAGTACGGTGCCCCAGTCATTGATGATCTTGATTCCTGCAGTCATATCAGCGGGCCCATATTTCGACGATGCCGGGATAGCGGTCCTTGGCGGGAACATTGACGTGACGCCAGCTGACGATGCCGGAGGCCACGTCGATGGAGAAGTCCGGGGCATACCTGCCGCGAGCAACCGCCGTCAGATCGGTATCTTCCGGTTGCCGGGAGAAGGCTGCGCTGCCGTCGACCGTGCTGTACTGGATGCTTGCAAGCACGCGGAACAACCTGCCTTGCGGGTCATAGCCTAGACTGCCATCCGCATTGAAAACCTGGATTCCGACTGGCATTACCACACCCCCATCTGCACGCGCAGCGTTCCTGCTGCATCAAATACCTGGATCACGTTGTTGACGATGGTCAGATAGCCACCATTGTCGGGGCCGGTCATCGTCATCGCGCCGCTCTTGTCCAACCGCCAGCGTGGCTGCCCTCTCGCACCCACCGCGTTGGACTGGATGAAATCACCGATCATCGCGTTCTGGATCCTGCCGTTCCCGATCAATGCCTGACTGATGAAGGTCTGGCCGTTCTCGACCACGAAGGGCGTGGTGATCTGTCCATTTCTCTCGTTGATCAGCGCGAAGCGATCGGCCTGCATCAGGATCTGGCTCTGGTAGCTGCCATCTGGCTGCTGCTCCACGCCCAGACCCATGCCGGCCATGTAGATCTGCCCGGCGCTGGTGATCTGCGCCTTGACCGTATAGGTCGCGCTGACCTTGCCATCCAGGTTGACCACGGCCTGCGAGACCTGCTGGACCGCGGCGCTGACGCCCTCGATCTTGCCTGGAACACCTTCGATGGACGCTTCGACCGTGTCCACGCGCTTGGCCAGTGCCGCGTCCTTCTCGGCCATCACGCTGTAGACGGTGATGGCGCCGGCGCTGACATCGTTCTCGCCGACGTTGTAGTCCTCCTCGCCGGCACTGTGGTCGCTGACCTGGGCGAACAGGCCATCGACCTTCTGCCCCTGCGCAGCCACCTTGCCATCGACGTCGGTCACGTCCATTTCCAGCTGGTCGACACGGCCGACGATGGCGCCCGCCTCGGCGATCGCGTCGCCGATGCTCTTCCAGTGGCTGCCCGGCGGCGTCTCGTTGCCTGCAGCGGCGCCCTGCCAGCTCCAGATCCGGCCGTCGTGGATGACGGTCTGGCCCGGGGTGTAGATTGCCGAGGCATCCCAGACCAGCGGCAGCACTTCGGTGACGCGCTCGATCTTGCCCTTCAGCTGTTGACCCAGCGCGCTTTCGTTGATGCGGCCGGCGAAGTAGGCGTCGTAGTCATCCGGGTTGCTGCTGGACTCACCCATCACCCCGGCTTGCGCCGGATACCACGGGCCGATGTTGCCACTTCGATCCACCAGCCGTCCCCAGAACCAGAAGCGCGCGCCAGCGGCCAGGCCGTTCATCTGGTGCTGGGCCTGCGGGTAGGCGAAGTCGCCCAGCTTGATCGCGCTCTCGCGATTGGGGCCAGTGCTGTACCAGAGTTCGGTCCGTTCGGTATCGGTTGCACCTGCGGGGAAGCCCCAGGACAGTGCGATGCCGAAGGGGCGGGCAGTGCTGGTCAACGATGCCAGCGAGGGGGGCGGCGTCGTCTTGCCTTCAATGGTGGTGAGCGCGCTGAGCGTCGGCTGCGACACCGCGCCCAGCGCATTGACCGCGCGTACGCGGGCCAGATACTCGCCTGCGTAGACGCCCCGCACTTCCAGGCTTTGCGTCCCGACGCGACCAGCGCGGACCCAGTTGAGATCGCCACGGCGCCATTCCACGTCATAACCGATCGCCTTGTCCGCAGCATCCCACTCGATCGTGAGCACGGAGGTAGCGATGCCCTGGTCGACCACCACATGCGAGGCCATCCGCACGTTGGCCGGTGCCGGCTGCACGCTGGGCGGGATGATGCTGATCGGCGGCTGCTCCAGGCGCGTGCCGTCGTCGATGGCGGCGTACTTGCCCGGCACGTGCTTGAGCGCGGTGATCTGATAGGTCAGGTCCTCGCCTTCGCTGATCGACAGCACGCGATAGTGCTGCAGGGCCAGCTCCGGCGATTCCAATGCCCAGACCGACTGCGCCACCGGCACCGCCGACCAGGGCGCGCTGACGGTCACCGTCTCGCCGTCCACCGACTGCACCGTGCGTGCTTCGGTCTGCCCGCTGGGCAGGGTGGCACGCAGGGTGTCACCGGCCGCGATCTGTTCCGGCATGCGGTCCAGCACCAGGCTGCGCGTGCCCGCACTACGGATGCGGCCCGCATTGCGGCGGCCGGCGCGGTTCGGGTCGGCCACCTGGATCACATCACCGGGCATGCAGCCCAGCGCATCCAGGCCCACCGAGAAGCTGATCGTCTCGGTTTCCAGCATCTCGGTATGCAGGATGTGGTTGCCCACGCGCTGCGCCTGCGAACGTGAGTGGCAGCCCACCGCCGTCACTTCGGTCTGGTTGATGCCGTAGCGGGCCACGCCAGGCAGGTGCTGCACCACTTCGACCTTCTGCCGGCCGAAGTCGTCCGGATCGATCCACGACACCAGGGCCACCGTGTGCCGCGCCGTTCGGCTGCTGCCGGCATAGTGGAAGCGCCCTTCGATGACGTTGGCCTGGCTGTAGGTCAGCACCGGGTCCTTGGGCATGTCGGCCGAGGCCATCACCTGCCCCGCCGCATAGAAGCTGATGCCGCGGAACATGGTGGCGATGTCCTGCAGCACGCGGTAGGCCTCGGCGCGAGTCTGCAGATACAGGCTGCAGGTGAAGCGCGGCTCCTTGCCGCCCTGGCCATCGCTGACCAGTTCATCGCAGTAGCGCGCGATCTGGTACAGCCGCCACTTGTCCACCCAGTCCAGCGGAACACGATGGCCCAGGCCGAAGCGATCGTTGGTGACGATGTCGAAGAACACCCAGGCCGGATTGTTGGTCCAGCCACTCTTGAAGGTACCGTCCCACACACCGCTGTAGAGACGGCTGAGCGGATCGTAGTTGGAGGGGATGCGTACGATGCGGCCCCACAGCTGGTAGGACCGGGTGGGAATGTTCTGGAACTGGCTGGCATCAACCTGCACCGCCGCCAGCGCACAGTTCGGATAGCGCAGCTTGGCATCGATGATCTCGGTCATCGACAGCACGTTGATGGTATCGGCGATGGTGCTGCTGTTGGCGTTGGCGGTCAGCCGGCGGATGCGCACCTGCCACTGGCTGCCGGCAGGCAGATCGATGCGGCGGCTGCGCTCGTACTGGCTGGTGGTCTTGCCGCTGAAGGCATCGGTCAGCACCGTGCTGAACGGGCCGCCGTCGGTGGACAGATCCACCGCGTACATGATCCGGTAGCCTTCGGTATCACCGTTCTCGGTGTTGGTCTTCTGCAACGCCGGCACCGCAAAGCGGATACGGACGGCTGACAGATCGGCACCCGATACGGTGCGCACCACCGGCGCATCGCTGCGCAGCTCGACGTTGACCCCGACTTCGTTCTCGATGGAGGGGAAGCCGCTGATGTGGTCCTGGTCCTGGGTGCCGGAACGCGTCTGCACGTCCACGCCGGAGAAGTTCAGCGTGCCGTCCGGATTCTCGATCGGCACCTGGTCCAGGTAGATCGACTGCTTGCCGGCGACCAGGCCACGGATCTCGCCCTCGCTGGCGAGGTCGATGATGCGGGCCACCGCCATCGAGTGCAGGCTGTCGGCGGTTTCGACCGGGGTTCGGGCGTTGCTCGCGCCCTTCTTGGCACCCGCCAGCACTGGCGTGGCTGCGCCACGCGTGCGCGGCGTGGGATGAGTGGTCTGATTCAAAACTGGTCCTCCGCCAGGATGCCGCCGCTGATCACGGCCGAGCCGATGAACATGCCCTTGGTGTCATGGCCGCCATAGGCGACCGGCACGGGGTTGCCTTGCGCCTGCGTGTTGACGGTGCCGTTCATGCTGTAGCTGGGTGCGTTTTCGGGTGTGTCTTTGGCGCCCAGGCCTTTCGGCTGGGGGGAGAGCATCTGGGTGATCCCGCCAACCACCATGCTGACGCCGGTTGATACCAGTGCAGCTCCGCCAGCCCAAGATGTGTAGCTCCCCACAACGATCAGCACGATGCCAATGATGGTTTGCAGTACACCGCCCCGCTTGCTGCCCACCAGCACCGGCGCGATGCGGATGTCATCCTGTCCCGGCGGGTCGTGCAGCTGATCCCGCGACAGGTTCTGCCGCCCGTTGAACACGGCAAACTCCATGCCCTTGGCCTTTGCGCCCATCAGGTACTGCTGGAATCCCGGCAACATCGTGCACAGCGCATGCACCGCCTCGGCCGGGCTGTTCACCGCCAGCCGGAACCTGCGCCCAAAGCGCGCACCCAGCTTGCCGTACAGGCGGATCGTACGAAGACGGTCAGTCATGGCGCACCTCGCGATGGCGGACGATGCAACGGGTGCGCTCGGCCCACATGCCGCCGTACGGTACGGTCTCGGACAGGCGGCCATGCAGGTGATGCAGCATCTGCCCGTCGCCGAGGTAGATGCCCGCGTGGTTGGTGACCGGCGAGCGGATCTGCATCAGGATCATGTCGCCCCGCTGCGGCTCGCCCTCGATCAGGTCGAAGCCCTCGGCGTGCAGCCGTTCAAGGCTGTACAGGTCCTGGCCGTGGCTCCACCAGTCGTCCTGGCGTTCGTACTCGGACAGCGGGATGCCCAGTTCGCGTGCGTGGAAATCGCGGACCAGGCTGTAGCAGTCCAGCACACCGTGGGCGAACTGGCGACCGACCAACGGTGCCATGTAGCCCGTGGGATGCAGGGTCTGCAGATCACCGCACAGCGGTGCCTCGCCTGTTACCTGGCCGACGCTGACGATGTGCCAGGTCAGCCCGCTGCGCTCGCACATGACCCGATCGGCGTCGGACGGCGTTGCGGCGGCATCGGGATGGCTGTGCACCAGAGCCAGCACCTCGCCCTTGTCCTCGGCCACGGCATAGTCCTCAGCGGGCAGGCGGAAATGCTCGCTGGGCGTGGCGGCCACGTTGCGGCAGGGAAGATAGCGTTCGTGGCCTTCAATGGCCACGATCAGCCCGCAGCATTCGCGCGGGTACTCGGCCACGGCGTGCGCCTGGATGGCCTGCAGGGTTGTCGGTTGCATGTTTCACCCATGAAAAAGGCCCGCGCGGGCGGGCCTGGAAAGTGGAATCGGGAGGGGATCGATCAGGAGCGCAACAGGCCCGCGGCGGGGAAGCCGCCATAGGGCAGCGGCTTGTCCTGGCCGAAGCGCAGCTTGCAGCTGCGTACCCGACCGCCGCACTGGTCACGCGCCGGATCATCGGTGGCGACGTCGTCGCTGTCGGCCACCGCTGGACCGTTGTAGCCGCAGTACGCGCCGCGATAGCCGCCACGCACCAGCCAGCCACACATGCCGGCGATGATCTGCCTGCCCGGCAGCTGCTGCCCATTGAGATCGATCGCGGTGGTCAGCTCGAACTCGACCATCTGCTTGTCCTCACCGATCTTGCGCTCGATGAACCAGACTTCATCAGGGAAGTGCTCGCCAGGATCCGCGCTGGGATTGCCTTCCTCGAAGTTGGCGGCATCCAGGTACTTGGCCAGCGTCTGCCGGCGGATGATGCGTGCACCGACCAGGTCATCGAACAACAGGCACATGGCGGTGATGCGGCCATCGATGTTGCTCACGCGCAGGCGCGGGTTCGGCGGCTGGTCGCTGGTGCGCTCGAAGCCGCTGGCCTCGATCGGCCAGGGGCCATATTCCTGGCCCTGCCACCAGATGAGGCCACTCTGCAGGTGCGCGTGGAAGAAGAGCTTGTCGGCGCCGAAACTGCTGGCGTCAAGTTCATAGACGGTGATGCGGCCACCCGGCTCAAGCTGCTGGGCATCGGCGGTGATCATGGGGTGTTCTCCTGTGCGGCATTGGGAAGAGGGGGTGGTACGGGGTACCGTTCCTGGCCGCACGGCACGATGACGTGGTGGCCTGGGCGCAGCGAGGCAGTGGTGGTGAAGCAGGCGTGCTTTGGCGCCTGCGGAGCGGGGGTTGTCATGGCTCAGAGCTCCGCATCGGCCTGGACCAGCACCTGCGAGGTGGTCGACCACACCACCACCGCGCCCCAGAGCTGCATGTTGTTCGGCATCGAGGCGATGACTGCCGCGTCAACCGTGGACTGCCAGCTGGGCGCTCCGCCGTCGAAGTTGACCAGGTTGCCGGCATTGCCGAAGCCCACCAGGTTCAGCGCGGTGGACGGCGAGGAGATTCTGGGTGCTGAGCGTTTGCGCACCTTGAACGGGATGCACGCTCGCGTGTCGCCGTTGGCGGTGTAGGTGATGCCGATGATCCGGTTTACATCCACCGTCTCGTAGTAGCGCTGGCACAACAGCAGCTCCAGTGCTTCGGACCGGCGGTCGAAGTCGGTGGCGGTATCGCCTTCTTCGATCTGCACTTCGGCCACTTGCACGCTGCCGCTCTTCTGCCCGGCGGCGAACGCGCGGCCGCCGAAATCGGCACCTGCGTCCAGCCAGAAGCTCAGTTGCAGGTAGCTGTCCGGGCCCAGCGTCTTGCCGGCAAGACCGGGAACTTCCACGGTGACCTGGTGCCATCGCCACAGCGTATCGAGCACGACCGAGGCGCCGATGCTGTCGCGCGCGGTAGACCCACCCGTTCCGTAGGACTGCTGCAACTCCACGCCGATGCGGAAGTCGTCCACCGAGGCGCGCGCCTTGAAACTGATCGTGACGGTGCGCCCGGCCAGTGTCCGGACATCCTCGATGCGCTGTTGGACCAGCGCCATGTTGCCGGCACCGGCAACGCTCTGCACCTCCAGCCGAAGCAGGTGGCGCGACCCAGCCAGCAGGCGCCCTCCCTGGCCGCCGCCTGGAGGCACATCCTCGCGTGAGGCAGCCACCCTGGTGCCGATGGCATTGACCGCCCAGCGGTCAGCGATGTAGCGAGAGCCCGTGGATGCAGGGAACACTGCACCGCGCTGCCAGAACCGGAAGTCGCCGTTGATGAGCGGGTTCCTTCCGGCCATGCGGCCTTCCAGATGCATGAGCGCCGATTGCGCGTCGTCCAGACCAGCGTAGATCTCGGCGAAGTTGTCGTTGATCTTGGTGAATGCCGGCCGCTGGGTCTCACCTCGTTTGCCGTTGGGCTGGACGGTGTCCAGGTCGATGATTCTTCGTGTCATGTGCAGTCCTCGCTGCGTGCGCCGGTGTTGACGGCCAAGGTCAGATCTCGGCGTCAGCCGCCCAGTTGCCGCCCACCAGATAGGCATAGAACGGCGTCAGGCCAGAACCGAAATCAAGCTGAAGCGTGAATCCATCGGGACGAAGGAACAGCGGGACAGCCATTCCGCGTGACCACCCGTTGCCGTTGAACAACGACCAGTAGCCGAGGGCCGGCGCCACTTCACTATTGGAGTAGAGCGTGAGTGCGGGCACAGTGCGTTTGGCGACCTTGAAGGAGATCTGCTCACTGCGCGCCAGGCCTGCCTGGAACGCGGCGGCGACGCCCTGCGGTGACGGCATGCCAAGCTGCGGTGCCTGTTCCAGCGGGAAGCTCTTCTCGTAGTACCGCTGGCACAGCATCAACTCGGTTGCGTCATCACGCATGTCGTAGTCGGTAGGTGTCGCCCCCTTCTCCAACTGCATGCAGGTCAGCGAGAAGGACCCAGACTGGCCGACAAGCTGTCCGCCATAACCACCGGGTGTCGCAAAGTCGACGATGACGTGCAGCTTGCTGTTGGCTCCCACGGTCTTGCCAGCAATGGATGGCAACTCGACGGTGAAGTACCTGAGCGCGGCCGCGGTGCCGATCTCCTGGACGCCTGCCCGGACCGTCACATCCGGAGACCCATTGGTACCAAACGTCTGGATGAAGCGAACGCCGATGCGGCAGCCCGGCGTCGCGGCCCATGCCTGCATGCTCAGCGTCACGGTACTTCCCGCCAGCGTCTGCACGCCTTCCACCGGCTGGGTGACGAACGCCTCGGTCGCGGCCGTCGATCCGGTGAGATCGCAGTTCATGAATCCCGTGACCCCGAATGCCGGGGCATCGAAGCTGCGGCGTGACACCGCGACCTGCCCCGCCCCGGTGCATACCACCTGGAAGCGATCGGGAACATACACCGCCAGAGGCGACACCACAGTGCGGCTGCTGCCCCGTTGCCAGAACCTGAAGTCACCGTTGATCAGCCGGTTCCGGCCGTTCTGCCTGCGCCGGAGATCCTGCACCGTGGTTTCGAGTTCATCCAGATCCGTGTAGAGATCGGCGAAGTTCTCATTGACCTTGGTGAAGGCCGGCCGTTGCGTCTCACCCCGCTTTCCGTTCGGCTGCACGGTATCAAGGTCGATTGTGCGTCGTGCCATGCGTCGTCCTCCTCAGCCGCCGATGATTTCCGGCGCCTGCTCGGCAGGCCAGCCGAATGCATCCGGCTGCGGCAGTTGCGCCTGGACCTGCCGCCAGTCCGGCGCGGTCTCCTCGGCGGTGGACTCAATAGTCTCCAATGCGAGGTTGACCCCGTCGCGCCAGGCAATCATGGCGATGGCGTCCTGCGCATAGCGCGGCACCGCACTGCCCGCGTAGCTGCAGCAACTCTCGATGCTGTCATAGCCGCGATCGCGGGCACACTGGGCCATCCACTCCCACGCCTTTCCGCGGATGAAGCGATGGAACTGCGCCGAGCCGGGTACGAACAGCGGCGGTACCGGCTCCGGCTCATTGCCTGCCGTACACCAGGCTTCATAGTCATTCCACAGACGGTGGCCACGTGGAATGAAGGCGCCGGTCTGCAGGCACTTGATGGTGTCGATCTCTTCGGTCAGTTGATACATGTCATAGCTCCGCGTCGGCGGTCCAATGGAAGGAGGAGCCCCAGTTGCCTGCGGCGGATTGGTAATTGACCTGTGCGCCGGACTGGCCGGCATATACGATGGATGTCACCGTGCCGATGCCGCCGCTTGCGCCGGATATGCGCCCTGCCTGCCCGTTCACATCGCTGTAGACCGTGTAGGCTGGGATGGCCCGCTTGGGGACGCGACACCGGATTTGCGAGGTGCTGCCAACGCCGACACTGCGGTCGTAGAACTGGTTGTCGCGTCCGATGCCATCGGCCGTGCCAGGCGGCACATCCAGGTTGTAGCTCTTCTCGTAGTAGCGCTGGCACAGCTGCAGCTCGTGGGCCAGCGGGCGCAGGTCGAATGCCGTTGCCCTGTCGCCGCGCTCCAGCTGCATCATCGCAAGGCCGAACTCTCCGCTCTGACCGGAGATGACACCGCCATAGGCATCGGCGCACAGATCCACCACCAGCCACAGGAAATCGCTGTCGGCATTGCTGCCCAGCGTCTTCCCCTTCACCGATGGCAGTCGCGCACTGAGCTGGAAATAGGTCCAGGATGCGGCGGTGACCGCCACGGTTCCCAGCTCTACGCTGACCGCGGCGGACGGCGAACCACCGGTGCCAAAGTGCTGGATGAGACGAACACCGATGCGTTTCCCTGGCGGGCCATAGGCGAAGCCGGAAACCACCACTTCGCCGTCGGACAGCGTGGCGACCCCTTCGACCTTCTGTGCGACATAGGCGCTGCTGCCAGCACTGACCTTGGAGACAACGCTGTTGAGGAAACGGCGCGATTCCGGCGCGGCTCCGCCGGCAGGAAGATTGGCCCCGCGATTTGCGGTATGCGTGCAGCTCAGCGCTGCCACGGTCCAACGATCGGCCACATAGATCTCGCCGCCTTGGGTGGTGCCAGTGGTGGCCCGCTGCCAGAAATCGAAGTTGCCGTTGATCAGGCGGTTCCTGCCTGGAGCCGCGCTCTGCAATGCGCTTTCCAGCGAATCCAGCGCGCCATACACTTCGGCGAAGTTGTCGTTGATCTTGGTAAACGCCGGGCGCTGGGTTTCGCCCCGCATTCCGTTCGGCTGAACGGAATCGAGGTCGATGATTTTTCTCGTCATTGCTGTCGTCCTGTTCCCTGCGGGCGCCCCATCAAAGCTCGGCGTCGGCCCACCAATGCCACCAGCCGCCCCAGCGGCCTGGATTGTTGGTCCAGCTGACTTCGTACCCGGAAGGCGAGGCGTAGTTGACCAGGCAGGGCACGCGGGAGATGTTGTCTTCCGCGATGTGTCCATCCTGCTGGATGTTGTCGGCCGAGATGATCATCACGTAGGGATGGGCACGCTTTGCCGTCTGGAATCGCACGCTCTGGTAATGCGCCATTCCCGGTGAGTTGATCGAGAATGCCTCGCGCCCTTCGTTGTGCGCCGTGTTGGGTACGATGTCGAGGTTGTAGCTCTTCTCGTAGTAGCGCTGGCACAACGCCAGTTCCACACCTGGCGGCCGCCAGTCGAAGCATGTCGCTGCGCGGCCCGATTCGACCTGGAACTGGGTAAAGCCGAACGAGCCGTTCTGTGCCACCAGCTCGCCCTTCTGACCAGCACCGCACAGGTCGAACACTACGTAGAGGTGGTCGTTGCCGTTGCTGCCGAGCACCTTTCCCCGGGTACTCGGCAACGTCACCGTGATGCTGTGACGTTTGGCGGTGGTGCCCAGTGTGAGCACACCGGCTTCCAGCACCACCTGCGGCGAGGGTGAGCCTCCGGTTCCGAAATCCTGGATGACACGCACGCCCACACTGCGACCGGGCGCATCAGAGTTCGCCCATACCGAGATCGTGATGTCTCCACTTGCACTGCGGACACCCTCGATCTTCTGCCCCATCCAGGCGCCACTTCTGGCGATGGCATCGGATACGGTGCAGACCAGAATCGACCGTGTGTCTTCCGGAAATCCGGCCTGCCCGTCGTACGCCACGCGCTGCACGTCGTGGTTGCAGACCAGCGCCGAGTTCGTGAAACGGTCGGCGAAGAACACTTCCGCGCCCAGCGTCCCCGACCCAGTGCCGACACGACCAGATGTACGGCGTTGCCAGAACTGCAGGGCGCCATTGATGAGCAGATTCCTGCCTGGAACGCGCTCGGTGATGGCATTCGCCACGGTTTCCGGGATCTTCGCGACCTCGGTCAACGCGTCGTAGACCTCGGCGAAATTCTCGTTGATCTTGGTAAACGCCGGGCGCTGTGTTTCACCCCGCTTTCCGTTCGGTTGAACGGAATCGAGGTCGATGATCTTTCGTGGCATTTGTGCTGTTTCCTTGATGGTTTCGGTTGCGAAGGAACGCTCTCCAGCCCTCCCGCGGACCTCAGATTTCGGCATCCATGGTCAATCCAGTGCCCTCCGCTGCCGAATCTCCGCTCTGCAGGATGCCGGCCTGACCCGCTGCGGCAGTGTTCAGCGCACCGATGATGGTCATGCGGGTCGACGTAACTTCCGCCGCACTGAGCGCTGTCAGGCTGGTTGCACCGTCTCCCGTGAGCAGCCGCCATTGCGATGGGTTCGAGAAGGCGACCGCGGGTACCGACCGCATTCGCTGATTGAATCGGTAGGTGAGGTACACCGCGTTGTCGCCCCGAATCAGGCCCACGCCAGCGTTGAAGCGCGATCCACCGTCGAACGGCACGCCAGTGGCATCCACCTGGTAGTAGCGTTGGCACAGCCGCAGCTCTTCCCCCTTCGGCCTCCACTCGAACGGCGTCGCGAGCGGGCCCGCCTCCCACTGGAACTCTCCGAAGTACAGCTGGCCCTGTTGCGCGCCCAGTCCTGCGGTGCGGCTGGCGAACTGCGTGCCCGCCGTTACCCATATGCAGACCACGGCCGCACCGTCACCGGACAGTGCCTTCCCTGAGATGGAAGGCAGGGTCACCGTCCTGCGGATCCGGTTCAGGCCGGAGGCCAGCTCGACCACCTCCGGCGCGATTCCCAGCACAGGCGTGCTTCCCCCCGCGCCAAAGGTCTGGGCGAATTCAAGGGCGATCTTCCGCCCGGCGGCGCCGGCGTTGAACACCAGGAACGAAACGGTGCTCTCCACGCCCGCGAAGTTGCGGACGTCTTCCACGCGCTGCTCGAAGACAAAGAAGTGGTTTGTGCCATCCGTATTGCCACTCGAACTGACCGACAACGTGAAGGTGCTGAACGGGAAGTTGTTGTCGCCTGCCGCTGCGGGATTGCGCTTGAACACGGCGTCTTCGACGTTGCCCATCTGCAGGAACCATCGGTCGGCTGTGTAGTTCCCGGAGATGCCGAAGCTGCTGCCGCGCTGCCAGATGTCGAAATTGCCATTGATCAGGCGATTGCGCCGTGCCGGCGCGCGCATCATGGTATCGGCGAGCTGCCCGGGCAGGCCGTCGACTGCCTGGCCAACCTGCTGGAAGTTCTGGTTGATCTTGGTGAAGGCCGGCCGCTGGGTCTCCCCACGCTTTCCGTTGGGCTGGATGGTATCCAGGTCGATCCGTTGAAGATCCATGCTCATGCCTACGCGTGGAAGGTCTGCTCGAAGGTGGCGGTGATGGTCGATACCTGGCCGCCGAGATGGCTGTCGGTGTAGGAATCACACATGTACAGCCCCTGCCCCAGTGGCCCTTTCCACAGGAAGCTGCGGCCGGCATGACCATCCAGGAAGGTCACGATCTCGTTGATCGTTTTGCGGTTGCCGACGAACTGCAGCTGGTAACTGCGTGAAGTGGCGTTCAGGCCATCGGCAGCGGCCTGCGCATAGCCATCTCCGAACTTCGCGCGCTTCACTGCGGCGGTGGTGGTTCCAGTACTCTGGCTGGTTGCCGGCCAGGTGAAGGTGTCGGTCATTGCATGGCACTCCTGCTGAGCACACCACCTGCCTTCAGGTCACGACTCTGCAGCTCGCGGTACTTGCGTTCCACGAACTGGCCGATTTCGTTGCCGAACTGCTGCAGCATGCTTTCGTTGGTGGTGACTTCCTTGCCACCGTTGTTGTCGATGCGGATGCTGACTCCCACTCCGCCACCACCCCCGCCACCGTGCGCGGCCACACCCAGGCGGCCGTCCGGCCCGCGCCGCAGCGGCATGATCGCTTCCGGTCCCGCTTCGCCGAACACGCCGGCGCCCTTGGCGAAGGCGAACAGCTGCGGAGTGTTGTAGACACCGCCGGAATAGGCCGACAGGCTCGGCGACTGGTAGACGCCACCGTTGGCGTTGGCCTCCACCCCCGTGCCATATCCGAACAGGCCCGCGATCTTTTTGACGCCCCAGACGATTGCCTGTTGGATGGCGATCATCTTTAGATCGGCGATGATCGACTTGGCCAGATCCTTGTAGTTGGACTTGCCCGTCTTCACGAAGCTCTGCAGTGCCGCCTCTGCGCCGGTGAACGCCTTGGAAAAGGCATCCTGGGTGGACTTGGCGGAGTTCTCGGTCTTTTCCATGTACTCGCCGAGCGCGCTGCCGAAGCCCTTGCGGAACCCCGAAAGTCCTGTGGTGCCCTTGGTGTCCTTGGCGTCCTTGGTTTCGCCCGCCTTGGCATCACCGGCCTTGGCGTCCTTGGCAGTCGCCACGCCTGCAGCCACCGCCGCCGCGTCCGTCGCTGCATCCTTGGGCGTCAGGTCGACCCCCATCAAGCCGGCGATCTTCCTCGCCCCCCAGACCAGTGCCTGCTGTGCGGCGATCATCTTGAGGTCGGACAGGATGGACTGGGCCAGTTCCTTGTACTTGGACTTGCCGGTGGTCACGAAGCTCCTCAACGCTTCGTCGGCGCCGGTGAATGCTTTGTCGAAGGCTTTCTTGGCAGCCGTGGCGGTGTTTTCGGTCTTGCCGATATAGTCGCCGAGCGCGCCGCCCAGGCCCTTGCGGATGCCTGCCAAGCCCTTGTCGTCCTGTTGGGCCTTCTCTTCCTTCTTTGCAGCCTTGCCGGCGTCCGCGCCCGCTGCGGTTGTTCCTGCCTTCGCCGCCGCCTGCAGCTGCGTGTTCAGGGCGGTCAGCTGCGTGGACAGTGCGGTGACCAATGATGCGCTGGTGGTCAGCACGGCATTGAAGGCCTGCTGCACCGTGTTGATCTTCTCCAGCTGCCGCTGGAACTCCTGTGTGGTGCCGGTCATCTCGGTCATGCCGCGCCTTGCTGCCTGCATGGCCGTTTCCAATGCGTTGCTGGCCTCCACGGTGGTCCGTGTGCTGCCAGGCGATGTAGTGCTCATTGAGTGTTCCTCGGGAGAGTCGGCTCCGCTTCGGCGGAGCCGGGATCGGCCATCGGCATTGCCGCGATGGCCGGCTCATTCCTGTTGCATCTGCTCCAAGGCAGCGCGTTCGATGATGCGGATGGCCGCCATCACCTCGTCATGCTGGTCGCCGTCGAGCGCTTCGCGCTCCAGCTCCCGGTAGACCACGTTGTAATCCAGCCCGATCGGGCCACCTGCGCCGACGCGCCACTGGGTGGCAACCCGCGAAAAAAGTTCGATGGGAAGCACGCACTCCGGCCACAGCTCGACCTGCGGTGGTGGAAAGTGCTTTGCCTTCAATCCAAGCTTCATCAGCTCGGACTCGGTGGGGGCCCGCCAGTACAGGGCCCCCACCGCCTCGATCAGTTTCCCTTGCGTGCGACCTGCAGGGCCTGGGTGTAGCCACCGATGATGGCGCCATCCAGGCCGGCCTGCTGCTGCAGCGCCAGCTCGACGCCGGCGGTGTCCAGCGCCACATCGGCATCCCAGTCCACCACGATGTCCAGGATGGCCTGGGCCACGCTCAACGTGTCATCGCCCAGACGCTCCAGCAGGCTGGCGTAGTCGGCTACCGACAGGTGCCGGTAGGTCAGGTTGAGCTTCTGCTCGCGGCCGTGACCGACGATGGTCAGGGTGCTCTTGAAGCTCTCCGGCGCCTTGACCTGGAACATCAGGCGCCCTCGACCAGGATGGAGTCTGCCAGCGCGGTGAAGGTCGCGGTGGTGCCCATCGGGGTGTTGGCGGCCATGGTCGGGTCGCCGTTGTAGCTCAGGTAGCCGTACCAGTACAGCACGTCGCCGCCGACCAGCTTGGCCCGCAGGATCACCGGCTCGCCCTTGGCGTCAGCGTTCTTCAGTGCCGAATACCACGGCTTCTTCGGATCGTAGAACAGCGGCAGGGTGATGGTCTTGGCGTTCTTGAAGGTCGGCATCTGCACCTGGCGACCGGTCGGGTCTTCGAGCAGCGTGCCGCTCCAGTACTGCTGCTCGCCACCGGCGGTGGTCGGGTCGCCCTGCTGGTCCAGGTCGACGAAGGCGCCCGCCTTGCGCAGTACACCGGCACCGCTGGTACCGGGGAACAGCACGGTATCGGTGGTGTCGATGCCCAGCAGTTCAACGCTGCCGGTGGCTTCAGCACCGGCGCGGGTGGCGCGGTTGTTCAGGGCCGGCCAGCCCGGCAGTTCAATGACCACCACATCGCCGGTGTCGACGCTGTTGGCGGCAACGCTGGCCAGCGCCGGCGCAGCCTTGGAGATCGCGCTGGTAGCGATCGCGGTGGAGACGACCGGTGCGAAGCCGAACTGGGTGCCCTTGGGAAGCTTGAGTGCCATGGTGTATTTCCTCGTTGGATAAAAAAAAGCCCGGCGAATGCCGGGCTGGGGTGTTGCACGGGTGATGCGGTTTACGGGTCGACGTACCACAGGCCGAAATCGAGCCGCGCGCCGTACTTGTGCAGCATCGGCTCATGCACGGCAATTGCAGCGCCGAACGATTCGGCGGTCGGCAATCCTGCGCATACCTGATCCTCGATGTTGCGGATCAGGGTGTTGGCCTGGGCGCGGCTGTCTGCCCAGACGGTCAGCTGCACGCGAGCGTGCTTCTGTTCGGGAATGGAACCTTCGTTGAACCACACGGACTGTCCACCCATCTGCTGGTAGACGGCACACGGATAGATGACCGGTTCCGGCGGAAGGTCGGGATACAGCCGGCCCTGCAGCAGCGGGGCCAGCAGCGCGTGCAGCTGTGCTTCGTAACTCATCGCGGTGTCCTGGTTGGCGTCGCTCAGGCGATGCCTGAAGACTGTTCGGTGAGCAGCACCGTGGTCTGGCGCCGGCTGAAGTCGGGCGCAACGCCGGTGATGTTGAAAACACGACCGTCATGCACGATGCGCATGCCGGCCTGGATGCCTGCCTGTCGTGCGGCTGCCAATCGGACATGGAAGCGCTGGCGCCGGATCGTTGCCGGCAGGCGGCTTTCCAGCGTCAGCCGCTGCACGCTGTCTGCGCGGTCGGCGATGATGGCGGCCCACAGTTCTGCCACCGGCTGCCAGGCGTCCAGCGGCTGCCCCCACGCATCGAGCTGGCCGTCCTGGCGCTCGATGCGGATGCGGCGATTGAAGTGGCCGGCGTTCATGGCGTTGCTGCCGATCGGTACGGATCAAGCAGCGCGGCCACGCCGAACGGCAGCTCCATTGCGATGGCAGCGGCGCCTGCCGGTGCATCGAACGTCTGCGCAGAGACGACCACGGCTTCGCGATGGGCGTACAGGTGGCCCAGCAACAGGCGCACCGCTGCACGGATGCTGTCGTTGACCGGCATACCCTGCAGCAGGCGCGCACTGCGCGCGGTCGCCACGGCCAGGCGGCGATCGGCCACATCACGCATGGCCTTGGCCTTGGCCGCGTTGGTCTCGGCATTGGCGGCGGCAACCGCGGCTTCATGCCCGGTCACCGCCGCCGCCATGTCCTGCGGCAGCTGGTCCAGCGCCTGGTCCAGCGCGGCCTGGTCGGCGTACAGCTCGCGGCCCAGGTAGGCCGCGGCTGCGTCGCTGGCTGCGGCCAGCAGGTCACCCAGGATGGCGTCGTCAAAATCGCCGTCGATACGGCAGTGCGCGCGGCACTGCTCAAGGGTCAGCAGGGGCATCGAATCCTCCTTCGTTGATGGATGTGGAGTGCCCCGATCCTGCGCGCACGGCGGCGCCCCACGCGATCACCAGGACGGCGCGGGAAAGGCAGGATCGGGGCGGAAAACAGAACGGCTGCGACGGGGACGTCAGGGCCGGTGGCGGTGACCTCGCAGCGCGCGACGGCGCAAACGAAAGAAGCCCCCGGGGTCACCGGAGGCTTCTATGTCATCGTGGTACAAACGATACGCTTCGGGTGTGCACCCGTCAATCCGCAAACGGTTACCAGTCTGGTGACTTTTCCTGGCGCTGTGCGGGCGTGGTCATGGCGACGTGCCGCAGGCTGGATAGAATGGCAACGCGCTGCTTCCGCAGCCCATTTCCCGCTGGATTCCCGCATGCCTGCCACCCCCGAACGCTTCTTCGATGCGCGTACCGAACAAGGCGTGCTGCGCCTGTCCATCGCAGGCTCATTGCTGCTGGCTGCCGCTGCGGTGGTATTTGGTCTTCTGGCCAATTCCTCGCTTATCATCTTCGATGGCATCTACGGCCTGATCGATGTGGTGATGACGTGGCTGTCACTGCTGGTCGCGCGTCTGATCGCACTGTCCACCAGCACCGACGCGCTGCAGTCGCGGCTCAACCAGCGCTTCACCATGGGCTTCTGGCACCTGGAGCCCATCGTGCTGGGGGTGAGCGGCACGCTGATGATCGGCGCGGCACTGTATGCGCTGGTCAATGCGGTGGATGCGCTGATGTCCGGCGGCCGCCACATCGCACTCGGCCCAGCCATCGCCTTCGCCGGGTTGTCGATCATCGGCGAAGGTGCGCTGGCCTGGTTCGTGCTGCGCGCCAACCGCCGCATCGGTTCGGAGTTCATCGCGCTGGACGCGAAGAACTGGGTGATCGCCGCCAGCATGTCGGCCTGCTACCTGCTGGCCTTCCTTGGCGGCGTACTGGTGCGCGGCACCTCGCTGGCCTGGGTCGGGCCGTACATCGACCCGGCCATCCTTGCCTTCGTCTGCGTGCTGGTGATGATCGCCCCGCTCGGGACGGTGCGCCGGGCGCTGGCCGGCATCCTGCTGGTCACCCCGCCGGAACTGCAGGCGCACGTGGACGCGGTGGCACGCGCGATCGTGGCCAAGCATGGCTTCGTCGAGCATCGCAGCTACGTCGCCCAGGTGGGGCGTGGCGAGCAGATCGAGTTGTTCTTCGTGGTACGCGAGGACGACCCGCCGCGGCCCCTGCTGGAATGGGACCAGCTGCGCGACGAGATCGGCGATGCGCTGGGCGAGGCCTCGCCGGACCGCTGGCTGACCATCATGTTCACCACCGACCGCGAGTGGACGATCTAGGCCAACAGGACGATCAATCAAGTTTTTCGTACGGACTGCAACCCAACGTACGCAGAAACCGGGCAAAGTAGGCTCCATAGCAGTACCCACCCACTGACCAGGAGCATCCCGATGTCCATCGAAAAGGTTCTGTATACCGCCCAGGCCACCTCCACCGGCGGCCGTGAAGGCCGTTCCGTCTCGTCCGACAACGTGCTGGACATCCAGCTGTCGACCCCGCGCGAGCTGGGTGGTGCCGGCGGCCCGGGCACCAACCCGGAACAGCTGTTCGCCGCTGGCTACTCGGCCTGCTTCTTGGGCGCGCTGAAGTTCGTGGCCGGCCAGGCCAAGGTCGCGCTGCCGGCCGACACCACCGTCACCGGCAAGGTCGGCATCGGCCAGATCCCGACCGGCTTCGGCATCGAGGCCGAGCTGACCATCAACGTGCCGGGCGTGCCGCGCGAGCAGGTGGAAGAACTGGTGCAGAAGGCGCACATCGTGTGCCCGTACTCCAACGCCACCCGCGGCAACATCGACGTGACGCTGATTGTTGCCTGATGCGGTGCTGCCGGCCAGCGGCCGGCACTACCCGCGCGCGGTGCAAAAAAATGGGCGGATGCCGGTCGAAACCGGGCATCCGCCCATCCCACCTCGGGTGGGCCCCAGCACGTGGCCGGGGACGCATTCGCTGCGGCGCGCATCCATCCTTCTGGAGAAGAGCCCCCTTGTTGTTCAAGGGGGCGCGCCAACGGCGCGGGGATAAGGTGGAATGCGCGGACCAGCGACCAGTTACTGGTCGCTGGTGATGAGCTGCACGACGCTGGAGAAATCCAGCTTGCCGCGGCCGGCCTGGTGGTTCATCGAGTAGAGATTGCGGGCCACTTCGCCCAGCGGAATCGAAGCGCCGACACTCATCGCCGCTTCCACCGCCAGGCCCATGTCCTTCAGCATCAGATCACTGCCGAAACCGCCGCTGTAGCCACGCGAGGCCGGCGCATTCTCCAGCACGCCCGGCCACGGGTTGCACACTTCGGTGGCCCAGCTGCGGCCGGTGCTGACCGCCATCATCTGCGACAGCACCTTGGGGTCCAGCCCGTGCGCCACGCCCAGTGCGATGGCTTCACCGGTCACCGCCATGATCACGCCCAGCGCCATGTTGTTGCACAGCTTGGCGACCTGGCCAGCGCCGCTGGCGCCGACGTGGAAGATGTTCTTGCCCATCGCCTGCAGCACCGGGCGTGCGCGTTCCAGCGCGTCTTCCTCGCCGCCGACGATGAAGGTCAGGGTGCCG
This sequence comes from Stenotrophomonas sp. YJH_SMC_82, assembly GCF_059368875.1. Lineage (NCBI taxonomy): Bacteria > Pseudomonadati > Pseudomonadota > Gammaproteobacteria > Lysobacterales > Lysobacteraceae > Stenotrophomonas > Stenotrophomonas sp. YJH_SMC_82. The sequence goes on from NZ_JCAFSE010000005.1 coordinate 105,696, forward strand.
GCCTGGGCGCCGGCGGTACCGCCGGACACCGGCGCGTCGATCATCTGCAGGCCACGCGCGGCGGCCGCTTCCGAGACCTTGCGGGCACTGGCCGGGGCGATCGTGCTGCAGTCGATGACCAGTGCACCGGCCGGGATCGCGGCAAGAATGCCGTCGTCGCCCAGGTACACGCCTTCGACATGACGGCTGGCCGGCAGCATCGAGATCACCACTTCGGCATCGGCCAGGGTGTCGCGCGCCGACGATGCAGCGCTGGCGCCGGCGTCGACAGCGGCCTGCACCGCGGCCGGAACCAGATCGAACACGCGCACGCTGTGGCCGTTCTTGACCAGATTGGCGGCCATCGGGCCACCCATGTTGCCCAACCCGATGAATGCAATGCGGCTCATGCAAGGCTCCTTTCAACAAGGGGAGTGCCCAGGTCGGCCAGCGGATGCGCGGCGTCGGCCCAGGGGGAAGCGAAGAAGGTGTCTGCCCACGCGCCAGTGGCCTCGGCCAGGGTGGCCGGGTTCCACTGCGGATTGCGGTCCTTGTCGACCAGCAGCGCGCGGATGCCTTCGGCGAAATCACCATGGGCGGCGCAATGCAGGGCGACGATGTACTCCAGGCGATAGATCGCGGCCAGGTCCTGGCCGGCACTGCGGCGCTGCAGTTCGTACGCCAACCGTGCCGAACCCGGTGCACCGGCAGCAAGGGTCTTCTGAGCCGCCTGCAACCAGGCGTCGTCGGTCTGCAGGCCGGCAATGCGCGCCACGATGGCTTCAAGGTCATCGCCTTCGCACAACGCATCGACCTGCGCCGCGTGGGCCAGCAGTGGACCGGTGGCGGCATCGCTGGCATGCGACTGCAGCAGATGGGTCAGGCGTTCGTGGTTGTGTGCGGTGTCATTGGACCAGGCCACCTGCAGCAGCGCATCGAACACCGCGCTGCGGCGTTCTTCGGCCACGTGCACGTCGGCCAGGCCGGCGTAGATGGCATCGCCCGGGTTGAGCAGTGCGCCGGTCAGGGCCAGGAACAGGCCACCGTTGCCCGGCACGCGCGACAGCAGCCAACTGCCACCGACATCGGGGAACAGGCCGACGGTGATTTCCGGGAAGGCCAGCTTGGAGCGTTCGCTGACCACACGGTGGCTGGCGCCGGACATCAGGCCGATGCCGCCGCCCATCACGATGCCGTGGCCCCAGCACAGGATCGGCTTGGTGTAGGTGTGGATGAGGTAATCGACGCGGTATTCGACGTCGAAGAACTCGGCGGCATAGGCGTTCTGGCGGATGTCGCTGTGGCCGGCCTCACGGAAGGCGACCATGGCCTTGTACAGGCTGTGCAGGTCGCCACCAGCACAGAACGCCTTTTCGCCGGCGCCCTGCAGCACCACCATGGCGATGCCATCGTCGTCGGCCCAGGCGTCGAGCTGCTTCAGCAGCAGGTGCGCCATCGGCAGCGAGAAACCGTTGAGCGTACGCGGCGCATTGAGCGTGGCGATGCCGATGCGCGTGCCGTTGCCAGCCACGCGCTCTTCGAACAGCACCGGTGCGTCGTCGGCAGCGGTATCCGTGCTCATGCGTTCTTCCACTGCGCGGCGCGCTTTTCCAGGAAGGCAGTCACGCCCTCGACCTGGTCGGCGGTGTCGAACAGGTCGACGAAGGCTTCGCGCTCGGCCACCAGCGCCGAGGCGTGGGTGCCGGTGCGGGTGGACTGCACCAGGGTCTTGCAGGCGGCGATGCTGGTCGGGCTCTGCTTGCCGGCCTTCTTCGCCCATTCCAGCGCCAGCGCCTTGGCTTCGCCCTTGCCGACCTTTTCTTCGGCCAGGCCAATGCGCAGCGCGGTCTCGGCATTGATGCGCTCACCCAGCAGGATCATGCGCTTGGCCCAGCCCTCGCCGACCAGGCGCGGCAGGTTCTGGGTACCGCCGGCACACGGCAGCAGGCCGACGGTGGCCTCCGGCAGCGCGACCTGGGCATGGTCTTCAATGATGCGCAGGTCGCAGGCCAGCGCGCACTCCAGGCCACCGCCCATGGCGTAGCCGTTGATCGCGGCGATCGACACGCCACGGAAACCGGACAGCGCTTCGAAGGCTTCACCGAAGCGGCGCGCGGCCTCACGTGCAGCGGCCTTGTCGCCGGAGGCGAACTGGTTGAGGTCGGCACCGGCGGAGAAGAATTTCTCGCCGTCACCGGTGATCACCAGCGCGTAGATGTCGCGGTCTGCGTTGAGCGCGCCGACCAGGTCGCGCAGCGCCGACAGGCTGTGCACGGTCCAGGTATGCGCCGGCGGGTTGTTCAGGGTGACCACGGCGGTGTGGCCATCCACCTCCACCTTCAGGCCCACGTGCTCCTGGGTACGCCAATCCTTCATCGCAGTTCCTCTTCGGTGTTGAGCAGGTGACGGGCAACGATCACCCGCATGATCTCGTTGGTGCCTTCCAGGATCTGGTGCACGCGGCAGTCACGCAGCAGGCGCTCGATCGGGTATTCGCGGATGTAGCCGTAGCCCCCGTGGATCTGCAGCGCTTCATTGCAGACGTTGAAACCGGCATCGGTGGCGAAGCGCTTGGCCATCGCGCACCACACGTTGGCATCGCTGGCACCGGCATCGAGCTTGCGTGCCGCGGTGTGCACCATCTGCCGTGCAGCCACCAGCTGGGTGACCATGTCGGCCAGCTTGAACTGCAGCGCCTGGAACTCGGCCAGCGCCTTGCCGAACTGGCGGCGCTCGCCCATGTAGCGGCGCGCAGCATCCAGTGCACCCTGTGCGGCACCCAGCGAGCAGGCGGCGATGTTGATGCGGCCGCCGTCCAGCCCCTTCATGGCCAGCTTGAAGCCGCCGCCTTCCTCTCCCAGAAGGTGGCTGACCGGCACGCGGACGTTCTCGAAGGTGATGCCACGGGTGGGCTGGCTGTTCCAGCCCATCTTCTCTTCCTTGCGGCCGAAGCTGATGCCCGGCAGGTCCGCCGGCACCGCAATGGCGCTGACACCGCCGGCACCGGCACCGCCGGTACGCGCCATCACCACCAGCAGCTCGGTGGCACCGGCGCCGGAAATGAAGGCCTTGGAGCCGTTCAGCACGTAGAAGTCGCCATCGCGCACGGCGGTGGTCTTCAGCGACGCCGCATCGGAACCCGCACCCGGTTCGGTCAGGCAGTACGAGGCCAGCTTGCTGCCCGAGGACAGGTCGGTGCCCCACGCATCGCGCAGGGCCGGCTGGCCCCACCTGGACACCATCCACGAGGCCATGTTGTGGATGCTGATGTACGCAGCGGTCGACGGATCGACGTTGGCGAGCTCCTCGATGACGACGGCGGCGTCCAGTCGGCTCAGGCCGCTGCCGCCCACTTCCGGGTCCATGTACAGACCGCAGAAGCCCAGTTCACCGGCCTTGGCGATCGCCTCGCGCGGAAAGATGCCCTCCGCATCCCATCGCGCGGCGTGCGGCGCCAGTTCGGCCTGTGCGAAGTCGCGCGCCGCCTCGCGGTACGCCTGCTGCGCTTCTTCCAGTTCCGTCGTCATCGAGTGGCTCATGGCTGCTCCTGCCGTTACTTCAGGCTGATCGTGGTGTTGACGCCGTGGCTCAGCGTCTCGTCATCGAACCAGCGCGCGGTGACCGTCTTGGTCTGGGTGTAGAACAGCACCACCTGCTTGCCATACGGGCCCAGGTCACCCAGCTTGGAGGCGCGCGAACCGGTGAACGAGAACAGCGGCACCGGCACCGGGATCGGCACGTTGATGCCGACCTGGCCGACGTCGATGTCCTCCTGGAACTTGCGCGCGGCAGCGCCGGACTGGGTGAACAGTGCGGTGCCGTTGCCGTTCGGGTTGCTGTTGACCATCGCGATGGCCTCTTCCAGCGTTTCCGCTTCGAGGATGACCAGCACCGGCCCGAAGATCTCTTCCTGGTAGATGCGCATGTCGGTGGTGACACCGGCAAAGATGGTCGGGCCAACGAAGTTGCCCTTCTCGAAGCCATCGACCTGCGGCTTGCGGCCATCGAGCACCAGCTTGGCGCCCTGCTCCACGCCCGAGGCGATCAGGCCTTCCACGCGCTCGCGGGCGCTGCAGGAGATGACCGGGCCGACGTCGGTACCGGACACGGTGCCGGCGCTGACCTTCAGGGTCTGGGCCTTGGCCACCAGGTCCTGCACCCAGTTGCGCGCTTCACCGACCAGCACCAGCGTGGAAGCCGCCATGCAGCGCTGGCCAGCGGCACCGAAGGCGGCACCGACCATTGCGTTGAGGGTCTGTTCCTTGTTGGCGTCCGGCAGCACCACGGCGTGGTTCTTGGCGCCCATCATGCACTGCACGCGCTTGCCGGCCAGCGAGGCGCGGTTGTAGACGTGTGTGCCGACGCGGGTGGACCCGACGAACGACACGGCCTTGATGTCCGGGTGGTCGCAGATCGCGTTGACCACTTCCTCGCCGCCGTGGACGACGTTCAGCACGCCCTTCGGAATGCCGGCTTCCAGGGCAAGCTCGACCAGGCGCATGGTGACCATCGGGTCCTGCTCGGACGGCTTGAGGATGAAGGTGTTGCCCGTTGCAATCGCCATCGGGAACATCCACAGCGGGATCATCGCCGGGAAGTTGAACGGGGTGATGCCAGCGCACACGCCCAGCGGCTGCATGATCGTGTAGGTGTCCACGCCATTGGCCACGTTGTTGGCCAGCTCGCCCAACTGCAGGTTGCCGATGGCGGCGGCGTGCTCGACCACTTCCAGGCCGCGGAACACATCACCTTCGGCGTCCGGCAGGGTCTTGCCCTGTTCGGCGGTGAGGATGTGGGCCAGCTCACTCATGTTTTCGCGGATCAGCTGCTGGTACTTCAGGAAAATGCGCGCGCGGGTGCCGATCGGGGTCTTGCGCCAGGTCTTGAAGGCTTCCTTGGCGGCGGCGACGGCGGCGTCCACTTCGCCGGTGGTGGCGAACGGCACCTGGGCCAGCACGTCCTGGGTGGCCGGATTGATCACGTCCTGCCAGTGGGAAGTGGCCGATTCAACGAACTGGCCATCGATCAGCATGCGGATACGGGGCGCTGCAACAGTCATGACGACAATCCCACAGGGTGCGAAAGATGCTTGGCATTATTCACAGCACCCGGCTCGATTTCCGGGCTGAATCCGCTTAATCTGGCCAATGCGCCCCACGATTCCTGTTAATTCTGTGAATTATTCAGCTCCCCAGCGGCAACTCGGCCTGCGCCTGCTGCGGCTGCGCGAGCAGCGCGGCTACAGCCAGGCCGATCTGGCGCGTGCGCTGGGGCTGTCGGCCAGCTACCTGAACCAGATCGAGCGCAACAAGCGCCCACTGACACCGGCGGTGCAGAAGAAGCTGGGAGAGGTGCTGGGCGACGTTTCCTCGCTGTTCGATGACGATGAGCCCGCCGCCCTGCAGGAGGCGCTGGGCGAAACCCTGCGCGATCTGGGCCTGGCCGAGGTCAGCGCGACCGAACTGCGCGCCCTGGCCGGCAACCTGCCGCAGGTCAGCCGCGCGCTGTTGGACCTGCACCGTCGTCACCTGGCGCTGCGCGAGCACGCGGCCGCACTGGAGTTCCAGCTGGGCGAGCCCGGCGCCGGCAGCACCCTGCCCGCCGGTGACCAGGTGCGCGAGTTCTTCAACCGCATGCACAACCACATTCCCGAGCTGGACGAGCTGGCCGAGCAGCTGTTCGCCGAATGGGGGCTGTCGCCCGGGCATGTGGCACCGCGGCTGCGCCAGCTGCTGGCCGACCGCCATGGCGTGCTGGTGGAAGTGGCCGCACTGCAGGCCGGGCGCGAAAAGCGGCACTACGATGCCGGTGCGCGGCGGCTGTGGCTGCCCGATTACCTGGAGCCCGGACAGCAGGCGTTCCAGATGGCGGCCGAGCTGGCCCTGCACGGCTACCTGCCGCAGATCGATGCGGTGGTGGCGCGCGCCGGGTTCACCGATGAGGCACGCATCGCGCAGGCGCGGATCGGTCTCTCCAACTATTTCGCCGGTGCGCTGGTGATGCCGTACATGCGCTTCCTGCGTGCAGCCGAAACCAGCAGCTACGACATCGAACTGCTGGCGCACCAGTTCGGCGTCGGCTTCGAAGCGGTCTGCCACCGGCTGAGCACGCTGGCACGGCGCAGCGCGCCCGGCCTGCCGTTCTTCTTCATCCGCGTGGACCGCGCCGGCAACGTCTCAAAGCGCCATTCGGCCACCGATTTCCACTTCTCGCAGGTGGGTGGATCGTGCCCGCTGTGGATCGTCTACGAGGCGTTCAACCAACCCGGGCGCATCCTCACCCAGACCGCGCGCATGCCCGATGGCCGCCGTCATTTCTGGCTGGCGCGGCAGGTCAGCAGTGGCCCGGTCGGCCATGGCCAACCGCGCAAGACCTTCGCGGTGGCGCTGGGCTGCGACCTGCAGCATGCCGAACGCCTGGTGTATTCACTGGGGCTGGATGTGCAGAGCCCGGGCAATTCGGTATCGATCGGCCCGGGGTGCCGGGTGTGCCCGCGCGAGGACTGCATGCAGCGCGCGTTCGCGCAGTTGCCGGGGCGATAGGGCGGGTTTGGCAGGGCCGCGCCCTGCACCCGTGGTAGCGCCGGCCGCTGGCCGGCAAGAGCAGCAACCACTGCGGGGTCAGATCCGTTTTCCTGCGGAAACGGATCTGACCCCGATTCGACCGCAGGATCGGGTCAGTAGATCGGGGTCACCTTCATCTGCGGCAGCGGACGCGGTGCGCCGTCGGTAAGGTCCGGGCCGAGGTCCTCCCAGGTGCGGCCCTGCTCGACCATCAAGCCCCACAACTGCTGCGAGGCCAGCCGTTTGTCTTCCGAGCCCAGCTTGTACGACGGTGGCGTCGGCTGACCGCTGGCGACCATCGCGTACGCCGCGCGGTAGGCCAGCACCTGCTGCGCCGGATCATCGGTGCGCGCCACTTCCAGCGTGTAGCGCTGGTAGGCCGAGGCCAGGTTGCGCCAGCGGATCCAGTAGTGGTTCTCGAACGAGAACGAACAGAAGCGCGCACCGGCCAGGCTGCCCTTGTCGGCGATGCGGGAGAGTACCTCCTGCGGCATGTCCAGGTTCATGCCGCCTTCGTCGCCCTGCAGGCTGACGTGCACGATGCGGTCGCGATAACCCGGTGCGCGCGCCTGCAGCAGGTCGCGCCAGTTCTGCATGGTCGCCACGACGGCGAAGAGGAAGCGCCCCAGTTCGGCTGCGGCCAGTGGCGTGGCGATGGACTGGTAATGCCGTTGCCAGCCGTGGCGGTTTTCGGTGGGCAGGAACACCGCATGTTCCAGCGCCTGGCGGCCGCCGCTGCCCTGGCTCACCGCTTCGGCGTGCTGTGGATAGACCAGGTTGATGGCGAAGGTCGGCCAGCGCGGCAGGGCGGCATCGAACAGATGGATCGGGAAGTTGCTGCTGATGCCGCCATCGGAGAACCAGCAGATGCGGAAGGCGGTGATCACCGGGCCGCAGGTCTGCCCGGCACTGGTCAGCCCTTCCATGCTGTCGGCAACGTTGTGCTCCTGGTCGGCCGCAGGGGCGGTCGGTTCGCAGCGTCGTTCGCGGCGTGAGGGTTCATGCAGCGGCACCGCGCTGATCAGCAGCGGGAAGCTCAGGCTCATGCGCGTGGCCACCAGCACCGGCAGCTTCGGGCCCTGTGGCAGGTGGTAGTACTGCCGCCCTTCCACCTCCAGCGGCGGGCCGGCCTGGCTCACCAGCCACTGCACCACGCTGGCGGGGAACAGCTGCTCGAACTCCTCGCGCAGGAACCAGAACTGCGCACCGCCCAGCGGCAGCGTGCGCGGCTCATTGTGTGAGATGCAGGTGGTGATCATCTGCAGGCTGATCGCATGCGGGCTGTCCGGCTCACCGGCGTAGCGCGGCGCATCGTGCAGGTCGGCGAAGGTCAACGGTGCATCCAGCGGCTTGCCCGACAGCTGCTGCAGGCATTCATGCAACCACTCGGTCAGCGCCGGCCTGCGTGGATCGCGGCTGAGGCCGCTGCACAGGCCCAGCAGGTTGCGACGCGCCACCCGCGCGACCCGCAGCGCGGCACCGGCCACACCCGCACCGTAGGCGCACAGCAGTGATGGCAGCAGCGTGGCGGCCACGCCGCTCCAGCCACCGCCCCACCAACCCAGGCCGAGCAGCAGCGCCAGCGACACCAGCACTTCCAGCGGCGCGATCTCGAATACCGCAACGGCCAGGCACAGCAGTTTGTGCGGCAGGCGGGCATTGCCGGTCAGCACCACCAGCAGCCGATAGGCCGCGCGCGCGCCGCGCGCCGGCTGGAACAGGCTGTAGATGAAGCCGCGCCGGGACAGCTGTGCCGACACCGCCGACAGCCCGCCATAGCCTGCATCGCCGGGCAGCTGCTCGCCGGCCTGCTGGCGGCGATCGCCGCAGGCCGCTGCAGCCGCCACCGCTGCCGCAATGGCGCCGGCTGAAGTGCCGCCGATGCTCTTGAAGCGATACTCGCGGGCCAGCGCCAGTACCGCATTGGGGTACACGATGCCGCTGGTGATGCCGCCTTTCATGACCAGATCGCAGTACTTGTCCGCCACTGTCTTGCCCCCGAGCATGCCGTCCGCCGCGTGGGTTGCAGTATGGCGCAGGGGCTTCTCAGGGCCTGAGAACAACGGCGCAGTCCGCGCACGCAATGCGCCGTTCAGCAGAAAGCACGGCTGCAGGCTTGACCCGCCCCGCCATCGGCGTAGCATCTGCAGCAAGCCAAGGGACAGACCCGCGGCTGCCACAACGACATGAGGGATTCTCATGGAATTCGACTATCTCGTCTTCATCGGGCGATTCGAGCCCTTCCACAACGGCCACGCCGCCGTTGCCCGCCTGGCCCTGAGCCGGGCCCGCAAGCTGATCTTCCTGGTCGGCTCTGCCGATACCCCCCGCAGCCTGCGCAATCCCTGGACCGTGGCCGAACGCGCCGTGATGATCCAGGCGGCCCTCGACGGCCACACCGACCGTCTGCTGATCCGCCCGCTGCGTGACCACCTGTACAACGAAGCACAATGGATCGCCAACGTGCAGCGCCAGGTGGCTGACGCCCTGCGCAACGACGGTGCCGCCGCCGATGCCAGGGTGGGCCTGATCGGCATGGACAAGGATGCGTCCAGCTACTACCTGCGCGAGTTCCCGCAGTGGCCGCTGGTGGACGTGCAGCACACCGCCACCCTGTCGGCCACCGAGCTGCGGCGCTACCTGTTCGAGGCCGGCGACGTCGACTTCCACGGCGCGCTGCTGATGCTGCGGGGCAATGTGCCGGCGCCGGTGTACGACATGCTCGAAGCGTTCCGCAAAAGCGCGCCTGCGTATGGCCAGCTGGTGGCCGAGTACCGCTTCATCGAACAGTACAAGGCCGCCTGGAAGGATGCGCCCTACGCGCCCACCTTCGTCACCACCGATGCGGTGGTGGTGCATTCGGGCCACGTGCTGTTGGTGCGTCGCCGCTCGGAACCCGGCAAGGGGCTGTGGGCATTGCCCGGCGGCTTCGTCGGCCAGGAACAGAGCCTGCTCGACAGCTGCCTGCGCGAACTGCGCGAGGAAACCCGGCTGAAGATTCCGTTGCCGGTGTTGAAGGGGTCGCTGAAGGGCCAGCAGGTGTTCGACCACCCGGACCGCAGCCAGCGTGGCCGCACCATCACCCACGGTTTCCACTTCGAGTTTCCGGCCGGCGAGCTGCCGCCGGTGCGCGGTGGCGACGATGCCGACAAGGCACGCTGGATACCGGTGAGTGAAGCACTGGACATGGGCCCGCAGCTGTTCGAAGACCACCTGCACATCCTGGAGTACTTCCTCGGCCGCGGCTGACCGGCCCGGCTTTCCCACTGGCGGATAGACCGCCGGTGCCACCCGACGCGAAGGAGCTTCCGTCATGCACTACCTCGATAATCTTCTCCTCAACACCGACAGCTACAAGGCCAGCCATTGGCTGCAGTACCCGCCGGGTACCGATGCCACGTTCTTCTACGTCGAATCACGTGGCGGCCTGCACGATCGCACGGTGTTCTTCGGCCTGCAGGCGATCCTCAAGGACGCGCTGGCACGGCCGGTCACCCACGCCGACATCGACGACGCTGCTGCGGTGTTCGCCGCGCATGGCGAACCGTTCAACGAGGCCGGCTGGCGCGATATCGTCGACCGGCTTGGCGGCCACCTGCCGGTGCGCATCCGCGCCGTGCCCGAGGGCAGCGTGGTGCCCACCCACCAGGCGCTGATGACCATCGAATCGACCGATCCGGCCGCGTTCTGGGTGCCGTCGTACCTGGAAACGCTGCTGCTGCGCGTGTGGTACCCGGTCACCGTGGCCACCATCAGCTGGCACGCACGGCAGACCATTGCCGCGTTCCTGCAGCAGACCAGCGACGACCCGCAGGGGCAGCTGCCGTTCAAGCTGCATGACTTCGGCGCGCGCGGTGTCTCGAGCCTGGAATCGGCCGCGCTGGGCGGTGCCGCGCACCTGGTCAACTTCCTCGGCACCGATACGGTCTCGGCCCTGTGCCTGGCGCGCGCGCACTACCACGCGCCGATGGCCGGCTATTCGATTCCCGCCGCCGAGCACAGCACCATCACCAGCTGGGGCCGCGAGCGCGAGGTGGACGCCTACCGCAACATGCTGCGCCAGTTCGGCACGCCCGGTGCGATCGTGGCGGTGGTATCGGACAGCTATGACATCTACCGCGCCATCAGCGAGCACTGGGGTACCACCCTGCGCGATGAAGTGATCGCCTCGGGCGCCACCCTGGTCATCCGCCCGGACTCGGGGGACCCGGTGGAGGTGGTGGCCGAAAGCCTGCACCGGCTGGATGAAGCGTTCGGCCATAGCCTCAACAGCAAGGGCTACCGCGTGCTCAACCACGTGCGGGTGATCCAGGGCGATGGCATCAATCCGGACACCATCCGCGCGATCCTGCAGCGCATCACCGACGACGGCTACGCCGCCGACAACGTGGCCTTCGGCATGGGCGGTGCGCTGCTGCAGCGGCTGGACCGCGATACGCAGAAGTTCGCGCTGAAGTGCTCGGCGGCGCGGGTCGAGGGTGAGTGGATCGACGTCTACAAGGATCCGGTCACCGACGCCGGCAAGGCCAGCAAGCGTGGCCGCATGCGCCTGCTGCGCCGCCTGGACGATGGCAGCCTGCACACGGTGCCGCTGCCGGCCAACGGCGACGACACCCTGCCGGACGGCTTCGAGGACGCAATGGTGACCGTGTGGGAGAACGGCCGCCTGCTGCACGACCAGCGGCTGGACGACATCCGCACGCGGGCGGCCGTGGGGCATTGAAGGTGCATCCCGACCGGGGTCAGAGCCCGCTGCGTGGCAGCGGGATCCGACCCCTTCCTTCCGCTGGGGTCGGATCCCGTTGCAGCGTAGCGGGTTCTGACCCCTGCGCTCTTGACCGGCGCCACCAACAGGTCCACCTTGCACACGCCGAAGGTATCCCTCCCATCGCTGCGGCGCGGGGAGGGATTTAAACGGGAATCCGGTGAAGGCGCCTCGCGCGTCCATTCCGGAGCTGCCCCGCAGCGGTGAATGGAAACGAATCCTGCCAACAGCACTGGGCTCGCGCCTGGGAAGCGGCGGGTAGTAGGTGGGCTGCGGCCCGTGTCCATCAGCCCGAATACCGGCCCCGGCCGGGGGACACGACCGTCCCCTGACTCGACCTGGAATCTCCGCGGGGAGGTTGCCGGGGCCGTCGTCGTCCTGCGCGTGCAGGCGGTGTGGCCGCGCGCGTCCTGTTCACGGTATCCGGCCAGACCCGTTCACCCACGCACTGATGCATGGGCCACCGCCGTTGCCGGCGGTCCATGCGGTACCTGACGATGACCGAGCTCCAACGCCCCACCCTGACCCTGCCCGCCGACGGCAAGCGCCTGCTGCTGCATTCGTGCTGCGCGCCCTGTTCCGGCGAAGTGATGGAGGCGATCACCGCCTCCGGGATCGACTACGCGATCTTCTTCTACAACCCCAACATCCACCCGGTGAAGGAATACGAGCTGCGCAAGCAGGAGAACATCCGCTTCGCCGAGCAGCACGGCATTCCTTTCATCGACTGCGACTACGACACCGACAACTGGTTCAGCCGTGCACGCGGCATGGAAAACGAACCCGAACGCGGTATCCGCTGCACGATGTGCTTCGACATGCGCTTCGAGCGCACTGCGCTGTACGCGCACGAGCACGGTTACGACACCATCAGTTCTTCGCTGGGCATCTCGCGCTGGAAGAACATGGCGCAGATCAACGACTGCGGGATCCGTGCGGCGTCGCGCTATGAAGGCCTGCAGTACTGGGACTACAACTGGCGCAAGGGCGGCGGCGCCAGCCGCATGATCGAGATCAGCAAGCGCGAGCAGTTCTACCAGCAGGAATACTGCGGCTGCGTGTACTCGCTTCGCGATGCGAACCGCCATCGCCGCGAGAATGGCCGCGAGCGGATCAGGATCGGCCTGCTGTACTACGGGCAGGACGCTGGGACGCCACAGGGCGATTGACGTGCAGGCATGGGGCGGCCACGCTGGTCGCCCCTTCTGTTGTAGCGGAACTGCCATGACCGCCCTGCCCGCCGATGTCGCCCTGCTGGTGATCGACCTGCAGCCGGACTTCATGCCCGGTGGCGCCTTGGCCTGCGACCAGGGCGATGCGCTGGTGGCACCGATCGCCGATCTGTTGGCGCAGCGCCGCTACCGCACCGTGGTGGCGACCCAGGACTGGCACCCGGCCGACCATGCCTCGTTCGCCAGCCAGCACCCCGGCCAACGCCCCTTCGAGACCATCCTGCTGCACGCGCAGCCGCAGACGCTGTGGCCGGACCACTGCGTGCAGGGCAGCGCCGGTGCCGCGCTGCACCCGGGCGTGGACTGGACCGTGGCCGACCTGATCCTGCGCAAGGGCACGCGCCAACAGGTGGATTCGTACAGCGCCTTCCGCGAGAACCATGGCCCCGATGGCGAACGCCCGGCCACCGGCCTGGCCGGCTGGCTGCACGAACGCCGCATCCGCGAAGTGCACGTGTGCGGCCTGGCCCGCGACTACTGCGTGCTGTGGAGCGCGCAGGATGCGGTGAAGTCCGGCTTCCGGGTGAAGTTCCTGTGGGACCTGACCCGGCCGGTGACCGAAGCCAACGACGCGATGGTGCGCGATGCGCTGGGCAAGGCGGGGATCGCGACCGCCTGACCCACAACGGTAGTGCCGGCCGCTGGCCGGCAACGCCTGGATCCCTGCAGTTGCCGGCCAGCGGCCGGCACTACCGGATCACACCCGTGGGTAGCGCCGGGCCATGCCCGGCGGACGCGGGATGGGCGATTACCGGAACACCACCGTGCGATGCCCGTTGAGCAGGATGCGGTGCTCCACATGGCGGCGTACGGCGCGTGCCAGCACCAGCGATTCGGTATCGCTGCCCAGCCGCACCAGTTCGCGCGGTGCCATCGCATGGTCAACGCGGGCCACGTCCTGTTCGATGATCGGTCCTTCGTCCAGATCCTCGGTGACGTAGTGCGCGGTGGCGCCGATGATCTTGACCCCGCGCGCATGCGCCTGGTGGTACGGCTGCGCGCCCTTGAAGCTGGGCAGGAAGCTGTGGTGGATGTTGATCGCACGCCCGGCCAGCGCGCGGCACAGCGTGGGTGACAGGATCTGCATGTAGCGTGCCAGCACCACCAGGTCGATGCGCTCGCGCTCGACCAGGTCGATGATCTGCTGCTCCTGCACCGCACGCGTATCGGCGGTTACCGGCAGGTGGTGGAACGGTACCTGGTAGGACGCGGCCAATGGCGCGAAGTCGGCGTGGTTGGAGGCCACCGCGGCAATGTCGACCTTCAGCTGGCCGCTGTGGGCGCGGAACAGCAGGTCGTTGAGGCAGTGCCCCTGCTTGCTGACCAGCACCAGCAGGCGTGCCCGGCGGCGGCCATCATGCAGCTGCCAGTCCATGCCGAAGCCTTCGGCAAGCGTGGCCATCGCGGCGTGCACGGTCTCCAGCGGCAGGCCGGCGTCACGGTCGAAATGCACGCGCAGGAAGAAGCGGCCGCTTTCCTCATCGCCGAACTGCTGGGCGTCGAGGATGTTGCAGCCGTGGTCGAACAGCAGGCCGGACACGCGGTAGACGATGCCGGTACGGTCGGGGCAGGACAGGGTGAGGATGGAATCGGGGCGCATCGCCACAGTGTAGGGCAGCTTCCTGCCCAGCAGCCGGATGATCACCGATGCAACCGAACCGCTTGGTTCAGTCCCAAGCGATACTTGGCCATCACCGTGGCAAGCTGGTCGGTCATGAACTTGTTGCAACTGATCCGCAGCTTCACCCGCACCGCAGAGACCGGCAGCATTGCCGCCGCGGCCCGCATCCTTGGCATCAGCGCCACCGCAGTCGGCCAGAACATCAACCGGCTGGAAGCGCATCTGGGCGTACGGCTGCTGAACCGGAGTACGCGCCAGCTGGCGCTCAGCGAGGCCGGCGCGCTGTACCTGGCGCAGGTGCGCCACATCGAGGCCGACCTGGCGCGCGCGCAGGCGATGGTCACCTCCGGTGATATCGAACCGGCCGGGCCGCTGCGCATCGCCAGCAGCAGCGCGTTCGGCCGCCACGTGCTGGCCCCGTTGCTGCCGTCACTGCAGCAACGCTACCCGCAGCTGCAGCTGGAACTGCGGCTGACCGACCGCGCCGTGCAGCATGGTCCAGAGGCGGTGGATGCCAGCATCCGCATCGGCGCGCAGCTGGAAGACGGCGTGGTCGCACGGCAGCTGGCACGCGTGCCGTTCGTGTTCTGCGCCTCGCCGGCCTACCTGAAGGCCCATGGCACCCCGCAGGAACCATCGGATCTGGGCAGCCATCGCGGGCTGCTGCATCGCTTCCCCACCGATGGCCGGCCGTTGCGCTGGGGCCTGCTGAAGGACGGCCAGCGTGTGGACGCCGTGCTACCGCCGAGCATGGTCTGCGATGACATCGATGCGCTGGCGTCGCTGGCGGCGGCCGGTGCCGGCATCACGCGATTGGCTGCGTTCGTGGCCGAGCCCTACCTGCGCGATGGACGCCTGCAGGCCGTGTTCGGCGCCGACAGCACGTGGCGTCCGGAGCCGATGGAGGTCTATTTCTGCGTCAGCGATCGCCGCGACTTCACCGCCAAGATCCGCGCGCTGTTCGAGCACCTGCGGGCCGGCATGGCGCCGGCCTGGCGGGTGTGAGCCTCAGCGCGCCTTGAACACGCCGCGCGCATCGCGCGGCTCGCAGCGCAGGTACTGCGGCGCCGGTTCCACGCTGTCGCGCAATGCGGCGGCGGCATGCCACGGCCAGCGCGGGTCGTAGAGGATGCCGCGCGCCAGGGCCACGGCATCGGCGTGGCGATGGCGCAGGATCGATTCGGCCTGCTCCGGTTCGGTGATCATGCCCACGGCGATCACCGGCATGCGCACCTTGGCCTTGATCGCCGCCGCGAACGGCACCTGGTAACCGGGGCCGACGGTGATCTTCTGGCGCTCGTCCAGGCCGCCACTGGAGACATGCAGGAAATTGCAGCCGCGCGCGTCCAGCACCTGGGCCAGTGCTTCGCTCTGCACCAGGTCCCAGCCACCCTCGACCCAGTCGCTGGCGGAAATGCGCACGCCCACGGCGACCTTGTCGGACACCGCCGCGCGTACCGCGTCGAACACTTCCACCAGCAGGCGCAGGCGGTTCGGCAGCGACCCACCGTAACCATCGGTGCGGCGGTTGCTCAGCGGCGACAGGAACTGGTGCAGCAGGTAACCGTGCGCGGCATGCAGCTCGATCAGCTCGAAGCCCAGGCGCTCGGCGCGCACCGCACTGGCAGCGAAGGCGGCGATGACCTCGGCGATGCCGGCTTCGTCCAGTTCCTGCGGTGCCGGATCGGCGGCATGGAACGGCAGCGGCGACGGCGCCACGGTGGCCCAGCCACGCGCATCGCCGGCCGGCAACTGGCCACCCCCGTCCCACGGGCGGGCGGTGGATGCCTTGCGGCCGGCATGGCCCAGCTGGATGCCCAGCGGCATCGGCGACCAGCGGCGGACGCTGGCCAGCACCTGTGCCAGCGCGGCCTCGGTGCCGTCATCCCACAGGCCCAGGTCGGCCCAGCTGATGCGGCCGCGCGGCTCGACCGCGGTGGCTTCCAGGATCAACAGGCCGGCGCCGGACTGCGCCAGGTTGCCCAGGTGCATGGCGTGCCAGTCGCTGGCGCGGCCGTCTTCGGCGGAGTACTGGCACATCGGCGCGATGACGATGCGGTTGGACAGGGTCAGGGGGCCGAACGAGATCGGCGAAAACAGCTGGCTCAAGGGGGTGATGAACGACGTAGGGGGTGTGTATTGCACCGCTGCGCGGCTTCTGGATCAACCGTCTGGATGGATCGCTGTTTCGCAGCCGATCATGCCGCCGAGCGCCGAACAGCCCCTTGTAGAGCCGAGCCCACGCTCGGCTCAGCCCGCCACCCAACCGGACAAGGCTTCAGCGCAGTCCCGCTCATCCTTGAACAACAGCAGGTCGTCGGCACGGGTGCGGCCGCGGTTCAGCGCCGCCACCGGCAATCCTGCCTTCGCCGCCGCCTGCACGAAGCGGAAGCCGGAATAGACCATCAGTGACGAGCCCACCACCAGCACCGCATCGGCCTGCTGCAGATGATCGTGCACCGCCGCCACCCGCTCGCGCGGCACGTTCTCGCCGAAGAACACCACGTCCGGCTTCAGCACGCCGCCGCAGTGCGGGCAATCGGGCACCACGAATGTGGAGAAATCGGTCTCCAGGTCGGCATCACCGTCGGGGGCGATGCCGGCCTCCAGCGCGTCCCAGCCGGGATTGGCGTCCAGCAGCCGCTGCTGGAAATCCTCGCGGCCACTGCGGCGCTCGCAGCCCATGCAGCGCACCAGATCCAGGCGGCCATGCAGGTCGATCACGTTGCGGCTGCCGGCGCGCTGGTGCAGGCCGTCCACGTTCTGGGTCAACAGCACCTGCAGCTTGCCGCGGCTTTCCAGGGCGGCCAGGGCCTGGTGGGTGCCGTTGGGCCGGGCCAGGCCGAAGCGCGGCCAGCCCAGCAGGCTGCGCGCCCAGTAACGCTGGCGGGTGGTCGCCTCGCCCATGAAGGCCTGGTAGGTCACCGGCGGCGTGCGTTTCCACTGGCCGTCGGCGTCCCGGTAATCGGGTATGCCCGAGGCGGTGCTGCAACCCGCGCCGGTCAGCACGAACAGGCGCTCGGCGCGGTCGATGAAGTCGGTCAGTGGCAGGGTCATGGCTGCCAGATGGGGGCGCCGCAGTGCCCCCGCAAGCACCGGTTCAGCCGGTGGTCTCAGGCGGCCGGCAGCGGCGGCACCGCGATCGGGTGGCCTTCCTCGTCCAGCGCGATCATCACGAAGTGGCCGCGGGTGCACAGCTTGCGCTCGCCGCTGTGCAGGTCCTCGGCGACCAGTTCCACCTCGACCTTCATCGAGCTGCGGCCGACTTCGACGATGCGGCCGATGGTTTCCACCATCTGGCCGATGCGGATCGGCAGCTTGAAGTCGACCTGGTCGCTGCGCGCGGTCACCACGGTGCGGCGCGAATAGCGGGCGGCGGCCAGGAACGCGGCCTTGTCCATCCATGCCAATGCCTGGCCACCGAACAGGGTGCCCAGGTGGTTGGTGTGGTTGGGGAAGACGATTTCAGCCATGCGCACTTCGGTGGGCGGCACGGTCTCGGGGATCGGGGTCATGGGGGTGCTTCGGTGTGGGGTGCTGCGGATTCTAAGCGACCGGCGTGATGGCCATCGGCATGCACGTGCAACGGTCACCCGGCAGCGGTGCCTGCGCAGGCCGCGCCTGCGGCAGGCGTTACACTGCGCCACGCCCACTGCCAGGACTGCCCATGCCCGCCACTTCCGACCTGCTGGCCTTTGCGCTGGTTTCGCTGGCCATGGTGCTCACGCCCGGGCCGAACATGATCTACGTCATCTCGCGCTCGATCTGCCAGGGGCCGATGGCTGGCCTGATCTCGCTGGGCGGGGTGGCGCTGGGCTTTGTGTTCTACATGCTGTGTGCGGCACTGGGCATCACCGCCCTGCTGATGACCGTGCCGTTCGCCTACGACGCGCTGCGCATCGGCGGCGCGCTGTACCTGCTGTACCTGGCCTGGCAGGCGCTCAGGCCCGGCGGCCGTTCGCCGTTCGCGGTGCGCGACCTGCCGCAGGACAGCCCGCGCAAGCTGTTCACGATGGGCTTCCTGACCAATCTGCTGAACCCGAAGGTGGCGGTGATGTACCTGTCGCTGCTGCCGCAGTTCCTGCACCCGGACGGCGAAGGCAGCGTGCTGATGCAGTCGATCGTGCTGGGCTCCACCCAGATCCTGGTCAGCGTCAGCGTGAACGGCATGATCGCGCTGACCGCCGGCAGCATCGCCGGCTTCCTGGCCGCGCGCCCCACCTGGCAGATGGTGCAGCGCTGGCTGATGGGCACGGTGCTGGCCGGGCTGGCGGTGCGCATGGCGGTGGAAGGGCGGCGCTGATTGTAGAGTCGAGCCATGCTCGACTTCCTTGCGAGCAGCAGTCGAGCGTGGCTCGACGCTACGGAAACAAAAAACCCCGGCATTGGCCGGGGTTCTTCGTTGCGGCAGGCCTGGCCGGTTCGATCAGAAGTTCATGTCGAAGGCGACTTCGCCCTGAACGCCGACCTGGTAGGCCGAGACGCGGCGTTCGAAGAAGTTGGTCAGCTCCTGCACGTCCTGCAGTTCCATGAACGGCAGCGGGTTGCGCACGTTGTACTTCTTTTCCATGCCCAGCTTGGCGAAGTGCTGGTCGGCGCAGTGCTGCAGGTACTGGCGCATGTCGCGGGTCGAGATGCCGGCCACGCCACCGGACAGCACGTCCTCGGCGAACTGCACTTCGCATTCGATGGCTTCGGCCAGCATGTCGTAGACCTGCTGCTTCATCTCGTCGTCGAACAGGTCCGGCTCTTCCTCACGCACCACGCGCACCGACTCGAACGCAAACTCCATGTGCGCGCTCTCGTCGCGGAACACCCAGTTGGTGCCCGAGGCCAGGCCCGGCAGCAGGCCGCGCGAACGGAAGTAGTACACGTAGGCGAACGCAGCGAAGAAGAACAGGCCTTCGATGCAGGCGGCAAAGCAGATCTGGTTGAGCAGGAACTGGCGGCGCTGTTCGCGGGTCTCGATACGGGTCAGGTCCTGGATCGAGTCGATCCACTTGAAGCAGAAATCGGCCTTCTTCTTGATCGAGTCGATGTTCTCCACCGCCGAGAACGCCTTGGCGCGCTCTTCCGGATCCGGCAGGTAGTTGTCCAGCAGGGTCAGGTAGAACTGCACGTGCAGTGCTTCCTCATACAGCTGGCGCGACAGGTACATGCGCGCTTCGGGCGCATTCAAGTGCTGGTACAGGTTCAGCACCAGGTTGTTGGACACGATCGAATCGCCGGTGGCGAAGAACGCGACCAGGCGGTGGATCAGGTGGCGCTCACCCGGCGACATCTTGCTGTGCAGGTCGGTGATGTCGATCTGGAAGTTGATCTCTTCCACCGTCCAGGTGTTCTTGATCGCATTCCGGTACATGTCATAGAACTGCGGGTAGCGCATCGGGCGCAGGGTCAGTTCAAAACCGGGATCGAGCAGCATCTGCTTGGGCTTGTCGGCCATGGGTGTTTCCTTGAATTCCTGGGTGAGCCGCCGGGCGTGGCCCGGCGCTACCGTGGGTGTTTTTCCGCAGCCGGGCATGGCTCGGCTCTACAGGTGCGAGGTGTTCGAGTGCCGACCAACGGTCGGCACCCACCGCGCGGTGTCTTACTGGCAGGCCTCGCAGGCTTCCGGGTTTTCCAGCGAGCAGGCGATGGCTTCGTCCGGGCTGAACACCTTGGCCGGGGCCGCAGCGCTGACCGTGGTCTTGGCGATCTTGGTGGCCGGGCGCGAACGCAGGTAGTAGGTGGTCTTGATGCCCTGCTTCCAGGCGTACATGTACATGGAGGACATCGCGCCGATGTTCGGGCTTTCCATGAACAGGTTGAGCGAGGCCGACTGGTCGATGAAGGCGCCACGCTCGGCGGCCATGTCGATCAGCGAACGCATCGGCAGTTCCCACGCGGTGCGGTAGACCTCGCGCAGCGTTTCCGGAATCTGTGCCACGCCGGCGATGGAGCCTTCGGCCAGCTTGATGGCATCGCGCATGTCGGCGGTCCACAGGCCCAGCTTCTTCAACTCGTTGACCAGGTAGCGGTTGACCTGCAGGAAGTCACCGGACAGGGTCTCGCGCTTGAACAGGTTGGACACCTGCGGCTCGACGCACTCGTAGCAGCCGGCGATCGAGGCGATGGTCGCGGTCGGGGCGATCGCGATCATCAGCGAGTTGCGCAGGCCGTGCTCCTTGATGCGGGCGCGCAGGGCATCCCAGCGCGCGGTGTCTTCCGGCACCACGTTCCAGGCGTCGAACTGCAGTTCGCCACCGGCGGCACGGGTGTCGTTGAACGACGGGTGCTTGCCACGTTCCTGGGCCAGCTCGCAGGAGGTTTCCAGCGCGTGGAAGTAGATCGCTTCGGCAATCTTCTTCGACAGGGCGCGGGCTTCGGCGCTGTCGAACGGCAGGCGCTTGCGGAAGAACACGTCCTGCAGGCCCATGCAGCCCAGGCCGACCGGACGCCAGCGCAGGTTGGCGCGGCGGGCGGTTTCGATCGGGTAGAAGTTCAGGTCGATGACGCGGTCGAGCTGGCGCACGGCCAGGCGAACGGTCTCGGCCAGCTTCTCGAAGTCGAACTCGTTGTGCTCGTCGAAGTGGTTGCCCAGGTTGATCGAACCCAGGTTGCACACGGCGGTTTCATCGTTGGAAGTGACTTCCAGGATTTCGGTGCACAGGTTGGACAGGTGGATCACGTTGCCCGGGCGCAGGGTCTGGTTGCTGGCGCGGTTGCACTTGTCCTTGAAGGTCATCCAGCCGTTGCCGGTCTCGGCCAGCGTACGCATCATGCGGGCATACAGCTTGCGCGCGGAGATGGTGCGGTTGGCCTTGCCCTGGGCTTCGGCCTGCAGGTAGGCCTGCTCGAAGGCTTCGCCGAACAGGTCGGTGAACTCCGGCACGACGCGCGGATCGAACAGCGACCATTCCTGGTCGGCTTCGACGCGCTTCATGAACAGGTCCGGCACCCAGTTGGCCAGGTTCAGGTTGTGCGCACGACGGGCTTCGTCACCGGTGTTGTCGCGCAGCTCGAGGAAGTCCTCGATGTCGGCGTGCCAGGTTTCCAGGTACACGCAGGCCGCGCCCTTGCGCTTGCCGCCCTGGTTCACTGCGGCCACCGACGAATCCATGGTCTTCAGCCACGGCACGATGCCGTTGGAATGGCCGTTGGTCGACTTGATCAGCGAACCACGCGAACGCACGCGGGTGTAGCTGACGCCGATGCCGCCGGAGAACTTCGACAGCTGGGCGATGTCGCCGTACTTGGAATAGATCGATTCCAGCGAGTCCTGCGGCGAGTCCAGCAGGAAGCACGAGGACAGCTGCTCGTGGGTGGTGCCGGAATTGAACAGGGTCGGGCTGGACGGCAGGTAGTCCAGGTTGCCCATGCGCTTGTACAGCGCCAGGGTCTCGGACACGTCCTCGCTCAGCGCGCTGGCGATGCGCAGGAAGAACTGCTGCGGGGTCTCGATCACCTTGCGGGTGTGCGGGTGGCGCAGCAGGTAACGGTCGTACAGGGTACGCAGGCCGAAGTAATCGAAGTTCAGGTCCAGCGAGATGTCGATGGCATCGTTGAGCTTGCGTGCGTTGGTCTGCACGAAGTTCAGCAGGCGGTCGTTGATCAGGCCGACTTCATGGCCACGGCTGACCGACTGCGAGAAGGCGTAGATTTCCTGGCCCGAGACTTCCTTGGCGATGTAGTTGGCCAGCAGGCGCGCGGCGAGACGGCCGTACTCGGGCTCTTCACCGATCAGCAGGGCGGCGGTGCGGATGGACAGTTCGTCCAGCTCGCGGGTGGTGGCACCGTTGTACAGGCCGGAAATGGTGCGGGTGGCCACGCGCATCGGGTCGACGGCGTGCAGGCCTTCGGAGGAACGCTGCACCGCACGCACGATCTTGTTCAGGTCCACCAGTTCGGTGGTCCCATTGCGCTTGGTCACACTCATCGCGTTGGCCGTCGGCGGCGACGTCAACAGGAATTCGCTTTCCTTCTCGATGGTGGCGCTGGATTCGGTGCTCACGGCGTGTGTCCTCTTGGCGTGATTTGGGGGTGCTCGATGCATCGGGTGACGCGGCCCGGGACATGACAGCCCAGGATGGCAGGACGGCGTCGCAGGGGATGAGACCCTGCGCCTGCCACTGCCGTTGACGATCGCGGATGGGTACCCCGGGGCAACCCCTGGAATGGGGGTTGCTGCGACCGACGGCCACAAGATAGTGGGGGTAATGGGGTCCGTCAACGCCAAATGTAGTGAAATTCGGCAATCCCTTGCGCCGCAAGGATCGTGCCATCGGCGCCCTGATCAGACGCTTCAGACCTGCCGGAACGGGCTGCGCAGTCAAGTCCGAAAGGCGTCATTGCGGTGGCACAACGCACCGCGAAAACGGAACAATGACAGCTTCACATGACAGTGATGAAACTGGCTAGGGACAACCCTGTGGATAGGTGGTGGGCAGCCGGTGGGAAAGCCGGTATGGCCGGACGAATCGCCATCGCGCAGTGACTTTCGGCGGGTGACGGCGCCTGCCGAACGCGGGATGCTGGGGTCCTGCAATGACCGGAAAGGATTCCACCATGCGCCTGTCAGCACCCGCCTTGGCCCTGCTGGCTGCTGTGGTCACCGTACCTGCAATTGCCGCTGACACCCCGAAGCTGCGCGCGGACCAGTGCGGTATCCACACCGACTATGACGTGCTGGTGGACAGCGGTGGCATCTGGCTGCGGCATGGCCCGCAGGCACCGCACGAGGTGGTGTTCCACGATGGCGTGCTGAGCCTGGACGACACGGTCGTGCCGGTCAGCGAGGCCGACGCGGCCCGCCTTCGGCAGATGGAGGCCGGGGCACGGCAGCTGATGCCGGCCGCCACGGCGCTGGCCCATGAAGTGAGCGGACTGAGCTTCGACGTGCTCGACGGGGTCTATGAAAGCCTCACCGGTACCGCCAACAGCCGCAAGGTCCGGCGCCTGCGCCGGCAGGCCGATGACTGGATCGGCGGCACGCTGGGCAAGGGCTACTGGGAACAGGCTGTGTTCGGGCCAGGCTTCGAGGCCAAGGTGCAGGACATGGCCGAGTCGCTGTCCGCCTCCATCGCCCGCAGCATGCTGTGGCAGATCTTCACCGGACGCAGCGATGCGATGGAGGCACGCGCCGACCGTCTGGACGCGCAGATGGAACAGCAGCTGGAAGGCCGCGCCGAACGCATCGAGGCCCAAGCACAGTCGCTGTGCCCGCTGGTGCAGTCGCTGGCCGACACCCATGACGCGCTGGAAGTGCGCTACCAAGGCCAACCGCTGCGGCTGCTGGAGCGCAGCGAGAGCGTTCGGGTGGAGCACGGCGATGGCTCGGGCCTGCAGGTGTCGGCCGGGCCGGATGAGCGGCCGCGTGGGAATGCGGTGGCGCCTTCCCGATAGCTGCGCGGCGCTGCTGTAGAGCCGAGCCCATGCTCGGCTCCCTTTCGGCACATCATCCAGAGGCAGCCGAGCGTGGGCTCGGCTCTACAGTAAACCGCCCTCACGCCCGGTGCGGGGTACCCAGGTACTCGGCGCTCTGCATCTCGATCAGGCGCGAGGCGGTGCGTTCGAACGCGCCCTGCAGGCGCTGGCCGGTGTACAGCTCGATCGGCGAGGTGCTGGCGGTGCAGACCAGGTTGACGTGGCGGTCGTACAGCTCGTCGATCAGGTTGACGAAGCGGCGCGCGGCATCCTCATTCAAGCGGTCGAAGGCGGGAATGCCGCCCAGCAGCACCGTGTTGAACTCGTGCGCGATCTCGATGTAATCCGAGGGCCCGCGCGGGCCTTCGCACAGCGCGGCGAAATCGAACCAGGCAATGCTCTTGCCGCGGCCACGCACCGGGATCTTGCGGCCCTCGATCTCGATGTTGCCGGGCTTGGCCGGCTGGCCGCCGCTCAGCTCGTTCCAGCGCGTGGCCAGCCAGTCGTCGCTGTCGGCCGCCAGCGGTGCGCGGTATACCGGCGAGCGGGTCAGCGCGCGCATCCGGTAATCCTCGGTACCTTCGGCGTACAGCTCGACGCAGAAGCGCTGCAGCAGGCCGATGGCCGGCAGGAAGCTCTCGCGCTGCAGGCCGTTGAGGTACAGGTTCTCCACTGCGGTGTTGGAGGTGGTGACCAGGGTCACGCCCTCGGCGAACAGGCGCTCGAGCAGCCGCGCCAGCAGCATCGCATCGCCGATGTCGGTGACGAAGAACTCGTCCAGCACCAGCACGCGCAGGTTGCTGCGCCATTCCTGGGCGATCTTCGCCAGCGGGTCGCTCTGGCCCTGGTGCTCGCGCAGGCGCTCATGGACGCTGCGCATGAAGCGGTGGAAATGGGTGCGGTACTTCTGCTTGATCGGCAGCCCGTCGTAGAACAGGTCGACCAGGAAGGTCTTGCCACGGCCGACGCCGCCCCAGAAGTACAGGCCCTTGATCGGCTCGGGCTTCTTCCAGAACGAAGACAGGCGGTCCAGCCAGCCATCCTCGGCACTGTCCAGCAGGCCCAGGTGGATGCGGTCCAGCTCGGCCAGCGCCGCATGCTGGGCCGGATCGTTCTGCCAGTCGCCACGGGCAACCCCTTCCGCATACCGCTGCGACGGGGTCAGCTCGGGTGCACTCATGCCGCCGCGCCCAGCCAGTGCTTGACGCCGTGGGTCAGCGCGCCGCGCAGGTCGATCAGCTTGCGGTGGAAGAAGTGGCTGGTCTCGGGCATGCGTACCAGCTCATGCGGGGCGTCCAGCGTGTCCAGCCACTGGTAGACGGCCTGCGGGTCGACGATCTCGTCCTGCTCGCCCTGGATCACCAGCCAGCGCGCCGGCGGCGCGATGCCGTCGAAATCCCAGCGACCGGCCGGCGGCGCGATCGAGATCAGCGCTTCCGGCTGCAGCGTGGCGGCGGCCTTCAGCGACACGAACGCGCCGAAGCTGAAACCGGCCAGCCACAGGCGGTCGTCCGGGCGCTGGCTGCGCACCCAGGCCGCGACGGCCTTCAGGTCATCCTGCTCGCCCACGCCGCCATCGAAGGTGCCAGCCGAACCACCCACGCTGCGGAAGTTGAAGCGCACCGTGGCGATGCCCAGCTCGCGCAGGGTGGAGGCGGTCATGGTGACCACCTTGTTGTGCAGGGTGCCACCTTCGGTGGACAGCGGATGGCAGACGATGGCCACGATCGGCTGCACCGGCACATCGGCCTTGGGCAGGTCGACGACCACGTCCAGCGGGCCGGCCGGGCCGTCCAGTTCGAGGCAGGCGGTTTCGCCGGGGGCGACGGGGAACAAGGGCTTGTGCATGGCACCATGATACCGTCCCCCGCCCCTGCCCTGTGCCCGCCCCATGCTCTATCTGTCACTGGCCGTGATCTGCAGTGTGCTGGTTTCGGTGTTGTTGAAGGTGGCCGCACGCCGCCAGCTGGATGTTGCGCAGATGGTCACCTGGAACTATCTGGTGGCGGCAACGCTCACCGCCGTGGTGCTGCAGCCACCGCTGGATGCGCTGCGCGCGCCGCATGCGCCGTGGCTGTCACTGCTGGCGCTGGCGGTGGTGCTGCCCTCGATCTTCCTGGTACTGGGCCGCGCGGTGGCGGTGGCCGGCATCGTCCGCAGCGACGTGGCGCAGCGGCTGTCGTTGCTGCTTTCCCTGGCCGCCGCCTTCCTGTGCTTCGGCCAGACCGCAACGCCCTGGAAACTGGCCGGCCTGGGCCTGGGCCTGCTGGCGATGGTGGCCATCAGCCTGCGCCCGCGCGGCCCGGCGGTGGCGTCCTCACCCGGCGGCTGGGGCTGGCTGCTGGGCGTATGGGCCGGATTCGCAGTGGTGGACGTGCTGCTCAAGCAGGTGGCGCTGTCCGGCACGCCGTCGATGGCGGCGGTGCTGGCCAGTTTCAGCGTCGCCTTCGTGCTGATGCTGGCAATGCAGCTGTGGCGGCATGTCAGTGGCCGCAGCCGACTGGCCTGGCGCAACCTCGGCGCGGGTGCACTGCTGGGCCTGCTCAATGGCGGCAACATCCTGTTCTATGTGCATGCGCACCAGGCGATGCCAGAGAGCCCGGCCACCGTGTTCGCCGGCATGAACATCGGCGTGGTGGTGCTGGGCGCGCTGGTAGGCATGTTCGTCTTCGGCGAGGCCACCACGAAGTGGAACCGCGCGGGACTGGCGCTGGCGGTGCTGGCGATCGGGATGATCGCCTGGGGGTGAGCGATACCCGGGGTCGGATCCCATTCCCACGGAATGGGCTCTGACCCCTACGCCTCAGACCCCGCGATGCCTTGGGTCAGAGCCCATTCCGTGGGAATGGCATCCGACCCCGGCCTGGCGCGTTACTTGTCGAAGCCCAGCAGCAGCGGGTCGTGGTCGGAGCTGCGCCACGGGCCCTGCACGTTGCGGCCCTGGTAGCCGCTGGCGTCCTGCTCGTCGGCGTTGCTGTGCCATTCGGCGGCACCACGCAGGCGCCTGGCCATGCCCGGGTTCAGCAGCGCGTGGTCGAGACGGCCGGTGTAGCCGTTGTAGACGTAGCTGTAGGGATGCTCGACCTTGGCCACCTTGAACGCGTCCTGCCAGCCCAGATCATGCAGGGCGCGGATCGGGTCTTCCATCGCGTAGGCATTGAAGTCACCCAGCAGCACCGCGTCCCTGGCACCGGTACCGGTCGGATCGGTCTGCAGCCAGGCGTGCAGCTGCTGCGCCGACGTCACACGGGTGGCGTTCCAGCAGCCCTGATTGTCGTTGCGATCGGCGTCGGCACCGGCCGCGTCACGGCAACCCTTCGATTTGAAATGGTTGGCAACCACCACGAACGGCGCCCCCTGCTTGCCCTGGAAGGCCTGCGCCAACGGTACGCGGCTGTGCTCGACGAACGGGCCGCCGGTCAGCGTGGCCGGCTTGCCGACCGGCTGCAGGCGCGTGCTGCGATAGATGATGCCGACCCGGATCGGGTTGTCGCCGGGGCCGTTGCCGGCGTCGACGAAGCGCCAGTCGCCCTGCGCGCCGCGGTCGCGGTTGAGCGCATCGACCAGTTCGGCGATGGCCGACTGCGGGCCGTAGCCGTCGTTCTCCAGTTCCATCAGCGCAGCGACATCAGCGCCCAACGCATTGACCGTGGTGACCAGCTTGGCGAGCTGCGCCTTGTGCTCGTCCAGCGTGCGCGCGCCGCGCAGCGTCGGGAAGCCACCGCCCTGGCCGTCACCATTGAAGAAATTCTCCAGGTTGAAGGCGGCCACGTGCAGGCTTCCCGGCACCGTGGGTACTGCCGGGCGCTTCAGTTCCGGCAGCTTCAGCGCGCCTTCGACCTGCAGGCGCGGATGGCCCTGCGCGTCCACGCGCACGATGCCCTCCACGTTGCGCAGCTGCATGCCGGTGCGCAGCACCGGGTTGCCCGGCAGGTAGGGCACGCTGGCGGGGTCGCGGGCATCGCTGCCATCTTCCAGCACCAGGCGGCGGCGCCGGTTGTCGGCCATCACCTGCTCATAGCCGGCAGTGCCCGGCGCGGCCACTTCGGTCGGCTGCCAGAGGCGGCCATCGAACGCCACCGTGAGCTGGCCGAAGTGCTGCAGGCCATCGGTACCGGCCAGGGTAAGCGGCGCGGCGATGCGCACGCGCTGCCCATCCAGCGCGCGCCAGTCGGCCGGCGCAGCGGTCAGCACCACAGTGGCGCTGCCGCGCGCGACGGAGGGCGGCGCGACCGGCGTGGCCTGCGGCTGGGCCTGGGCAAAGGCGCCGGCCGGCAGCAGCAGGGACAGGGCAAGGGCGAGGGAACGGCGGCGCATCAACGGGCGACTCCATGGAAGAGGCGCACAGACTAACCCTGAAATGCGAAACCCCGCCTGCGCAGCGGGGGCATATGAGCGATCAGGCCTCGGTGGGCAAAGCCGGGGGATCGTAGAGCCGAGCCCATGCTCGGCTGCACCTGGCCACACCGCGCGGAGAGCAGCCGAGCGCGGGCTCGGCTCTACAGGAAGCGGCGCGTTGCGGCGGTTACTTCAGGTTGCCCAGCATCCAGTCCACGGTGGCGTGGATCTGTTCTTCGGTCAGCGCCGGGTTGCCGCCCTTGGGCGGCATGATCCCGCCGTCGGGGCCGGTATAGCCCTCGATGGCGTGCTTGTAGAGGGTGTCCTTGCCCTGCGCGATGCGCTTGTCCCAATGCGAATGGTCCAGCGTCGGTGCCATGCCCACACCGTTGGTGTGGCAGGCGGTGCACAGGTTGTCGAAGATCACCTTGCCATCCTTGGTGCCGCCGTAGGCCACCTGCGACGCCGCCTTGGCCAGCGCGGCGGCCTTGGCCGCGGCCTGCGCGGCGGCGCCGGTGCTGCCGGCATAGACCGCGCCGGTGGGCGAAATGCGCTGTTCGGTGCGCTTGGCCGCAGTGGGCGACACCTCGGGCGGAATCCGGGTGTGGATGTAGGCGGCAAGGAGGATGAGGCCGAGGGTGATGGTCGCCAGCAGCGCGATCACCATGGAGAAGCGTTTCAGGAACTCCAGATCGTAATTCCGCACTCTTCGTTACCCCTGGCTGATAGTCGTTGGACCACGGCTGAGCGACTGCGTGATGGACCGAGTATAGAACGCGCCTTGCGTGCGACAACAGGCGTCACTGCTGGTGCGGCGCAACATGCCGGGGGCTGGGGTCGGGGATGGGGTCAGATCCCTTTTGCGCCGCAAAAGGGATCTGACCCCAGCAACAGAAGCCGGCCAGCGGCCGGCGCTACCGGATTACCGGGGCACCGATCGCGCGCAGGCAGAAGCTGCAGATCGCATCCACCAGCGCGTCTTCGTCGCGGTGCGCTTCGCGGCTGGGCGCGGTCGGGCCGACCATCGCTTCGGTGAAGGCGCCGACCAGGCACGCGGCGGCCACATGCGCGTCCTGTGCCGGCAGCTCACCGGCGGCCACGCCTTCCTCCACCAGCCGCAGGAACACGTCGCCGAACGCGCGACGTCCGCGCATGCGCTCGGCCTCCACGTCCGGATCGACCGGTTCGACGATGAAGGCGTGCGCCAGCCCCGGCCCGGCCAGGGCGCGGCGGACGAAGGCGGTGATTGCCAGCCGCAGGCGCTCGCTGGCCACCTCCGGACCGCTGGCGATGCGCTCCATGATCGCGACCTCGTGGGCCACCGCGGCGTTGAGCACCTCCACGAACAGCTCGGCCTTGGACGGGAAGTGGCGATAGATCAGGCCGGTGGACACCCCCGCCTGGGTCGCCACGGCGGTCACCGGGGCGTTGCGCCAGCCGCCGGTGGCGACCAGCTCGCGGGTGGCCAGCAGGATCCGTTCACGGGCGCCCGCCAGGCGTTCTTCCATCAATGCAGAGCGTTTATAGGCCATGTTCTGATTCTAGTTTCAATTTTTGAATTCGTATTCACTTCTTATCCGAACCCCGCTACGCTGGGGCCATCGCCCGTGCGGGTGGCGGTCCTGCCGACCGCCGCCCGCTCCCCCGCCGGGTGCGTCCATTCCCTGCCATCCCGCCGTGGAGCCACCACAATGCACGTGCCATCCCTGAACTTCGATCTTGGCGAAGACATCGACCTGCTGCGCCAGAGCGTGGCCCATTTTGCCGCCGCCGAGGTCGCACCGCTGGCCGCCGAGGCTGATGCCAGCAACCAGTTCCCGCTGGCCCTGTGGCCGAAGCTGGGCGAACAGGGCCTGCTCGGCCTCACCGTGGAAGAAGAATACGGTGGTACCGGCATGGGCTACCTGGCCCACGTGGTGGCGATGGAAGAAATCTCGCGCGCCTCCGGCGGCATCGGCCTGTCCTATGGCGCGCACTCCAACCTGTGCGTGAACCAGCTGCGCAAGAACGGCAACGAAGAACAGAAGCAGCGCTTCCTGCCCGGCCTGTGCAACGGCAGCCTGGTCGGCGCGCTGGCGATGAGCGAACCGGGTGCCGGTTCGGATGTGGTGTCGATGAAGCTGCGCGCCGACAAGCGCGGCGACCGCTACGTGCTCAACGGCAACAAGATGTGGATCACCAACGGCCCGGATGCCGACGTGCTGGTGGTCTACGCCAAGACCGACATGGAGG
Source organism: Stenotrophomonas sp. YJH_SMC_82 (assembly GCF_059368875.1). Lineage (NCBI taxonomy): Bacteria > Pseudomonadati > Pseudomonadota > Gammaproteobacteria > Lysobacterales > Lysobacteraceae > Stenotrophomonas > Stenotrophomonas sp. YJH_SMC_82. Next base: position 135,831 of record NZ_JCAFSE010000005.1, read on the forward strand.
CCGGTGCCAAGGGCATCACCGCGTTCCTGGTCGAGAAGGGCATGAAGGGCTTCTCCACCGCGCAGAAGCTGGACAAGCTCGGCATGCGCTCCTCGCCCACCTGCGAGCTGGTGTTCCAGGACTGCGAGATTCCCGAAGAGAACGTGCTGGGCCAGGTCGGCGGTGGCGTGCGCGTACTGATGTCCGGCCTGGACTACGAGCGCGTGGTGCTGTCCGGTGGCCCGCTGGGCCTGATGGCCGCGGCCATGGACGTGGTCATGCCCTATGTGCACGAGCGCCACCAGTTCGGCGAACCGATCGGCAGCTTCCAGCTGATCCAGGCCAAGATCGCCGACATGTACGTGGGCCTGGGTGCCTGCCGCGCGTATGTCTATGCCGTGGCGCGCGCCTGCGACCAGGGCCGCACCACCCGCCAGGACGCCGCCGGTGCGATCCTGTACGCCGCCGAGAAGGCCACCTGGCTGACCGGCCAGGCGATCCAGATCCTCGGCGGCAACGGCTACATCAACGAATACCCGACCGGCCGCTTGTGGCGCGACGCCAAGCTGTATGAAATCGGCGCCGGCACCTCGGAGATCCGCCGCATGCTGATCGGCCGCGAACTGTTCCAGCGCACCCTGTAAGGCCACCGCGATGACCGTCCTGAACAGCCAGCTGCAACCGGGCAGCGAAACGTTTGAAAGCAACCGCGCGGCCATGCAGGCCGTAGTCGACGACCTGCATGCCACCCTCGCGCGCACCGCGCTGGGTGGCAGTGAGGCGGCACGCGCCAAGCACACCGCGCGCGGCAAGCTGCTGGTGCGCGACCGCATCGACGCCCTGCTCGACCCCGGCAGCGCCTTCCTGGAAATCGCGCCGTTGGCCGCGCACGGCATGTATGAAGACGCCGTGCCCGCCGCGGGCGTGGTGGCCGGCATCGGCCGGGTGAGCGGCGTGGAATGCGTGATCGTGGCCAACGACGCCACGGTCAAGGGCGGCACCTATTACCCGATGACGGTGAAGAAGCACCTGCGCGCGCAGGAGATCGCCGAGCAGAACCACCTGCCGTGCATCTACCTGGTCGATTCCGGTGGCGCGTTCCTGCCGCTGCAGGACGAAGTCTTCCCCGACCGCGACCATTTCGGCCGCATCTTCTACAACCAGGCCAACCTGTCGGCGCAGGGCATTCCGCAGATCGCCTGCGTGATGGGCAGCTGCACCGCCGGTGGCGCCTATGTGCCGGCGATGAGCGACGAGACCGTGATCGTGCGCGAGCAGGGCACGATCTTCCTCGGCGGCCCGCCGCTGGTGAAGGCGGCCACCGGTGAAGTGGTCACGGCCGAGGAACTGGGTGGCGCCGACGTGCACACCCGCATCTCCGGCGTGGCCGACCACATGGCCGACAACGATCTGCAGGCACTGGCACGGGTGCGCGCGATCATCGCCCAGCTCAACTGGCGCAAGCCGGAACCGGCGATGGCGGTGCGGCCCCCTGAAGCGCCATTGCTGCCGGCCCATGAGCTGTATGGCGTGATCCCGGCCGATACGCGCAAGCCCTACGACGTTCGCGAAGTGATCGCGCGGCTGGTGGATGGCTCGCGCTTCGACGAGTTCAAGCCGCGCTACGGCGCAACGCTGGTGACCGGTTTCGCCCATCTGAACGGCTACCCGATCGGCATCATCGCCAACAACGGGATCCTGTTCTCCGAGTCGGCCCTGAAGGGCGCGCACTTCATCGAGCTGTGCACCCAGCGCAACATCCCGCTGGTGTTCCTGCAGAACATCACCGGCTTCATGGTCGGCCGCAAGTACGAACAGGGCGGCATCGCCAAGGACGGCGCCAAGCTGGTGATGGCGGTGGCCTGTGCCAGGGTGCCCAAGTTCACCGTGGTGATCGGCGGCTCGTTCGGTGCCGGCAACTACGGCATGTGTGGCCGTGCGTACTCGCCGAACTTCCTGTGGATGTGGCCGAACGCGCGCATCGGCGTGATGGGCGGCGAGCAGGCCGCCAGTGTGCTGGCCACGGTCAAGCGCGATGGCATTGAAGCCAAGGGCGGCCAGTGGCCGGCGGCGGAAGAGGATGCCTTCAAGGCACCGATCCGCGACCAGTTCGAACAGCAGGGCCACCCGTACTACGCCAGCGCGCGCCTGTGGGACGACGGCGTGATCGATCCGGCCGACACCCGCCAGGTGCTGGCGCTGGCGCTGTCGGCCAGCCTCAACGCCGCCCCGCAGCAGACGCGCTTCGGCGTGTTCCGCATGTGACCCGTGCCATGACCGAGCACGCTCCTATGAAGCACGTTGCCATGTTCAGCAAAGTCCTGATCGCCAACCGCGGCGAAATCGCCTGCCGCGTCATCGCCACCTGCCGCCGCCTCGGCATCGCCACCGTGGCGGTGTATTCCGATGCCGACCGCAACGCACACCACGTGCGCCTGGCCGATGAAGCCGTCCACATCGGCCCGGCCGCCGCACGCGAGAGCTACCTGCGCAGCGATGCCCTGCTTGATGCCGCGCGCGCTACCGGTGCACAGGCCATCCACCCCGGTTACGGCTTCCTGTCCGAGAATGCCGACTTCGCCGATGCCTGCGCCGCCGCCGGCATCACCTTCATCGGGCCACCGCCCAGCGCGATCCGAGCGATGGGTGACAAGAGCGCGGCCAAGGCGCTGATGGCCAAGGCCGGTGTGCCGCTGACGCCGGGTTACCACGGTGACCAGCAGGCGCCGGACTTCCTGCGCGCGCAGGCCGATGGCATCGGCTACCCGGTGCTGATCAAGGCCAGCGCCGGTGGCGGTGGCAAGGGCATGCGCAAGGTCGAACGCAGCGAGGACTTCGTCGATGCGCTGGCCAGCTGCCAGCGCGAGGCGGCCTCGGCGTTCGGCAACGACCACGTGCTGGTCGAGAAGTACGTCGAGCGCCCGCGCCATATCGAGATCCAGGTGTTCGGCGACAGCCACGGTGAGGCGGTCTACCTGTTCGAGCGCGACTGCTCGGTGCAGCGCCGCCACCAGAAGGTGCTGGAAGAAGCACCCGCGCCGGGCATGAGCCCCGAACGTCGTGCTGCAATGGGCAAGGCCGCGGTCGATGCCGCACGCGCAGTGGGCTATGAGGGGGCGGGCACGGTGGAATTCATCGCCGGCCCGGACGGCGATTTCTACTTCATGGAAATGAACACCCGCCTGCAGGTCGAGCACCCGGTCACCGAATACATCACCGGCACCGACCTGGTGGAGTGGCAGCTGCGCGTGGCTTCGGGCCAACCGCTGCCGCTGCGCCAGGACCAGCTGGCCATCCATGGCCACGCGATCGAAGCGCGGCTGTACGCCGAGGATGCCGACCGTGGCTTCCTGCCCTCCACCGGCACCCTGCGCCGCCTGCGCCTGCCGGCAGCGTCGGCCAACGTGCGCGTCGATACCGGCGTGGAGGAAGGTGACAGCATCACCCCGTACTACGATCCGATGATCGCCAAGCTGATCGTCTGGGACGTGGACCGCGACGCCGCGCTGCGCCGCATGAGCCAGGCCCTGGCCGACTGCCAGGTGGTGGGCGTGACCACCAACGCCGGCTTCCTGCGCCGCCTGGTGAATACCGATTCGTTCGCGCACGCCAGGCTGGATACGGCGCTGATCGAACGCGAACAGGCGGCATTGAGTGCCGTGGGCGACGCGGGTGCGGACCTGTGGCTGCTGGCCGCCGTGGCTGCGGTGGCAAGCACGGCGCCCGCCAGCACCGACGTGCGCGATCCGCATTCGCCGTGGCGGTCACAGGATGGCTGGCGCCTCGGTGCGTCCGCGCCGCGCGTAGTGCCGCTGCAGCAGGGCGAACGCAAGCACACGCTGAAGGTGTGGGCGCAGGCCGATGGCTGGCGCGTGCAGTGCGATGACGCTGCACCGGTGCGGGTGATCGGCACGGCCGATGTGCACGGACTGACGGTGCAGCTGGGCGAGCGCCGCGGGTCGCTGCAGCTGCTGCGCGACGGTAACCAGCTGTACCTGTTCGGCGCCGACGGCCAGCACCGCTTCACCCTGCATGATCCAGTGGGTGAATCGGACCACGCCGTGGCCGACGCCGGCAGCCTGCTGGCACCCATGCCGGGCAGGATCGTGGCCACGCTGGTCGCGGCCGGTACCGAGGTCAAGCGCGGCACGCCGCTGGTGGTGCTGGAAGCGATGAAGATGGAGCACACCCTGCAGGCACCGGCCGATGGCACGGTGAAGGGTTACCGTGCCAAGGCCGGCGACCAGGTCGGCGACGGCGCGGTGCTGGTGGACTTCGAGGCGACCTGATCGCCGGGGCGGCGGCCGCTCAGCGGTCGTCGCCCGTCGCCACCCGCCCGGCCGGATCGAATTCGGCCGTGTCCAGCGTGGCACTGCGCCAGCCCAGGCCACAGATGGCCATCGCGCTCTGGCCGATGCCATCGAACCCAAAAGCACGATCGACATCGGCATCGTTGATCGCCGCTGTCACGAATGCTGCCAGCCCGCGCTCGGTGGCGCACAGGTACAGCAACTGCGAAATGTGGCCCACGTCCAGCGTCACCGCACGGTGCGCCTTGGCATGGTTGCGATACTTCCAGAAGCAGCGGTCATAACGCGGTGCCAGTACCAGCAGCGCTGGCGCATCGGCGAACCACGCCTGCCCGGACAGCATCCGCCGCGCCATCGCAGGCAACGCCTGCGGCGGTGGCGAGGGCAGCGGCAGCACGGCGTGCTGCACCGGATGATAGTGGTACAAGCCCGGTGCCAGTCCTTCCACGTTCTGCACCAGCAGGAAGCCCTCGGTGGGGTGCAGGCCGCCACCGGAAGGCACGTTCTTCTTCAGGAACTCGGTATCGCGCTCGACCTTCTGCACCGCGTGCGCCATCAGCGTACGCTGCAGCACCTGGGCCAGCAGCGGCAGCGGCAACGCGCGCTGCGGGTCGAAATTGCGGCAGGTGGTGCGACGCGCCAGCAGTGCATCGAACGCGTCCTCTTCGCTGCGCGGCAGCGGCTGGTAGTCGCCCTGCATCGGCTGCACCACCGGCGGTGGCGGCCCCAGGCGCTGGCGCAGGCCGGCCGCGGTGTCCAACCCCTGCCGGCGCATGTCCTCCACGCTGTCCACGGCCTGCCAGCGCGCATGGCGATGGGCCAGCGCAGCCAATGGCCACCACTGGCTGCGCCGCAGCGCCTCGTCGCGCATCTGGTGCCCCACCTCGCTCGGTGGGTCGGTCAACAGCAGGCCCTGTTCGACCAGGCGGGCCAGCATGGCCGGGGAGGCATCGGCGGGCGGTTCGCTCCAGCGGTGCGCGCTGAGCCCGCCCAGCAGCTGGCGCTCCTCGGCGTCCACCGGCAGTGGCTGGTCCAGGTGGGCGGCCAGCGCCACCCAGCTGATCTGGCTGTCCATCTCGGCGTGGCCGGCCAGCATCGCGCGCAGGTCCAGGGTGACCGCCTCGCGAGGCTCGAACATCAGGCTGGCGCAGCGGCGCAGGCGCATCGGTTTCCTTCCTTGTGCCGCACAGCCGGCATAGCAGCAACGACCGCAGCGCGGCCAACTTTAGCGACGTGCACAGCGCGGCCCTCAATGGCGGGCTGTCGCGGCCGATACGAGTAGCTCCACCTACGGACAATCCCCATGAGCCATCCCCGTCTTTCCGCCGCCGACGCCAGCACCCTGCTGGACCACCTGATCGGCAGCGAAGCGTTCCGCAGCCACTTCACCGCTTCGCCGGCCAAGGCCCTGGCCTCGATCGGGCTGGACGGTGCCGTTGGCGAAAACGACTGCATGAAGATCGGCACCCTGGCCTCGGTCGAGGAGCTGAGCCGCACCCGTGATTCGCTGCATGCGTACCTGAGTACCTCGACCGCCTCGATGACCGTGGTGTTCTGCTTCGAAGCCGACCGCATCGACGAGCGCGTCAACGCCTGAGTCCGCATCAGCGCGACACTCGCACCGACGTCGCCTCGGTGGCGATGTCGTGCACATTCAGGGGTTGCCAGACCTGCATGGACGCCACCTCGGCAATGGCCTGGCCGTGGTGCCGGGCCAGCCAGGCCTGCTCGCGACGCACGCCGGCAGTGTCCTGCTCGGCACGCAGTGCCTGCAGCAGCACAACGTGGGCCTGCACAGGTTCGCTGCCATCAAAGGTGGGCTCGAGCAGATGGCGTGCCGCCCGCGGACGCTGTTGCGCCAGTTCGGCCATCGCCAACACAACCCGACGCCACTTGCCCACCACAGGGCTGCGCTGCCGCTCCAGCAGTTCGCCATGGTCGCGCAGCCACTCTGCGGCCAGCGCATGCTGGCCCTGGCGCTGGGCCAGATAAGTCAGGGCCAGCAGCTGCAGGCTGCGGCTGCCCACGGCGGAGTCGTCGTTGTTCCGCAGCAGCGGCCGCAGCACGGCGGCAATGGATTCAAGCTCCTTCGCATCGCCGGCCGTGCACAGCGTGGTCACGGTGGCGTGCTGCAGGCGTTGATGGATCTGGTAGTCGATCAGATCCGGTGCTGGACCGTCCGCAGCAATCGCGGCATGCAAACTGCTGCAATCACGCTGCTCCGCAGCCACCAGCAGGTGGGCCCGCAGGCGCATGCGCTGTTGCAGGTCGTCCCCCCGCGGCAACCGCATCAACAGCTGCTGCGCCTGTGCATCCAGGCCCTGCGCAACCAGCACGTCCACATCCAGGTCGTCGGCCTCGTCATTGCCGCGCAACATCCGTGCCTGGCGCAAGGTGCGCATTGCCTGCTGCGGCTGGCCGAGGCCCAGCTGTGCCCGCGCCAGATGGATGGTCGGATACAGCCGCAACGGGTCCTGAGGCACCGTCGCGGCGCGCGCATAGGGCTCGGCCTCGGTGAAGCGATTGTCCTGCAGCAACCCCCAGGAGGTATTGGACAGCCCAGCAAACGAATCCGGATAGATCTTGGCCAGTGCACGCCACTGTTCCAGCGGCCAGCCACCGGGTTCCAGTTCGGCCTGCCAGCCCTTCAGGTACAGGCGCTCACGCGCGGGCAGGCGCTGCTGCTGGGCCAGCGCGTGCTCCAGCGCGTCACGCGCGTCCGCGACCTGCGCGGTGCGCGCATGCAGCTTGGCCACGCCCATGTAGGCCAGGGCAAAACCGGGATCGATGTCGATCGCGGCCTGGTAGAGGTTGCGGGCTTCTTCGAAGCGACGCTGACCCAGTGCGCTCTCGGCCAGCGCGAACGCGCGCAGTGCGCGCAGGTCCTGGGTCGAGGCGCGCGGCAGCGGCAGGGATTGCTCCAGGCTGGCCACCGACTCGCCCAGTCCGCGACGCAGGCGACCGACCACGTCGTCCACGGCGAACACCATCTGGTCGGATCGATCGGCGGTGGCGGTGAAGGTCTGGATCACCTGGCCACTGCCCGGTGCGGCAACATCGATGGCCAGCTCGTAGCCACCGATCTTCTGCCGCACGGTCGGCAGCAGCACCGCGCGCGCGCCCTCCCGCACCGCCACATCGACCGCGGTATCGCGGTTGAGCCGGGTATCGCCCGAGAGCCGCGCCATTTCCAGGCTTTCGCGGATCTTGCCTTCCGACAGCACGTTCACGTAGCGCGACTGTTCCAGTGCGATCCGGATCGCGTGCCGCATCGAGTCATCGAAGATCGGATCGCCGGTGAGGTTGTCGACATCGCCAAGCACCACCCAGTCACGTTCGGCGAAGGCAATGGCCGGCTCCGACCGCAGCAGCAGCCAGCCGCCCAGCACGGCCGCGGCAAGGATCAGGCCTTCGGCGGCCAGCACCAGCGGTTGCCGCCACAGCGGCAGGTCGCGGCGCGCCTTGGCGTTGGCGCGCGGCATGCGCAGCGGCGCCGAACCGATCTCGCCCACTTCGATCACTTCCTGCACCACCGGCACGCCCTTGAAGCGCCAGCGCCCGTGCGATTTCCACAGCAGGCGCGTGCCACGCTCGCCCAGTGCATCGGTGGCACGGCGGGTCAGCGATTCGGCCACCGCCGACAGCAGGATCTGGCCGGGGCGGGCCAGCATCATCAGGCGCGCCGCCATCGGCTTGGCCAGGCCTTCCACCTCCATCGACTTGGCACCGGCACGGACCGCCTCGGCGCTGTTCTCCCAGGTCAGCACGTCGCCCACGTGCAGGCCGGCGCGCGCGCGCAGTTCAATCGCGCGCTGCTGGCCCAGCGCGTGCAGTTCGCGCTGGTAGTCCAGGGCGAAGCCCAGTGCGTCGACGACGCGCTCGAACAGCATGAACAAGCCATCGGAGCGATCGATCAGCTGGCCGTTCCAGCGCTGCTGCAGCACCAGTACCAGGCGATCGTGTTCCTGGAACAGGCTTGCCGCCGCCACATCGCCGATCCGCTCGACCAGCTGCAGCGAATCACACAGATCGGTGAACAGCAGGGCGCGCAGCTGTGGGCTATGCGGGGCTGACGTTCCGTTGTCGCCATTCATCGCCTGCCTCTCCCTATTGGCCGTCCGGATCATCCGCCCAGCGCAGGCAGTTGCCGCCATCGCGCTTGGCCTGGTACAGCGCACGATCCGCGCAGGCATACCACTCGCTCCAGCCTGCCTCCGGCGCCAGCAGGCAGGCGCCGATGCTGACCAGGCTCACATGCGGCGTGCCATGGCTGCGCTCGAGCAGGCCATGCACCGCACTGATGATGAACTCGGCCGCGTGCTGCACGATCTCGTGATTGCCACGGCGCAGGATCAGGCAGAACTCATCGCCACCAAGCCGGCAGGCCAGGTCCTGCTCGCCGGCCATCGAGCGCAGGATGTTGCCCATGCTCTGCAGCACGCGGTCGCCGGCCTGGTGGCCGTGGCGGTCGTTGATCTGCTTGAAGCGGTCGCAATCGATCAGCAGCAGCGCCTGCGGCGGCCCCTCGGCCCGCTCGCGGCACTCCTGCAGGTACAGGGTGAGGCCTCGCCGGTTGTGCAGCCCGGTCAGTTCATCGGTACGCACCAGCTCACGGGTGTGGGTCAACTGATGGGTAGTGATGTACAGATTGTCCAGCGCGGTTTCCAGATCGTGGTTGCGCCGGCGCAGCTGTGCGATCAGTGCCTGTTCGTTGGCCAGCACGCGCATGATCGTACGGCGCAGGAAATAGGCCACCAGGCCGGGATCGGATTCGACCAGCCGATGGAAATCGGCCGGGCCCAGCTCCAGCACATCGCAGTCGACCAGCGCGCGCGCACTGGCGCTGCGCAGGTGGTCGCCGACCAGCAGGCCCAGTTCTCCGAAGAACTCGTGCTGCCCGAGCGTCTTGATCACCAGGTCCTCGCCGAAGTCCAGTTCGATCTGGCCTTCGAGGATCACATACATGCGCTCGCCGCGGTGGCCACGCTGGAACAGCCACTGTCCGGCACGGAGCTTGCATGCGCGGGCGAATCTGGCGAACAATGCCACCTCGGCATCGGACAACAGAGCGTGCACGATCTCGGCCATCGCCACCCGGGCGATACCTGTCGTCACATCACTGTTCTCGGCCGCACCCCTGCCGGTCATTCCCTGCACCCGCCGCCAGCGTCCCCTGGTGAGCCGCGGAGCATAGCACCGCTTTAAAGTGTGCGCCCTATCTCATTTTGACCCTTCTGCCGATCTTGATTGATGTGAAGATCGGTGATGGCCCGTTCTGGTCACGGGTGTCCGGGCAAAACTCCTGCTGGATCAATCCGATGCCGGGCTTCACAGGGTTTCGGCCAAGTTGCCGGCACCGGGGTGCGCCTGATTGACGCTCCGCGCGTGCTGCGCCCTTGCATCGATACAACAACGCCGGCAGGTCCCCCGACCGGCCGGCGTTGTCTGGCCCTTCCCTGGCCACCCTGATCACCCGGAGCCCGGTAGTGCCGGCCGCTGGCCGGCAACTGCATGGGCTTCGGAAACATCGATGGGTTGCCGGCCAGCGGCCGGCACCACCGGATCACGCGGCGCGCCGCATCACGCCGCGCGTTCGCTGCGCCCGCCATGGAACTGTTCTTCCTCGGTCGAGCCGGTCAGCGCGGTGGTCGACGACTGGCCCTGCTGGATCGCCTGGGTCACCGCATCGAAGTAGCCGGTACCGACCTCGCGCTGGTGCTTGACCGCAGTGAAGCCGCGCTCGGCCGCTTCGAACTCGGCTTCCTGCAACTCGACGAACGCGCTCATCTGGCGGCGTGCGTAGCCGTGGGCCAGATTGAACATGCCGTAGTTCAACGCATGGAACCCGGCCAGGGTGATGAACTGGAACTTGTAGCCGTAGCTGCCCAGTTCGCGCTGGAACTTCGCAATGGTGGCGTCGTCCAGGTTCTTCTTCCAGTTGAAGCTGGGCGAGCAGTTGTAGGCCAGCAGCTTGCCCGGGAACTTCGCATGGATCGCCTCGGCGAACCTGCGTGCGAATTCCAGGTCCGGCTTGCCGGTCTCGCACCACACCAGGTCGGCGTAGGGCGCGTAGGCCAGGCCACGGCTGATCGCCTGGTCCAGGCCGTTGCGGGTCTTGTAGAAGCCTTCGACGGTGCGCTCGCCGGTGGTGAACGGCTTGTCGTTGCCGTCGATGTCGCTGGTCAGCAGATCAGCCGCTTCGGCATCGGTGCGCGCCACCAGCAGGGTCGGCACACCCAGCACATCGGCGGCCAGCCGCGCGGCATTGAGCTTCTCGATCGCCTCGCGGGTCGGCACCAGCACCTTGCCGCCCATGTGCCCGCACTTCTTCACCGACGCCAACTGGTCTTCGAAATGCACGCCGGCGGCACCGGCCTCAATCATCGCCTTCATCAGCTCGAACGCATTGAGCACGCCGCCGAAACCGGCCTCCGCATCGGCGACGATCGGCTGCAGGAAGTCGATGTCGTCCTTGCCTTCGGCGTGGTGCAGCTGGTCGGCGCGCAGCAGCGTGTTGTTGATGCGCTTGACCACTGCCGGCACCGAATCGGCCGGGTACAGCGACTGGTCCGGATACATCTGCCCGGCCAGGTTGGCGTCGGCCGCCACCTGCCAACCGGACAGGTAGATCGCCTTCAGGCCCGCCTTGACCTGCTGCATGGCCTGGTTGCCGGTCAATGCACCCAGCGCGTTGACGAACTCGCGCTCATGCAGCGATGCCCACAGCTTCTCCGCACCCAGGCGGGCCAGCGAATGCTCGATGTGGACGGTGCCGCGCAGGCGCACCACGTCGGCGGCACTGTAGTTGCGCTGGATGCCTTCCCAGCGCGGGTTGGTATCCCAGTCGTGCTGGATCTGTTCGGCAGTGGGCAGCTTGCTCATGTCTTTCTCCAGTTCGGTTCGTGCGTGCAGCGGGGAGGGAAACGGCGGGAAACGCGGGCGGCGATCAGTCGATGCGCGCGTAGGCCGGCAGGGTCAGGAAATCGGTCAGTTCGTCGCTGCGGCTCAGTTCGCCGAGCAGGGCGATGGCCTCGCCGATGCGTGCGCCACCGGGCAGCGTGGCGGTGTCACCCAGCCGTGCCGGCAGCTGAGCCAGCGTGGCATCCAGCAGTGCCAGGTCGATGGCGGTGCCATCGTCCAGCTGCTGGCCCGGCGTATGCAGCCACTGCCACAACTGGCTGCGGCTGATCTCGGCGGTGGCCGCGTCCTCCATCAGGTGGTGGATCGGCACGCAGCCGTTGCCATCCAGCCATGCCGCCAGGTAGCGCACGCAGACTTCCACGTTGCCTTCGAAGCCGGCGCGGGTGATGGTGCCGGGCGGCCGTGCGATCAGTTCGTCGCGGCCGACGCACACATCCTGGCGCAGCACGCTGTGCTGGTTCGCACCGGGCATGTGTTCGTCGAAGATCGCCATCGCCACCGGAATCAGCGCCGGATGCGCGACCCAGGTGCCGTCGTGGCCGGCGGTCACTTCGCGCAGCTTGTCAGCGCGCACGCGGGCCATCGCCTGTTCGTTGGCGGCGGCATCGTTGTTGATCGGAATCTGCGCGGCCATGCCACCCATCGCATGTGCACCACGGCGATGGCAGGTCTGGATCAGCAGTTCCGAATAGGCCTTCAGGAACGGCTGGGTCATGGTCACCTGGCCGCGCTCGGGCAGCACGCGGTCGGCGTGGCGCCGGAAGGTCTTCAGGTACGAGAAGATGTAGTCCCAGCGCCCACAGTTCAGGCCGACGATGCGGTCACGCAGCGCGTGCAGGATCTCATCCATCTCGAACACCGCCGGCAGCGTTTCGATCAGCACGGTCACCTTGATCTGGCCGTGCGGCAGGCCGAGCATGCCTTCGATGTGCGACAGCGCGGTTTCCCACAGCGCCGCCTCTTCCATGCTCTGCAGCTTGGGCAGGTAGAAGTACGGGCCGCGGTCCTTCGCCTGCAGGGTGCGGGCGTTGTGGAAGGCGAACACCGCCGCGTCGAACAGGCCGCCGGCGATGAACTGGCCATCGATGCGCACGTGCTTTTCGTCCAGGTGCCAGCCACGTGGCCGCACGATCAGCACCGCCTGCTCGTCATGCGGGCGCAGCGTGTAGTGCTTGCCATTGGGGGCGGTGTAGTCGAGATCGCCACGCACCGCGGCGGCCAGCGACTGCTGCCCGGCCAGCAGGTTGCGCCAGGTCGGCGAGGTCGAATCCTCGAAGTCGGCCATGAACACCTTGGCGCCGGAGTTCAGCGCGTTGATGACCATCTTCGGATCGGTCGGGCCGGTGATCTCGACGCGGCGGTCCTGCAGCGCGGCCGGCAGCGGCGCAACGCGCCAGTCGCCGCTACGGATCGCAGCGGTGTCCTCGCGGAAGTCCGGCAGGCCGCCCTCGTCGAAGAACGCCTGGCGCTCGCGGCGCGCCTGCAGCCGTGCCTGCCGGCCCGGTTCCACCGCACGGTGCAGCGACACCAGCAGGGCCAGCAGCGGCGCCGGCAGCACGGTGTCCTGGCCGGCCACGCGGGTCGCCAGGGCGATGCCGGGGGTAGCCTTGCTGGCAGGGGTGGGAACAGCGGAAGCGACGGCGGACATGGGGCGACTCCAGCGGTGGGGGAACGTCTCCACGGTGCCGCTGGGCCGGAGTATTTGGCAAAACAGTTTTTGCAATGTTCGACATAAGTTGTGCTAATACTCGTGACACGATGAGCACACGCACCCCGCCAAGTCCGCGTTTTTCCTACAAATCCGACCGGCTGAAGCCATTGCGTGCGTTCTGCCAGACGGTGCGCCTGGGCTCGGTCTCACGGGCGGCTGAGGCACTTTTCGTCAGCCAGCCGGCCATCAGCCTGCAGTTGCAGGCCCTGGAACGGGAACTGGGGGTGCCGTTGTTCGAGCGCAGTGGGCGCCGCCTGGTACCCAGCCGCGAGGGCCAGCTGCTGTACGAGATGGCGCAGCCGCTGGTGGAGAACCTGGACGGGCTGGAGGCGCGCTTCCGCGACAAGGTGCGCGGCCTGGATGCGGGCGAGCTGAACATCGCCGCCAACAGCTCGACGATCCTGTACCTGCTGCCGAAGATCGTCGAGCGCTTCCGCCTGCACCACCCGGACGTGCGCCTGACCCTGCACAACGCGATCAGCGCCGATGGCACCGACCTGCTGCGCGAGGACGCCGCCGACCTGGCGATCGGTTCGATGACCGATGTACCGGCCGACCTGACCTACGCCCCGGCCTACCGCTTCGAGCAGGTACTGATCGCGCCGCACGACCATCCGCTGGCCAGTGGCGGCGAGCTGGAGCTGGCCGACATCGCGCGCTATCCGCTGGTGCTGCCGCCGAAGCGGCAGATCACCTACCGGCTGGTTGACCAGGTATTCCAGCGCCACCGCATCGCCTACACCGTGGCACTGGAAGTGGGCGGCTGGGAGGTGATCAAGCAGTACGTGGCGATGGGCATGGGCATTTCCATCGTGCCGGCGCTGTGCCTGAACGAGGCCGACCGCGAGCGGTTGGCGGCGCGGTCGATGAAGCGCTGGTTCCCCGAGCGCAGTTACGGGGTGATCGTGCGCCGGGGCAAGGCGCTGTCGGCGCAGGCGCGCGCGTTCATCGAGCTGATCCAGCCGGAGTTGTTCAGTCCGCGCGATTACGACCAGAGCGGGCATTCGGAGCGGTGAGGGGTGTTCGGCAGGGCTGCGCCCTGCACCTGCTGAAGCCAAAGCAACAGCAAAAGCCTGCCATCCGTAGATGGCGGGGCGGTGTGGGTGGGCAGGACACGCCGTGAACCCCTCCTTGGGGGCTCGATGGCGCCATCCATGGCGCCAACGGTCCCCACCCACACCGCCCCGCCTCTGACAGTTGGTCGCTGCTGTTGGTGGGTGTCGACCTTGGTCGACACGGTAGATCCACGCCATGCGTGGATGACGGGTGACCGGGGTCAGATCCGTTTTCCGCAGGAAAACGGATCTGACCCCATTTGTGGCTGGCGATGCATAGACTGGGCGCATGTCCATCGAACTCCGCCACCTGCGTTACTTCCTCGCCGTTGCCGATACGCTGCACTTCGGCCAGGCGGCGGAGCGGCTGGGCATGTCGCAACCGCCGCTCAGCCAGCAGATCCGCCAGCTGGAAGACCTGATCGGGGCGCGCCTGTTCGTGCGCAGCCATCGTCGTGTGCAGCTGACGCCTGCGGGTGAGCTGCTGCAGGAGCGCGCACGGGCCATCGTGCAGCAGGTGGAAACCGCGGTGGACGAGGTACAGCGCGCGCAGCGCGGCGAGCAGGGCGAACTGCGTATCGGCCTGACCCGGGCCACGCCGCTGTCGCCGCAGATTCCGCGTTCGATCCTGCGCTACCGCCAGCAGTACCCACAGGTGCGGCTGCAGCTGAGCGAGATGAACACGTTGCAGCAGATCGATGCGCTGCTCGACGGTTCACTGGACGTGGGCATCATCCGCAAGCGCGCATTGCCGCCGGAGCTGGTGGCGCACAGCCTGTTCGTCGATCCACTGGCGTTGATCGTGCATGCCGACCACCCTGCCCTGCGCAGGCTGTCGAAGCAGGGCACGTTGTCGCTACGCGACTTCGCGCAGGAGCCGTTCGTGGCATTTCGCCGCAGCGCGGGCGCGGGCATCCATGACCACATGATCGCGCTGTGCGCGGCCGCCGGGTTCACGCCGCGCATCGTGCAGGAAGCCGGTGAGGCATCGACATTGATCAGTCTTGCGGCTGCAGGCCTGGGTGCGGCGATCCTGCCCTCGTCCTGCGATCACATCCGCGTGGAAGGCGCGCGCTTCGTGGCGCTGGCCGATGCCGGTGCGCATTCGGAGGTGCAGCTGGCATGGCACCGCGAGGGGGTGACGCCGCTGATCCGCAACTTCGCCGGGCTGTTGCGCGGGGCGTTCGCCGAAGGGTGAAGTGCCACCCACCTAGGTTTGGTAGACGCCAACCTTGGTTGGCTGCCGTGCCAGAGCGCCGACCAAGGTCGGCATCTACCAGAGCAACGCCGCGCCCGTGCGGAACGCGAGGCTGGCGTCAGGCCGTGACCGGCTGCGGCGCGTGCTGCTGCAGCGCCCAGACGATGCCGCCCCCGATCAGGGTCAGCACGGCAGCGAACGCGCACACGCCCAGCCAGTCCCAGGCCGCGTAGGCCAGGCCACCCACCCCGCCCAGCACGCTGGAGCCCAGGTAGTAGGCGAACAGGTACAGCGCCGACGCTTCCGCGCGCATCGTACCGGCACGGCTGCCGACCCAGCTGCTGGCCACCGAGTGGCCACCGAAGAAGCCGAAGGTCACCAGCGCGATGCCCAGGGCCATCGTGCTCAGCCACGGCATCGCCAGCAGCGCGATGCCGGCGCCGATCAGCGCGAACGAGATCGACAGGATGCGGCCGCGCCCGTACCGCGTGGCCTGCTGGCCCATCCACGCCGAACTGAAGGTGCCCACCAGGTACACGCTGAAGATCAGCCCGACCACGGTCTGGCTGAGGTGGTACGGCGGCGCCAGCAGGTGATAGCCCAGGTAGTTGTAGAGGGTGACGAACACGCCCATCAGCACGAACGAGGTGGCGAACAGCCACGGCAGGCCCCGGTCGGCGAACAGCGTGCGCCAGCGCGACGGCAACTCGCGCAGGCCATCGCGTCGCGCGCTGAAATGGCGCGACGGCGGCAGCTGCAGCCACAGCAGCACGGTGCTGGCCACGGCGATGATCGAGACCACGCCGATGCCCCAGCGCCAGCCCCAGTGATCGGCGATGATGCCGGCCAGCAGGCGCCCGCTCATGCCACCGATGGCGTTGCCGCCGATGTACAGGCCCATCGCCAGGCCCAGCGCGCGGCTGTCCATCTCCTCGACCAGGTAGGTCATCGCCACTGCCGGCACGCCGCTCAGCGCCAGGCCAAGCAGGGTGCGCAGCACCAGCAGCGTGGTCCAGTCGTCCACCAGCGCCGTGCTCAGCGACAGCATGGCCGACGCCAACAGCGCAACGATCATCAACGGGCGACGGCCGACCGCATCGGACAGCAGGCCGGCCAACAGCATCGCCACCGCCAGCGTGCCGGTGGTCAGCGACAACGACATCGCGCTGCCTGCGGCGGACACGCCGAAGTGGCGGCTGAACTCGGGCAGCAGCGGCTGCACGGTGTACAGCAGGCCGAAGGTGGAGAAGCCGGCCAGGAACAGTGCCAGCGCGGTGCGGCGGAAGGCCGGCGTGCCCTGCTGGATGCGGGTCTCGGCGATGGGATCGACAGTGGGGGGGCGGCGCTCGACGGCCGCCGCGGTTTCGCCAGTCATGGGATCGAAGGGCCGGTGGGGCGGCCGGGCATGGGAGGGAACGGGCCTCAGACTAGGCCTGTCGATCCAGTCGATCCATAACCTGATAAGTCAGGATTGATACCCAAGAAGTATCAATTCAGCTTACAGGCGCTGCCACTCGAAACCGTCGCCGCGGCGGTAGTACACCGCCACCGCACGGCCGTAGACCTTGTCGGCGTCGACGAAGCCGAAGAAGCGGCCGTCGAAGCTGTTGCCGCGGTGGTCACCCAGCACCAGCACCTTGCCGGCCGGCACCACCAGATCGGCGATGTCCGGACCGCCGCCCATGTCCAGGTCGAGGCGGGCACGGCGCTCGCCGAAGGCTTCCACGTCCTGCAGATCGGCGATCTGCAGCGGCTGGCCGTTGATGCTCAGATGGCCCTCGCGCATCTGCACGTGGTCACCGGCCACCGCCGCCACGCGCTTGATCAGGCGGGTGCCGTCGGCCGGTGAATCGAACACCGCCACTTCACCGCGCTGCGGGACGCCGGTGGCCATCAGTTCCTTGCCGGTGAACGGCAGGCGCAGGCCGTAGGCGCGCATGTCCACCACCACCCGGTCGCCCGGCTGCAGGGTCGGCTGCATCGAGCCACTCGGCACCACGTAGTGGTTGGCGAGGGTATCGCGGGCGGCGGCGAGCAGGCCGAGCATCACCAGCAGCGGCAATGCTTCCTTCTTCAGCCAGACCAGCGCGCGTTCGGACAAGGGAGGACGGGCAGCAGCATCCATGACAGGCTCCGGGTAGGTGGTAGCTGCATCAGACCACATCCAGGCGGGAGAGGTTCCCGCGACGCGATCCGGTAGAGCCGAGCCCACGCTCGGCTTGTTCCTTGCAGCGTCGAGGTTGCCCGACTGGGGCGCAGAGCGGCCGAGCGCAGGCTCGGCTCTACAGGAAGGGTTACGCAGGTTTTACGCGCGGGACCGGCCGCGGGCATCGCACCTTTACGGGCGGCACGCGCATCGTGTGCCCACCGCGCCGCAGGGCGCATTCCGCAAGGTGTTGTATGACCCTCCTGGTGATCCGCCACGCCTCTTCGTCGGCACCGCGTCCCCAACTGCCGACGCAGCTGGCCGGCCATCGCGTGCTGTGCAGCGACTGCGCCAGCCTGTCCGAGGTACGCCAGTGCCTGTGCCAGCCGCAGGCGCGCTCGGCCGACTGGGTACTGCTGGATGTCGGTACCGCTGACGAGGCGCAATGGCAGGCCGAAGGTGGCGCGCTGCAGGCGGCGCTGGAACGGCTGCCGGCGCAGTACATCGAACTGCAGGCCCCCAGCGAACCCGGTCTGGAGGCACGCCTGCGCCTGCAGCACGGTCCCGCCGCCGTGGTGGTCGACCAGCGCAGCCAGCAGGCCGGCTACCCGTTGTCGCTGGCCATTGTCGGCCGCCGCCTGGCACAGGAGGGCTGAGCCATGTCGATCTTCATCATCCGTGGCCCGGAAGCGGCCGGCGCCCTGATCCGCACCGCGATGCCGCTGCCGGCACCGGTCCTGAAGTCACTGGTGCATCGTGCGATCGACGCCGGCACCAGCGTGGCGATCCGTGCCTGTGGTTCTGAACAGGAACTGCTGGACGCCCTACGCGTGGCCGACCACAGCCGCGGCGAGGTGACCCTGCTCGACCCGGGCGCGTGTGCCAACAGCCTGCGCCTGCAGCGCCTGCTGCCGTACCTGCACAACGCCTATGTGGAAGTGCATGACGACGGCGCGGTAGCCGAGCCGTGCCTGCCGGCTGGTGTCGGCCAGCGCCTGGGCATCGCCGCCGGCTACGGCGCGCAGAGTTACGTGCTGGCGCTGGATATCGCGCTGGATCACCTGGGCCTGGCCGAGCAGGCCAACCGGGTACACGTGGGAACGTAACGCTGTTTGTAGAGCCGAGCCCATGCTCGGCTGCCTTTCCAGGAACCATCAGCCGAGCGTGGGCTCGGCTCTACAGAAGAACGTCGAGCATGGCTCGACGCTACAGAAAGAAAAACGGCGGGGTTGCCCCCGCCGTTTTCGCTTTCTTACTTCAACCCGCGGAACTTCAGCAGCGGTTCCACCGACGGGTCCTTGCCACGGAAATCGCGGTACAGGGTCGACAGTTCCACGCTGTTGCCGCGCGAGAGGATCTTGTCGCGGAACTCCTGGCCATTGGCCGCGGTCAGGCCACCGTGCTCGGTGAACCACTGGTAGGCGTCATGGTCGAGCACTTCGGCCCAGAAGTAGGCGTAGTAGCCGGCCGAGTAACCGCCACCCCAGATATGGTCGAAGTAGGTGGTGCGGTAGCGCGGCGGCACCTGCGGCAGGTCGACCTTGAACTTCTTCAGCGCGCTGGCTTCAAAGGCGCCGACATCCTGCAGCGGCGCGTCGGCCTTCTGCGTGTGCCAGGCCAGGTCCAGCAGCGCGGCCGACAGGTACTCGGTCGTCGCGTAGCCCTGGTTGAAGCTGCGTGCCTTGAGGATCTTGTCGACCAGCTCCTGCGGCATCGCCTCGCCGGTCTTGTAGTGCTTGGCGTAGTTGGCGAACACCTTCGGGTCCAGCGCCCAGTGCTCGTTGAACTGCGACGGGAACTCGACGAAGTCGCGCGAGGTCGCGGTGCCGGCGATCGACGGGTACTTCACGTTCGAGAACATGCCGTGCAGCGCATGGCCGAACTCATGGAACATGGTGGTGACGTCGTCGAAGCTGATCAGCGCAGGCTGGCCGGCGGCCGGCTTGGTGAAGTTGCAGACGTTGTAGACCACCGGCTTGGCACCGGTCAGGCCGTCCTGTTCGACGAACACGTCCATCCAGGCGCCACCGGACTTGCTGTCACGCTTGAAGTAGTCGGTGTAGAACAGCGCCAGCGAGGTGCCGTCCTTGTCGAACACTTCGTACACCTTCATGTCCGGGTTGTAGGTCGGAATGTCGGTGCGCGGCTTGAAGGTGATGCCGTACAGCTGGGTGGCGGCGTAGAAGACGCCGTTCTGCAGCACGTTGTCCAGTTCGAAGTACGGCTTGATCTGCGACTCGTCCAGATCGTACTTGGCCTTGCGCACCTGCTCGGCGTAGAAGTCCCAGTCCGAAGCGGCCACCTGGAATCCGCCCTTCTGCGCGTCGATCACCTTCTGGATCTCACCGGCTTCGGCACGCGCCTTGGCAGTGGCGGCCGGCACGGTATCGGTCAGCAGCTTGAGCGCGGCGGCCGGGGTCTTGGCCATCTGGTCGCCCAGCTGGTAGTCGGCGAAGGTGTCAAAGCCGAGCAGCTTGGC
The DNA here is from genome assembly GCF_059368875.1 of Stenotrophomonas sp. YJH_SMC_82. Taxonomy (NCBI): domain Bacteria; kingdom Pseudomonadati; phylum Pseudomonadota; class Gammaproteobacteria; order Lysobacterales; family Lysobacteraceae; genus Stenotrophomonas; species Stenotrophomonas sp. YJH_SMC_82. The sequence goes on from NZ_JCAFSE010000005.1 coordinate 155,630, forward strand.
CTTCTGCGCACGCAGCTGGGCCAGGCGCTGCACGGTCTGCCGGGTGTCGTTGGCATCGCCGCGCTCGGCGCGGGTTTCCGAGGCCTTCAGCACGGCGGCGCGCTGGTCGCGGTCGCTCAGCGAGCCGAGCACCGGCTGCTGGGTGGTGTTCTGCAGCGGCAGCAGGAACTTGCCATCCAGCTTGCGGTCCTTGGCGGCGGCGGCAGCGTTGTTGATAGCGCCCTCGTCCAGGCCGGCCAGCTTGGCCTTGTCGTCGACGACGACGGCCGCAGCGGCGGTGGCGGCCACCAGGCGGGTATGGAACTGGGTGGAGAGGGTGGTCTCTTCCACGTTGAGCTTGCGCAGGGTCGCCTTGTCGGCGTCGGACAGCTGCGCACCGGCGCGCACCAGGCCGTCGTAGTAGTGCTCCACCAGGCGCTTCTGCACCGGGTCCAGCTCCAGCGTGTCACGCTGGTCGTACAGCGACTTCACGCGCGCGAACAGCTTCGGATCGAGGTTGATCTCGTCCTGGTGCGCGGCCAGCTTCGGCGCCACTTCTTCCTGGATCTTCTGGCGTGCGTCGTTGGTATCGGCCTGGACCAGGCCGAAGAAGATGCGCGACACGCGGGTCAGGGTCTCGCCGCTGCGCTCCATCGCCACGATGGTGTTGTCGAAGGTGGCCGGCTCGCTGCTGTCGGCGATCCTGCGCACGTCGGCCAGGTGCTGGCGCATGCCCTCTTCGAAGGCCGGCAGGTAGTCGCTGTCCTTGATCTTGTCGAACGGCGGGGCCTGGAACGGCAGCGTGCTGGCACTCAGCAGCGGATTGGTGGAGGCTTCGGCCGGCTGCTGGGCCGGGGTCTTCTGGGCATCGGACACGGGGGTGGACTCCTTGCCGGAACAGGCCGCCAGCGCCAGGCTGATGGCGGCGGCCAGGACTACGGTACGCGACATGTAAAACGCTCCTTGGGCAGACGGTATGGATACCAGCCCTCCACCCTACTCCTGTCGCGCTCGCCCGGCATGTGCCGGACGTGGCGTCTATGCGGCGGCCTGCAACCGGCTCAGACCGTGCCGCGGGTCTTGCCGATCCAGGGCCGGTAGAACTCGCGGATGGCAGCCATGTCGGCCACATCGTCGCCGCTCGGGGTGAACAGCGGACCGATGCCGATGGTCTTTTCCGGATAGTGGAAATACGCGGTCAGGATCGGTACGTCAGCCATCCGGGCGATCTTCAGGAAACCGGCCTTCCAGTCCTTCACCGCCTTGCGGGTGCCCTCGGGCGTGATGGCGAACCACATCTTCTCGTTGTTGCGCAGCAGGTCCACGGCCTGGCCGACGGTGCCCTGCGGCGAGCTGCGATCGAGCGGGATCACGCCCAGCTTGTGCAGCAGCGGGCCCAGCGGCCACCAGAACAGCGAGGCCTTGCCCAGCACCTTCACCTTCATGCCCAGCGCGATCTTCGCCGCCATGCCCCACAGGCCGTCCCAGTTGGACGAATGCGGGGCGATGATGAAGACCAGCCTGGGGATGTCCGGCAGGGTGCCGGTCACCTTCCAGCCGCCCATGCGCAGGGTGCAGCGCGCCAGCCAGCGCAGGAAGGCGTTGGGTTTGACCTGCGGCATCTGCGGCGGCACGGCCGGCAGCAACGAAGTCGGGTTGTTCAAGCAATCACTCCCAGTCACGTGATGAGCGCCCGCGCTTGATCTGCGCGCGCCCGCGTTTGGCGTCCAGACGACGCAGTTTCGACCCGAGGGTCGGCTTGGTGGCCTTGCGCGGTTTGGGCACGCTCAGCCCGGCCTGGATGAAGGCCGCCAGCCGCTCGCGCGCATCCTCGCGATTGCGATCCTGGGTGCGGAATCGTTGCGCGTCGATGACCAGCACGCCTTCGCCGGTCATGCGCCGGTCACGCCGCGCCAGCAGGCGCGCGCGCAACGGTTCGGGCAACGAGGGCGAGTTGGCCACGTCGAAACGCAGTTCCACCGCGGTGGACACCTTGTTGACGTTCTGGCCGCCGGCGCCACTGGCGCGCACGAACCGCTCGACGATCTCGCCGTCGGGGATTTCAAGCTGCGCGCTGATGGTGACCGGTCCACTGCCCATCCGCGCATTGTAGCGGCAGGCACGTGGTGAAGTACGCCATCGCGCCCCGTATGCCGCCGATCAGGCACCGAACACGCCGCCTTCGCCTGGGCTGCGGGTATGCTGGCGGTCCCATGTACCGCAGGAAGCCCCGCATGACCCGCTCCACACCCGCCCTGCCGTCCCTGCTGCGCCGCGCCGCCCTGCTGCTGGCGCTGGCCGTGGCCAGCGTTCCGGCCCTGGCCGCCCCGCCGACCGACGGCGACATCAACCGCCTGCTGTCGGCCTCGCGCGCGCAGAGCATGATCGACACCATGGTGCCGCAGATCGAAGCCATGCAGCAGCAGCAGTTCCAGCAGGTGGCCGCGCAGCGCCAGCTCACCGCCCAGCAGCAGGAACAGCTGAAGCGGATCCAGGCCCGGACCAGCCAGACCCTGCGCCAGGCGATGTCGTGGCAACAGCTGCGGCCCATGTACGTGGACCTGTACAAGAAGACCTTCAGCAAGGAAGACGTGCTGGCAATGGCCGAGTTCTACGAGAGCGCGGCCGGCCAGAGCCTGCTGGACAAGACCCCGGCGCTGATGCAGAACGTGATGGTGGCGATCCAGGCGCGCATGCAGCCGCTGTTCGCGGATCTGCAGAAGGACCTGGAAGCGATCGTCAACGAGCCGGAAAAGAAATAACGGGGTGCGCCGGGCCACGCCCGGCCGCTGGCTGTAGAGCCGAGCCCACGCTCGGCTTACCGCAGCAGCATCAGGCGTCGTCCACCTGCCAGCCGAACAGGTCCAGCGCCTTCTGGAACTCGCGATCCAGCGGCGCACTGACATCCACGCTGCCACCGTCCGGGTGCGGGAAGCGCAGGCGCTCGGCGTGCAGCAGCATGCGGTGCACGCCCTGCATGCGGAAGATGCGGTTGTGGCGGCCATCGCCGTGGCTGGTGTCGCCGATCATGTGGTGCGACAGGTGCTTGAGGTGCCGGCGGATCTGCCGGAAGCGCCCGGTCTGCGGCTGGCAGCGCAGCAGCGCGTAGCGCGAACTGCTGAACTCACCCACCGGCACCGACAGCTCGCCGGTGGCCAGGCGCTGGAAGTCGGTGACCGCCGGCTTCTTCACCGGCTTGCCCGGGCCGCCATCCAGGTCATGGTCCACCCGCCAGGACAGCTCGGCCGGCCAGCCCCGGCAGACCGTCAGGTAGTCCTTGGCCACTTCACCCCCCATCAACGCCTTGCCCAGCGCACTGGCGGTCTCGCGGTCGAAGGCCAGCAGCAGGCAGCCGCTGGTGGCCCGGTCCAGGCGGTGCACGAGGAAGATCGGGCGGCCCAGCTGCTCGCGCAGGCGGTCGGCCAGGAAATCATCTTCGCCACGGGCCAGCTTGCTGTCGTGGACCATCAGCCCGGCGGGCTTGTTGACCACGGCCAGGCGCTCGTCCAGGTGCAGCAGCTGCAGGGGCGCGGTTTCGGTCTCGACCGCGGCGAGGGTGTCAGGTTCGGTGCTCACCGCAGGATTATACGGGCGCCCTGATCGGGGTCAGATCCCTTTTCCTGCGGAAAAGGGATCTGACCCCGGGTTGGTGGCGCGGCGGTCAAGCGTTGCGCACGGCCAGAAGCTCGCCGTTGCCCACCGGCACCAGGCTGGTGCCGAAGTCCGGATCGGCATCCAGCAACGCGCGCAACGGTTCCATCTGCGCGGCGTGCGAGGTGGCGTTGTCCACCACCAGCAGGCCCCCCCGCCGCAGCACACGGCGCAGCTGCGGCCACCAGCCGGCGTACTGTTCGCGGTCCGAATCGAGGAACAGCAGGTCAATGCTGGCATCGGCGGCCTGTGCCAGCCACTGCCCGGCATCGCCGTGGACCAGCGTGATGCGATCGGCAAGGCCACTGCGCGCGAAGGTGTCACGCGCCATCGCCACCTTGTCCGCGGCGTATTCCAGTGTGGTCACGTGGCCGTCGATGGCGGCTGCGGCTTCGGCAATCCACAGCGTGGAATAACCGTTGGAGGTGCCGATCTCCAGCACCCGGCGCGCATTGCCGAAACGCACCAGCACCGACAGGAATTCACCGGTGTCCGGCGTGATGTTGAGCATGCGCCGAGCGCGCTCGGTTTCATGCGCGTCGTTTTCAGCACCGAAGCGTGCCAGTTCGTTCTTCAATTCCGAAAGCTGCATCGTCATTGCTTCTTTCATTTGCCACAGCAAGGGTGAGCATTGTGGCCTGTCCGGCCACATTTCGTACTTGTCTTAAGCCTGTACTCCGATGGGGTTGCGATAGTTCCCGCCTTCTTCACGCGGGATGGTCCACCGGCCCGCGGCCCTCATTGGTTTCCGCAAGGACACGGCCATGGTTCTCGACATTCTGGCAATCGGCGCCCACCCCGACGACATCGAACTCGGTTGCGGCGGCAGCCTGGCCAAGCTGGCCCGCGACGGTGCACGCATCCATGCGCTGGTGCTCAGCCGTGGTGGCCGTGGCTGCCATGCCGGCATCGACCGCAGCGACGAATCCCACCGCGCGTTGCGCCGCCTGGGTGTGACCGAGGTGATCCAGCAGGATTTCCCGGATACGCGCTTTCCTGCCTGCCGCAACGACATCGTCGCGGTGATCGAGCAGGCCTGCGCGCAGATCGCACCGCATCGCGTCTACACGATGTGCGGCGAAGACCACCACCAGGACCATCGCACCGTCCATGAAGCGTCAATCATCGCCTGCCGCAGCATCCCGCAGATCCTCTGCTACGAGAGCCCCAGCACCCTGCCGCAGTTCGCACCGCAGGTGTTCGAGGACATCAGCGCACAACTGGACCTGAAGATCCACGCGTTGCGCGAGCATGCCAGCCAGGGCGATCGCCACTACATGCAGGAGGACCACCTGCGCTGTCACGCGCAGTTCCGCGGCCAGCAGATCGGCATCGGCCCCAGTGAGGGCTTCGTGCCCTACCGGCTGGTGCTGTGATGAAAACGCTGCTGTTCCTGGCCATGTGTGCCTTCATCCTGGTGCGTGTGTGCGTGCAGGCCTCGCGTCGCCCCAGCACGCGCCTGTACAGCATCGATGCGATCGTGCCGGCCTACAACGAAGCGCCGTGCCTGGAGCGCTCGTTGACCGGCCTGCTGCAGAACCCCTACGTGGCACGGGTGATCTGCGTGAACGACGGTTCGACCGACAACACCGCCCAGGTACTTGATGCGCTGCAGGCGCGCTGGCCCGGGCGCCTCGTGGCCGTGCACCAGGCCAACACCGGCAAGGGCGGCGCGCTGATGCATGGCCTGCGGCACGCCACCGCCGAGCAGGTGTTCCTGACCGACGCCGACACCCACATCGATCCGCGCGGCCATGGCCTGGGCCACCTGCTGGACGAGATCGAGCGCGGTGCCGATGCGGTCGGTGGCGTACCCTCGTCCAGCCTGCAGGGTGCCGGCTTCCTGCCGCATGTGCGCGCCAGCCTGAAGCTGCCGATGATCGTCATCAAGCGCAGCTTCCAGCAATGGCTGGGCGGCGCACCGTTCATCGTCTCCGGCTCGTGTGGCCTGTTCCGCACCTCGGTGCTGCGCAAGGTCGGTTTCTCCGACCGTACCCGCGTCGAAGACCTGGACATGTCCTGGTCGCTGGTCGCGCAGGGCTACCGTGTCCGCCAGAGCGTGCGCTGCGTGGTCTACCCGCAGGAATGCAACACGCTGGTGGAGGAATGGCGGCGCTGGCGACGCTGGATCGTCGGCTATGCGGTATGCATGCGCCTGCATCGCGGCCTGCTGCTGACCCGCTTCGGCGTGTTCAGCATCCTGCCGATGATGCTGCTTGCCCTTGCCGGCATCGTGCTGACGCTGCAGGTCTGGTTCGGTGCGGCCCAGCTGCATGGGCCGGGTGGCCTCGCCCTGTCGGTGATGCCGTTGTTCTGGATCGGCATCGTCATGTTGCTGGCGGTGATCAGTGCGATCCACCACCGCCGCGCGTCGCTGGTCCCTGCCGCCGCGTTCTCGATGCTGTACGTGCTGCTCGCCTATGCGATCTGGCTGATGCATGGCGTGGCCGGGCTGTTTACCGGCCGCGAGCCGGCACGCGACAAGCCGACCAGGTATCCGCATGTGGTGGAATGACCTCGCCGCCATGGCCGACGCGCTATCGACGCTGCCACCCCACGTCGATTCCAGCGCCCAGGTTTCGCCGCGTGCGATCGTGCGGGGCGAGGTACGGATCGGCGCTGGCAGCCGCATCTGCGACGGCGCCCAGCTGCACGGGCCGGTATCGATCGGCCGCGACTGCCTGATCGGCAACAACGCACTGCTGCGCGGTCCGCTGCACATCGGTGACGGTGTGCGCATCGGCTTTGCCAGTGAACTGAAGAACGCACTGATCGGCGACGGCGCCTGCATCGGCCCGCAGTGCTTCATCGCCGACAGCCGCGTCGACGCCCGTGCCTACCTGGGCGCGCTGGTGCGTACCAGCAACCATCGCCTGGATGGCGCAACGGTCACCGTCCACATCGGCGACACCGTCATCGACAGCCAGCGCGACAAGCTCGGCGCCTGGATCGGCGAAGGTGCCGCGCTGGGCGTCGGCGTGATCATCCTGCCCGGTCGCATCGTCGCCCCGGGCAGCCAGTTCGGCCCGCGCATCACCGTGGAACGAAACCTGCCGCCCGGTCGCTACCGGCTGCTGCAGTCGCTGCATTCCCAACCCCTGGAGTAACCCCATGCGATTGATCATCCGTGGCGCACTACCGTGCGCCCTGCTGCTGGCTGTGTCCAGCGCCCATGCCGGCATCGACCGGGTGTCGGTGCAGCTGGATCATGCCGACTACACCGATGGCTTTGGCAAGCGCGACGTACAGACCGTGGATGTGGCCGGTCGCAGCGGTGACAGCCGCTGGCATCTGGGCCTGGCCCATGGTGAACGCGACTACGGCAGCAAGCGCTTCAGCGGCAATCGGGTGCAGGGCTCCCTGCACCAGCGCTGGAGTCAACGCTTTTCGACCCGCACCGCCTTCACCGCCTCCAACGATGACCCGGTATTCGTCAACCGCCAGCTCAACCAGGACTTCCAGTGGAAGGTGGCACCGCAGACCGTGCTGAGCGTGGGCGGCAAGTACGCCCAGTACCATGCCGGCGCATACGTGAGTGGCTGGTCGGTAGGTGCCTCGCACTACTTCCCGCGCGTGACCACCTCACTGCGCCACGAGCGGCATCGCCAGTCCAATGGGCCCGACGGCCATGGCACCACGCTGTCACTGCGCCTGAAGGATGCGCAGGGCGGTGGTTCGACCCAGCTGTGGCTGGGCAGCGGTACGTCCGGCTACACCGCCGATTCCGATCCGCTGCTGCTGCGCGAACACAATGCACGTCGTGCCTTCCTGCGCCGCAGCCAGCCGCTGGGGGAGCATCTGGTGCTGGACATGGGCATTGGCAAGACCTGGCACAGGACGCGCCTGGACCGCTTCCAGAGCGTGCAGTCGCACCTGGGCCTGGGCTACCACTGGTAGAGCCGTGGCCGGTCGGCGGCGCGTGACGCCGCCGACCCTCGATCAACAGGCTTCAGCGCCACCACGCGCGCGCCAGCGCCAGCGCGCCGACGGCACCGGACACCCAGCTCCACATCGGCAGGTCGCCCCAGTACCAGCCTGGCGGTTGCAGCACGTACACCAGTGCGGCGATGGCCAGCAGGCCGACGCCGGTGATCGCACCGACCGCGCGCTTCTGCAGGCGCTGCACGCTGGCATCGAGCGCGACCAGATCGCGCGAGCGCATCGCCAGCTCATGGCGGCCCTCCACCTGCTGGGTCAGCCAGGCGTGCACCAGGCGCGGCATGTCCGGCGCGTGGGTCATGATTTCCGGCAAGCGCTTGCCGATCTCGCGCACGACCCGACGCGGGCTGTAGCGCTCGCGCAGGATCTTCGCCAGCACCGGCTTGGCCACCGCCCAGATGTCGATCTGCGGATCCAGCTGGCGCCCGACACCTTCGATGTTCAGCAGGGTCTTCTGCAGCAGGATCAGCTGCGGCTGCAGGGTCAGCTGGTAGCGCTGCGCCACGCGGAACAGCTTCATCAGCACTTCGGCCAGCGAGATCTGCGACAGCGGGCGGGTGAAGTACGGCTCGCACACCGAACGCACGGCCGCTTCCAGATCATCGATGCGCACGTTGTCCGGCATCCAGCGCGCCTGCACGTGCAGTTCGGCGATGCGGCGATAATCGCGGTTGAAGATGGCCATGAAGTTCTCGGCCAGGTAGTACTGATCTTCCTGCGACAGCTGGCCCATGATGCCGAAGTCCAGCGCGATGAAGCGCGGGTTGGCGCGACGCGACGGATCGGTATCGACCCAGATGTTGCCGGCGTGCGCATCGGCATGGAAGAAGTTGTCGCGGAACACCTGGGTGTAGAACACCCGCACGCCCTTGGCGGCCAGCGCCTTGCGGTCGATGCCGGCCTTGTCCAGTGCAGCGATGTCATCGGACGGAATGCCCCACACGCGCTCCAGGGTCAGCGCGCGCTCGGCGGTGTGGCTCCAGATCACTTCCGGCACGTACAGGTCGTCGCTGTTTTCCCAGAAGCGGCGCAGCACGCTGGCATTGGCGCCTTCGCGCTGCAGGTCCAGCTCAGCGGCCAGGGTGTTCTCGACTTCGGCCACCACTTCGCGCGGACGGATCTTGTCGGCACGCGGATGGGTACGCTCGACCAGGGCGGCCAGCGAGTTGAGCAGGGCGATGTCGGCGTCGATCTGCTTCTCGATGCCCGGGCGCAGCACCTTGACCACCACCTGGCGGCCATCGGCCAGCGTGGCCGCATGCACCTGTGCGATCGAGGCCGAGGCCAGCGGTTCGGTATCGAAGCTGGCGAATGCCTCGCTGACCGGCAGGCCGAGTGCTTCCTCGACGATGCGGCGCGCGGTATCGCCGTCGAACGGCTTGACCCGGTCCTGCAGCAGGGTCAGTTCGTTGGCCACGTCCGGCGGCACCAGGTCGCGGCGGGTGGACAGGATCTGGCCGAACTTGACGAAGATCGGACCGAGATCCTGCAGCGCCAGGCGCAGACGCGCACCGCGCGACTGTACAGCGATGTCGGCCGAGGCACGCGGCACGAACGGTTTGGCCAGGCGCAGCCAGCGCTCAGCCGGCGTGCCGTGCAGCAGGTCGTCCAGGCGGTAGCGCAGGATCACCCGGCCGATGCGGCTTGCCCGCAGCACGGCCTTCATGCGGCACCCCGCAGGCGCTGGACGCGCGCGCCAAGGCGCTCGACGTCATCACGCAGTACGTCCACATCATCGTGGAAGGCATCCAGTTCGGCGCGCGGTACCACGTCGCGCGATTCCTCGGTGATGAACTCGGCAGCGCTGTGGGCCAGATCGATCGCACCCTGGCGCGCGTGCTGCAGGGCGCTGCGCAGGGTGTTGGCCACCTGCACACCCAGTACCTCGCCGAACACGCTGACGAACGGCTGCTGCCAGTCCGGATCGAAACCCTTGGCCAGCTGCTGCAGGCGTCGCGCCAGTTCGGCGTCACCGGCCACGCGTACACGGCCCTTGTTGTTGGACTCGCCGCGCCGTGCGTTGGCCAGCAGCGGCAGCTGCGCCAGCACGCCGGCCAGGCTGCTGCGCACGGCCAGGTCGGCTTCCTGCGCATCCACCGGGCCGACCCGCAGCTGGTCGCCGTCGACGCTGATGCGCATCGCCAGCGACGGCGCTTCCAGGGTCAGGTCGATGTGCCGGCCATCGAGGCTGGCCAGTGCATGGCGGGTATCCGGATCCAGCGCCAGCGCGCGGTTCAGGGCGATCTGCAGGGCGCGGCCAGCGACCGGCTTGAGGGACTTGAGCAGGGAAAGAGCCATGTGCGCATTCTACCTGCGTGGGTGGGGGGCTTGCGCCGGGCTGCCGCCCGGCACCCGCGGTAGTGCCGGCCGCTGGCCGGCAAGATCAACATCAAAAGCTGGCGATCCGTGGGATGGCGGGGTGGGTCCCGTTGCTGCGCAACGGGCTCTGACCCCAATGCTGATGGGATCTGGCGTTGGTAGATGCCGACCTTGGTCGGCGCTGGATGTCAGGGGGCCAACCATGGTTGGCCGCTACCCGAGCCGGCAGCCCGGTGATTCATCTGTGCCTCACCTGGGTGGCTATGGAAGGTTCATGCTGTACGGCCACGCAACGCACAGGACATCGCATTCCCATGGCACGGACCCGGGTCGGCATCATCTTCGGGGGCAAATCCTCCGAGCACGAGGTTTCACTGCAGTCGGCGAAGAACATCCTCGATGCGCTTGATCGCGAGCGCTTCGAGCCGGTGCTGGTCGGCATCGACAAGCAGGGCCAGTGGCATCTGAGCCAGCCGGACACCTTCCTGATCAACGCCGATGATCCGTCGCGCATCGCGCTGCATCGCTCGGGCCAGTCGCTGGCGGTGCGCCCGGGTGCGGAACAGGCACAGCTGCAGCCGTCCGATCCGGCCAGCGCGCTGGGCCAGATCGATGTGGTGCTGCCGATCGTGCATGGGCCGCTGGGCGAAGACGGTGCGCTGCAGGGCCTGCTGCGCATGGCCAACCTGCCCTTCGTCGGCTCGCCGGTACTGGCTTCGGCAGTGGCGATGGACAAGGACGTGACCAAGCGCCTGTTGCGCGACGCTGGCCTGCAGGTGGCACCGTGGCTGTGCATCCGTCGCCACCAGGCGGCAACGGTCGATGTCGATGCGGTGATCGCACAGCTCGGTCTGCCGCTGTTCGTGAAGCCGGCCAACCAGGGTTCGTCGGTGGGCGTGAGCAAGGTCAAGGACGCAGCGGGCTTCGCCGACGCACTGGCATTGGCGCTGCGCTACGACCACAAGGTGCTGGTGGAATCGGCGGTGGTCGGCCGCGAGATCGAGTGCGCGGTACTGGGCAACGCGCACCCGCAGGCCAGCCTGTGCGGCGAGGTGGTGGTGCACGACGAGTTCTACGCCTACGACACCAAGTACATCAACGAAACTGGCGCCGAGGTGGTGGTACCTGCGGATATCGATGCCGCAACCCAGGCGCGCATCCAGCAGATCGCACTGCAGGCCTACCAGGCGCTGGAGTGTGCCGGCATGGCGCGCGTGGACGTATTCCTTACTGCCGGCGGCGGGATCGTCATCAACGAGGTCAACACGCTGCCGGGCTTCACCCGCATCAGCATGTACCCGAAATTGTGGGGTGCCAGCGGAGTCGATTACACGACGTTGATTACGCGCCTGATCGAACTGGCACTGGAGCGTCACGAAGCCGATCGCGGATTGCACAGCGCCGTGTAGCGTTGTGATCGCCCGCAGAGCCGAGCATGGCTCGACTCTGCGGAAAGCGATGCCGGCCAGCGGCCGGCACTACCGGCTAGCCGCGCTTGCGGAACATCGAGATCACCGCAAGGATCAGGAACACCACGAACAGGATCCAGGCGATGTTCGTTGCGGCGCCGGCAATGCCGGAAAAGCCCAGAACGGCGGCGATGATGGCGATGACAAAGAAAATGATGGCGTAATGCAGCATGGCGCTCCTCGCGGGTGGTCGAGCCTTGGATGGCGTGGGTCCATCCTCCCGATCCTGCGGTGTGCAACCAGTGACGGCGATCTATGCAGCAGATGAAGCCTTCAGCCTGCGCAGCCCTTCTTCGATGCTGACCTGCGGCACATAGCCGAAATCCCGGCGGGCCGGCTCCATGCTGTACCAGTGCGGCGTGCACAGCTGCTCGGCCAGGAAGCGGGTCAGCGGCGGCTCGACACGCAGGCGCAGCAGCGGCCACAGCCGTTCGCAGACCGCGCCGATGCGATAGGCGGTCTTGAAACTGATCGCCTTGTCCACCGTCGGCGCGCCAACAGCGGCCAGCAGCCGGTTGACCAGCTCGCGCATGGGCAGCGGTTCGCCGTTGGAAATGAAGTAGGCCTTGCCCGCACACGCGGCACCCGGCGCCAATGCCTCGAAAGCGAGGAAATGCGCGAGCGCGGCGTTGTCGATGTAGGTGGTATCGACCTTGTTGTTGCCGTCGCCGACCAAGCGCAGGCGGCCCTGACGTGCACGCTCGGCCAGGCGTGGCACCAGCTGCTGGTCACCCGGGCCCCAGATCAGGCGCGGGCGCAGTGCCACCGTCGCCAGCGATACATCGTTGGCGGCCAGCACGCGCTGTTCGGCGATCGCCTTGGTCGCCGCATACGGTGCCTGGAAGTCCTCGCCGTACGGCACCTCGTCAGCCCCCAGGCCTTCCACCGGATGCGTGGCGCGGTGGGTCACGCTGGGCGTTGAGGTGTAGACCAGCCGGTTGATGCCGTGCGCGCGGCATGCCGCAATGACATTGTCGGTGCCGACCACGTTGGCCTGGTGGTAGCTGTCATAGCTGCCCCAGGCGCCGGCCTTGGCGCCGTTGTGGAACACCGCATCGACGCCGGCCACCGCGTGCAGCACTGCCTGCGCATCGGCCAGATCGCCGCGGATCTGGCCCACGCCCATGGCCTGCAGTTCCGGGTAGTGGCTGCGGTTGAACGCCAGCACCTGGTGGCCACGTTCGACCAGCCCGCGGCACAGCGCCTGGCCAAGGAAACCACCACCACCGGTGACCAGGATCTTCATGCGCGCTTCTCCAGTTCGGCGCTGGCCCAGACGGCGAGCTTCTCGCGGCCGATCTTGGCGTTGTGACGGATATCGACGGGGAACGCGGGATGCATCAGGAAGTGCTGCAGGCCGGCCTCAGGCGTGCGCGCTGCGGCATGCGCACGCAGCGCTTCCTGCAACGCCGGGCTGTCGCTCTGGCCACGCTGCAGTTCCACGCACAGCACCGGTACCTGCGCACCCGCCGGGCCAACGCCGACCAGTGCCGTGCGTGCCACGCCGGGCACGGTATTGAACACCGGCTCGACCTGTTCGGTGTACAGCGGCCCTTGTGCGGTTTCCACGCGATGGGTCTTGCGCCCGCAGAACCACAGCCGGCCCTGCGCATCGAAGTAGCCCACGTCACCCATGCGATGGACGATGCGGGTGCTGCCATCGGCCAGCGTCTCGCGGATCTTAGCTGCGGCCGTGGCCTGCGGGCGGTTGAAGTAGCTGTCGGTGGCGGTCGGGCCAGCCACCGTGATTTCTCCCACTTCGCCAACCGCCAGCATGCGCGCCTGCGACCAGTCGGCCAGCGGCGCGTCATCGATGGCGATGATGCGCACTTCGTTCGGGGCCACCACGCTGCCCACGCAGGTGCCGGCGCCGGCCTCGGTGGCCGCGCGGGTACGCTCCAGCTCACGCCCCTCGACCACCGCCACCGGCAGGCACTCGGTGGCGCCGTACGGGGTCCAGAACTGCGCATCGGCGGGCAGCAGGCTGCGGATGGTGGCGACCACGTCCGGCGGCACCGGCGCACCGGCCGAGGTCACCCGGGTCACCGTCGGCAACGGCCGGCCATGCCGGGCCAGCACCCGCATCAATGCCGGCGAGCCGAACAGCTGGGTCACGCCGAAGCGCTGGATGGCATCGTGCAGGCGTGCCGGATCGGCCTGCGCCGGCCGGGTCGGGTCCATGTCCGGGATCACCGAGGTCAGGCCCAGCGCCGGGTCGAACAAGGCAAAGGGCGGGAAGGTCGGCAGGTCCACGCCGCCCGCTTCCATGCCGAACGCGCTGCCCAGCAGCTGGATCTGGCCCACGAAGTGGCGGTGGCGGTAGACCACGCCCTTGGGCACACCGGTGGAGCCGCTGGTGAACAGGATCGCCGCCATGTCCTCGCCATCGGTGTCGGCCAGCATCGCCCCGCCCTTGGCGCCGGCGCGCTCCAGCGCAGCCAGGCTGGTACCACCCCAGCCGAGGCGGCGGCCAACGGTGACCAGGCGGGTCGCCGACGGCGCCCAGCGCAGCGCCAGCCGCGCCACGTGCGCCAACGGAATGCCGATGAAGGCCTGCGGCTGCGCCTCGTCCAGGCACTGTTTCAGCGCGCGCTTGTCGATGCCCGGATCGACCAGCACCGGCACCGCGCCCAGCTTGAACAACGCGAACATCAGCAGGAAGAACTCCGGCGACGGCCGCACCATTACCACCGTGCGCACTCCACGGCCGATCCCATAGCCGGCCAGGCCGGCGGCCATGGCATCACTGCGGGCGTCCAACTGGCGGTAATCCAGGGTGACATCGTAGGCGGCCATGCCGTTGCCGGCGCCCCGGCGGCCCGGGCAGCGGATGGCGATCTGGTCAGGGCGTTCACGCGCCAGTTCAGGCAGGCGCGCGGCAATGTTGCAGGGTCGGTTCATCCGTTCATTGTCGCCGCTTACGGAATTTCTTGCGCGGCGGCCCACTTCGTGGAAAATCCGCACCCTCGTTCCTGATTCCGACTGCCGCCCGAGGCGGCTTGCCCATGCAACATCCCTGCATGACCTGCGGCGCCTGCTGCACCCAATACCGCGTGGCCTTCCACTGGATGGAATCGGACGAGGTCACCCCCGGCGGCGTGCCGCACCAGCTGACCGAGGTGCTGGACCCGCACCGCCTGTGCATGCGCGGCACCCACTCCAAGCCGGTGCGCTGCGTGGCGCTGGACGCGCAGATCGGCGTGTACTCACGCTGCACCATCCACCCCAACCGGCCCAGCGTGTGCCGTGAGGTGGATGCATCGTGGGAGTACGGCAAGGCCAGCCCGCAGTGCGACAAGGCACGCATCGCCTATGGCCTGGACCCGCTGACGCTGGCCGACTGGCGCTGGCGCGATGATGCCGATAATGACGACGATCACCCGGACGACAACGGCAACAGCCCGTCCTCACCGCCGCAGGCACCGGTCGCGGCGTAGTAGTGCCGGCCGCTGGCCGGCAACCTCATGAACCCTTCGGGTGTGCCGACCAACGGTCGGCACCCACCGGAAGAGGAAGGGGTGGGTGCCGACCGTTGGTCGGCACACCGATCAGATCGGGTTGGCGTCCAGGAACGCGCGGATCTCCGGCACCAGCACTTCGTGCTTGTCTTCCAGCACGTAGTGCCCGGCGTCCTCGAAGGCATGCACCTGGGCCTGCGGCAACGCGGCCTGGAAGCCCTTCAGGAAGTGGTGGTCGAACACGAAGTCGCGCAGGCCCCAGCCGAGGAAGGCCGGTCGGTCGGCGAACGACGGCAGCGCCTTGCCGGCCCGCTCCAGCAGCGACCAGGCCTTGTCGGCCGGCGACAGCGGGATGTCCTGCATGAAACGGATGGTGCTGATGCGGTTGGCCCAGCTGTTGTACGGCGACACGTAGGCGCGGCGCACGTCGGCCGGCATCTTCCGCTCCACGCCCAGCCACGAGGCACCGGACGAGAACGCATTGAAGCTGCGGATGATCCACTCGCCGATCTTCCAGTGGCGGCCCAGCGCGATCTGCCACGGCATCGTCTTCGCCGCCGGCATCGGGAACGCGGCGGTATTGAGCACCACCAGGCGCTTGACCTGGTCGTGGTGCGACAGCGCCCAGCCGAAACCGATCATGCCGCCCCAGTCGTGCACCGCCAGGGTCACCGGGCCGGTGATGCCCAGGTGCTTCAGCAGCGCATCGAGGTCGTCAACGCGCGACTGCAGCGTGTACTCGTAGCGGCTGTCATCGGGCTTGTCCGACAGGCCCATGCCGATGTGGTCCGGCACGATGCAGCGGTATGTGTCCGACAGGCCGGCCACCAGCGTGCGCCAGTAATAGCTCCACGACGGGTTGCCATGCACCATCACCACCACTTCGCCATCGCGCGGGCCTTCGTCGAGATAGTTCATCGACAGGCCGGGGCGAACCTCGAAGCGCTGCGGGTGGGCGGGGTAACCGGGAAGATCGCGCATGCGGAGCACCTAGGGAGAGTCGCGGCGCAATGTGGAGCCGAACCGATGCTCGGCTGCTCTCCGGTCCGCTGCGGAAGAGCCGCGCTGCGCGCGTGAGCCGAGCATGGCTCGGCTCTACAGGAGGTCGGGCAGCGGGCTGCTTACCAGACCACTTCGGCCATCGAGCAGTTCAGGCCGGAACCAATGCCCAGAAGTGCAATGCGATCGCCCTTCTTCAGCTTGCCCAGCTGCTTGAGCTTGCTCAGCACGATCGGCACCGAGGCCGGGCCGATGTTGCCGTGCTCGCCGAAGATGGTCATGACCTTCTTCGGGTCGATGCCGAAGTTCTTGATGAACGCAGCGGTGTGCGGCTGGCTGACCTGATGGATCACGAACTGGTCCAGCTCTTCCACGGCCCAGCCCAAGGCGATCTTGGCGGCGGTGAAGGTCTTCTGGGCCAGCTTGATGCCTTCGATCAGCAGCAGGCGGGTATCGGTGACCATGCGGTCCAGATTGCCCAGGCACAGCTGGTTCCACTCGGTGGCCGAACGGGTCACGCCACCCTTGTAGCGGGGTGCATCCGGCACCAGTTCCGAGCGCGCCATCACCATCGCGGCGGCGCCCGAACCGGTGGTCAGGGCGGCCAGCTCGTTGCGGAAGTCGTCGGCGGTGACGTCCGGGGCGGTCATGCGCTCCAGGGTCTTCTCGTACACCAGGTTGGCGGTCTCGCCATCCACCACCAGCGCGTAGTCGATGTCGCCACGCTCGATCATGCGCGCCGCGATATCCATGCCGTTGATGAAGGCCAGGCAGGCATTGGCGACGTCGAAGGTCATGCACTCGTCGCTGACGCCGAGGTTGCCCGACACGATCGAGGCGGTGGACGGCTCCAGGTAGTCGCGGCTGACCGAGGTGTTGACCAGCAGGCCGACCTGCGTCGCATCGATGCCTGCGTCTTCCAGCGCCTTGCGGCCGGCCATGGTGGCGGCATCGGACGCCAGCACGCCGTTGTCCCACAGGCGGCGGGCATGGATGCCGGCGATATCGCCGAGCACGTCGGTGCGGATACCGAGGCGATCCAACGTCGGCTGCAGCCGCTCGTTGATTTCCTTGGTCGTCAGCGTATGCGGCGCATCAACGTGTGCCAGGCCGGCGATCGAGACATTCTTGAAGAGCATCGAGGTTAGCGCCAAGGCTCAGGCAAAAGGGGGCGCTATTCTATAACCCCCGGGGCCTTCACCGCATCTTTACGAATTCAGGCTTGGCCGTATGGTGAAGCGTTCAGCGCGGCGGGCACTGGAACGCGGCGAACCGCTGGCTGCCATCGGCGGGCGCGGCGGCGGCCTGTACGGCGTTGGCGCCGGCACTCGGGGCCTCGTTGCGGGCCAGGGTTTCCAGCTCTTCCTGCACGCGCAGCGGGTTGCGGTTGTAGAAGCCGACCTTGCTCTTCACGGTGACCACCACCTCGCCCTTGGCGATGCAGCCGGCCGGAACCGGACCTGCCGGCAACACGCGGGTCGCCTTGCCGGCCGGTTCGATCGGCACCCAGGTACAGGCAGTGACGGTGAGCAGCAGAGAGGAAAGCAGCAGAACGCGCATGGGCAGATCCTGGAAGGGTATGGGGCGATTCTGCCTGAACAGCCTGAATCGGGGGTAGCCGGGGCCGGGGTCAGAGCCTCCTGCGGGGGATCCGACCCCAGGTCGGCGGAGGGGTCGGATCCCCCGCAGGGGGCTCCGACCCCTTAAGGGGTTGCCGGCCAGCGGCCGGCACTACCGGGGGAGCCGGGCCGCCACAGGCGGGCCGGGTCGTGCCTTATTTCTTGACCGGGTTGCCCTCGGCGTCGATCACCGTCACCTCGCCCAGGTTCAGCGCGCGCACGGCCGCTTCGGTCTGCTTGAGGTCACCCACCACCACCCAGGTCAGGGCCTGCGGCTTGATCTCGGCAGCGGCCTGCTGCACCTGCGCCGGGGTCATCGCTTCGATCTCGGCCTTGCGACGCAGCACATAGTCGTCCGGGCGCTTGAACTGCACGATCGAACCGATGGTCGCGGCCACGGCACTGGCGGTCTCGTAGGCACCGGGCAGGCTGAGGGTCTGGATGTTGCGGATGCGGTTGACTTCGGCAGCGGTGGCCGGCTTGCTGCCGTCGGCGAATGCGGCGATCTCCTTGCGCATTTCCGCCAGTGCCGGGCCGGTCTTGTCGATCTGCACCGGCGCACTGGCCATCCACGGGCGCTGGCCCACCGAACTGGTCGCGCTGCTGCGCGCGCCGTACGACCAGTGCTTGTCCTCGCGCAGGTTCATGTTCAGGCGCGAGGTGAAGTCGCCGCCGATCACGCCGTTGGCAATGTCGAAGCGGGTCGAACTGGCGGCGCTGGACGGCGCCACCACCTGGCCGGCGAACAGGTTGGCCTGCACCGCACCCGGCTGGTCGATCAGGAACACGCGCGGGCCCTTCGGCAGCGCGACATCGGTGGCCGCCTTCACCTGCGGCGCCTCGCCGGTCGCCTTCCAGTCACCCAGCTGCTTGTCCAGCAGCGGCACGATCTCGGCCAGGGTGGTGTCACCGACCACGATCAGGGTGCCATTCTGCGGGCGCAGCCAGTCGTGGTGGAAATCAACCAGATCTTCGCGGGTGAGGCCGTTGATCGCCGCCTCGTCGCCGCTGCCGGTGAACGGGATGGCGTACGGGTGGCCCTTGCCGTACAGCAGCGGCGGCAGCACGCGCATGGCCACTGCACCCGGGTTCACCTTCTCCTGCTGGATGCCGGCGATCCAGGTCGCCTTGACCCGGTCGATCTCGCCCTGCTCGAAACGCGGTTCGCGCAGCAGGTCGCGGTACAGCGCCAGCGACGGTGCCAGGTTTTCCTTCAGCGCCGACAGGTCCACGCTCATCGAGTCCAGGCCGGCCGAGGCATCCAGGCTGGCGCCCAGTGCGTCGGCGGCGTCGGCGAAGGCCAGCGAACCGAGCTTGCCGGCGCCTTCGGTCATCAGGCTCATGGTGAAGTTGGCGGTGCCGGGCTTGCGGCCCTGGTCGGCGCTGAAGCCGCCCGGGAACTGGTAGCTGAACTGCACCACCGGAATCTCGTGGCGTTCGGCCAGGATCACCTGGGTGCCGTTCTTCAGCGTGGCGCGCTGCAGTGCCGGGAACTTCAGCTGCGGGAACTCGCGGGTCTGCGGCACGCCGGCCTTGCGGTCCACCTGTTCCGGCAGGGTGCTGTACTTCGGGTCCACCGCCGGCACGGTGAACGGCTTCGGCGTCTGGCTCGGTTCTTCCTTCAGCGCCACGCGCTCACCCGGTGCGATCACCAGGGTGTGGCTGCCCTTGTCCAGCCACTCTGCGCCCAGGCGGCTCAGATCGGCGGCACTGGCCTTCTCGATGTTGGCCAGCGAGGTGCGGAAGCAACCCGGGTCGCCGGTGAACACCGCGCACTCGGCCAGCGCATCGGCCTTGCCGCCGAAGCCACCGATGCGCTCGATGCCACGGATGAAGCCGGCACGGGCGCCGGTCTTGGCGCGCTCCAGCTCGGCCGCGGTCGGGCCCTGCTTGATCAGGCGGTCCAGTTCCTCGTCGATGATCTTCTCGACCTTGGCCGGGTCCTGGCCCTGCTTGACGGTCGCCACGATCACGAAGTTGGAGCCCAGCTGCGACGTCGACAGGCCCGAGCCGATGCTGTCCACCAGCTTGTCCTGGTGCTGCAGGCGCTGGCTCAGGCGTGAGGACTTGGCGCCGCCCAGCACTTCGGAGAACAGCTGCAACTGGTCGATGTCGGCGGTGCCGACCTGCGGCACGTTCCAGGCGCGGTAGATGCGCGCCTGCGGCACCTTGTCGGTCATCGTCTCGCGGGTATCGGCACTGCGCTTGGCCACGTTCACCGCCGGCTGCGCCATGGTCGGGCCAGCGGGGATGCTGCCGAAGTACCTGGCGACCTTCTCCTTGGCGGTGGCCAGATCGATGTCGCCGGCCAGCACCAGCACCGCGTTGTTCGGGCCATACCAGGTGCGGAACCAGGTCTTCACGTCATCCAGCGAGGCCGCGTTGAGATCGTTCATCGAGCCGATCACGCCGTGGTGGTACGGGTGGCCAACCGGATACAGCGCCTTGTTGATCTGGTCCCAGGCCTGGCCGTAGGGCTGGTTCTCGCCCTGGCGCTTCTCGTTCTGCACCACGCCGCGCTGCTCGTCCAGCGCAGCCTGGTCGATCGCACCGACCAGATGGCCCATGCGGTCCGACTCCATCCACAGCGC
This sequence comes from Stenotrophomonas sp. YJH_SMC_82, assembly GCF_059368875.1. NCBI lineage: Bacteria > Pseudomonadati > Pseudomonadota > Gammaproteobacteria > Lysobacterales > Lysobacteraceae > Stenotrophomonas > Stenotrophomonas sp. YJH_SMC_82. Next base: position 175,654 of record NZ_JCAFSE010000005.1, read on the forward strand.
CATGTCCAGCGCGGTGGTCGGCACGTTCTCGAAGTAGTTGGTGCGATCGGTGTTGGTGGTGCCGTTCTGGCCGGTGGCACCGACCTGCTTGAACGGTTCGAAGAATTCGCCGTCGTGGTTCTCGCTGCCCTGGAACATCAGGTGCTCGAACAGGTGCGCGAAGCCGGTGCGGCCGGCCGGCTCATCCTTGCTGCCCACGTGGTACCAGACGTTGACCGCGACGATCGGCGCCTTGCGATCGGTATGCACGATCACGCGCAGGCCGTTGGGCAGGGTGAACTGCTCGTACGGGATATCGACCTTGGCCGGTGCCGTCGGCCTGGCGGCAAGCGCGGAGGTGGGCGCAAGCGTGCCCAGGGCGGTGCTGAGGGCGACGGCCAGCAATGCGGCGCGCGGGCGAAGGGCGAGAGACATATCCGGATCCTTGGTCACATAGGTGAATCCCGATCCTAGCCTGCGCAGGCAACGGCAGGAATCGGTCGCCAGTCACTGGGGGTGTTTGCCCTGAAGGCCATCCGGCCCGGCCCCAGCCGGGGGGCGTGAACCGTCACATGTGCCGGCTGAAGGCGTCCGGACAGTGTCCGCGGCATATCGAATGGACAGGTGTCCGCCCACCGGACACTTTTCGATTGATAAAAAACCCTTGTAAATCAATGAATAAAAGTTGGCACGGGGATTGCTTGGTACTTCCTGCGCCAGGAAGGGCTTCAGACTCAAGCTGACTGAAGACTGAACAAATGCAGGAAATCGAAAATTCTTCTTGCATCCCCAGAATTGGTGTACTACCTTACTACCACACCACTGATCACCAACACTAAACAGGCCCCGTCATGAACGCCAAGACCATTGCCATCGCCATCGCCCTGATCGCCGGCACCGCGGTTGTTTCGTCGGTGCAGGCCTCCGAATCCATCAAGACCCTGGCCACCGTGCAGGTTCGCCCGGCGGCCGACCAGCTGGCCCAGCAGGCCTGGGAACAGGCCAGCGGCATCCCGACCCTGGCCACCGTGGAAGTGCGCCCGAGCGCCGACCAGCTGGCCGAGCGCAACGGCTACGTCGCCGCCCCGGTCGCCGCCGCGATGCCGATCACCACCCTGGCCTCGGTGGAAGTGCGCCCGAGCCTGGAACAGCGCGTCGCCCTGGCCGCCGAACTGGAAGCCCAGCGCTACGCCGCCACCCTGGCTGCCGCTGCCACCAGCGTCGCCAACCAGGTGATCGTCAACCTGCCGGCCCTGCAGGTGCGTCCGAGCGCTGCAGACCTGCAGGCCCTGGCCACCGAAACCGCCCAGGTCCTGCTGCGCCCGTAAGCGGTGCCGCCCTGCCCAGCGCAGGGCGTGCGCCGTAGAGGCGGCCGCCGTCGCAGGTACACTGCGCCGATGAATGCCGCGCCCCAGTTCCACGTAATCCTGTTCCAACCGGAAATCCCGCCCAACACGGGCAATGTGATCCGGCTCTGCGCCAACACCGGCGCGCAGCTGCACCTGGTCGAGCCGCTCGGCTTCGCACTGGAAGACAAGCAGCTCAAGCGCGCCGGCCTGGACTACCACGAGTACTCGCGCCTGCAGGTGCACCCCGACCTGGACACCGCGCTGGCGCGGATCGCACCGAAGCGGTTGTTCGCCCTGAGTACGCGTGCCAGCGTCCGCTACGACAGCGTGGCGTTCGAAGATGGCGATGCCTTCCTGTTCGGCCCGGAAAGCCGTGGCCTGCCGCAGGACGTGCTCGATGCGCTGCCGGATGGCCGCCGCCTGCGCCTGCCGATGCGGCCGGGCAACCGCAGCCTCAATCTTTCCAACACCGTTGCCGTGGTGATGTACGAGGCGTGGCGGCAGCATGGGTTTGCCGGCGGCGCGTAAACCGCTCCGGGGTGGCTGTGGATCGCTGCTGGTGGGTGTGACCTGCTTCTGGTGGGTGCGGACCTTGGTCCGCACTGTTCCCCGGTCTCGTGCCGAAGGGGTGTGCCAACCAAGGTTGGCACCTACCAAAGACAGGTCAAGGCGGCTGCAGAAACTTCTGGAAAGATGTGCCAACCAAGGTTGGCACCCACCGGAACCAGGTTTCAGAACGCGTTGATGCCGGTCAGTTCGCGGCCGATCACCAGCTGGTGCACGGTCTCGGTGCCTTCATAGGTGATCACCGATTCCAGGTTCAGTGCATGCCGGATCGCCACGTGTTCGGTGGTGATGCCGGCCCCACCCAGCAGATCGCGACATTCGCGGGCGATGTCGATGGCCATGCGGCAGTTGTTCCATTTGGCCAGGCTGACCTGCTGCGGCTGCAGCTGCCCGGCTTCCTTCAGGCGGCCCAGCTGCAGCGCCAGCAGCTGCGCGGTGGTGATGCGGCGGGCCATTTCGGCCAGCTTGATCTGCGCGCTCTGGGTGGCCGCCAGCGGGCGGCCGAACAGCACGCGCTCCTTGGCATAGCCCAGCGCTTCATCCAGGCAGGCAACGGCGGCACCGATCGGGCCCCAGCTGATGCCGTAACGGGCCTGGGTCAGGCAGCCCAGCGGCCCCTTCAGGCCCTTCACGTTCGGCAGGCGGTGGCTGTCGGGCACGCGCACGTCATCGAAGAACAGCGCGCCGGTCAGCGACGCGCGCAGGCTCATCTTGTGCTTGATCTCCTGCGTGGTGAAGCCGGCCATGCCCTTCTCCAGCACGAAGCCCTGGATGCCGTCCTCGGTCTGCGCCCAGACGATGGCCAGGTCGGCCACCGGGCCGCTGGTGATCCACATCTTGCTGCCGCTGATGCGCCAGTCGCTGCCGTCGCGCACCGCGCGGGTCTTCATGCTGGCCGGATCGGAACCGCCATGCGCCTCGGTCAGGCCAAAGCAGCCGATCAGCTCGCCGCGTGCCATCGCCGGCAGCCACTGCTGGCGCTGTTCCTCGCTGCCGTAGGCATAGATCGGGTACATGCACAGCGAGCTCTGCACCGAGACGAAGCTGCGCAGGCCCGAATCGCCGCGCTCCAGCTCCTGGCAGATCAGGCCGTAGCTGACCGCACCCAGATCACCGCCGCCGTATTCGGCCGGCAGGGTGGCGCCCAGCAGGCCCAGCGAGGCGATCTCCGGCACCAGTTCAGAGGGGAAACGGGCCTGGTCGAAGGCATCGCCGATGATCGGCAGCACGCGCTCGTTGGTGAAGCGGGCGACGCTCTCCTGCACCGCGCGCTCTTCCTCATTGAGCAGGGAACGGACATCGAACAGATCGTACGGATGCAAAGCCATGGCACTCACGCGCAGTCAGGACCCGGCCATTGTCGGTCATCCGGGCAGAGCGTGCCGACCAGGGTCGGCACCCACCCGGGCCGCAGCCTTACGCTGCACCGCAGCAATCGTGACGTGAACATCGGCGATCTAGCTCGATCACGCGCGGCCCGGTACCCTGACACATTCAAACAACCGTTTCGCTCGTGGCTGCACGCGCGATTCCCAGGCACCGCCGGTGGCCCCGATGCCGGCCCTACCCACGAGTCATGCAATCGATGAGCGCTGAAGCCAACGCCCTGCCCCCGCGTGAAGTAATGGAATTCGACGTGGTGATCGTCGGCGCCGGCCCCGCCGGCCTGGCCACCGCGATCCGCCTGCGCCAGCGCGCGATCGAAGCCGGCCGCGAGTTGTCGGTGTGCGTGCTGGAGAAGGGGTCCGAACCAGGCGCGCACGTGCTGTCTGGTGCGGTGATGGATCCGCGCGCGCTGACCGAGCTGTTCCCGGACTGGGCCGAGCGCGGCGCACCGCTGAAGCAGAAGGTCACCCGTGACGAATTCCTGTTCCTCAGCGAAACCGGCGCGCGCAGCACGCCCAACGCGCTGCTGCCGGAGTGCTTCCACAACGAAGGCAACTACATCATCAGCCTGGGCGAAGTGACCCGCTGGCTGGCGCAGCAGGCCGAGGCGCTGGAAGTGGCGATCTTCCCCGGCTTCGCCGCAGCCGAGGTGCTGTACGGCGACAACGGTGAAGTGATCGGCGTGGCCACCGGCGACATGGGTATCGAGAAGGATGGCAGCATCGGCCCGGCGTTCGAGCGCGGCATGGCGCTGCAGGCGAAATACACGATCTTCGCCGAAGGCGCGCGCGGCCATCTCGGCCGCCAGTTGATCGCGCGTTACACGCTGGACGAAGGCAAGGACCCGCAGGCCTACGGCATCGGCATCAAGGAGCTGTGGCAGATCGACCCGTCCCGGCATGAGCCGGGTCTGGTGGTTCACGCCGCCGGCTGGCCGCTGGACAGCGACACCTACGGCGGCGCGTTCCTGTACCACGCCGACGGCGGCAAGGTCGCCATCGGCTACGTGGTCGGCCTGGACTACAGGAACCCGTGGCTGAGCCCATTCGAAGAGTTCCAGCGCTTCAAGACCCATCCGTCCATCCGCAAGCATCTGGAAGGCGGTACCCGCATCGGTTACGGCGCGCGTGCGATCACCGCCGGTGGCCTGCTGTCGCTGCCGAAGACGGTGTTCCCGGGCGGTGCACTGGTCGGCTGCGAGGCCGGCTACCTCAACGCCAGCCGCATCAAGGGCAGCCATGCCGCGATCAAGACCGGCATGCTGTGCGCCGACGCCGCGTTCGACGCGCTGGCCGCCGACCGCCAGCACGATGAACTGAGCGCCTACCCGAAGGCGTTCGAAGCCAGCTGGCTGTTCACCGAACTGCAGCAGGCCAAGAACTTCAAGCAGTGGTTCAAGAAGGGCCAGACCGTGGCCACGCTGATGACCGGCGTCGAGCAGTGGCTGCTGCCGAAGCTGGGCGTGCGCAACCCGCCGTGGACCCTGCACCGCACGCAGCCGGATCATGCCTGCCTGGAACCGGCCGCCAAGCACACCCGCATCGCCTACCCGAAGCCGGATGGGGTGCTGACCTTCGACCGCCTCAGCTCGGTGTTCCTGAGCAGCACCAACCACGACGAGAACCAGCCCAGCCACCTGACGCTGAAGGACCCCAGCATTCCGGTGAAGGTGAACCTGGCCGAGTACGCAGGCCCGGAAGCCCGCTATTGCCCGGCCGGTGTGTACGAGTTCGTTGGCGAAGCCGACAACGCGCGCCTGCAGATCAACGCGCAGAACTGCGTGCACTGCAAGACCTGCGACATCAAGGATCCGACCCAGAACATCGTCTGGGTGACCCCGCAGGGCGGCGGCGGCCCGAACTACTCGGGCATGTGATCGCCCCGGGCTGCGACCGTGTGTCGCAGCCCGACCGCTCCACCGCACCGCTATCCTGCCCACCCATGCGTGCCTGCCGCCTGCTCACCGCCGTTGCCGTGGCCCTGCTTGCCACGGCCTGCCAGCGCCCGCCCGCGGTGCCGGCCACGCCCGAACAGGCCCGGCAGCAGGCCATGCAGCGCGCGTTCGAACTGTGTGCCGGCTGCCACACCGTGCAGCCCGGTGGCATCCACCGCTTCGGACCCAACCTGCACGGCGTGATCGGCCGCCGCGCCGGCAGCCTGCCCGACTATGGGTATTCCGACGGCATGCGCCGCGCCGACATCACCTGGACCGCACAGACGCTGGATACCTTCCTGCAGTCACCCACGCACCTGGTGCCGGGCACCCGCATGTACAACGCCTTCCCCAGCGCAGAACGCCGCGCCCTGGTGATCGCCTACCTGCAGCAGCAGTCGGCTCAGTGAGCCAGGCGCTGCAGCTGTTGCTGCAGCCGCGCCACGAACGTCGTTACGGTGGCGAACAACGGCGCCGTATCGGCCTCTGCCGCATCCTGCAGGCGCTCGACCAGGGCATTGGCCTGCTGGGCCAGTGCCGTGGCCCCGATCGCCCCGAGCCCGCCGGCCTGGCGATGCAGGTGCAGCGCCGCAGCCTGGCGGTCGCCAGCCTGCACGGCGCGCTGCACGGCGGCCAGGTCACCCTCGCTGGCCTGCAACAGGCTGTCGCGCAGCTGCTCGGCCACCACGCGCGAGCCGAAGCGCTGCTGCAGGGTGGCCAGATCAGGCAATGCTTCACCGTCGTCGGCGGCAACCTCCGGCACCGGCACCTCGAACGACTGGCCCTGGGCCTGCGGCAGCCAGCGCAGCAGCGCCGCACGCAGCGTGGCCAGCGACAGCGGCTTGGCCAGTACCTCGTCCATGCCGGCCTCCCGGCAGCGGCGCGCATCGTCGTCCAGCACGCTGGCGGTCAGCGCCAGCACCGTCAGCCGCGGCTGGCCGGTACGGCCCTCGCGTTCGCGCAGCAGGCGGGTGAAGCCAAATCCATCGAGTACCGGCATGCGGCAGTCGGTGATCACCAGGTCGAAGCTCTCCGACGACAGGCGATCCAGCGCCTGCTGGCCATCGCCCAGCAGCACATGGGGCACGCCCAGCTGCTGCAGCCGCCACGCCATCATCGCCTGGTTGGTCGGGTGGTCCTCGATCACCAGCACCCGCGCCTGGCGCAGCGCGGCGGGCAGCAGCGCGGACTGGTCCTGCTCGGCCAGCAGTGCCGCCGCGTCCTCGCTGCCGGCCTCCACCAGCGATACCCGCACTTCGGCGCGGGTTCCTTCGCCCAGCGTGCTGTGCAGGGTCAATTCGCCCTGCATCATCTGCACCAGTCGCTGGCAGATGCTCAAGCCCAGGCCAGTGCCGCCGTGGTCACGCTGGATGTAGGCACCGGCCTGCGTAAAGGGCGCGAACAGGTGCTGCAGTTGTTCCGGTGCGATGCCGATGCCGGTGTCGGTAACGCTCAGGCACAGCGGTTGCACGCCGTCTTCGCTGGTCGGCCCCAGCACCTCCAGCTGCAGGCGCACCTCGCCCTGTGCGGTGAACTTGATGGCATTGCTGAGCAGGTTGAACACGATCTGACGCAGCCGCACGCCGTCCACTTCGTGGGCCGGCGCCAGCTCGGGATCGATCTGCACGTGCAGCGCCAGGCCACGCGCGCTGGCCTGGGCCGACAGCAGGCGGCACACGCTCTCCAGCAGGGGCCGCAGCGGTTGCGGCACCGGTTCCAGGCGCAACGCCCCTGCTTCCAGCCGCGAGTAATCGAGGATGTCATCGAGGATCTGCCGCAGCATCTGGGCCGAATCCTCGATAACGCCGAGGATGCGCTGCTGTTCGCTGTCCAGCGGTGAGTGCGCCAGCACCTCCAGCATCCCCAGCACGCCACTCATCGGCGTGCGGATCTCATGGCTCATCGTGGCCAGGAAGCGCGATTTGGCCTCGGCGGCCTGCTCGGCGTCCGCCTTCGCCGCCGCCAGGGCATCGGCCTGCATCCGCGCTTCGCTCACGTCCACCCAGTAACCGCTCCAGATCACCGCGCCCTCTTCGGCGGCATAGGGGTGGGCCTGGCTGCGCACCCAGCGCACGCCCTCCCCATCGCTGCGCAGGCGGAACTCCAGGATCAATGGGGCGAACTGGCGCGCGGCCTGCTCGATGGAGTGCAGGATGTGCGCGCGGTCCTCTTCCTCGATGCGTTCCAGCAACACCCTCGCATCCTGTTCGGCCTGCTGCCGTGTAATGCCGAACAACGCAGGCAGGTCACCGGCGATGAACGGGAAGCTGAGCGTGCCATCGGCGTCGCGACGCGCCTGATAGACCACTGCAGGCAGGTTGTCGGTCACCTCGGCCAGACGCTGCTCCAGCTGGCGACGTCCTGCCACCTCGCGGCGCAGCCGCCAATGGCCGACGCCATGTACCAGCAGCGCGGTCAGCAGCACCAGCAGCACCGGCACGCCCCACCGCAGCACCTTGTTCCAGTCGACACCGTTGCGGTACTCCACCCCCAGCCAGGCATTGCGCAGGGCCTCGCGCTTGCGTGGGGTCATCTGCAGCAGCAGGCGATCGAAGGTGGTAGCCAGTGCCGCGTGGCGGCGGTCCACAGCCAGCACCAGCTGGTCGTTGAAGCCGGCCGGTGCCGCCACCTGCAGCCGCCCCGGGAAACGGCTGCGCAGCAGGTGATCGACCACGGCAAGGTTGCCAATGTACGCATCGGCGTCGCCAGCGAGCAGGCGCTGCAGCGACTGTTCGGCGCTGCGTGCAGCGATGATCCGCGCCTGCGGTGCCTGCTGCAGCACGTAGCCGCGCACACGCTCCGGGTCGGACAGCAGCACGCGCTTGCCCTGCAGGTCAGCCAGGCCCAGCAGCGACTCGCCATCGCTCCTGACCACAATCACGTTCGGCACGCTGATGAAGGGCTGGCTGAACACCCAGTCCGGGCCCAGGTACCGTGAATCGACAGGAATGCCCATCACCGCCTGCAGCTCACCGCGGCGGGCCTTCTCGCGTACCTCGTACCAGTCGTGGCTGTCCTCGACCTGCAGGTTGGCACCGGCCTGCATCAGGCGCTGCAGGTATTCGCTGGCCAGCCCGCTGGGCCGGCCATCCTCGCCGGTGAACGACAGTGGCGCGGCATTCGGGGCGAAACCGATCTTCAACGGCTGCTCCAGCACGCGCTTCTCGGCCTGGCTCAGCGCCAGCTGCGCCGATGCCGACCAGTGCGGCGGTGGCAGCCATCGTTGTGCGAGGGCATCACGCTGGGCCTGGCTGGTGGCCGCCAGCGCCAGGTCCAGGGCTTCAGCCAGGGGTTGCTTGCTGTTGGGAATGCCGAAGTGCAGCCGTTCAGGGGGCAGGTCGCTGGGCCGCAACAGCGCCACGCCCTGCAGGCGCCGGCTGGCAATCAGCTCGGTGGCGACAAAGGCATTGCCGATGTAGACGTCGGCCTTGTCGTCTCTGACCATCTGCAATGCGCTCAACGTGTCGTTTACGACAAGCTGGCGGGCACGCGGGAATCGGGCGCGCACCTGCGGACCGGTCAGGAAATCCTGCTCGATCACCACCCGCAGACCCTCCAGGTCGGGCATGTCGGAGGCACGCAGGTCGTCCGGCCGGCCCACCAGGGCCAGCGGCGCTTCGCTGTAGGCCGCGGTATAGACCATGCAGCGGGTGCGGTCGGCACTGAGGCCGACATTCATCACCACGTCTATCTCGCCACGACATGCCGCATCCAGCACGGATGTCCAGTCCGGATAGCGGCGCGCCTCGACCTTCATGCCGAGCTGGCGTGCAAGATGCGACAGGTAGTCCGGTCCCAGACCGACCTGCTGGCCGTCACGGAGGGACTCGAAGGGCGGCCAACCGCTGTCATACTGCCCGACAACGATGGTCGGATGCGCCACCAGGTATTCGCGCTGCAACGGGCTGAGCGGCAGCAGCCCAGGGGCCGGCTGTGCCTGGGCCACGGGCAGGGCCAGCACCGCCAGCAGCAGGAGCAGCCCGCGAACAGCCCACCTACGCATCTGCGTCGATCTCCTAGAATCCTGCCAGGGACCGCGATGGTCGCGGCCCGGCGTGCCCGATGGCCATACTAGAGCATGAGCTTGCGCATCATCATCGCAGACGATCACCCGGTGGTCCGCATCGGTACCCGCGCCGTCATCGAGTCGAGCGGCGTGGGCCGCGTGGTCGGCGAGGCCGACAGCGCGCAGGCGCTGATGACCCTGCTCGCCAACCAGCCCTGTGACCTGCTGGTCACCGACTACTCCATGCCGGGCAGCCCGCAGGCCGATGGCTTCGCCATGATCGGCATGATCCGCCGCCGGCATCCGGACCTGCCGGTGCTGATGCTCAGCGTCTCCAGCAACCTGGCGATCCTGCGCATGGTGCTCGACAGTGGCGTGCTCGGTCTGGTCGACAAGAGTTCGTCAATGGACGAGCTGCCGCAGGCCATCCAGTCGGTGTACCGCGGCCAGCCCTACATCAGCCGCAGCCTGCGCGAGCGGGTGGACGCGGCCGGCAGCTGGCGCATGCGCGAGGGCGACGGCAAGCCGTTGTCACCACGCGAAGTGGAGGTGCTGCGACTGCTCGGCACCGGCATGACGGTGAAGGAGATTTCGCTGCAGCTGCACAAGAGCGTCAGCACCATCAGCCGGCAGAAGGGCGACGCCATGCTCAAGCTGGGGCTGAAGGGCGACGCCGAATTGTTCGACTACCTGCGTGACGGCAAGATCTGAGACGCACTTCACATCACAGACCCGGCTGCCGCCCCCCCTCTTTGACGGCCTGCGGATCTGTGCCAAGATGGACGGGCATGAGTTCTCAATGCGAGGTCGAAGGAATCGACCGGCTCATGTCCTCGCTCCCGTCCGTGGTGGATGGGGTGCGGCTTCCTGCCGGCCGTCTGGCCCGGCAACGCTGACCATGGAGAGGCGCATGCAGTCCCCCCCCGAGCTACGTTGGACCCTGCCGTTGCGGCCCCTGCGCGCATTCGCGGCGTGCCTGCTCGTCTCCCTTTCCGCTGCCGCCTGCAGCGCCGCCGATCCGGCCCCCTCGTCCTCCCGGCCTGCGCCTGCGCAGGCTGCCAAAGCGCCCCGACAGGATGTTGCCCCGATGCAGAACCCCTCTCCCGATGCCGCCGTCACCCCGCCGGACGCGCCGACCGTGATGTATTTCATCTACCAGGTCGATGGCGACGGTGCGACGTCCTATGAAGTCCAGAACGGCAGCGTGGCGACCTTCTGGTTCGGCCACCGCTTCACCCTGGACGGCACCACCTACTACACCGGTTTTTCCTGGGACACCCGCGAGCATTACGGCAAGCCGGGCGAACAGCAGCCGGCCGGCCCCGACGACCGCGCCAATCTGGCCGAGGCCACCTTCGTGCTGGCCGGCGGCGACGCGAAGAAGCCGTGGAAGTTCCGCGGCCAGGAATGGACCATCGGTGCACTCGGCGCCTACGACAAGGCCGACGACGTCGATACCCGGCGCAAGCCGATCGAACACCGCACCGCCGACGGCCGCCTGCTGCTGGCGGTGCCGACCAGCAGCTTCGACCGCGGCATCAGCAGCAGCGGCTACGCCCTGCTGCTGTTCAACCCCAAGCGCAGCGAGGACGACCTGGACAGCAAGGTCTGGCGCTACGTCGGCTCGGTGCGCACCGGCGAAGACAACAGCGCGGCCTGCGACGACGGCAACGTGATGCCGTGCACCGACAGCGATGGCGAACTGGCCTTCGTGGCCGATGGCAACGGCCTGCCGCAGCTGACCGTGACCTTCAAGGGCACCACCATCGAAGCCCCGGGCAAGACCCGCGCGCTGGGTGCCGGCGACACCGTGCACTACCGCTTCGACAGCAAGGCCCAGCAGTACATCGCGCCCTGATTTCCATCCGCCGCAGGCGGGTTACCTGTTGACCGACATGTTCTTGACTCACGGATGAGTCCGGTTGGCGATTCGCGGCATCGGCCGCTCCATCAACCCCGAGGAAAACGTCATGGCACAGCATGACTACAGCAAAAAGGAAGTCCTGGACATCGTCGAGCAGGTCGCCCGGCAGAAGGGCATCCCGGTCGATGACTTCATGCGCTTCGCGCACATCGAGACCGGCGGCACCTTCAACGAGCGCGCCCACAACACTTCGACCGGCGCCAAAGGCCTGTTCCAGTTCGTGCCCGGCTCGGCCCGCCAATACCACCTGACCGGCCACGAATTCGACCCGACCCGCAACACCGAAGCCGCCGCGCAGATGTACCAGGACAACCTGGGCTCGATGGCGCGCCGCAATGAGCGCACCGGCCACCCGTACCTGTCCGGCGGCGACACGCCGACCGGCCTGGACCTGTACCTGGCCCACCAGCAGGGCAGCGCCGGCTATGGCTCGGTGCAGACCGCGATCGCCACCGGCACCTTCGGCGTGGTCCGCAACGGCCATGGCGAAGAGATCAACATGCGCCGCAACGTGCTCAACCAGATCGGGTCCGATGCCAAGGCGCTGACCGGCCACACCCTGGCCGAAATGCGTGGCATGAACGACGGCGACCTGGCGCGGACCTTCTCCAGCTACTACATCCACAAGTACGCAGCGATCAGCATCCCGGAAAAGCACATCACGCCGCAGACCGTGGCACCGGGCCAGGCCCAGGCTCCAGGCACACCTGCGCAGACCGCCGCAGTGGGTGCCGCTGCGGCCACGCTGGCGGCGACCGCAACGGCTCCTGCTGCGCCGAAGCCGGGCATCGAACTGCACGCCGCGTACGACGCTGGCGTGAAGTACGACGATGTGAAGTACGCCATCAACATCCCGGGCCACGCGCTGTACGTGCCGGGCAAGACCGGCAAGAACGTGGACCAGGGCTACATCGATTGCTCCGGCTGGGTCGGCACCCTGCAGAACCGGACCATGGACGAGATCAACCAGAAGGCCGGGCACGCTGTCTTCAGCAAGGCCGACCGCATCGACCTGGGCAACCTCGGTTCCGGCGGCATCGTGCACAAGGCCGTCGAACAGTCCGGCGTGCTGCTCGAGCGCGACGCCATCCTCAAGCCCGGTGCGCTGAAGGAAGGCATGGTCATCGGCCTGGATACGGCCAGGACCCGCCACGAGCACTGGAATGGCATCGACCACATCGTGATGGTGGTGCGCGACCCGAACACCGACAAGCTGCTGATCAGCCAGTCCACCGGCAGCAAGGGCGTGCACACCATGCCGGTGGAGGATTACCTCAAGCAGGTGAAGGACCACCCGCACTGGAAGCTGTTCGCGTCGGACCCGTTGTCCAAGGCGCGCGACCTGCTGGAAAGCCGCACCCAATCGCATGAGCAGACCCAGGGCAAGCCTGCGGCCGAACACAAGGCCGCTGCCGCCCCGCACGCCGAGCTGTACAAGCCGGGCGCGCACAGCGAGGGCGTGCGCAAGGTGCAGGAGCAGCTGGGCCACCTCGGCTATGCCGGGGCCGACGGCAAGCCGCTGGCCGAGGACGGCCGCTTCGGCCGCAATACCGAAGCGGCGGTACGCCAGCTGCAGAAGGACAACGGGCTGGTTGCCGACGGCATCGTCGGTGCAAAGACGCTGGATGCGATCAAGGAGGCCCGCGAGCGCCCGCTGCTGAACGACGAGCGGCACCCGCGCAATCCGATGTACCTGCAGGCCACCGAAGGCCTGGAGCGGATGCCGGCGGGCACCTTCAAGGACCGCCACGCGCTGGAAAGCGCCGCAGCGGCCCTGACCAGGGAGGCGCATGCCGCCGGCCTGCAGCGCATCGACGCGGTGGTGCCCAGCCCGAACGGTGAGCGCCTGTTCGCCGTGCAGGGCACGGTCGGTGACCCGGCGGCCAGCCGCGTTGCGGTGGAAACCCGCACCGCCAGCGAGCAGAGCATGGCGCTCAGCAGCGGCGCGGTGCAGGGCGCGCCGAACGTGCTGCACCAGCAGCAGGACGCGCAGCAGGAACAGACCCGCCAGGCGCAGAAGGCCATGGGCGTCTGAGCCCGCAGCGCCTTGCAGACCGGGAGGGGCCGCGCCATGCGCGGCCCTTTCCCTTTCTGCCAGCTGAGCGGTAAAAGCCACTTTCAGCCTTGCTTCATGCCGCCTGCCGCTAGATGAATGCGCAAGCCGCCCGGTAGGCCAGGCAATGTTCCGGCAATGTCGGAACGCCAGCGTGGTCTCCACGGCAGCCGGGGCGCCCCGCGCCCTCCCTGCCCAGCGTGGCATGCACCTCACAGGAGAACCGAACATGCTCAGTACTTCCACACTCAGCTTCCGTGGTCTGGCGATGGCCCTGGCACTGGTTGCCGGTGTCGCCGTGGTCAGCGATGCCAGCGCGATGTCGAGGAAGGACAAGCGCACCCTGGTCGGCGCCGTGGTCGGTGGCGTGGCCGGCAACCTGCTGTCCAACGGCGACCCTGCGGCCACCGTCGGCGGTGCCGTGGCCGGCGGCGCGATCGGCAACCTGACCACCTCCGACCGCCGCGACCGCCGTTACTACGACAATCGCCGTTACGACGACCGCTACGATCGCCGTTACGACCGTGGCTACTACCGCAGTGGCTACTACGACCGTGGCGATGACCGCCGCTGGCAGCGTGAGCGCTACTACGACAACCGCTACTACCACGACCGCGGCCGCCATCGCGGCTGGTAAGCAGCGCCGACATACCGATGACGCGGAGACGGGCGGGTCGATGACCCGCCCGTTTGCGTTGGCCACGCGCATGGCGTTGAATGCGCAGCCTTGGATGTGACTTTCCCGATCGGACTGTGGCATGACGTCTTCCTCCCACCGCGTGCAGGGCCTCAACAACGACGAGGTCGCTGCCGACTGGCCACCGATCAGCGCGGCGGACATCGCGTGGCTGAGTACGCGTTACCCGCAGCTGGGCGGGCACAGCCAACCGCGCTGGCACAGCCCGCGGCCGCTGTCTGCCGCCGCCATCGTCGACGGCACGCGCGGCGCGGTGTTCATCAAGCGCCACCACCACAGCGTGCGCAGCGCGGCCTGTCTGGAAGAAGAACACCACTTCATCGCCCATCTCGCCGCCGCCGGCGTGCCAGTGGTGCAGGTGCTGCCGGCCACCGATGGCCACACTGCGGTCGAACACGGCGAATGGACGTTTGAACTGCACGATGTCGGCGTGGGCGACGACCTGTATCGCGACGCGGTGTCGTGGTCGCTGTTGACCGATGTCGCGCAGGCCCGCGAAGCAGGGCGCACGCTCGCACAGCTGCACCGTGCCGCCGCCAGCTACCACGCGCCCCAGCGCAGCACCCATCTGCTGGTGGCGCGCGACGACCTGATCCGTGCCGACGATCCGATCGCCGCCATCAAGGCAGGACTGGATGAACGTCCCGGGCTGGCACGCTATCTCGCGCGCATTCCATGGGAAGCACAGCTGCAGCGCGACGTGCTGCCGTGGCACGCCGGCCTGGCCGAGCGCCTGCGCGCCGAGCCCCGGCTGTGGGCGCACAACGACTGGCATGTCTCCAACCTGCTGTGGCGCAACGGCGAGGTCAGCACCGTGCTGGATTTCGGCCTGGCGTCGCCCACCAGCGCGCTGTTCGACCTCGCCACCGCGATCGAGCGCAACGCAGTGGCGTGGCTGGAACTGGAGCGCGGCATGGAGGCGGTGCGCATCGATATCGCGCTGGCCCTGCTCGACGGCTACCGCGAGGTGCTGCCGTTGTCGGCGGCACGCGTGCACCTGCTGGCCGACCTGCTGCCAATGGTCCATTTCGACTTCGCACTGTCCGAAGTGGAGTACTTCGAAGGTGTCACCCGCTCAACCGCGAATGCCGACGTGGCCTGGCAGCCCTTCATGCTGGGCCATCCGGCGTGGTTCCACAGCGCGCCGGGGCGGGCACTGCTGCAGGCCCTGCACGCCGTCGCGTGATCCGGTTGACGCAGCGTTGCGGTCAGATCCCTTTCCGCAGGAAAGGGATCTGACCCCGGCTGGCGCTCGCAAATCCGTACCATTTGTAGTGAAATGGTCACCTGAAGCGGGGGTGCCTGGATCTGCCAGGCTGAGAGAGTCCCTTGGAACCTGATCCGGTTTGCACCGGCGTAGGGAGCTTTGAGCCGCAGCCACACCCCCATCATGGGCCGGTGCACCTGCGCGCCGTCGCTTCGTCTCCCTTGTTGTCCGAAGACGAACCGAATGAACCGCTGCCTGCGCCCCACCCTGCTCTCACTCGCCCTCTGCGCCGCGCTGCCGCTGCATGCCAGCGAGGCCGAGGCCACCACCGATGCGGCTGCCACTGGTGCCGAACGCTCGCCGACCGAACTGGCGGCGGTGCGCGTGGAGGCCGGCAAGCCGAAGGCCGATACCTCGCGCGTGAATGCCTTCGGCGGCGGTTCGTGGAAGGACACGCCGGCTTCGGTGAACGTGCTCGAGCGCGACTATCTCGAACGTCGCCAGGTACGTTCGCTGTCCGAGCTGGCCAGCAACGATGCCTCGCTGGGTGATGCGTATGCACCTGTGGGCTACTACCAGAACATCGCCATCCGCGGCTTCGCGCTGGACGCCGCCACCGGCTACCGCTTCAACGGGCTGTCCATCGCCGGCGAGCAACGCTTGGCGCTGGAGAACGTGCAGTCGGTCGAGATCCTCAAGGGTGAAGCCGGCCTGGCGGCAGGGGTGATGGCGCCGGGCGGGATCATCAACTACATCGGCAAGCGCCCGGCTGAAGTACGCACCGCCACGCTCGGCACCGATTCGGAAGGCTCACGCTACGTCGCCGTCGATGTCGGCCACTGGATCACCCCGCGTTTCGGCCTGCGCCTGAATGCCGCATGGGACTCCAGCAATTCCTACGTCGCGCACGCCGATGGCCGCCGCAACTTCTACTCGCTGGCCGCCGACTGGCTGATCGGCGAGCGCGGCAAGCTGGAAGTGGATGCCAACTACCAGACCAGCTCGCAGCGCTCGGTGTCCGGCTACCAGCTGCTGGGCGCGCGTGACCTGCCGCGCGGTGTCGACCGCGAGCACCTGCTCGGCTACCAGCCGTGGCAGCGCCCGGTGGATATCGCCAGCACCAACATCACCGCGCTGCATACCTACGACTTCAACGATGCCTGGCAGTCGCGCGTCTCGGTCGGCCACAGCCGCTCGGTGATCGATGACAACGTCGCCTTCGCCTACGGCTGCTACTACGCCGTGCAGTGCGCCGATGGCAGCGTGCCAGGCAACTACTTCGCGCCCAACGGCGACTACGATGTCTACGACTACCGCAGCCCGGACGACACCCGCCGCAACCAGCAGGCCCGTGCCGAGCTGCGTGGCCGCTTCGAGACCGGCAGCGTCGGCCATCAGCTGACCCTCGGTGCCGACTACTTCCGCCGCACCGTGGACAAGCGCCCGAGCGTCAACGAGTACGTCGGCACCAGCAACATCCACGACCCGCAGGTGCCCGTGTTCGAGCCGTCGCCGAAGATGCCCGGCCCCTCCGCACGACGCCTGGACAGCCGCCAGACCGCGTTCTTCGCGCTGGACCGGATGAGCTTTGGCGATGACTGGCAGTGGTTGGCCGGTGGCCGCTTCGTGCGCCTGAACGAGCGTGCCTACGACAAGCGTGGCGTTCCGCAGCGGCACAGCCGCCTGTCGCGGTTCCTGCCGCAGACCGCGGTGGTGTGGAAGGCCACCGATCAGCTCAACGCCTATGCCAGCTACGTGCGCGGCATTTCGCTGGGACAGGAAGCGCCGTTCTGGACCAGCAATGCCGACACTTTCCTGCCGTCGGTGCAGTCGCGGCAGCTGGAAGTGGGCGTGAAGTACGTGCCGGTCGAAGCACTGACCCTGGGCGCGGCGGTGTTCCGCATCTCGCAGCCGTACCAGTACGCCAGGCCCGACAGCAGCGACGTCGGCTACACCTTCGTCGAGGAAGGCACGCAGACCCACACCGGCCTGGAGCTGACCGCCAACGGCCAGCTGACCGACACACTGCAGATCGTGGCCAGCGCCAGCGTGCTGCAGGCGCGCGCGCGCGACACCGGCACGCCGGCCTATGAAGGCCATCAGCTGGTGAACGTGCCGAAGGTACGCGCCAGCGTGCACATGGCCTACGCGCTGCCGTTCGTGCAGGGCCTGGACGTGACCGGTGGCTGGCGCTATGCCGGTGCCAACGTGGCACGCGCCGACGGTGGCGTGCGCGCGCCGGACTACTCGGTGTTCGATGCCGGCCTGCGCTTCCAGCATCGCCTGCACGAACGCGCGGTGACCTGGAACCTGTCGGTGGACAACGTATTCAACCGCTTCTACTGGCGCGATACCGGCAGCAGCGGCGGTGACTACTACCTGTTCCCCGGTGCACCGCGACAGGCCCGCCTGTCGGTGACGTTCGCGCTGTGAGCGGCGTGATGCTGGAGTGGACCGCCGCGCTGTGCAGCATCCTCGGCGTCTGGCTGATGGCCCGGCGCCGGCTGGCAGCGTGGCCGGTGGGCCTGCTGTCGGTGGCGCTGTATGGGCTGGTGTTCGCCGAGGCCAAGCTGTACTCGGACACCCTGCTGCAGGTCGCCTTCGGTGGCTTCCTGGTCTACGGCTGGCTCAACTGGCGGCAGCACGCCGCCGATGAGGGCAGCATCCGCATCGTGCCACTGGCACGCGGCACGCTGCTGCGCGACCTGGCCTTCGGCCTGTGCGGTGGCGTGGCGCTGGGTGCGGCCATGCACACCTTCACCGATGCCGCGCTGCCCTGGCTGGACGCGATGCTGACCGCGCTGAGCCTGGTCGGCCAGTGGTGGCAGGCACGCCGCCACGTGGCCTGCTGGTGGGTGTGGATCGCGGTGGACGTGGTCTATGTGGGTGCGTACCTGTTCAAGTCGCTGCACGTGACCGCGGCACTGTACGTGTTCTTCCTCGGCCTGGCCGTGTTCGGCCTGCGCGCATGGAGCGCCGCCGCGCGTGAACCGCAGGTGGCAACGCGGTAGCGCCACGCCATGCGCGGCCGGGCTACCGGTAGTCGCCAACCTGGGTTGGTGCGCGCCTGCCGACCAAGGTCGGCATCTACCCACCACATCCACGCATGGCGTGGATCTACTTCGGCTCCAGCAACAGGCCCAGGCGCAGCGGTTGGCGCATGTCGGCCGGCGGTGCCGCCTGCAACGGCGCGGCCTGCAGCGTCGCGCGCAGGTCGGCGTCGACCTGGGCATCGCCCAGGCTGTCGAATTCCAGTTTCGAAATACGGCCATCCGCCGCGATCCACACGCTCACCGGCAGCGGTGCCGGTGTGTCAGGGTGCGCCTGCAACCACGCCAGCACACGCTGCGCCTGCGGGTCCTGTTCCTGCTGCAGGCGCTGCTGCAGCTGGCCACCCACGGCGGCGGCGTAGGCCATCCAGTGCGCAGGGGCTTCCTGCGCGGAAACGCTGGCACTCCCCAGTGCCAACGCGCCGAACACCGCAGCCAGACGCCGCCACCAGCGGCGTAGGCCGGTCCTGTTTGCTGACACCATCGCCTGCCTCCTGCACTCCCATCCAGCGCGCCATGGTCGGCGCCATAGATGACAGGCGGATGGCGGCCGGTGATGGCCCGGCGCTTCGAGCTTGCCCGATTGCGAGGGATTGCCTTCGATCAGTCCAGACAAGCCTTCAGATCATCACGTGTCCAGCCGGTGAGGCCTGCACCCTTCCAGTAGCGTGCAGACGTACCAGTCGGGACAGGGGCAAGCTCGACAATGGCAATCACCCCATGGTTCACAGGGTTGTCGATGACAATGCGCTGCCCGGATTCGGTGGGCAGCACGCGCACGACCTTGTTGCGTTGTGTCCATGTCTGGGACAGGCAAACGGTGACCTGCTGTACCGATTTCGAAGAACCAAATGACTCGGGCGTTTGTTCAAGCAGACCAGGTGCTGTCGAGCAGCCGGCGATGCCCATGAACAATGCCGCCAGGAATGGGGCTCTCAAGACAGACATACGTCCTCCAGATGCATACGCGTGCGTTGATCACTCGCCCAGGTCGGCCAGCACCTTGCGCGAGGGTGCAAAGAAGGTCACGCCGGTGGTGGCGGTGGAGAAATCAAGGATGCGGTCATGCAGCGGTGCGGGATTGCCGATGAACATGCGCTCGAGCATCTTCTCGATCACCCACAGGCGGCGGGTGTAACCGATGAAGTAGGTACCGTACTCGCCACGGCCCGGGTTGGCGAACGGCATGTTGTCGCGCAGGATCTCGTGCTCGCCGTCGGCGTCCTCGATGGTGCATAGCGTCTTGTGCGATTTCTGCGCATCGGCCGGCGCATCATCCAGCTCGATGTTGTCGTGCTTGGTGCGGCCGATGATCGCTTCCTGCGCCTCGGTCTTCTGCGCGCGCCAGGCATCGAGGTTGTGCAGGTACTTCTGCACCACCACGTAGCTGCCACCTGCGTGGTCCGGATCCTCGTCACCAACAATCGTGGCTTCGGGCAGCGACAGTCCTTCCGGATTGGCGGTGCCGTCGACGAAGTCGAGCAGGTCGCGGCCATCGAAATAGCGGAAGCCGGCCACGTCATCGACTGCTTCCACCGCATCGCCGAACGCCATCAGCAGGTTGCGCTCGAAGGCCACGATCAGGTCCATGGTGCGTGCGCGGATGTGGTACAGCAGGTCACCGGGCGTGGACACGGCGGTGTGGGTCGCGCCCTTGATCTCGCGGAACGGCTTCAGCTCGCGTGGCGGCGTGGAGCCTACCAGCGGCTGCCACACGCGATGGCCGATGGCCACGTTGCAGGTGAAGGTGCGCTCGATCTCGCGGATGGCGGTGTTCTTGATCAGATCGTCGGTACTGGCCAGCACCTCGCGCGCCTTGGCGATCGACGCCTCGTCATCCTTCACCTTCAGCACCAGGAACGCCGCCGAATGGGTGAGCGGCGCAGTGATCTGCTGCGGCTCGTTGTCGAGCGTGTGGTTGACGGCGGTGATCGGTGCGGGCTGGGAGTTCACGGCGGTTCCTGCTGGCTTGAGGCGGACGCATCGCGTGTGGCGATGTGCGGGCGATCATAGCGGAACCGCCTGACCGGGGACGGAGCGGTTCTCGTTCCGTCCACCGGCGAAGGTACGAAGACCTCAGTCCACATCACTCCAGACCGCCAGCTCGTAGCCGTCCAGATCGCGGAAGTGGAAGCGGCGGCCGCCGGGGAAGGCGAACACCGCCTGCACCACCTCGCCACCGGCGGCGACCACGCGCTGCTGTGCGTCGGCCAGGTCCGCGCAGTACAGGATCACCAGCGGTCCTCCGTGAGCACGCAACGGCGCGTCAGACACGAAGCCGCCCTTCAGCCGGCCATCGTCGAACTCGGTGTAGGACGGACCATAGTCGGTGAACTGCCAGCCGAACACCTCGCCGTAGAAGCGTTTGCTGCGGGCGATGTCGGCGACGTTGAATTCGATGTTGTCGATGCGGCGTTCGGCTTCGTGGGTAGCTTCGTGGCTCATGAGGTTGCTCCGTGATTGGAACCCCAGCTTCGGTCAGCGCGGCACGGCGGTCTTGAACAAAACGGCCATCATTGTCCCCACTCCAGGCGCAGCTCGCTGGCGGTCATGCCAGTCAGCTCGCGCGCCTCGCGGCTGAGATGGGCCTGGTCGGCATAGCCGGCATCAGCGGCCAGCATCGCCAACGAATGCTGTGGCAGCGCGCGACTCTGGCGCAGGAAACGTTGCAGCCGCAGGATCCGCTCCAGCGTCTTGGCGCCGTAGCCGAACTGCGACTGGCTGAAACGCCGCAGGCTGCGCGGGCTCAGGCCCAACTGCGCCGCCAGCGTATCCAGCGTGGCATTACCCGCGGCGAGCGCTTGGAACAGGACATGGGCGCGCTGCGCCGGCGTATCGAGCGCGGCCGCACCCATGTGCTGTTGCAGGCAGTGCGCCATTCGCTGCAGGCGCTGTGCAGGCGCGGTGTCGCCGATGGAGGCCGCCGCCTTGTTCGCCCACGCGCCCTTCAGATCAGCCAGTGGCACGGCCTGGCCGATGATCCCGGCCAAAGGCAGGCCCAGCGCGGCCAATGCCTGGCCGGGGCGGAAGCGTGCGCCCAGCACCTGCGCACCGGGTGCCAGCGCCGGGTGCGCGGCCACACGGTCCGGGCCGACGACGAACAGCGCACCGTCGCGCCAGAGGATATCCACGCAGCCATCGGGCAATACGGTGATGTGCCCATCGGCATCGGCAGGAAGCTGGCTCTGCCACAGCTGGCCAAAGTGGCCGCGCAGCGGCGCAGGCGTCAGATGTTCCTGGTAGGTCGTGCCGGTGCCTGCAAGAGAGGAAGGGTCGCCCATGCCGCATTGTGGCGCCACGGGGCCCATAAAAGTGAAGCCCGGCGCGAGGCCGGGCTTCGGTTGGCGTGTGGGAGAGAGAGAGAGAGTCACACGCCAGCACAACACGCACTAACGACAGGCGTTTGTTACCAGGTGAAGCGCGGGCCCACGAACCACTCGCGGTCGCCGGCCTTGGCCAGCTTCACTTCGCCACTCAGGCCCCAGTTCTGGTTGAACTTGGCGGTGGCGCCGACGCGGCCGTAGAACTCGCCGTCCGGGTTGATGCCGTGCTTCTTGGTGTAGTCCTCGTAGCCGGCCATCACGTAGCCTTCCACGTACGGGTTGAACGCGGTGCGCACGCCGACTTCGGTCGAGTAGCCGTTGAAGTCCAGGCCATGCTTCATGTCGAACTTCTGGTACGCAACGCGGGCCACCAGGTCGGTGTTCGGTGCGATGCCGTAGTTGTAGCCGGCACCGATGCGCCACTGGTCGACGTCATTCTTGAACTTGTCGGTCTCCTGCGCGCTGTAGTCGCCGAAGATGTGGAAGTTCGGGTGCACCGCCACGGAACCCTTCACCTTCCAGCCATCGGCGTCGCCGCCCTTGGCATCGGTGTTCACGTAGCCGCCTTCAACGTAGTTGTACGACAGGCCGTCGGTTGCCGATGCAGCGAACGGCAGGGCAGCCAGGAGACCCAGGGCGAGCAGCGAATTCTTGTTCATCGGGACACACCTTTAATTATTTTGGTTTCGTCGGCCGCCTCCCAGGAGGGGGAGAGAGAGGAGGCGGTCGACAGGTGTGAATTATCCGTTAGGGGGTCTAATCGACCCTGAATATTGAACTGACTGGTGTATAAATAAGGCTGGCGTTCAGGGAACTCCACATGCCGCACGCGTCCGTCGCATCACTGCTGTTTCCGCCCCATGCGCGCCGCGCGGTGCGGGTGCTGCTCCTCGTCGCCCTGCCGATGATGCAGCTGCCAGCCAACGCGGCCGAGCGCGCCCAACCTTCTGCACGCATCGTGGTACAGACAGACGATGTCACGCGTTTCTTCAGCGTGCTGGATGCCACTGGAGGAAAACCCAGTGCCGAAGACCTGCAGCGCGGCTATCTGGACACCGGCACGGAGGCATTGCGCAGCTTCACCGACAGCCGCATCGGATCAATGGAGCGTTTGGCCAGGACCATCCAGGACAAGCCGGCGTTGTTCGCCAGGGCGCGGACCTGTGCAGCGGCATTGCCGGCGATCCGCGCGCGGGTTGCCGACGCACTCGATCGGTTGGGCACGCTGCTCCCCACTGCACGTTTTCCTCCGGTCACCGTGCTGGTCGGGCGGGGTAACAGCGGCGGCGTCACCACCGAAGATGGTGTGGTGATCGGACTGGAAGCACTGTGCAACGCCGACTGGATGCAGGCCGATGTAGGTGACCGCTTCGTGCATCTGATCGCGCATGAGTATGTGCACGTGCAACAGCCCGGTGCACGCGTGGACGTAGAGCAGCCCACCCTGCTCTATCAGACGTTGCTTGAAGGCGGCGCCGAGTACGTGGGTGAACTGATCTCGGGGCAACCGGCCAACGCGCATCTGCGTCGCTGGGCCCAGGGCCGCGAATGTGCGCTGGAGCGCGCGTTCGTACAGGACGGTGGGGGCACCGATCTTTCGAAGTGGCTGTACAACGGCCCCGGCGATGAAGCACGACGTGGAGATCTCGGATACTGGGTCGGCTACCGCATCGCGCGCAGCTATGTTTCCCGCGCGCCAGACAGGACCAGGGCCATCGCCACGCTGCTGGATGTGCGGCCCGACGCCGCCGCGACCGTGTTCGAGGCGAGTGGATGGACGCCTGCCTGCACTGCTGCCAAAGGCATGGAAACGCAAGTGCTGTGAGAGCCGCTTCATACTGATGAATTGGCGACCTTGAACAGGCACAAGGCACGCCGCCGACGTAGATCAGCTCGCCTGATCCCGCTTGTTAATGTTGGGTCAGAGGCCGGCTTCACAGTGCTTCCACGTATTCAAATTCCAGCTGAAAGCGCTTGGTAGCGGCGGGAACAAACGCCGCTATATTCCAGCTTCCCCAGACGAAGGAGGGAGTGCAATGAACCTGAACCCGCAACACATGAAGACGGCCCGCGCACTTGCTGTAGCGCTCATCGCCACCGTCAGCCTTGGCGCCTGCGCGTCATACAAGAACGAGTTTGCAACCATCAACTCGCGTCTCGATCAGCTCGACGTCAAGGTGCAGGGCGCTGCGCAGAGCGCGGAGTCCGCCAACCAGTCCGCACAGCAGGCCAATCAGCGCCTGGACCAGATCGAAGGTCGCGTGCAGCAGCTTGAAAGGGCACCTGCCGGCCGCAAGCCGCGCGGGTAATCGCTCCCTCACCTTTTGAATTGATCCACCTCTGTATCGGGTGTATCGGGGACCCAGTGGCCTTCGCCGGCCACTGGCATCCTTCCACCCACGATTGCATTGCAAGGAGCCGTCCCATTCGTACTTCCCCCTCCCCTGCACGCCGCGCCCTCCATGCCTCCCTGGCCATGGCACTGGCCGTTGCGTGCAGCGGCGTAGCCAACGCCAGGGACAAGGACGCACCTGCACCATCGGTCGCCGCCGTTGATGAACTTCCGCCCGACCAGAGCGTGTCCGAGACAGTGATCGAGCTGGCCGGCTGGGTGGTCGCCAGCAAGGACAACCAGGGCTATCCGTTTGCGGTCATGGACAAGGCGGCGGCGCAGGTTCTGGTCTTCGGCGGTGACGGCAAGCTGCGCGGCGCCGCACCGGCGCTGTTTGGGTCGGCGATCGGCGACCATTCCGCACCGGGCGTCGCCAAGCTCGCACTGAGCGCGATTCCCGGCCACGACCGCACCACGCCTGCCGGCCGCTTCATTGGCGGTTACGGCCCGTCCGACGATGCCGGACGCGTGCTGTGGGTGGACTACGATTCCGCCGTGTCGATGCACCCGCTACCGCCGGGCAGCCCGAAGGAAAAGCGCGCCGAGCGGTTGGCATCGCCCTCGCCGGACGACAACCGCGTCACCCACGGCTGCATCAATGTCTCGCCCGCGTTCTACGAGCAGATCGTGCAGTCCACGTTCGAGAAGGGCGGTGTGTTCTACATCCTGCCGGACAAGGATTCGATCGCGAAGACGTTCCCGGAGTTCGCGCAGAGCCGTGCCGTCACAGATGGCAACCAAAAGAAGACCGCACAGCACGCTGGCGAGTAGTGCGTTTGTGCGTCCGCCCTGGGCGTTGTGGGCACATGCCGCCCGCCGGGCGGCTGCGATGCACAGTCTGCTCATGGAGAGTCGCCTGCGTGTGAGGCGTGGTGCCCCCGAGGCCCGGCACGCTGGCATACTGCGCCCGTAGACGATCCTGCGAGGCAATGTCTGCCTCGTCCATGAGGCCGCCGGTGGACCCACTCTTCCAGTTTCTGCTGAGCACGATGGGAGGCGTATTCGTCTTCCTGTTCTTCGTGGCGCGCGACTACCTGCGTGGATTGGGGTGGCTGCTCGGTTCCTGGGATCCGAACATGGGGCACGCGACCGAAGATGCGCTCATTTCGAAGGCCAATCGCAGCGCCTTGCTGATTGCGGCGGTGCTTCTGGCGTGGGCCTTCATGGGCCCTTCTCCCTACCGCCGCAACTGGGAAATCGAAGTAATGGGCATCGGCACCGGCATGTTGCTGGCCTATGTGGTGATCATCCGCCTTGCAGCTTCAAGGGTGAAGAGGCTGCTTGGGTGAGCGTGCCTCACATCGGCACCAATGAGGATCAGGAAGCCGTAGCCTCTGCAGCCCGCGCCAATGCCGCGGCGTGCGCGTCGCCCTTCCGCTCGCTGTAACGGTCTACCAGGTAGTCCGACCGGCCCCGCGTCAGCAGCGTGAACTTCACCAGCTCTTCCATCACATCCACCACCCGATCGTAGTACGGCGAGGGCTTCATCCGGCCGTCGTCATCGAATTCCTGCCAGGCCTTGGCCACCGACGACTGGTTGGGGATGGTCAGCATGCGCATCCAACGACCAAGCACGCGCAACGCGTTGACCGTGTTGAACGACTGCGAGCCGCCGCCCACCTGCATCACCGCCAGCGTCCTGCCCTGCGTGGGCCGCACGCTGCCATCTTCCAGCGGCAACCAGTCGATCTGGTTCTTGAACACGCCGGTGACCGTGCCGTGCCGCTCGGGGCTGACCCATACCTGGCCTTCCGACCACTGCGACCATTCGCGCAGTCGCTGCACTTCAGGGTGGTGCGGGTCCACGCTGTCCAGCATCGGCAGCGCATGCGGATCGAACACCCGGGTTTCGCACCCCAGATGGCGCAGCAGTCGCTCGGCTTCCAGCGCCAGCTTGCGGCTGAACGACTGGGGCCGCAGCGAGCCGTAGAGCAGGAGGATGCGTGGCGGCCCCAGATCTGCCGCGGCGAGCTGGTGATGATTGGGCTGGGGCAATGACGATTCCACCAGGTTGGGCAGGTCCAGGCTTGTGATTGGCTCATTCATTCGATTATTCTAGAAACATGGAAACATCGAATGCAATCTCCGCCCTGACCGCCCTCGGTCATGCCACCCGCCTGGCTGCCTTCCGCCTGCTGGTGGAGGCCGGCCCGGCAGGGCGCATGGCGGGCGACATCGCTACGGCCCTGCAGGTGCCGCCGGCCACGCTCAGCTTCCATCTGAAGGAGCTGGTGCAGGCCGGGCTGGTGGAGAGCGAGAACCAGGGCCGCCACGTCTGCTACCGCGCCAACTTCGATGCCATGAACGGCTTGATCGAGTACCTCACGCACAACTGTTGCGCGGGCTCATCCAGCAACCAGTGCGTCCCCGCCGAACCCGCCAGCAAGTGCTGATACCGCACACGACCCACCCCATCGAAGCGATTGCCACATGACCCGCAATGTCCTGTTCCTCTGCACCGGCAACAGCGCGCGCAGCGTGCTGGCTGAAGCCACCCTGCGCGCCTGGGACAGCGATCGCTTCAGGGCATTCAGTGCGGGCAGCCAGCCCACCGGCCAGGTCAATCCGTTCGCGCTGGCACAACTGCATGCCGAAGGAATGCTCGTTGAAGGGCTGCGCAGCAAATCATGGGACGAGTTCGTGGATGCAGCGCCCATGGACCTGGTCATCACCGTGTGTGATGCGGCCGCTGCCGAAGCTTGCCCAGTGGTGTTCGGTGACTTCATCCGCAGCCATTGGGGCCTGCCCGATCCGGCCGCCGTGGCAGGCAGCGATGCCGACAAGGCCGCAGCCTTCGCGCTGGCCCATGCCATCGTGAAAACCCGCCTGCGTGCGCTGCTCGCACTGCCCGAATCGGTGTGGTCCGAACGCGAAGCGCTGCAGCACGCGCTGGACCGGATCGGCCAGCTGTTGCCGACCGACGGCGCGCAGTGACGGTGCCACTGCCATGGGTCTGTTCGAGCGACACCTGACGCTGTGGGTTGTGCTGTGCATTGCGATGGGCACGCTGCTGGGCCACTTCCTGCCCGGTGCCTTCGCGGTGCTGGCGTCCGCCGAAGTGGCCAAGGTCAATCTGCCGGTTGCGGTGCTGATCTGGCTGATGATCATCCCGATGCTGCTGAAGGTCGACTTCCGCGCGATGCGCCAGTTGCAGCAACACTGGAAGGGCATCGGGGTAACACTGTTCATCAACTGGGCCGTGAAGCCGTTCTCGATGGCGCTGCTGGGCTGGCTGTTCCTGCGCCATGCCTTCGCCGACTGGTTGCCCGCAGCACAGATCGACAGCTACATCGCCGGGCTGATCCTGCTGGCAGCCGCACCCTGCACCGCCATGGTGTTCGTGTGGAGCAACCTGTGCCGCGGTGATGCCAACTTCACCCTGAGCCAGGTGGCGTTGAACGACGCGATCATGGTGGTTGCCTACGCGCCGGTGGTTGCACTGCTGCTCGGCCTGTCGGCGATCACCGTACCGTGGGATACGCTGTTGCTGTCCGTTGGTCTCTACATCGTGGTGCCGGTGCTGGCTGCTGCACTGCTGCGGCACTGGATCCTTTTGCGCAGCGGCGAGGCGGGCCTGCAACTCACGCTTCGAAGGTTGGGGCCGCTGTCCCTGTCCGCGCTGCTGCTGACGCTGGTGGTGCTGTTCGGGTTCCAGGGCCAGCAGATCGTGAAGCAACCGCTGGTAATCGCGCTGATTGCCGTGCCGATCCTGATCCAGGTCTATTTCACCTCGGGCCTGGCCTACCTGCTCAACCGTCGGCTGGGCGTGGCACATTGCGTGGCCGGCCCGTCAGCGCTTATTGGTGCCAGCAACTTCTTCGAACTGGCGGTGGCGACTGCGGTGGGACTGTTCGGCGTGCATTCCGGGGCGGCGCTGGCGACGGTGGTGGGCGTGCTGATCGAGGTGCCGGTCATGCTGTCCGTGGTGCGCATCGTCAACCGTACTCAGGCCTGGTACGAAAGACCCCAAGAGCGCTGACAACCAGAGTGGGGCGAGTTCGATTTACGTTCTTCGCTCCGCACTGTCGTCATCGGCTTGGTGGGGTACCCATATCCCTGTCATCAAGTTCGAACCATGTCGCATATTCCCCATGCTGCTACGGCCGTTGCGGCGCCTGCGTCTGCGACGACTTAACAGCATGCAAGAATGCTGAAAGCGTCTTTGATCGAACGCTGTTTGCAACTCGTCTGATTGGCGTTTCGCAGCGACGGCGGTACAGATGGCGTGCCACCGGAAAAAGGTGGCCGGGCCTCGAAAACCCGTGGCAATGCGTACGTTGTATGCGCCTGCCCGTCGGCGTCACCCAGTGTGGCGCCGGCGGGCAATTCGTCTGCCGACTATGGCGGGCGGAGCGTGGAGGCCTTGTGCCTGCCGGCCTTGTACGCACTGTCCCGGTTTTCGAGCCACGTCTCCGCCCGCCACCTTTGCGTGGCGGCTACCGTCTGTCCTGCACGGGGCACTGCCATGACATCACCGGACTTCCCACGCCTGCATCCGCATCGCTCATCCGCCACTGGCGGTGGGCCGCCAGAGCACGCGGCTGCGACCGATCCGAATGCCTTCATCGCCACGCTTCACCGCATCGGCAAAGGCGCGGCCGCCGACGGCCAGCCCTGGCCAGAGCGTCACCAGATGCCGGGCCGCTGCATGGCGCTGGCCGATGCGGACTGTGCACTGGCCGGCCAACGCGTGACGCTGGAGCTGCTGCTGGCGGCCGAGCGCGTGCGTCAGAACGGCACGGAGGCCGAGTACGTGGGCGACCGGGTGATGGAAGGGCTGATCCTGGCGTGCCTGACCATGAACGCACAGGCCAGCGCGCGCATGCAGCCGGAAGGATGAGGCGGGCACCACATCACTCGCAGAGCGCGCTGTCTTCCTTCAACGCGGCATCCTGCAGTGGCTGGCGTTGTTCAATCTGCGCACGTTGTTCCGCCGTCGGCTCGCCCAGCCACCACACACGACAGCGCGCGGTAAGACGGCCGACCATCTTCGCCTCCGTCGGCGAATACAGCATCGCCAACGCGGTGCCGGGGCAGTCGTGGGCCTGGCAGGCGGTATAGAACCACCACGGCTCGCCCTGCAGCACCAGCAGCTCACCAGGACCGCTGGGCCCGCTCAACAGGCGTTCGCGCAGCGATGGAATCTCCCTGTCAGCGGATTCGGCTGCGGCTGTGTTCTTCATCAGGGCGTTGAACGCGGCCAGCACCTTCGGGTCCTTGCGGCCGCAGTCGTCCACGGTATTGCCGCCCACCAGGGTGAAGAAATGCGTCGCCAGCGGGTTGTCCGCGCAGGTGAGTTCGCCGCCGGCACTCGGGTCTTCCGGTTCGCCTTCGTTGTCCCACACCGAGGGATCCACGCCACCTTCGATGGATGGCGCCTTCTCGCCCACCGTTGCCGTGGCCGCAGGTGCTTCTGTGGCCGGTGCTGGTGCGGCTGGTGCTGCATCGGGTGCCGGTGCCTGCCCGCAGGCGGCCAGCAATGCGACCGTCAGTGCCATCCCTGTGATTCGAATCTTCATTCCCTGTCCTTGTCTGATCTGCGCTGCATCCAGCAAATCGGCAGCCGCGTGATTCTAACCAGCACCGTGCCAGGATGCGTTCGTAGCGTCCCGTCATCGCCTGGAGCCGGACGCATGCGCCGTACACGACTCGCCAAGATCTTCTGCAGTGCCCTGCGGCTGGCATCGCCGGCAATTGCCCACGATGCAGAAAACGCGAAGCCTGCACGGCCTCTCCCGGGCGCAGCCCTGCCCGCACCGCTGGAGCGCGTACTACGCGATTACGAGCGGGCGTGGCGCTCGGCTGATGCCAGGGCATTGGCTGCGCTGCTTGCCGAGGATGGTCTTGTACTGCAGAGCAACCAGCCGCCGGTGCGCGGGCGTACTGCGATCGAGGCCGCGTATGCCGGCCAGGGCGGCAGTCCGTTGCGGCTGCGGGCGTTGGCTCACTCGGTGGAGGGCAACAGGGGCTACATCATTGGTGCGTATCGCTACGGCAGCAACGAGGGGGACACCGGCAAGTTCACGCTGACGCTGAAGCGCGTGGGCGACGGGCCGTGGTTGATCTTCTCGGACATGGACAACACCAGCGCGCCGCCACGGGCGCGGTGATTGCCGCCGTCGGGCGCCAACCAAGGTTGGCAGCTACCAGAAGCGGGTTCGGCAGTAGATCCACGCCATGCGTGGATGGCTCGCGCACATAAAAAACCCCGGCACGTGGCCGGGGTTTTTCGATTCACTTGAACAGCGTGTCCGGGTATTCCGGTTTCTGTTCCCGCGCCAGCAGTGCGCGCAGGCCTTCTTCCGGAGTCTGCTCGCCGTGCAGCACGGCACGCACGCCGTCGGAGATCGGCAGGTCGATGCCATGGCGGCGTGCCTGTCGCATCACTTCGTCGGCGGTCTGCACCGACTCGACCACCTGGCCGATTTCGCGCACGGCATCCTGCAGCGTCTGGCCACGGCCCAGGGCCAGGCCCAGGCGACGGTTGCGCGACAGATCGCCGGTGCAGGTCAGCACCAGATCGCCCAGGCCGGCCAGGCCCATCAGCGTTTCCGGCTTGGCGCCGATCGCCGCAGCCAGGCGCAGCATTTCATTGAGACCGCGGGTGATCAGGCCGGCACGGGCGTTGAGGCCCAGCTGCATGCCATCGGCCACGCCGGTGGCCACCGCCAGCACGTTCTTCATCGCACCGCCCAGCTCGGCACCGACCATGTCGTCGCCGGTGTAGGCGCGGAACGCCGGGCCATGCATCGCCTCGGCCACCGTCTGCGCGAACTCGGGCACGTCGCCGTGCACGGTGATCGCGGTGGGCAGGCCCTGGGTTACTTCCTTGGCGAACGATGGCCCGGTGACGACGGCCAGCGGCACGTCCTCGCCCAGCACTTCGCGCGCCACTTCATGCAGGAAACGGCCCGAACCGGGTTCGAAGCCCTTGGTGGCCCAGGCCACGCCGGCACCGGCCGGACGCAGCGGCGCCAGCGCACGCACGGTTTCACCGAAGGCATGCGACGGGGTCACCACCAGGATCCAGGCCGCGCCTTCCACCGCCGACGCCAGGTCGGTGGTGGCACGCAGGCTGTCCGGCAGCGGGATGCCCGGCAGGTAGCGCGGGTTCTCGTGGCGCTGGTCGATGGCCTCGACCACGGCAGCGTCGCGCCCCCACAGCACGGTCGGATGACCGTGCCGTGCGAGCAGGCTGGCCAGCGCGGTTCCCCAGGAACCGGCGCCCAGCACGGCGATCTTGTCAGCGGGAGTGCTCATCCGTGACGTCGCGGCAGGAATCAGGCGTTGCCAGCCGGCTCGGAGTCAGCCAGCGACGGTGCGTCGCCCTGCTCCTGGCGCTGGCGCAGGGTTTCTGCGTACAGGCCTTCGAAGTTGATCGGCTGCAGGAAGAACGGCGGGAAGCCGCCGGCCTGGATCAGGTCGCTGATCAGCTGGCGCACGTACGGGAACAGGATGTTCGGGCACTGGGTGCCAAGCAGCACGTCGATCGACTGCGGGTCCAGGCCGACCAGGCCGAACACGCCGGCCTGCTTCACTTCGGCCACGTAGGCGGTGCGCTCACCGGCCTGGCAGGTCAGGGTCACGGCCAGCACGACTTCGAAGGCGTTCTCACCCAGGCGCTGCACCTGCTGGTTCAGGTTCAGCTGCAGCTCCGGCTGCACCTGGTCATTGAAGATGGTCGGGGCGTTCGGCGACTCGAAGGAGACGTCCTTGACGTAGATCTTCTCGACGGTGAAAGCGGGGCCGGTGGCGGCATCGACCGGCGCAGCAGCGCCGTTGGTGATCTCTTCGGACATTTCCAGTAACTCCAATGAATGCAATGAAAACGATGGTCGAATTACTGCGATGGGGGCGGGATCAGGCCCATACAAGGCCGGATCCGCCACCTGCGGCAATCAGTTGCGGCCCTTGACCAGCGGCAGCTCGGCCTGCTGCCAGGCGGGAATGCCGCCGTCGAGCACGTAGACCTTCTCGAAGCCGGCCTTCTTCAGCGCCTTGGCGGCGGTTTCCGAGGCGTTGCCGCTGCGGCACACCAGCACCACCGGCGACTGCTTGGCGTTGGCCACCAGCTTGTGGTCCGGGCCGAAGGCACTGGCCTGGGCGTTGCGGCTGCCGGCAATGTGGCCCTTCTCGAAGTCACCGCTGGCCGACAGGTCGACCACCACCGTGCCGCCCGCGTTGATCAGCTGGGTCAGTTCGGCGGGCTTGATGCCCTTGAAGCCCCGGAACAGGCGGCGGATCTCGGTGACGATGATGGCCACGGTCAGGCCGACCAGGGCCGCGGACAGCATCGGGTTTCGGCCTGCAAAGGCCAGCAACTCTTCGTAATTCACTCAGGTCACGGGTCGATTAAGCGGGCGCCGATTGTCGCACAAGCCGGACGCGGCCCGTCACTGCCCCTTCCACAGGTCCGGCAGGCCGGCGGTCTGCCACCAGCGCTTGGCTTCCGGGTCCCAGCGCCAGCGCTCGACCACGACCACCGTGCGCTCGGCCTGGGTGTTCTGGTTGATCACCCCGATTTCGACCCGGCGCTCGACCAGTCCCCCGTCCAGTGAGGCACTGCTGCGCTCGCGGTAGGACGACACGCGCAGCTGCGCGTAACGGTTGAGCTCGAACTCGGTGGGCGGCTTTTCCTTGCGCAGCTTGGGGTCGAGGTAGCCGATGGCATCGTCCATGCTGCCCCAGCGGATGGTCGCCCCGTAGGCGATCTGGGTCTCTTCCAGCAGCTTGCGCTGCTTGCGGCTGAGGTCGTCGGCCGAGGCCACGGCACTGGCCAGCAGCAGGGAACAGATCAGGAACTGGATCAGGCGGCGCATCAGTGGTTTCCCCAGAACGTCAGCCTGCCATCCTACCCTTTGGCGAAGGCAACGAAGCGACCGCTGAATTCGGCGGCGGGCTTGCCATCGGCGCCGGGCTGGGTGGCGATGATGCTGATGCGGGCCTTGCGGCGCTGCCGGAAGGTGTTCAGGAAGGCATCCCAGCCGGTGGCCTCGGCCGCTTCGGCGTGGGCGTGCAGGTCTTCGTAGACCGGGGCCAGGTAGCGCAGGTTGCTGTCGGCCACGTAGACCTCGGCATCGTGGCCGGCCAGGCGCAGGCGCAGGCTGACCAGCGCCCAGCCGGACAGGGTCAGCACCGAGGCCAGGCTGCCGCCGAAGGCGTTGCCCTTGTCGTTGACGTTGGCGGCCAGCGGCGCGGTGATGCGCAGCACGCCATCGGCATAGCCGTCGAGCTGGATCTGCATGGCGCGCACCGCCGGCATGCAGTCCAGCACGTCCTGCAGGGCGGCCAACGAGGAAGTCAGGGCATCAACGGACATCGGAGCAGCGACCACGACAACGAAGGGCCCGCATAATGCAGGCAATGGCCGACCATACGATACCCACTGGCGCCACCCGTTCCGGCGCGCGCTGGACCCTGATCTCGCTGCGCCCGCAGGGCCAGAATGTGGCGCTGCGCCGCGCCGTTGCTGGGCTGGGCGGGCATGTCCTGGCCCTGCCACCCTGGCGCCTGCAGCGCCTGAACGGCACGCCCGTGCTGCGCCAGCTGCAACGCGCGCTGAACTGTGATCGGGTGGTGTTCACCAGCCCGGCCGCCGTGACCGCGGCCGCCACCCTGCTGCCGCTGGCCGAGGCGCAGCGCAGCCCGTGGCTGACCGTCGGCGAAGGCACCGCGCGCGCATTGCGGGCACACGGCATCACCGAGGTGCATGCGCCGCAGCGGATGGACAGTGAAGGCCTGCTGGCGCTGCCGGTGCTGGCTGACGTACAGGGCCTGCGCATCGGCCTGGTGACCGCGCCCGGCGGGCGTGGCCTGATTGCCGCGCAGCTGCAGGCGGCCGGCGCCACAATCGAACGTGCCGACATCTACCAGCGTCGCCTTCTGCACCTGCCGCCCCGTGCGCTGGCCCGATTGGCGCATTCAGCGCAGCCGTGGATGCTGGCGGTGAGCAGTGGCGAAGCGCTGCAGCATTTCTGGCAGCAGCTTCCGCCGCCCTTGCAGCAGCGCCTGCAGGCGCACGCGACTGCCGTGGTGGCCAGTGATCGCCTCGGCGAACAGGCCCGGGCACTGGGCCTGCAGCATGTCGTGCGCGCGGCAGGCCCCACCAGCGCGCAGCTGGTGGCGGCCGCACACGCCACGCTCACCGTCCCGGCAGCGACCTGAACAGGGACGTGGGTCACGCTTGCCGCTGTCGTCGGCAACAGTGATGCTGTGCACAACGCGGCCTGCCGGCCCCCGACCGGCGACGTTGCCGACAAGGAAGCCCGATGAACGACACTCCGCCCGTTTCCCCGCCCCGTCGACCCGTGCGCTGGCTGCTGCCGCTGGCCGGTGTGGTCGTGCTCGGCGTGGGCGGCTATGCCGGCTGGTATGTCTGGCAACAGCAACAGAACGAACAGGCAGCGCAGGCACAGACCACGGCTGTCCAGCTGAAGGGCCTGGAGGCCACGCTGGATGCGCTGCGTCGTGACCAGCGCGCGACCAGCCAGCGCCTGCAGGACGCGGCCGCCACCAACCGCGTGCTGCGCGACGAGATGCTGGGCCTTTCCCAGCGCAGCGCATTGCTGGAAGAGAACCTGGCCAAGCTGGCCGACAGCGCCAACCAGGGCCGCCAGGCGGTACAGCGCGATGAGGCCGAACTGCTGCTGACCCAGGCCGCGCAGCGCCTGAACTACGCCGACGATGTGGAAGGCGCACGCCGGTTGTACGCCCAGGCCGCGACGGCACTGGCCGAACTGCCCGACAGTGATGGCCTGAACCTGCGTCAGGCGCTGGTGCAGGAGCGCGAGGCACTGGATGCGCTCGGCAGCGGCCCACGCGTGCAGTCGCTGCAGCGTCTGGATGCTGTGGGCAGGGCACTGCAGGGCCTGCCTTCGCAGATCACCGGCACAACCGGCAGCAGCACCGCCAAACCCTGGTGGCAGGCAGCTCTGGCGCCGTTCGTGGACATCACCCCGAGCCGCCAGAACGGCCCGCTGACCGCCGCCGAACAGCGCAATGCCGACGACGCGCTGCAGCTGGAACTGACATTGGCACGTGCGGCAATCGAGCGCGGCGACCGCGCGGGGCGCAATACCGCATTGGACCGCGTGGAGCACTGGGCACAGCGGCGCTGGCCGGATTCACCAGCCCTGCGCGCGCAACGTGCTGAACTGAAGGCCTTGCGCGAACTGCCGCTGCAGGCCAACGACGCTGTCCTTGGCAGCACCCTGCAACAACTGCGCACCCAGACCGACCGGAGGTAAGCCCGCATGAAACCCCTGCAATCCCTGGTCGTGCTGTTGCTGGCCGTGGCCATCGGCGTGGTCGCTGCGCAATGGCTCGGCGCCGATGACCTGAACCGCTTCGGCGAAGTGACCCTGCGCTACGGCGGCTACGACTACCACAGCAACCTGCCGAAGGTGGCGCTGCTGGCAGTGATCGCGGTGCTGGTGCTATGGCTGCTGTGGAGCCTGATCGCCGCACCGTTCCGCGCCTGGGGCCGCTACCGCCGCAAACAGGGCCGGGTGCGCCTGATCGACGGCCTGCAGGCCTATGAGCACGGCCAGTGGCAGCGTGCCGAGAAACTGCTGGACGGTGCCGCCAAGGATCCGGAAGTGAGCGCGGTGGCGCTGGCCAACGCCGTGCGCAGCGCGCAGGCACGTGCCGACGGCCCGGCTGGCGAGGCGCTGCTGCAGCGCCTGGGCGAAAGTGATGCCACCCTGCAGGCGCTGCTGCGCGCCGAACAGCTGCTGGCGCGCGATCTGCCGGTGGATGCGATCAACGCATTGGACGTAGCGGCGATCCAGCCGCTGCCGCCACGTGGCCTGTGGCTGCGCACCGAGGCACTGGCACAGGCCGGCCGCGCCCACGAGGCGTATGGCCAGCTGGGTGCACTGCGCCAGAGCAAGGTGCTGCCGGCCGAGGCCAGCAGTGAACTGGAAGCACGCCTGGCTGCACAAGCGCTGCTGGAAGCGGCCGACGTCAACGCACTGGCCGCGCAGTGGGAAGCCACGCCGAAGGCACTGCGACCGACTCCGGACGTGGTTGGCGCCTATGCCAGCCGCGCGGTGGCGCTGGACTGGGACGAGCCGGCGCTGCTGGCGCTGGAACAGGCCCTGGACCAGCGCTGGGATGACGAACTGGTGGCGCTGTATGGCCGTCTGCCGGCCGAGCGCCTGGCTACCCGCCAGGCCAACCTCGCACGTTGGCGCAACGTGCATGACGGCTCGGCCGCGTTGCGCCTGGCGCAGGGCCGCGTGGCCCTGGCCCAGCAGCAGTGGGAGGCCGCCGATGCGTTCCTGCACGAGGCCATCGCCGCGGGCGCCGGTGCACCGGCGTGGGAAGCGCTGGGTGAACTGTTCGCCCAGCGTGGCGAACACGCGCTGGCCGCGCAGTGCCTGGCCAATGCGCTGCGCCTGCAGCGCGGCGAGGACAGCGTGGCGCTGGTGCGCGGCGGCGAGACGCCACTGCGTGCCACGGTGGAAGAACAGCCGCTCGCGGTGCAGCCGCCGGTGTATGACGCCAACGAAGAGCGCGACGAATTCGGTAATCCGCGGTTGCCGTGACCGCTGCTGAAGCGTGCCGACCAACGGTCGGCACCCACCGGACAAAAAATGCCGCCCACTGGGCGGCGTTTTCATCTGCGGGACCCGGTAGTCGCCAACCCTGGTTGGCGCGTGGCCTTTCCGAGCGATGCCGTTTCACGGCCGACCAAGGTCGGCATCTACCACAGCAGATCCAGCACGCATTTCTGGTAGTCGCCAACCTTGGTTAGCGCGCGGTCGCAGCGATCAGCGTTCGACGATCGCCACCACGCCCATGCCGCCGGCGGTGCAGATCGACACCAGCGCGCGACCACCGCCGCGTTCGGCCAGCTGCTTGGCGGCGGTGGCAATGACGCGGGCGCCGGTGGCGGCGAACGGATGACCGGTGGCCAGCGACGAACCCAGCAGGTTGATCTTGTCCGGGTCGATGCGGCCCAGCGGTGCGTCCAGCCCCAGGCGGTTGCGGCAGTAATCCTCGCTCTCCCACGCACGCAGGGTGCACAGCACCTGCGCGGCGAAGGCTTCGTGGATCTCGTAGATGTCGAAGTCCTGCAGGGTCAGGCCATTACGCTTGAGCATCTCCGGCACCGCGATGGTTGGCGCCATAAGCAGGCCTTCGCCATGCACGAAGTCCACCGCAGAGACATGCGCGTCGCGCAGGTAGGCCTGCGGCTCATGGCCGTGCGCGCGCGCCCACTCTTCGCTGGCCAGCAGTACCGCAGCGGCACCGTCGGTCAGCGGGGTGGAATTGGCGGCGGTCAGCGTGCCACGGCCGGAAACCTTGTCGAACGCCGGCTTCAGCGTGGCCAGCTTTTCCAGCGAGGTATCCGGGCGCAGGATGTTGTCACGCTCGACGCCACGGAACGGTGCGATCAGGTCGTTGAAGAAGCCACGCTCATAGGCGGCGGCCAGCTTCTTGTGCGAGGACACCGCCCACTCATCCTGCGAGTCGCGCGAGATGTTCCATTCCTTGGCCATGTCCTCGCAGTGGTCGCCCATGCTCTTGCCGGTGCGCGGCTCGGCCACGCCCGGGAACTCGGGCTTGAGCTCGGAGAACTTGAAGCCGGAAGTGAGCGCGCGGATCTTGTCGCCAGTGCTCTTGGCGCGGTTGGCGGCCAGCAGGCGCGCGCGCAGCTTCTTGCCGTAGACGATCGGCACGTCGGAGGTGGTGTCCGAACCGCCGCCGATGCCCGATTCGATCTGGCCCAGCGCGATCTTGTTGGCGACAGTGATGATGCTGTCCAGCGAGGTGCCGCAGGCGCGCTGCAGGGTGATGCCCGGGGTCAGCGGCGACAGGCCGGAGGACAGCGTGGCTTCACGGCCCAGGTTCCAGTCGCTGGAGTGCTTGATCACCGCACCCATCGCCACTTCACCCAGTTGCTGGCCGTGCAGGCCGAACCGTTCGACCAGCGCGCCCAGCGTACGGACCGACATGCCGAGGTTGCCGACATCCGAATACGCGGTGTTCTGGCGGCAGAACGGAATGCGGACGCCACCGAGGATGGCGACGGGACGAGCGTTGGGCATGGAGATACCTGGCATGGATGAGGGTGTCTGCAACATGGCCTGCACGGCGGAGCAGGCATAATGGAGCCAAGTGTAGCTGCCGCCCTGTGATGGGCCAACCGTGGAACCATGAGCAAACCCGACCCCGCGATGAATGCCCTTGGCGTGCTGGCCCTGGAACTGGCCGGCGGCGAAATCCCCCGCCAGGCGGTGCTCAGCGCTGAACAGGCCGGTGAACTGGCCGAACGCGTCGGCCGTGACCTTTCCAAGCTGGTGCCGCAGGTGGCCGAGCTGGACCTGGTGTTCGCGGCCGCCCATTTCGACCCGGCCGAAGTACTGCGCCCGGGCTGGCCGATCCATCGCCGCCTGGAAGAACTGCAGATGCGTGCCCCGGGCCGCAACCAGGGCCCGCGCCTGCTGGCCTTCGGCACCGATGCCGCAGGCGATGTGCCGCTGCCGTTCCAGGCCGATGCGACCCTGGTGGGGGGCGGCCTGCGCGTGGTGCCGTTCCTGCTGACCGGCAGCGACGTGGCCACCACCAACGCGGTGGCCAATGCGCTGGAAGAAACACTGCTGGCCAACGGCATGGCGCATGCCGACACCGCGTTGATGGCACAGAACAGCTTCGGTGCCCGCATCGAACACGCGCGCTATTTCACCGTGAACGACCTGGCCGCGATGATGTCGATGCAGTACGACAACCAGGGCTTGGCGGCGCTGTGGCCGCTGATCGAGACCGCGATCATGGCGCCGGGCGAAGACGAGTGGCTCAATGCCGCGCCCGAGCCGCTGCTGCGCTATACCCATGGCGAGGCACGCATGGCGCTGTTCGATCCGGCGGGTTGGTGCGCGTACTACAACCACAGCAAGAACGATTGCGACCGCCTGCAGGGCATCTACGAGCAGTTCCTGATGCGCCAGCGGCAGATGGCCGCGGTGCTGGAAGCGCACGGCGTGCCGGTGCTGTTCGTGCACTGCGAGGCCGGGCAGGACGCGCGCGAGCTGCTGGCGCGCTGAAGGCGGGTAGTGCCGGCCGCTGGCCGGCAACCTCCGGATGTGCGATTGCCGGCCAGCGGCCGGCACTACCGATAAAGAAGAACGCCGGCTTGCGCCGGCATTTTCCGTTTCCAGCATAAAGGGCCGCAGTGCTGTTCGTGCACTGCGGGGCCGGGCACGACGCGCGCGAGCTGCTGGCGCGCTGAAGGCGGGTAGTGCCGGCCGCTGGCCGGCAACGTCCGGATCTGCGATTGCCGGCCAGCGCCCGGCACTACCGATAATGAAAAACGCCGGCTTGCGCCGGCGTTTTCCGTCTCCAGCAGAAATGGCCGCAGTGCTGTTCGTGCACTGCGAGGCCGGCCAGGACGCGCGCGAGCTGCTGGCGCGCTGAAGACGGGTAGTGCCGGCCGCTGGCCGGCAACGTCCGGATCTGCGATTGCCGGCCAGCGGCCGGCACTACCGATAAAGAAGAACGCCGGCTTGCGCCGGCGTTCCTTGATTCTTACGGGGCCTTCTGGATCACCGCACACGCCAGGCGTGCGCCGGCGTTGCCGGTCGGCTGGGTCTTGTAGTCGTCCGCATCGGCGTGGACGATCAGGCCGCGGCCGATGATGTCGAAGTCATCACCCTTGCCGATGTTGACATTGCTCGACACCGGGCCGTCGATGCTGGCCACGCCCTTGTCGTCGGCCTTGATGTTGGGCATGTCGCCGCCGTGGTGCGGATCGGTGGCGACGTTGCCGTGATCCTGCTTGCCCGGGTTGAAGTGGCCGCCGGCGCTCATGCCGTCCGGCGCGCTGCAGTCGCCCTTCTCGTGGATGTGGAAGCCGTGCTCGCTGCCCGGCTTCAGGCCAGTGATCTGGCCGGTCACGTGGACCTTGCCGTCGACCACCTTGAAGGTGACGCTGCCCTTGGTTTCGTTGCCCTGGGTCGGTGCCAGTTCGGCGGTGGCCGAGGCATCGGCAGCCGGTGCATCCGCCGGGGCTGGCGTTGCGGCCGGTTCGGTGGTGGCGCCCTCGGCCGGGGCGGCCGGCGGGGTTTCCGTCTGCGGAGCGGCCGGCTGCTGGCCGCAGGCCGCCAGGCCCAGCGCGGCGATGGCCGCAAACAGCGAAGTGTGGATCAGACGCATTGGAATCTCTCCCTGGATGTTGCCTGCAGTGATCAGCGGACGACCCGGATCACGCCACAGGCGATGCGGACGCCGGCATTGCCGGCGGGCTGGCTGCGATAGTCGTCGGCGTTGGCATGCACGACCAGTGCACGTCCGGCGATATCGGTGGCGGCGCCTCCGCCAAGGGTAACGCCCTTGAGGTGGATATCGACGTTGGCGCGGCCCTGGGCATCGGCACGCAGGTTGTCCATGTCGCCCAGGTGGTGCTTGCCGGTGCCGGCGCGGCCATGCGCGGCGCCACCGGGATTGAAGTGGTTGCCGGCGCTGCTGGCATCCACCGCGCTGCAGTCGCCACGCTCGTGGATGTGGAAACCGGCCTGCTGCAACGGCTGCAGGCCACCGATCAGGCCGGTGATGTGGATACCGCCGGGCTCCACCATCAGTGCGATGCGGCCACTGACGATGCTGGCCGAGGCCGGCGACAGATTGGCCTCGCCCTGCTTCGCTGCGCTGACCACGGTGGGCGGCGGCGGGGTGGGCTCGGCCTTCTTCGGCGCGCTGCCACAGGCAGACAGCAGCACGGCGGCGGACAACGGCAGGATGGCAAAGGACAGACGCATCGAAGACTCCTTGCAGGTGACACTAAGCATTGCATCGTCCATGAACGATCAACGGTTCGGCAAGCGGGCGCGAGGATCGCGTGCAGGGACCGTTCAATGGCCCCCGCGGCGGCGCCCGGCGCCCAGCTTGCGGGTAAGGGTATTGCGGCCGAGGCCGAGGCGGGCAGCGGCTTCGGCGCGGCGACCGTGGGTGATCTGCAGCGCTGCCTCCAGCAGGGCATGGTCGACCCGCTCGCGCACCTGCGCGTGCAGCCCTTCCACGCCCTCGGCCAGCTGACGGCGCGCCCATTCGGCCAGCAGCGCTTCCCATTGGCCCGGATCGGCTGCGCTGCCGCTGTTGCGGCGGCCGCGCGCGCGGTTCAGCGCGGTATCGACATCGGCCACGCCGATGGTGTCGGCGGCGGCCAGCGCGGCCATCCGCCAGCACACGTTCTCCAGTTCGCGCACGTTGCCCGGCCAGTCGTGTTCGCGCAGCGCCTGCAGAGCCGCGGCGGTGAGGCGCTTCGGCGGCGTATCCAGCCTGCGTGCGGCGGCGGCCAGGAACGTGCTGGCCAGTTGCGCGATGTCCTCGCGGCGCTCACGCAGCGGCGGCAACTGCAGGCGCACCACGTCCAGGCGATGCAGCAGATCGGCGCGGAACTTGCCCTGCGCGACCAGGCCTTCCAGATCCTGGTGGGTGGCGGCCACCACGCGCACATCGACGCGGATCAGCTCGCGGCCACCGACGCGGAAGAACTCACCCTGCGCCAGCACACGCAGCAGGCGGGTCTGCAGCGGCAACGGCATGTCGCCGATCTCATCCAGGAACAGCGTGCCGCCGTTGGCCTGCTCGAAGCGGCCGACATGACGGCGCTGCGCACCGGTGAAGGCGCCAGCTTCGTGGCCGAACAGCTCGCTCTCCAGCAGTTCGGCCGGGATCGCGGCGGTATTGAGCGCGACGAACGGGCCCTGCGCACGCGGCGATTCGCGGTGCAGCGCATTGGCCACCAGCTCCTTGCCGGTGCCGGTCTCGCCGGTGATCAGCACCGCCAGCGGTGCCTGCGCCAGGCGACCGATGGCGCGGAACAGCGCACGCATCGGGGGGGTATCGCCCACCAGTTGCGGCGGCTGGTCGCCGGGCGTTTCGGCGGCGGGGCTGGGGGCGGCCAGCGCGGGCGCCACGGCCGGCAGCACACGCTGCGCCAGCGCCACGGCATCGTCCAGGTCGAACGGCTTGGACAGGAATTCATGCGCGCCCCCGCGGAACGCACCGGCGGTGCTGGCGACATCGGTATAGGCCGACATCACCACCACCGGCAGCTGCGGCAACGCGGCCTTGAGCTTGTCCAGCAGTACCAGGCCATCGTCGCCGGGCATGCGCACATCGGTGAACAGCAGCGCTGGTGGCGGGCCCGCGCTCAACGCCTGCAGGGCGGGAGCGGCACTGTCGAAATCGACGACCTGGTACCCCGCCTCGCGCAGCGCGGTGCACAGTACGAAGCGCACCGCACGATCGTCGTCGACCACCCAGATGCGCTGTGCGGTGGTGGGGGACTCAGACATCGCGCGGGGCCTCCTCGGCAGGAGCGGCGCCGTTGCCGATCGGCAACAGCAGGGTGAACACGGTATGGCCCGGACGCGAGCGGTAGGTGAGCGTGCCGCGATGCTCGCGCGCGACCTGCTGGGCCAGTGCCAGGCCCAGCCCGGTGCCTTCGGCACGGCCACTGACCAGCGGCAGGAACAGGTGTTCGGCCAGCTCCTCGGGCACGCCACGGCCGTCGTCGGCGATTTCCAGGCGCAAGGCCAACGTGTGCAACTGCTCGGCGATGCGCACCCCATGCTCCACGCGGGTGCGCAGGGTGATGCTGCCGGCACCGGCCTGGATCGCGTTGCGCACCAGGTTCCACACCGCCTGGGTGAGGCGGTCGGCGTCGCCGTGGAATTCGGGAATGCTGGGGTCGTAGTCGCGCTGCAGGCGTACCGCCCAGCCGGCCTCGTTCTCGGCCAGGCGCAGCACACGTTCCAGCGCGGCATGGATATTCAGTTCCGCATGCGGCGCGGCCGGGGCCGGCGACAGCAGCTGGTCGAGAAGGCCGTTGAGGCGCTCGATCTCCGAGCCGATCAGTTCGATCAGCTCACGTTCGCTGGCGTCGCGCTGCGCCGCGCGGCGGGCCAGCAGCTGGGCCGCGCCCTTCAGCCCGGCCAGCGGGTTGCGCAGCTCGTGGGCCAGGCCCTTCAGCGCCGCGCTGAGCGCACTGGGCAGCGCCTGGGTTGGGTCCAGCCCGGGGAATTCATCGACCGGATGCGCCTCCAGCAGCCAGCCACCATCGTCGCGGCGGCTCATCCAGCCCTCGGCGAAGCGCGGCGCCTCGCCGGGCACCGCCAGCGCCAGCCGGTTCAGGCGCAGGCTGTCGCGCTCATCGCGGGCCAGGAAATGGGCAAGTGCCTCGCCCTGCACTTCCAGTGCGGCCAATGGCCGACCCAGCAGGCGCCGGACGCTGACGCCCAGCCAGCGGGCGAAGGCCGGATTGCAGCCGGCAATGCAGCCATCGGCCCCGGCCCAGGCCAGCGGCGTGCCCAGGGCATCAAGGGACGGCGGGGGTGCGGGGTCGGACATTGCACCAATGTAGTGCAAAACGCGGGGTTCGAGGTCAGAGCCCTTTCCTGGCGGAAAGGGATCTGACCCCTGCTGCAGGTCGAGCAAGCTCGACCATTGCCAGATGCGTGGCCGGCTACAGCTTCATGTTGAGGCCGACGAATACGCTGCGGCCCGGCGCCGGCGAGAACATCGGGCGGGCGCTGTCCCAGAAGAAGCTGTCGTACCAGGCGTAGGCGTACTGGCGGCCGGTGACGTTCTTCAGTTGCAGGTCCACGCTGAAACGCGGGGTGAGCTGATAGGCAGCACTGAGGTCGAGCACGGCGAAGCCACCGAACTTGCCGGCCACGTTGCGCTCCTCAAGGTAGTAGTCGCCCTGCGCGCGTGCCTGCAGGCCGAGGCGCAGCGCGTCGCTGGCGCGGTAGTCCACACCCAGATTGCTGATGTGGCGCGGGGTGGCGGCCACTTCGCGGCCGTGCAGGGAGATGCCGGCATCGCGGTCGTCGCGGGTGATCTTCGCTTCCTGGTAGGCGTGCGACGCCCATACCGTCCAGTCATCGCCCAGCTGCAGGCTCAACTGCGCATCCACGCCGCGCCGGCGGGTCTTGCCCAGGGTGACCGTGGTGCCGGTGGCAGGCATGTTGGATACCTCGTTTTCCGCGTCCTGCTGCCACACCGCCAGGCGCGCCTGGGCGCCCTGGAACGGCTGGAACTTCAGGCCCAGCTCCATGCCCGTATTGGTGGACGGCTGCATCGGCGCCTGCCCCGGGGTGAGGTAGGCCGGTGCGGTGGACCCGGTCAGCACCTGGAAGGTGCGGCCCCAGTTGGCGTAGACGTGGGTGGTCTGGCCCAGGCTGTGGATGATGCTCAGCTTGGGCTGGCCGATGCTGCCGTAATCCTGCAGCCGGGCGGTGATGCCGTTCATCAGGTGCGTGCGGCCACTGAAGCGATCGATACGATAGGCCGGCACGATCTTCCACGCCTCGGCGGGCTGGTAGATC
This sequence comes from Stenotrophomonas sp. YJH_SMC_82, assembly GCF_059368875.1. Taxonomy (NCBI): domain Bacteria; kingdom Pseudomonadati; phylum Pseudomonadota; class Gammaproteobacteria; order Lysobacterales; family Lysobacteraceae; genus Stenotrophomonas; species Stenotrophomonas sp. YJH_SMC_82. Next base: position 219,856 of record NZ_JCAFSE010000005.1, read on the forward strand.
GCCTGCACGTAGGCGCCCCAGTTGTCGATGCTGTGGCGGTCGTCGTTCTGCACGCGCGCCGGCGGCTGGCTGTAATCGGTCGGTTCGGCGTAGGCATAGCGCTCGCGGATATAGCCGTTGTCCTGCTGCTCGTAGTTCAGGCCGCCCTCGACAGTAAGCGTGGAGCTGGCCTGCCAGGTCAGCGTGCTGAGCAGGCCAGTCTGGCGTTCATCCCACACGCGGCGCTGGCGCGGCAGGTTGCCGGTGGGCAGGTCGCTGAAGGTCACGCGGCGGTCGTCTTCATAGCGGTTGTAGTAGAGCCGCGTGCCGAAGGTGAGTGCGTCGGACAGCTTCAGGTCGACGTGCGCGGCGATCTGGCGCATGTCGCGGTCATCGCCGTCGTTGCCGTTGCGCAGCTCGCTGCCACGGCGGTGCGTGCGCAGTTCCTCGGCGGTCATGAAGCCCGGTTCGTCGGCCTCATGGTGGTAGGCGCGCGCGGTCAGGCCCACGCGCAGCCCTTCGTCCAGCGTGCCGAAGAACCACTTGCCGCCCAGCGAGTACTTCCTGGAGGTGTCGTGGTCGCGATAACCATCGCTGGCCTGGGTGCCGACAAAGTAGTTCTGCGCGAAGCCATTGGCTTCGCGGCCAATCGCCAGCTGCGCATCACGGGTGTTGTAGCTGCCGTAGGCCAGGCGCGCATCGGTGTAGCTGCCGCCCTGGCGCGTACCGAAGTTCACGTTGCCGCCGATGTTGTGCAGGCCATAGCGCGGATCGTTGGTACCACGCACTACTTCGATGTAGCTGATGTCCAGCGGGAACAGCATGTCGATGAAGCGCTGGTTGCCGCTGTTGACGTTGCTGGGGATGCCGTCGATGAGGGTCTTGATGGCATTGAGGTAGCCCTCGCCGTTGAAGGCGCGGAAGCTGACCTTGCCCGATTCGGCACCCTGCCGGGTTTCGGTGAGCTGGATGCCGGGCATCTGCCCGAGCAGTTCCCAGCTGTGCGAAACGTTGCTGTTTTCGATCTGGTCTGCACCCAGCACGTCCACCGAGGTCAGCACCTGGTGCGCACTGAGCTGGCCTTCGCCGTGCTGGTGCACCTGCACCTTGCCGAGGGTGAGCGCGGCATCGGCGGCCTGTGCGAAAGCTTCAGGGGCGAACGGCGCGGCCGCCAGGGCGGCCACAAGGGTGGGAGTCTTCATGGGAAGGGGCGGTTACGGTGAAATGTAATTATATAACATTTCACATGCCCGCTTTTGCAGCGTCGAGCAAGGCTCGGCGCTACAAGGGCGGGAGCCGGGAGGATTACACCGGGTAGCCGGTGGCTTCCCGTGCCTTCTTCCAGGCGGCTTCGAATTCACGCGCGGAGATTTCGTCGTCCTCGTCGAAATCCAGGAACGACACCGGCTGGTCGGCCAGCAGGAAACGGTCATCGCTGTGGGCGTGCTCGTCGGCCCAGACCATCTTGGTGCCGTAGATTTCCACCTGCCGCACGATCTTGTCGCCGCGCGCTTCCATCAGCACGTTGCCCTTGCCCAGGCCCGATTCGGCCCAGTGCTTGTAGTACTTCTTTGCGGCGGATTTCGCGCCGGGTTTTGCGTTGTGCTTTGCGTAGGTCATTGCAGGGGTCCTGGCCGCAGGCGCGGCCGGAAAGTTCGGGATGGCGCCATTATCAGGCATCCGGGGCCAGAGCCCTTTCCTTTGGAAAGGGATCCGCCCCCTGCTGGTTCAGTTCGGCAGGGGCACGCCCTTCGGCCACAGCATCCAGATGTTGCCCTTCTGCTTCATGTCGCCGGCCAGCTTGCCGGCGGCATCGCCACTGCCCCAGTACAGGTCCGCGCGCACCTCGCCGGCGATGGCGCCGCCGGTGTCCTGCGCAGCCACCGGGCGTACCACGGGCGTGCCATCGGGGCGCGTGGTCGACAGCCACAGCAGGCTGCCCAGCGGCACCACGGTACGGTCTACCGCCACGCTGTAGCCCGCGGTGAGCGGCACGTTCAGTGAACCACGCGGGCCTTCCGGGCTGTCCGGATTGCGCACGAAGAACACATAGCTGGGGTTGCTGCGCAGCAGTTCCGGCACGCGCGCGGGATTGGCCCGGGCCCAGGCGCGGATCGCATCCATGGTGACGTCTTCCTTCTTCAGCTGGCCCTGGTCCACCAGCCAGCGACCGATGGCGCGGTAGGGGTGGCCGTTCTGTTCCGCATAGGCCAGCCGTACCTGCTTGCCATCGGCCAGGCGCACGCGGCCGGACCCCTGGATCTGCAGCAGCTGCAGGTCCATCGGATCGGTCAGCCAGGCCAGCACCGGCGCCTTGGCGCCCTTGGCCGCGATGGTACCGGCGTCGTCATAGGGCTTGAGCACCTTGCCTTCGACGCGCCCGCGCAGGCGCTTGCCCTTCAGTTCCGGGTAGAGGCTGTCCAGCTGCACCACCACCAGATCATCCGGCGTGCCGTAGACCGGCACCGTCGCCTTGTCGGTGCGGGTCAGGCTGCCGGGGTAGATCGGCTCGTAGTAGCCGGTGATCAATCCGTCGGCCTGATGGCCACCGGCACGCAGCGCATAGGCATCGAGGTCGCGCTGCAGGAACTGGCGGATCGCGGCCGGGTTCTTGTCTGACACCGCTGCGGCGGTGGCGCAGGGCTTGGCCCAGACAGCGTCGTTTTTCAGGCGGGCGCAGCTGCTGCGCCAAGCCACGAAGCCGGCCTGCAGATCGCTGTCCGAGACCGCTGGCAGGGCTTTCCAGCCGACCTTGGCGTAGGTGGCCGCCGGCGGCGAGGTCGGCGTGGGCGCTTCGGAGCCCGTGCGGGGAGCGGTGGTGGCGCAACCGGCGAGCACGGCCGCTGCCAGCAGGGTCCAGTGCTTGCGCTTGAAGAAGGTGGCGGAATCGATCATGCCGCCATGGTGGCGGGCCGGCCGCTGGGCGGCAACCCAGCGCGGGGCCAAGCGTTCATGCGCGGAGTCACGGCGTCTGCAGCAGCAGCGAGTGCAGGATGCGGGCGTCCTCGGCATCCAGCGTCTTCGGCAGGTCGTCGCGGCCACGGAAGCGGCGGTGGAACGCAGCGACGGTGGCGTCGCGGTTGTCGAGCGGATAGCCGAAGCGGGCCAGCGCATTCCACGCGTCGAATCCTTCCGGTGCCGCGCCGTCGGCCGCGCGCGGCCACACGCCGAAGCCGGCCTCGGCCAACTGCTGCCATGGGAAGAAGCGGCTCGGATCCTGCTTGCGCGTCGGCGCCAGGTCGGCATGGCCGATCACCTGGCGCGGCGGGATGTTCAGGCGCGTGGTGAGATCGCGCAGCAGCACGATCAGCGATTCGATCTGTGCCGCACTGAACGGGCTGCGGCCATCGTTGTCGAGCTCGATACCGATCGAAGCCGAATTGAGATCGGTGATGGTGCCCCAGCGCCCGGCGCCGGCGTGCCAGGCACGGCGCTCATCAGCGACCAGCTGGTAACGATGGCCATCGGCGCCGATCAGGTAGTGCGCACTGACCGGCCCACCGCTGTTGGCCGTGCGCAACGTATGCAGGCTCTGCTGCACCGATTTCTGCTCGGTGTGGTGGATGACGATGATGACCGGGGTGCGCGCGTTCTGGTTGGGTGATGGGACCCAGGTGGCGAGCGGGTTGTGCTGCACAGGCGCGGTGGCGGTGCAGGCCGAAAGGGCCAGGGCCAGCAGTGTGGAAGCCAGAAGGCGGGGGCTGATCATGGACGAATTGTAACCATGACTGCAGCCGTGGTTCTTCGCTTCGTCCGGATCGCTGGAGAACTGGGGAGCTGTCATGCAAAAAACTCAATAACGCCCCCACCTCATGCCCAAATCTCAAACTCCAATTCGAATAGCCAAACGCCCAAGTTCCTCATCACCTACCTTCAATCCTCGAAACGGACCCAGCCATGCCGCCGAATCGATTCCAACACCGTGGACACGTGAACCCAGGGAACAACCGTCATAACAACTTAAACAAAATGATTCATCAACGGCCCCTCAGATCCCGCCAGTGGCCGATTTGGTCAATCCCTCCGCGCCCGCATTGCGAAGAAATCTACCTTGGCGCGTCACCACTGCTTCGACCGGTGACATACAGACTGGCAACACCGTCAAGCCGAGCAACTTCATCGAGGCGGCCGTTAACCCCAACTTCCATTGAACAAGCAACCGCCCAGAACCCTATGCCCTCACCTTCCTAACCGACTCCACCCACTCAGCCCAGACAGAGGAATCATCAAGACAACCGGAATCACCTAGAGGCGACATAAGGCGAACAACAACTTCGAACAGCGGAAGATCCTCACCAGATCGATCAAAAATCGACTCAAGGAATACCATCATTACCGAGAACGCATCCAGCAACGACAAGTACTCGCCCGACGAATTAATTTGTGCGCTACAAAATTCAGAATTAAGAGCACTCCCCACGGTGACAACCTCTGCAAATGCATCACACCAGTCATCCCACATTGCCGGATCGTTGGGCAAGCCATTCGCCCATAGAAATGACCCTCCCGAAGATAACAGATCAACAAGAGTGTCCTGCCCCTCCCCCCTCTCCATATACTTCTGAAGGAACACGCACATCAATACATATGCAGCCTGAACGGAAATTCTTCCAGCATCTTTCACATCACTAGCACTCATTTCGTGACCTTCTTTTGCTCCGACAGCCCGCCCGCCAGTGCGCCAACTGCCTGCGACAACGCCAGCACCATCTCTTTCTGCTCCGGGCTCAGCTTGGAGGGGTCTCCGCCGGTCAATGTATTAGTCAGTACCTTCGCGGCCAACTCGCCGCCGGCCGCGGACACGGCTCCGGTTCCCGCACTGCCACCATCGGCTTCCGCCAGCAGCGCACCCAACACCGCATGCGACAGCAGTTGCAGAGTCGCATTGGGGTCGCTGCCTTGGTTCGGGTCAAGCGTGCTGCCGATGAAGTGAGCGGCATAGGGCGCCAGTGCATTGGACGCGGCCTGGCCAGCGCCCTGTCCCGCCACACCGCCCACCAGCGCCGTCGTCACTGCGTTCAGTGCACGGTTGTACTCATCGATGCCCCCTACTTCCCCGCGCCGCTGTATGCCTGGCTATTTGCCGCCGCCACCTTGCTGCGCACAGGCACCCGATTCCATCGCCCTCAGTCACAAGGCCGTGTTGACCTTCATCATTCGTCCAATCCGCGGCCAGATCAACATGTAGAAGGCACCCACGGCCAACCCGATGAAAAGCATGATGCCAGCGCGCCTGGGAGCCCACCCAAACCAAAAGGAAGGACTGGTCCAGACCTTTATCCAAGCGCCAGGAGAGAAGGCACCCTCGAACGCGAGCCACGCCAACAAGGCACAGATTGGTGCAGCTACAACATAACGAGCTTTGAACCGCGGAAGAAACTTGTCCACAAGCATAACCCCGGGCACACCGAAGATGAGGCCCAACACAGCGGCTATGGCGCAAACCAGCGATGTGAAAATTGCAGCCTGCGAAAAGCTGCCTATCCGAGAACTCAGCGGAATGCCTATGAATAGAGCCGCTCCAAGCACGGAGCTGGCAATCACAGACACAATCTTTGCCCCCAACTCACGCTCACTCACTGGCAGATCTCCACCATCTTTCCATCAGAGCCCCGGTAGCTCATGCATTTCTGCCTTGAGGGAAAAGTACTCCAAGGCCACCGCAACTTGCCAACTTCGCCACCAGTATCGCGCGTATTGGAGCTCCACACTTGGCCCACCAATTCGAGTTGAACATTGGACGCGAACCCGTACCCCAGCCTCTGGTTGAGACTGAGAATCCACCGAATCCATCCGGAAGCACCTGTCGGATCACAAAGCCCGGATCCAATGCATGTGCTCCAGGCACCGTGATGTTGATCAGACTGCTGGTGCTCGGATCGACGATCGATGCTGGAAAGCCCCAGCTCCGGAGGCAGGCCGTAGGAGAGTCGCCACAGACCGGAGGAAAGGCAGCGATAGGTGAGCTCCACAGCGAAGCTCCAGTGTTCTCGATCTCCTGCGCCGGCCAAACTACGCACCAGCGCATGCGGACTGTAGTCGTCCAAGGTCAGCAGGTAGACATACCATTCGATGTCTTCCATCACTGCTGCGGAAGTCGCCTGGATCACGCCTACTCCGTTCTGTAGTCCATCGAGGTCGTTGGAGGCGTGTACACGCCCACCTGCAGACAGCCATTGGAGCAGGAACGGTAGAGCCACGCCATGCGTGGATGGGCTACCCGCTGTGCCGACCAACGGTCGGCACCCACCAGAGCAGACCCAGACCCCGTGCCAAGCAAGCTTGGCACCTACCAGAACAAGGACAGTGGAAGTGCCGACCAACGGTCGGCACCCACCACGTCAGTGCGCCGCCACGTCAGGCCTCGTAGGCGGACTCGCCGTGCGAAGTCACATCCAGGCCGGTGCGCTCTGCTTCTTCGGTCACGCGCAGGCCGACCACGACCTTGACCACCAGCAGGATGACCGCGGTCATCACCGCCGACCACACCACGGTCAGGCCGACGCTGACCACCTGCACCCAGACCTGATGGGCGATATCCAGATCGGCCTTTGTGCCGCCCAGCGACTGCGCACTGAACACGCCGGTGAGGATCGCGCCGACGATGCCGCCGACACCATGCACACCGAACACGTCGGCGGTGTCGTCCACCTTCAGCAGGCGCTTCAGGCCGGTCACGCCCCACACGCAGACCACGCCAGCGACAAAACCGATCACGATCGCGCCAAGCGGCCCGACGGTGCCACAGGCCGGGGTGATGCCGACCAGACCGGCCACCGCACCCGACGCAGCGCCCAGCGCCGACGGCTTGCCCTTGCCGATCGCCTCCACCAGGGTCCAGCCAAGCACGGCAGCGGCGGTGGCCAGCACGGTGTTGAGGAAGGCCAGCGAGGCCACGGTGTCGGCCGCTGCTGCCGAGCCGGCGTTGAAGCCGAACCAGCCCACCCACAGCAGCATCGCGCCGATGTAGGTAAACGGCACACTGTGCGGCTTCAGCGCGGTCTGGCCATAGCCCAGGCGCTTGCCGACGAACCACGCGCCGACCAGGCCGGCGACGCCCGCGTTGATGTGCACCACGGTACCGCCGGCGAAGTCGATGGCACCCAGCTCACCCAGGTAGCCGCCACCCCAGACGATATGTGCCATCGGGATGTAGCTGAGGGTGAACCACAGCGCCGAGAACAGCAGCACCGCGCGGAACTTGATGCGCTCGGCGAAGGCACCGACGATCAGCGCGGTGGTGATGCCGGCAAAGGTCGACTGGAACGCGACGAACAGATAGTCCGGCAGGCCCTTGATCGGCGTGTTGCCCACCGACTCCGGGGTGAAGCCCTTGAGGAAGGCGAATTCGGTGAACGAGCCGAAGAACGGATTGCCGGCGCTGAACACCGCGCTGTAGCCATAGGCCACCCACAGCAGCAGCACCAGCGAGAACACCACCAGGATCTGGCTGAGCACCGACAGCACATTCTTCGAACGCACCAGGCCGCCGTAGAACAGGGCCAGGCCCGGTACCACCATCAACAGCACCAGCAGGGTCGAGGTGAGCATCCAGGCGACGTCGCCACGATCATAGGCGGCGGCCGCTTCGGCCACGGCCGGCGCCGCGGCGGTGGCGGCCGCATCGTGCAGCGGCTCGACCGCCACGCTTTCGCTCGGCAACGGCGATACCTGGGCCTGGGCATGGGCGCTGCCCGGCCAGGCACCGGCGGCCAGTGCGCTGAGCAGCATCAACAGGCACACCAGATGGAACCGGGCTTGCCACCCGGTGAGAAGGCGCATCTTCATGGGGGGAATCTCCGGAAGGGGGTTACAGCGCGTCGGCACCGATTTCGCCGGTGCGGATGCGGATGACCTGTTCGACGGCGGTGACGAAAATCTTGCCGTCACCGATCTTGCCGGTGCCTGCCGACGACTGGATCGCTTCGATCACCGCGTCGGCACGCTCGTCGGTGACCACCGTTTCGATCTTGATCTTGGGCAGGAAATCGACGACGTACTCGGCGCCGCGATACAGCTCGGTGTGGCCCTTCTGGCGACCGAAACCTTTCACTTCGGTCACGGTGATGCCCGACACGCCTGCATCGGACAGGGCCTCGCGGACCTCGTCGAGCTTGAACGGTCGGATGATGGCGGAGATCAGTTTCATGCGCATGTCCCGAGGGTGGATGGGGCCAGCGCGCCAGCGCGCGTTGGCATCAGGCAACCACGGGTCATCAGGATGATGACCGTGGCTGTTGCACCGGACACGTACAGGGCCGGGACGGCCGTGCCTCTCTCCTTGCACGACCGACGCGGGAGGGAGGGCGGCCCTGGTCGCGTATCCGGTCTCTCTCTTGCCCCTGGATAGGGATCAGCGCCCATTCGTAAACGAATGGGATCCGACCCCGATCTGACCGCGGCTCCCCAGCCGCGAAAACGGAAGCGATGGCGGCGGGTGGGAGGGGGAACCCACCGCCATCGCATCCGGTCAGCTGGCGTAGTACAGCTGGTATTCCAGCGGGTGGGTGGCCGCGCGGAACTTGGTCACTTCCTGCATCTTCAGCGCGATGTAGCCGTCGATGAAGTCATCGCTCATCACGCCGCCGGCCTTCAGGAACTCGCGGTCCTTGTCCAGCGCTTCCAGCGCCTGGTCCAGCGAGGAGCAGACCTGCGGGATCAGCTTCTCTTCCTCCGGCGGCAGGTCGTACAGGTCCTTGTCGCTCGGTGCACCCGGGTCGATCTGGTTCTTGATGCCGTCCAGGCCGGCCATCATCAGTGCGGTGAAGGTCAGGTAGCCGGACTGGATCGGGTCCGGGAAGCGCATTTCGATGCGGCGCGCCTTCGGGTTGGACACCCACGGAATGCGGCACGAGGCCGAACGGTTGCGGGCCGAGTAGGCCAGCATCACCGGCGCCTCGAAGCCCGGCACCAGGCGCTTGTAGCTGTTGGTGCCCGAGTTGGCGAAGGCATTGATGGCCTTGGCGTGCTTGAAGATGCCGCCGATGTACCACAGCGCCAGCTGGCTCAGGCCACCGTAGCCGTCACCGGAGAACAGGTTGGTGCCGCCCTTGGACAGCGACTGATGCACGTGCATGCCGCTGCCGTTGTCGCCCACGATCGGCTTGGGCATGAAGGTGACGGTCTTGCCGTTGCGGTGCGCGACGTTCTTGATCACGTACTTCATGCGCAGCAGTTCATCGGCCTTCTGCACCAGGGTGCTGAACTTGGTGCCGATCTCGCACTGGCCGGCGGTGGCCACTTCGTGGTGCTGCACTTCCACTTCGATGCCGACCTGTTCCAGGGTCTTGCACATCTCGGCGCGCAGGTCGTGCAGGGTGTCGGTCGGCGGCACGGGGAAGTAGCCGCCCTTCACGCCCGGACGGTAGCCGCTGTTGGCGCCGTCGTACTTGGCGCCGCTGTTCCAAGCGGCTTCTTCGGAATCGACCTTGAAGAAGGTGTTGCCCATTTCATTGGCGAAACGGACCGAGTCGAAGATGAAGAACTCCGGCTCCGGGCCGAAGAACGCGGTTTCGGCGATGCCGGAGGACTTCAGGTAGGCCTCGGCGCGCTTGGCGATGCCGCGCGGGCAGCGGCCGTACGGCTGCATGGTGGCCGGATCGAGGATGTCGCAGCTGATCACGATGGTCGGATCTGCGTAGAACGGGTCGACGTAGGCGCTGGTGGTGTCGGGCAGCAGGACCATGTCCGATTCGTTGATGCCCTTCCAGCCGGCGATCGAGCTGCCGTCGAACATCTTGCCTTCTTCGAACAGCGACGGTTCGACAATGCTGACCGGGAAGGTGACGTGCTGCTCGACGCCACGCATATCCACGAAACGCAGATCGACGAACTCGATCTGGTTGTCCTTGATCAGCTTCTCAACGTTTTCCACGGACATCGGTACGACCTCGGATGGGGATGAATGCCTGCTGAGGTAGAGCAACGACCGTGCCAACTTTTCGCTGGCCGCAAGTCATTGATTTCAAAAAGGGCGCTCCGTGGCGGTGCAGAACGGTGCGCACCAAACGGGTGCACCCGCCACCAGACGCACCCGTTTGGTGCGCAGGGATCGTCTATCCTCTCGACCTTCTTCCTTCCGCCGCGCGTCACGCACCGTCCATGTCCGACCTGCTCTCCGCCCTGCTGCTGGGCATCCTCGAAGGCTTGACCGAATTCCTGCCGATCTCCAGCACCGGCCACCTGCTCATCGCCCAGCACTGGCTGGGTGCCCGCTCGGACTTCTTCAACATCGTCATCCAGGCCGGCGCGATCGTGGCCGTGGTGCTGGTGTTCCGCCAGCGCCTGCTGCAGCTGGCCACCGGCTTCAACCAGCGCGAGAACCGTGAGTACGTGTTCAAGCTGGGCGCCGCCTTCCTGGTCACCGCCGTGGTCGGCCTGGTGGTGCGCAAGGCCGGCTGGTCGCTGCCGGAGACGGTCAGCCCGGTGGCCTGGGCATTGATCATCGGTGGTGTCTGGATGCTGCTGGTGGAGGCCTACACCGCGCGCCTGCCCGACCGCGACCAGGTGACCTGGACGGTGGCGATCGGCGTGGGCCTGGCACAGGTCGTGGCCGGCGTGTTCCCCGGCACCTCGCGCTCGGCCTCGGCGATCTTCCTGGCCATGCTGCTGGGCCTGAGCCGCCGCGCCGCCGCCGCCGAGTTCGTGTTCCTGGTCGGCATTCCCACCATGTTCGCCGCCAGCGCCTACACCTTCCTGGAAATGGCCAAGGCCGGGCAGCTGGGCAGCGAGGACTGGGCCGACGTGGGCGTGGCCTTCCTTGCCGCGGCCATCACCGGCTTCGTCGTAGTGAAGTGGCTGATGGGCTACATCAAGTCGCACAGGTTCACCGCCTTCGCGATCTACCGCATCGCACTGGGCGCGGCGCTGCTGCTGTGGTTGCCCTCCGGCAGCTGAACAGCGCCGAGGTGCGGTAACCCCGTTGCCGGCCCCACCCCGTTTCCCCCACGGTTCCCCAAGGAGAATCACCATGAACCGCAAGCTCACCCTGCTCCTCCCGCTGGCCCTGATGGCCGCCTGCAGCCAGAACCCGGCCCCGGCCGGCACCGGCGGCGACGACGTGGCCCCGGCCGCGGCCAAGGCAGCAGACCAGCAGACGCTGGCGCACCTGGATGCGCAGCGCCTGCAGAGCCAGCACTGGCTGCTGCAGCAGGCCACCGGCGCCGACGGCAAGCGCATCGACGCGCTGTTCGCCCGCGAAGACAAGCCGGTCACCCTGGACTTCGCAGATGGCCGCCTGTCGGTCAGCAACACCTGCAACCGCATGGGCGGCGGCTACACCCTGGCCGACGGCAAGCTGACGGTCAGCGCGATGGCCTCGACCATGATGGCCTGCACCGACAAGGCGCTGATGGCGCTGGACGAAGCCGTGTCGAGCCGCCTGCAGGGCGAGCTGAAGGCCGAGCAGGATGCCGATGGCAAGCTGACGCTGACCAACGCCAAGGGCGACGTGCTGGTGTTCAACCCGGAGCCGACCGCTGAAACCCGCTACGGCGGCGCCGGCGAAACCGTGTTCCTGGAAGTGGCCGCCAAGACGCAGAAGTGCTCGCACCCGCTGATCCCGGACTACCAGTGCCTGCAGGTGCGCGAAGTGAAGTTCGACGACAAGGGCCTGAAGCAGGGTGAGCCGGGCAAGTTCGAGAACTTCTACGGCACCATCGAGGGCTACACCCACGAAGACGGCGTGCGCAACGTGGTGCGCGTGAAGCGCTACGAAGTGAAGAACCCGCCGGCCGATGCGCCGTCGCAGGCGTACGTGCTGGACATGGTGGTCGAGTCGGCCATCGAGAAGAAGTAAATAAACAGAAGGGCGGCCACGAGGTCGCCCTTCTACGTTCTGTAGCGTCGACGCAGCCCCACGTGCCAGCCTTGCCACGATGAAGATTCTCGCCATATCCGGCAGCGCGCGCCGGCAGTCGACCAACACCGCTCTGCTGGTGGCCCTGAAAGCCATCGCGCCGCCCGGCATGGAGATCGAGGTCTACGCCGGGGTCGGCGAACTTCCGGTGTTCTCCCCCGATCTGGAAGGCACCGATGAACCCTGCAGCGTGACGCGCTTCAAGGCGGCCATCGCCCGCAGCGACGGTGTGCTGGTGTGCAGCCCTGAATACGTGCGTGGCATTCCCGGCGGATTGAAGAATGCGATCGACTGGCTCGTATCCGGCGACCAGATCATCGGTCGGCCCATTGCGTTAGTGCATGCGTCCCATCGTGGCGAGGACATGCTGCAGGCACTTCGCGCGGTGCTGTCCACGGTCAGTGCCGCGTTCAGTACAACGCTGTTCCTGCGTGTACCGGTGCTGGGCCTGGAACCGGAGGAGATCTTCGAGGTGCTTCAGTCGGAAGTGCATCGCGCCGAAGCGGATGCGTTCCTGGCAGGGTTTGCTGTTTACTGCAGGTCCATTGCGTAGCAGAAGCAGCCGAGCATGGGCTCGGCTCTACAAGGCATAGTCGAGCATGGCTCGACTCTGCAGAAAGCAAAGCCGGGCATGCCCCGGCCCTACAAGGGCTCTCAGCCCAGCGCCGGGTTCAACGTGTAGGTGCCGTGCAGTGCCGCTTCGGCGAGCACGTGGCCGTGCATGGCGCGGTAGGCGTCGGCGGCGGTGAAGCGTGCCGGCAGCTGCAGCGATGCCACGTCCAGCGCGAACACGCGGAAGAAGTAGTGGTGCAGGCGTTCGTCGTTGAACGGCGGGTACGGGCCGTCATAGCCCAGGTAGTCACCGGCCATGTCCGGATTGCCTGCGAACCAGCCGGTGAAGTCGTTCAGGCCCTGGCGGCTGCCGGCCGGGCCGGCCGGTTTGGACTTGCCCTTCACCACGAAGCCGTCGCTGCAGCTGCCTGCGGCGATCTCGCGCACCGAGGCCGGAATGTCGGCCATTACCCAATGCACGAAATCACAGCGCGGCTGGTCGCGCGGCACGCTCATGTCGGTGCGGCCGACCGTCTCCGGCACGGTCGGCACGTCCGGATCGACACACACCAGCAGGAACGAACGGGTGCCCTCCGGCACATCGCTCCAGGCCAGGTGCGGATTGCGGTCCGGTGCGAAGCCCGCGGCATCGCCGGCGGCGAATTCGCGGTCGATCGGTGCACCGTTGGTCAGGCTGTGGCTGCTCAGTTGCATCGGCGTGTCCTCACTCTTCCGGATAACCCAGGCGCACCGCGATCGGGGTGAGCTTGGCGAAGGCGGCGCTCATCACGTCGCGGTAGTTGCGCCAGTGGCCCGGCGGGAAGCGCGGCGCACCCAGTTGCGCGGCTGGCGGCATCGGCCGCTCGAACAGGCGGCCCAGCAGTTCGGCCATCGCCTGCGCATCGTTGCCGATCTGGTCGATGCGCAGCAGCACCTGCGGGTACAGATCGTCCTCGTGCAGGGCGGCGACCTGGGCCAGCGCGCGCGCCAGCCATTCGCTGGCTTCGGCCAGCGAGGTCATTGCCAGCGGTGCGGCGGCACCGTAGGCCACCCAGTCCAGCAGCATGTCGCGCGGATCGCGCAGCACCACCAGCAGGCGGCCCTGCGGCAGCTGCGGGCGCAGCGCCCACAGCAGCGCGTTGTCCCACCACAGCAGCCAGTCGATGATCGCGTCGTCCTGCACGCCGCGCGACGGCAGCTGTTCGCGCCAGCGCTGCACCAGCCGCTCCGGGGTCAGCACGCCCGAGGCAAGGTCCTGCAGCGTGTGGTAGTTCTGGAACGCGTCGTCGGGTGCGTTGGAGGTATAGCGGTCGCTGCGCAGCACCGGGCTGGCGGCGGCCAGGCCGGTCGCCACGCGCTCCACGCCCGAACCCGGCGCGCCCCACAGGAAGATCGGCGCGGAAGTGGCATCACCGTCGATCTCGCCCTTGTCCGGCCAGCTCGGCGGCGCCTTGGCCTGCGGCGGCAGCGGCAGGCGCTGCGGTGCCTGGTCGGCCTGCAGTGCCAGCCAGGTCTGCAGCGCGTCTTCGTGCTGCCCGGCGCGATCCTGGATCTCACCCAGCCAGGTGCGCAGGTCGGCGCGGTGGCCTTCCGGTGCCATGTCGATCAGCGCCTGCACGCGGGCGACCGCGGCGGCCGGATCGCGCTGCAGCAGGCCTTCGACCAGGCGGGTTTCGCCGCTGACGCGGCCCGGTTCGAGGTTGACGATGCGCTCGGCGATCGCTTCGGCCTGGGCGTGTTCGCCCACCATGTCGTGCAGGCGCAGGCGCGCTTCCAGCGCCGGCAGGTGGCCCGGCATCGCGTCCATCCAGCGCTCGACCGTGGCGGCGGCGGTGGCACTGCCGACCTCTTCCACCGCCAGGCGTGCCAGCCACAGGTCGTGCAGCTGCGGGTGCTGCTCCAGGGCGGCATCCAGGCGTGCGCGGGCCTCGTCTTCGCGGCCCAGGCGCTGCCAGGACATCAGCAGCAACTGCAGTACGTCGCGGTCGTCAGGCAGCGATTCCAGCAACGGCAGCAGGTGCTCCAGCGCCTGCAGCGGCTGGCCGCTGCGCAGTGCCAGTTCGCCGGCCAGGCGGCGCATCGATGGCGTATCCAGGCCCTGCTGCTGCAGCGCAATCTGCATCGCTTCGGCGGCAGCGTCCAGGTTGCCCTGGCGCATGGCCAGCTGCACCACCAGGCCATGCAGCGAGGCGATGGTCGGGTTCAGTTCCAGCACGCGGCGGAACGCCTGCTCGGCGAAGGCCAGCATGTTCTTGCCCAGGTAGGCGAAGCCCAGTGCGTAGAGCACGCGAATGTCGTTGGGCTGGGCCTGGTTGGCGGCCGACAGCAGCGTCAGCGCGCGATCGGCATCATCGCGGCGCAGCGCGATCATGCCGTCGATGGTCAGCAGTTCCGGGTGGTCCGGTTCGACACGCGAGGCCAGGGTGGACAGGCGCTGCGCTTCATCGAAATCGTTGCGGCCGATCGCCAGGTGGGCCTGCATCAGGTAGGCAGCGAAGGCGTTCGGGTCCAGCCCGGTGGTGCGCGTCAGTGCTTCGCCAGCGCCGTCGAACTGGCGCAGGGCCAGCAGCAGGCCGGCGTGCTGCAGGTGCAGCTGGGCATTGTCCGGGGCCAGCTGCAGCGCCTGCTGCAGGGCCTCCATCGCGTCCTCGGCCTTGCCCTGCTGCTGCAGCGCAAGCGCCAGCCAGCGGTGGGCCTCGGCCTGGCCGGGTTCATCACGGGTCCACGCCTGGGCCAGCTGCACGGCCTGGTCGGCCTCGTTCTGGCGCAACGCTTGGATGATCTGGTCTTGCATGGCGGTCCGGTTCAAGGGCAAACCCGCATTGTAGCGGCCTGCGCGCCCGTGCCGGTTCAGCCTTGCAGCACGCGCTGCAGGCGCTGCGCCACCCAGCGCTCGGAGAAGCCGTCACCGCGCCAGTTTTCCAGGAAGCCACAGTGGCCGCCCCAGCAGGCGGTTTCCAGGTGCGCGTTGCGCGGCAGCTGCCAGTCGCTGAAGGTCGCGTACGGGATCACCGGGTCGTCCTGTGCCATCAGGATGTCGGCCGGCACCTGCAGCGAGGACAGGCGATCGCCGGCAATCGAGTAGCCGTCGAAATAGGCCTGCAACGAGCCGAAACTGGTGTGGCGCTCGACCAGCCAGGCGGTCAACGCGCGGATGTCCAGCTTCAGCACGCGGTCGTCGCAGTCGCTCAGTTCGGGGAACAGGTCGCGCTTGCGCCGCAACGAACCGGCCCACTTGCGCCGGAAGTACCAGTCGTACATTGCCGGGCCGTTCTCGATGCTCTCCATGGTCAGCGCCGGGTCCAGCACCGGGCATACCGAGGCGACGCGCAGCAGCGGCACGCCGGCCGCCGGCGCACGCAGGGCCAGGCGCAGCACGAAGTTGCCGCCCAGCGAGTAGCCAGCGGCCACCAGCGGCAGCTGCGGCCAGCGCTGGGCGATATCGCCTGCGGCATGCACCACTTCGTCGATCAGGTTGGAGTGGAAGATGCCGGGGTTGAGGTGATGGGTATTGCCGTGGTCGCGGAAATTCAGCCGCACCACGTCGAAGCCCTGTTCGAGCATGCGCGCGGCCGCCATGCGCATGTAGCTGGATTCGGCACTGCCTTCCCAGCCATGCAGCAGCAGGGCCATGCCCTTGGGTTCGCGGCCTTCGACATGGCTGTGCCAGCCCTGCAGGCGCACGCCGTCGCCGCCGTCGAGGATCAGTTCTTCGCTGATCGCGCCGGTCGCGGCCAGCAGCAGCAGGCCGCGCTGCAGGCGCATGCGGCTGGAGCTGAGCATCGACTGCAGGTGCGGATTGCGCAGCCAGCGCGGTGGCTGGTAGTCAGCCGCGTGCAGCGTCGGCGTGCCGGCGTCCAGGACGGGTGGCGGGATCAGGGCCACCGCACCCTCACTGCGTGCTCATGGCCGCCACGATGCGCGCGCGCGACGTCTCCGCGATGCGCCGACGGCCTTCCAGGTCCTGCGCACCGATCGGTGCCAGGAAATGCACTTCCGCACGCCGCGCCGGCTCACCGAGCAGGCGCAGGAAATTGGCGAAGAAACTCTCGCCGGGGCCGAACGCGACAATGGTCTGCGCGTCGCCCTTGAGCCCGTACACCAGAGCCACCGGCTGCACCGGCACGCCGGTCTCAACCGCCGCCTGGAAGATGCGGGCATGGAACGGGCCCACTTCGTGGCCACCGCGGGTACGCCCTTCGGGGAACACGCCCACTGCCTTGCCTTCGCGCAGGCGATCGGCCATCACCTGCATCACGCCACCGAGCGATTCGGTGTTGCCGCGCTGGTGGAAGATGGTCTGCCCGCGCGCGGCCAGCCACCCGACCAGCGGCCAGCTGGCGATCTCGCGCTTGGCGACGAAGCCCATCATGCGCTGGCTGTGCAGGATGCAGATGTCGACCCAGCTGACGTGGTTGGCGACGAACAGCACGGCGCCGGGCAGCGGCCTGCCGATCTGCACCAGGCGGAAGCCGAAGATCCACATCAGCCCCCCCTGCCACCAGTTGACCACTTTGGCCCCCAGGGTCGCCTCGCCCACGCGCAGTTCGCCCCACGGCCGAAGCATGCCGATCAGGATGAGCGGCAGGAACACGATGATGTGGACCAACAGCAGCGGTACGCGGTACAGGTAACGGCACACACGCGCCACGCCGCCGCGGGGGGCCGGAGTGGGGGAAGTCATCCGCGCACGATACCGGAGGGCCGTCATCGCTGCCAGCCGATTTAGGCCATAACACCCATCGACCGGGGCAATCGGCAGGGAACGCTGGGTTCCGCTGCCGTCACCGCCCGTCCGGGGCTCAGCCGTGGCCGGCCGCCACCACCGCCAAGGTCAGCCGCGAGATGCACACCAGCCGGCCCTGCTCGTCCTCGATGCGGATCTCCCACAGCTGGGTGCTGCGGCCCACGTGCAGCGCGCGGGCGGTGCCGGTGACCGTGCCCGAACGCACCGCACGCACGTGGTTGGCGTTGATTTCCAGCCCCACGCAGATCTGCTTGGCCGTATCCACACACAGGTTGCCGGCGCTGCTGCCCAGGGTCTCGGCCAGCACCACCGACGCGCCGCCATGCAGGATGCCGTAGGGCTGGCGGGTGCGCTCGTCCACCGGCATGGTGGCCTGCAGCCAGTCGTCACCGGCCGCGCTGAAGATGATGCCCAGCGACGCGATCGCGGTGTTGCGGCTGAGCGTATTGAGCTGCTCGAGGGAAACGGCTTCGCGGAACACCTGGGTCATGCGGGCACCTTCAGAGGATGGGAACGAGGCCGGCGCCGAATGCGGTCAGCATGCGTACCAGCAGCCACTTCGGGCCGACATTGACCTCGGGGAAATCACCCACGGCGACATAGCAGCGGTGGAAGCCCGGGTCCTGCCGGGGCAACGGCTGCGGGCAGTCCGGGCCGGGCTTGAACTCGTAGTCGGTGGCATAGCGCCACGGCCAGAAGTCGAGGATCGGCAGTGCTTCGGAGGCCTTGCCGACGCTGTAGTTGAGCCCGGACAGCACCGGCGGCTTGGCCCGCGGCGCCACCGTCCACGAGTTCTGCGGGTGGGTGTCGCGCAGGATGCTCTCGGCCAGCTGCTCGGCGAAGGCCGGGTCATCGATGATCACCGCGCCTTCGGTGTTGTAGTTCTCGCTGCGCGGGTCGAAGTTGTGGGTGCCGACCACGCCGATGCGGCGATCGACCACCAGCGACTTGGCATGCAGGCCCATGCGCGCGCCCTTGCGGGTGACCGGCAACGGCTTGTTGACCGCCTTGCTGCCCAGGAACGAGGGCCGGGTCTCGGTGCGCAGCAGGCGGGTTTCGACCTCGCTGCCGGCCGCACGGCGGCGCTCGCGCGCGTTCTGGTAGGCACTGCCGGTGCGCGGATGGTTCACCGCCCCCTGCTTGCCGGCGGGTGCCGGGTGCTCATCGCGATCGCGACGGTCGCCGGCATTGCTGCCGGCAGCACTGCCGCCGATCAGCGGGTTGCGCCCGCCGTCGTCGTCGCCTTCCGGCGCGGCGATCGGGTCGGGCAGCAGGTTGCGGTAATCGACCGGTGCATCCAGCGGGAACGGCTTGTATTCGAAGATGTTGAAGCCCAGTTCACGCATGTTGCGCCGCTTGTACTTGTACGACAGCGCATAGACGATCGGGTTGTCGGTCGCCGCCAGGCTGTTGCTGGACACCACCACGCGCGGCGGCTGCGGTCGCTTGCGCAGCTCGCGGAACAGCTTCTGCGCCGGTTTGGACAGCACCAGGTACGGCGTCTGCAGGATCACTTCCTTCTGCGCGCCGGCGATCAGCGCATCCAGCTGCGGCTCGGTCACGTGCTGTCCGGCCAGCGGCGCATCGGCCTTCTCGCGCCGGTGCTTGCGCGGCAGGTCGGCGACATAGCGCACCGAGGCCACCGGCAACGCGGTATCGACGAAGGAACGGCTGACGAAGTCCATGTCATTGGCTTCGGCACTGACCCGCTCCACCCGCTCGGGGCGGCGGAAGCTGGCCGGCGGCAGGGTCGGCACGCCCTCGCGCAGCAGGGTGCGGCCGACATCGTTCAGGCGCTCGGCCGGCACGCTGCGCCTGGCGCGCCAGAAGGCATCGAAGTTGGCCGCCATCGCCCGCGCCTCCGGGCCGGCGATCAGCACGTCGCGGTCGCGGAAGTTGTACTCGCGGTCCCAGTCGTAATAGTCGTCCTGGTAGTTGCGGCCGCCGACCACGCCGATCGCATCGTCGATCACCAGCAGCTTGTTGTGCATGCGCTGGTTGAAGCGGCGGAAGCAGCACAGCACGCTGCCGGCATAGTCGAAGTAGTTCAGCCGGGCCTTGCCGAAGGTCGGGTTGTAGACCCGCAGCTGGAAGTTCTGGTGCGCGCCGGACAGGGCGCCGAGGATCTGCAGGTCGGAGATCGCCGAGAGCTGGTCGATCAGCACCCGCACCTTCACCCCGCGCCGCGACGCGGCCAGCAGCTCGTCGATGACCAGCCGGGCACTGTCGTCCTTGTCGAAGATGTAGGTCTGCAGGTCGATGCTGCGGGTGGCGCTGCGCAGCAGGTTCAGGCGCGCGACCAGGGCGCCCTCGCCCTCGTCGAGCAGGGTGGCGTAGTGGCGTGGCTGTTCCGGGGTGGATTCGGTGAACGCCCGGCCCGCCAGCGCACGCAACGGCGAGTCCTGCGCGCAGCGGTCGGCGCGCTGGCAGTCGACGTCGGTCGAGCGCGCCTGCACGGCAATCGCTTCGGCACGGTCACGCTCGGCATGCGAGAGCGATGCACAACCGCTGCCCAGCAACACGGTTGCCAGCGCCAGGACGCGCAGCAGGAGGTTCACGGTTTCGGCGCCTCGCTCAGGCGCGCACGCAATACGAAGGTCACTCGGTCACTCAAGGCTAGCTGCCAGCTGTCCATTCCGTACCGGCCTCGCTGCACGGTACCGCGGCTGACGACGTCGCAATCATAGCCGGGTCGGGCGCACTCCGCCTTCTCGACCTGCAATGACTCGGGGTGGCTGATGCCGCGCAGGGTCAGCCGGCCGTTGATGGCGCCGCCCTGCTCCACGGTCTCCGGCCAGTAGGGCAGCGAGTCGAACTCGACCACCGGATGGCGCCCGGCATCGAAGAACTCCTCGCCGCGCATCCAGCCGGTATAGCGCGCCTTGCCGGGGATCTCCACCGAGCGGGTGAACATCTTCAGGTGCACCTGGTGACGGCCGTCGGACAGGATCTCGATACGCCCCTCGAAGTGCGGGAACACGCCTTCGATGCGCTGGCCGAATCGGGTGCGCACCTCGAAGCCGATCCGCGAGCGCTGGGTATCCAGGCGCAATACCCGTGGCGCCTCGGCGGACACGGGCGGCAACGGGGTCGGTGGGGGCGCCGCGGCCCAGGCCGGGCCGAGCGCCAGCAACGCGGGCAGCAGGAAGCGGCTGCGCCGCGCCAGGCTCATCGGATCACGGCCACCAGAACGCGTTCAGGCTGGCCACGCCGGGTTCGATCGAGGCCTCGCGCGGGAAGCCAAGCACGGCCACGCCGCCCGGCGGCATGCCGCGATAGTCACTGCTGGTGCCGTCGGTCATCAGGGCCACCAGCTGCTCCAGGCCCGGGTTGTGGCCGACGATCAGCACCCGGTCCAGGTCACGACGCTCGTCCACCAGCGCCGCCAGGGTGCCCGGGGTGGCTTCGTAGATCCGGTCTTCCAGGCGCTTTTCGACATAGCCGATGGCCGTCATCACCGCTTCCAGGGTCTCGCGGGTACGTCGCGACGGCGAGCACAGCACGCAGTCGGGCAGCAGGTTGTTTTCCTTCAACCACTTGCCGGCGGCTTCGGCCTCGGCGAGCCCCACCGGCGACAGCGGCCGGTCGAGGTCGGCCTGGCCGGAAACGGCGGGTTCGGCATGGGCATGGCGCAGCAGGATCAGTTCACGCATCGCGGGTTTCCATGGAGAAGAGGATGCAGCAGGAGAAGTGAGGCAGGCATCAAAGCTTGAGCCAGGACAGCAGCGGCTCCCAGTCGGCCTGGTGTTCGCGCACCTGGGCGGAGCGATAGTCGAACAGGCTGCGGCCCAGGCCGGTCATGACCACGTAGCTCTGGCTGTCACGCAGCTGCGCGACCACCGGGTATGGCCATTCGGCCAGCATCTGCAGCGCCTGCTGCGAGGTCTGGGTCCACGGTTTGGTGCGGTTGAGGACCAGCCCCACCGGCAGCTTGCGGCTGTGCACGCGCGGGTTCTGGGCCAGGCTGTTGAGGAAGCCGACGATGGCTTCGATATCCAGCGCCGAGGGCAGCACCGGCACCACCACGGCGTCGGCCGCGTCCAGGAAATGGGGGATATCGTCGGCCAGCGCACCGGCCGGTGCATCGATGATGACGGTATCGGTACCGTCGGGCAGCTTCTGCGCCCACTGCTTCTTCCGATACACATCGATGGGGAGCACCGCGCTTTCCAGCCCTGCACGCCGTTGTGCCCAGCGGGTGCTGGAGCCCTGCGGGTCGGCATCGGCGATCACCGTGGCCTTGCCCTGCAATGCCGCGTACGCGGCCAGGTGGGTGGCGACGGTGGTCTTGCCCACCCCGCCCTTGGAACCGGCCACCAGGATCGTCTTCATGCCAGCCTCGCTTCCGGGTACGTGCCCCGAGCGTACACCGGCGGTGGTGACGGGAGGTAGCACCGTGCTGAACCAGTGGCCATCGCCTTTGCTATCGTGGCGCCCCCGAAGGATCGAACCGGCATGAGCGAACTGCAGGACCTGAGCGCACTGATCCGCGCCAATACCCCCCTGATCGTGATCGAGACCCAGGATGAGGCCCGCATCGTCGAGCTGTTCCGGCAGACGCTGATGCACGTGTGGCGGGCCCTGCACCGCTGGTCCATCACCGAGGGCCTGCGTCGCATCGACCTGGACCGCGAGGACCCGCCGGTCGGCCCGCCCGATGCCAGCGCCGCCCTGCAGATGATCCGCCAGGCCGATCAGCGGGGTGTCTACCTGCTGCTCGATTTCCACCCCTACCTGGGGTATGCCAGCCACCAGCGCGCGCTGCGCGACCTGATCCAGCGCCGCCATAGCGAGCCGCATGTGCTGGTGCTGATCGGCGCCAAGGTCGAGCTGCCGGCCGAGCTGGAGGCCCTGGCGGTGCGCTTCAACCCGCGCCTGCCCGATGCCAACGCCCTGCTGAAGATGCTGCGCGAGGAGGCCGACGCCTATGCGCGCGAACACGGCGGCCGCCGTGTCGAGGTCGACAGCGAGGCGGTGAAGAAGATCCTGAAGAACCTGCAGGGCCTGAGCCTGGTCGATGCCCGCCGCATCGCCCGCCAGCTGATCTACGCCGATGGCGCGCTGCGCGACGACGACCTGCCGCAGCTGGCACGGCTGAAGTTCGAGCTGCTCAACCGCAGCGGCCACCTGTTCTTCGAGCATGACAGCGCGCGCTTCGGCGACGTGGCCGGTGCCAACCGGCTCAAGCGCTGGATCAGCCAGCGCCGGGTGGCCTTCATCGCCGGCTCGGCACCGGCCGGCCTGGATCCGCCGCGCGGCATGTTGCTGCTGGGCGTGCAGGGCTGCGGCAAATCGATGCTGGCCAAGGCCACCGCCGCCGGCTTCGGCGTACCGCTGCTGCGCCTGGACGTGGGCGCGCTGTACAACAAGTACCACGGCGAGACCGAGGCCAACCTGCGCCAGGCGCTGGCCTCGGCCGAGCAGCTGGCGCCCTGCGTGTTGTGGATGGACGAGATCGAGAAGGGCCTGGCCAGCGGTGGCGAGGACGGTGGCGTATCGCGCCGCGTGCTCGGCTACCTGCTGACCTGGATGGCCGAACGCAAGGCGCCGG
Organism: Stenotrophomonas sp. YJH_SMC_82; assembly: GCF_059368875.1. Lineage (NCBI taxonomy): Bacteria > Pseudomonadati > Pseudomonadota > Gammaproteobacteria > Lysobacterales > Lysobacteraceae > Stenotrophomonas > Stenotrophomonas sp. YJH_SMC_82. The sequence goes on from NZ_JCAFSE010000005.1 coordinate 242,542, forward strand.
TCTTCATCGTCGCCACCGCCAACCAGGTACACGAGTTGCCGGCCGAACTGCTGCGCAAGGGCCGCTTTGACGAGATCTTCTTCGTCGACCTGCCCACGCCTGAGGTGCGTGTGGAGCTGCTGCGGCTGCACCTGGGGCGACGCCAGCTCAACGGCGACGACTTCGCGCTGCCGGCGCTGGCGGCCGCGGCCAATGGCTTCTCCGGCGCCGAGATCGAGCAGGCGATCGTGGCCGGGCTGTATGCGGCGCACGCCGAAGGCCGGCCGTTGGATACCGAGCTGCTGATGAACGAGATCCGTGCGACGCGGCCGCTGTCGGTGCTGATGGCCGAGCAGGTAGAGGCATTGCGGGCATGGGCGTCGGGGCGGACGGTTTCCGCGGACGATTGAGGGGTTCCGGCGAACGGCGCAGCCCCTCGTGGCTGGTTGCTGAAAGCAACAGCTGCGGTTGGCGATCAGCCACGTGGAAGAAAGAAAAAGAGCAGAAGCAAAAGCAAAAGCGGTTGGCTGGCTGCTCTTGAGGCCCTGGGGTCAGATCCGTTTTCCAGAGGAAAACGGATCTGACCCCGGCTCGATTTATATCCCTGGCAGATTTCATCCACGCATGGCGTGGACCTACCGTGTCGACCAAGGTCGACACCTACCAACAGCCGCCGGAACCTGTCGAAGGCGGGGCACTGTGGGTTTGCGGGGTGTGAGCCGCATGGATGCGGCGACCAAGCCCCCATGGATGGGTTTACGGCGGCCCCGCAAACCCACAGTGCCCCGCCATCCCGCAGGAAGCCCGCTGTTGCTTCGGCTGCTGCAGTTGCTCCAGCCGTTGCCTCTGCGGGTGCCGGGTGCAACCCGGCCCCCCCTTCCCTCAGGGCCAGGCCGGCGGCGCGGCCGCCCAGGCCTGCTGCACTTCCGCCAGCGAGGCGCGCTCGTCGTCACGCCACAACGGCAACAACTGCGCAAAGCGGCTGCTGTCGCTCCATTGCGTCGGCTCGGTACGCACCGCTGCGGCATACCACTGCACCGCCTCCTGCTTCTGCCCGGCCCGCCACAGCGCCAGCGCATAGGTGGGTGGCAGCCAGCCCGGCTTGCTCAGCGAACCACCGGCAGCGGCCTGCCATTGCTCCAGGGCGGCTTCGGGCTGGCCCTGACGCAGCAGGTCCCAGCCGTAATTCCAGCGCACGCTACGGCCCAGGCTGCCCTGCACCGGCGCATCCTTCAGTGCTTCGCGATACAGCTGTTCACCCAGCTCGGTGCGGCCCTGCGCAATGGCCACCGACGCCAGCTGCACGGTGGCCTCCACGGTACGCCGGCCGCGCTCGCGCTGTTTGAGCAGCTGCGCCACCAGCGCATCCCCGTCGGACTGGACCACGATCATGGGCACGGCGGCCGCATCGCTGTCGAAGTAGAACTCCTGTGGTGCCGGCACCGCCGGCGCGGCCCACACGGGGGCCGTTCCCGAGACCAGCAACATGCTGCCCAGGATCTTTGCTGCAACTGACATCCCTTCTCCCCAGGCCGCAACCGCAGCCTCCCTCTCTCTCTCCCCGATCCTAACCCCAGCATGGCCGCCGGCGCGAGTGCCGGGGCGGTCGGGCCTCGCTGCTACAATTCGCGCCTTTCCCGCCGCGTGCCTGCACGCGGCCGGTGCCAGCCGATCCTGACCGGGCCAGCCATGACCAGTACCGCGCAACTCACTTCGCCCTCTTCCGCCGACCTGATCGACCGTGACTACACGCTCGACCACAAGTACACCCGCAACGAGGGGCGGATCTACCTGAGTGGCGTGCAGGCGCTGGTGAAACTGCCGTTGATGCAGCGGCTGCGCGACGCGCACGAAGGCATCGACAGCGCCGGTTTCGTCAGTGGCTACCGTGGCAGCCCGCTGGGCGGCTTTGACCTGGAGCTGTGGCGCGCGCGCAAGCACCTGGACGCGGCCAAGGTGAAGTTCACCCCCGGCCTGAACGAGGACCTGGGCGCCACCATGGTGTGGGGCACCCAGCAGACCAACCTTTTCCCCGGCGCCAACGTGCAGGGCGTGTTCGGCATGTGGTACGGCAAGGGCCCGGGCGTGGACCGCTGCGGCGACGTGTTCAAGCACGCCAATGCCGCCGGCACCTCGCGCCATGGCGGCGTGCTGGCGCTGGCCGCCGATGACCACGCCTGCCGCAGTTCAACCCTGCCGCATGGCAGCGAGGACGAGTTCGTCAGCGCCATGATGCCGGTGCTGAATCCGGCCGGCGTGCAGGACATCCTGGACATGGGCCTGCTGGGCTGGGCGATGAGCCGCTACACCGGCCGCTGGGTCGGCTTCAAGACGATCGCCGAGACGGTGGAATCGTCGGCCTCGGTCGAGGTCGATCCGATGGCGCGCCGCATCGTGCTGCCGGAAGACTTCGAGATGCCGACCGGCGGCCTCAACATCCGCTGGCCGGACCCGCCGCTGGACCAGGAAATGCGCCTGCACCGCTATGCGGTGAAGGCTGCACAGGCGTTCGCCCGCGCCAATGGCATCGACAAGGTGGTGATGGATGCGCCGCGCGCGCGGCTGGGCATCGTCACCACCGGCAAGAGCTACCTGGACGTGCTGCAGGCGCTGGAATACCTGGGCCTGGACGAAGCCGCCTGCGCCGACATCGGCATCCGCGTGTACAAGGTCGGCATGACCTGGCCGCTGGAGCCGCAGGGCATCGCGCGCTTCGCGCAGGGCCTGGAAGACATCATCGTGGTGGAGGAGAAGCGTGCCTTCATCGAGCGCCAGATGAAGGAACAGTTCTTCAACTGGCCGGCCAGCTGGGGCCAGCGCCCGTCCATCGTCGGCAAGTACGACGAGAGCGGCGAGTGGATCCTGCCGTCCACCGGTGAACTGACCCCGGCCACCATCGCCGGCGTGATCGGTCGCCGCATCCAGAAGTTCTTCAACAACGCATCGATCGAGCAGCGCCTGCAGTGGATGCAGGAGAAGGAAGCCGAACTTGCGTTGCCGCGCGCCAGTTTTCCGCGCGTGCCGCACTACTGCTCCGGCTGCCCGCACAACACGTCCACCAACGTGCCGGAAGGCTCGCGTGCGCTGGCCGGCATCGGTTGCCATTACATGGTGACCTGGATGGACCGCAGCACCGATACCTTCACCCACATGGGCGGCGAAGGCGTGACCTGGGCCGGGCAGGCGCCGTTCACCGATACCCCGCACGTGTTTCAGAACCTCGGCGACGGCACCTACTTCCACAGCGGTTCGCTGGCGATCCGCCAGGCGGTCGCTGCCGGCGTCAACATCACCTACAAGATCCTCTACAACGATGCGGTGGCGATGACCGGCGGCCAGCCGGTGGACGGTCCGCTGAGCGTGCCGGACATCGCAAAGCAGATGCGCGCCGAAGGCATCCACACCATCGTGGTGCTGTCGGACAACATCGGCAAGTGGACCGGCCAGCGCGAGCACTTCCCCAGCGACGTCGAGTTCCATGACCGCAGCGAGCTGGACGAAGTGCAGAAGCGCCTGCGCGAAGTGAAGGGTGTTTCGATCCTGATCTACGAACAGACCTGCGCCACCGAGAAGCGCCGCCGCCGCAAGCGCGGCAAGCTGGAAGACCCGCAGAAGCGGGTGCTGATCAATTCGCTGGTCTGCGAAGGCTGCGGCGACTGCGGCAAGAAGAGCTTCTGCGTGTCGGTGCTGCCGAAGGAAACCGAGTTCGGGCGCAAGCGCGAGATCGACCAGTCCAACTGCAACAAGGACTATTCCTGCGTGAACGGCTTCTGCCCGAGCTTCGTCACCGTGCACGGTGGCCAGCCGCGCAAGGGCAGCAAGCGCGATGCGTCCACGCTGCTGGACAACCTGCCGGCACCGACCCTTCGCGACAGCCTGGAACAGCCCTGGAACATCCTGATCACCGGCGTCGGCGGTACCGGCGTGGTGACCATCGGCGCGCTGCTGGGCATGGCCGGCCACCTGGAAGGCAAGGGCGCGACCGTGCTCGACCAGACCGGCCTGGCGCAGAAGGGCGGCGCGGTGACCACGCATATCCGCATTGCCCGTCGCCCTGAAGACATCCACGCCGTGCGTATCGCCGCCGGTGAAGCCGACCTGGTGCTGGGCTGCGACATGGTGGTGGTCAACGATTACTGGGCGCTGTCGAAGGTGCGCGCCGGCCGTTCGCAGGTGGTGCTGAACACCTACGAAGCGATGCCGGGCACGTTCACCACGCGCCCGGACATGCAGTTCCCCGCCGCCGACATCATCGCCGGCGTGCGCGTGGCACTGGGCGGCCAGGAACCACTGCTGCTCGATGCCACCCAGCTGGCCACCGCGCTGCTGGGCGATGCCATCGCCGCCAACCTGTTCATCCTCGGCTACGCTTGGCAGCAGGGCCTGGTGCCGCTGTCGTTCGACTCCCTGATGCGCGCCATCGAGCTCAATGGCGCCGCCGTGGCGATGAACCAGCAGGCCTTTGCGTGGGGCCGCCTGGCCGTGGTCGATCCGCAGGCCGTGCAGCAGGCGGCCGGCCTGGTGCGCAACCGCCACACCGATGCCGAATCCACCCCGGGCCCGCTGCATCCGCTGCCGCCAGGCGAGTGGGAGGGCAATGAATGGGGTGCCACTGCGGCACCGCGCAACACCGGCGACGAACGCGAACTGCGCGGCCTGCCCTCGCGCGGTGGCGACGTGGCGTTCCTGCCGCTGGATGACGCCCGCCTGTCGCGCTCGCTGGATGAAATGATCGAGCGCCGCGCCGCGTTCCTGGTCGAGTACCAGGATGCGGCCTACGCCAACCGCTACCGCCGCCTGGTCGAGCGCGTGCGCACCGCCGAAGCCGACCGCATCGGCGGCTCCACGGCGCTGACCGAGACCGTGGCCCGCTACCTGTTCAAGCTGATGGCCTACAAGGACGAGTACGAAGTGGCCCGCCTGTACACCAGTGGCGACTTCCAGCGCCGCCTGCAGCAGCAGTTCGAGGGCGACTACCAGCTGCGCTTCCACCTGGCGCCGCCGCTGTTCGCCAGGAAGGATGAGCAGGGCCGGTTGCTGAAGAAGGAATACGGCCCGTGGATGTTCAAGGCCTTCGGCCTGTTGGCCAGGCTGAAGTTCCTGCGTGGCGGCCGCTTCGACGTATTCGGGCGCACCGCGGAACGCCGCATGGAGCGCAAGCTGATCGGCGATTACGAGGCCACCGTGCAGGTATTGCTGGACGGCCTGGATGACGACCGCCTGGCCCTGGCGGTGGAGATTGCCAGCATCCCCGAGCACATCCGCGGCTTCGGCCACGTCAAGGAAGCGCATTTCGAGCAGGCCAAGGCGCGCGAAGCGGCCCTGCTGGCGCAGTGGCGCAATCCGAAGGCGCTGCATATCGTGCAGGTGGCCTGAAGGGAGTGCCGGCCGCTGGCCGGCATTCATCCCGGCAATCGGTTGCCGGCCAGCGGCCGGCACTACCGATGGTTTACCCCAACCGCCACAGCAGCAGGCGGTTGTTGGCCGGCATCGCCACATCCCCCAGGCGGGTGAATCCGTGGTCGGCGGCCAGCGCCTGCACCGCTTCGCTATCGCGGATGCCGCTGCGCGGGTCGCGCGCCTTCAGCCAGGCATCGAACTGCGCGTTGCTGTCGCTGCTGTAGCGGCCGCCGTAGTTGAACGGGCCGTACGCCGCCAGCAGCGCGCCGCGACGCAGCACCGATGGCAGCGCGGCGAACAACGCCTGCACGTGCGCCCAACTCATGATGTGCAGCGTGTTGGCGCTGAACGCGGCGTCGAACGTGCTGCTCTGTGGCAGGCTGAGCCCAGGCGCCGGTGGCAGTTCCACCTGCAGCGCCACCGGCGGCAGCAGGTTCAGAAGCGCCGCTTCCGCGCGCCAGGCCTCGATGCCGGGCAGATGGTCCGGATGGTCGCTGGGCTGCCAGCGCAGCCAGGGCCAACGCTCGGCGAAGAAGGCCGCGTGCTGGCCGGTGCCGCTGCCGATTTCCAGCACCCGATGGCGGTCGCCCATCCACGGGTCGAGTGCGGCGGCGATCGGTTCGCGGTTGCGCTCGCAGGCTTCTGAATGCGGCTTGCTCGACATCAGGACGGTGTCCGGGCGGGGTCGGCCCCATTGTGCACGAGGGGGGTGTTCCGAGCAGGGCTGCGCCCTGCACCTGCTTCAAGCCACAGCAACGGCAACAGCCAAAGCAACAGCAACAGCGGGCTTCCTGAGGGATGGCGGTGTGGATCCGGTGGCAGGGGACGCCGTAAATCCGTCCATGGAGGCTCGGTCGCGCCATCCATGGCGCTCACGCCCCTGCCACCGGACCCACCCCGCCTTCGACAGTTGGCCGCGATCTGTCGGAAACATCTTGGGGTCAGATCCGTTTTCCGCAGGAAAACGGATCTGACCCCGAATTTCATTCGATATCTGACAGATGTGTCGACCAAGGTCGACACCTACCAGCAGCGCACGGAATCTGTCAGAGGCGGGGCGGTGTGGGTGGGCAGGACCGTTGGCGCCATGGATGGCGCCATCGAGCCCCCATGGGTGAGGGCGCTTTGCTTGCGAAGCACTGCTTCGCAAGCGCCCGAACGCACAGCCGCCAGCGGCTGGGCCGGACCCCGGAGGGGGGTTAACGGCGTGTCCTGCCCACCCACACCGCGCCGCCATCCCTCAGCAAGCCCGCTGTTGCTGTGGCTGTTGCTCCGGCTCTGAGCAGGTGCAGGGCTGCAAGCCCTGCCGAAACACCCCCAACCATGACTGCAGTCACTTGCCCGGATGCCCCGCGCTGGCGAAAGTCGAGTGGTTGACGTGATCGGCTCGGCCCGTTGCCGGCCGCACGCAAGCGAGAGAGAGAAACGCTGTGCAACGACGTGAGTTCCTGGCTTTTTCCGGTCTGGGCCTGGCGGGCCTGCTGCTGCCGCATTCCCGTGCCATCGCCGCCGAGCAACTGCTCGCCCCGGTCGACACCCTCCAGCGCAGGCGCCTGGCGGACGTGGCGCTGGCCACCGCACGCACGGCCAAGGCCAGCTACTGCGATGTGCGCATCGGCCGCTACCTCAACCAGTCGGTCATCACCCGCGAGCATCAGGTCGGCAACGTGACCAACCGCGAATCGTCCGGCGTGGGCGTGCGGGTGATCGTCAACGGGGCCTGGGGCTTCGCTGCCACCCACCAGCAGACCGAGGCCGCCGTACGCGCTGCGGTCGAGCAGGCGGCCGCGATCGCCCGCGCCAACGCCAGCATCCAGACCCGGCCGGTGCAGCTGGCGCCGACGCCGCCGGTCGGGGAGGTGCGCTGGCAGACCCCCGTCCGCAGGAACGCGATGGCGGTGCCGATCCAGGACAAGGTCGAACTGCTGCTGGCCCTCAATGCCGCCGCGCTGGATGCGGGCGCCGACTACATCAATTCCACCCTGTTCCTGGTCAACGAACAGAAGTACTTCGCCTCCAGCGATGGCTCGTTCATCGACCAGGACATCCATCGCATCTGGCTGCCGTTCACCGCCACCGCCATCGACAAGGCCAGCGGCAGGTTCCGCACCCGCGCCGGCCTGTCCTCGCCGATGGGCATGGGCTATGAGTTCCTCGATGGCGATGCGCGCGGCAAGGTGCACCTGCCCGGTGGCATCACCGCTTACCGCGATTCCTACGACCCGGTCGAGGACGCCATTGCGGCCGCCCGCCACGCGCGCGAGAAACTGAAGGCGCCGTCGGTGAAGCCCGGCAAGTACGACCTGGTGCTGGACCCGTCCAACCTGTTCCTGACCATCCACGAGAACGTCGGCCACCCGCTGGAGCTGGACCGCGTGCTCGGCTACGAAGCCAACTACGCCGGCACCAGCTTCGCCACGCTGGACAAGCGCGATGCGGGTTTCCGCTGGGGCAGCGACATCGTCACCTTCTTCGCCGACAAGACCCAGCCGGGCAGCCTCGGTGCGGTCGGCTACGACGACGAGGGCGTCAAGACCCAGCGCTGGGACCTGGTGCGCGACGGCATCCTGGTCGATTACCAGGCCACCCGCGATGAAGCCCATATCCTCGGCCGCGATGCATCGCATGGCTGCAGCTACGCCGATTCCTGGTCCAGCGTGCAGTTCCAGCGCATGGCCAATGTCTCGCTGGCGCCGGGCAAGCAGCCGCTCAGCGTCGAGGACATGATCAAGGACGTGGAGAACGGTATCTACATCCACGGCCGGGGGTCGTACTCGATCGACCAGCAGCGCTACAACGCGCAGTTCGGTGGCCAGCTGTACTACCAGATCAAGGACGGAAAGATCGCCGGCATGATCGAGGATGCGGCCTACCAGATCCGCACGCCGGAATTCTGGAATGCCTGCACGGCCATCTGCGATGAACGCGATTTCCGCCTGGGCGGTTCGTTCTTCGACGGCAAGGGCCAGCCCGGCCAGGTCTCGGCGGTCTCGCACGGTTCGTCCACCACCCGCTTCAACGGCATCAACATCATCAACACCGCGCGCAGTCTCGGCGCTTGAGCCACCCATCCTTCGACATGGAGAGCAGCCTTGCAAAGACGTGACTTCCTGGCCCTGACCGGGCTTACCGCGGGCGGGCTGATCGTGCCCTCCTTCTTCGGCAAGGTGATCGCCGCCGAGCAGCTGCAGTCCAGCCTCGACCCGGCATTGAAGAAGCGCCTGGCCGACGCGGCGCTGCAGGCGGCGCGCAGCGCCGGTGCCACCTACTGCGACGTGCGCATCGGCCGCTACCTGCGGCAGTTCGTGATCACCCGCGAGGACAAGGTGCAGAACGTGGTGAACACCGAGTCCACCGGCGTGGGCATCCGCGTGATCGTCAACGGCGCCTGGGGCTTTGCCGCCACCAACGCACTGGGTACCGCCGACGTGGCCAGGGCCGCGCAGCAGGCGGCGGCCATCGCCAAGGCCAATGCCGGCGTGCAGACCGCACCGGTGCAGCTGGCCAAGGCGCCGGGCGTGGGTGAGGTGAGCTGGCGCACGCCGATCCGCAAGAATGCGATGGAGGTGCCGATCAAGGACAAGGTCGGCCTGCTGCTGGACGTCAACGCTGCCGCAATGGGCGCTGGTGCCAGCTTCGTCAACTCGATGCTGTTCCTGGTCAACGAGCAGAAGTACTTTGCTTCCACCGATGGTTCCTATATCGACCAGGACGTGCACCGCATCTGGGCGCCGATGACGGTCACCGCCATCGACAAGAGCAGCGGCAAGTTCCGCACCCGTTCGGGCCTGTCCTCGCCGATGGGCCTGGGCTACGAGTACCTGGACGGCGCCGCCGCCGGCAAGGTGGTCAGCCCGAATGGCGTGGTCAACTACAGTTCTTCCTACGACATGAAGGAAGACGCCATCGCCGCCGCCCGGCAGGCGCAGGAAAAGCTGAAGGCCCCGTCGGTGAAGCCTGGCAAGTACGATCTGGTGCTCGATCCGTCGCATACCTGGCTGACCATCCACGAGTCGATCGGCCACCCGCTGGAACTGGACCGCGTGCTCGGCTACGAAGCCAACTACGCCGGCACCAGCTTCGCCACCCTGGACAAGCGCGAACAGCATTTCCAGTACGGCAGCGAGCTGGTCAACATCTTCGCCGACAAGACCCAGCCCGGCAGCCTCGGCGCGGTGGCATACGACGATGAAGGCGTGAAGTGCAAGCGCTGGGACCTGATCAGCAACGGCAAGCTGGTGGACTACCAGACCATCCGCGACCAGGCCCACATCCTCGGCAAGACCGAGTCCGACGGCTGCTGCTATGCCGACTCGTGGTCCAGCGTACAGTTCCAGCGCATGGCCAACGTGTCGATGGCACCGGGCAAGACGCCGCTGAGCGTGCCGGACCTGATCAAGGACGTGGAGAACGGCATCTACATCATCGGTGATGGCTCGTTCTCGATCGACCAGCAGCGCTACAACGCGCAGTTCGGCGGCCAGCTGTTCTACGAGATCAAGAACGGCCAGATCACCCGCATGCTGGAAGACGTGGCTTACCAGATCCGCACGCCGGAGTTCTGGAACGCCTGCACCGCCGTGGCCGACGAACGCGACTACCGCCTGGGCGGTTCGTTCTTCGACGGCAAGGGCCAGCCGGGACAGGTCTCGGCGGTCTCGCACGGCTCGTCCACCGCGCGCTTCAACGGCATCAACGTCATCAACACCGCACGCAGCCTCGGCTGACCGGTCAGGAGCCCTTACACCATGAGTATCTTCACCGAAGCCCAGGCCAAGGCCATCCTCGACAAGGTCATCGCCCTGTCCAAGGCCGACGAGTGCACCGCCGTGCTGGCCGGCGCGATCAGCGGCAACATCCGCTTCGCGCTGAACAATGTCTCCACCAGTGGCATCGTCGACAACACCGAACTGGCAGTCACCGTCGCCTTCGGCAAGCGCGTCGGCACCGCCTCGATCAACGAGTTCGACGATGCCGCGCTGGAACGCGTGGTGCGCCGTGCCGAAGACCTGGCCCGCCTGGCCCCGGAGAACCCGGAGTTCATGCCGGCCATCGGCAAGCAGAGCTACCGCGCCAGCCCCACCTTCAGCGAATCCACTGCTGCCATCGATCCGGCGTTCCGTGCCAAGGTCGCCGCCGATTCGATCGCCCCGTGCCGTGGTCACGGCCTGATCGCCGCCGGCTTCCTCGAGGACGGCCAGGGCTTCCAGGCCACCGCCAACAGCAACGGCAACTTCGCCTACCAGCGCACCACCAACTTCGATTACACCTGCACCGTGCGCACTGAAGATGGCCGCGGCTCGGGCTGGGTCGGCCGCAACCTGAAGGATGCGGCCGACTTCAAGGCCGACCAGGACATCCGCATCGCCATGCGCAAGGCCACCGAGTCGGCCGAAGCCAAGGCGCTGGAACCGGGCAAGTACACGGTGATCCTGGAGCCGGCCGCAGCGGCAGGCCTGATCAGCTTCATGATGAACTTCTTCAGTGCGCGCTCGGCCGATGAAGGCCGCAGCTTCCTGTCGAAGAAGGGTGGTGGCAACAAGCTGGGCGAGCAGGTCTACGACCCGCGCGTGACCATGATCGCCGATCCGTGGCATCCGGACGCACCGGTGCTGCCGTGGGACAACGAAGGCCTGCCGCGCGAGCGCATGGCCATCATCGAGAACGGCAAGATCGCCAACCTGGACTACTCGCGCTTCTGGGCGCAGAAGCAGGGCAAGACCGCCAAGGCCTCGCCGGGCAACCTGCTGATGAGCGGTGGCGACAAAAGCACCGCCGAGCTGGTGCGTGGCACCCAGAAGGGCATCCTGGTCACGCGTACCTGGTACATCCGCATGGTCGATCCGCAGACGGTGCTGCTGACCGGCCTCACCCGCGACGGCACCTTCTACATCGAGAACGGCCAGATCAAGCACCCGGTGAAGAACTTCCGCTTCAACGAGTCGCCGGTGATCATGCTCAACAACATCGAAGAGCTGGGCAAGCCGGTGCGTGTGGCCGGTGATGAGTCCAGCTACGTGATGATGATCCCGCCGATGAAGCTGCGCGATTTCACCTTCACCTCGCTGTCCGACGCCGTCTGATGGATCGCCGGGCCTGCCTGCGCTGGTTGGCCGCTGCCGCTTCGGCGGCGGCGCTGCCGGCCTGGGCACAGGCAGGCCCGCGCAGTTCGCGCTACGACTTCTGGTTCACCCGCCTGCAGTACGACTCCGGTGACTGGGACGTGGACGCGCGCATGCCGTCCAACCTGATCACCTCGCTGATCGACTACACCTCGCTGCGCGTGGACCCGCAGGAGCACGTGGTGGCACTGGCCGACCCGCGCATGCTGGAAGCGCCGTTCTGCTACCTGGCCGGCCACACGCTGGTGGAGTTCAATGCCGCCGAGCGGCAGAACTTCGTGCGCTATGTGCGCAATGGCGGCTTCGTCTTCGTCGACGACTGCAACCACGATATCGATGGGCTGTTCGCCACCTCGTTCGAGGCACAGATGGGCCGCCTGTTTGGTCCCAGGGCACTGCAGAAGCTGCCCAACAGCCACCCGCTGTACCGCAGCTTCTTCCGTTTCCCCGATGGCCCGCCGGCCACCAGCTTCGAACTCAATGGCTGGGGCGACGACCTGGTGCACGACTACCTGAAGGGCATCGAGGTCGATGGCCGCCTGGGGCTGCTCTACAGCAACAAGGACTACGGCTGCGAGTGGGACTACGACTGGCGCAACAAGCGTTTCCTGGCCGAAGACAACACCCGCTTCGGCGTCAACATCGTGATGTACGCGTTGAACAATTGATAGGACCTGCACGCCCATGACTTCCCCCGACCTCGATTCCCTGTTGCCACGCCTGGATGCGCTGCGCGCCGCGCTTGCACGCGCCGTGGTGGGTCAGCACACCGTGGTCGAGCAGCTGCTGATCGGCCTGCTGGCCGGCGGCCACTGCCTGCTGGAAGGCGCGCCCGGGCTCGGCAAGACCCTGCTGGTGCGCTCGCTCGGGCAGGCGCTGGAACTGCAGTTCCGGCGCGTGCAGTTCACCCCCGACCTGATGCCCAGCGACATCCTCGGCACCGAACTGCTGGAGGAAGACCACGGCACCGGCCATCGCCATTTCCGTTTCCAGCAGGGCCCGATCTTCACCCACCTGCTGTTGGCAGACGAACTCAACCGCACCCCGCCCAAGACCCAGGCCGCACTGCTGGAAGCGATGCAGGAACGCACGGTCAGCTACGCCGGCACCACCTACGCACTGCCGGCGCCGTTCTTCGTGCTGGCCACACAGAACCCGATCGAGCAGGCGGGCACTTACCCACTGCCGGAAGCGCAGCTGGACCGCTTCCTGCTGCACGTGCTGGTGGATTACCCCAGCGAGGACGAGGAGCGGCAGATCCTGGAACAGACCACCGGCGGCGCCACCGACGCGGTGCCGAAGGTGATGGATGCAGAGGCGGTGATCGCGCTGCAGGCCGCCGTACGCCAGGTGCACGTCAGCCCGGATGTGCTGGCCTGGATCACCCGCCTGGTGCGCGCCAGCCGCCCAGGCGAAGGCGCACCCGCCGCGATCAACCAGTGGGTGAAGTGGGGCGCGGGCCCGCGCGCCGGACAGTCGCTGGTGCTGGCGGCAAAAGCGCGCGCATTGCTGCAGGGCCGCTTTGCCGCCACCCGCGAGGATGTGCAGGCGCTGGCCGCGCCGGTGATGCGCCATCGCCTGCTGCTGTCGTTCGCCGCCGAGGCCGAGCAGAAGCGTGCCGACGACGTGGTCGCCGCCCTGCTGCAGGCCGTGCCGTTCCCGGGTTGAGCCACCCGTGAACGCCGGTACCCCGCTGACCTTGCCACCGGAACTGCGTGCGCGCCTGCGCACGCTCCGCGTGCGGCCACGCCTGGCCAGTGGCGCCAGTGGCATCGGCCAGCACGCCAGCCGCAGCCGCGGTGCCGGCCTCGAATTCGCCCAGTACCGTGCCTACGAACCAGGCGATGAGCTGCGCCAGATCGACTGGAAGCTGTATGCACGCTCGGACCGCTTCTTCGTGCGCGAATCCGAACGCGAAAGCCCGATCACGGTCTGGCTGCTGCTTGATGCCACCGCCTCGGCCGGCCAGGCCGATCGCGCGGCACCGCAGCGCATCCGCCTGGACCACATGCGCGGTGTGGCCGCCTGCGTGGTGGAACTGGCCCTGCAGCAGGGCGACCGTTTCGGCCTGCTGGCGATCAATGGCGATGGACTGCAGTTGGTGCCCGCAGCTAACGGCGCACGCCAGCGTGATCGCGTGCACCTGCAACTGCATGCGCTGCAGGCGCGTGGCGGCTGGCCTGTGGCCGATCGCCTGCGCCCGCTGTGGGAGCGCGTGCGCCCGGGCGACCTGCTGCTGGCGATCGGCGACGGTTTTGACGAGGCCGGCATTGTGCTGCTGGAACAACTGGCCAGCGCACGCCGCGAAGTGGCACTGCTGCAGATCCTCACCGCCGACGAGCGTGACTTCCCGTTCGGCGCAGGCCATCGCTTCCGCGATCCGGAGACCGGCGAGGAACTGCTGGGCGATGGCGCGGCGATCCGCACCGACTACCTGCAACGCTTCGCTGACGCACGCAACGCATTGCAGTCGCGCCTGCAGGCCAGCGGCATCGCCAGTGCCACTGGCTGGCTCGACCAGCCGCTGGACCAACCACTGCAGGCACTGTTTGGCCGCAGGGGCGGCGCATGACCCTGCTGTTCCCGTTGGGCCTGGCCGCGCTCGCTGCAGGGTTGCTGCCGCTGCTGATCCACCTCGCCCGCCGCCATCCGTACACACCGCTGGATTTCGCCGCGCTGCGCTGGCTGCGTGCACAGATCCGGCCGCGCCAGCGCATCCGCTTCGATGACTGGCCGTTGCTGCTGGTGCGCCTGCTGTTGCTTGCCGCGTTGGCCTTGCTGCTGGCACGACCTGCATTGACCGGGCCTGCGCCAGCCCCCACTGCGTGGACGGTCGTAGCCCCAGGGCTGGACGCGACCGCACTACGCGGCACCGCCGAAGCGGGCAACTGGCATTGGCTGGCGCCCGGCTTCCCGGCCATTGATCAAGTGCCACCCGCGTCCACGGCTTCCCTGCCCAGCCTGCTGCGCGAACTGGACGCACAGCTGCCTGCGGGCACCGCATTGACCGTGCACGTTCCCGATCCCCTGCCCGGCCTGGACGGCGCACGCCTGCAGCTGTCGCGCGAGGTGCAGTGGCGTCCGCAGCCGATACCGGTGAGTGAGCAACCGAGTGCCGCAACGTTGCCGCGCCTGCGCGTGCACAGCGATGCTTCGGCCGCCGTCCAGCACTGGTTGAATGCACTGCAGCGCGCGTGGGGCAGGCAGGCGCCGCTCGCGCCTCTGGTGGCGGATGCGCTGCCCGAGCGCGGCGAGATCGGCGTGTGGAGCCGCACTGGCGCACTGCCGGCGAACTGGCAGGCGTGGCTGCAGGACGGCGGACGTGTAGTGACTGCCGGCAAGCCTGCCGCCGAGGCCAGCATCCTGCTGCGCAACACCGAGGGCTCCCCGCTGCTGTGGCAGCAACGCATCGGCCACGGTGTCCTGCTGTCTCTGCCCGGCGACTGGGATGCCTCAGGCAACGCTGCGCTGCGCGATCCGCAGTTGCCACGCGCGCTGCTGCTGGCTCTGCAGCCGCCTCCGCTGCCACGCCTCGGCGATGCCCGGGACCAGGCCCCCCGCCAGGCAGCACTGCCTGCGGCAACGCCGCCGCTGCGCAAGCTCACCCCGTGGTTGCTGCTGGCCATCGTGCTGCTGTTCGCGCTGGAACGCTGGATGGCCAGCAGTCATCGACGCAGGGGGCCCGCATGAACACCCTGCAGCTCGCCTGGCAGCACGCGCGCCGCCGCCGTGCGCTCGTCACCCTGCTGCTGGGCCTGCCGTGGGCGCTGGCCGCAACGGTGCTGGCGCTGCGCCTGGCGGGCTTCGATATGGCCTGCGTGATCGGCACCATCGGCCTGCTTGCCTGCGCAGCGCTCGCCACGGCACGCTCCCGCCAGCTGGACCCGCAGTGGTTGCAGCGCCAGCTCGATGGCAGCGGCGCCAGTGAGGACAGTGCCGACCTGCTGTTTGCCGATGCGCTTACCCTCAATCCGCTGCAGCAGCGCCAGCGCGCGCATGTGCTGGCCACGCTGGAACGCGCGATGCCGGAACTGCGTCCGCGCTGGCCGCGTGGAGCATTGGCGCTGTGCTGGATCGCAGGCCTGGCCATCGTTGCGCTGGCATTCGGCTGGCCACGTTCCAGCCCCGGCTCCGCGCCGGCCCGTGCGTCGGCGCCTGGCAGCACGGCTGCCGCGGGCCCACTGCACCTGCAGTCCACCCGCATGCGCATCGACGCGCCGGCCTATACCGGCCAAGCCACGCTCACCCAGAACGCACTGGATGCCAAGGTCGCCGCCGACAGCCGGCTGTCGTGGTCGTTGCGCTTCGATCGCGCACCGGACAAGGCATGGCTGCAGTTCCACGATGGTCGCCGGTTGCCGCTGAACGAACACGATGGCCAGTGGCAGGCACAGGATGTGGCGCGCACGCCGGTGCTGTACCGCGTGGTGAGCGAGCCGGCGTTGGCCGGAACCGACCTGCATCGTCTGGACGTGGTCGCCGACCGCGCGCCCGGCGTACACGTGCTGGAGCCGGCCGCCAGCCTGGTGCTGGGCACGCCCGGGCAACGCCAGTGGTCGTTGCGCTTCGAGGCCACCGACGACTATGGCGTAGCCGCGCAGGCAACGCTGTCGATCACCACCACCCAGGGCAGCGGTGAGAACATCACCTTCGTGAAACGCAGCGTGACGCTTGCCGGCAGCGGCGAAGCCACCGCGCGGCGTTTCGCCCACACGCTTGATCTGGCTGCGCTGGGCGCGCAACCGGGCAACGATGTCATCGCCCAGCTGGAAGTGCGCGACAACCACGCGCCAACACCGCAGACCGGGCGCAGCAGCAGCGTGATCCTGCGCCTGCCCAGCGCCGAGGTTGCACTCGGTGCCGAACTGGAAGGCCGCATCAAGAAGACCCTGCCGGCCTATTTCCGCAGCCAGCGGCAGATCATCATCGATGCCGAAGCGCTGATCCGGCAGCGACGCAGCCTCGCCGCCGAGGACTTCGTGAAACGCAGCGATGCGATCGGTGTCGACCAGCGCATCCTGCGCCTGCGCTATGGCCAGTTCCTGGGCGAAGAAAGCGAAGGTGCACCGAAGCCACCGCCGACCAGCGACCTGCCCACCAGCGATGCGCCGACCGCAGACAGCCACGACGACGAACACGATCACGATCACGACCATGGCGCCGAGGCCGGTGCGCACGACGCGCATGGCCACGATCACGGCGGCAAGGCGGCCAGTGCCGATACGCCACCGGTGTTCGGCAGCGCCACCGATGTGCTGTCGGAGTACGGCCACACCCACGACCATGCCGAGGCCGCGACCCTGCTCGACCCACAGACCCGCGCCACGCTGAAGGCCGCGCTGGACCAGATGTGGTCGGCCGAAGGCGAGCTGCGCCAGGGCCGTCCGGAGCAGGCACTGCCGTTCGCCTACAAGGCACTGGGGTTCATCAAGCAGGTGCAGCAGGCCGAGCGCATCTACCTGGCACGGGTGGGGCCGGAGCTGCCGCCGATCGATGAAGGCCGCCGGCTGGGTGGCGATCGCGCTGGGCTGGCCAGCCGTGAACTGCCGTTGGCCGCCCGCACCCCGCCCGATCCGGCCATCGTCGAAGCGTGGCAGCGCCTCGGCGATGACACCAGCGTGCCCGACCTCGACGCACTCGCCAGCTGGCAGCAGCGCAATGCCGCCTACCTGCCCGATGCGCTGGACCTGGCCGCGGCCATCGAGCAGCTGCGCATCGAACCCGGCTGCCGCGACTGCCGCCAGCGCCTGCGCGCACAGGTATGGCGCGCGCTGCAGCGACCCCTGCCGCAGGCAATGCGGCGCAACGCCGCCGATGCGATGGGGCAGCGGTACCTTGATGCGCTGGAGGCACAGCCATGAACGCCTCCGCTGTGAACCTGTGGATTGCGCTGGCACTCGCCCTGATCGTGGTCATCGCCAGCGTGCGCCAGCTGCGTGGCAATGCCGCGCGTCGTGGCCGCCAGTGGATCGTGATTGCGCTGCAGCTGATCGCTGCCACGCTGCTGTACTTCTGCCTGGTCCCGCCCACCGGCCAGCAACCCGCGGTCGGCCTGGTCGTGCTGGGAATCGATGCCGACAAGGCCGGCGCGCTGCCGGCCAGCGCAGGCCCGCGGCTGCTGTTGCCTGAGGCTGCCGATGTGCCTGGGGGCCAGCGCGTGCCGGACCTGGCCACGGCGCTGCGCCAGCATCCGGCTTCCACGCTGACGCTGGTCGGTGCCGGCCTGGTCGCGCGTGACCGCGACGCGGTACTGCCACGCGACGTGCGCTGGCAGCCGGTAGCTCCGACGCGCGGGTGGATCGCGCTGCAGCCACCCGCCGACACCGCGCCCGGCGCACGCTTCGACGTGCATGCACAGGCGCGCGGCGTCGCCAAGGCCAAGGCGGAACTGCTTGACCCCGCCGACAGCGTGGTCGATCGCGTGGACGTTGCCGAGGACGGTCACGTGCAGCTCAGCGGCATCGCCCGCGCCGAGGGCCGCAGCGTGTTCCAGCTGCGCCTGCTCGATGCCGGCGGTCATGTGGTGGACAGCGCGCCGGTACCGCAGCAGACCCTGCCGGCGGCACCGCTGCGCATGCTGGTGCGTGCCAGTGCGCCGGGCCCGGAGCTGAAGTACCTGCGCCGCTGGGCCGCCGATACCGGCATCCGCGTGCAGGTACAGGCCGATACCGGGGCAGGTGTCAGCGTGGGGGATGGCGCGGTCGCGCTGGATGCAGCGTCACTCGCGCGCAGCGATCTGTTGCTGCTGGACGAGCGCAGCCTGACCGCATTGAGTGCCGGCCAGCTGGCTGCCGTGCGGCAGGCGTTGCGTGACGGCCTTGGCGTTCTGTTGCGCAGTGCAGGCGCACCTGCAGCCGGCGCGCGCCAGCGCCTCCGCGATCTGGGCCTGCCAGTGCAGGGCGATGGCAGCAGCCACGCCCTCGAACTTCCCGGCGATGGCGACAGCGCGGTCCTCGCCGCACGACGCGGCCCGCTCGCCGCCGGAACGCTGCCGACCGGCTACGGCGAGGAGGCTGACCGCAGCTCGCACAGTGCGCCCCTGCCCGCGCTGGAAGCACTGGCGCTGCAGGCGCCAGGCAGCAACGCCCTGCTGCGGGATGGGTCGGGCAAGGCCGTCGGCGGCTGGCGCGCTGCCGGCAAGGGTCGCATCGGCCTGCTGCCGATCACCGACAGCTGGCGCTGGGTGCTGGCCGGACGCGATGATCGCCACGGTGAACTCTGGAGCAGCGTCGTCGCCACGCTGGGGCGTGCGCAGGGCAGCGGTGATGCGCTGTGGTCGCCGCAGACGCTCGGCTGGGCGGGCGAACGGCAGGCGCTGTGCGGCGTGCAGGCGCCACTGCAGGTCTTCAACGCGCGCGGAGACAGCGTGCCCCTGATCGTTGACGGCGCAACGTCGACCCTGCGCTGCGCCGGCTGGTGGCCGCGCGAGGCGGGTTGGCAGCGCCTGCAGCACGGCGACACCACGGTCTGGCGCTATGTGTTCGACCCGAAGGCCGCACCTGCACTGCACCAGCAGGCGATGATCGATGCAACCACGCGGGCGTTGGCCGTCAGCGGGCCGACGAACACGGCGATGATGCAGCCCGTGCCGGGCTCGCGCTGGCCCTGGTGGCTGGCGTTCACGGTGTGCGCTTCGCTGCTGTGGTGGCTGGAGCGGCGGCGCTGACCCGGGGTCGGATCCCTTTCGCCCACGACAGGGCTCTGACCCCCTCCGTCATGCGTCCTTCAGCGTTTCCCCGCGCGCCGGTACACGCCGTTGAAGCGCACGTTCATGCCACCGCATTCGCTGTTGTCGGCCACGATCAGCACCTCGCCCAGCGAGTGCACGCGCACCCGGCACGTGTCCTCGACGAACTCGACATCAGCACCACGCGGCGTCGCGCGCGCTTCCACCTGGCCCATGTTCGGGCCATACGGGCGCTGTTCCGGCGTGGGGTTGGCAGAAGGCCAGTAGGCGTCGCCATCCACATGCAGTCGTCCACCCTGCACGGTGATGCGCAGGCCGTTGTCGCCGTCTTTCCAGTGGCCCACCCAGTCCTGCAGCGTTGGCACGGCCACCGGCAACGGCTGCAGCTTGCTGCGGTCCACCCAGCCGGCGCTGCCACCCACCTTGTTCGGGAAGAACGCACAGCGGTAGCGGCCAAGGTCGCGACCGGTCACCACCGTATCGCCGTTGACCACATAGCTGCGCTGGCGGCAGGCCGGTTCGCCCTTGGCGGGGCACCCGTCCATGTCGCCGAGCAGATACAGGCGCGGTGCGTCGACCACCCGCGCCAGCGCGAACCGGCTCTGTTCGGAGGGGAACGCGCCATTGCGGCACGCGCCATCACCGGCGATGCCGGCAGCAAAGGCAGACGCGGGCAGCAATGCAGCCAGCAGGCAGAACGAACGCAGGAACATGGCAGCGCTATCGGTTGAGGAACCGGCAGGATATACCGGCCTACTTCACCGGCGGTGCATCACCGGCATCCTGCTGCTGGGAGAACCGCAGCGCACGCTGCCGCTGTTCGGCACTGAGCTCAGGCGGTGGCCGGGCGATGGCGGACTGGATCTGGTCGGGGCCACCGGTGAGCTTGTTCAGGCCCCGGCCCGCCGCCAGCACGCCCTTGACCACGCCCATCATGATGTAGCCGCCGCCCATGCTGACCTGCTCCGGTGACGGTGGCTCGCTCCAGTCGCGGCTGAAGCGGTTGTCGCCGAACTTCACCGGGTTCTTGAAGCGGTACAGGTCCAGCGGCTCGTCGTCGGGCTTGAGTGCACGCACCTCGCCGAGGGTGGTGACGTTGTCCTGCGGCAGGGCGGTGGAGATCGGCGCGGTGGCTGCTGCCGGGGCATCAGCAGGGGGAACGGGTGCAGGATCGGGCACCGATACCGGCGCGGCCTGCTGCGCCTGCGCGATGCCGGCCAGCAGCATGCCGGCCAGGAGTGCTCCCTGCGTTCCACGTCGTGCCACAGCCATCCGCCCTGTTGGTTGCGTCCAGCGCCCAAGGATACGGATGCCGGCTTCAGATTTCGTTGCTGCACTGGCAGCTGTTCAGCCAGGGGAGATGCGGCGGCGCCACGGGACGCGAGCACTGAACGGTTCACGCCCTCCGTGTGCGATGTCTCACATCCTGAGACGTGGATGTGGTGCCATGTGACCCCTCGCAATCCGTCCCGGCTCCACTTTCCATGGCTTACGAACTCGCCAAGCGCACCGCCGATGCCGAGCAGAAGCTCGCCACCCGCGATGGCCTGCCCGCCCGTGACGGCGCCCTGCTCAGCGCGCGCCTGCAGCGCCGCTACCAGGACCGCATCACCGGCAGCTTTGCCATTCCCGGCCGCGAGGGCCGCTATGCCCCCATTCCCGATGCGGTACCGCCGGCCCTGGCCGCGGCCCTGAAGGCACGCGGCATCGAGCAGCTCTACAGCCACCAGGCCGAGGCCTGGGACGCCAGCCAGCGTGGTGAGCACGTGGCCATCGTCACCCCCACCGCCAGCGGCAAGTCGCTGTGCTACACCCTGCCCGTGGTCAGCGCGGCGATGCAGGACAAGGCCAAGGCGCTGTACCTGTTCCCGACCAAGGCGCTGGCACAGGACCAGGTGGCCGAGCTGCTGGAACTCAACCGTGCCGGCGATCTGGGCGTCAAGGCCTTCACCTTCGATGGCGATACCCCGGGTGATGCGCGCCAGGCGATCCGCCTGCATGGCGACATCGTGGTGTCCAACCCGGACATGCTGCACCAGGCGATCCTGCCGCATCACACCAAGTGGGCGCAGTTCTTCGAGAACCTGCGCTACATCGTCATCGACGAAGTACACACCTACCGCGGCGTGTTCGGCAGCCACGTCACCAACGTGCTGCGCCGGCTCAAGCGCATCTGCGCGTTCTACGGCGTGCAACCGCAGTTCATCCTGTGCTCGGCCACCATCGGCAATCCGCAGGCGCATGCCGAGGCGTTGATCGAGGCACCGGTCACCGCGATCACCGAATCCGGTGCGCCCAGCGGACCGAAACAGGTACTGCTGTGGAACCCGCCGGTGATCAATCCGGACCTGGGCCTGCGCGCCTCGGCACGCTCGCAGAGCAACCGCATCGCGCGCATCGCGATCAAGTCCGGGCTGAAGACCCTGGTGTTCGCGCAGACCCGGTTGATGGTCGAAGTGCTGACCAAGTACCTGAAGGACATCTTCGACCACGACCCGCGCAAGCCGCCGCGCATCCGCGCCTACCGTGGCGGCTACCTGCCCACCGAGCGCCGCGAGACCGAGCGTGCGATGCGCGCCGGCAACATCGACGGCATCGTCAGCACGTCGGCGCTGGAACTGGGCGTGGATATCGGCAGCCTGGACGTGGTCATTCTCAACGGCTATCCCGGCAGCGTGGCCGCCACCTGGCAGCGCTTCGGCCGCGCCGGTCGCCGCCAGCAGCCGGCGCTGGGGGTGATGGTGGCCAGCTCGCAGCCGCTGGACCAGTACGTGGTGCGGCATCCGGACTTCTTCGCCGAGGCCTCGCCCGAACATGCACGCATTGCACCTGACCAGCCGCTGATCCTGTTCGACCACATCCGCTGCGCAGCCTTCGAACTGCCGTTCCGGGTTGGCGATGGCTTCGGCCCGATCGATCCGGAAGTGTTCCTGGAAGCGCTGGCCGAAACCGAAGTCATCCACCGCGAAGGCGAGCGCTGGGAATGGATCGCCGACAGCTATCCGGCCAACGCGGTGAGCCTGCGCGCGGTGGCCGACGGCAACTTCGTGGTGGTCGACCGCAGCGACGGCCGCCAGCAGATCATCGCCGAGGTCGATTATTCCGCCGCCGCACTCACCCTGTACGAAGGCGCCATCCACATGGTGCAGTCCACGCCCTACCAGGTGGAGACGCTGGACTGGGACGGCCGCAAGGCCTATGTCACCCGCACGCATGTGGATTACTACACCGACAGCATCGACTTCACCAAGCTCAAGGTGCTGGACCGTTTCGACGGTGGCGTGGCCGGCCGTGGCGATTCGCACCATGGCGAAGTGCACGTGGTGCGTCGCGTGGCCGGCTACAAGAAGATCCGCTATTACACCCACGAGAACATCGGCTATGGGCCGGTGAACCTGCCCGACCAGGAACTGCACACCACTGCGGTGTGGTGGCAGCTGCCGCAGGCGCTGCTGCTGCGCGCGTTCGCCAGCAAGCAGGATGCGCTGGATGGCTTCCTTGGCGCCGCGTATGCCCTGCACATCGTCGCCACCGTGGCGGTGATGGCCGATGCGCGCGATCTGCAGAAGTCAGTCGGCAACGGCGATGGTGCCTGGTTCGCGATCGCCGACCAGAGCGGCCGTGGCCAGCTGCGCGGCAGCGAAGGCGACCCTGGCGCGGTGGAGCTGCTGCAGGAGTTCGTGCCGACCGTTTATCTGTACGACAACTTTCCTGGCGGCGTTGGCCTGAGCGAGCCGCTGTGGCAGCGCCAGGCCGAGTTGGTGCAGCGCGCGCGCGAACTGGTGCAGCGTTGCGACTGCAAGGCCGGTTGCCCGGCCTGT
This sequence comes from Stenotrophomonas sp. YJH_SMC_82, assembly GCF_059368875.1. NCBI lineage: Bacteria > Pseudomonadati > Pseudomonadota > Gammaproteobacteria > Lysobacterales > Lysobacteraceae > Stenotrophomonas > Stenotrophomonas sp. YJH_SMC_82. The sequence continues at coordinate 265,551 of NZ_JCAFSE010000005.1, forward strand.
GTCGGCCCGGTGCTGGCTGCACAGGAGGAAGATGAAACCTCGCCGCGCGCGCTGGCGCTGCGCGTGCTCGACCTGTTCGACGCAGAAGCCTGCCAGCACGTGCGCGACCTGGTGGTGACCACGCGCGAGCCGATGGAGCTGCTGGCACCGTGAGCCTGAGCCTGGACAAGCTGCGCCTGCTGCGGAAGCAGGCCGGCGACCCGAAAGCAGTCACGCCGGTGGCACCCGAGCCGCCCCCCCCGGCGCCGGCCCCGGTAGCCGCCAACGATGCACGGCAGCCACCGGCAGAGCGCTCGGTGTTCGCCTGGGTCGAACAGGAAATCCGCCACAAGCCGACCGGCGCTGCCGCGCCTGTGACGGCCGCCGCACCGTTGCGTCGACCGGAAGTGGGCAGCCTGCACCGCCTGCTCGGCCTGCGCTCGCGTGGTGGAGCCGCACCGGCACGCGCCAGTGCCCAGGATCGCCAGCTCCCCGGCGAGGAAATCGCGCCGGGGCTGTTCCTGATCGAGTCGCTGCAGCCGCAACCGATTCCCGCAGAACCGCTTTCCCTGGCTTTCGCCAGGCGCGAGCACGAGCACGTCGCCGCGCGCGACCTGCTGTTCTTCGATACCGAGACCACCGGCCTGGCCGGCGGCACTGGCACCCGCGCCTTCATGATCGGCGCCGCCGACTGGCACGTGTGCCCGCAGCGTGGCGAAGGCCTGCGCATCCGCCAGTTGCTGATGTCGACGATGGCCGCCGAGGACGCGATGCTGGCCACCTTCGCCCGCTGGCTGCAGCCGTCCACCGTGTTCTGCAGCTACAACGGGCGCAGCTACGATGCGCCGCTGCTGAAGACGCGCTACCGGCTGGCCCGCCAGCGTTGCCCGATCAGCGCGCTGGATCACGTCGACCTGCTCTACCCGACCCGCCGCCGCTATCGCGGCACGTGGGAGAACTGCAAGCTGTCCACCATTGAGCGCCAGCTGCTGCGCGTGGTGCGCGAGGATGACCTGCCTGGCTCCGAAGCCCCGGGCGCATGGCTGCGTTTCCTGCGCGGCGGCGATGCGGTGAACCTGCGTCGGGTGGCCGACCACAACCATCAGGACGTGGTCACCCTGGCCCTGCTGCTGCAGCGACTGGTGCGCGAGGAGCAGCGCGAGCGCGAAACACTGGCGCTGGTCGGGCAGTAATGGCCAAGGGCCGCGTTGACATGCCCTGACGGTGGCAGCGGTGACACTGCCGCCACCATCCACGCCTGGAGCCCGACGATGCGCCTCAATCCGCTTGCCCTGCTCGCCATCCTGCCGCTGGCCGCCTGCAGCCACGCCGGCAGCAGCACCACCCACGATGCCGCACCGGCACCGGTGGCCGATGCCGCCCACGAATGCAGGCCGGAAGCGCTGGAAGCCTTCACCGGCAAGACCGCCGACGAGGCCACCATCAAGAAACTGGTCGCCGATAGCGGTGCCCGCAACGCGCGCGTGGTCAAGCCGGGCATGGCGGTAACCATGGACTTCCGCCAGGACCGCGTGACGGTGCAGGTGGACGGTCAGAACCGGATCGAGCGCGCCAGCTGCGGTTGATCAACCCAGTGGGTGCCGGCCACTGGCCGGCACCCCACATTGCCGGCCAGCGGCCGGCACTACCAGTCAGAGTCGCTCGGCCTTGCCGCTGGCCAGTGCGCGCGCGATCACCTGCTGCGCCTGCCGCGACGCCTGCTCATGCACGCGTGCCTGACGCTCACCCAACGCAGCCTGCCGGCTGCCCAGCGCCGCCTGGCGGCTGGCCAGTTCAGACTGCTGGCTGGCCAGGCGCTGCATGCCGCGGGTGTGGGTGGCCCGCGCGGTTTCGTTGTCCACTTCCTGCATCGCACGACGTGCCTCTGCAGCAGCCTCACGTGCAGCCTCACGTGCAATGGCCGCATCGTTGGTCGCGCCCCGCGCCGCCTTCGCCGCTTCTGCCGCCGCTTCGCGGTTGATGTCATGCGCGGCCACCGCGCTGCGCGCAGCCTCGGCAGCGGCCAGTGCCATGCGGCGCGCCTCCTCGCCCTGCAGGCGGCCCATCTCGCCCATCTGCCTGCCGAGTTCGCCCTGCTGGCGACCCAGCGCACTCTGTTGCCGGCCCAGTTCGCTCTGCTGGCGGCCCAGATCCGCCGCGCCGCTGTAGGCACGCTGCAGGCTCTGGATCATCATCGGGTCTCGCACCACGTAGCGCTTGTCGCCCTTGCGGAACCACAGCGCCGGGCCCTTGCCGAGCTGTCTGCGGGCCACCGTCACGTCGTCCATGCCGCCGTTGGCGAAGGTCGAATCGCCATCTACCAGCACGAAGGCCTCCGGCGGCGATTTGCCCAGGTCCAGGCGGCCGTAGGTGGTGATGGAAGTGGTGCGGGAGGTCGTGTGTTCACTGCGCATGCCGGTATCGACATCGACATCCGCATCCACGTCGACCGCCACATCCGCATCGTCCGGACCTGACAACGCCTCGACATCAGCCGGCTCGGCGGGCGGCGCGGGCGCCACCGGCACGGCCGGAACGCGCGCGGACGAAGGCGGTGCGGGCGGCGCTTTCGGAGCCTTCGGCGGCGGCGGCGGCACGACCTTCGGCGCCGCAGGAGGCGCGGGCGGTGCCGGCGGCACCGGCGCTGCGACCAGCCGCATCGGCGCCACGCCCACCACCAGCACCACCGCAGTCAACGCCATCGCCAGGATGCGCGGGCAGGACCGGCGCGACTGCAGCGAGAGCAGGCGGCGCTTGAGGCTGGTGGTATCCGGTGCGGCACTGGCCACGCCCAGATGCGGCTGCGGTGCCACGCCCAGCTGCAGCAGCAGACGGCCATAGGCCTGGCGGCTGGCACCGTGCTGGCCAACCACCGCTGCATCCACCGCTTCCTCGCGCGCCTGTGCATATTCACGCACCGACAGGCGCAGCAGCGGGTGGAAGAAGAACAGGTGCTGGGCCAGTGCAGGCAGCAGGCCCCATTGCAGGTCACGCCGCTGCAGGTGCTGCAGTTCGTGGGTCAGGGCCAGGTCCAGCGCGTCGCCCTGCAGGGCGTTGTCGCCCGCCGGCAGCAGCAGCACCGGGCGGAACGGCCCGACCAGCTGCGGTGCGTCCACCTGCGTGCTCATCCACAACCGCGGCGCAGGACGCACGCCGTGCGCATCGGAGGCCAGCTGCAGGGCCTGCACCAGCGCCTCGTCCTCGCAGGGATAGGCCGCTGCCAGCAGCGCGCGGCAGCGACGCCACTCACCGAAGGTACGCAGGGCCATCAGCAGCACGCCGGACATCCACAGCGTGGCCAGTGCGACGGCCCACCATGCCACCGCCGGCACGTCCGCGGCGGGCATCGGCATTGCGGCCAACAGCTGTGCCGAGGCCTCCGGGGCCAGCGGGTAGACCATGTCGGCGGCCACATCGGTCGCGCTCATCGCCACCGCCTGCGGCGCCGGCAGCCAGGCCAGCTGCAACGGCTGGCTCCAGAACAGGCCGAGCACAGCCTGCAGCGAGACCAGCCACCACAGGCGGCAGCGGGTCGCCGCCGACAGCGACGGCAGCGCGCGGCATACGCCATACACCAGGGCCACCAGCAGTACGGTCTGCAGGCTGGTCCAGCCCAGCCGTTCCAACATCGGGATCAGCATCGTGGTGTCCATGGCTCAGCCCTCGTGGCGGCGCGATTGGAGTTGGGCAACCAGCGCTTCCAGCTCGGCCAGCTCGTTGTCGCTGACCTCCTGGCGCTGCGACAGGTAGGCCACGAACGGCGACACCGAGCCCTGCAGGGTGTTGTCGACGAACTGCGCCACCGCGCCCTGCAGCACGCTCTGCGGGCCACGCGTGGCCTGGTAGCGGTAGACACCGTCCTGCTGCTGGCGCTGAAGATACCCCTTCGCCCGCAGTCGCTCCATCATCGTCAGCACGGTGGAGCGGGCCAGCCCACGGGCCTCCCCATAGCCACTGGCGACCTCGCCGACCGTGGCCGGCGCATGTTCATCGATGTACTGCAGCAGGGCCAGCTCCTGGTCCCCGATCGTCTTGCCACGCATGACACCACTCCCTTGACTACACGTGTCGCCACTGTCTGCGTGACGACAACTGTAGTCAACCCCCCGGAAGTCATGGGCCGACGAACGGTAGGCACCACCGCGCCCTTAAACCTTTGACGCGCCGTCTGCATCCGATCCGCAACGTCCCAGTGGAATGCCGCATGTTCCGTCCCACGCTCCGAGTGCTGCTCATGCTCATCAGTGCACTGCCCTTCGCTGCCATCTCTGCCAGCCACGACCCGGCCAACGACCAGACCCGCCGCCTGATCCGCCAGGTCATGCTGGAACAGCGCATCCCCGGCTTGCAGGTCGCCGTGGTCAAGCAGGGACAGATCGTGCTGTCAGAGGCCTATGGCCTGGCCAACGTCGAGAATGGCGTGCCTGCCACGCGCGACACCCGCTTCCCGCTCAATTCGGCCACCAAGGCGTTCACCGGCGTGGCCGCCGCACAGTTGGCACAGCGGGGGCAGCTGGATCTGGACGCGCCGGCGTCGCGCTACCTGGATGATCTTCCACCTGCGTGGAAAGACGTACGCGTGCGCCAGTTGCTGGCGCATACCTCAGGCCTTCCGGACATCCTCGATGCGAACGGACTGCTTGGCGGTGGTTCCGAGGCACAGGCATGGGCGGCAGTCACCGCGCGCCCTGTCGAAGCGGCCCCCGGGCAGCGCTTCGCCTACAACCAGACCAACTATGTCCTGCTGGCACGGATCATCGCGCAGCAATCCGGTATGTCCTACGAACGTTTCCTGGCCACACGCCAGTTCAGCAGCGCGCGCATGGCCCGCACCACCTTCGGCGACAGCTACGACCTGATTCCGGATGCGGCGACGATGTACAGCCTGGCCCCGCGTGCCACCGATGCTGTGGATGCACCGTCCCGCCTGTCGCACTGGTTCTACGACATACCGCCTTCGCTCTGGGCCGGTGGCGGCATCCTCACCACCGCCGACGACACCGCGCGCTGGCTCGTCGCACTGACCGAAGGCCGCCTGCTGCAGGACCCGGCCCGGCAGCGCATGTGGACCGTCGAGCGCCTGGCCGACGGTCGCGCCGGTGCCTGGGCCGGCGGCTGGCCGGTGCTGAACGCCTCACCCGACCTGCAGGTGGCCGGCATCGGCGGGGCACGCTCAGCCTTCGTGGTCTATCCCGAGCGCGGCGTGGCGGTAGTGGTGCTGACCAACCTGGTCGGTGCCAATCCGCAGCAGTTCATTCCGCGCATTGCCGACTTCTATGTGCGCGATGCCTCAACGCCCCGTCACGAACGGGTCGGCCTTGCACGGCAGCAACGGGCTGTCATCGCAGGGCCATAGCGCGGCGGGAACGGCCCTGGCCACTTCGAAGTGATCCTGGTTCCAGTGCAGGAAACCGCCGTGGATGGCATTGCCATGGTCGAAGCTGCGTGCATCGGCGGCCAGTGGCTGTTCGGGGTCGGCTTCGGCCACCCAGCGCAGCACTGGCACTTTGTCCAGCACGCCGATGAAGGCGAACAGATCGCCCGCGCCCTTTTCCTGGTAGGCCGTCATGGTCGCCGCATCGGGCAATCCGGCCTGCGCCAGGATGGATGCGGTGACATCCTGCAGCGGTGCGGCTCCCTGTGCGATGTAGGCGCGCATGCCCGTGGTGGTTGCCGGGCAGCCCTGCAGCTGCACCAGATAGCCGGTGGTACCGCCACTGCCGGAGAACGACCGCATCCAATAGCGGAAACGCGGCCCGCTGCGATCAGTAACCATCAAATCCTGCTGGCCATCCTGCGCGGGAATGGAGAGCACCTGCACCTTGCTGGCGCTCTCCACGTTGCACTTCAACTGCGCCAGCACCTGCCTGGCAGGTTCGGGCAGCGTAGCGTAGCGGCCGCCGGGATGGCCGCTGCCGGAAGCCTTCGGCAATGCGGGCAGTCCGCGATCCGTGGGAAGGGTCTGCGCAGGCAGGGCCTCCGGTTTCGCGGCCGAGCTGGCAGTGGGCGCCACCGGCGCGACGCGCTCTCCAGCGGGCGCGCAGGCACTGCAGGCCAGCAGCAGCATCAATGGAACGCTCGGCGTCAACTGCGATCGGATCATCGATCAACGCCCTCCCATCGCCGGCGCGTCCTGCTGCTGTGCCGGCGCGGGCGCAGGTGCAGCCTGTTCGCGCGATTGCTGCTGCAGCTGGCGCAGGCTGGATTCCACCGCGGTCTCGCGCACCTCGGCCGCATTGACCCCTGCGCGCAGCGCCGCAGGATCGCCCGGGCTGCCCTGCACCAGGAACAGTGTCTCGCCAGCCGCACGGCCGGCGCTGGGATTGCTGGCCACGATCTGGTCGACCCGGGTGATGCCCGCGGCCTTCGCTTCGCGCAGCATCACCAGGCTGTAGTCCTCGGCATGCTCGGCGTAGCGTCCGCCCAGGGCCTGCAGGCGCGTACTGATCTGCTGCTGCAGGGCATGATCGCGATGCTGCGGCTGACGGGGGTCATCGTTGGCCGCGAGCGGCACGTCCTGCCCCAATTCGCGCGTCTGGCCGGGTGCAACCGAGGTCAGCACGTACTGCCAGCGGTTCTGCCCAGGCGTGCCGCGCACCGTCGACACGAAGTCGTCATACTCGCCGCCACCGATGGTCTGGCAACCGGCCGAATCGGTGTTGGAACGGCTGCCACGATGGATCTTGAAGGTGTCGTTGAGGTCCTGCACGCCCTGGGTATCACGCGCATCGAACCAGCCATCGCCATTGCTGTCGCGCTCCACCCGTCCGGCGCCCGCAGTGATCGCGTCCTGCGAAGGACGCAGCGCGAACTCATCGGGATGCCCATTGCGCGGATGGGTGGTCACGCGCATCTCGATGGTGCCCTCGCCCAGGCGCCCCAGATCCTTGACCCGGTCGCCGTTGACGTCCTCACCCTCGGTCTTGGCACGCGTCGCCACATTCCCAAAGCCCGGGCTGCGCGGCGCGGTCTTGGCATGGCCGTCGTACTGGGCGGTCGGCTCGGTCGTGGCCTGGTTGAACTCGCGCACGTGGCCGCGGCCCTGCGCATCCTTCCACAGCACCACGATGCGGTCATCGTAGACCCCACGTCCGCGCGCCTCGGTCGTGCGGTTCTCATCGCGCAACCCCAGCACCACGCGGTCCTGGGTCGCCATTGCATCGTTCGCTGCGATGTTGCCGCGCTGGGCCACGATGCTGCCATAAACGTCGTACTGCTGGGCCTGGCTCAATCCCGCTGTCTCGGCAGCATCGGGCATCCGCGGCGGGCGCGTCGCCTCGCCCAAGCGATCCAGCATCGGATTCACCGTAGCTGCATCCGCTGCGGCCACGCCCCCGTTCCGGCGCAAGCCCTCAAGCTCGGCGGCCGCACGCGCCGAGATATAGCGATCCAGCGATTCCTGCACCACTGCGCTCTGTCCGTCGTGCAGGGCCTGGAGGCGGGTGGCGGCAGCACGCGCATCGTTCCGCCGCAGCAGGGCGACGACCTCGTTGGCTGCGGCATTGATATCCATTTCGGGCATGGTCGGTCCTTGAACATGGTCGGTACAGGATCAGCCTACCCCAATCGCACGGTGGGGCCTTTGACAGGCCGCACACCTTCGCTGCCCCGCCGGATCCAGGCGGGAACCGACACGACTCAGCCGCGCGGCCCACCCATCACCGGCAGGATCGCCCCGCTGATGTAGCTTGCACAGACCGGCGAGGCCAGGAACACATACGCCGGTGACAGCTCTTCAGGCTGTGCAGGCCGGCCCATGTCGCTGTCCTTTCCGAACTCGGCGACATCCCCGGCCTGCTTGTCGGCCGGGTTCAGCGGCGTCCATACCGGCCCCGGCGCCACGCAGTTGACCCGGATGCCGCGCGGCAGCAGCTGGCTGGCCAGGGCCTTGGTGAACGCATGGATCGCGCCCTTGGTGGCCGAGTAGTCGATCAGCGCCTTGCTGCCGAAGAGTCCGGTTTCCGAGCCGGTGTTGATGATGCTGGCGCCCTCGCCCAGATGCGGCAGTACCGCACGCGCCATCTGGATGTAGCCGCCGATGTTGGTCTGCAGCGTCTCCTGCAGGTGCGCGTCTTCCAGATCCTCCAGCCGCTCGCAGTGCAGCTGGAACGCGGCGTTGTTGACCAGGATGTCGATGCCACCGAAGGCCTTGGCCACCTGCTTGACCGCCTTGTTGCAGAAGCGCGGGTCGCGCACGTCACCGGCGATCACCACACAGCGGCCACCTTCGCGCTCCACGTGCTGGCGGGTGATGTCGGCATCTTCGGCCTCGTCCAGGTGCAGGACCGCCACATCGGCGCCTTCGCGTGCGAACAGCACGGCCACAGCACGGCCGATGCCGGAATCACCGCCAGTGACGATCGCCCGCATGCCCTGCAGCTTGCCGCTGCCGGTGTAGTCCGGCGCGAGGAAGCGCGGCGCCAGCTCCAGTTCGTGTTCGTGCCCCGGCTTTGCCAGCTGCTGGGCCGGCATGGCCTCCGGCTGGCGGCGTGCGCCGGCCTGGGTCGCGGTCTTTTTCGTGGCCTTCTTGGCCGCGCGGGCGTCCTTGGCCTTTTCCTGATCCTGCAGGCGCCGCTGCCGGGCGGCAACGCGGGCGGCGCGGGGATCACCAGCCGCCGCCTTGCGGGTTGCGGTCTTCACCACCCGCGGGCGAGCGGGGTCGGCAGCGGTCTGGGTCGCGGTGCTGCCTTTGCGCACCTTGGGTGAGGCTTTGCGGCGGGCGGGGGTCTTTCGGGTGGTGGCCATGCAGGTCTCCTCGGGGGGGAATGGGATCGGCGGCCAGCGGCCGGCACTACCGGGCGCATGCGCCGCAGTACCGGGGGCGGCATCCGCCGCGACTGCAGTGTCTCCACCCAGGCTGTTGGCGGGGGTGAGCGCACCGTATCCACGATGTGCACGGTGTTCATTCCGCCACCACGTGCGCCGTCGCACGCTGCACGCAACCACACCAAGGAACCCTTCCATGAAGCATGCCATCGCCACCGCCACCGTCTGTCTCGCCCTCGCCGCCTGCAGCAGCACGCCGGTGGCCCAGGTGCAGCCGATCGACGGCGTGATTTCCGGCCAGTGCCACAGCGACAGGGTGCGTGGTGCGCTCGGCCTGGCCGCCTCCGCCGCAACCGTCGAGCGCGCGCGCGTGGACAGCGACAGCCTGCACGTGCAGGTGCTGCGCCATGACGGCCCGCGCGTGCCGCCGGCACACGAAGGCGGTGACCGCCTGACCATCGAGAAGGGCCGCACCAACAACATCACCGCGATCTATTGCGGCTGACGCCTGCGGCTGAGCCGGCGCGCCCTGCGCAGCACGCGCAGGGTGGCCTGTTCCCACTGGCGCGGCCCACGCAGGCCGGCCAGTTCCGCCAGTTCGCCGCGCTCCCAGCCGGCGAACACGCAGGGGTCGATGTAGGCCTTGCGGCACACCGCAGGCGTATTGCCCAACTGGGTCGCCACCTTGCACACCACCTCACGCTGTACCTTGGCCAGCGCACGCTGGCTGGCCGGTTCGGGCAACTCGGTGGCCGCGAATGCTTGCACCGCGGCCAGGGTGCCGCCCCAGGTGCGGAAATCCTTGGCGGTGAATTCCTCGCCCATCACCTCGCGCAGGTAATCGTTGACCGCACCGGAGTCGACCGGCTGGATGGCACCGTCGTCGTCGCGATACTGGAACAACGCCTGGCCCGGCAACTGCTGCACGCCGCGCACCAGCGTGCCCAGCCGGCGGTCACCTACCGTCACTTCGTGCAGCTGCCCGGATTTGCCGCGGAAGCGCATCCGTACGCGCCCGCCGCGCAGCAGGTCGAGGTGCCGGTTGCGCAGCGTGGTCAGGCCAAAGGATCTGTTTTCCTTGGCATAGGACTCATTGCCTACCCGCACCAGGGTGTCGGCCAGCAGCGCGACCACGACCGCCAGCACCTTTTCGCGGGGGAAGCCGCTGTGCTTGAGATCGCGGCTGAGCCGGCGCCGCAGCGCGGGCAGTGCTTCACCAAAGGCGATCACCCGGTCGAACTTGCCGGCGTCGCGCACTGCGGCCCAATCGGCGTGGTAGCGATACTGCTTGCGCCCGCGGGCATCGCGGCCGGTGGCCTGCAGATGGCCATTGGCGTGGGCGCAGATCCATACGGCGGTATAGGCCGGTGGGATCGCCAGCGCGCGGATGCGCTGCAGGGTGGCGGCATCGCGCACCGCGTGGCCATCGGCATCGCGGTAGCTGAAGCCCTTGCCGGCGCGGCGCCGGCTGATGCCCGGCTGGGTGTCATCGACATAGCGCAGGCCCGCAGCGCGCGCGGCCTGTCGTTCGGGGGTAGAGGGGGTCGGCATGCGCGCAGTGTCGCTGCCGCGCTGCCGCGATCCTGTCGATAACACAAGACAAACACGTGAGGATCGGTTCGCCGCTATGCTCGGGCTTTCACAATCCCTTCCGGAGTCATGATGTCGTTCCCGATTCGCGCCCGTTCGCTCTCCGCCCTGCTGCTGCCGGCCGTGCTGGCCCTGACCGCCTGCCAGGCACCGGCGCTGGATGAACAGGATTCGGCCACGGCCCATGCCCAGCAGGCTGCCGAAGCCGCCAAGGCACCGGCCGACGAAGCCGGCAAGGCCACCGAGGCACCGCCGGTCGGCACCTGCGATGCCAGCCAGGTGCAGAGCCTGGTCGGCCAGGCCTACGCCGACGCGCTGGGCAAGCAGGCGCAGGAAGATGCCGGTGCCCACCAGCTGCGCGTCATGAAGCCCAACGACGTGGCCACGATGGAATTCCTCGGCGACCGCCTGAACATCGAAGTGGACGACAAGGGCCTGGTCAGCGGCGTGCGCTGCGGCTGAGGCCGACCCCGCGCCGGCACGGGGTTGCCGGCGCGTTCTGTTGCACCTGCAACCGTGTATTGCGGCGCTGCAGCAACCTGTGATCTAGTCGAGGCATCCGGTGGCCTCACGATGCGCTCCAGGGAATGAGCGGGGACGAGTGTCGCCGCCAACCCTATACGCATCGAGGTAGAGATGGCCCCCCGCAACCGCCAAGGGCTTTACGACCCGCGCTCCGAGCGCGATGCCTGTGGATTTGGCATGGTCGCCCAGCTCGACGATCAACCTTCGCGCCTGTTGGTTGATACCGCCATCGCCGCGCTTTCGCGCATGACCCACCGTGGCGGCGTCGCCGCCGATGGCCTGACCGGCGATGGCTGTGGCCTGCTGCTGCGCCGCCCCGATGCATTCCTGAAACTGCTGGCCAGCGAAGCCGGCATCACCACCGCCGCGCGCTTCGCTGCCGGCCTGGTGTTCCTGCCGCACGACACCGAGGCCGCCGACGCCTGCCGTACCCAGCTGCAGGCGCAGGTGGAAGCGGTCGGCTGCAAGGTCGCCGGCTGGCGCGAGGTACCCACCGATGACAGCGTCTGCGGCCAGCTGGCGCGCGATACCCTGCCGCGCATCGAACAGGTGTTCGTCGATGCCGGTGTCGGCCAGGACGATGCCGGCTTCGCGCTGGCGCTGTTCCTGGCCCGTCGCCGCAGCGAGCAGCAGCTGCGCGATCACGCTGATTTCTACGTCACCACCCTCACCCCCGATGCGATCAGCTACAAGGGCATGGTGCTGCCGGACAAGCTCAGCCGCTTCTATCCCGACCTGCAGCGGCGCGAACTGGCCTCCAGCGCGATCGTGTTCCACCAGCGCTTCTCGACCAACACGCTGCCGCGCTGGCCGCTTGCCCACCCGTTCCGGATGCTCGCCCACAATGGCGAGATCAACACCATCGAAGGCAACCGCCGCTGGGCCCAGGCGCGCAGCAAGGTGTGGAAGACGCCGCGCTTCGACATCGCCGAATTCGACCCGGTGATCTCCATGCACGGCTCGGACTCGCAGAGCCTGGACAACATGCTGGAACTGATGGTCGCCGGTGGCATGGAGCTGATCCAGGCGCTGCGCATCCTGGTGCCGCCGGCCACCCAGTCGCTGGAGTTCAAGGACCCGGACCTGGCCGCGTTCTACGAGTTCCACGGCCTGAACAGCGAGCCGTGGGATGGCCCGGCCGGCATCGTTGCCTGCGACAGCCGCTACGCCGTCTGCACCCTCGACCGCAACGGCCTGCGCCCGGCACGCTGGATGCTGACCGCCGACCGCCACTTCCTGGTTGCCTCTGAAGCGGGCGTGTGGGAAGTGCCCACCGAGCGGGTGGTGCGCAAGGGCAAGCTCGGCCCCGGCGAAATGATCGCGATCGACCTCAAGCGCGGCGACCTGCTCGACTCCGATGCGGTCGACCGCATCAACCGCGGCCGCGCGCCCTACAAGCAGTGGCTGCAGCAGGGCGTGACCTACCTGCAGACCGAACTGATCGACCCGTCGCTGGTGGAAGAGCCGTTCGACGAAGCCACCCTGCGCAGCTACCACAAGCTGTACCAGCTCAGCAGCGAGGAAGTGGAGCAGGTGCTGCGGCCGCTGGCCGAGACCGAGCAGGAAGCCACCGGCTCGATGGGCGACGACACGCCGATGGCGGTGCTGAGCCAGCGCAGCCGCCCGCTGTACGACTATTTCCGCCAGGCCTTCGCGCAGGTCACCAACCCGCCGATCGATCCGCTGCGCGAAGACTGCGCGATGTCCCTGTCCACCCAGCTCGGCAAGGAGACCAACATCTTCCATGCCGGTCCGGAGACGGTGAACCACGTCATCCTCAATTCGCCGGTGCTCAGCCAGCGCAAGCTGCGCCAGCTGCTGAAGATGGACCAGTACGCGCAGGCCAACCGTCTGCTCGACCTGTCCTACAGCGAAGACGAGGGCCTGCGTGCCGGCATCGAGCGCATCTGCGCCGAGGCCGAACAGGCCGCGCGCGAAGGCATGGTGATGCTGCTGCTGTCCGACCGCTACCCGGTGGCCGGGCGGCCGATGGTGCATGCGCTGCTGGCCACCAGCGCCATCCACCACCACCTCTCGCGGCTGGGCCTGCGCTGCGACGTGAATCTCATCGTCGAGACCGGCACCGCGCGCGACCCGCACCACATGGCCTGCCTGCTCGGCTTCGGCGCCACGGCGGTGTATCCGTACCTGGCCTACCAGACCCTGTTCGACCTGGGCCGCCGCGGCATCCTCAAGCTCAGCAAGGGCGGTGAGCAGTCGCAGATCGGCCGCCGCTACCGCAAGGGCGTCTACAAGGGGCTGTCGAAGATCATCTCGAAGATGGGCATCTGTACCGTGGCCAGCTACCGCGGCGCGCAGCTGTTCGAGATCATCGGCCTGGAACCGGAGGTCGTCGATCTGTGCTTCCCGGATACCGCTTCGCGCATCGGTGGCGCGGGTTTCGCGCGCCTGGATGCCGACGCGCGCGAGCTGTGCGCGCAGGCGTGGGACGCGCAGCAGGACGTGGATGTCGGCGGCCTGCTGAAGTACGTGCACGGCGGCGAGTACCACATGTACAACCCGGACGTGGTCACCACCCTGCAGCGCGCGGCGCGCAGCGGCGATCCGCGTGCCTGGCAGCAGTACTGCGATGCGGTGCATGCGCGCCCGCCCTCGGCACTGCGTGACCTGCTGGAACTGGTCCCTGCCGCCACGCCCGCACCGCTCGATGAAGTGGCCCCGGCCAGCGAACTGTTCCCGCGCTTCGATACCGCGGCGATCAGCCTCGGCGCCCTGTCACCGGAAGCGCATGAAGCGCTGGCGATTGCGATGAATCGCCTGGGTGGCCGCAGCAATTCCGGCGAAGGCGGTGAAGACCCCGCACGCTATGGCACCGCCAGGCGCAGCAAGATCAAGCAGGTGGCCTCCGGGCGCTTCGGCGTGACCGCCGAGTACCTGGTCAATGCCGAGGTGCTGCAGATCAAGGTCGCGCAGGGTGCCAAGCCCGGCGAGGGTGGCCAGCTGCCCGGGCACAAGGTCAACGAACTGATCGCGCGGCTGCGCTATGCGCGCCCGGGCATCGGCCTGATTTCGCCGCCGCCGCATCACGACATCTATTCGATCGAGGACCTGGCGCAGCTGATCTACGACCTCAAGCAGGTCAACCCGACCGCGCTGGTGTCGGTGAAGCTGGTCAGCCATGCCGGCGTCGGAACGATTGCGGCGGGCGTGGTCAAGGCCGGTGCGGATCTGATCACCATCTCCGGCCATGATGGCGGCACCGGTGCCTCGCCGGTCAGTTCGATCCGCTATGCCGGCGTGCCGTGGGAGCTGGGCGTGGCCGAGGCGCACCAGGCGCTGCTCGCCAACGACCTGCGCGGCCGTACCCTGCTGCAGACCGATGGCGGCCTGAAGACCGGGCTGGACGTGGTCAAGGCCGCATTGCTGGGCGCCGACAGTTTCGGCTTCGGCACCGCGCCGATGATCGTGCTGGGCTGCAAGTACCTGCGCATCTGCCACCTCAACAACTGTGCCACCGGCGTGGCCACCCAGGACGAGCGCCTGCGCGAGAACCACTTCACCGGGCAGCCCGAGCGCGTGGAGAACTTCTTCCGGCTGCTGGCCGAGGAAGTGCGTGGCTGGCTGTCCTACCTGGGCGCGCGTTCGCTGGAAGAGATCGTCGGCCGTACCGACCTGCTGCGCCAGATCGAATCCGCGCCGCGCGACGGCGTGCGCGTGGACCTGTCGCGCCTGCTGGCCGACAGCCGCTACGAGGGCAGCCACTGCGCCGCGCAGCGCCTGTACGAATCGCCGGACAGCCTGGCCACGCAGATGGATGGCCTGCTGGCCCCGGCCATCGAGCACAAGCGCGGCGGCGAGCATCGCTTCCTGATCCACAACACCGACCGCAGCATCGGTACCCGCCTGGCGGGTGCGGTGGCACGCGCGCACGGCAACCAGGGCATGGCCGAGGCACCGCTGGAACTGCGCTTCCGTGGCAGCGCCGGGCAGAGCTTCGGCGCCTTCAATGTCGGTGGCCTGCACCTGGAAGTGGAAGGCGAAGCCAACGATTACGTCGGCAAGGGCATGGCTGGCGGCCGGCTGGTGGTGCGGCCGCCGCGTGGCGCGCGCTTCGAGGCGCGCAGCACCGCCATCATCGGCAACACCTGCCTGTACGGCGCCACCGGCGGTGAGCTGTTCGCTGCCGGCCGCGCCGGCGAGCGCTTCGCGGTGCGCAATTCCGGCGCACTGGCCGTGGTCGAAGGTGCCGGTGACCACTGCTGCGAGTACATGACCGATGGCGTGGTGCTGGTGCTGGGCAAGGTCGGGCTGAACTTCGGCGCCGGCTTCACCGGCGGCCTGGCCTACGTACTGGACGTGGACCGTGATTTCGTCGACCGCTACAACCACGAGCTGATCGACATCCATCGCGTGTCCGCCGAAGGCTTCGAGAACTACCGCCAGCACCTGCACCGCCTGATCGGCCGCCATCGCGAACTGACCGGCAGCATCTGGGCACAGCAGATCCTGGACGAGTTCCGCGATTACATCGGCAAGTTCTGGCTGGTCAAACCGAAGGCCGCCAGCATCGAGTCGCTGACCGAAACCCTGCGACGCGCCGCGTGATGTTTTCCGGTAGTGCCGGCCGCTGGCCGGCAACGTTCCCCCTCGCATTCCAGAGCCCGCCATGAGCCGCAAGCACGCCTTCCAGTTCCTCGACCTGCCCCGCACCATGCCGCAGCGCATCCCGGTGGAACTGCGCACGTCCGGCGACTGGGGCGAGCTGTACGGAAAATTCGGCAAGGAGGACGCCCAGTACCAGGCGGGCCGCTGCCTGGACTGCGGCAACCCGTACTGCAGCTGGAAGTGCCCGGTGCACAACGCCATTCCGCAGTGGCTGCAGCTGGTGCAGGAGAACCGCATCCACGAAGCCGCCACGCTGTGCCACAGCACCAACCCGCTGCCGGAGGTGTGCGGCAGGGTCTGCCCGCAGGATCGCCTGTGCGAGGGCAGCTGCACGCTGGAGGAGTTCGGTGCGGTCACCATCGGTGCGGTGGAGAAATACATCGTCGATACCGCGCTGGCCAGCGGCTGGCGCCCTGACCTGGGCGCGGTGCAGCCGACCGGCCGCAGCGTTGCGGTGATCGGGGCCGGTCCCGCGGGCCTGGCCTGCGCCGACCGCCTGGCCCGCGCCGGCATTGCCGCGGTGGTCTATGACCGCTACGAGCAGATCGGCGGCCTGCTGCAGTTCGGCATTCCCAGCTTCAAGCTGGACAAGGACGTGATCCACCGGCGCCGCGGCGTGCTGGAGGGCATGGGCGTGCAGTTCCGCCTCGGCGTGGAGATCGGCCGCGACCTCAGCGTGCAGCAGCTGCTGGACACCCACGATGCGGTGTTCATCGGTACCGGCGCCTACCGCTACACCGATGGTGGCCTCGACGGCCAGGACCTGAAGGGCGTGCTGCCGGCGCTGCCGTTCCTGGTGCAGAACAGCCGCATCGTCGGCGGCGATGACCCGAAGGGCCGGCCGATTGCCGGCTGGGAAGACACCATCGCCCTGCCCGACCTCAACGGCAAGCGGGTGGTGGTGCTCGGTGGTGGCGATACCGGCATGGACTGCGTGCGCAGCGCGGTGCGCCTCGGCGCGGCCAAGGTCACCTGCGCCTACCGGCGCGACGAAGCCAACATGCCCGGCAGCGCTCGCGAAGTGGCCAATGCGCGCGAAGAGGGCGTGCGCTTCCTGTTCAACCGCCAGCCGCTGTCGATCGAAGCCGGCGCCGACGATGAAGTGATCGGCGTGACCGTGGTCGAAACCCGGCTGGGCGAGCCCGATGCCAATGGCCGCCAGAACGCCGTGCCGATCGAAGGCAGTGAATCCCTGCTGGAAGCGGACGTGGTGATCATCGCCTTCGGCTTCTCGCCGAGCGTGCCGGCGTGGCTGGCGGACCTGGGGGTGGAAGGCCAGCCCAACGGCCGCATCGTCGCCGGGGGCAAGGACCGCCTGCCGTTCCAGACCGCGCATCCACGCCTGTTCGCCGGTGGCGACGCGGTACGCGGTGCAGACCTGGTGGTGACCGCCGTGGCCGAAGGCCGCGATGCCGCTGCCAGCATCGTCCGCCTACTGGCGCACTGAGTCCGGCAACAGCAGCTCCTCCAGCAGCGCGCGCAGTTCGCACGGCGCCACCGGCTTGGCCAGGAAATGGTCGATGCCCGCATCACGGCAGGCCTCGCGTGTGCGTTCCAGCACACTGGCAGTCAGCGCGACGATCGGCACCTGCGCACGGATGGCACAGGTATCGCCACGGATCGCCCGTGCCAGCGCGAAGCCGTCCATGTGCGGCATATGGCAGTCGGTGATGACCAGATCAAAGGGCTGCGCCTGCCAGGCCTCCCATGCCTGCTGGCCGTCGTCGCAGGCGTGTACCTGCAGCCCCAGCTCGCGCAGGCGCTGTACCAGCAACTGCAGGTTGGTCGGATGGTCTTCAACAACCAGTGCCCGCGCCGGCGGCAGCGGCCGTTGCACGGCCGTCGTGAGCACCGGTACCACCGTCGGTGCCGCACAGGCCGCCAGCACCAGTTCCAGCCATACGGTGGTTCCCTTGCCCGGCGCGCTGCGCAGGTGCAGCTGGCCCCCCATCGATGCCGCCAGCTCGCGGCAGATCGACAGGCCCAGCCCACTGCCACCAAAGCGGCGCGTGGTCGAGGTCTCGGCCTGCTCGTAGGCAGCGAATACCGCCTGTTGCCGCTCCATGCTGATGCCCACGCCCGTATCGGTCACCTGCAGGCGCAACCGCTGCCCGCCATCGCGCTGCTGCAGCACATGGGCCTGCAGCACCACGCTTCCCTGCAGAGTGAACTTGAGTGCATTACCGGCCAGGTTGAACAGGACCTGGCGCAGGCGCAGCCCATCGGCCAGCGACCACTGCTGCAGCATGGGGTCGATCTCGCTGTGCAGGTGCAGGCCGCGGCTGGCCGCGACGGGCATCAACAGCTGCTGCACCGCGCGCACCAGCGCCGCAAGATCGGTCGGCCGCAGCTGCAGTGGCGCTGGCTGCAGGCGCTGGCTGTGCAGCACATCGTCCAGGATCTGCCGCAGCATCTGCGCGGCATCACCCACGGTGGTCAGCACCTGCCGCTGGCCCGCATCCAGGTCACTGGCAGCCAATCGCTCCAGCATGCCCAGCAGGGTACTCATCGGCGTGCGGATCTGGTGGCTCATGGTCGCCAGGAAATGGCTCTTGGCCAGCGCCGCCTGCTCGGCCGCGCGGCGCGCCTCGGCCAGCGCTACTGCACGCGCCTGTGCTTCACTGACATCCAACCAGTAGCCGCTCCACTCCACGCTGCTGTCATCGCACTGCAGCGGTCGTCCCTGTGATCGGACCCAGCGCCAGCCCTGCGCCGACCGGGTGCGGAACGTAACGTCGATGGGACCGCGCACCAGCGCGGCCGCTTCGATGCACGCCATCACCCGGCTGCGGTCGTCGGCATGCACCGCGGCCAGCAGTTGCAGATGGTCGATCCGCGCAGTCTCCACGCTTACGCCGAACAACGCCTGCACGTCACCGGCGATCTGCGCCAGGCTGTAGTGGCCGGTTGCCGAACGGCGGGCCTGGTAGACCACCGCCGGCAGGTTCGCGGTGACGTCGTGCAACCGCTGCTCCAGCACGCGGCGACGCACGCTCTCGCGATGCACGCGCCAGTAGCCGAAGGCATGCAGCAGCACGAGCGCGAGCAGGATCAGCGACGCCGGCACCAGCCAGCGCAGCGCCGAACCGGTGAGCCGCGCGCGTGGCCGGTCCGGCAGCCAGGCGCTGCGGCTCGACGCGCGATGTGCATCGCTCTCCTGCAGGAGCCGCTGGTCGAAAGCAGCGACCACCTCGGCACAGGCCGGCACGGCCGCGAGTACCAGTGCATCGCCGAAGCCTGCGGGTGCCGCGATCACCACAGCATCACCTGGCTCCGCGCGGAGCGCGGCCTCCAGTTCAGCGAGATTGGCGACCACGGCGTCGACCAGCCCGGCACGCAGCAGTGACAGCGCGTGGTCCAGCGGCGCAGGGGCCAGCAGCTGCGCCCCCGGGGCCTGCTCGGCCAGCAATGGCTCCAGCGGCAGCCGGTCCGGGCTGGCCACGCTGCGGCCACGCAGGCCCTCCAGCCCCAGCACCGCAGCGGCGCCCTCGCGCCGCACGATCACCTGCGGCACCTCCAGGTAGGCCCTGCTGGCCACCCAGCCTGTCGGCAGCTGTGCGCGCGGCCAGCCCAGCAGCACCTGGGTGCCGGCCGGCAGTGCTCCCTCGGTAAGTACCGTCGCAGGCAACGGCTTCGCATGCTGCGCCGCCTGCATGCCCAGCAGCGGCAGGTAATCCGCGGCCAGTCCCGCAACCTCGCCCTGCTGGCTGTATGACAGGGGCGGCCGGTCGGAGCGCCATGCCACCTGCAGGGGGCCCGTACAACCGGATGCAGCGGCGATGCCGGGCAGCAACAGCGATGCCATGACGGCGGCGACGGCGCGGCGGCCGGCGACATTCACGGTAGACGTCCTCATTTCGCGGGCAGGAACCACGGCCGCGCAGCGGTACCGCTGCCAGCCACGCTAGCGAGGCAGGCTTCCGCGACAATGAGAAAAATTGGAAAAGCATCCGCATCGGCGAATGCCGACATACACTGCCGCTTCTACCCGTCCTACGGAGCGCTCGATGCGTATCGGCCTGGCTGCCAACCGTCTCCATCACCACGATGCGCGCGCGGCGCTGTTCCGCTGGCTGCGTGCCAGCGAGGCAGGCCTGCGCGAACTGGGGGTGTCACTGCATGCGGTCGGGCGCACCCACGATGCGATCGAACGGCAGGGATTCCTGGCCGGCTACGGCGGCCTGCACCGGTATCCCTACGGGCGCGAGGGAGGCCTGATGAAGCTGGTGGCCGAAGTGGTCGGCATGGGGCCGGAGCGGACACTGGACGGTGCGATCTACCTGATCGACCCGGTCGATCCGTCCTCGGTGTTTCCGGAAGCAACCGCGCTCAAGCGGCAGTGCGTGATCCACGGCAAGCCGTTCATTTCAACCGTGGCCACTGCACGCGACTGGATCGAGGTGGAGCGCATCCACGCCGGGCTGGCTGCCGACACCGGTGCCGACGACCTGCATGCTTTCCAGGGGCAGACGCTGGCGCTGATCGCGCATGATGCGATGAAGCCGGCGATGCTGGCCTTCGCCGATGAACACTTCGATGTGCTGGCCCGGTTTGGCCAACGCGTTGCGACGGGCACCACCGGGCAGCGCTTGAACGAGCTGGCCTGGAGCCGGGGTTGGCCCAGCGATACGCCGTGGGTGACGCGTTACCAGAGCGGCCCGATGGGCGGCGATGCACAGATTGCCGACCGGGTGCTGGAGGGGCGCTGCCAGCGCGCGATCTTCTTCGAGGACCCGCATGTGGCACGCCAGCACGAGGCCGATATCCAGCTGCTGGAGCGCGCGGTGACGACGGTGACCGACCAGGCGGTGTGCATCACGGCGCCGCGGGTGGCGGCACGCTGGGCGGCAGCGGCGGCGTTGCGGGCAGGGTGAGGGTTTCGGCCAACGGCTGAGCCCCTCGTGGTGGGTCATTCAAATCAGAAGCCGTGCTCTGCCGGGCGGGGTGGATTGCGCAGGGGTCGCTGCAAGTACGTCCTTGCAAACTCGGTCGCCGCATCCATGCGGCTCACGCCCCTGCGCAACCCACCCCGCCCGGCCACGGACAGTTTCCTGTGTGCCCATCACGGAAGAAAGAAGGAAGAGCAGGAGCGGGTCGCGCGCTGCGCGCGCTTTTGTAGAGCCGAGCCATGCTCGGCTGCTGTCGATCGCGAGGGCTGGATATCCGCGCCACGCGCGTCAGCCGAGCATCGGCTCGGCTCTACAGCAGCTGGCGAAGCATCGCCTTCAGCCTGCGCCCTTCCAGCTGGAAGTAGTCGCGCTGCTCGCGCCACGCGGGGAAACGTTGTTCCACTTCGTGCCAGAACGCGGGCGAATGATTCGGCTGGATCAGGTGGCAGAGTTCGTGCACCAGCACATACTCGAATGCTTCAGGGCGCCCCAGCACCAGTGCCAGGTCCAGTGCCATGCTGCCGTCCGGCGCCAGCGAGCCCCACTGCGAAGACATCACCTTCAGCCGCAGGCGGCTGGGTGCACGTGGCAGGGTGGGCAGGTACTTCGGCAGCCAGCGGCCGACATCGGCGCGGGTCTGTGCTTCGTAGAACTCGCGCAGCAGGCGGCGCAGGGTGGCATCGCCGGCACGGGTCGGCCACTGCACGCAGGCGCCGTGTTCATCGATCTCCAGCCGCGCATAGCGGCCTTCCTGCCAGCGCAGCGGCAACAGGTCGCCGCGCAGTGGCAGCACGCCGTCCTCGCCCGGCCGCAACGGGGCGGGCAGGCCCTGGCTCTGGTACTGGCGCAGCTGCAGCGCCAACCAGTCGCGGTGCTGTTCCAGGAATCGCTCGCCCATCACCAGGCTGGCCCGCGGCGGCAGCGTCAACCGTGCGCCGCGCTCGTCCACGCTCAGCTTGATCCGGCGCGCGCGCGGATCGCGCACGCGCAGCACCTCGATCTCGGCATCCTCCAGGCGCAGGCGAACGGTGTCGCGCTGCACGGTAGCGGGCGGGGTCGGGCTGATCAGGCGGCGCAGCAGACGGCTCATGCGCCCAGCATAGCGCTGCTTCGGGCCGCCGGATGACCGGCGGCCCACAGGGTGCCTGTTCAGTCAGCCTTGCTGAGCTTGAACGCTTCTTCCAGCAACAGGAACAGGCGGCGGATCTCGGCGCTCTGCAGGGCGAAGCGGGCGTCGAACTCGGCGCGGCGGCCGTCTTCGTCGGCATGCTCCAGCTGGTCCAGTGCGCCGTCGAGGAACTTCAGCTTGCGCACGATCAGGTCGTCGCCGATCACGAAGGACAGGTTGTCCTCGAAGATCAGCGCCAGCTTGGTCACCTGCTTGCCGGCGTCCAGATGCTTGTCGATCTCGTCGCAGCGCAGTTCCTGGTGCTGGCACTTGACCACGGCGCCGCCTTCCACCGGATCCTTCATCTCGCACTCTTCGCCCAGGCTCAGCCCGGTCGGCAGCGGCTCGCCGGCGATCCAGCCGGTCAGGATCGAACGCGGTGCGACTTCGGCGTTCAGCGGCATCGCCGGGAAGCTGCCGAGCAGGCCGCGGATGTCGGACATGAAGTACTCGCCGGTCTTGCGGCTGGAGGTATCCACCGCCACGTAGCCGTGCTGCAGGTCGATGAAGGCATCATTGCGCGAGGACTTCACGAAGGCGCGCGGCAGCAGTTCATGCAGCAGGTCGTCCTTCATCCGCTTGCGCTCGCGGCCACCCGGGCGGCGGCCTTCCTTCTCCTCGATCTCCTCCAGCTTGCGCTCGAGCAGGTCGTTGACCACCGCCGCCGGCAGGATCTTGTCCTCGCCGCCCACGGTCAGCCACAGGTGTTCGGCGATGCGGTGGGAGAGCAGTTCCTTCTCCTCGCGGCCGAACGGCGAGATGAAGCCGCGCGAATTCATTTCCAGCGCGCCGACCGGCTTCAGCAGGGCGTGCGGCAGCAGGGTGTCGACTTCGGAAAAATCGGTGGTGGTCGGGAAACGGAAGAACGTCAGGTTGCGAAAGAACATGGAATTCCGGATGGCGAAGAGGAAGGGCGCCCGACCTTAAACGGTGGGCGTCTCGGGATCTGCGTCGGCGTCGGCCGGGGAGCCGGCCAGCCAGGCATGGGCGTCGGGCAGCGGCGCGTCGTCGCGACGGCCCAGCGCCATGAAGTCGAACAGGGTGGTGTCGGCCAGCTGCGAGGGCCGGACTTCACCCATGGCGCGCGCGATCTGCTCGATGCGGCCCGGGTGGTCCTTTTCCCATTGCTTCAGCATCAGGCCGACCTGGCGGCGCTGCAGGTTCTCCTGGCTGCCGCACAGGTTGCAGGGAATGATCGGGAACCGGCGTGCCTGCGCGTACTCGACGATGTCACTCTCGCGCACGTAGGCCAGCGGCCGGATCACCACGTGCCTGCCGTCGTCGCTGCGCAGCTTCGGCGGCATGCCCGACAGCTTGGCGTGGTGGAACAGGTTCATGAAGAACGTGGCCACCATGTCGTCGCGGTGGTGGCCCAGCGCGATCTTGGTGAAGCCATGGGTCTCGGCGTAGTTGTACAGCGCGCCACGACGCAGGCGCGAGCACAGCGAACACATGGTCTTGCCTTCCGGGATGACCCGGCTGACCACCGAATAGGTGTCCTGCTCGATGATGTGGTACGGCACGCCCAGGCCTGCCAGGTATTCCGGCAGCACGTGCTCGGGGAAGTCCGGCTGCTTCTGGTCCAGGTTCACCGCCACCAGCTCGAACGGCACTGGCGCCTTCTTCTGCAGCTGCAGCAGCACGTCCAGCAGGGTGTAGCTGTCCTTGCCGCCGGACAGGCACACCATGACCTTGTCGCCGGCCTCGATCATGCCGAAGTCGGCAATCGCCTCGCCGACCTGGCGGCGCAGGCGCTTGGCCAGCTTGTGCTGCTCGCGCTCGGCCACGCGCGGATCGCGGGCGGCGCGCGGTGGGGGATCGGGAAGGGAAATCACGGCACTCATGGGTTCCATTCTAACGGCTCGGAGCCGCCCCGGCCGGGGATCGGGATTCCCCTCTCCCGGCGGTCATCATCGCTGTGTATGCTCGGAGGCTGTGGACACCTACAGCCCCGCCGAGATCGTCGAGCGCCTCGTCGCCCTGCGCGCCGAGCACCGCCTGCTGGATGAACAGATCACCCGCATGGCCGCCAACGGCGAGGACGAGCTGGAGTCCAAGCGCCTGAAGCGGCGCAAGCTGCAGCTGAAGGACTGCATCGCCAGGCTGGAAAGCCTGCAGATTCCCGACGAGCCGGCCTGAGCGGTGGCCCATCCACGCATGGCGTAGACCTACTGCTTCGCCCCGGTAGATGCCAACCTTGGTTGGCATGTCGTTCGCCGGGCAGGACCCGGCGCTGCCTTCAATCCTGCGGCGCAGGCTCGTCCGGGCGGGCCGCTTCCGGGCTGACCCGTTCGATGGTGTGGCGCAGCTCACGGCCCAGGATGAACTTGGCATCCTTGGCCCAGGCATCCAGGCGCTCGTCGAACAGCAGCTTGCTGTTCTCGTCCGGCCACACCAGGCGCAGTTCGCGCAGCTTCTGGATGAAGCCACGGAACAGGGACTTGTCGAAGAACTCCGGCGCGGCCGGCGCATAGAGCAGGCTCAGCCGCTGCGCGGCCTGCTGGCACAGGCTTTCCAGCTCGGCAGCGCCGAGCACGCCGGGGCCGTTCTTCACCAGCACCGAGATGGCAATGTAATAGCGCTCGAACGCCTGCTGCAGCGAATGGCCGATCGCGCGCAGGCGGAACACCTCGTCGGTCTGCCCGGTGTTGCGCGCCAGGATGCCGCCGTCGTCATCGTTGACGTTCTGCAGCAGGCCCTCGCGCACGAACACATCGATGGTCCGGTCGATGCGCTGGGCGAACTCGTCCTCGCTCCACGGCAGGAACAGCTCGGCCTGGAGGAACGGGTACACCGTACGGCCCAGCTGGACCAGGCCGGTGCGGCTCATGCGGCGGTTGTTCTGGAAGCAGCAGGCCACCCACGACGAGGCGGTGAACAGGTGCACCACGTTGTTGCGGAAGTAGCTCAGCAGCACTGCGGTGTCGCCACTGACGCTGAGCACATCGCCCAGCGGGTGCTTGATGCGGGTGAGGACGTTGATTTCCTCGGCGTGGGCGATGATCCGCTCCGGCGAGTGCGGCGTCACCGTCACCCGGTCCGAGTACGGCATCTCGACCAGCAGGGTCTTGCACAGTTCGATCTGCGCGATCAGGTCGGCCTCGCCCATCGCGTGCTTCGGCGTGGACAGCAGGGCCAGCGCCAGCAGGTTGATCGGGTTGACGTCGGCGGCGCCATTGATGCGCACCTGGATGCGTTCGGCCAGCGTGTCCACCGTGGTCGACAGCCAGGCCGGCTTTTCGTCCTCGGACACCGCCTCGCCCTTCCACTCCGGCGCCTTCTCGGCCAGCACGTCGTTCAGCGCGATCGGCTCGCCGAAGTTCACCACCACCTGGCCGTAGTTCTGCTTGAGCACCTTGGGGATGCCCCACAGCAGCGACCAGATCGATTCCTTTTCCTTCGGCCGGCCGGACAGTTCGTCCAGGTAGCTGCCGCCTTCCATCAGCTTCTCGTAGCCGATGTAGATGGGCTGGAACAGCACCGGCTTGCGCGGCTGGCGCAGGAACGCGCGCAGCGTCATCGAGATCATGCCGCCCTTGGGCTGCAGCAGCCGCCCGGTACGCGAGCGGCCGCCTTCGACGAAGTACTCCAGCGAGTAGCCACCGGCCACCAGCTGCGCGACGTATTCGCTGAGCACCGCCGAGTACAACGCGTTGCCACGGATCGAGCGGCGGATGAAGAATGCACCGCCCTTGCGCAGCAGGGTGCCGACCACCGGCAGGTTCAGGTTGATGCCGGCCACGATGTGCGGCGGCACGATGCCACGGTCGTACAGCAGGTAGGACAGCAGCAGGTAGTCCATGTGGCTGCGGTGGCTGGGCACGTAGACCACTTCGTGCCCCGGCGCGGCGGCCTTGAACTTGTCCAGGTGGTGCACCAGCACGCCCGCATAGATGCGGTTCCACACGTGGCTGAGCATGAAGCTGGCCGAGCGCACTACCGGGCTGGAATAGTCCGCAGCGATTTCCCAGGCGTAGGCGTGTGCCTTCTTCCAGGCATCGGCCGGCTTTGAGTTGTCGCGCTTGGCCTGTGCGGCGATCGCTTCGCGTACCGGCTCGGCGGCCAGCACCTGGTCCACCAGCAGGCGCCGGGTCGACAGGTCGGGGCCGATCACCGATTCACGGATGCGTCGGAAGTGCGTACGCAGCACGCGCTGCAGCTTGCGCACCGTGCGCTCCGGCTCCAGGCCTTCATCCACGGTGTTGCGCAGGGAGATCGGCGGGGCGAAGCGGACGATGGTGCTGCGGCCGTTGAGCAGCACCGCCAGCAGGCGACGGAAGCGGCCGACCAGTGCCCAGTTTTCCGAGAACAGCACCGCGAACCAACCGCTCTGCTTGTCCGGGGCGCGGCCGACGAAGATCGACACCGGCACCAGGTGCACGTCCAGGTCATCGCGCACGCGGTGCGCCTGCAGGACCTTGGCCAGCGAGTCGGAGTGGGTCTTGGCGCCGCGCTGCTCGGGAATCAGCGAGTTGCTGGAGCTGCGCCGCGACAGCGCCAGGTAGGCGCGCTTGCGGCCGGTCGGGTCACCGGCCAGCGGCACCAGAGGCGACGGCAGGCCGGCCTGGCGGCAGGCCTTGTCCAGGATCAGCGCGTTGGACAGGCCGTAGTCTTCCAGCACGTACATGACCGGGCGGCCATCGTTGTACTGGCCCGGGTCTTCCGGTTCGATCTTCAGCGACAGCCACGGCTCGACCAGGCGGCCGAGCAGGCGAGCCCACAGCGGGCGACGGCCGGCCGGACGCGCGTGCGCGGGCGGCGGTACCGGGTTCGGGCCGGTACCGGTCGAGGGGGACGCCGGCACCGTATCGGCGGGCGTCGACTGGGATTCTTCGCCGGGGAACGGCAGCGGGTTCTGTTTCGACATCGGCGCCATTATGGCTTAGGCGGCGGCGTTGCCGCTTCCCCACCTTCGGCGGGGGCTTCAGCGGCTGCCGGCGACGCGGCCGCGCGGGCCGCGTCGGCCTTGCGCAGCAGCGCGTCGGTGTCGGCCAGGGTACGGGTCAGGTACCAGTGGCCCTCGCGCCGGCTCAGTGGCAGCTGCAGGCTCATCTCGCGGCCGGCCAGGTCGTAGTGCAGGCGTACCAGCGCATTGTCGCCTTCCACCGAGAGCAGCTCGCCCCGTACGCTGCGAAGCGCGTCATCCACGCCCAGCCCGTAGCTGCCAAGCACCGCCTTGAGGGTGTGGATGAACGGCGCCAGCTGCTGCAGGCTGCCCTCCATGCCAGCCGCCTGCAGGCCAGCCTCGTCATCGAAGCCGACCTTGCCGGCCGCGCCGACCAGCGCGGCGATGGTGCTGCGTGCACGGGCGCGGTCACTGATCGGCGCGCCCTGCGCCCAAACGGCAAGGGTTTCGACCAGGGCGATGTAATGGGCCTGCTGGCCGGGCGTGTAGCCCTTCTGATGGCGCAGGTACTGCACCCCGAAATTGCCCATCGACTGCGCGGCCTGGCGCACGGCGCTGGCCTGGCCGGCCAGCTGGCGGTCGAAGCTGCGCTGCAGTTCGGTGCTGGCATCGGGCTTGCGCAGCGCGGCCAGCATCGGCAGCAGCTGGTCCCCCAGCGGCAGCTCGGTCAGCGGCCACTGGCTGTGTCCCTCCGCCCAGGCCTGCTGCAGCCGCTGATACTGGCCTGGCGGTACCGACAGCTTTGCGTAGCCGACCAGATCATCTTCGGCCAGGCGCAACGCCATCGCCTGCACCGCAGCCACCGGCTCGGCCGCCGGCCTGGCCGGATCGTTCACAGACTCGCGGCATGCCGCAACGGCCAGCAGCAGCATGGCCGCCAGCCCCCATCCACGCGCAGACCTTCCTCGCACCGCCACGCTCATGCACTCGGACTCCCCGGACCGGCCCGCATCTTGCGGCCTGCGACGTGACAGCGGCAAGCCGTGCGGTCACGTTTCCAACCAAGGGGGTCAGATCCCTTCTGCCGGCAGGCAGAAGGGATCTGACCCCAGAACCACCAGCGGGATAAAAAAAGAGCCCGGATCACGGGGATCACAGGCTCTTCAAACCGGCACGGGGCCGGAGGACAGTGTTGTGGCACATGTCCGGTCCGAGGACCGGATGGCGGCGATCCTACGCTGCCCTTCAAGTTAAGGCAACACTTCACGTAATACCATGTATGTATTTGATTTTATTGAATCAATCGTGCTGCCAGACGGATTCAATGAAATCTACGGCGTGTTTTTCGGCGATTCGGGCATAAATCCCCGGATAGCCGGCCAGCGCGCAGCCCTCGCCCCAGCTGACGATGCCGAACTGGGTCCAGCCCTCACGCAGGCGCAGCAGCAGCGGCCCGCCGGAGTCCCCCTGGCAGCTGTCGATGCCCTCGCGGCCGGCGCAGATCACCTTGCCGCGCGACAGTTCCCCGCCGTAGGCCTGCTGGCATTCATCGAATGCCACGAACGGCACCTGCACGGTCTGCAGCTGGGTCGGGTAGACCCGGCCATCGCCGATGTCGGTGTCGCCCCAGCCGATCACGGTGAATTCGCGGCCCGGCTTGAGATAACTGGCGTCGGGCCGCAGCCGCAGCGCCACCGGCTGTGCACCGTCCAGGGGGGCGTTGAGCTGGATCAGGGCCACGTCGTGCTCCAACGAGTTGCCGCTGTTGAATGCCGGATGGACGTGGATCGCCTTGACGTTGGAGGCGCGGGGCGAGGCTTCGGTGGACAGGGCCGCGGCGTTGCCGACGACGGCGATGCCGCCCGGCGCTTCCCCCTGCATGCAGTGCGCGGCGGTCAGCACCCACGAAGGCGAGATGAGGGTGCCCCCGCAGAAGTGGCGGTCATGATCCGAATCGCCGTCGAAGATGCCCTGGATGCTGACCATGAACGGGTACTCGCCAGCCGGCGCTGCTTCACCGCCGATGATGCGCGGTGCTTCGCGCACCTGTGGCGCAGCGAAGGCGGGTACGGCGGACGCGGCCAACAACAGGCCGATGAACAAAGAGGTGCTGCGATACATATCCCTGTACTCCTCTATCAATGGTTGGAACCGGCGCGGCCGCGGTCCGTGCCGGTGCATCGATTGGGAAGCAGGGATGAAGCCTGCAGCGCGAACGCGCGCACAGTTTCGGTGCAATGCGCTGCCTGCGACAGTCGCAGGCCAACAATTGCGAACGCCATCCCGCATGGATCGGAATGGCGTTCGTGGTGCCGGCGTGACCGGCGTCAGCGGTGGGCTCAGCGTGCAGCCAGAGCCGACGCGATTTCCTGCTGGATTGCCTGCGCAGCGGCCTGCGGATCAGCCGCCAGGCGGATCGGGCGTCCGACCACGATGGCGTCGGCGCCATCGGCGAAGGCCTGGGCCACGCCAACGGTGCGCTTCTGGTCATCGCCGACCGGACCACCGGGACGGATGCCCGGACAGACGATCGAGAACCCGCTACCGGTCGCGGCACGGATCGGTGCAGCCTCCTGGCCCGAGGCGATCACGCCATCGACGCCCGCTGCCTGGGCGGCCAACGCGCGTTCGACCACCACGTCCACCGGCTCGCAGTCGACGCCCATCTGCGCCAGATCGGCGCGCCCCATCGAGGTCAGCACGGTCACCGCCAGCAGCCGCATGTCGCTGCTGTTGGCGGCCGCGCAGGCCTCCATCATCGCCGGGTGCCAGCCATGGATGGTGGCGTAGCTGACCGGCCACTGCGACAGGCGCTTGATCACCGCCGCAGCGGTCGCCGGGATGTCGAAGAACTTCAGGTCGACGAACACGCGCTTGTCGCGGCGGGCCAGCTCATCCAGCACCTGGAAGTACTCGCCGGAGGCGAGCAGTTCCATGCCGATCTTGTAGAACGCCACGCTGTCACCAAGGCGATCGACCCAGTCCAGTGCCTGCACGCGATCAGGCACGTCCAGCGCGAAGATCAGGCGCTCATCGGCGCGCAACGGCAGCGGTGCGCGGCTCACGGGGCGTAGTCCAGGGCGGCGCGCTTGGCGTCGTGGCGGGCCTGGCGCGACTGGCTGTAGTCGTTGTTGAACTGCGCCGGCTCGAAGCCGCCGTAGGTCGGGTTCGGCAGCATCCACCAGCGCTCGCCGAACCACTCGTGGTACTGCTGCAGCAGCGCGTCACGGCCGTCGTTGGTGTTGGCGGTCACTTCGACGAAGTCACCCAGCTGGTCGCCGAACTGCATCAGCACGCGGTACTTCTGCCCTGCCAGGCGGCGGCGGCAGTTCTTCTCGCTGCCGGCCTGCTCGCAGCCCGGCACCACCGTGCCCAGGCCAAGGAACACGCTGTCGTCGGCCACCGGCAGGCCCTGCTCGCGCAGGTTGGCCAGGGTCGCGTCCTTCAGGTGCACGGCGCGGTTGGAGATGTAGAGCAGGGTCACGCCCTTGGCATTGGCGGCCTTGGCGAAGTCGACCACGCCCGGGATCGCCTTGGCCTTCTTTTCGGCTACCCACTGGTCCCAGGTCAGTTCGTCGTATTCCTTGCCATCGCGCACCAGGCGCGCCTGGTAGGGCGAGTTGTCCAGCACGGTCTCGTCCACGTCCAGCACCACGGCCGGCTTCAGGCCCTTGGCGTCGTTGCCGCGCTCTTCCGGCACCAGCGCATCCCAGTGGGCTTCCTTCAACGCCGCATCCAGGTGGTCGGCGGCGGCGCGGTAGGTCTGCTCGGTGATCGCCCTGTACTCCTGCGCGCGCTGCATCCACAGCACTGCGTTGAGGTTGTCGTTGGCGGTGGCATCGAGCGCGCCGTCGGCCTTGGCGGCGGCAGCGGGCGCCTGCGGGGCCGTGGCTTCGGCGGCGGGCGCCTCCACGCGCTTGCAGGCGGACAGGCCCAGCGCCGCAGTGGCGAGCAGGGTCAGGGACAGGGAAACGGGACGACGCATGGATTCACCGGCAATCAGATATACCGGCGCATTTTACCGGCAAAGCCGGCCCCGGGACGGCTATGCTTGGCGGTTGACCCGTTGCCCTTCCGGAGGCCGCCATGACCGATTCCGCCCAGACCCCTGACGTCCCCCTGCTCGACGCCGTGCAGGCCCGCCTGCTGGGCTGCCTGGTGGAGAAGGAGGCGACCACCCCGGACACCTACCCGCTGACGGTCAACGCGGCCCAATCGGCGGCCAACCAGAAGACCGCGCGCGAGCCGGTGATGAACGTGGACGCTGGCAGCGTGCAGCACGCGCTGCGCCAGCTGGAGGCGTTGGGCCTGGCCCGCCAGCACTTCTCCTCGCGCGCCGATCGCTACGAACACCGCCTGCAGGCCGCGCTGGACCTGACCCGGCAGCAGACCGTGCTGCTGGCGCTGCTGCTGCTGCGCGGTCCACAGACGCTGGGCGAGCTGGTCACGCGCAGCGAGCGCCTGCACCGCTTCGCCGACACCGACGAAGCTCGCCATGCCATCGAGCGCCTGCAGCAGCGTGCGCTGCTGGTGGTGCTGCCGCGTGCCAGTGGCCAGCGCGAAGACCGCTACATGCACCTGCTGTGCGGTGAAGTGGATGGCGCGGCGCTGGCGGCGAAGTACGCCAGCAGCAGCGGCAGCAGCGATGCGGCCGACCCGGGCCTGGCCGAGCGCGTGGCCCAGCTGGAAGCGGCCGTGGCCGAGCTGCAGGCACAGCTGGCCGAACTGCGCGGTTGAGGCAATCTACTGGGGTCGGATCCCGCAAGGCGGGCTCTGACCCCAGTGCTATCCCGGGTTGCCGGCCAGCGGCCGGCACTACCGGATGTCCTGCCGATGCAGTGCAGACCAACTGTCGGCACCCACCATGATCAAACCTCGGCCGCGCCCGGCGTGGCATACAGCCGGCTCGGGCTGTCCACGCCCGGTAGCTGGATCACCCCACGTTCCTGCATGCCCAGGCCCAGCAGGATCTTTCCGGACACCACGTTGTCCAGGTCGGTGATGCCATACAGATCGTGCAGGCCCAGCGCTCCGCGTGCATGCGCGAACACTGCCCGCGCCGCCTCGCCGGCATAGCCCTGCCCGGCAAATTCCGAAAGCACCGCATAGCCGATATCCGGCCCCGGCAGGCCATCACGCCGCACCAGCCCGGCGTTGCCCAGCCAGGCACCATCGGACAAGCGCTCGATGGCATACATGCCGAACCCGTTCAACGCATAGCTGTGCAGCACCCGCAGCGCGATGTACTCCCGCGCCTGCGCCTCACTGCGCACATCACGGTCGCCGATGAAGCGCAGGAAACCCGGATCGTTCAACAGCGCCAGCATCGGCACCGCATCGCGATCAGGTTCGATCGCACGCAGGCGCAGGCGTTCACTTTCAATCGGATGCACGCGCAGACCTCCAATGGAAAAACCGATTGTAGAGCCGTGAGCTGGGATCGGATCCCTTCCCATCGGGAAGCGGTCCGGCCCCGGTCAATCGAACAACGCCTCGATCGCCGCCAACCCGGCACTTGCCCGCTCCTTCTTCCGCGCCGCATCGGCCACCGGGTCCGCACCATCGCGCTGGATCTCCTCGGCCGGGATCTCATCGAAGAACCGGCTCGGCTTCAGCCGCACGTGCTCGCCAAACTTGCGCGTGAGCTTGCTGTAACTCATCCACAGCTGGATCTTGGCGCGGGTGATGCCC
Organism: Stenotrophomonas sp. YJH_SMC_82; assembly: GCF_059368875.1. NCBI lineage: Bacteria > Pseudomonadati > Pseudomonadota > Gammaproteobacteria > Lysobacterales > Lysobacteraceae > Stenotrophomonas > Stenotrophomonas sp. YJH_SMC_82. The sequence goes on from NZ_JCAFSE010000005.1 coordinate 297,631, forward strand.
ACGTACAGCAGGCGACGTTCTTCCTGCAGGTTGCCCTCGTCCAGGCTGACCTGGTGCGGCAGCACGCCGTCCTCGCAGCCGACGATGAACACGTACGGGAACTCCAGGCCCTTGGAGGCATGCATGGTCATCATGCGCACCTGGTTGCCGCCCTCGTCCTTGTCGCTGCGCGACAGCAGCGCCAGCTGTCCGGCCAGGTCGGCCGCAGTGGCACCGCGCGGGCCGCCCTCGAACCACTGCGCCAGTTCCTCGATGTTGTTGGCACGGCGCTGGTAGCTGGCCTCTTCCTTGGCCTGCTGGCGCAGCTCGCTCAGCAACCCGGATTCCTTGGCCACCTTGCGGATCATGTCGCCGGACGTCACCTGGCGCATCTGTGCACGCAGGTCGCGCAGGATGTCGGTGAAGCGCGCCAGGCTGTTGGCCGCGCGCGGTGGGAGCTGCTGCAGGGCACCGATGGTTTCTGCCACATGCGCCATCGGCATGTCCTTTTCCTGGGCCAGCTCGGCCAGCCTGGCCAGCGTGCCGGCACCGACATCGCGCTTGGGCGACTGCACCGCACGCATGAACGCGGTGTCGTCATCCGGGTTCACCAGCAGGCGCAGCCAGGCCAGCGTGTCCTTCACTTCCTGGCGTTCCAGGAACATGGTGCCGCCGGTCAGGTGATAGGGAATGCGCAGCAGCTGCATCGCCTTTTCCAGCGGGCGCGACTGGAAGTTGCCACGGAACAGGATGCAGAAGTCACTCCACGGCACGTTGCGCGATTGCGCCACGAAGGCGATCTCGGCGGCGACCTTCTCCGCTTCATGTTCGCTGTTGCGGCATTCCCAAACACGGATGCGTTCGCCGTCGGCCTGGTCGCTCCACAGCTTCTTCAGGTGCTCATGCGGATTGTTGGCGATCAGCGCGTTGGCGGCGCGCAGCACGCGGTTGGAGCAGCGGTAGTTCTGCTCCAGCTTGATGATTTCCAGCGTGGGGTAATCGCGCCCCATCTGCTGCAGGTTTTCCGGGTTGGCGCCGCGCCAGGCGTAGATCGACTGGTCATCGTCGCCGACGCAGGTGAAGTTGCCCTTCTCACCGGCCAGCTGCTTGAGCAGGCGGTACTGCGCGTCGTTGGTGTCCTGGCATTCGTCCACCAGCAGGTAGCCGATGCGCTCGCGCCAGGCCAGCGCGATCTCCGGGTTCTCTTCCAGGATCTGCACCGGCAGGCGGATCAGGTCGTCGAAGTCGACCGCATTGAACGCGGTCAGCCGCAGCTGGTAGCGCTCGTAGACGCTGGCCGCTTCCTTCTCGCGGTTGCTGCGCGCGGCGGCCATCGCCTGTTCGGGCGACAGGCCAGCGTTCTTCGCGCGCGACACCAGGTTCTTCATGTCCTCGATGTCATCGGGCTTGGCGCCGTACATCAGGTCCTTGATCTGCGCGGCGGCATCATCGGCATCGAAGATCGAGAAACCGCGCTTCAGGCCCACGGCGGCATGTTCGATCTGCAGGAACTTCAGGCCCAGCGCATGGAAGGTACAGATGGTCACCTCGTCGGCGTCCTGCTCGCGCAGGCGCTTGGCCACGCGCTCGCGCATTTCCTTGGCCGACTTGTTGGTGAAGGTGATCGCAGCGATGCGGCGGGCCGGGTAGCGGCCACAGCCGATCAGGTGGGCAATCTTCTCCACGATCACGCGCGTCTTGCCGCTGCCGGCGCCGGCGAGCACCAGCAACGGGCCTTCGATGTGCAGGACCGCGGCAGCTTGGGGAGGATTCAGACCGTGCATGGGGACAGGATTGTAGCGGGGTGCCGGCAGGCCCACCTGACTTGCATGGCGCCCGCCCGTAAGGTATTGAATCGGCACCGGAACACAGGAGCGTGGTCCATGTCCCCGACTGTCATCGCCCGTCCGCTTGCGGCCGCCCTGCTCGGCCTGCTGGCCCTGCCTGCGGCCGGGTCCGGCCCGCCGCCGCGCACGGATGCCTATGAAGCGATCGTGCTGCAGTCGCACGAGTTCCTCGTCTACCATCCGGACCTGCGCTTCCGTGGGCTCGGCATGCAGGCCCGCGAACGGGGCCGCCACGAAGAAGCCCGCATCGACTTCCGCAATGCCGCGCGCTACGGCGACAAGCTGTCACAGGCAGCGCTGGCCGACATGCTCTGGAACGGGCAAGGCGGCCCGGCTGACCGCGCCCTGGGCTACGCGTGGATGGACCTGGCGGCCGAGCGCGGCACCGAGTGGCTGGTGGTGCAGCGTGAACGCTTCTGGGAGGCGCTGTCCGCCGACGAACGCGAGCGTGCGGTGCGCGAGGGCCGCGCGCTGTACGCCGAGTTCGGTGACCCCGCCGCCACACCGCGGCTGGAACGCGAACTGCGCGCCGGCAGCATGCAGCAGACCGGCAGCCGCGCCGGCTGGAGCGGCGCCATGCGCAGCCAGGGCCGCGGCGATGCCGGGCCGCGCGTGCTGCAACCGGAGAAGCACCAACTGGCTCGTTACTGGGATCCGGTGGCCTACCGGCAATGGCAGGACGAGGCGTTGGCGAAGTCGGGGCGATGACGTTGGTTTTTCCATGGCCATGGCCAGGAGGGCCATCATGAAGGCGAAACACGCTCCACTCTGCCTGTTGCTGCTTCTGTCGACGGCCGCTGCCGTCGCCGCAAAGGAATGTCCGGTTGAGGCCCCGCGACGGATTCCGCCCACCGTCCTGACCGGAGGGTTTTTCGATTCGCACCCGGACCTCTTCTGGCGAAGCATGGCCCAACGGGCCGAACAGGATAAACAGCCCGCCAGGGCCCTGGTCTACTACAAACGCTCGGCACGCTACGCCGACAAGTTCTCACAGGCAATGGTGGCAAGGCTGTACCAGGAGGGTATCGGCACTGCGCCGGACCCGGTGATGGCCTACATCTGGATGGACCTGGCCGCCGAGCGTATGTACCACGACTTCCTGGTCCTGCGGGAACACTACTGGGCACGCCTTGATCCGCTGCAGCAGGCACAGGCGATCGAGCGCGGCCAACAGGTATACGCCGACTATGGCGACCGCGTAGCCAAGCCCCGCATGGAACGGGCGCTCAGCGACGGGCGCCGGCAGATCACCGGCAGCCGCGTCGGCTACGTGAGCTCGGCCCTGGTCGTCGTGCAGCGCCGCGGCGACGAGCAGGGCATCGCAACACCAGGCAACATCGTCTACGACAACGACTACTGGAAGGCCGCCGACTACTGGTGCCTGCAGGACAACTACTGGCGGCCAGCGCTTGCGCCCAGCATCGAGATCGGTGCACCGCAGCAGATCCGCGACGGCGGGCCGGGTGGCGACTAGAATTGGCCGATGGCCAAGCTCTACTTCTACTATTCGGCGATGAACGCCGGCAAGACCACCACTCTGCTGCAGAGCGCACACAACTACCGCGAGCGCGGCATGCGGGTGGCGATCCTGACCCCGCGCCTGGACGATCGCGCCGGCGCCGGCGTGGTCGCCTCGCGGATCGGCCTGCGCGCCGATGGCATGGCCTTCGACCGCGATACCGACCTGCAGCGCTGGGTGGAGCAGGATCTGGCGGCCAACGGCCCGATGGGCTGCGTGCTGGTGGACGAGGCGCAGTTCCTGACCCGGGCCCAGGTCTGGCAGCTCAGCGAGGTAGTCGACCAGCTGCGAATTCCGGTGCTGTGCTACGGCCTGCGTACCGACTTCCGCGGCGAGCTGTTCGAGGGCAGCCAGTACCTGCTGGCCTGGGCCGACGAGATGCAGGAGATCAAGACCATCTGCCACAGCGGCAAGAAGGCGACCATGACCGTGCGCGTGGACGAGCATGGCCACGCCGTGCAGGATGGCCCGCAGGTGGAGATCGGTGGCAACGACCGCTACGTGTCGGTCAGCCGTGCGGAGTTCAAGAAGATCACCCGCGGCGAAGGACGGATCGATCCGGCGCAGGCACCCCTGCCGCTGTAAGGGGTGTTCTTTTGCAGGGCTTGCAGCCCTGCACCTGCAGAGACAACAGCAACGGCAACAGCGGGCATTCCGTGGGATGGCGGGGCGGTGTCGGAGTGCGGGGACGCTGCAAGTACGTCCCTGTAAGCTTGGCAGCCGCATCCATGCGGCTGACACCCCGCACTCCGACACCGCCCCACCTCTGACAGTTGGCCGCGGCTGTTGGTAGGTGTCGACCTTGGTCGACACATCTGTCAGATATCGAATGAAATTCCGGGGTCAGATCCGTTTTCCTTCGTAAAACGGATCTGACCCCATGAGCAATTCCGACAGATCGCGGCGATCTGTCGAAGGCGGGGTGGGTCCGGTGGCGGGAGTGTTCGCGGCATGGATGCCGCGACCAAGCCCCCAGGGAAGGGTTTACGGCGTCTCCCGACGCCGGACCCACCCCGCCTACCCTCAGGAAACCAGCTTCTGCTTCGGCTGTTGCTGTTGCTGTTGCTGTTGCTCTGGCCTCTGCAGGTGCAGGGCTGCAAGCCCTGCAAACCCAACCCTCTCTTAGTACAGCGTGCGCTCCGGCGCACCCGCCGGCGGCGGGGTGTACTGGTACAGCCAGGTTTCCGTAAGCGTCTTGCCACCACTGCGCAGGAACAGGCGGATGTCGATCTGCTCGGTACTGCCTTCCGGCGGCACCAGGTCGAACATCGCGCGATAGCCGTTGATCTCGCGCAGCGGGCGCGCCGACACGATCTCGACCCGGCCACGGCTGGCTTCCACCACCGCCTCGACCTCACCCTTGTCGATCAGGCTGGCCAGCTCGCCCCCTTCGAAGTCCACCGCGAAGCGCCAGCTGAAGTACTCGCGCTTCTTGCCGACCACACCGCCCAGGCCGGTGCGGCTGGCCACGCAGTGCGCCAGCGGCGGGCGCGCCGGCGGTTCGGCGCCCCAGTACAGGCGGTAGCCGACCAGCAGCTCCTGGCCCGGCTGCGGCTTTTCCTTCGGGTTCCAGAACGCCACGATGTTGTCGAACGTCTCGTCCACGGTGGGAATCTCCACCAGCTGCACCGAGCCCTCGCCCCATTCGCCCTTCGGCTCCACCCACAGGCACGGGCGCTTCTCGTAGAACACGCCGTCGTCCTGGTAATGGTCGAAATTGCGGTCGCGCTGCAGCAGGCCGAAGCCGCGCGGGTTGCGGTCCACGAACATGTTGAAGCGCAGGTTGCGCGGGTTCAGCAGCGGCCGCCAGATCCATTCGCCAGCGCCGGTCCACAGCGACAGGCCATCGGTATCGTGGATCTCCGGGCGCCAGTCCCATGCCATGCGGCGGTCGTTCTCGCCCACCTGGTACATGCTGGTGCACGGTGCGATGCCGAGCCGCTCGATCGGCTTGCGCGGGTACAGCGCGCTGTCGATGTCCATCAGCAGCACGTCGCCATTGGTGATCGCGAAGCGATAGGCGCCAGCCACGCTGGGTGAATCCAGCAGGCCGTAGACCACGATCGTGTCCGAATCAGCCGATGGCTGTTCCAGGTAGTAGGCGATGAAATCCGGGAATTCCTCCGGCTTGCCCATCCCGGTGTCGATCGCCAGGCCGCGCGCGGACTGGCCGTACTGGCCTTCCTTGCCGACCGCGCGGAAGTAGCTGGCGCCGAGGAAGGCGGCGAAGTCGCGGTCAGTGTCCTTGCGGGTGTTCAGGCGGAAGCCGGCGAAGCCGAGGTCGGCCGGCAGCTCGCCATCCTTGATGCCGCTCTTGCCGTAGTTGAACGCCGCGCCGTCATAGGCCAGCTCCTGCGCCTTGCCGTCGACCACGTCGAACATGCGCACCGGCGAATGGAAGTACAGGCCCAGGTGGAAGAACTTGGCCTGGAACTTGCCGGGCTGGTCGGCCCACAGCGCATGGTCCTGGCGGTAGCCGATCGACTGGTACTGGTCCCAGTCCAGTCCTTCCAGACGGCCCGGCAGCACCCGCTTGTGGCTCTTGTAGGGCGCCTGCGCCAGCGCGCGCGCCTGGCCCTTCAGGGTGGCGAAGTCGAACGGTTGCGGCTGGCCGAGGCGGCGCAGGCCCATCTGGCCGCTCCTGCTGGCCGCGCACGCGGGCAGGGACGGCAGGCCGAATGCAGCCAGGGCGAGGGAGGCATTGCGGATGAAGTCGCGTCGTTGCATGCAGGCGCGTCAGGCACAGGGAGGAAGGTCGGCCATCATAGGCAGACAAACGTTAACGGGCAGCGGAGACGCGCCCTGCCCGTTCAGCTGCCGCTGGCTGCCGGCTCAGCGCTGGCAGTGGCTGCACCAGACGCTGGCGCGCTGGCCGATGGTGGCGTGCTTCAGCGCGCGGCCACAGTTCGGGCAGGGCAGCCCGTCACGGCCGTACACCAGCAGTTCCTGTTCGAAGTAGCCCGGCGCGCCATCGGGGCTGATGAAATCGCGCAGGGTGGTGCCGCCACGGGTGATGGCATAGCCCAGGATCTCCTTCACCGCGTCGGCCAGCCGCTGGTAGCGTTCGCGCGAGATCTTCCCAGCCTCGCGCAGCGGACTGATGCCGGCCTTGAACAGGCTCTCGGCGGCGTAGATGTTGCCCACGCCCACCACCACCGCCTGGTCCATCAGGAAGGTCTTCACCGGCGCACTGCGGCCACGGCTGCGCGCAAACAGGTAGTCGCCGTCGAATCCCTCGTCCAGTGGCTCCGGGCCCAGCCCCTGCAGCAGCGGGTGGATCTCACCGGCGGGCTGCCAGAGCAGGCTGCCGAATCGGCGCGGGTCGTTGAAGCGCAGCAGGCGGCCGTTGTCCAGACTGATATCCACATGGTCGTGGGCGCGCAGCGGTGTGTCACCGGGCAGCACGCGCAGGCTGCCGGACATGCCCAGGTGCAGCACCGCGCTGCCGATGGCGGTATCCAGCAGCAGGTACTTGGCGCGCCGGCGGATGTCCTCGATGCGCTGCCCCGGCAGCAGCTCGGCCACTTCCGGTGGAATCGGCCAGCGCAGGTCGGCGCGGCGCAGGATCACGCCATGCACGCGGCGGCCCTGCAGGTGCGGCGCCAGGCCGCGGCGGGTGGTTTCGACTTCGGGCAGTTCAGGCATGCAGGGATTCTATCCCCGCTCTGCGGCCGGCACCTGGCCGTCGATGCCGGGGAATGATCCCCGGCATCGACCGGTGTCAGGCGCCCTGGCCGGCGCGCACAGGCTCCGCCGGAACCGGTGCCGCAGCGGCGGAGCGGTCCGGGAACAGCGACGGCAGCGTTTCCACGAACCGGGCCAGGCACTGGTCGCTGTAGCGCTCGGCCGTCTGCTTGACCAACGCATAGTCGTCGGCCTGCCAGGCTTCCAGGGGTGCGGCCACCGGTGCGTCGACCTGGCACTGCACGCCTTCGCCACCGACCAGGCGCAACAGCTTGCGGGTATACGGGAAGCCGACGTGCTGGGTCTGGCGCAGCTCGTACTGGGTATCGGCATCGCCCAGTTCCTTGTAGATCAGGGTGAAGCCATCGGCGGTGATCTGCACCGGCCGTACCTCTGCCGGCACAGCGCCCGGATGCGCGGTGAAGTACTCGGCCAGGCGCATGCGCACCTGGTCCTGCAGGTAACCGAAGGCCGGGTTCGGAACGGTCTCCACCCGGGTTCCCTTCAGCTGGTCCTTCTTGAACGAGCTGCCGCCGAGCGTGCCGGAAAACAATGACACGGCAACCTGCGCGGCCACCAGCTTGCCGGTGGTGGAACGCTGCACCAGGCGCAGCGTCTTGTCGCCGACTGGCTGGCCATCCGCGCCCATCTGCAGCTTTACGCTCACCGGCACCCGGCTTTCCCAGGCAGGCAGCTCCGCCACGGCGGCGACAACGCCGGCATCAGCGGCGGGAACGTCTGCAGCCGTCGCCGTGTCGGACGGGGCGGTCGGGGGTGGCTCATGGGCCAGCACAGGCGAGGCGATGACGAGGCTGCCGAGCAGCGCGGCCGCCAGCAGCGGTGGGTTCGATTTCATGGGGGATCCTTGGGTCGTGTCGGGCCAGTGCAGGCGATTCCGTTCGGCATCGATCATCGCAATGGCACCGCACTCCCTTCCATGTCCTTCCCCCTACCGCGATCCATCGCGGTCGACATGCCAGATCGCCTTACCCGTGCGGATCGACCGGTACCCGGGATCGCGTCGAACCCACCATCGGCAGCACGCCGGGAATCTTTAGCGCGGAGGCGCCGCCAGTTCGCGCGCATCCAGGAAACCATCACCGTTGGCATCCTGCTTGTGGAAGCGCTGCACGATCACCTGCCGCTGCTGCTCGCGGCTGATCGCCCTGCCCTTGCCACCGGGCAGCTCCTCGGCCGTCAGCACACCATCACCGTTGCGGTCCATGCGGTCGAAGGCATACAGCATCCACTGCACGTACTCGGCCTCGCTGACCCTGCCGTCGCCATCGCTGTCCATCCGCTGCAGATAGCTGGCGGTGTCGGTGACCTGGGCCAGCGCCGCGCCCGGCAGCAGTGCCGCCAGCAGAAGCCCGTACCCTGCCCTCACGCGCCCACCAGGCTGTAGCCCTTCAAGCGTGCGGCGTAGGCCTGCAACGCCGCGATACCGCTTTCCTCGGCCTCGCGGCACCACGCCTGCAACTGGTGCAGGCGCTCGGCGGCGTCGTGGCCTCGGGCTTCCAGCAACGCCGCCAGCCGCGCGCGGTACTCGACCAGGGTGCGGATGCGCGGGCGCTGTGCCACCCATGCGCTGAGCTGGGCACGGCTGTCCGGCTTCAGCCAGCGACCATCGTTGACCAGTCCACGGCGCAGCCGGCGCGGCAGCAGGCGGCGCAGCTTGGCTCCGGCCTGGGCGGCTTCCTCGCGCAGGGCCGGCATGAACACATTGCGCTGGTAGTCGGTCATCGCCTGGAAGCGATGCGACAGCAGCGCCTTAAGGGTCTCGGCATCGGGCACGGCGATGTTCGGACGCACGTCCATGGCCGGTGCCACCCGCAGCACCTTGGCCAGGCGCAGCGCCTGCAGCAGGCGGATCGCACTCCAGCCGATGTCGAATTCCCAGCGCCGCATCGCGAAGCGCGCCGAGCTGGGGAAGGCATGGTGGTTGTTGTGCAGCTCCTCGCCGCCGATCCAGAACCCCCACGGCGTGAGATTGGTGGAGGTATCGGCAGACTCGTAGTTGCGGTAGCCCCACCAGTGGCCCAGGCCGTTGACCACGCCGGCCGCCCAGAACGGGATCCATGCCATCTGGATCGCCCACAGGGCCACGCCGGGCAGGCCGAACAGCACGCTGTTGATCACCAGCAGCAGCACTGGGCCCAGCGTGGCGTGCGGGGTATACAGGTGGCGCTCGATCGCATCGTCCGGGGTGCCGCGCCCGTACTGTTCGATGTCCGCGCGCATGCCGCGTGCCTCCCGGTACAGCTCCACGCCGTGCCAGAACACCCTGCCGATGCCGCGGGTGACCGGGCTGTGCGGGTCGTCCTCGGTCTCCACCTTGGCGTGGTGCTTGCGATGGATGGCCACCCACTCGCGGGTGATCATCGAGGTGGTCAGCCACAGCCAGAAACGGAACACGTGGGCCAGCGCCGGGTGGAAATCGACCCCGCGATGGGCCTGGCTGCGGTGCAGGTACAGGGTCACCGAGAAGATGGTGATCTGGGTGAAGACCAGGAGCACTGCCAGCATGGCCCACCACCCCAGGCCGAGCACACCACCGGTCAACAGGGACATCAGGGCATCAGGCATGACGGCTCTCCGGATCGACGCGGGGATGGCAGACATGATGGCCGCTTGCGTTGCAAACTGCATCCCTGCGGCGATGTATCGCATCGCCATCCGTGGCACCGTTCACAGTTGGGGACCTGAGTTGTCGAGCCTTGATCCACGCGCCAGCGCCATGACCGCCGCCCCGCCCGTCGCGGAGCTGCCCCCCTTGATCGAACTGGACCGCGCCACCGTGGTGCGCGGCCAGGTGAAGGTGCTGCACGGGCTCAGCCTGCGCATCGCGCAGGGCCAGCACACCGCCCTGCTCGGCCCCAACGGCTGCGGCAAATCCACCTTCATCAAGCTGATCACCCGCGAACTGTATCCACTGGCGCAGGGCGACGGCACGGTGGCGGTGAAGGTGCTGGGCCAGAATCGCTGGCAGGTGGACCGGCTGCGCTCGCAGCTGGGCATCGTCACCGGCGACCTCAGCAGCAACCTGGCCGACATGCCCGGCCTGACCGTGGAACAGGCGGTGCTGTCCGGCTTCTTCGCCAGCTACGTGGTGCCGGCCTTCCGCGAGGTGACCGCCGACATGCGTGCACGCGTCGGCGAAACGCTGGCGATGACCGGCGCCCTGACGCTGCGCGAGCGCGCCTATGCCGAGCTGTCGGCCGGCGAGACCCGCCGCGTGCTGATCGCCCGCGCGCTGGTCAATCGACCGCAGGCACTGCTGCTGGACGAACCCTCCACCGGGCTGGACCTGGTCGCCCGCGAGCAGCTGGTGGCGACCATGCGGGTGCTGGCGCAGCAGGGCATCACCCTGGTGCTGGTGACCCACCACATCGAAGAGATCATTCCCGAGATCGAGCGCGTGGTGCTGCTGCGCGATGGTCGCGTACTGGCCGACGGCACCCGCGCCGAGCTGCTGCGCAACGAACCGCTGTCGGCGGTGTTCGGCGGCGCGATCACCGTATGCGAGCAGGAAGGCCGGCTGACCGCGTACGCGGGGTGATCGACATGCCACTGTAGAGCCGAGCCGATGCTCGGCTGCTCCTGATCACGACAAACAGCAGCCGGGCATCGGCTCGGCTCTACAGGATGCAATGCAGCGGGCCGGATATCCCGGCCCGCCACCGCCGTGCTCAGAATCGCAACGCCAGCGCGCGCGACTCGATCGGTGCCATCCGGCTCTGGTCCTGCAGCTGCAGGTCGCGCAGTTCGTACGGCGCACCGAAACCGGCCGGCAATGCGGCCTGGTCGAACGGCAGCACCAGCTGGCCTGCACCGGGGCCATCGAACCACGCCGCCGCATGTGCCTGCGCGACCGGCTTCAACTGGCCATCGCGGGCCGTGGCGTACAGCGTGCCGCGTGCTTCGTAGCGGCCAGCGGCGGCCACCTGCAGCGGCAGTGCCACCTGGCGGCTGGACGGGTCCGGTGCCGCCTGGCCACTGAAGCGCGCGGTCGGCCGTGCCACCGCGAAAGCCACCTTGCCGTCGCGCAGCACGCCATCGGCCTGGGCGAACACCTGCAGTTCCCACAGCCCCTGCACGCTGCCGAGATCGGCGGGGATGCGCACCTGCGCGCGCAGGCTGCCGTCGGTGGTGCGCAGCAGGCGCTGCGGCCAGCTGCGGCCATCCGGTGCGACCAGCAGGGCTTCACCGCCCAGGCCGCCACGGCGCGATGCCAGCTGCGCGGTGGTGGCGCCGTCTTCCAGCAGGCGTGCCTGCAGCTGCACGTTGCCACCAGCCAGCACCTGCGCCTGGTTGGCCTGCACTTCCAGCCGCAGCGGGCTGTTCGGCTCAAGCACCTGCACCACATAGCGGCCCTGCGCCTGCGTGCTCTGCAGCGTGTACGCACCGGCCGAACTGGTCGCGCCGGTGCGCAGCATGCTGCTGCCATCACTCACCGGCATGCCGGCATCCTGCAGCGCGCGCGCATCGACACTGCGGGCCACGCTGCTGCGGCCGGCCGGGTCGCGCACCTGCAGGGTGTTGGCAGGCAGCGCGCGGGCACCTGCGGCCGGGCTCAGCTGGATCACCGCATCGGGCGCCGTCAGCGGCAGGTCCAGGCCGCGTTGCAGCTGCGTGCCATCGACCTGCTGCCAGTAGCTGCGGCTGACCGAGGCATACGGCATGGCCGCCTGCAGCGGTTGTGCCGGGTCCAGCGCCCAGGCAAAGGACAGCGGCGCGTGCTCGCTTTCATCGGCGGGCAGCGGCGCGGCCACCAGTGCGGCAGGCACCTGATCGCCCGCGCGGGCGGCCTGCAGCGGCTGCGCGGCCTGCGCTGCGGAAAGGGACAGCACGGCCAGCAAAGCACTGGCCAGCAGGGTGGAATGGTTCGTCATGGTCATCTCCCTCACTGGTTCAGGTCGTTGCGCAGCAGGGTGCCGAGGCCGAAGCACTCGCGCCGGCTCTGGTTGTGGCTGAGTGGTTCGGCGCCCTGGGTGCGTGCCTTGTCGGTGAACCAGGTGGTGCCGGCAGCCTTCTGGCTGCTGCACTCCAGGAAGCCATCGGAGCAGGACGACAGCCAGTTCTGGGTGAACTCCAGGCCGACATTGGCGGCGTAGCCACCGCAGTAACTGTTGCTGTCCCACACCGCCGATTCCACATCGCTGCCGACCACCGCACGGAACGGTTTGGGCAGCGCCGGGCGACCGGCCGTGCCGTACAGGTTCTGCGCGTTGTAGGTGGCCATGCTCGCCACCTGCTGCTGGCGTACCGCGTCGTTCTTGTAGCCCAGCAGCCAGCCCAGCGACGTTTCGAAGGTATTGCCGTTGAGCACCGCATCGGCCAGCGGCGTGCCCGCCGAGGACGGAGCCAGTGCATTGACCTTGCGCACCGTACGGATGATCTTCGGATAGCGGCTGTCGTAGGTCGGGTTGGACAGGATCCAGCGCATCACATTGCCGCCGTTGGAGTGGGTGATCACCACCAGCTGGGTGATGCCACGGCTGTCGATGAAGCCGGTCAGCTGGTTGGCCAGGCAACCGGCCGCTTCCGGTTTCCACATGTACTGGGTGAAGTCACAGTTGATGACGACGTAGTTGCTGCTGTTCGGCAGGCCCTGGCGCACGGTGTCGATGATTGCCGGCTGCCAGTAGTCCTGGGTGGCATTGGTCTGCGCGCCGGTGCCATGCACGAAGGCCACGCCGAGCACGTCGGCGGCCTGCGCCGGGGCGGTTGCCAGCCCGAGGAGCAGGGCCAGGACGGTACTTCCTGTTGCGGTGCTGCGCATCGCTTCTCTCCCTCTGTCAGTGGATCCCCCCGACCCGGCTGGAACTGGACGGCCTCTCGACCCCGTTGTGTCGATGCTCGCGGCGCAGGCGCGTGAAAGTCCGTGCGCTGCGCCCGGATTCAGGAGACTGACGACACTCGATGACGTTTTTCATACTGCCCCGATGACCATGCCGGGTCTGGCCGTATGACCGATGGCCACTGCGGTGTCGCATACGGGCTGCGATCATGACGCGATGTTTTTCCTCTGGAGCCGTCCATGTCGCTGATTTCCCACACCGCCCGCCCACTGCTCGGTCTCACCGTTGTCGCGGTCCTGGCTGGCTGCGCAGCCACCGCCAGCAAGCCGACCGCCGTCGAAGCCAACATCACCACCAAGGCGGTGGGCTATCTGGACACGAGCGCGGTTCCGGCCAGCCTGGACCTGGTGCCGGCACCACCGGCGGCCGGTTCGGCCGCCCTCGCCCTGGACGAACAGGTCAGCCGTGAAGCCCGCGCGCTGCGTGGCAGCCCGCGCTTCGCCCAGGCCGGCGTCGATGCGGAACTCGGCTTCCCCGAAGGCGCCAACCACTTCTCCTGCGCCGCCGACATCGACGTCGATGCAGTGAAGACCCCGGCGCTGTACCGACTGCTGGAGCGCAGCCGGATCGACGCCAGCGCCGCCACCAAGGCGGCCAAGAACCACTACCAGCGCCCGCGCCCGTTCATGGTCAACGGTGAGCCGACCTGCTCGCCGAAGGACGAGGACGGCCTGCGCAAGAACGGTTCCTATCCGTCCGGCCACACCTCGATCGGCTGGGCCTGGGCCCTGATCCTGTCGGAGATCGCGCCGGACCGCGCCGATGCCATCCAGGCCCGCGGCCGCAACTACGGCGAGAGCCGCCTGGTGTGCAACGTGCACTGGCAGAGCGACATCCTCGAAGGCCGCTTCATGGGCGCGGCCGCCGTGGCCCGCCTGGATGACAACGCTGCCTTCAACAAGGACCTGCTGGCCGCACGCAAGGAGATCGAGGCGGCGCGCAAGGCCGGTCGGCACTCCAGCCGCGACTGCGCCACCGAGAATGCGGTGCTGAAGGTGCGCCCGCAGAGCGCGCTGTAAGTGATGGTCCGGGGTCAGAGCCCTTCCCTGCGGAAAGGGATCTGACCCCGGCGCGGAATGCCGACCCCATCGGGGTCAGATCCCTTTCCGCAGGGAAGGGCTCTGACCCCGCACAGCAGAAGGGCCGGCATTGCGCCGGCCCTTCTGCATTGCATCAACGCAACCACCGCATCAGAACTTCGCGGTGAACTCCACGCCCCAGGTACGCGGCTCGTTGAGGAAGCCGGTCAGGTTGTTGAAGTCGATCGCGCCGACCACGCGGGTCTGGTTGGTCAGGTTGCGACCGAACACCGCCACGTCGTACTGGCCGTAATCCCAGTTGTAGCCCAGGCGCAGGCCGCCTTCCAGCGAACTGCGGCCGCGGAATTCCGGCGACTCGTAGATGAAGAAGTTCACCGCACTGCGGTAGGCCCAGTCGGTGTAGGCGTACAGCTCGCTGCCATCGCTGAGCGGGAAGCCCACGCGCAGGGTCGCGTTGTGGATCCACTTCGGCGCCTGCGGCAGCGGGTTGCCGTTCACCAGCGCATAGGTCTGGCCGTTGATCACCGTGGTCGGGTCGGTGATGGTGCAGCCACCGCCGCAGATCGCCACCGCCAGGTTCTTGTCCTTGATCTCGGTGTCGTTGTAGCTGCTGCCGAAGGTCAGCAGGACGTTGTCGGCCAGGTAGGCCTCCAGGTCCAGCTCGACGCCCTGGCCGATGGTCTTGTCGGCGTTGAGCAGGGTGGCGGTGTTGTTGCTGCCGCCCACCGCGATCAGCTGCTGGCCATCGACGTTGTAGCGGAACACGCTCAGGCCCAGGCGCGCGCGGCGCTCGAACAGGTCGGCCTTGATGCCGGCCTCGTACGAGATCACCTTCTCCGAATCGGCCTGCGACAGGCCTGGCGCGAAGGCCAGGCGGCCCTGGATCGACGGCGCGCGGAAGCCCTTGGCCACACGGGCATAGGCGTTGATGTCGTCGGTCAGCTTGTAGACGCCGCTGAGGTCCCAGCTGACGTCGTTGACGTCGGTGTTGGCCAGGTACGGGCCACTGACCGGGGTGCCGAACGGAACGGCCTGCAGCACGCTGGCGCTGAAGTCCTTCTTGTCCTGGGTGTAGCGCACGCCGGCACGCAGCTTGAAGCGGTCGGTGACATCGAAGTCACCCGAGGCGAACACCGCCCAGGCCTTGTTGCGCTGGTTCTGCACCACGTGGCCGGTCTGCGGATTGCCCGGGGCCAGCGAGTCGTAGTTGAAGTTGTTGATGGTCACGTCTTCATCGAAGTAGAAGACGCCGGCCTGCCAGTCGAAGCGGCCCCACTCGTTGGACTCGATGCGGACTTCCTGCGTCCACTGGCGGTGATGCGGCAGGCCGTCAGCCGACTCCGACGAGAATGGAATCAGGCCGGGGCCGTAGTTGCCGGCGCCAAGGAACGCCGCGCCGTAGCCACCGTCGATGTCACCGCGGTTGAGCGATTCGGCGGTTTCGTAGCCGGTGATCGAGTGCAGCGTCACCGAGCCGAGGTTCCACTGCAGGCGCGCGCTGCCACCCCAGGTCTTCAGGTCGGAGAAGTTGACGCCGTCGTTGGCCACCTTGTCGCGGTCGAAGTTCTCGACCAGCGAGTTGCCACCCTTCTCGATGATGTTGGCGCGGAACAGGCGGGCGGTGCCATTGAGCTTGCGCTTGTGCAGGTTGAACAGCGCTTCGAAGTCATCGCCTTCGTACAGGAACTGCACGCGGCCGGCGGCTTCGTCATAGCCTTCGAAGCCACTGTTGGGAGCGCCGACGCGGGTGTTGTCGACCCAGTCATCGCGGCGCTGGTAGATCGCCGAGACGCGTGCCGACCAGCGATCGGTCAGCGGGCCGCCGTAGGCGCCCTGCACGTTCCAGCTGTTGTAGCTGCCGTAGCCCACGCGCACGTAGCCGTCGGCATCCTGCGACGGTCGCGCCGAATCGAACTTGACCACGCCGGCCGGGGTGTTGCGGCCGAACAGCGTGCCCTGCGGGCCACGCAGCACTTCCACGTTGGCCAGGTCGAACAGCGGGAAGCCCTTCAGCAGAGGGCTTTCCTGCACCACGTCGTCATACACCAGCGACACCGGCTGCGACGCATTGAGGTCGAAGTCGGTGTTGCCCAGGCCGCGGATGTAGAAGCGCGGGAAGGCACGGCCGTAGGACGACTCGATGTTGAGGCTGGGCACGCGTGCGGCCAGGAAACGGATGTCATCGCCGGCCGAACCGAGCACATCCAGCTTCTCGCCCTGGATCGCGGAGAGCGCGACCGGCACGTCCTTGGCGTTCTCGACACGGCGCTGCGCGGTCACCTGCAGGGCGTCGAGGGCAACCGGATCCTTGGCAGCGGGGGTTTCCTGGGCGGCTGCTACCAGCGGCAGCAGGGCGGAAAGAGCGGCAACGAGGGGGCGCGCGACCGGAAATCGGCCACGGGAAGTGCGGGTCGGGGACATGGCGGTAGGCTGTGTTTGGAGGGGTGGTAAAACGGCGCTACCAGATAATTGTTGCAATACAGCACCTATGCCGCAAATGCCCGCCGTTCATGGCCCCGTCGCCGGCACCCCCGGGCGCTCGCTAGACTCGGGGTTTCGACGCGACGGACCCGCCGCCATGACCCAGTGGTACTTCCATGCCTCCGCCCAGGCCGAGCGCATCGGCCCGCTTGATGACGGGGCCGCACGCCGGTACGCGCAGGCCAATCCACGCGCCCTGGCATGGTGCCAGGGCATGAGCGGGTGGACGCCGATCGCCGAGGTGGCCGAGCTGCAGGCTCCAGCCCCGGGCATGCCCAACACGCCGCCGCCGGTCCCGGTCGCCGCCGGCGCCGGCGGCCGCGCCGACGACATCGAGTTCCGCATCGTCGGCCATGAAATGCAGTTCGTGGAGATCGAGCTCGACCCCGGCGAGAGCGCCATTGCCGAGGCCGGCGCCTTGATGTTCAAGGACGCCACGGTGCAGATGGACACGGTGTTTGGCGCTGCCAACGGTGACCAGGGCGGCTTCATGGGCAAGGTGATGGCCGCCGGCCGCCGTGTGCTGACCGGCGAGAGCCTGTTCGCCACCGTCTACACCCAGAGCGGGCATGGCAAGGGCAAGGTCGCCTTCGCCGCGCCCTACCCCGGCACGGTGCTGGCGATGAAACTGGACCAGCACGGCGGCCGCCTGATCTGCCAGAAGGACAGCTTCCTGGCCGGCGCGCGCGGCGTGCAGATCGGCGTGCAGTTCCAGCGCAGGATCATGACCGGCCTGTTCGGCGGCGAGGGCTTCATCATGCAGAAGCTGGAAGGCGACGGCTGGGTGTTCATCCACGCCGGTGGCTGCGTGATCGAGCGCGAGCTGGCCGCCGGCGAGCGCCTGGACGTGGATACCGGCTGCGTGGTGGCCTACCACTCCAGCGTGGACATGGACGTGCGCCGGGTGGCCGGCATCAAGAGCATGCTGTTCGGCGGCGAAGGCGTGTTCCTGGCCACGCTGACCGGCCCCGGCAAGGTCTGGCTGCAGTCGCTGCCGTTCTCGCGCCTGGCCGGCCGCATGTGGATGGCCGCACCGCAGGGCGGCGGCCAGAGCCGCGGCGAAGGCTCGGTGCTGGGCGGCCTGGGCCGGATGCTGGATGGTGACAACCGGTTCTGACCCACTCATTTGGTAGGTGCCAACCTTGGTTGGCACAGTCCTTCAGCGCGCGACCAGGCATTTGTGCGGACCAAGGTCCGCACCCACCAGAAGCGATTCACGTTTTTTTTGCTGAATAGGGAGTTCCCCCCACCCTGCCCGCCCCGCCACGGCTTCGGTATGCTGGCGCCCTTTCCTGAATCCAGCGCCGCGAGCGCACTGCCGATGAGCCTGTTCCGCCCCCGCATGCTGCTGTCCGTCGCCCTGATCGGCCTGCTGGCCGGCTGCGGTGGCGACCCGGTCCGCCCCACGCCGCCGCCGGCGCCGACCGTGGTGCCGCAGGCCAAGCCGATCAGGATCGGCATCGCCCTCGGTGGCGGCGCGGCCAAGGGCTTCGCGCACATCGGCGTGATCAAGATGCTGGAAGCCAACGGCTTCGAGCCGGCCGTGGTCTCCGGCACCAGCGCCGGCAGCGTGGTCGGTGCGCTGTATGCCAGCGGCATGGACGCCTTCCAGATGCAGAGCAAGGCAGTCGCGCTGGACGAAGCCAGCATCCGCGACGTACGCCTGTTCTCCGGTGGCCTGGTGCAGGGCCAGAAGCTGCAGGACTACGTCAACGAGCAGGTCGCCAACCGTCCCGCCGAGCGCCTGAAGAAACCGTTCGCCGCCGTTGCCACCCAGCTGGAAACGGGCGAGCGCGCGATCTTCGTGCGCGGCAACGTCGGCCAGGCGGTGCGCGCGTCGAGCAGCATCCCCGGTGTGTTCGAGCCGGTGAAGATCGGCGGCCGCAATTACATCGACGGCGGCGTGGTCAGCCCGGTGCCGGTGGATGCCGCGCGCCAGCTCGGCGCCGACTTCGTGATCGCCGTGGACATCTCCAGCAAGGCCAGCGGCAAGGCACCGACGGACATGCTGGGCATCGTCAACCAGTCCATCTCGATCATGGGCCAGCGCCTGGGCGAGCAGGAGCTGGCGCGCGCCGACATCGTCATCCGTCCGAAGGTACTGGACATCGGCGCCGCCGATTTCAGCCAGCGCGGCACCGCGATCCTGGAAGGCGAGAAGGCCGCAATGGCGGCCATGCCGCAGATCCGCGCGAAGATCCAGCAGTTGCAGCGCGCGCGCGCCGCCGCGGCGGCACCCGCGCCGGTGGCCGCACCAAAGTGCGAGGAAGCCTCGCGCCTGGGCAAGCTGATGGGCCGCAAGGACAAGTGCTGATCCATTGATGCCAGGCCACCGGGCACGCCTGGTGGCTGCTCAGGGCTCCAGCTGCGACAACGGCAACGCCTGGAAACCCTTCACCGTGCGCAGCACGAAGCTGGAATTGGCATCGGCCACGCCGCCGGCGTTGAGCAGCCGGTCCAGCAGGAAGTGCGAGAAGTGCTCCAGGTCGCGCACGTAGACGTGCAGCAGGTAGTCCATGTCGCCGGTCAGCGCATGGCAGGCCACCACCTCGTCCCACGCTTGCACGCTGTCCACGAAGTGGCCGATGGCGGCCTGGTCATGCTTTTCCAGCTGCACGCGCACGAAGGCCTGCAGGCCCAGGCGCAGCTGGCGCGGTTCCAGCCGCGCGCCATAGCCGACGATCACGCCCTCGCTTTCCAGCCGCTGCAGGCGGCGCAGGCAGGCCGAGGGCGAGAGGTTCACCCGTGTCGCCAGCTCGGCGTTGGTGGCGCGCCCATCCCGCTGGATTTCAGCCAGTAGACGTATATCCGTGCGATCGAACTGGACTTCTCCGGCCATTGTTGCCCCGCAACATGGTGAGTACGCAAGGATATTGCGCCAACAAGGCCAATCGACGCAACTTTTGCAACCCTGTTGCGTGCGCCCTGCCCTAGCATCGTGGGTATCCCGTCAAGGAGTGCCCATGGACCTCGCCCAGCCCCGCCGCGTCGAACACCAGCAGACCGACAAGGGCTACGTGCCGGTGTATACCACCGCGCTCGTCGAGCAGCCGTGGGACACCTACAGCGCCGACGACCACGCCACCTGGAGCACGCTGTACCAGCGCCAGCGCGAACTGCTGGTCGGCCGCGCCTGCCAGGAGTTCCTGGACGCGCAGGACGAGATGGGCATGAGCGCACACATGATTCCGCGCTTCGACCAGCTCAACGAAGTACTGGGCGCCGCCACCGGCTGGACCCTGGTCGGCGTTGAAGGCCTGCTGCCGGAACTGGATTTCTTCGACCACCTGGCCAACCGCCGTTTCCCGGTGACCTGGTGGATCCGTCGCCCGGACCAGATCGACTACATCGCCGAACCGGACCTGTTCCACGATCTGTTTGGCCACGTGCCGCTGCTGATGAACCCGGTGTTCGCCGACTACATGGAGGCGTACGGCCGTGGCGGCGTCAAGGCCCACGCGATCGGCCCGGATGCACTGCAGAACCTGACCCGCCTGTACTGGTACACGGTGGAGTTCGGCCTGATCGATACGCCCGACGGCCTGCGCATCTACGGCGCCGGCATCGTGTCGTCGAAGGGCGAGTCACTGTACTCGCTGGAATCGCCCGCGCCCAACCGCATCGGTTTCGACCTGCAGCGGATCATGCGCACCAAGTACCGCATCGACACCTTCCAGAAGACCTACTTCGTCATCGACAGCTTCGAACAGCTGATGCAGGCGACGTCGCCGGACTTCACCCCGATCTACGCGGCACTGGCCGACCAGGCGCATCTGCCGGCCGGTGATGTGCAGGACGACGACCGCGTGTTCCAGAAGGGCACGGGTGAAGGCTGGGCCGACGGCGGCGACGTGTAAGCGCGTAACGCACACCGCTCCGCAGTGGAAACGGCGCACCCTGGTGCGCCGTTTTCGTTGTTGCCTGCACCGTTCTGTCGCGACGGCGCAGGCGAGGGCAGGACACTCAGCCGTCCACGGCCCGGCAGGAACCGCGCACCATCAGTTGCGGATGCACGCTGGCCGCAGCCGGCGCCTCCGGTACGTCGGTCTGCACCAGCATCGCGGCAGCCATGCGGCCGATGTCGGAGACGTGGCGGCGTACCGACGTCAGCGGCGGCCACAGGCGCGACGCCAGCGGGCTGTCGTCGTAGCTGACGATCGACAACTGCTGCGGCACCGCGATGCCCGCACGCAATGCCACCTGGTAGACGCCCGCGGCGATTTCGTCGTTGCCGGTGAAGATCGCACTGGGGCGTTGTCCGCCCATCAGCAGGCGTTCGGCGGCATGCACGCCGGACTCGAAGGTGTCGCCCGCTTCCAGCACGCGCTCGCCCGGCAGGGTCACGCCGACCTGGGCCAGCCGATCAAGGAAGCCGTGGGTCCGCTCGCGGGCAGCGCGCCGGTCACCGGGACCGGCAATCACCGCGATGTCGCGGTGGCCGAGCGAGAGCAGGTAGCCCGCAGCAGCCGCCGCACCATCGCGATCGTGGGTGACCACCGCCTGCACGTCTTCTTCCGACGCATGCGCGTTGATGCGGATGTGGCGGCAGTCGATCGCGTCGAGCATCTGCGCCAGCGCCATCGATTCGGAGGCGCGCGGGCCGAGGATCACGCCATGCAGTTTCTGCTGCTGCACGAAACGGCGCACGCCGTCCGCACAGTCCGGATCCTGGCTGTTGCACGGGTGCACCACCAGCTCATAGCCGGTGCCGCGCAGCGCTTCCAGCGCGCCGTGCTGCAGGTCGACAATGCATTGGGCGCCGGGGTCGTCATACACCAGGCCGATCAGGAAGGAGCGGCGGAACGCGAGTCCGCGCGCCAGCGGGTCGGGCACGTAACCGACCTCCCGCATCAACGCCTCGACCTTGTCGCGGGTGTCTTTGCGCACCAGCGGCGAGTTGTTGATGATTCTTGAAACCGTTTTCTTGGAAACTCCCGACAGTCGTGCGATGTCGTTGATCGTGGCAGCCTTGCCTTTCGATGCCGGCAACGCGGCATCGCTCATATTTCGCACTGACATGTATAGAACCAGGTAAGTCGGAGAATTCTAGCCTTGCACCCGTCGGATGCGAAGTTGCGGAACGTCGCAGCGGATCTGAATCGCGTCGTGTTCGACACGTTTTGCTGCGCGAGGTTCCCTTGTGATTGCTCTAGTGCCTCTGCATCTGAACCGTTCTTCTGCGCGTGTTCACCCTGAATGCGGACGCGACGCGCGCGAACGCCAACATTCCCTTAACCATGCTCCGCTACAGTCAGGTGCATGGACCTGCAGACCTCTCCGTTTCCGCCGTTCCGTGGCCGCGACCGGTTGATCGCTGCGGTCGACGCGGCGGTGACCGCCGGTGATGCCGGGCGCATCACCGCCGACCTGCAGCTGGCGCTGCAGGAAGCCATAACCGACAGCCGCATCGAATTGCCCGAGTGCGTGCATCGGCCGGTCAGTGATCATTACGCGCGACGTCCGCTGTACCACAGCCGCGAACACGGCTACAGCGTGATCGCCATGAGCTGGGGCCCAGGGCAGGGCACGCCGCTGCACGACCACGATGCCATGTGGTGTGTGGAGGGAGTGTGGTTGGGCGAACTGGAGATCACCCGTTACGAGCTGCTGGAGCGCGCCGGCGAGCGCTGGCGTTTCCACCGCCACGCCACGCTGCGCGGAGGCTGCGGCAGTGCTGGCAGCCTGATCCCGCCGCACGAGTACCACACCCTGCGCAACGCCAGCGACGACGCATTGGCGATTTCTGTGCACGTGTACGAGTCGCAGATGGAGCGCTCGGCGGTGTTCGACCCGCTCGGTGGCGACTGGTACCAGCGCCGCATCCAGGCGCTGCAGGCCGACCCGGCCTGACCGGGGCAGGGCGGGGCGACGCTCCCAGCACCTTCGTGAGCCACGTGGCATCATGCGCCGCTGCGCTGCCGTACCCGGCGGCGATCCGCGATGCCCCGTCGGGCAAGGAGCAAGACCATGTCCAGCGCTGATCCGCGCCTGCGCGCGCTGTTGAAGCTGGCACCGGTGATCCCGGTGTACACCCCCGAAGATGTGAATGAAGCGGTCGACGTCGCCCAGGCACTGTTCCGCGGCGGCCTGCCGGTAATCGAGGTGACGCTGCGCACGCCGCAGGCGCTGGATGCGATCAAGGCGATGGTCGAGGCCGTGCCGGACGCGGTGATCGGTGCCGGCACCGTACTCGACGCCGCGCAGATGCAGGCAGCGAAGCAGGCCGGCGCGCGCTTCGCGGTGTCCCCGGGTGCCACGCCGGCGTTGTATGCGGCCGCGCGTGATGCCGACCTGCCGTACCTGCCCGGTGCCGCCACCGCCTCGGACCTGATCCTGGGCCTGGAGCATGGCCAGGACACCTTCAAGTTCTTCCCGGCGGTACAGGCCGGCGGCGCCGCGCTACTGGCCGCCTGGCACGGTCCGTTCGCCGATGTGCGCTTCTGCCCGACCGGCGGCATCAGTGCGCAGACCGCGCCGCAGTTCCTGCATCTGCCCAACGTGCTGTGCGTCGGCGGTTCGTGGCTGACCACCCCGGCACTGCTGCAGACCCGCGACTGGGAGGCGATCGAACGCCTGGCCCGCGAGGCGTCCGTGCTGGCCAGCTGAACCTGCTCCGCGAATCTTCAAAGGTTTGATCGTGATCAAAGCGCCGGCCTCGTGCCGGCGTCATTCTGTGGGCAAGCGCACTACGGAGATCCGAACATGAATTCGACCATGAAGGCCGCTGTCGTGCGTGAGTTCGGCAAGCCACTGGTGATCGAGGAAGTCTCGGTACCACGCCCGGGGGCGGGCGAGGTACTGGTCAGGATCGAGGCCTGTGGCGTCTGCCACACCGACCTGCACGCCGCCGAGGGCGACTGGCCGGTGAAACCGAACCCGCCGTTCATCCCCGGCCACGAGGGCGTGGGGCACGTCGTGGCCGTGGGAGGCGGGGTAGGGCACGTCAAGGAAGGCGACAGGGTCGGCATCCCCTGGTTGTACTCGGCGTGTGGCCATTGCGAACACTGCCTGGGTGGCTGGGAAACGCTGTGCGAGACACAGCGCAATACCGGTTACTCGGTCAACGGCGGCTTCGCCGAGTACGCACTGGCCGATGCCAACTATGTCGGCCTGCTTCCGAAGGACGTGGGCTTCGTCGAGATCGCACCGGTGCTGTGCGCCGGCGTGACCGTCTACAAGGGCCTGAAGGTCACCGACACCAAGCCCGGTGACTGGGTGGCGATTTCCGGCATCGGTGGCCTGGGCCACATGGCGGTGCAGTACGCCCGTGCGATGGGCCTGAACGTGGCTGCGGTGGATGTGGACGACAACAAGCTGGCATTGGCCCGGCAGCTGGGTGCGCAGGTCACCGTGAATGCGCGCACCACCGATCCGGCCGCCTTCCTCAGGAAGGAGATCGGCGGCGCGCACGGCGCCCTGGTCACGGCGGTCTCACCGAAGGCGTTCGAGCAGGCGCTGGGCATGGTCCGCCGTGGCGGCACCGTCTCGCTCAACGGACTGCCGCCCGGTACTTTCCCGCTGGACATCTTCGGCATGGTGCTCAACGGCATCACCGTGCGCGGCTCGATCGTCGGCACCCGGCTGGACCTGCAGGAGTCGCTGCAGTTCGCCGCCGAAGGCAAGGTCGCGGCCACGGTCAGCACCGACCGCCTGGAGAACATCAACGACGTGTTCGCGCGCATGCACGCGGGCACCATTGAGGGCCGCGTGGTACTCGACTTCGCTGCCTGACCGCCTGTGCATGGCCGCCGTCGCTCCGTCCCCCTCTCCCACGGACGCGGCGGCCATGCCGATTCATCGGTAGTGCCGGCCGCTGGCCGGCAAACCCCAGGCGGTTCGGTAGTGCCGGCCGCTGGCCGGCAACGCGGGCACTCTGTGGCCGCCGTACAATGCGCGCATGCCCGGCCTGCTCAAGACCCTGTTCCTGTCCATCGTCGCCCTGATCGGCGGCGTCCTGTCGCTTGCGCTGGTCAGCAGCGTCGCCAGCTGGCTGCCCCCGTTGCTGGGCCTGTCGCCGGACAACAACAGCGTGCAGCTGGGCTGGGACCTCACCTTCAGCGTTCTTGGTGGCATCGCGGGCGTTTCCTTTGCCACCTATTACGCCCCCTGCTGGCCGCGTTCGCATGGCTTCTCGATCTGGTCGCTGATCGCGCTGGGCTGTGGCTACGCGATGTGGACGGCCGGTGCGGATTTCCCGTTCTGGTTCGTCATTGCGCTGCTGGCATCGCTGCCGCTGCAACTGCTGGCCGGTTGGTGGTTCGGCCGCCGCGCCTCGCGCGACGCAGGGTAACGCCGCCTTTGTAGAGCCGAGCCCATGCTCGGCTTTCATGCACATCGACACATGCAGCCGAGCATGGGCTCGGCTCTACAGGTCCATGCGCGGCAGCGTCTGCTTCAACTGCGCGATGCCCTGCCATGGGTCACTCTTCAGGCGTTGCGCCCTCGCCAGCGCCTTGCCCATGGGAAAGGCGTCGGCAGCACTGATACGCGCCAGTTCCTCCCAGCGCAGCGGCACTGCCACACCGGCGGAATCGCGCGCGCGCAGCGACCACGAGCACACGCTGGTGGCCCCTCGGGTGTTGCGCAACCAGTCGATGAAGATGACGCCACTGCGCTTGGCCTTGCTCATCGTCGCCACATAGCGATCAGGTTGCTCCTTTGCCATTGCCTGCGCAAAGGCCTCGCAGAACGCCTTCGCCTCGTCCCAGCCGGCCTTGGGCTGCAGCGGTACCACCACATGCAGCCCCTTGCCGCCAGACAGCCGCACGAAGCTCTCCAGGCCCACCTGCTGCAGGCGGTCACGCACATCGCGTGCACCCGATTTCACCTGTGCCCAGCTGACGCCGTTGCCAGGATCGAGATCGAATACCAGTCGATCCGGATGCTCGGTGTCTGCTACGGTCGCACCCCACGGATGCAGCTCCAGCGTGTTCATCTGCACCAGCTGCAGCAGGCCCCGTGCGTCGTCGATATAGACATAGTCCTCGCGGCCGCTCTTCTGCTGCAGGGGCACCGCGTGCACCGCGTCGCCCAGGCCGGGGCCATGATGCTTCTGGAAGAAACAGGCCTTGCCCACCCCATCGGGGCAGCGCAGCAATGACAGCGGCCGTCCCGCAATTTCGGGCAGGATCCAGCGCGCCATGCGCCGGTAATAGTCGGCCACGTCGCCTTTGCCCAGTCCCTGACTGGGAAACACCACCCGCTCCGGATGCGTGATCTGGACCTCGCCGCCGGCTTCAGCAACTGCTGTTGCGTTGCTCATTCCCAGGTCCTCCTTCTGCTTGTCGCTGCGCAGCCGCTTGAAACTGGCCTGGCGCAGCAGGCCTTCCTTGCCCCAGCCACGGAACGCCACTTCCGCCACCGTCACCGGCTTCACCCAGCGCACGCTGGCGGCGCGGAACGGCACATGCGCCGGAAGCTGCAGCACGGGCGTCTTTACTGCCAGTGGCTGCAATGCCTTGAGCAGCGCGCGCAGGTTCTCGTCGTCGAAGCCGGTACCGACGCGGCCCACATAGCGCAGACCCTCCTTGTCCGGCGTTGCCAGCAACAATGATCCGAAACCCACCCGCGAGCCCCTGGGGGCCGTGTAGCCGACAATCACGAACTCGTCGGTGTCTTCGTGCTTCACCTTCACCCAGCTGCGCGCGCGGGTATTCACGTACGGGGCATCCACCTGCTTGCTGACGATGCCTTCGAATCCGGCCTGGCCACTGGCATCGAACACCTGCGGGCCCTGGTCGATCACATGTTCGCTGAAGGCCAGGATGCCGGGCACGGGTCCGATGAGATCCTTCAGCAGCGCTTTGCGTTCCAGCAATGGCGCACGACTGATGTCCGCGTTGGCCACACCCGGAAGATCGAACACGATGTAGCGCAGCGGTTGCTTCGAGCTTCCATCGATCACGCGCTGCAACGCTGCGAAATCGCTGCGCCCTTCCTTGTCCAGCACCACCAGCTCACCGTCCAGGCGCGCATCGCGCACCGGCAGCGCCTGCACGGCCTGCACGACCTCGGGGAAGTCATCGGTCCAATCCAGGCCATTGCGGGAGCGGAGCTTCACCTCGCCGTCGTGCAGATCGGCCAGCAAGCGATAGCCGTCCCACTTGATCTCGTGCAGCCAACGCGCGCCGTCCGGCGCGCTGTCGCGATGATCGGTCAATTGCGGTTTGAACCCATGCGGGTAGGGCGTGTCACGTGCGCCGTCCAGTTTCAGCGCGCGCGCATGCCAGCGTGCATCGGCCTTGCGGGTAGCCGTGCGTGCGGCGGGCACAGCACGCCCTGCCTTCCCCCCAGTGCGCTTCATCACGGTGGATGCGCGCTTGGGCACGTGCGCGTCCAGCAGATCGTCTGCTTCGGCATCGCGCGCCTGCTCGTCGTCGCGCTTGATCAGCAGCCACTGCACCTGGCGTCCCTTCATTGCCGTGCGCACCAGCTTCCAGCCACCGGCCAGGCGTTGTCCATGCAGTACGAAGTCGATCTTTCCAGCTGCCAGCGCCTGCAGTGGATCGCCTTCGCAGGCCCAGGTGCCCTGATCGAACACCTCCACGTGCCCCGCGCCGTAGTGGCCTTCGGGAATGTCGCCCTCGAAGCCAGCGTAGGACAACGGGTGATCTTCCACTTCCACGGCCAGCCGCTTCTCGCCGACGCGAAGCGAAGGACCTTTCGGCACCGCCCAGCTCTTCAGCACGCCGTCCATCTCAAGGCGGAAGTCATAGTGGCGCGAACTGGCATGATGCAGCTGGATGACGAAGGTTGGCCGCCGCTGCGGATCACCGCGTGCGGGTGTGTCGTCAGGCTCCGGCGTCTGCCCTGTGCCTCCGCCAAGCCGGCGCTTGCGCCGGTACTGGTGCAGCGACATGGTTCAACCTGCCTTGCGCCGTGGTGCGGCCTTCTTCGCAGCCTTCTTCGTTGTCTTCTTTGCGGCCTTCTTCACCGTCGACTTTGCGGCTGCCTTGCGCGTTGCGGTCTTCTTCGCCGGCGTGCGCTTGTTCGCATCCAGGCTCTTCTGCAGCAATGCCATGAAGTCGACAACGTTCGTTGTCGCATCCTCGTGTGGTGCGGGCTCATCTTCCACCCGCGTGGTGCCGCCCTTGGACTTGATGCGCTTGTTCAGCACCTGCTGCAGGCGCTCGCGGAATTCATCGTGGTAGTGCGATGGGTCCCAATCGCCGGACATCGACTCGATCAACTGCTCGGCCATCGCCGTTTCCTTGCTGGTGATGCGGTAGTCGGACAGCTTGCCGGCAGGCAGCTTGTAGTCCTCGGGATCCACCAGTTCCTGCGGATAGCGCAGGATCATCAGCACCAGCGCGTCCGCATGCGGCATCACCGCACACAGGTACTCGCGCGTGCGCACCACCACCCGGGCAATGCCTACCTTGCCGGTACTGCGCAGCGTTTCGCGCAGGAGCACGTAGCCCTTTTCGGCCTTCTTGCCGGGCACCAGCAGGTACGGCTTCTCGTAGTAGCGCGGGTCGATCTGCGCTGCGTCCACGAAGGATTCCACCTCCACCGCTTCGTGGCTTTCCGGCGCCGCCGAGCGGATGTCGCCTTCCTCCAGCACGACATAACTGCCCTTGTCGTACTCATAGGCTTTGACGATGTCCTTCCAGGGCACTTCCTCGCCGGTGTCGGCGTTGACCCTTTCGAAACGGATCGGCTTGCGATCGCGCGAGTCGAGCATGCGGAACTGCAGGTCAACCTTGCGTTCGCCGGACATCAGCGACACCGGCACATTGAGCAGTCCGAAGGACAGCGTACCGGTCCAGATCGGGCGGGCCATGGACGCACCTTTGATGGGGCAGGGCACCCAGCTTCGGATGGGCGGTGTAAACCACCCGTGTCGATACCGTGCACGTGGGTTCCACGCAGGTGCGGTAGTGCCGGCCGCCGGCCGGCAGAGCTCGCGGCCTCAAGTGTCCTGGGGTTGCCGGCCAGCGGCCGGCACTACTGCAGCAACGGCCTCACCGCCGCCGCCGGAATATGGTCCAGCGCGCGCCAGGCGTCCTCCACCACCGGCCGCGCCTGCGACCAGCCCAGCCGCGACTGCCCGCGCATCTGTTCCCAGTGCTCGGCCAATTCCTCGCAGGTATCGGCAGCGTCGCCGCGCGGCCAGTCGGCAGCATGGGTTGTCAACGCGAAGGCATAGACCGGGCACAGGTCACGCCAGTTGCGATGACTTTGCCCGCGACGTTCCTCGTAGTCACTGAGCATGTACTGCAGATAGTCCTGGGCCACCGCCTGCGGATCCTCATGGCGGCGCGTGCGGCGCTGCGCGGTACGTTGGCCGAGCGGATCGAGCAGGGCGTTGAACACGGACGGTGCGGGTCGTTCAAGACGGGGCATGGCCGGCTCCTGCAGCGGGGGCGGGTGGGCAGGAATACGCGCGGTGCCGTTACCAGCGGGTGAGCGAGATGTTCATGACGCCAGGTTCGCGGCGGCTTTACCTGCGTCGCGGTGTAGTGGGAACCCCGAGCGCAGGTAGCCAGACCATGAGCCGAGAGACCTCCCGCGACCCGCTGCGCGCAAACCACCCGCCCATTCCGGGCGAGCAGCGCGGCAAACGCGATGCCGACAACGCCGACTACCGTGGCACCGGCGCACCATTCTTCGATGCCGAGCACGGGAGCGACCATCTGCCGGTGAAGCACGAGGCTGAACAGGCGGCGCAGGACCGCAAGGATGGCGGTGACCGCCATCGCGGTGGCCAGGAAAGCCCGCTCAAGCGCCGCGAACGCAAGCAGCGCGCCAGCGACAACCAGGACGAAGCGCTGGAGGAGACCTTCCCGGCCAGCGACCCGACATCGCCGTTCGTGCCAGCCAAGGCCCCCGACTGACGGGTAGTGCCGGCCGCTGGCCGGCAACCTCCTGACGTCCTGCACGGCGCGATGCCGGCCAGCGGCCGGCACTACCCCTTCAACGCCACGACCATTGCAGGCCGACGTTGGCCCGCCGTCCCGGTCCCGGTTCGTAGAAGCGCCCGTTGCCATCGTTGACGATCACCGAGCCTATGTAGGCCTGGTCCAGCACGTTCTCCATCCGGGCGAAGGCGCGCAGCTCGCCACCCGGCAGGGCCCAGCGACGGCCGCCTTCCAGATGCAGCAGGGCGAAGCCGGGCGCGCGTTCGGTCGCCACGTCGTTGACTACGGTATCACTGCTGGCGGAGGCCTCCAGCGCCCACTGCCACTGGCCGGGCGACCATTGCAGCCGGGCAGAGGCCTGCTGGCGCGGTACCCCGGGCAGGCGGCTGCCGGCGGCAACCAGGGTGTTGGAGGTGAGGTACGGCGAACGCGCCTGCGCCTGCAGCCAGGTCCACGCCAGCTGCAGCTCCAGCTGCTCGGCCAGCGGCTGGCGATACTGCAGTTCCACACCCTGGCGGCGGGTGCGGCCGATGTTGCGATAGGTGCTGCGACCGCCGATGTTGCTGGCAACTGCCAGCTCATCGTCGGTATCTGCACGGAACAGGCTGACATCGAGCTGGGTTCCATCCTGTGCGTGCCACTTGCTGCCTAGCTCCAGGCTGCGGCTGCGGGCGGCCGCCAGATCCAGCGCCAGACCCGCCTGACCATCGGCGCGATACCCCAGCTCGTTGAAGGTGGGGGTCTCGAATCCACGCCCCACGGCGGCATGCAGGCGCCACTGCGGGCTGGCCTCGAAGCTGACGCCTGCCACCGGCGTGGTCGCCTGGTAGCGCCGGTGGCCACTGTCATCCGGGTTGCGGGTGGTGATGTAGCGATCGTCCGAGTCGAAACGCACCGCGCTGTGGCGCACCCCGGCCAGCAGCGACCAGCGCGGACTCCATTGCCACCAGGCCTGGGCGAACTGGTCCACGTTCTGCACGGTATCGATCTGGTCACGGCGCAGGCGCCCGCGCACCCCGAGGGCGCTGCCCACGAAGTTCTCGTAGCCGGTGCGGTGCTGGCGCTGGCGGTCGGCGCTGAGCCCGGCCACCAGGTCCAGCGGCCGGCCGGCGAGGTCGCCGTGCCAGCCCCAGCGCGCGTCCAGCCCGCCATACCCGCCCTGCAGATCGATCACGCCGCCGGCATGCAGCGGGCTGTTGGTCTGGGGTGCCGGCGGAATCGGCAGGTATTGGGTCACCGTGCGTTGGCCGGCATAGCCCATCAATTGCCAGCGCTGTGCCCCGGTCTCCCAGGTCCAGCGCAGGCCAGCCTGCTGCTGGCGCACCGATTTGCGGGTGTCGTACTGGTGCGCGACTGCCGTGGCCTGGCGCGGATCAGCCGCCACCTGGGCACGGCTCAGGCCCAGCGGATCCTGCGCATCGGGGGCATCCAGCGCATTGAGCAGCAACTCCAGCCGCCCACCGCCCAGATCACCACCAACGCGTGCGTTGAGCGATTCGCGGCGCGCACGGCTGTGGTCCCGCCAGCCATCGGTGCGGAAGTGGTTGGCCGCGATGTTGTAGTCCAGCGCTGGGCCGGCACCCTTGAGCTGTGCGCCGACACTGAGCGTGTTGTCGGCGCCGGCATTCACGCGCAACCGCCACGGGTCACCGGCCTGGCCCTGCGCGCTCCAGACCTGCAGCACGCCACCGGAGGAATTGCCGTACAGCGCCGAGAACGGCCCGCGCAGCACCTCGATGCGCTCGGCGCCCAACAGGCTGGCATGCGACAGCTGGCCCTGGCCGTCAGGCATGGTGGCCGGCACGCCGTCGATCAGCACCCGCACCCCGCGCACGCCGAAGGTCGAGCGTGCGCCGAAGCCACGAATCGACAGCTGCGTGTCCTGGGCGAAGTTCTGCCGGTCACGTGCCAGCAGTCCGGGGACCCCGGCCAAGGCCTCAGACAGCTGCGCACCGGTGCCCGCGCGGCTGGCGTCCATCCAGACCGTGTCCTGGCTGGCCGGCAGCGCGAACGGATCGATGCCCGGCACCCGGGCGGCCTGTACCTGCACCGCAGGCAGGGCGGTGGGCGCAGGCTCGGCCACCGCCGTCCAAGGCGACAGCAGCAGGGCGGACAGCGGCAGGCAACGGCGTCGTGCGGCGGGATTCATGATTCAGGTTGATGGATCGGGCGGCAACGCACGCCATGGTACGGGGCCGCGGATGACGATGGCGGCGGCCAGCCCCGGCAGGCTTTGTTACGATGGGCTGTTTCCGGCCGAAAAGCCGCGGACCGCGTAGCGCACTTCCTCCCCCTTTCCGTCTACCGAACGAGTACCGCCGTGTCCTTCTTTGCAAACGTGGAACTGGTCCCAGGCGACCCGATCCTGGGCCTGACCGAGGCGTACAACGCCGACAGCCGCCCGACCAAGGTCAACCTGGGTGTGGGCATCTACTACGACGAGAGCGGCCGCATTCCGCTGCTGCGCGCCGTCAAGCAGATCGAGCAGCAGCTCGCCGCTGAAGCCAAACCGCGCGGCTACCTGCCGATCGATGGCCTGCCGGCGTACACGCAAGCGACGCGTGAGCTGGTGTTCGGCAAGGATTCGCCGCTGCTGGCCGCCGGCCGCGTGACCACCGCGCAGACCGTTGGTGGCAGCGGTGCGCTGCGCGTCGGCGCCGACGTGCTGAAGAAGCTGCTGCCGCACGCCACCGTTGCGCTGAGCAACCCGAGCTGGGAAAACCACCGTGCGGTGTTCAGCGCCGCTGGTTTCGAGGTGCTGGATTACACCTACTTCGACCCGGGCACCCATGGCGTCGATTTCGACGGCATGCTGGCCGACCTGGGCAAGCTGGAAGCCGGCACCGTGGTGCTGCTGCACGCCTGCTGCCACAACCCCACCGGCGCTGACCTCACGGTCACCCAGTGGAAGCAGGTCGCGCAACTGCTGAAGGACAAGCAGCTGTTCCCCTTCATCGACATGGCCTACCAGGGCTTCGACAAGGGCATCGAGCAGGACGGCGCAGCGGTGCGCATCATCGCCGAAGCCGGCATCGACAGCTTCATCGTCGCCAACTCGTACTCCAAGTCGTTCTCGCTGTATGGCGAGCGCGTGGGTGCGCTGTCGATGGTGGCGCCGACCGCCGCTGACGCCAAGGCCGTGCAATCGCAGGTCAAGCGCGTGATCCGCACCATCTACTCCAGCCCATCCACCCACGGCGCTGCACTGGTGGCCGGCGTGCTGACCAACCCGGAACTGCGTGCGATGTGGGAGCAGGAGCTGACCGAGATGCGCGAGCGCATCCACGCCCTGCGCCACGGCCTGGTCGAGAAGCTGGCCGCTGCCGGTGCACCGCAGTTCGGTTTCATCAACGAGCAGGCCGGCATGTTCTCCTACTCCGGCCTGAGCCGTGAGCAGGTCGAGCGCCTGCGCGACGAGTTCGGCATCTACGCCGTCGGCACCGGCCGTATCTGCGTGGCCGCGCTGAACCAGAACAACCTGGAATACGTCGCCAAGGCCGTGGCCACCGTCGCCAAGGGCTGAAGCAACGCTCCAGTAGCTTGAGGACAAAGGCGCCGAAAGGCGCCTTTGTTTTTTGCGCCCTGGTCTCTGTAGAGCCGAGCCTACGCTCGGCTTGTGCGGCATGAAGGACGAAGAGCAGCCGAGCGCGGGCTCGGCTCCACGGAAGGAAGGCGCCACGAGCGCAACGCATCTGGAAACGATTACGCCTTCCCGCGCTCACGCACGCCCCCGCCAGACGGGCGACAATAGGCGTTTTCCCGCTGCCGAGACCTGCCCGCTCATGTCCCGTACTTCGTTGACCCGCTTCCTGATCCAGGAACAGCACGCCGGCCGCATCAATGCCGACCTGCGCCAGCTGATCGCGGTCGTCGCCCGCGCCTGCACCAGCATCTCCATTGCCGTCAGCAAGGGCGCCCTCGGTGGCGTGCTCGGCGACGCCGGTACCGGCAACGTGCAGGGTGAAGCGCAGAAGAAGCTCGACGTCATCAGCAACGAGATCCTGCTCGAAGCCAACGCCTGGGGTGGCCACCTCGCCGCCTGCGCCTCGGAGGAAATGGACCACAGCCAGCCGGTGCCGGACATCTATCCCCGGGGTGATTTCCTGCTGCTGTTCGATCCCCTCGATGGCAGCTCCAACATCGACGTCAACGTCTCCGTCGGCACCATCTTCTCCGTGCTGCGCTGCCCGACCAATGTCGAGCTGCCGGGCGACGACGCCTTCCTGCAGCCGGGCAGCAAGCAGATCGCCGCCGGCTACTGCATCTACGGGCCCAGCACCCAGCTGGTGCTGACCGTCGGCCATGGCACCCACGCCTTCACCCTGGACCGCGAGAAGGGCGAGTTCGTGCTGACCACCGAGAACATGCAGATCCCGGCGACCACCCAGGAATTCGCGATCAACATGTCCAACCAGCGCCACTGGGAAGCGCCGATGCAGGCCTACGTCGGCGACCTGCTGGCGGGCAAGGAAGGCGTACGCGGCAAGAACTTCAACATGCGCTGGATCGCCAGCATGGTGGCCGACGTGCATCGCATCCTTACCCGCGGCGGCATCTTCATCTACCCGTGGGACAAGAAGGACCCGTCCAAGGCCGGCAAGCTGCGCCTGATGTACGAAGCCAACCCGATGGGCCTGCTGGTCGAGCAGGCCGGCGGCGCCGCCTGGACCGGCCGCGAGCGCATCCTCGACATCCAGCCCGACCAGCTGCACCAGCGCGTGCCGGTGTTCCTCGGTTCGCGCGAGGAAGTGGCCGAGGCCGTGCGCTACCACCACGCACACGACGACGCACAGGGCTGACAACCGATCGCCTGACAGCGGTCATGGCAGATCGATGACATGACCGTGGGGTGACACCGAGGGCGGCAAACGGCACCATCAAGCCGTTGCCGCCGAAGGAACGCACGCATGCACGAGCAGGGCCCGGTCGATTTCATCGAAGTCATCCACAACGCCGTCCCCAGCGAGGTCTGCGCGGCGATCGTCGAGCGCATGCGTGCGACGCGTGGCCTGCTGCCCGGTGCGGTGGGCAGTGGCGTGTTCCCGGAACTCAAGCACAGCAAGGATCTGCGCATCAGTGGCCTGGACGGCTGGCAGGATGTTGATCAGCAGCTGCAGATTGCGGTGTTCAACGGCCTGCTGACTTATCTACGCCGTTATCCACAGGCGTTGATCGCCCCACTGATGTTGCAGATCCAGGACAGCAACGGCCAACCGCGACGCCTGTCTGCCGAGGACTTCCCCGACATGCCGCAGCAGCAGCTGGCCGACCTGGCCCGCACCTGCCTGCGCCCGGGTGCGATCAACCTGCAGTGGTATGCGGCGGGCGAGGGCGGCTACCCGTACTGGCACTGCGAGCTGTACCCGAAGGATGCGCAGGCCGAGACCCTGCACCGGCATGTGCTGTGGACGCTGTACCTCAACGACGACTTTGACGAGGGTGAAACCGAGTTCCTGTTCCAGGGCCGCAAGATCGCGCCGCGTACCGGCAGCCTGCTGATCGCCCCGACGGCGTTCACCCACACCCATCGTGGCAACCGGCCGCAGGGTGGCGACAAGTTCATCGCGACGAGTTGGATCCTGTTCCAGAGCGCGCAGAAGTTGTTTGGAGGGTAATGCCGAGCTGCTCGTCAGCCGCGTATGTAGAGTCGAGCCATGCTCGACTGATGGACTCAGAACAACGAGCCCTGCGGCGACTCCTTCTTCGGCGGCAGCGGCTTCTGGAAACGGCTGCAATCCAGCTTCGGCCAATGGCTGTTCTGTGCATTGAAGCCCAGACGCTTGCGTGCCAGCTTGAAGCGGTTGTTCAACAGATCGGCATACACGCCCTGGCCACGCATACGCGTGCCGAACTGGCTGTCGTAGTCCTTGCCACCGCGCAGCTGCTGGATGGTGCTCATCACGTGCGCAGCGCGATCGGGATGGTGCGTATCCAGCCAGTCGCGGAACAGCGGTGCCACTTCCAGCGGCAGGCGCAGCAGCACGTAACCGGCGGTGCTCGCACCTGCGCCGTGCGCAGCCTCCAGCACGGCTTCCAGCTCGCTGTCGTTGATCCAGGGAATCACCGGTGCCACCATCACACCGACCGGAATGCCGGCGTCATGCAGGCGCTTCATCGCGCGCAGCCGTGCATGTGGCGCTGATGCACGCGGTTCCAGCTTCGCGGAAAGATGCGGGTCCAGCGAGGTCACCGAGAAGTGCACGCTGACCAGGTTCTCCGCGGCCAGCGGCGCGAGCAGATCGATGTCGCGCTCGACCAGCGCGTTCTTGGTGATCAGCGAGAACGGATGCCGGGTCTCCAGCATCACTTCAATCAGCTGGCGGGTCAGCTTGAACTTGCGTTCGATCGGCTGGTACGCATCGGTGTTGATGCCCAGTGCGATCGGCTGCGGCACATAGCCCGGTTTCGACAGTTCCTTGCGCAGCAGCTGCGGCGCATTGGTCTTGGCGAACAGCTTGGTCTCGAAGTCCAGCCCCGGCGACAGGTTCAGATAGGCATGCGAAGGGCGGGCGAAGCAGTACGAGCAGCCGTGCTCGCAACCGCGGTAGGGATTCACCGATTGACTGAAGCCGACGTCGGGCGAGTTGTTGCGGGTGATGATGCTGCGCGCGGTTTCGGCGCGTACTTCGGTGCGCAGGCGCGGGGCGAGGAACTCATCGCTTTCGTCGACCGCCCAGCCGTCGTCCACCGCCTCGCTGACGGTGCTTTCAAAGCGCCCGGCAAGGTGGGACGTGGAACCTCGGCCCTTGATCGCAATACCCATTGCGGCAGGGTACGTCGTGGCCGTCTCAATGGCTGCGACGGCCGCCTGAAGGGTTCAGGGCGAGGCTGAGCCGAGCATGGACTCGGCTCTACAGTTGATGCAGAGACCTTGTGGAGCCGAGCCTACGCTCGGCTGCAATGCATCAGAGCAGCGCCAGGTACCCGCGCACGGTGGCATCCAGCCCGTCATACAGTGCCTCGCCGATCAGCGCGTGACCGATCGACACCTCCAGCACCTCCGGCACGTGGGCCAGGAAGTCGCGCAGGTTGTCCTGCGACAGGTCGTGGCCAGCATTGACACCCAGGCCGACGGCCTGCGCTCGTCGGGCAGCAGTGGCGAACAGCGCCAGCATCGCATCGGCATCGCCCGCCGCATGCGCCTCTGCATAGGGCCCGGTATACAGCTCGATGCGGTCCGCCCCCACCTCAGCTGCCTGCTCCAGCAATGGGTTGCCCGCGTCAACAAACAGGCTGACCCGACACCCCATGGCCTTCAGCGCAGCCACCAGCGGGCGCAGGCGCTCGGCATCTCGTTCGAAGTCGAAACCGTGGTCGGAGGTGATCTGGCCGTCATCATCGGGGACCAGGGTGGCCTGCGCCGGACGGGTCTGTTCGCACAGCGGCAGCAGCCCCGGGTAGCCCTCGCGCGGCGGCGCGAACGGATTGCCTTCGATGTTGAATTCAACGCCACGCGCGCGGGTCAGCGTGGACAGGGCC
Organism: Stenotrophomonas sp. YJH_SMC_82; assembly: GCF_059368875.1. NCBI lineage: Bacteria > Pseudomonadati > Pseudomonadota > Gammaproteobacteria > Lysobacterales > Lysobacteraceae > Stenotrophomonas > Stenotrophomonas sp. YJH_SMC_82. Next base: position 334,381 of record NZ_JCAFSE010000005.1, read on the forward strand.
AGCACGTCCTCGGCGGTGATATGCCGGCGGTCCGGCCGTGGATGCACGGTGATGCCATGCGCGCCGGCATCCAGGCAGGCCTGGGCGGCACGCACCACGTCCGGTTCGGCGCCGCCGCGCGAATTGCGCAGGACGGCGATCTTGTTGACGTTGACGCTGAGCTGGGTCATGGAACGGGACTACTTGGAAAGAGGGGACGGGTCGTGGTCGTTGTGGTCGTCAGTGCGGCGGGCCTGGGCCTGTTCGCGCAGGCGGCGCAGCTCCTCGGCATCGATCAGCGTGGCCGGGTCGCGCTGCAGGTCGCCGAAACGGGCCACGTAGCGGCCGCGCACCCAGGCCAGCAGGAAGCCGAGCGCCGCCAGCAGGCACAGGGTCATCAACCCCGCGCTCGGGGTCTTCAGCGCGAAGGCAAAGCAGCCCAGCGCCAGCAGCAGGTACAACCAGTACATAGTCGGGCTCCCCGGATGATCGCCGCAGTGTAGCGCTGCGTCAGAGCAGCGGCGAGGCCAGCCGGGCGAAGGCCTCGGGCAGGCGGTGCAGCCACAGCGAGCGGCCGGCCTGGTCGTGCACCCGCGTGGAACGGTCGAATTCGCCCTGCAGCAGTTCGGCCAGTGCAGCGACGCGGTCACGGTCGCTGATCATCATCGACAGTTCGAAGTTCAGCCGGAAGCTGCGGTGGTCGAAGTTGGCGCTGCCGACGATGCAGACATCGTCGTCGGCGATGAACGCCTTGGTATGCAGCATGCGCGGGCCGTACTCGTAGATCTTCACGCCCGCGTGCAGCAGTTCGTCGAAGTAGGACCGTGCGGCCTGGGTGACGAACCAGGAGTCGCTCATCTTCGGCACCAGCAGGCGCACGTCCAGGCCGCCCAGCGCGGCCGAGGTCAGCGCCATCCTCGCTGCTTCACCGGGCACGAAGTAGGGCGTCACCAGCCACACGCGCTCGTGTGCTTCCTGGATCGCCGCCACGTGCAGGCGGTGGATGGTCTCCCAGCCCGAGTCGGGCCCGGACACCAGCACCTGGGCGCTGATCGGTCCATCCGCACGCAGCGGCATGTCGGCCGGCCACAGGCGGGCGATGTCGAAACGCGAGTGGTCCTGGCCACTGGCATAGAGCCAGTCCTCGGCGAACACCAGCTGCAGGCTGCGCACCACGTGGCCGCGGATACGCATGTGCAGGTCGCGGTAAGCGTCGGGCCTGCGGCTCTCGTCTTCCTCGTCAGTGATGTTGATGCCGCCGGTGAAGGCGAGGCGACCGTCGACGATCACCAGCTTGCGGTGGGTGCGCAGGTTCAGCCACGGGCGCTTGAACGGCTTCAGCAGCTGTCGCGGATGGAACCAGATCGCTTCGCCGCCAGCGTCCAGCAGTGGCTGCAGGAAGCGCCGGGGCAGGGCGGAAGAGCCCACCGCATCCAGCAGCAGGCGCACCTGCACACCGGCCTGCGCACGTTCGACCAGGGCATCGCGCAGTGCGGTGCCGGCATGGTCGGGGTTGAAGATGTAGTACTCCAGGTGCACGTGGTCGCGCGCCTGCGCGATCGCGTCGAGCAGCGCGGCATAGGTGGCTGCGCCGTCGACCAGCCAGGTCACCTCGGTGGCACTGCTGGGCGCCAGTCCGGTGGTGGCCTGGGCAACCTTGGCCAGCTCGGTGCAGTCCGAATCGGGCGGGCAGACATCGCTGTAGTGCTCCATGCCCGAGCGTGCACGGCCACGACGCAGCCGTTGCCGCTTCACCTTCTGCGGCCCCAGCAGGTAGTAGATGAAGAGCCCGAGGTAGGGCAACAGTGCCAGCGAAAGGATCCAGCTCAGCGTGGCCACCGGCTCGCGCTTCTGCAGCATGATCCAGCCCGCCAGCGCGAACAGGTAGAGCAGGTAGGCCACCGCCAGGATCGTGCCGAGGTGGGCGATGCCGTCGAGCCAATGGCGCAGGGAGTCGAAGAGGGCGAGCATCCGCCGATCATAGCGGCGCCTGCTGCCGGATGGGGTCGGATGGGGTCAGATCCCTTTCCTCAGGAAAAGGGATCTGACCCCAACCCGTGCGCCACGACGAGAACACAAAAAAACGCCCCTGTTTCCAGGGGCGTCTGCAGTCGCGTCATGACTGTTGTATTGCGGTGTAGCGTTTACTGCTGCACAAATCCGATCTTCTTCATCTGAGCATTCTTCGCGGCGGCCAGAACCTTGGCCATCACGTCGTACTCGGAATCCGGGCTGGCGTCGATGCGCAGTTCCGGCTGGTTGGTCGGGTCACGCTGGACCTCCTGCTCCATCCGCTGCTGCAGCTCGCTGGTATTGATCGGGCTGTTGTTCCACGAGACCTGGTTGCTGGCGTCGATCTTCAGCTCGATCGGCGGCGGCGGTTCGACCAGCTGCGGCGGTGGGTTGAGCACGCGCTGCGGCAGGTCCACGGCGATCGGGTACGTCATGATCGGCGCGGTCACGATGAAGATGATCAGCAGAACCAGCATCACGTCCACGAGGGGCGTGACGTTGATGTCTGCCATGGGGCCCTTGCCACCACCACTACTGAATGCCATGGCTTATTGCCCCTTTTCTTTGGTCGCAACGAAGCCGACGTCCAGCATGCCCTGTTCCTGCGCGACCTTGGTCAGGTCGTTGATGACGCGCATCTTGGTGGTGCGGTCACCACGCAGGTTCAGCGGCGGCTGCGGGGTCTGCTGTGCGGCGGTCGCCAAGCGGGACTCGAGAGTCTGCTTGTTGATTTCTTCGTCGTTCCAGTAGATCGAGCCGTCTTCCTTGACTGCCAGCGTGATCGGGTTCGGACGCTTTTCAGCATCTTCCGGCTTCTGGATCAGGTTGGCTTCCGGCAGATCCACCTTGACCTTGTGGGACATCAGGGGCGCCGTGATGATGAAGATGATCAGCAGCACCAGCATCACGTCCACGAGGGGCGTAACGTTGATGTCGGCCATGGGGCCGCCGCTGTTACCACTACTGAAAGCCATAACGGGCTCCGTCTAGATCTTGGTGACTACTTACTTCGTCGCTGGGTGACGCGCGCCGCAATTAGCGGACGCGCGAACCGGTGGCGAAGAAGTCGTGCAGGTCGTGCGCGAAGGTATCGAACTTGCTGATGGTCGCGCTGTTGATCTTGCTGAAGAAGTTGAAGGCGAACACGGCCGGGATTGCGACGAACAGACCGATCGCGGTCATGATCAGCGCTTCACCCACCGGGCCGGCAACGGCGTCGATCGAAGCGGAGCCGGTGGCACCGATCTTGATCAGCGCGCCGTAGATGCCCCACACGGTACCCAGCAGACCGACGAACGGAGCGGTCGCGCCGACGGTGGCCAGCAGGGTCATGCCCGACTGCAGCTTGTTGCTTTCGCGGGTGACGGCCTGGCGCAGAGCGCGGTCGACGAACTCCGAACGGCTCAGGTTCTCACCGACGCCGCCGGTAGCACCGCCTTCAGCGCGCTGGTGGTGGGCAGCGGCCTGGGCAGCGTCCAGGGCGATCTTCGAGAACGGCTCCGAAGCCGGCTGCTCTTCCATCGCACGGATGGCGTCCTGCGCGTTCGGGGTGTCCCAGAACAGGCTGACGACGCGGTCAGCGGCGCTCTTCAGGCGGGTGGCACGGAAGATGTTGATGACGGTCCAGTACCAGGACATGGCCGACATGGCGATCAGGGTCAGCAGCACGACCCAGGAAACCGCGAAATCACCCGGCTTGGTGGTCATTTCGTGGATCAGGTGCTCGAAGCCCATCTGCGACAGGGCGTTGGACGGATTGCCCCCGGCAGCAGCGGCGATGAAAATTTCCTGCAGCATGACGCTTACCTTTGTTGTGTGTGGTGATAAAGGGTGTAGCTAAGCTAAACAATCGAACCGGGAGCGGGGGTGGCCGGAGGGCCACCCGGACGCATCAGTTCAGCGCAAAGTTGACCGGGACGCGAACGCGACCTGCCGCCTTCTTACCGCCAGATTCAGCGGCGTTGAAGCGCCACTTGCGAGCTGCTTCCATCGCAGCACGGTCCAGGTCGCGGTTACGGCTGGACTTTTCCACCGTGACATTGGTGACGTTGCCGTTGGCATCGACATCAATGATCAGGATCACTTCGCCCTGGATACCCGCGCGGAAGGCGGCCGGCGGATAGCGCGGCGGATTCATGGCCTTCGACGAGATGTCAACGCTGGCCTCGATCGAGGTCGGCGGAGCCGGCGGCGACGGGGGCGACGGCGGGGTGACGATATCGTTCGGGCGCGGCTCCGGCACGTCCACGACCGGCGCCTGCGGCGGCGGCGGTACGGGCGACGGCTTCGGCGGCGACAGATTCTTCACCGGCGGTGGCGGAGTATCCTGCGGCGGCGGCGGCGGCGGCGGCGGCGGCGGTGGGGGCGGCGGCGGCGCGTCGACGATGGTCACCATGACGTTGCGCTCCTTCTCCGCGACGGCCTTGGGAGCCACGGCGGGAATGAGGAGCATCATGAAGGCGGCCAGATGCAGGGCAATTACAAACGCGATGCCGACGATGCGAGGCCAGCTCAGCCCCTTGTCATCGGGTTGTTCGTACCGGTGAACGACTAGTTGTTCCGTCATGCGCCAAGAGCTCAATAGTGGGGCCGGAATCCCGGGGGCGGGATCCCTGATCAGCGGTGCATGACACCGCAGGAACCTCCAAGCTTATACCAATCCTGAGCGCCTGCGCATCAACTGAGCAGGCATTCAGGCGTTATTCCTACTTACTTCAGGTTGATGATTTTTTTGGCATCCGCCTGGTTCTTCACGCCCTTCGCCAGCGCCTGCTGGGCGGCCTGCTTGGCCTCGGGGACGCGACCTTCGGCATGCAGGACGCGTGCCAGGTTCAGGTAGGTCTCACCGTCCTTGGAGAGCGGGGCAGCCTTCTGCCACGCATCGATCGCCTGCGGCACCTGGTCGGAGTAGTAGTAGGACTGGGCCAGCGCCAGGTAGACCTGGTAATCCGGCTTCAGGATGCCCTTCTGCAACCCTTCGTTGATGACCGCGATGACGTCCTTTTCCTTGTTCTCGGTGTTGGCATAGATCGAGTACAGCTGCTTGTACTCGCGCTCTTCGGTGAGCTGGCCGCTGCTGCGCAGCTTGTCCATCACCGCGGCGGCCTTCGGCATCTGGTCAGCCTGCATGTACATGTTGGCCAGATTCAGCTGGGCCTTCTTGTCCGTCGGGTTCTTGGCCGCCAGCGCTTCTGCGGCCTGCACGGCCTCACCGGTCTGGCCGGCTTCGGACAGGGCCGCCATCAGCAGCTGGTTCCAGTTGTCCTTCGGCTCGGCGGCGCCGGCGATGGCCTGCTTCAGCACCGGGATCGCTTCCTGGTAGCGCTCCAGCTGGTACAGCGCCTGGCCCTTGGCGATCAGCTCTTCCGGCTTGGTCGACTTGCTCTCTGCGAAGTACTTGTCCAGGGTGGCCAGGCCTTCGGCGGTCTTGTCTTCCTGCAGCTGCAGCTGGCCCAGCATCAGCATCGACTGGAAGTGGCCGTTGTTGTCCAGGCCGTTGAACTGGATCACCTGCTTCAGGTACGCGATGGCGCCCGGCACGTCGTCGGTCTGGTAGGCGGCCTGCGAGGCCAGCTGCGCGGCCAGCGACTTGTCGTACTCGTTGGAAGCGCTGTCGGCCAGGATCGCGTCAGCCTGTTCGCGCGTCTCCGGGAACTTTTCCTTGTTGTAGCTGTCGATCATTTTCTGCAGCTTGCTGCCCATCTTGGCCGAGGCCTTGGCGGTCGGCTCCTGGCGGGTCGCATTCGGGTACAGCGGTTCGGCCTTGGCCTGCTTGCTGCTACCGCCGCGGCTGCCACGGTCGGAGGAACGCGAGGACTGCGCAAAGGCATCGGTGACCACGGCGCCGGTCAGGGCGGTCGCGACGAGGACGGAAAGCACAGCTTTGTGGTTACGGAAAATCATCGTTCACCTCGATCGAACCGCCAGATAGCGGCAAAGTCGGACTGTCAGAAAAATCTGAGCCGCCAAACGTATCAGAAACAGATGGCGTGAGAAATCGTTTTATGTGCTGCAATACAGCATAGAACTGCGCACTCATCCGCACTTTGGCCGCAGCCCGGCCGCCTGCGCCTGCTGGTAGACCGGCGTCAGGCCCGGTGCATCACGTCGCAGCTCCTGGATCCGGTTGGCCGGATCGGGGTGGGTGGACAGCCATTGCGGGCTGCGACCGCCGCTGGCGGCCATCATGTTCTGCCACAGGTCCACAGCCTGGGCCGGGTTGAATCCAGCCTGCGCCATCAGCCGCTGGCCAATCACGTCTGCCTCGCTTTCCTGCGTGCGCGAACCCGGCAGCAGGAAGGCCGCCTGCGCGCCCATCCCACCCAGCTGGTTGACCGTGCTGGCGGCGCCATCGCCATAGGCGGCACCGGCCAGCGCGCCCAGCACGGCCAGGCCGGTCTGCGCGCCCATCTGCCGGGTGATGCGTTCTTCGTGGTGACGCGCGATGACATGGCCGATCTCATGGCCGATCACGGCAGCCAACTGGTCCTGGTTCTTGGCGACGGTGAAAATGCCGGTGTTCACGCCCACTTTTCCGCCGGGCAGGGCAAAGGCGTTCGCTTCCTTGTCGACGAACACGGCGGTCTCCCACCGTACGCCGCGGTACTGAGGCGGCAACTGCGCGACCAACGCGTTGACCACGCACTGCACGTAGCCGTTCTGGCGGCCATCGGTGCTGATCTTCTCTTTCTGCTTGGTCTCGGCAAACGCCTGCGCGCCGAGCTGGTCAAGCTGTGCCTGCGATACGCCGCCCACCATCTGCCGTCTTCCGGTTGGCGAGGTGGTGGTCGCACAGGCACTGACCACGGTGGTGATGACTAGAGCCAGCAGCAGTTGTTTCATGGGTCCGCCCCCGTGTTCATGTGCGCAGTGTGTAGCGTACCTGCTTAATCTTTCGTCAAGCGGGCACGGCGTTACGTTGACCCCAGGAACACCATTGCGGCGAGCGCCACCGCGTTGTTCAGCGCATGCGCCGTGATCGCCGCCCACAGGGTGCCGGTGCGGCGGTACAGCCAGCAGAAGGCGGCACCCATGCCGCCGTAGACCAGCCACAGCTGCGCCATGCCCAGCAGCGAGTTCTTGCTGACACCGGGCACTTCATGGACCAGGGCGAACGCCAGGCTGCTGAGGATGAGGCCCAGCCAGGGGCGGCCGGCCTGCCACAGGCGCCCGAACAGGACACGACGGAACAGCAGCTCTTCGTAGGCGGGGGCGAGGACGACCGCAAACAGCACCAGGAACAACGGGAAGCGCGCGATCGCGCTCTGCATCAGTTCCACGTTGGTCGGCACCGGCTCGATGCCGAACTGCTTGGAAAGGAAGGCGACGCCGTTGCTGCCAACCACGATCAGCGTGGCCACCAGCAGGGTCCAGCCCCAGGTGGAAGGACGCTGCAGCGCCTGTCGCGAGGCCAGGCGTTCGCCGGCGTTCGCCGGGCGCCGCCAGAAGTACAGCAGCAGCGCGGCACCACCGGTGGCGATCAGGGCCATCAGGATCTGGGCCAGGGCCCCGGGCTGGCCCACTGCCGCGCCGGCGCTGTCAGGTGTGAGTGCACCGCCATTGGCCGCGGCGTTGGCGCGGCTGACCACGATCGCACGGTAGAAGCCCCAGAACAGTCCGGTGACCATGCTCAGGCCGACCAGGGTGACGGCGGCGATGCCCAGGTCGATGAAGAAACCTGCCAACGGTGCCACGGCGCGCGGCGAGGTAGACGGCGGCGGAACCGGAGGCGGAGCGGCGGAGACCGGGGCGGATGCGGACATCAGGTACCTGCGTTCAAGGGACGAAGGCCGGTGCAGCTCCCCGCGCACCGGCCAGGTCCCGATTGTGTCAGATATCCAGGTTGGCGACCTTCAGCGCATTGTCTTCGATGAAGTCACGACGCGGTTCGACCACATCGCCCATCAGGGTGCTGAAGATCTGGTCGGCAGCGACCGCATCCTCGATGCGCACCTGCAGCAGGCGACGGGTCTCCGGGTTCACCGTGGTATCCCACAACTGCTCCGGATTCATTTCACCCAGACCCTTGAATCGCTGGATCTGGCGGCCGCGCTTGGCCTCCTCGAGCAGCCAGTTCTGCGCTTTCGCGAAGCTGTCGACTTCGATCGACTTGGCGCCGCGGGAAATCGTTGCACCTTCGCGCACCAGCCCGTGCAGCAGCTTGGAGGCCTGGTGGATCGCACGCAGTTCGCCACTTTCGAACGCCGACAGCGGCAGCACCTGGATGTGCTCCTCGCCCATGTGGCGACGGGTCACCAGCACGGCGGCGGGGCGCTCCTCGTTGGCCTCCTGCAGTTCCAGGCTGAAACGCGGGCTGCCCAGGCTGCCCTGGTTGAGGCGCTTGGCCAGCGCATCCAGGCCTTCGCCTTCGCCCGCATTGCGCAGGCTGTCCATGTCCATCGGCACGAAATCGACCAGCGCTTCGAGCAGATTGCGGTCATAGCGGTGGGCATTGCGTTCGATGGAATCGAGCGCGGCGGCATAGGCCAGCAGCAGCTTTTCCAGCGCCAGGCCTTCGATGCCCGGTTCGCCGGTGGCCGGCACCAGCGCGGCGTTTTCCACCGCACTGCTGGCCAGGTAACTGTCCAGCGCCGGGTCGTCCTTCAGGTACAGCTCCTGCTTGCCCTGCTTGATCTTGTACAGCGGCGGCAGGCCGATGTAGACGTAACCGCGCTCGATCAGCTCCGGCATCTGACGGTAGAAGAAGGTCAGCAGCAGGGTGCGGATGTGGGCGCCGTCGACGTCGGCGTCGGTCATGATGATGATCTTGTGGTACCGCAGCTTGTCCGGGTTGTACTCGTCACGGCCGATGCCGGTGCCCAAGGCCGTGATCAGCGTACCCACCTGGTCGGAGGACAGCATGCGGTCGAAGCGTGCGCGTTCCACGTTGAGGATCTTGCCGCGCAGCGGCAGCACCGCCTGGTTCTTGCGGTTGCGGCCCTGCTTGGCCGAGCCACCTGCCGAGTCACCCTCGACGATGAACAGTTCGGACAGCGCCGGGTCCTTTTCCTGGCAGTCGGCCAGCTTGCCCGGCAGGCCGGCGATATCCAGCGCGCCCTTGCGGCGCGTCAGGTCGCGGGCCTTGCGCGCCGCTTCGCGTGCACGCGCAGCGTCGACGATCTTGCCAGCGATCGCCTTGGCTTCGTTCGGGTTTTCCTGCAGGAACTCTTCCAGGCGCGCGCCGAAGGCGTTTTCCACCGCCGGGCGCACGTCGGAGCTGACCAGCTTTTCCTTGGTCTGGCTGGAGAAGCTCGGGTCCGGCACCTTCACCGACAGCACCGCGATCATGCCTTCGCGCATGTCATCGCCGGTCAGGTTGATCTTGGCCTGCTTGGCGATGCCGTTCTGCTCGATGTAGTTGTTGAGCACACGGGTCAGCGCACCGCGGAAGCCGGCAAGGTGGGTGCCGCCGTCCTTCTGCGGAATGTTGTTGGTGAAGCAGTACATCGTCTCCTGGTAGGAGTCGGTCCACTGCAACGCCACATCCACGACGATGCCGTTGTGCTCGCCGGTGACCGAGATGACGTTCGGGTGCAGCGGGGTCTTCAGCTGGGCCAGATGCTCCACGAAGCTGCGGATGCCGCCTTCGTAGTGGAAGTCATCACGGCGGCCATCGCCACGTTCGTCGGCAAGGACGATCTTGACGCCGGAGTTCAGGAACGACAGCTCGCGCAGGCGGCGAGCCAGGATGTCGTAGTGGAATTCCACGTTGTCGTGGAAGGCGACCGTCGACGGCCAGAAGCGCACGGTGGTGCCGCGCTTGGTGGTGGTTTCCAGCTTGGCCAGCGCGGTCACGGCGGCGCCGTTGCTGAATTCCTGCTGGTAGTGGAAGCCGTTCTGGAACACGTCCACCAGCAGCTTCTGCGACAGCGCGTTGACCACGCTGACGCCGACGCCGTGCAGGCCGCCGGACACCTTGTAGCTGTTGTCGTCGAACTTGCCGCCTGCGTGCAGGACGGTCATCACCACTTCGGCGGCCGACACTTCGCGACCGAGCTTGGCGCTCATCTGCTCGTGCTTGCCGGTCGGAATGCCGCGACCGTTGTCGGACACCGAGACCGAGCCGTCGGCGTGGATCGTCACCGCGACATGATCGGCGTGGCCGGCCAGCGCTTCGTCGATCGAGTTGTCGACAACCTCGAACACCATGTGGTGCAGACCGGTGCCGTCATGCACGTCGCCGATGTACATGCCGGGTCGCTTGCGGACAGCCTCCAGGCCTTCCAGGGCGGTGATGCTGTTGGCGTCGTAATTGCCGTTGTTTGCCGGGGTGTTCTGTTCGTCGCTCATTGCGCTTGCCGTAGGCTCCGCAGGTCGGCCACCGCTTGGAGCGATGCGCCGAGAATGAAAGGATTTCAACCCGAATTATACCAGCCGGGGTCGAGCGGCCCTGGTGTGCCCACTATGGCACAGCCACGATCTGTGCATGTTCCACGTGGAACCGGGCGATGTGGGTCAGTTCCTGCAGCGCCGCCGGCGTTTCGGTGGCGGTGATGAAGATCTGCGCCGGCCCACCGAGCAGGCGCTGCAGAACCCGCGCCTGGTGGGTGCGATCCAGCTCCGAGCCCAGATCGTCCAATGCGATCACCGGCCATTCGCCGCGCTGTTCCGCGTAGTCCTCGGCCTGCGCCAGCAGGCAGGCCAATGCCGTCAGCTTGGCCTGGCCGCGGGACAGCGCATCGCGACCCGGAATGCTGTGGAAATCCACGCTCCAGTCTGCCCGGTGCGGACCGACCGAGGTGTATCCGGCCTGGCGGTCACGTTCCCGGGCCAGAAGCAGCGCATCGGCCAGAGGGAGCTCGTGCCGACGCCAGCCCGGGCTGAGTTCCAGTGCCTGGATGCCGAGCTGCGGGGCCAGGCTGGAAGCCAGCGCCACGGTGCGCTGCTGCAGACGCTCCAGGTAGTGCTGCCGACGGCTGGTCAACGGTTCGCCGGCTTCAGCCAGTTCGTGATCCCAGGTATCCAGCATCCGCGACGGGCCACCTTGCTTGAGCAGGGCATTGCGCTGTTTCAGTGCCCGCGAATACCGGCGCCACAGGGACAGGAAATCAGGTTCCACGTGGAACAAGCCCCAATCGAGGAATCGGCGGCGGGGTTCACCACCACCGCTGACCAACGCATGGCTGCCTGGCTCGAATGTGACTACCGCAAGCGCGGCGCACAGATTGCCGAGCTGGGCCACGTCTTCGCCGTCCAGGCGCCCCTTCCAATCCTGACCACTGTGCCGCAGGCCGGCCTTTCGGCGGTGCGGCGGGTGATTGGCACGTTGTTCGTCCCATTCCACGAAGATTTCCAGCGCTTCCTGGCCCTGGCGCACCAATCCATCGCGGACACGACCACGGAAGCTGCGCCCATAGGCCATCAGGTGCAGGGCCTCGAGCACGCTGGTCTTGCCGGCACCGTTGTCGCCGGTCAGCAGGTTCAATCCCGGCTGGGGCGACAGCTCCACCGCATTGAAGCGACGCAGTTGGTGCAGGGCGAGGCGGCGGATAAGCATGGGGCGCGAAAGACCATCCGCACGGGGCGGCAGAGGGGCAGGGAATTCATCAGCTTACTGCATCGGTCAAGCCGGACGTGCCCGGCCAGCTATCCGGCCAGCTATGGAGCAGTTACCGCAGGTCTGCCTGCGCCCTGACCGCTGGTTCCACGTGGCGCTGTTTCCTCATCCCAGCAGATGCGGGTCTCGGCAAGCCCGGAAATCCTTCGATTCTGCGAAGGGTAGCGGGGGTGTGAGCCTTGGATTTCGCCGATTTCAGGCGATGCCGTGGACAGCGCTTGCCTCGTCGCCGACGAGTACCAGCGGATGAACCTGCAGATTCCTTGAAATCTACGGTCTCATGCCCTGGGCGGTTCCACAGATTTCAAAGAATTCAGACCGATCGTTCCACGCTGTCCACAGCTGCCCTGTATGACTTATACACAAGGTATGGGCAATCTGTGGATAAAAAAGCCCTTTTGCCATGCCTTCGAAACTATCCACAGGTTCCCCCCCAGGCTGGGAGGCCGATATACAGGGGGTTTCAGGTGCATAAATTTCTTTTAAATCAGTCAGATAAGGTGTTTTTCCACGAGATCTGGCTCTACCATCACCACCATGCTTTAGATTTATACCCAGATTTAGAAGCTAGGCTTGCCCCAATCTGCATCGAATCTTCCCTGTGGACAGCGGCGTTTGCAGAGGGAAGTCCATCGCGCCGCGATGCAGGATCATCGGTCCCTGTCTGGCCAGATCTGGGGACAGGCGACGAGTATCGGATCCTGCACCTGGACTTTCGATCAATCGCGACTCGTCATTGCTCCGATCCAGCGATCCTGTTTTCAACGATCGAGACGAACATCCCGGAAAGGCAACGGATTTCAACCGAGCCCATCGACGGAAGTGACGTCGTCCCCAGAACTGCGTCTTCTCTATGCTCCACGTGGAACCTGCAAAAAAAACGCCCGGGAAGATCCCGGGCGTCGTTCGGTTCCACGTGGAACAGCAGCTGTCAGAGACGCAGCGGCATCACCACGTGGCGCGACTTCTCGCTGCTGGACTCACGTACCAGCGCCGAGGAGTTGGAATCGCGCAGCTGGATAATGACTTCCTCATCGCGCAATGCGGAGAGAGCGTCCAGCAGGTAGTTCACGTTGAAGCCGATGGCCAGATCGCTGACCGTGGTATCGGCTTCGATCTCTTCCTGGGCTTCTTCCTGTTCCGGGTTGTGCGCGCTGATCTTCAGGTTGCCCGGCGAGACTTCCACGCGGATGCCGCGGTACTTCTCGTTGGACAGGATCGCGGCGCGCTGCAGCGAGGCGCGCAGCGCTTCGCGATCAACCTTCACTTCACGGTCGGCACCGATCGGAATCACCGCTTCGTAGTCCGGGAAGCGGCCGTCGATCAGCTTCGAGGTAAAGGTGACATCGTCGCGCTTGACGCGCACGTGGCTGCGGCCGACTTCCAGCTCGATCTCGCGATCGCCGCTTTCCAGCAGTCGCTGCAGTTCGGTCACACCCTTGCGCGGCACGATGATCTGGCGCTTGGACCCGCTGGGCTTGGCCAGATCGGTTTCACACAGCGCCAGGCGGTGGCCGTCGGTGGCTACGGTACGCAGGGCATCGCCGCGCAGGTCGAACAGCAGGCCGTTGAGGTAGTAGCGCACGTCCTGCTGGGCCATCGCGAACGCGGTGCGCTCGATCAGCTCCTTCAGGGTCGCCTCACCGATGGCCACGCGCTCGGTGGCTTCCACTTCATCCACCGACGGGAAGTCGTTCGAAGGCAGCGTGGCCAGGGTGAAACGGCTGCGACCGGCCTGCACGGTGATCTTGTCTCCGGTCTGCGAGACGGTGATCCGGCTGCCGTCGGGCAGGGCGCGGATGATCTCGAACAGCTTGCGGGCGGGAATGGTGGTTTCGCCGTCCTGGGCATCTTCAACCGCGATCCGCGACACCATCTCCACTTCCAGGTCGGTACCGGTCAGCGACAGCTGGCCGTTCTGCACCTGGACCAGGAAATTGGCCAGAACCGGAAGGGTCTGGCGGCGTTCGACCACGTTGACGACCTGTGCCAACGGCTTGAGAAAGGCTTCGCGCTGCAGTGTGAAACGCATGTGGTTCCGTGCCCCTATGCTTTAAAAAATGTGGAATAAATCAAAAGCTTGGTGGTGCTGGTAGAGACAGAATCGCTGGAAAACAATGCTAAGTCTTTGTAATTAAAGGTATTTCAGACCTCGAAACCCTCTGCATTACCGACCCCCAAGGGGTGGGGAAAGCTGTGGATAAATCTGGCGCGATTTCAAACGGCATTTTTATCCACAACGTGTCCCGCGCTTGCTACCGGATTCTGCACCGTTTTGTGCGATGACGCCTCATCGGCATCCGTGCATCATTCGCTCAGCTTCCGGATCAGCTTGTCCCAGTCCTCACGGAGCTTGCCGTCGGTCTCCATCAGGGTCCGGATCTGGCGGCAGGCATGCAGCACCGTGGTGTGATCGCGACCGGCAAAGGCGTCGCCGATCTCGGGCAGGCTGTGCTCGGTCAGTTCCTTGGTCAGGGCCATGGCGACCTGGCGGGGACGGGCCAGCGAGCGGGTCCGACGCTTCGACAGCAGATCCTTGATCTGCAGGCCGTAGTAGTCGGCAACGGTTTTCTGGATGTTGGGAATGCTGATCGCCTGCTGCTGGGCGCGCAGCAGGTCACGCAGGGTTTCCTGGGCGAATTCGGTGGTGATCGCGCGGCCGGTGAAGTTGGCGCGGGCGGTCAGGGTATTCAGCGCGCCCTCGAGGTCGCGCACGTTGGAGCGCATCTTCTTGGCGATCAGGAACGCAACATCATCGGGAATCTCGGCACCGCGTTCGCGCGCCTTGGCCAGCACGATCGCGGCGCGGGTCTCGAAGTCCGGCGGTTCGATCGCGACCGACAGGCCCCAGGCAAGCCGTGACTTCAGGCGCGCTTCCAGGCCCTCGACTTCGCGCGGATAGCGGTCGCAGGTCAGGATGATCTGCTGCTTGCCATCGAACAACGCGTTGAAGGTGTGGAAGAACTCTTCCTGGGTGCGGTCCTTGCCGGCGAAGAACTGGATGTCATCGATCAGCAGCGCATCCACCTGCTGGAACTGGCGCTTGAACTGATCCATGGTCTTTTCCTGCAGGGCCCGGATCATCGCGCTGAAGAACTGTTCCGAACGCAGGTACAACACCTTTGCACCTGGATTGGCCTGGCGCATGGCGTTGCCGGCGGCGAACATCAGGTGGGTCTTGCCCAGGCCCGTGCCTCCGTACAGCAGCAGCGGGTTGTGCGCCCGGTCGCCCGGCTTCTGCGCTGCCTGGAAGGCGGCGGCCAGGCCCAGCTGGTTGCTGCGGCCTTCGACGAAGTTGGCGAACGTGTAGTGGCTGTCCAGATTGCCGGCGAAGGGCACCTGCGGTTCGCTGGACACATGCGCCGACGGCGTGGAAACCGGCGCGTTCTGCGCCTCCACAGGGCGCGGGCGCGAGCCGATTTCAAGAAAAACGTCGCTGAAACCAGCGAAATGCGCCAGCAGCTCGCGGATCCGGGCCAGGTACAGCTCGCGAACCTGGTCGACGATGAAGGCATTCGGTGCATACAGCACCAGGCTGTCCACGCGCAGATCGGCCTGCAGCGGCTTCAACCAGGTATGAACGTCTTCCGGCGGGAACTCCGCTTCGAGGCGCTCGAGACTACGGGACCAGGCATCCATCAGCAATAATCGTCCGGTGGCCGGGGCATGGACGCGACAAGGCGCCCAAACACAGGCCGGAAAGGGGGGAAATGGATGGCTCAGACTACCACCGAGCGCCCGCCTTCGGAATGCTTGTCCCCTACTTATTCACAAAAACATCCACAGCTATTGCACAGCCCGGTGAATTCGCGTAGCTGCCAGGGGTTGACGCGGGGTAGGGTACCTCTCTAGAATTTCCGGTTCTTTCCGTCCCATTCATACGAGAGGCCCCCAATGGCCACGAAGCGCACCTACCAGCCCAGCAACCTCAAGCGTAAGCGCGACCACGGCTTCCGTGCCCGTATGAAGACCGCTGATGGCCGCAAGATCCTGTCGCGTCGCCGCGCCAAGGGC
Source organism: Stenotrophomonas sp. YJH_SMC_82 (assembly GCF_059368875.1). Lineage (NCBI taxonomy): Bacteria > Pseudomonadati > Pseudomonadota > Gammaproteobacteria > Lysobacterales > Lysobacteraceae > Stenotrophomonas > Stenotrophomonas sp. YJH_SMC_82. The sequence goes on from NZ_JCAFSE010000005.1 coordinate 349,943, forward strand.
CGCAAAGTCCTGAGCGCCTGATTGCCATGCCGCACCCTGCGGCAGACGCAATCCCTTCGACAGTGAATACTGCAGACCCGCGCAAGCGATTCCCTCGCTCTGCGCGGGTTCGCACGCGTGCCGAATATTCAACGGTCTTCAACGGCGCCCGCCGTGTGTCCGATCCGCTGATGACCCTGCACTGGCTGCCGGCTGACCGGCCGGCCAGGCTGGGTCTGGCGGTTTCCCGCAAGGTTGATCCGAACGCCGTGGGGCGTAACCGGATCAAGCGCGTCCTGCGCGACATCCTGCGTCAGACACGTACCGAAATCCAGCCAGGCGACTTCGTCGTCGTGGCGCGTAGTGCTGCGCGTTCCGCCAGCAACGACGAGATCCGCCAGGCCTTCCTGCGCCTGCTGCGTCGCCTGCGTGCATTGCCCGCGCCGGGCGTGGACGGCACAATGCCGCCGCCTGATGGCATCGCAACTCCTTCTTTGACCGAGCCGGCATCGCGTCCCGGCCCCGCCGAGCCTGTCCGCTGATGAACCAGACCCGCGTATTCCTCATTTTTGCCTGGCTGATGGTGGCCGTGCTGCTGTGGATGGAGTGGAGCCGTGAAAAGGCTGCTCCGACCCCGGCACCGACGACCACGTCGGCCCCGGCTGCTGCACAGAGTGTTCCGGGCGCGACCCCGGGCAGCATCCCCAGCGCGCAGGTCCCGGGTGCGCCGGGCCAGGCCGCTGTGCAGGCCCAGGCCAGCGCCACCCCGGCCAGCCAGCGCGTGACCGTCACCACCGACGTGCTGCGCCTGGTACTGGACGGCGGCCGTGTGCTGGATGCCGAGCTGCTGCAGTTCCCGCAGACCAAGGACGAAGGCAGCCCGCCGGTTCGCCTGCTGACCGAAGACCCCGCGCATCCGTACAGCGCGATCAGCGGCTGGGCCAGCGAAGACAAGAACACCCCGGTCCCCGGCGCTGACGGCTTCAAGCTGGTCGGTGATACCAAGGACTTCGTGCTGGCCAAGGGCCAGAACGAACTGCAGATCCCGTTCGTGTGGACCGCCGACAACGGCGTGACCATCAAGCGCACCCTGACCGTCTCGCGCAACGAGTACGCCGTGCGCTTCAAGGACGAAGTCAGCAATGCCGGCGCCGCACCGTGGAACGGCTACGTCTACCGCACTCTGGACCGCACCCCGACCATCCTGTCGCGGAGCATGACCAACCCGGATTCGTTCAGCTTCAACGGCGCCACCTGGTACGACAACGACAAGAAGTACCAGCGTCGTGCGTTCAAGGATTACCTGGACGACGGCGCACTGAACCAGAACATCACCGGCGGCTGGCTGGCGATGCTGCAGCATCACTTCTTCACCGCCTGGATCCCGCAGAAGGACCAGACCGCGCACTACGTGCTGTCGCAGGTGGCCGGTCGTGACCTGATTGAAGCGCGTGGCCCGGCCTTCACCGTGGCCCCGGGCCAGTCCACCAGCACCGAGGCCCGCCTGTGGGTCGGCCCGAAGCTGGTCAACCTGATCGCCAAGGAAGACGTGCCGGGCCTGGACCGCGTGGTCGACTACAGCCGCTTCTCGATGATGGCGGTGATCGGCCAGGGCCTGTTCTGGGTGCTGAACCAGGTGCACAAGCTGGTCGGCAACTGGGGCTGGGCGATCGTCGGCCTGGTGGTGCTGCTGAAGCTGGTGCTGTACCCGCTGTCGGCGACCCAGTACAAGAGCGGTGCCAAGATGCGCCGCTTCCAGCCGCGCATCGCGCAGCTGAAGGAACGCTATGGCGATGACCGCCAGAAGTTCCAGACCGCGATGATGGAGCTGTACAAGAAGGAAAAGATCAATCCGATGGGCGGCTGCCTGCCGATCCTCATCCAGATGCCGATCTTCTTCGCCCTGTACTGGGTGCTGGTGGAATCGGTCGAACTGCGCCAGGCGCCCTGGTTCGGCTGGATCCAGGACCTGACCGCACGCGACCCGTACTTCATCCTGCCGGTCATCAACGTGGCAGTGATGTGGTTCACCCAGAAGCTGACCCCGGCACCGGGCATGGACCCGATGCAGCAGAAGATGATGCAGTTCATGCCGCTGGTGTTCGGCGTCATGATGGCCTTCATGCCGTCCGGCCTGGTCCTGTACTGGGTGGTCAACGGTGGCCTGGGCCTGCTGCAGCAGTGGTGGATGACCAAGCGCCATGGCGGCGAGCCGGTTGCGGCCACCACCGCTCCGGCCCCGGTCAAGAAGAAGTAATCGGTAGAGCCGGCCGCTGGCCGGCTGACCCCAGCAAAAGCCCGCCGCAAGGCGGGCTTTTCGCATGCGGCGGTAGAATCGCCGGCACACCGTTCCTCCCACCTTCGAGTCCGCCATGCCGCGTGCGTCGTCGTTCCGCCTGTTCCTGCCCTCGCTGTTGTTGACCCTGGTTGTTGCCGGCTGCGGCGACAAGGACGCGAAGGCGCCGGCGACCACCGTCACCCAGCCAAGCGCGCAGGCCGCGGCCGCCGCCGATCCGGCCGCCGCGCCGTTGCTGGCGGCGCTGCAGAAGCAGCTCGACGGCTACCGCCGGATCATCGTGCTGCTGGCAGACGAGGAACAGCAATCGGCCGCCGACCGCGGCACCTCCACGCGTGTGGGCCAGCAGCTGTTCCACGATGGCCTGGAACAGCGCACGGCGATCGCCGCGCAGTTCGACACCCTGCTGCGCGGCTCCAGCCCGCAGCGCTTCGCCACCCTCGGCACCGTGCTGGACTACATCGAGTCGGCGCCGGAACTGTTCGACGCCGACCGCCTGGCCTTCCGCGAAGTGCTGCGTGATCTGCATGAGCGGGTCGGCACTGATTCGTCGCTGCCGGCGGTGAAGCTGCACCAGCGCATCGGCGAGGACCTGGAGGCACTTGACGAGATCGAGCGAAACTACAACCAGGAACTGACCCGCATCTTCAGCCGCTTCGAGCGCACCCGTGCCATCGAGCTGAAGCGTGAGAAGTGGGACGACTACATCGCCCACCTGCACAAGGACTACAGCCGCGAAGCGATCCTGCGCGACTACGGCGTGATCGAGCCCTACCCGATGTCGATGAAGGACAGCGACCGCGAGATCTTCGGCCGCGACCTGCCGGCCAAGACCGTGGTGCTGACCTTCGACGATGGCCCGCACAAGGCCTATACCGATGAAGTGGTGGCCATCCTCAAGCGCTACGACGTGCCGGGCGTGTTCTTTGAAGTGGGCCGCAACCTTGGCAAGGTCGAGGCCGATGGCAAGGTCAGCCTCGGCCCGATGGCGAAGATCAGCCGCAACCTGATGGAAGAGGGCTATGCGGTCGGCAACCACAGCCTGACCCACGCCCAGCTGTCGCGCACCACCGGTGACGCGCTGCGCCAGCAGGTGCTCGACACCGACACGCTGCTGAAGGATGTCGACAGCAAGCGCGCGCCGCTGTTCCGTTTCCCGTATGGCGCGCGCAATGCCGAAGGCCTGCAGCTGCTCAACGAGGCCGGGCTGAAGTCGATCATGTGGAACATCGACTCGATGGACTGGGCCGACCCGGTACCGGAATCGATCGTGCAGCGCGTGCTAGACCAGGTGAACAAGGAACAGCGCGGCATCATCCTGTTCCACGACATCCACGATCGTGCGGTGAAGGCGCTGCCGCAGATCCTCGACCGGCTGATCGCCGATGGTTACCAGTTCGCCGGCTGGAACGGCCGTGACTTCACTGTCGCCCGTGCGCGCAAGGGTGAAGCCGGTGCCGCCACGGTCACCATCGGCTACGAGAAGTCCTGGGCGATCGTGGTCGGCATCGACAACTATGCCAAGTGGCCGAAGCTGGAGTACGCCAGCCACGACGCGCAGGCGGTGGCCGATACCCTGACCGGGCAGTTCGGCTTCCCGTCCTCGCAGGTGATCGTGCTGAAGAACGAGCAGGCGACCCGCAACAACATCCTCGCGGCCTTCCACGATCGCCTGGCCGATGACCGCACCGGCAAGAACGACCGCGTGTTCGTGTTCTTCGCCGGCCATGGCGCGACCCGCCAGCTCGCTTCCGGGCGCGACCTGGGCTACATCATTCCGGTCGATTCGGACCCGAAGGAATTCGCCACCGACGCCATCGCGATGACCGACATCCAGAACATTGCCGAGAGCATGCAGGCCAAGCATGTGATGTTCGTGATGGATGCCTGCTACAGCGGCCTGGGCCTGACCCGCGGTGGCCCGTCGTCGTCGTCGTTCCTGCGCGAGAACGCGCGTCGCAGCGCGCGGCAGATGCTGACCGCCGGTGGTGCCGACCAGCAGGTGGCCGATGCTGGCCCCAACGGCCACTCGGTGTTCACCTGGGTGCTGTTGCAGGCGCTGGCCGGCAAGGGCGACCTCAACGGCGACGGCCTGATCACCGGTACCGAGCTGGCCGCCTACGTGGCGCCGGCCGTATCGGCGGTCTCGCACCAGACCCCGGCCTTCGGCAGCCTGCCCGGTTCGCAGGGCGGCGAGTTCGTGTTCCAGGTGCCGGACAGCCAGGAATTCCTCAACGCCGATACGCGCCAGCTGACCGCCGATGCGATCGCGCTGAACAACAAGGTGGATGCGGCCAGCGAGGCGAAGGGCAGCCAGGCGCCGGTGACGGTGGCCGACCTGCAGGGTGGCAAGGCCAAGCTGGTGGTGCCCACCGCTGGCCCGGCGTCCGACCGCCAGCGCGCGCAGCAGGCCAACGACCGCGGCCTGCAGCTGTACCGCGAGAAGCAGTACGACGAGGCAGCCGCGCAGTTCGCCGAAGCGCTGAAGCTGCGTCCTGATTTCGCCCAGGCCGCCAACAACCTCGGCTTCGTCTACTACCGCCAGCAGCGCTATGCAGAAGCCGCGCGCTGGCTGGAGAACACGCTGAAGATCGACCCGTCGCGCGCGGTGGCCCATCTGAACCTGGGCGATGCCTACTTCAACGCCGGCGACAAGGCCAAGGCGAAGCAGGCCTACACCACCTACCTGGCGCTGCAGCCGCAGGGCAGCGGCGCGGCCCAGGCGCGCGCGCAGCTGGAGAAGCTCTGAGCCATGAACGACGCGATCCGCACCGACACCATCGTGGCCATCGCCAGCGCCACCGGCGCCGGCGGTGTCGGCCTGTTGCGCCTGTCCGGTCCGCGCGCTGCGGCGATTGCCAATGCACTGGGGGCGCCTGCACTGCGCCCGCGCCACGCGCACTACGCGCGCCTGCGTGATGCCGACGGCGAGGTCATCGACGATGGCATCGTGCTGTGGTTCCCGGCACCGAACAGTTTCACCGGCGAAGAGGTGGTGGAACTGCAGGGCCATGGCAGCCCGGTGCTGCTGCAGCAGCTGGTCGCGCGCTGCATCGCGCTCGGTGCGCGCCAGGCGCGGCCGGGTGAGTTCAGCGAACGGGCGTTCCTCAACGGCAAGCTGGACCTGGCCCAGGCCGAGGCCATCGCCGACCTGATCGCCGCGGGCGACAACCGTGCCGCACGCGCGGCGCGTCGTTCACTGGATGGCGTGTTCTCGCGCCGCATCGATGCGGTGGTCGAGCAGCTGGTGATGCTGCGCATCCACGTGGAAGCGGCCATCGACTTCGCCGACGAACCGCTGGATACCCTCGGCGGCGCGCAGGTGCGGCGTGGGCTGGAACAGGCGCGCAGCGATCTGGCCATTCTGCGCCGCGATGCCGAACGCGGCCGTCGCCTGCGCGATGGCCTGCACGCGGTGCTGATCGGTCCGCCGAATGCGGGCAAGAGTTCACTGCTCAACGCGCTGGCCGGCAGCGAACGCGCCATCGTCACCGACATCGCCGGCACCACCCGCGACACCCTGCGCGAAACCATCCGCCTGGACGGGCTGGAGCTGACCCTGGTCGACACCGCCGGCCTGCGCGACGGCGGCGACGCCATCGAACGCGAAGGCATGCGCCGCGCCCACGTGGAAATCGAGCGCACCGACCTGGCGCTGATCGTGCTGGATGCGCGCGATCCGGCGGCCGGTGAAGCGGCGCTGGGCGAGGCCGTGGCGGCGGTACCGCACAAGCTCTACATCCACAACAAGTCGGATCTGCTGGCGGCGCTGCCGTCGCTGGCTGATCCGGATCGGGTGTTCGTTTCGGCCGCCACCGGCGCCGGGCTCGACGATCTGCATGCGCGCCTGCGTTCGATTGCTTCGGCCGGTGCCGGTGAGCAGGTGGACGGCGAGTTCTCCGCGCGCACGCGCCACGTGGATGCGATTGAACGCGCGCAGGAACATGCGCAGCGCGCCGATGGCGAGCTGGCGCACGAGCACCTGGAGCTGGCCGCCGAGGAACTGCGGCTGGCCCACGATGCGCTGGGTGAGATCACCGGGCAGATGAGTGCCGATGATCTGCTGGGGAGGATCTTCTCCAGTTTCTGCATCGGCAAGTAACTGTAGAGCCGAGCCCATGCTCGGCTGTTCTGCCCGTCAGCCGAGCATGGGCTCGGCTCTACAGGGACTGGCTTCCCCCACCTGTCACATTGCCGCCGCATACTGACGCCCATCACATACCGCTTGGGGAAGTCGCAGTGAAGTCGTGGGGTTGTGCGTTGCTGTTGTCGCTGGCCGTGGCACCATCGGTGGCCATGAGTGCTGAATCCTCCACCCCGGCCGTGCCCAAGGTGTCGGTCTACGGCCATCGCGGGGCAAGCGCACTGCTGCCCGAGCACACCCTGGCCTCGTATGCGCAGGCCATCGCCGATGGCGCCGACTACATCGAACCGGACCTGGTGATGACCCGGGACGGGGTGATGGTGGCCCGCCACGAGAACGAGATCGGCGGCACCACCGACGTCGCCTCGCATCCGGAGTTCGCCAGCCGCCGCACCCGCAAGGTGATCGATGGGCAGCAGGTCGAGGGCTGGTTCACCGAGGACTTCACCCTGGCCGAGCTGAAGACCCTGTACGCCCGTGAGCGCCTGCCGGAACTGCGCAGCACCGCCTACGACGGCCAGTTCCGCATCGCCAGCCTGGACGAGATCCTGGCCTTCCTGGTGCAGCAGGCCGGGCGCGCCAACCGTGGCATCGGCCTCGTGCCGGAGATCAAGCACCCGACCTATTTCCAGTCCATCGGCCTGCCGATGGAAGACAAGCTGCTGGCCGCACTGCGTGGCAACGCGTACACCAATGTCGGCCCGGTCACGATCCAGTCATTCGAGACTGCCAACCTGCGCTACCTGCATGGCAAGATCGGCCGGGGCAGCAACATCCGCCTGCTGCAGCTGCTGTGGAAGGGCGATACCCAGCCGGCCGACATCGCCAAGGCCGGCGGCACGCTGACCTACGCACAGATGATGACCCCGGCCGGGCTGAAGGACATCGCCGCCTACGCCGATGGCATCGGCCCCGAGCTGCGCTCGATCATTCCGCTGGATGCCAAGGGCGCGCTGGGTACGCCGACCTCGCTGGTACATGATGCGCACGCGGCCGGCCTGATGGTGATTCCGTACACCTTCCGCCCGGAGAACCATTTCCAGCCCAGCAACCTGCGCAAGGGCGCCGACAACGCGCGCAACGTCGAAGGCTCGATCGCCGAGATGCGCGCCTACCTGGCGACCGGCATCGATGCCTTCTTCACCGATGATCCGGCGCTGGGCCGGCAGGCGGTGGATGGGATGGGCACAGCGGGGAACTGAGCGATCAACGCGCCGGGCATGGCCCGGCGCTACCCGGGGGCCGGTGTGCTCTGGTAGGTGCCAACCTTGGTTGGCACGCAACAACCGCGCCGACCAAGGTCGGCCACTACCGGTTCATGAGGTTGCCGGCCAGCGGCCGGCACGACCGTCCCCTCAACCGCGCGGCTCGTCCGGCCGGCGGAACGGGATCACCACGTAGTCCTGGCCCTCGCGCGGCTGCCACAGCACCGGCACGCGCTGCGGTGACGGCGGCTCCAGCTCGTCGTCGGCCAGCGGCTCGGCCTCGTCTTCTTCGTCTTCCCAGCTGTAGCGCTGGCGCGGCGGCAGCGGATCGGCGTTGCGGAACAGCAGCGCGGCGATGATGCCGGCGAAGGCGCCGCCCATGTGCGACTGCCAGGACACGCCATCGGCATGCGGCAGGATGGTCATCAGCATGCCGCCATAGAACAGCATGCCGATCAGGCCGGTGGCGATTGCCGCACGGTCGCGGCGCAGCAGGCCGAGGCTGGCCAGCAGGAACATCAGGCCATGGGTCACGCCACTGGCACCCAGGTGCACGCTGCCCGGATTGCCCAGCATCCACGCGCCGAGGCCTGAACCCAGCCACAGCAGGGGCAGGGCGCGCACGGTGGCTTTGGGATACACACTGCCGGCCAGGGTGCCGAGGATCAGGATGGCGATGCTGTTGGCGGCGATGTGCTCGACCGAGGCATGCAGCATCGGGCCGCCGATCAGGCCGAGCAGGCCCTTGGCTTCCAGTGGCGCAACCGCCCACGGTCGCCAGTCGAACGTGCCCTGCAGGGCGAACACGGCCACCAGCACCAGCACGGCCGCCAGGCTGACATTGAACGCCCGCAGGATGCGCGAGCGGTCATTGCGGGGGGCCGGCACGTCGCCGGCGGGCAGGGGCGTGTTGTTGTCCATACCTCAGCAATGGCGGTGGCTGGCGCGAAACCAAGGCCACTGTTGCGGGAGAGTGGGTGCGGCCGGCGGGACAATCCCGCCGGCCGCGCCTTCCGACCGCTCAGGCTCAGGCGTGGCCCGAGCCTTCCTTCGGCGGGTACTTCAGGCTCAGCACCACGGTGGCGGCGATGATCACCGCGACCACGCCCAGCGACACCGGGGTCGGGATCTTGAACAGGTCGATGATCATCATCTTGATGCCGATGAAGGCCAACACCAGCGCCAGGCCGTACGGCAGCAGGTGGAAGCGGTCGGCCATGCCGGCCAGCAGGAAGAACATCGCACGCAGGCCCAGCACCGCGAACACGTTGGAGGTGAGCACGATGAACGGGTCGGTGGTGATCGCGAAGATCGCCGGGATGCTGTCCACGGCGAAGATCACGTCGGTGACCGCGATCAGGATCAGCACCGCGAACAGCGGGGTGAACCAGCGCACGCCATCGCGCTTCACGCTCAGCGCATTGCCGGCGTAGTCCGGCAGCAGGCGCAGGTGCTTGCGCATCCAGCGCAGGGCGGGGTTGGTTTCCAGATCCGGTTCCTGGCCGGCGGCGAACCACATCTTCCAGCCGGTGAACAGCAGGAAGGCACCGAACACGTAGAGCAGCCAATGGAACTGGCTGATCAGCACGCTGCCGGCGAAGATCATGATCGTACGCAGCACGATCGCACCCAGGATGCCGATGATCAGCACCTTCTGGCGCTGCTCCTCCGGTACTGCGAAGTAGCTCATGATCATCAGGAACACAAAGATGTTGTCGACCGCCAGCGCCTTCTCGACCAGGTAGCCGGTCAGGAATTCGAGGCCGACCTTGTTGGCCACCACCTGGCCGGCGGTCTCATTCAGGTAGTACCAGAGGCCAGCGTTGAACAGCAGGGCCAGCGCGACCCAGCCGATCGACCACCACAGGGCTTCCTTGAAGGTGACCTTGTGCGGTCCACCATGGCGCATCAACACGAGGTCGACCAGCAGGGCGATGACCACCACCGCTGCGAAGCCGCCCCACAACCACACGTTACCGATCGTCTGCATTGGGAATGTCCGTTGGAAAGATGAATGCCAGGCCGGACGGCGAGGATCTGCAACGGAGGATCGGGAGGGGGATCCAGGGACAGAGCTTCGCCAGTACGGCGAAGGTCTCGCTCGCAGTTCCAGTCGGCTGGAACTGCCGTTGCACCGGAGCCTGCGGGCTCGAAATGACGGCGACAACGTCTGGGAGCTACTCCCCTTCTGGCGCCGATTCTGCCGTCTGGCTGGGCCGACGTCAAATGGGGGACGAGGGGTCGGATCCCCGTAGGGGCTCTGACCCCATTCCCGAGCCCGTTCCGGCCTGGTGGGTGCCAACCTTGGTTGGCACGCCGGCGGGGGTCAGAGCCCCTTCGGGGATCTGACCCCCGCGCCCGGTTTACAATGGGTGGATGAATACCCCCCTTCCGATTGTCCGCCTCAAGAATGCGTGGCGCTCCAGCCACCCGTGGATCTTCCAGAAACTGGTCGAGAAGCCGACCGTCCGGCCCAAGCCCGGTTCCATCGTCGACGTGGTCGGCATTGATGGCGAGTTCGTTGGCCGCGGGTTCTACAACGGGCATTCGCGTATTGCCGTGCGCATCCTTGAGACCGACCAGAACGTGCCGGTGGATGCCGGCTGGTTCTCGCGCAAGATTGCCCAGGCGGTGTCGCTGCGCCGTGAGGTGCTCAAGCTCGACGCGGTCTCCGACGCCTGGCGCGTGGTGCACAGCGAAGGCGACGGCCTGTCCGGCCTGGTGGTGGATCGCTACGGCGACCTGGTGGTGGTCGAATTCTTCGCCGCCGGCATGTTCCGCCACCGCGAGTGGATCTACGACGCCCTGCGCGAGCAGTTCCCGGGTTGCCGCTTCCACAGCTTCGCCGATGAGCACGTGCAGAAACAGGAAAGCTTCGATTTCCACGGCAATACCACCACCGAAGCGTCGGTGATCACCGAGTACGGCATCAAGTTCCGCGCCGACCCGGCAGGTGCGCACAAGACCGGCTTCTTCGCCGACCAGCGCGAGAACCGCGAGTGGCTGAGCCAGCAGGTGGAAGGCAAGCGCGTGCTGGATCTGTGCTGCAACACCGGCGGTTTTGCGGTGTACGCGGCGGCGCGAGGCGCCTCGGAAGTGGTCGGCATCGACATCGATGAAGACGTCATCCAGATCGCCAAGGGCAATTCGCGCCTGAACAACGTGCGCCCGAAGTTCGTCCAGTCCGACATCTTCCCGTGGCTGCGTGATGCGGCCAATCGTGGCGAGCAGTACGACGTGGTGATCCTGGACCCGGCGAAGATGACCCGCGACCGCGACCAGGTCATCACTGCGCTGAAGAAGTACCTGGACATGAACAAGCTGGCGCTGGGCGTGGTCAAGCCGGGCGGCCTGTTCGCCACGTTCTCCTGCACCGGCCTGGTGGCCGAGGACCAGTTCCTCGACATGCTGCGCCGCGCGGCGTATTTCTCCGGCCGCACGATCCAGATCCTGAAGGTGGCCGGCGCCGGTCCGGACCACCCGTTCATGGCCCACGTGCAGGAATCGCGTTACCTGAAGGCCGTGTTCTGCCGCGTGGTGGACTGACCGCGTCACTGCCGATCTCTGTAGAGCCGAGCCCACGCTCGGATGATCTGTCTGGCAGCCGAGCATGGGCTCGGCTCTACAAAAAGGCCGGGTGCAGCGCTATGGTCGGGCTCTTCCCATTGCCGGTGAGAGCCCATGCCATCGTTGCGCCACCTGTCCGTCGTGCTCGCCGTGGCGCTGTGCGCGCCGCTTTCGGCTCACGCCATCGAGTTCAGCGCCGAGGAACTGGCCCGTGCCAAGGCGCTGCAGCAGCGCCTGGTCACGCTCGACAGCCACCTGGATACGCCGGCAAATTTCGGCCGGACCGGCTTCGACATCGAGCAGCGCCACGACCGCAACGCGCTTTCGCAGGTGGACTACCCGCGCATGGTCGAAGGTGCGCTCGATGGTGGTTTCTGGGCGATCTACACCGACCAGGGCGATCGCAGCGCAGCGGCCCACCTGGCCGAGCGTGACCACGGCCTGCAGCGACTGCTGGAAATCCGCGAGATGCTGGCGGCCAATCCCGCGCGCTTCGCGCTGGCACTGACCGCCGATGATGCTGCGCGGATCAAGGCCGCCGGCAAGCGCGTGGTCTACATCAGCATGGAAAACGCCAGCCCGCTGGTGGAAGACCCGAGCCTGCTCTCGTTCTACCATCGCGCCGGCCTGCGCCTGCTCAGCACCGTGCACTTCGCCAACAACGAGTTCGCCGATTCGGCCACCGACCCCAAGGGCGCGGAGTGGAAGGGCCTGAGCCCGGCCGGCAAGGAGCTGGTGCGGCAGGCAGTGAAGCTGGGCATCGTGATCGACCAGTCGCATGCCTCGGACGCGGTGTTCGACGACCTGCTGGCGATGATGCCGGTGCCCTTCGTGCTGTCGCACAGCTCGGCCAAGGCGGTGTACGACCACCCGCGCAATCTTGATGACGCGCGGCTGCGCAAGCTGGCCAAGGCCGGCGGCGTGATCCAGGTGAACGCCTATGGCGGCTACCTGATCGACACGGCGAAGACACCCGAGCGCAAGCAGGCCGAAGAAGCGCTGAGCAGGCAGCTGGGCGGCTGGGAAGGCATGGGCATCGAGCAGGGCGTGGCCCTGCTGAAAGCCGAACAGGCACTGGACCATGAACACCCCGTGCGGCATGCCAGCCTGGACGACTTCTTCGCCCACTTCGAGCACATCCTCAAGGTGGTCGGCCCCGAGCACGTGGGTATCGGCCTGGACTGGGATGGCGGCGGCGGCCTGAGTGACCTGCCCGATGTCAGCCAGCTGCCGAAGATCACCGCCTGGCTGCTGCGCAAGGGCTATACCGAGCAGCAGATTGCCGGCATCTGGGGCGGCAACCTGCTGCGGGTGATGCGCCAGGCGCAGGATTACGCCGCAAAGCAGGGCGGTTGACCGCCCTGCGGTGGTGCCGGCCGCTGGCCGGCACAACAGGATACGAGTTGCCGGCCAGCGGCCGGCACCACCGGCGAGCCGGTTATTTCGCGATCAGTGCGTGGCGGCGGCTGTACAGGAAGTACAGCACCAGGCCGGCCACGTTCCACAGCAGGAAGTACAGCTGGGTGCTGTGCGGCAGGCTGAGGAACAGGTAGATGCAGCCCAGCGCGGCCAGCGGGCCGACCACGAAAGCAGCCGGCGTACGGAAGCTGCGCTCGCGGTTCGGTTCGCGCAGGCGCAGCACCACCAGGCAGACGCCCACTGCAGTGAACGCGGCCAGGGTACCGGCATTGGCCAGCGCGGCGATCTCGTCCAGGCGGGCCACGCCGGCCAGCGCCGACACCACCACCGCAGTGAACAGCGTGGTCGCCACCGGCGTGCCGGTACGCGCGTTGACCTTGGACAGGCCACGCGGCAGCAGGCCGTCGCGGCTCATCACGAAGAAGATGCGGCTCTGGCCGTACAGGAAGGCCAGCAGCACGGTCGGCAGCGCGATGATCGCAATCACGCCGATCACCATCGCCGCTGTCGGATGGCCCAGCTGGCGCATGATCAGCGCCAGCGGCTCGGCGCTGTGCCCGAACACGGCGTAGCTCATCGCACCCACTGCGGCCAGCGCCACCAGCACGTAGACAATGGTGCAGCCGATCATCGAACCGATGATGCCGATCGACAGGTCACGGCCCGGGTTCTTGGTCTCCTCCGCAGCAGTGGAGATCGCATCGAAGCCGTAGAAGGCGAAGAAGATGATCGCCGCTGCCGCCATCACGCCGTGCTCGACGCCATCGGGGCCCATCGACTTGGCAAAGCCATACGGCATGAACGGCTGCAGGTTGGCGCTGTCGAACGCAGGCAGGGCCACGGCCACGAAGATCGCCAGCGCGATCAGCTTGAACACCACCAGGATGGCATTGAGCGTGGCGCTTTCCTTGGTCCCGGCCATCAGCATGCCGGCCACCAGCCAGGTGATGATGATCGCCGGCAGGTTGATCATGCCGCCTTCCACGTGCGGGCCGGCTGCCAGCCAGGCCGGCAGGTGCACGTTCCAGCCGAACTGGGTGTGGACCCATTCGAGGAAGCCGACGAAGTAGCCGGACCAGCCCACCGCCACCGTACTCACCACCAGCGAGTACTCCAGGATCAGGCTCCAGCCCACCACCCAGGCGAACACCTCGCCCAGCGCACTGTAACTGTAGGTGTAGGCGCTGCCGGCGGGCGGCATCATCGTCGACAGCTCGGCATAGGACAGCGCCGCACAGGCGCAGACCGCACCGGCGATGGCGAAGGAGATCAGCACGGCCGGGCCGGCCAGGTTGGCACCGACGCCGATCAGCGTGTAGATGCCGGTGCCGACGATGGCACCGATGCCCAGTGCGATCAGGTGCGGCCAGCTGAGCGTCGGGATCAGGCGCCTGCCGGCTTCGTGGACGGTGACGGAATCTAGGGACTTGCGCCGGAACAGGGACATGCAGGCCTCGGAAGGGGTGACTAAGAACGACAAGTTCCCGAGTGTGACCGAACGCAGCGCAGCATTACCACTGACGGGGGTCATGCATGGCGGGGCACGCGCTGCGCCCCGGCCAGGCTGCCGGAATCGGCATAATCCGGCGGCAGCCACCGGTGTACGTTCGTCCCGGCCCCCGCTAGGACTCGATGTTGGCCATGCCGCTGTCCGAATAGCGTTCGCCGGCCGCGGCATGCAGCGGGAAGGCCGCATCCAATGCGTCCAGCGTGGCCGCATCCAGTTCCACCTGCAGTGCAGCGAGGTTCTCGTCCAGCCGTGCCCGCCGCGTCGTGCCCGGGATCGGCACGATGTGCCCGCCGCGCGACAGCACCCAGGCCAGCGCCAGCTGCGAGGCAGCGATGCCGCGCTCGGCGGCCAGCGCCTGCACGGTGTCCACCAATGCCAGGTTGCGCTGGAAGTTTTCGCCTTCGAAGCGGGGCGAGGTGCGCCGGTAATCGTCGGCGTCGAAGTCGTCCGGGCTGCGGATGGCGCCGGTCAGGAAGCCACGGCCCAGCGGCGAATACGGCACGAAGCCGATGCCCAGCTCCGCCGTGGTGGCCAGCACTCCGTTCTGCTCCGGCTCGCGCGACCACAGCGAGTACTCGCTCTGCACCGCCGTGATCGGGTGCACCGCATGGGCGCGGCGGAGGGTGGCCGCCGAGGCCTCGGACAGGCCCAGCCAGCGCACCTTGCCCTGTTCCACCAGGCGTGCCATGGCACCCACGGTGTCCTCGATCGGCACGGTCGGGTCGACGCGGTGCTGGTAGTACAGGTCGATGTGGTCCACGCCCAGGCGACGCAGGCTGGCCTCGCAGGCGGCCTGCACATAGTCCGGGTGGCCGTTGATCTGCCGCGCCTTCGGGTCAGCCGGGTCCAGGCCGATGCCGAACTTGCTGGCCAGGAACACCTGGTTGCGGCGGCCGGCAATCGCGCGACCGACCAGCACCTCGTTGGTGTGCGGGCCATACACATCGGCGGTGTCGAGCAGGGTCACGCCACGGTCCAGCGCGTGCCGGATGACGGCAATGCCGTCATCGTCACTGCCGCGGCCGCCGTAATACGCGCTCATGCCCATGCACCCCAGGCCGAGGGCGGACACGGTGGGGCCGGCGGGGCCGAGAGTACGGGTCTTCATGTGGATCTCCTTGGGGAAGGCGCCACGTCTGGATGGGCAGTGGCGAGGGGCACAGCATCCTCCACGCCATCATGTGGATAAACTGCGTGTCACCGGACTTACCTTGAAGGCTGCCTTCACAATGGATGCCTCCGTCCCGCTCACTGCTGTGGTCGCTTTCGTCCACGTGGCCGAGCACGCCAGCTTTACCCGCGCCGCCGATGCCCTGGGTGTGTCGACCTCGGCGCTGTCGCAGAGCGTGCGCGCGCTGGAAGCGCGGATGGGCGTGCGGCTGCTGCAGCGGACCACGCGGCGGGTCAACCTGACCGAGCACGGCGCGCGTTTCCTGCAGCGCGTGCGCGGCGGCCTGGACCAGATCGACCAGGCATTTGCCGAACTGGACAGCGCGCGCTCGGTGCCTGCCGGGCGGCTGCGCGTGACCCTGCCGCGCATCGTCGCCGATCGCATGGTGCTGCCGCGGCTGCCCGACTTCCTTGCGCGTTACCCGCAGGTGCAGGTGGAACTGTGCGTCGACCCCGCGCTGACCGATCTGGTGGCCGAGGGCTTCGACGCCGGCATCCGCCTGGGCGAATCACTCGCACAGGGCATGATCGCGGTGCCGGTCGGGCCACCCGAGCGGCAGGTGGTGGTAGCCACGCCGGCCTATTTCGAACGCCATGGCGTGCCGCAGACCCCGCATGACCTGCAGGGCCACGCCTGCATCGTGCACCGGCTGGCCAACGGCCGGCTGATGCCCTGGGAGTTCAGCCGCGACGGCCACGACCTGGACGTGCAAGTGAGCGGGCGGCTGGTGTTCAACGATGCCGGCGTCGCCCATGGTGCCGTGCTGGCGGGTCTGGGAATGGCCCAGGGCTTCGCCTCGTTGATGGCCGACGACATCAACGCTGGGCGACTGCAGAGCGTGCTGCAGGACTGGCAGCCGCCATTCCCCGGCTTCCACCTGTACTACCCCGCGCGTGAGCAGATGGCGCCCAAGCTGCGGGTGTTCATCGACCACCTGCGCGCGGAGATGCACGACCGGTAGATGCCAACCTTGGTTGGCATGCTTCAATCGACCACGCGCGCCGCTACGCCTCCCGGCCAATGGCAGCCATCCTCCTGCCACGCCTCGCCGTCATCGTGGAAGGTGGTGCGACGGCCATCACGGGCGCGTTCGTAGCTCAGATCCAGTACCAGCGCGCCCTGCGTGCTCAGCAGGTAGCGGCCGTTGAGGCGCCCGTCGATGCGCTCTTCCCACACGCTGTCGAACTGGTACGGGCGATCCTCGGCCAGCACCGTGGTCTCCATCGAGATCCGGTGCAGGGGCAGGCGCTCGCGCTGGCCGGCGTAACGCACGTCGGCCCGGCCGTCTTCCAGCCAGCGCCATTCCAGGTGGATGTTGTCGTTGCGACCGCCCGTCAGGCAGCGATGGTCCTGCACGGTGCCGGCAGAGGCGGCACCGGCCAGCAGCAGGGTCATGCCGAGCAGTGGCAGCCGCCCGTTCATCCGTTCAGCCCCAGGCGGATGCCGAACCCCACCAGGAACAGGCCGGCCACGCGGCGCAGCGCATCGCTGATCCGCGGGTGCTGGATCAACCGGCGGCGGGCCAGGTTGCCCACGCCGATCAGCATCGAGCAGTAGGCGATGCTGACCACCAGGATGATGCCGGCCAGCGCGGCGAAGGTGGCGATGCCCTGGTGCGCCTTCGGATCGATGAACAACGGCAGGAAGGCCATGTAGAACAGGATCGCCTTCGGGTTGAGCAGGCTGACCAGGATCGCCTGCTGGAAGTAGCGGCCGGGTTGCATGCGGATCGGGCCGGCGTCGCCGCCCTCGTGCTTGGGCGTGCGCAGCAGGCTGATGCCGACCCACACCAGGTAGGCCGCACCGAGGTACTGCACGGCGTGGAATACCAGAGGATTGGCCTTGAGTAGCGCCGCCACGCCGGCCAGCGCCAGCCACATCAGGATCTGGTCGCCGACCAGCAGGCCGGCCAGTGCGGTGTAGCCGCCGCGCACGCCGCCACGGCCGGTGGCAGTCAGCAGCGTGAAGGTACCGGGACCGGGCAGGGCGAGAAACACCAGCACGGCGACCAGAAACGTCCACAGGTCCTGGATGCCCATCCACGGCATGGCGGTGCTCTTCTGTTACGGGGGGCCGCCATTGTCGGCCAGCGCTGCGGCGGGCGACAGGGGGCCGGTGGGGCCAACCGGCATCCCGGACAGCAGCGGTTGCAGGTGCTGGCGCAGCTGCGCGTGCAGCTGCCGCACGGCGGGTGAGAACTGCTTGCGATGCGGGCACACCAGCTGCAGCGGGATGCTGCTGCCAACGCCGTCCAGCAGCACCTGCAGGCGCCCGGCCAGCACATCCTCGCGCAGGTCCAGCCAGGACTTGTAGGTGATGCCTTCGCCGGCCACGGCCCAGCGCCGCACCACGTCGGCGTCGTCGCAGACCAGCGGGCCGCGTACCGGAACCACGCTGCGGCGCCCGTCCACCTCGAACGACCAGCGATCGTAGGCGCGGCCATTGAGTTGATAGAGCAGGCAGTCGTGCTCGCGCAGATCCTCCAGGCGCGTGGGCGGGCCACGCCGCTGCAGGTAGCCGGGTGAGGCGGCCAGCACGCGCCGGTTGCCTTCCAGCAGGGGCAGGGCTACGTAGTTGGCGTCATCGAAGTGGCCGATGCGGATGGCCACGTCGACCGGTTCGCGGAACACGTCGGCGACCTCGTCGGACAGGCGCAGGTGCAGGCGCAGCCGCGGGTGCGCGGCGCGGAACGCGCTCAGCCAGGGCAACAGCAGGTTGCGGCCGAAGTCCGACGGCGCCGACAGCTGCAGGATGCCGTGCAGCTCGGTGTCCTCGCCCTGCACGCGGGCCTGGCCTTCGCGCAGGGTGGCCAGCACCTCCTGCGCATACGGCAGGTAGAGCGCGCCCTCGCCGGTCAGGCGCAGGCTGCGGGTCGTGCGCACGAACAGGCGCAGGTCCAGCTCGCGCTCCAGCCGTGCCACCGCCGCAGCGACCTGCCCGGGCAGCAGGTCGGCCTCGCGGGCGGCCTGCGAGAAGCTGCCCAGCGCGGCAGTGCGGACGAACAGCTGCAGATCGTCGATGCGGATCATCTTCATCGCCAGAGTGAAAGTGCTGCCCGATTCTGCGCCTTTCCGAGGGAGCGCGCGCGGCGCAACCTGTCGCCTCCTTCCCCACTGGACCGCTGCCATGCGCGCCATTGCCTATACCCACGCCGGCCTGCCGATCGATGATGCCCGGGCCCTGATCGACATCGAACTGGAGCTGCCGCAGCCCGGCCCCCGCGACCTGCGCGTGGCGGTACGCGCGGTGGCGGTGAACCCGGTCGACACCAAGGTCCGCCGCGGCGTGGCCACCGATGGCCCGCGCGTACTGGGCTGGGACGCGGTCGGCATCGTCGACGCGGTGGGCAGCGAGGTGACCCTGTTCCAGCCCGGCGACGCGGTCTACTACGCCGGCGTCATCGACCGCCCGGGCAGCAATGCCGAGTACCAGCTGGTGGACGAGCGCAGCGTCGGGCGCAAGCCGGCCAGCCTCGATGATGCCGCCGCCGCGGCGCTGCCATTGACTGCCATCACCGCCTGGGAGCTGCTGTTCGACCGCCTGCGCATCCCCGAGGGTGGTGGCGAGGGCCAGACCCTGCTGGTGATCGGTGCTGCCGGTGGTGTCGGTTCGATCCTGGTGCAGCTGGCGCGGAAGCTGACCAGGCTGACCGTGATCGGCACCGCCTCGCGTCCGGATACCCAGGACTGGGCATACGCAATGGGCGCGCACCACGTGATCGACCACCGCCTGCCGCTGGCCGAGGGACTGGCGCGGCTCGGCATCAGCGAAGTGCAGCATGTGGCCAGCCTGACCCACTCCGACCAGTACTACGCGCAGATCGTGGAACTGCTGGCGCCGCAGGGCCAGCTGGGGCTGATCGATGATCCTGGCCAGGTGGACGTGATGGCGCTCAAGCGCAAGGCGTTGTCACTGCACTGGGAGTCGATGTTCACCCGGCCGCTGTACCGCACCGCCGACATGCAGCGCCAGCACGACCTGCTGAACCGTGTGGCCGAGCTGATCGACACGGGCGTGCTGCAGACCACGCTGGGCGAGCACTTCGGGCGCATCGACGCGGCCAACCTGCGGCGCGCCCACGCGCTGCTGGAGAGCCACCGCGCCAAGGGCAAGATCGTGCTGGAAGGCTGGTAAGGCCGGATCGTTCCCGCACCCTTGGGGTCAGATCCCTTTGCCCCGGGAAAGGGATCCGACCCCTGCCTCAGGCCACGCCGTTGTCGACGTGGGTGGTGAAACCCGGCTGCTGTCGCAGGCGCTCGAACCACGCCGCGAGGTGTGGCAGCACGGGCTTGTTGCCGGGCGTGCTGCGCCAGCGTTGGGTCGACAGCCCAAGCACGATGTCGGCCAGAGTGAAGGTGTTGCCCGCCACGTAGCCGTCGGTAGTGGCCAGCTGTGCATCAAGGACAGCCATCAGCCGGTTCCACTGCGCCAGGCTGGCTGCGGCGCGGGCGTCATCCGGGTAATCCGGATGCTGGCGCACGCGCGCCATGAACACGTGGCGCCAGGCACTGTTGAGGTCGCTGGCCTGCCAGTCCATCCATTGTTCGACCCGCGCACGATCCTGTGCCGCGCGGGGCAGCAGGTCATCACGGCCAGCGCGTACGGCCAGGTAGCGGCAGATGCTGTTGGATTCCCACAGCACGAAGCCGCCATCGCGCAGCACCGGCACCTGCCGGTTCGGGTTCAGTGTGGCCAGCAGGTCCGCCGGCGGCGCTGGCTCGTGGTGAAGTGGCAGGTCGAGGCCGGCGCACAGCCAGAGCACCTTGCGCACGTTGATGGAGGTGGGTTTTCCGTACAGAGCGAGCATGGGGGCTTCCGGGGCAGACCGACCCAGCCTAGCGCAGCGGGGCTAAACTGGTCGCATGAATATCGAAGTCCTCATGATCCTGGCAGTGGTCCTGCTGCTGGCGACCCTGGTCGCGCTGGTGCTGCTGTGGCGTCGCAGTGCTGGCGGTGCACCCTCCGACGAACTGCAGCGGCTGCTGGACAGCGAACGCGAACAGCATCGCCTCGCCCTGGTCGATGCCGGCCAGCTGCGCGGCCGCCTCGATGCGCTGAGCGCTGAACTGGAGAACGAACGGAGCCGCAGCCAGCAGCACGCACAGGCCGTAACTACGCTGACCGCCCGGGTGGAGCGCGAAGCAGCGCTGTCGGCCAGTCGCGAAGCACAGCTGGCCGAACGTGAAGCGGCCCTGGCGCAGGCGCGCGCTGCCGTTGCGGAGACCAGCAGCGAGCTGCAGCAGGTGCAGCAGCGCTACCAGCAGTTGCACGGTGAACATGCCCGCGCGGTGGCCAATCTGCAGCACTCCGAACGGGCCAGTGCCGAACTGCGCAGCTATCTTGATACCGCCAAGGAAAAGCTGTCGGGCGCCTTCGCCGAACTGGCGGGCAAGGTGTTCGACGAACGCGGACAGCAGTTCGAGAAGAACGTGCGGCAGGCGACAGTGCAGTCACGCGCGGACATCGAGGGGCTGCTCAAGCCGTTCGCCGACAAGCTGGGCGATTTCCGCACCCGCGTCGATACGCTGTATGGCGAGGAAGCGCGGCAACGCGCCAGCCTGCTGGGTGCGGTGGGCGAACTGAAGACGCTCAACCAGGACATGGCGGCGCAGGCATCGGCGCTGACGAATGCGCTGAAGGGCAATGCCAAGGTCCGCGGCGACTGGGGCGAGCTGATGCTCGACAACGTACTGCGCGGATCGGGGCTGGAAGAGGGCGTGCACTACCAGCGTCAGAAGCATGCCGTGGATGACGAAGGTGCGCGCCTGCGACCGGACGTGGTGGTGCAGTTCCCCGACGAACGCAGCGTGGTGATCGACAGCAAGGTGAACCTGATCGCCTGGCAGGAAGCCATGAATGCCACTACCCCGGAGCAGTCGGAAGACGCGTTGCGCAGGCACGCGGTTGCGCTGCGCCAGCACGTTAAGGACCTGGGCGAGAAGAATTATCCGAAGGCGTTGGGCAGCGAGACGCTGGACATCACCATCGCCTTCGTTCCCATCGAGGGTGCCTTGTCAGCCGCACTGGGCGCCGATGGCAGCCTGCAGGCGTTCGCCTTCGACAACCGCGTGGTGTTCGCCTCGCCCAACACCCTGATGGCGCTGCTGCGCGTGGCCGAGCGCCTGTGGACGCGCGACAAGGTGCAGAAGCAGGCGCTGAAGATCAGTGAGGCCGGCGGTCTGGTGCTGGACGCCCTGACCGGGTTCCTGCAGGACTTCACCGCCATGGGCAAGAAGCTGGACGATGCCGGCAAGGCCTACGCCGATGCGCGCAATCGCCTGATCGATTCGCCGCAGTCGGCCATCAGCCGCGCCCGTCGGCTTGCCGAACTGGGCAGCAAGGCCAAGCGCGCGCTGCCCCCGGAGCTGACCCCGGACCCGATGCAGCAGCTGGGCGCGCCGGAGGACGACGAGGACGGCAATGCGGGTTGACACGTCCCGTGCACCTGCGCCTGGCTATGCTGGGCACCCTGAGTCCGTGGCGGGTATCGACATGTGCTTGCGCTCCTGTGCCGTTCTTGTCCTGGCTGCGTTGCTGGCTGCGTGCAGCAGCACGCCCCCGGTCGCCGACACGGCTACGGCCGCTCCTGCGCCGGAAGCCAGCGAGGCCTACCGCGAAGCACGTGACGTCGACTGCCAGGCCGCTGGCGGCACGCTGCAGCGGCTCGGCCGCCTGCAGCGCGAGCAGTGCGTGATTCCCTATGCGGACGCCGGCAAGGCCTGCAGCCGCAAGAGCGACTGCACGGGCCAGTGCCTGGCCGGAGCCGAGGTGGCCGCCGGCAGTGCCGCCACCGGTACCTGCCAGCGTGATGTGCGCCAGAACTTCGGGTGCCGCCAGCGCATCGATGATGGCAAGGCGCAGGGCACGATCTGCGTGGACTGAATCCTGCCTGTAGAGCCGAGCCCACGCTCGGCTGCCATACCATCAGCCGAGCATGGGCTCGGCTCTACAACAGCGCGCGCGGCGCTATGCTGGTGGGCCATTCCCCGCCGTAGCCGGAGCCCCCGCGTGAGCACCCCGATCCAGGACATTCCCCTCACCACCATCGACGGCCAGCCGTCCTCGCTTGCCGACTACCAGGGCAAGGTGCTGCTGCTGGTCAACGTCGCCTCCAAGTGCGGCCTGACCCCGCAGTACGAAGGCCTGCAGGCGCTGTATGCGGAAAAGCACGCGCAGGGCCTGGAAGTGCTGGGCTTCCCCGCCAACAACTTCCTTGGCCAGGAGCCGGGCAGCGAGGCCGAGATCCAGCAGTTCTGCCAGCTCACCTACGATGTCAGTTTCCCGATGTTCTCCAAGATCAGCGTGGCTGGCGAGGACACCCACCCGCTGTACCAGCAGCTGACCGCCGCGCAGCCGCAGTCGATCGGCGAAGGCCCGCTGCGTGAGCGCCTGGCCAGCAAGGAGATCCCGATCCATCCGGCACCGGCGGTGCTGTGGAACTTCGAGAAGTTCCTGGTCGGCCGTGATGGCAAGGTCGTCGCACGCTTTGCCCCGGACGTGGCCGCCGATGACGCGCGCCTGCGCGAGGCCATCGAGGCCGCGCTGGCGGCCTGAGCACGGCGTGCCAACCAGGGTTGGCACCCACCGGAAAAGAAAAACCCCGCCGAGGCGGGGTTTTTCATGCACCGTCGCGCGGCCTCAGTGGGTCCACTGCGGCATCGGCATCGCATCGACGGGGATCGGCGAATTGGCATCGTCATGGCCGCGGTCGCGCTTGCTGCGCAGATCGTTCTCGATCTGGTAGTTGCGGCGCTGCATCCAGGCATCGCGGACCAGGGCGTATTCGTCCACTGCGGTGTCGCGCAGATCGTCGATCGCCAGCAGCTGTGCGCGGGTGTCGACCAGCTGCAGGCCCTGCAGGCCGATGCGGATCTTGTCTTCCTCGACGCGCCGGATCGGCGACAACGGGATGTCACCGGCCAGGCCGAACACGTCGCGTACGGTACGCGGGCCGAAGAACGGCAGTTCCACGTAGCGCGAACGACGCCAGCCCCAGGCACCCAGGGTCTGGCCGAAGTCTTCATTGCGACGCGGCACCATCGCCTTGCTGGCTGGATCGAACAGGCCACCGATGCCCAGCGTGCTGTTCATCAGGAAGCGGCCGAGGCTGTCCCACGCATCGGCACCACGGCCCTGCAGCAACTGGTTGGTGATGGTCACCGGCGCACGCAGGTTGCTGAAGAAGTTGCTGACGCCGGTGCGCGCGAAGCGCGGCACCACATGGGTATAGGCGGTGGCCAGCGGGCGCGCCACGCCGCGGTCGACCGCATTGTTGAAGGTGTGCACCTTGCGGTTGAACGGTTCCCACGGATCGTAGGCCGCCGCGTTGCCGGTGTTGCCGGTACCACCATAGAGGGCGTCGAAATCATCGTCGCCGGCGGCGGCGGTGGACGCTGCGGCCTTCGGTGGCCTGGCCTCTGCGCCCTGCGGCGCAGCCGTCGGCGCTGAAGCGGTGGGCGCGGCAGAGTTGGCCACGGAGGCGACCGGAGCAGCGTCGACCCCGCCGGTATCGGCCGTTGCGGCCGGAGCAGCAGGGCCGGGCGCAACCACGGTGCTGGCGACCGGTGCATCGCTGCGCGCGGGCTTGCCGGCACAGGCGGTCAGGGCGGTGGCCAGGAGGATCAGGGGGAAAGTGCGTACGACGTTCATGTCAGCTCGCAGCAGAAGTAGCGTTGAAATCCAGGTTGGGCGACAGCCGGTAGGCTGCGCTCAGCTCGTTGAAGCCGGCGGGCGCGCCGGAAATGGCCAGCGCATGGCCCGCCTTGCGTGCACGGGCCGCCAGCTCGGCCAGCAGCGCCAGGCCGGCGCTGTCCACGCGCTCGACCTCACCCAGCTCCAGCCGCGCCAGCTTGGCCGGCAGGGCCTGCAGCTGCGGCCACAGTGCGATCACCGCGGCACGGTCAAGCACCCCGCGCAGGCGCAGGGTGTCGCCTTCCAGCAGCGCAAGTGCGTTACTTGCCATTGCCCGCGGGCCCGGCCTGCATGCTGCCGCTGTGCAGCTCGCTGGCCACCTGCTTGATGCCCTTCTGGCGCAGCGGGGTATCGAACTGGTTGCGGAAGGTCTGCACGTAGGAGATGCCTTCGATGTTGACGTCGAAGATCTTCCACTGGCCGTTCACGTTGCGCATCCAGTATTCGACCGGGGTCGGTTCGTTGCCGGCGCGCACCAGTTCGGTGCTCACGCGCACGCCACGGTTGCCCGGCAGCGGGCTTTCACCCTTCAGGCGGAAGCTCGGCTTGCCCTGGATGTTGAGCAGGGTCGAACCGTAGCGCTGCATCAGGCTGTCGGCCATGGCATCGGCGAACAGCTTGATGTCGGCATCCGAGGCGCCGCGGGCGTGCGGGCCCAGCACCAGGCGCGCGGCATAGTCGCGATCGAAGGTGCGGTTCAGTTCGCTGTCGATGTAGCTGCGCAGGCTGGCCGGGTTGCTGCTGAACTCGCTGCGGCGCTGCTGCAGGGTGGTGAGGATGCGCGTGCTGGCATCGATCACCACCTTGCCGGCCTGGCCCTGCGCCGCGGCAGCGGCGGGGGCGGGAGCGGTGGCCTGGGCCTGGGCGAGGAATGGAGTAGCCGCCAGCAGCGCCGAGGCGAGCAGGGCCGGGATCAGTTTCATCTTCATGGTTGCGGTTCCGTTGCAGGCGCCTGCGCGCCATCGTTGGGCTTCTGGCCTGCGCCACCACCGGCGCCGCCACTGAACATGTACTTGCCGACCAGCTGGATCAGGTCCACCGCCGGCTGGGTGAAGACGATCTCGTCACCGGCCTTGAGCACGTCCGGGTCACCGCCCGGCTGCAGACCGATATAGCTCTCGCCGAGCAAACCACTGGTGAAGATGCCGGCCGAGGTGTCCGCCGGCAGGTCCTTGACCTTGCTGTCCATGCGCAGGGTGACGATGGATTCGAACTTCACCGGATCCAGGTCGATCGAGGCGACCTGGCCGACGGTGACGCCGCCGATCTTCACCGGCGCCTGCTTGCGCAGCTGGCCGACCTGGGAGAAGCGCGCCTTCAGCTCGTAGCCCTGGCTGCCCCAGCTCCAGCGCTGGTTGGTCGAGGCCACGGCCAGCACCATCAGCGAGGCCAGGGCCAGCAGCAGGAAGGCGCCGACGGAGAATTCGAGTCTGGGACCGCGGATGGCCATGTGGATTACCTGATCGAGTCGTGGTGGCCGCGCGCGCCTGCGCACCGCCGGTGGAGGGGTTAGGTGAACAACATTGCCGACAGCACGAAGTTGAACATCAGTACCAGCAGCGAGGCGTTGACCACCGCACGGGTGGTCGCCACCGAGGTGCCCTCGATGGTCGGCTCGGCGTGGAAACCAACGTAGGCGGCGACCAGCGCGGCGGTGCCGCCGAAGATCGCCGACTTCAGCATCGCCACGCCGAAGTCATCCCAGAAATCGACGCTGTTGCGCAGCGCCGACCAGAACACGCCATTGTCCAGGCCCAGCACGTGTACCGCTTCGAAGTAGCTGGCACTGATCGCCAGCGAACAGAAGATGCCGGTCAGCAGGGGCACGGTCAGCACCGCCGCCCAGAAGCGCGGCGCCACGGCCTTGGCCACCGGGTCGATCGCCATCAGCTCCAGTGCCTTGATCTGGTCGGTGGCGCGCATCAGGCCCAGTTCGGCGGCGATCGAGCTGCCGGCGCGGCCGATGAACAGCAGCGCGGTCAGCACCGGCGCCAGTTCGCGGTACAGCGACAGGCCGAGCAAGGTCGACAGCGCGTCGGCCGCACCGAAGGTGGTCAGCGTGCGGTAGCCCTGCAGCGTCAGCACCAGGCCGACGAAGGCGCCACCGACGGCGATGATCGGCAGCGAGCGCGCGCCGATCTTGTAGATCTCGCGGGTCAGTTCGGCCAGGAAATCACGGGTCGGCAGCGAACCACGCAGCACGGTCAGCGAGAACAGGCCGGCGCGGCCGAGCGAGCGGGTGGCTTGGACGAACGGCATCAGGCGACCCTCGCGCGCGGTGCGGCATCGAACGGGATGGGGCCGTCAGGCTGGCCGTGCAGGAACTGCCGCAGCAACGGGTCCTGGCTGGACTGCAGCGCCTCGGGCGTGCCCTGGAACACGATGCCGCCATTGGCGATGGCGATCACCTGGTCGCAGATCGGCAGGGTCTCGTGCACGTGGTGGCTGACGATGATGCTGGTCAGGCCCAGGCTGTGGTTGAGGCGCTGGATCAGGCTCATGATCACGCCAGAGGCGATCGGGTCCAGCCCGGTCAGTGGCTCGTCGTAGATCATCAGCGGCGGGTCCAGCGCCAGCGCGCGGGCCAGCGCGACGCGGCGCGCCATGCCACCGGACAGCTCGCGCGGCCAGGCATCGGCAGCGGCCAGCAGGCCCACCGCATGCAGCTTCATTTCCACAAGGCGGCGCAGCACGGCGGTCGGCAGGCGGGTATGCGTGCGCAGCGGCAGCGCGACGTTTTCGGCCACAGTGAGGTCGGTCAGCAAGCCGTTGCCCTGCAGCAGTACCCCCACACTCTTGCGCATTTCCAGCAGCGCGCCGCTGTCCTGCGGAATCGGCTTGCCGAACAGGGTGACCTCGCCAGCCACCGGGCGCAGTTCGCCGGTCAGTGCCGCCAGCAGGGTCGACTTGCCGCTGCCGGACGGACCCAGCACGGCCGTGATGCTGCCCTTGGGCACCTGCAGCGACACGTCGCGCAGGATCGTGCGCCCGCTCCGGTCGATGCGGACGTTGGATAACTGCACCAGACTGGAGGTGGAAGCCGACATGGGCACCATTAACGTTTTTTAGACATCGAAGGATCGGGCCCGTCGGCTGAACATAAGCAGACTGGACGGTCCAGTATTGTGGCACGGCAAGATCCCTGCCAGGCCGGGATAATCGGCCGGCAGCCCGGAACAATCCGTACCGGCGATGGGCCGGCCATTGAATACTGCCTGCCGTGCTGCACACTGTGCATGATGAGTGACCCGGGCAGCGATTTCCGCCTCTACCATTCCAACTCCCTGGACGTGCTGGCCGCGCTGCTGGCGCGCAACGTGCGTGCGCCGGTTGCGGGTCAGCCGCTGCTGGCGCCGGAGGTGGTGCTGATTCCGCAGGTGGCGATGCGGCGTTGGCTGCAAGCAACACTCGCTGCCGAATATGGCGTGGCCGCCAATCTTGAGTTCCTGACCCCGGGCGAGTTCGTTGCCCGTGCACTCAACGCCAATGTGCCCGGCGAACGCGACGACCTGGACGCGGCCGCCCTGCACTGGAAGGTGTACCAGGCACTGCGCGACCCGGCGTTGCTGGCGCAGCCACCGATGCGCGCGCTGCAGTCCTATCTTGCCGGTAGCGATGCATTGAAGCCGTGGGCGTTGGCCGGTGAACTGGCGTCGGTGTTCGAGAAGTACCAAGCCTGGCGCCGCGACTGGCTGCTGCGCTGGGAGGCCGGCGCCGACCCGGCCGACCCGCAGGCCATCCTCTGGCGCAGCATCGCCGCTGGCCACGACTACCGCGCGCGCCGCATCCAGGCTTACCTGGACCGCTTCGAGGGCGCCGGCCAGCCGTTGCCGCAGGGCCTGCCACCACGCATGTCCGCGTTCGCGACGCTCAACATCTCGCCCGATGTGCTGCGGGTGATGGCCACCCAGGCGCGGGTGGGCGAGCTGCACTTCTATATGCCCACGCCGGTGCAGTCGTACTGGGGTGACCTGCAGACGCTGGCCGAGCGCCTGCGCAGCGGCGCGCCCGATCCCTTCGGTGAAGCGGCCGGTGAGAACCGCCTGCTGGAAGCCTGGGGCGCGGCCGGGCGCGATTTCATGGCGGTGCTGGGCAGTTACGAGGTGGTGCACCCGGCCGGCGAGATTGCCGCGTATTCGGATCCGGAGGACGACACCCGGCCGACGCTGGCCGAAGGTGGACTGTCCGACAGCCTGCTGCATCGCCTGCAGCGCGATCTGTTCCACCGCCGTGCGCTGCCCTCGGGCGAGCTGCGCGACGGGCTGCGCAGCGACGATCCCAGCCTGCAGGTGCATGCCTGCCATACCCGCCTGCGCGAACTGCAGGTGCTGCACGACCAGCTGCGCAGCCTGCTGCAGGACCCGCGCTTCGACCCGCCGCTGCAGGCGCGGGAGATCGCCGTGCTTGCACCGGACATCGACCCCTATGTGCCGTATCTGGAAGCCGTGTTCGGCGGCCGTGGGGGCGAGGACGAGCACATTCCCTATGCGCTGGCCGACAGCAGTCCGCTCGCCGGCGAGCCACTGGCCGACGTGTTCGTGCACCTGCTGGGCCTGCCGGTCTCGCGTTTCGGCCTGAACGAAGTGCTGGACCTGCTGGCCAGCGCGCCGCTGGCCGAAGCGGCCGGCCTGGAGGCGGTGGACTTTGATCGCCTGCATGGCTGGCTGCAGCAGGCTGGCGCACGCTGGGGCCTGGATGCGAAGCACCGCAACCAGCACCAGGCCCCGGCCGACGACGCCTACACCTGGCAGTTCGCGCTGGATCGCCTGGTGCTCGGTCATGCCACCGGCAGCGAGGCCGACCTGGCCGGTGTTGCCCCGTGGATCGAGCTGGAGGGCGGCGCATTGGACGCCCTGGACCGGCTGCTGCGCCTGTTGCGCGTGTTGGCGGTCTACCAGCGCCGCCTCGGCGAACTGCTGACGCCGGCGCAGTGGCGGCAACGCCTGCTGTCGCTGCTGGACGCGCTGCTGCCGACTGCGCCCAGTTCGCCCAACAGCCAGCGTGCCCTGGAGCGCCTGCGCAAGCTGCTCAACCAGTTCGCCGATGATGCCGCCAAGGCCGGCTTCACGGACGGGGTGCCGCCGGAGGTCGTGCGCGCGCACTTCGCCGGAGCACTGGGCGAGGCCGATACGCGCGCGCCGCTGCTGACCGGTGGCATCAGCTTTGGCCGCATGGTGCCGATGCGCCTGCTGCCGTTCCGGGTGATCTGCGTGCTCGGTCTCAATGATGGCGATTTCCCGCGCCGTGACCCGGCTGCCGGTCTCAACCAGCTCACTGCCGAGCTGGACACGCCGCGCCGCCGGCCCGGCGACCGCTCCACCCGCGAAGACGACCGCTTCCTGTTCCTGCAGCTGTTCGCCGCCGCGCAGGAGGTGTTCTACCTGAGCTACCTCGGTGCTGATCCGCGCGATGGCAGCGCGCGTGAGCCGTCGGTGCTGGTCAGTGAACTCATCGATGCCGCCGCTGCGTATCACCTCGATCCGCCTGCGGCGGTCCGCGACTTCACCGTGCGCCACGCACTGCAGCCGTTCTCTCCGGCGGCGTTCGGTGACGGTGATCCACGCCGCTTCAGCTATCGCCGCCAATGGCATCCGGCCGCCGGTCGCCTCACCGGCGCGCGCGGAGGCCTGCAGCCGTGGTTCGATGCCGCGTTGCCGCCGCTCGACGATGCGGTGGAAGACGACGTTGCACTCGATACCCTGCGCCGCTTCCTGTGCGATCCGGCCGGGCAGTTCCTGGCGCAGTCGCTGGGCCTGCGCCTGGCCGACGATGTCGAGGAGGTCGATGACCTGGAACCGCTGGTGCTGTCCTCGCGCGGGCCGGAAAAGCGCAGCGTGCAGGCGGCGGTGGTACGCGCCACGCTCAGTGGCGATACCGAGCCGTTGTATCCGCGGCTGCGCGCGCGTGGCCTGCTGCCGTCGGGCCCCCTGGGTGAGCGCCAGTTCGAGGTGGAGCAGTTGAAGACCCGCCCGTATGCCAGTGCATTGCTGGGCTGGATGCGGGGCGAGCCGCTGGAAAGCCGCCGCTATGAAGTGGAGATCGATGGCGTGCGCCTGCATGGCCGTGTGGCCGATCGACACCCCGACGGGCTGGTGCGCCTGCGCGCTGGCACCCTCAATGGCACTGCGGTGATCCGCCAGGGCCTGGATTGGCTGCTGGCCAACGCTGCCGGCGATGCCCTGCCGCTGGTGCAGTTCCATGATGGCGGCGACGCCGGTCCCGGCCCGCATGTACTGCCGGCACTGAGCGCTCCTGCTGCACGCGCGGCATTGCGCGCATTGCTGCAGTTGCGCCAACGCGGACTGCGTGAACCGCTGCGCTTTGCCCCCTACACCGGCTGGGTGCTGTACAACGCGCCGGCCGAAAAGCAGCGCAGCGAAGGCTGGAAGCAGTGGCACGGCAGCGACCGCAGTTGGGGTGAATCCAGCAGCGACGCCTGGCAGCTGCTGCTGCGCGGTGCCGATCCATTTGCCACCGACGCCGACTATGCCGATCTGCTGCGCAACAGCCAGGTGGTCTTCAGCGCGGTGCGCGAAGGCCGCACCCTTGGCGCCGATGCACGCCAGGAGGGCAGCACATGAGCACCGCCATCGTCGATGAGGACTCCCAGCGCATGGCGGGCGATCCCTATCTGGCCCTGCCGCTGGATGGTATCCGCCTGATCGAGGCCAGCGCCGGTACCGGCAAGACCTTCACCCTGGCCACGCTGTTCACCCGCCTGGTGGTGGAGCAGGGCCTGCGCATCGGCCAGATCCTGGCGGTGACCTTCACCGATGCCGCCACCCAGGAACTGCGCAAGCGCATCCGCGAGCGCCTGTCGCTGGCCGCGCGCCTGGTCGATCTGGAACCGGCCGAGGGCGAAGCACCGGACACGAGGCTGACCCGCCAGGTGCTGCAGCGCCATCTGCAGGGGGGCACCGAGAGCGCCGCCGCACTGAAGCGCCGCCTGCAGGTGGCCGCCGATGAGATCGACCTGGCGTCGATCTTCACCATCCACGGCTTCTGCACCCGCGTGCTGCGCGAGCATGCGCTGGAGAGCGGCCATACCTTCGATCCGCCGGAACTACTGGCCAGCGACCGTGAGCTGTTGGAGGAACTGGCGGCCGATCTGTGGCGGGTGCATGCCAACGACGCGGCCACGCTGGAGCCGCTGACCTGGCTGTGGTCCAACCCGGACGCGCTGGCCACCGATCTGCGCGCGTTGCTGGCTGCGCCGCCTCTGCACCCGTTGCCGCGGCCGGTGGCGCTGGCCGATCCACAGCCGGCTTTGCAGGCCGCCGCCACCGAACTGCAGCAGGCGCTGCGCGGGCATGGCGAGCAGTTCTTCATCGACCTCTGCGATGCCGTCGACAACAAGTGGATCAACGGGGTGTCCTACAAGCTGGGTTGGCTGCACTCGCTGGGCCGGCAGCTGCTGGCCTGGGCCGAGCGCGGCGACCCGCGCGAGCTGCTGGCCAGCGAGCGCCTGCCGGCACTGCTGCCGGAGGTGCTGGCCGACAAGACCAACAAGAAGTTCCCCGACCGCACGCCGTCGTCGCCAGTGCAGGTGCCATTGGCGCGCTATGTCGCGCTGCTGGCCGAACGCGATGCCTGGCTGCGTGGTACCGCGTTGAATTTCCTGCACGCGCTTCGCGCCGAAGCCATGCAGCGCCTGCAGGCGCTGAAGCGCACGCGCCGGGTGCAGACCTATGACGATCTGATCGATGGCGTGGCACTGGCCCTGGAAGGCCCGCAGCGGCTGCCGCTGGTAAGGCAGCTGCGCGCGCAGTACCGCATCGCGCTGGTCGATGAGTTCCAGGACACCGATGATCGCCAGTGGAACATCTTCCACACCGTGTTCGGCAATTCGCCGGAGGTGCGCGAACTCGGCCTGGCACCGGCGCTGTTCCTGATCGGCGATCCCAAGCAGGCGATCTACGGGTTCCGCGGCGGCGACATCCACACCTACCTGAAAGCCAAGCAGGTGGCGCAGCAGGCGCCGGTGCTGGACCAGAACTTCCGCTCGCGACCGTCAGTGCTGCGCGCGTTGCAGGCGCTGTACGACAACGGGGGTGAGGACGCCTTCCTCGAGCGTGACATCCAGTTCGAGCCGGTGCGTCCCGGTGGCGTGCGCACCGATGAGGACTATCTGCACGACGGCCACGCCGCCAAGGCACTCACCCTGCGCGTGCTGCGCAGCGGGGGTGACAAGGCGATGAGTGCC
Source organism: Stenotrophomonas sp. YJH_SMC_82 (assembly GCF_059368875.1). Lineage (NCBI taxonomy): Bacteria > Pseudomonadati > Pseudomonadota > Gammaproteobacteria > Lysobacterales > Lysobacteraceae > Stenotrophomonas > Stenotrophomonas sp. YJH_SMC_82. The sequence goes on from NZ_JCAFSE010000005.1 coordinate 382,128, forward strand.
GATGCCTCGCGTGAGGCAGCGACCCAGGCCTGCGTGGCTGCGATCCACCAGGCCCTGGTCGAGGCGCGTGCGGGCAAAGCGGTGTTGCGTGGGCGCCCGGTGCAGCCTGGTGATATCGCGGTGCTGGTGCGCTCGCATCGCGAGGCCACGCTGGTGCAGCGCGCGCTGGCTGCGGTTGGCATACCCGCAGTGGCGGCGGGCAAGCAGAGCCTGTTCGCCACCAGTGAGGCTCGTGATCTGCGCGCGCTGCTGCTGGCGCTGCTGCAACCGGCAGACGAAGGCCGCCTGCGTGCAGCGCTGGCCACGGTGTTGCTGGGCCAGCGGGCCAGTGCGATCGCGGCGATGGAGCGCGAGGGCGACCTGCAGCGCGGGTTCCAGGCGCAGCTGCTGCACTGGCGCGAGCGCTGGCAGCGCGGTGGTCCGTTCGCGGTGATCGCCGATGTCTGTGCCGCGCACGGCGAACGCCTGCTGGCGCTGATCGACGGCGAGCGCCGTCTGACCAACTACCTGCAGCTGGGCGAACTGCTGCAGGAAGCCTCGGCGCAGGCGCTGGGCATGCATGGCCTGCTGGACTGGCTGCAGGGGCAGATGGCCAGCGCCGACCAGGATGACGAGCAGCAGTTGCTGCGCCTGGAATCGGATGCGCGCCGCGTGCAGATCATCACCCTGCACAAGAGCAAGGGCCTGGAGTATCCGCTGGTGTTCCTGCCCTTCGTCGGCATCGACGGCGGCGCACCGAACACCGCCTCGCACTGCACCGTGCACGTCGATGGCCAGCGCCAGCTGCACTGGAAGCTGGACAGGGACGAGGCCTGGGAAGCGGCCAGCACACAGCGCGAGCGTGAGCAGCGGGCCGAGGATGCGCGCCTGCTGTATGTGGGACTGACCCGCGCCGAGCATGCGCTGTGGATCGCCGTGGGTGATCTGGCCGGGCTTGGCAAGACGCGCCTGGCGCCGCTGCTGGGCGACCTGCAGGCGCTGCGCGCGCACGCCGACGTGCACATCGATGACAGTGAGACAGTGGCCGCGCTGCCGCAGCTGGCGGCCGAAGTGGAAGGGGATCTTCCGGCAGTGCGTGCACTGACCCGGCGCGTGCCGCACGACTGGTGGGTATACAGCTTCACCCAGCTGGCGCATGCCGACGCGGGCGCTGGCAGTGATATTGAAGCCGCCGCCACCGAGCTGCCGGCGCCCGCCGCCGACGAACCCGCGGGCCCGGAACTGCCGCTGGAGCCCGCGCTGCCGGAACCCGCCGCCGTCGAAGACAGCCCGCCGGTCGACCCGCGCTTCATGGGCAGCCGCTTCGGCAACGTGCTGCACGAGGCGATGGAGAACGTCGACTTCGCTGCGTGGGGGGGCTGGCAGCCGGGCCTGGAAGCGCCCGAGGGCCAGGCCGAGGTGCTGCGCAAGGCGCTGCACGATGAAGGCTATGCCGACGTCGACCTGGACGATGGCGTGGCGGTGCTGGTGCCGTTGGTCGGCCACACGCTCACCGTGCCACTGCCCGAGGGCGGTGCGCTGCACAGCCTGGGCGAAGGCGAGCGGCGCGCGGAAATCGACTTCCATTTCGCCATCGAACCGACCACGGTACCGGCGCTGTTGCAGCTGCTGCATGCACATGGGGTTTCCAGTGCGCGTCGCGGCTTCGGCCAGCGCCGCCGCCTGGAAGGGCTGATGACCGGCATGATCGACCTGACCTACGTGCGCGACGGGCGCTGGTACGTGCTCGACTACAAATCCAACCGGCTGCCCGGCTACAGTCCGGACCTGCTGGCCATTGCCATGCGCCACAGCGAGTACGACCTGCAGGCGCTGATCTATACCGTGGCCCTGCATCGCTGGCTGCGCTTCCGTCTGGGCGCGGCCTACGATTACGAGCGCGACATGGGGGGCATCCGCTACCTGTTCTGCCGCGGCCTGGATGCAGCCGGCAACGGCGTGCATGTGGACCGCTTCCCGTTCGCGCTGGTGGATGCACTCGACGCGCTGTTCGCAGGTGGCGAACAGGCCCAGGCCGAACTGGCCGCACGTGCCCGTGGGGCCAGCGCATGAGCCTGCTGAAGGAACTGCACCAGAAGGGCCTGCTGCGCACCCTCGATCACGCGTTGGCGACCAGCCTGCAGCGGTTGCGCGACGACACGCCGGACAGTGTGGCGCTGGCGGCCGCGCTCGCCTCGCTGGCGGTGTCGCAGGGCCACGCCGGGTTTGATCCGGCACAGCCGCAGCGGTTGCTGGACGGCGTGCCCGAGTGGCCTGCCGCGCAGGACTGGCTGGCGCAGCTGCGCGCATCGCCCTGGGTAGCGACGCCGGAGCAGGCCGATGCCATCGCCGAGGATGCGCCGCTGGTGCTGGAGAACGGCCTGCTCTACCTGCGCCGCTATCGCGAGTACGAGCGGCAGTTGGCGGCCGGGCTGCAGCGCATCGGCCGGCATCCGCTGCCGGCACCGGACATGGCCGCGCTGGCACCGTTGTTCGCGCAGCTGTTCCCGCAGGCACTGGGCAGCGAGGATCACCAGGCACGCGCCGCCGGCGTGACCCTGCGCCATCCGCTGGCGCTGGTCACCGGCGGTCCCGGCACCGGCAAGACCACCACCATCGCGCGGCTGTTGCTGCTGCTGGCCGCACAGGCCCGGCACGCTGGCCAGCCGCTGCCCGAGGTGGCGCTGGCCGCGCCCACCGGGCGCGCCGCCGAACGCATGGCCGAGAGCCTGCGGCTGGCCGTGCAGCGCCTGCAGGAGCACGGCGTGGACCCGGCGCTGTGCGCGGCACTGCCCAGTTCCGGCACCACCCTGCATCGCCTGCTCGGCGTGATCCCGGATTCGCCGCGCTTCCGCCACCACGCCGACAATCCGCTGCCGGTGGACGTGGTGGTGGTCGACGAAGCCTCGATGATCGATCTGCCGATGATGGCCAAGCTGGTCGACGCGATCGCCAGCGGCACCCGCCTGATCCTGCTTGGCGACCCCGATCAGTTGCCCTCGGTCGAAGCAGGTGATGTGCTCAGCGCGATCCTGCGCGCCAGCGGTGATGGCATCGGCACCCGCGCCGATGATGCGCAGGCACTGCAGGGTCTGTTGGCACCGGCCACGTTGCAGCCGCAGGCCACGCCGCGCGCCTTCGCCGGCCGCCGCGTGCAGCTGCAACGAGGGTACCGGCAGAGCGATGCACTGGTGCTGGCCCCGTTGGCAGATGCCGTGCGCGAGGGTGACGCCGTCGCCGCTTTGCAGCTGCTGCGCGGCGGTGAACTGGCAGGCGTGCATTTCCATGAAGGCGAGGCAGACCCGCTGCGCGGCCAGCGCGAGCACCTGCTGGGCCACTGGCGTGCACTGGCCGACGCGGCCGATCCAGCGCTTGCCCTGCAGCAGGCCGGGCGCCTGCGCGTGCTGACCGCGCTGCGCGAAGGCCCGCAGGGTGTGCGCGGGCTCAACAGCCGCATCGAACAGCTGCTGGCCGGCAACACCCCGGGCTACTTCCAGGGCCGCCTGCTGCTGGTCACCGAGAACAGCTACCGGCACCGCCTGTTCAACGGCGATATCGGCATCTGCCTGCGCGATGGCAGTGGCGCGATGGTGGCCTGGTTCCCCGGCGACACCGTCGAGCAGCCGCGCGCCTTCCACCCGGCCGCACTGCCCGCGCACGAAAGCGCCTTTGCGATGACCGTGCACAAGGCACAGGGCTCGGAGTTCGATGAAGTGTGGTTGCAGCTGCCACGCCAGGACAGCCGTGTGCTGTCGCGCGAACTGGTCTACACCGGCCTGACCCGCGCCCGCCAGGTGCTGCATGTGGCGGGCAGCGCAGAGGTGCTGCAGGCCGCATTGAAACGCCACGCCAGCCGGTTGGGTGGCCTGGCCTGGCGGCTGGGTGCGGAAGCGGTGGCCGAACAACCCGCGCGCATCGAACAGCCCACAGTACAGGGCACCTTGTTCTGAATCGGGGTCGGATCCCGTTCCCACCGGGAACGGGCTCTGACCCCTTCACCTGATCGCCAGGCAAAAGCAGTCGAGCATGGCTCGACTCTACAAAAGCGTACTTCGATCATTCCGACGTTCATCCACGCATGGCGTGGACCCGCCCCGCCAACCCACGGATAGCGCGCATTTGACGTTGCCGTTGATTCGGCAGGTGCAGGGCGCAGCCCTGCCGCCGCACCTATTCCGCGATCAACACCAGCCCATCCGGGAACACGATCGCCGCTTCATCGGCACTCACGTCGAAGAAGCCCACGCCGTGCTTTTCGGCCAAGTCCTGCACGCGGCCATGCGCACGCTCGGCCACCGAATAGGCAAACGCACCGTAGATCACCTGCTGGCCGATGCTGTACTCGGTCACCTCGGCGCGGTCGTCATCGTCGTTGCTCAATGGGCCGTTCAACGGCGGGAAGTCCTGCGCCATCTCCGCGAACCACGCCTGCAGCGCCGCGCTGCTGACTGCCGGGTCGTCGTACTCGTGGCGCTCGTTCCACTGCGTCTGCTTTTCGAACCAGGCGATGAAGGCTGCCGCCTCGCGTGGCGCGGCGCTGGCCTCGAACACCATCATGTCGTAACTCATTGGAGCTTCCTGTGCAGAGCAGGGGTCAGAGCCTTCGCTCGCGGCGAAGGATCCGACCCCGGCAACGAGGTCTGTGGCTGCACAGGGTATCGCGCTACGGCTGTTCGGCTGCACTCATGGCCAGGCCCGGCGCCAGCGCCTTCGCCTCCGGGAACAGCGCGAAGCGCAGGCCGATCAGGCCCATCAGCGCCTCGTCGCGTGCCTTGCAGGCGGCTACGCTGCCGACCCGTCCCAGCGAGGTATCCAGCCGCTCGCGCAATGCGTCGGCCGCCACCATCGGCTTGCGTGCGGCAATCTGCCGCCGGTAGTGCGCGGCGATCTCCTCAAGAATGTGCTCGACCGCTTCGCGGCTGCGCTCGGGCAGTTCCAGCCGCGCGCGGCGCAGCTGCAGGATGTTCAGGCCGATGCGCGCTTCGTTGAGCATGTCCACCGAGGCGATGTCGCTGCCCTCCGGGGTTGCCGCCAGGCGCGGCGCGAGCAGGCCCAGCAGGTCCAGCATGCGCGCGGCGAAGCGCTGGCGGTCCTGCTGGCCGCGCCCTTCGGCGGCCTCGGCCAGCGTAGTCCAGCCCTGCCGCACCAGCCGGCGCGCGGTCCACTCGGCACCCACCGAACGGAACAGGCGGGTCATCACCACCGCAAAGCCAATGCCGATGAACATCGCGATCGACGAGTTGAGGAAGGTCTGGATGTTGGCGCTGTAGGTGTTCTGCAGGCTCAGCAGCGCGGCCAGGTTCACCGTCAGCGGCAGTGCGAACAGCGCGCTCTTGGGGTGGTGCAGCATCAGCCCCAGCGGCAGGAACGCTACCGCCAGCACCAGCGCCAGCAAGCCGAAGTCGTGCACGGCCGGGAACACGCCGAACAGGTACACGCCTGCCACCACCGAGGCGACCATGGCCCACACCAGGAACGACACCATGCTCGGTGCCGGGTCGTCCTGCGCGGCGAAGAACGCCGCGGTCACCGCGGCCATCATCGCGCCGTTGCCACCGCCCTCCCAACCCAGCGCGATCCACAGCACGCAGTAGCTCATCAGTGCCACGCCGGCACTGAGCGCGGAGAACAGCGCCATGCCGTAGTCGACGTGCTTGTCGGCGGCCACGCGTTCGGTACGGATGCGGTAATGCGCGCGGTCCAGCGGCGCGGTGCCGTGGTCGATGGCGTGCTGCAGGGTGCGGCAGTCCTGCCACAGGTCCACCAGTTCCTCCAGGCGCAGCAGCAGGCTGGTCAGCTGCAGATGCTGCAGGTCGCGGTCCACCTGCGGCTTCAGCGCGCTGATGCGCGCGCGCAGGCGGGCGTATTCACTGGCGTTGGTCGGGCCATCCAGCCAATCGTGGATGTCATCGACCAGCGCCGGCAGCCCTTCGGGCAGGGCTTGGCCGTCGCTGCGCAGCGCACTCAGGCGATCGGCAATCGAGGACAGCACTGGCAACAGCAGCAGCATGCGCTCACGCAGGCGCTCCATCGACACCGCAGACCCGGCATGGCGCGGATCATCGCGGCGCAGGAATTCGATCAGTGCCTCGAACTGCACCAGGTCGGCGGCCAGCCGGTTGCGCGGCGCGTGCGCGCGTCCACGTTCAAGGATCTGCCGGCACCACTGCGCGGCGTCCTCCATCCAGTTGCCGATGCGCGCGCGCAGCATTGGGCGTACCGAGGCCGGGAACAGCAGCGAAGCGGCCAGCACCGCCACGACCGTGCCGAGGATGATCTCCTCGCTGCGTGCCACCACCGTGTCGAAGATGGTCTCCGGCGAAGTCACCGCAGGGAAACCGATGAAGGCGGTGGTGTAGCCGGCCAGCAGGAACGCGTAGCCGCGCGGGCCGCGGTTGAGCAGGGCCATGAACAGGCAGCCGGCCAGCCAGATCGACATGGCCGCGCTCAGCACCAGCGGCGTCTCCACCAGCGCCGGCAGCACCAGCAGGGTGGCCAGGCCGGCCACCAAGGTGCCGACGATGCGGTACACGCCCTTGGCCCGGGTCGGGCCCAGCAGCGGCTGGCTGACGATGTACACCGTGCCCATCGCCCAGTACGGGCGCGACAGGTTGCCGGCCATGGCGATGTACAGCGCGGCCACTGCGGCCAGGTAGGTCTTGATCGAGAACAGCCAGGCCTGGCGGTCGGTCAGCGCGTTCATGGTTTACTTCGCTGCGGTCGAGGCGTTGGGCGCGGTGGCGCTTGCCTGCCAGCCACCGCCCAGCACCAGGAACAGGTGGATCTGGTCGCGCGAGACCTGCGCTTCGGCGGCCGCCAGGGTGGCATCGCTGGTGGCCAGGCTGCGGTCGGCATCCAGGCTGGACAGGTACGGCGTGCGGCCGCCCTGGTACAGCCGGCGGTTCTGCTCGGCGGCCAATGCGGCCTGTTCCTGCGCAGTGCGCAGCGACTGCAGCCGGCGCAGGTCCTGCGCATAGCGGTCCAGCGCGGTCTGGGTCTCGCGCAGCGCCTGCAGCACGGTGTGGTCGAACTCGGCCAGCGCGGCATCGGCGCCCGCCTCGGCGGCGTGGATGCGTGCGTGCGTGCCGGAGGACGGCAGCGTCCACGAGATCAGCGGGCCGATCGACCACTGCTGGGTCATCGGCGTGCCGAAGTCTTCCAGCAGGCCGGCGGCACCCACCGAGGCACCCAGGCGGATGTCCGGGTACAGCTCGGCGGTGGCCACGCCGATCCGCGCGGTGGCCGAGGCCAGCTTGCGTTCGGCCTGGCGCACGTCCGGACGGCGCTGCAGCAGCGCACGCCCATCACCGACCGGCAGCGGCTGCGCCAGGCTGGGCGCGTGCGCGCAGTCGATCACGCCGGCCGGCAGCTGGCCCGGGGTCTGCCCGAGCAGGGCGGCCAGCGAATAGGCGGCCGCCGAACGCTGCGCGCGCAGCGGCGGCAGCGCGGCTTCCAGCAGCGCGACCTGGGCATTGGCGCGGGCCAGTTCCGGCGGCGTGCCACGGCCAGCCGCGATCAGGCGCTCGGTGACCTTACGGCTGCGTTGCTGCAGCTGCAGCGAATGTTCGGCCACGTGCAGCTCGTGGTTGGCGTGGCAGATTTCCAGATAGCTGTCGGCCACCTGCGCGACCACGCTGACCTGGGCCAGGTCGCGCGCGGCAGCAACGGACTGCTCGTCGGCACGCGCTGCCTCGGCGCCGCGCTTGAGCTTGCCGAACAGGTCGAACTGGTAGCTGACCGCGAACTTGCCATCGGCCAGGTTGATCACCGGCAGCTCGTGCTCCTGCAGGAACGATTCGGCCGACAGCTGCGCGCGGCTGACCCCGGCCTCGGCCTCGTACTCGAAGCCACCGGCGTCCAGCGCCTGCTCGTACACCGCCGCGGCACGGCGCAGATGTGCATCGGCGGCCTTCAGCTCGACGTTGTCACGCAGCGCCTGCGTGATCAGGCCGTCCAGCACCGGGTCGTTGTACAGCGACCACCAGCGGTCGGGCAGCGCCTGGTTGGCGGCCACCTGCGGGTTCTGCGTATCGATGAAGGCCGCATTGGCCTGCGGGCGCTTGAAGGCCGAGCCTTCCGGCAGGGCGTAATCCGGGCCGACGGTCTTGCAGGCCGCCAGGCTGGCCAGCGCAACGATCAGGCCGAGACGGGGCAGGGCGGCGTTCACAGGCCCGCCTGTGTCGGCGCAGTGCCGGCCTTGTCGTTGTGCGGATGGCGGCCGGTGTCCACGGTCGCCGTGGCGGTACGGCCGGCGATCAGTTCCACGCCCTTGGGTACTTCGTCGATGGCGATGCGCACCGGAATGCGTTGTGCCAGCCGCACCCAGTCGAAGGCCGGGGTCACGTTCGGCAGCAGGGTGCTGCCGTTGCTGCGGTAGCGGTCTTCGATGCCGGCGGCGATGCTCTCCACATGGCCACGCAGCGGGGCCGACTCGCCCATCAGGCGGATGTCCACGCGCTGCCCCGGGGCCACGCCGCGCAGGCGGGTTTCCTCGAAGTAGCCATCGATGCGGAACGAGCCGGTATCCAGCAGCGCCAGCACCGGCTTGCCGGCTACCACGTAGTCGCCCACGCGCAGGGTGCGGTCGTTGACCCGGCCATCGGCCGGTGCGCGCACTTCGGTGCGGCCCAGGTTGAGCTCGGCCAGGTCGACCGCCGCCTGTGCGGTGGCCAGCGCAGCCTGTGCGGCCTGCAGCTTGGCGCGGCGCACTTCGGCGTCCTCGGCGGCGACCAGGTCCTGCAGGCTGCGGTCACGGCCGATCTCGCGGCGCAGCTGCGCCACCGATGCCTGGCGCTCGGCCAGGTTGGCGCGGGCCTGCTCCAGCGCGATGCGGTAGCGGGCGCGGTCGACCACGAACAGCAGGTCACCCTTCTTCACCGCCTGGTTGTCGGCCACCTGCACCGTTTCCACCAGCCCGGACACGTCCGGCGCCACCTGCACCACGTCGGCGCCGACATGGGCATCGCGGGTCCACGGCTCATCCATGTAATAGACCCACAGCTGGCGCAGCACCAGCAGGGCGATGATCACGGCTGCGGTGGTGAGCAGCACCGGCAGGGTCTTCTTCACGATCTTGTTCACGATTGCATCCAACGCAGGAGGTGGAACAGCAGGCCAAGCACGATCCCGTACAGGGCCAGGTTGAACAGCGCCGGGTGCCATACGTGGCGATAGGCGCCGGCACGCTGCAGCAGCGCGTGCAGGCCGCTGTTGACCAGGTAGGCCAACAACATCAGCCCGAGCAGGGTCGGGACGAACACTCCGTGGAGACTGAATTCACCGGGCATCGGTAGGGGCGGGGGCGAGGTGGGGGAGGGGAGGAACAACGAAACAACAGCAACGGGTAAAAGCCGCTGGCGTGTGCACGGCAGCGGCGGTATTCGGGGGCAGCGGTCTTACGTGATGCGGTCGGCGGCCTCGGCCAGCAGGCGCCATGCCTTCAGCACGGCGTGCAGTTCATCCATGGAAAGCTCGCCGAACACGTCCTGGCGCAGGCCGATCAACTGGTCTTCCAGCTCGCTGACCAGCGCATGGCCCGCGTCGGTCAGCCACAGCAGGTTGGCGCGGCGGTCGCTGGCGTCGCTCTCGCGGCGGACCAGGTCGCTGGCGCACAGCTTGTCCAGCAGGCGCACCAGGGAAGGACCTTCCATGCCCAGCTGCTGGGCCAGCGCCACCTGGCGGATGCCACCGCCGGAGCGGCCGATCATCAGCAGGGGCATGGTGCAGGCGGTGGAGATGCCGTAGCTGCCGAGCCGGCTGTCGGCCAGGCGCTGCCACTGCCGCCCTGCGTACAGCAGGCCGGAGCTGAGCTGCATCTGCAGCACGGTGCGCTCGTCGAGGGGTCGGTCCATAAGAGATAGATAGGATACTACTAATTTCATTCCTATCAATAGGTATTGCTGAATGGGTGGGTAGGAATACTGAGGAAAGCGTTGCGCCCGCTTGGTGTCGGGTGGGGCAGCGGGGGCCGGACGGTGCAGGACACGCCGCAAGTACGTCCCTGTAGGCTCGGCCGCGGCATCCATGCCGCGGACGGTCCTGCCCCGCCCCGCCCCCGCTGCCCTCCCATCACCCCGCGAGCGCGGTGGGTTGGCTCTTTAAAGGTAGGAGCAGTGCGGACCAACGGCCCGCACCCACCGCAGCAGCGGCCCGCGGTGCTTCCGAAGCCATGAACCCCCGCTTTTGCCCCCGCTTTCGGGCGGTCCGGCCGCGCCCGCAGGAAACCGTCGGAGAGGGGGAGGGGCAGGCCGGGCAGGACCGTCCACGGCATGGATGCCGTGGCCGAGCCTACAGGGACGTACTTGCGGCGTGTCCTGCCCGGCCTGCCCCTTCCCCCTCTCGCTCAGCAGCAACGAGGCGCCGGAAGAACCCCCCGATGAACCGTCCCAACAGGACGACCCACCCCCCGGTCGGGTACGATGCTCGCCCCCCGTTCGGGACGCTGTACGCAATGAGCAAGAACAACGAAAAGGCCGCCCCGCAGGGCGACGTGACCCAGGACCAGGCCGAGGATGCCGTGCGCACCCTGCTGCGCTGGGCCGGTGAGGACCCGTCCCGCGAAGGCCTGCTGGATACCCCCCGCCGTGTCGCCGAAGCCTATGGCGACTGGTTCAGCGGTTACCGCGACGACCCGCGCGCCTACATGGAGCGGACCTTCGAGGAAGTGGCCGGCTACGACGAACTGATCGTCCTGCGTGACATCGAGTACGAAAGCCACTGCGAGCACCACATGGCGCCGATCATCGGCCGCGTCCACGTCGGCTACCTGCCGGCCGGCAAGGTGGTGGGCATCAGCAAGCTGGCCCGCGTTGTCGAAGCCTACGCCCGCCGTTTCCAGGTGCAGGAGAAGATGACCGCGCAGATCGCCCAGTGCATCCAGGATGTGCTGCAGCCGATCGGCGTCGGTGTGGTCGTCGAAGGTGCCCACGAATGCATGACCACCCGCGGCATCCACAAGCGCGGCGTCAGCATGGTCACCTCGAAGATGCTGGGCAGCTTCCGCGACGACGCGCGTACCCGCGCCGAGTTCCTGCGCTTCATCGAAGTGGGCGGCAAGCGCTGAGCCGCTTGACCGCACTGCGCCGGCCTCTGCGGGCCGGCATGCCCACGGCTGCCCGCGCGGCCGCCGCGGGCGGCTGCTCGTCCCCGCCAGCCCTCATGACTCCTTTCGCTGCATGAAGCACCGCGAACGCATCTCCCGTTACCGCCATCTGCGCGAACAGCCCCAGTGGAAGCTGCTTGCCGCCGACCACGCCCCGGAAATCATCGGCCTGCTGCAGGGGCTGCTGATGGACGGCGAGCGCACGCTGCCGTCGTCGGTGCTCAACGAGCGCCTGCAGCGTGCGCTGGACCAGCTCAACGGCGACGAACTGTCGCGTGAGCTGCCGCGTACCGCGCAGGCCTACATCGCGCACTGGCTGGCCCAGGGCTGGCTGGAACGCCGTCTGCCCGAAGGCGCCGACCAGGAGCAGTACGAGCTGTCGACTGCGGCACTGCAGGCCATCCGCTTCGCCGATGGTCTTGAGCAGGCGCGCGTGGCCGCCACCGAAAGCCGCCTGGCGCTGGTCATCGAACAGCTCTCGCAGTTGGCCGCGCAGACCGAGTCCGACCCGGATGCACGCCTGTCAGCACTGCGCGACGAGCGCGACCGCATCGACGCCGAGATCGCCCGCGTCGGTGCCGGCCGCGTGGTCGCGCTGGATGGCAAGCGCGCGCTGGAGCGTGCGCGCCAGATCATCGGCCTGGCCGACGAGCTGACCGAGGATTTCCGTCGCGTGCGCGACGATTTCGAGCAGCTCAACCGCGACTTCCGCGAACGCATCATCGACGACGAGGGCGAGCGCGGCGATGTGCTGTCGCAGCTGTTCGAAGGCGTGGATGTGATCGGCGAGAGCGATGCCGGTCGCAGCTTCCAGGCCTTCTGGCGCCTGCTCAACGACGCCGAACAGAGCGCCCAGCTCGATGCCGCGCTGGAAGCGGTGCTGGCGCGTGGCTTCGCCCGCCGCCTGGACCGCAATGAACGCAACTTCCTGCGCGGCTTCACCAGCACCATGCTCGAGCGCGGTGGCCAGGTGCACGACGTGCTGCAGAATTTCGCGCGCAGCCTGCGTGGCTTCGTGCAGAGCCGTGGCTATCTGGAACAACGCCGCCTCAACCAGCTGCTGAAGCAGGCGCAATCCGAAGCGCTGTCACTGCGCGACGAATTCCCCGCACAACGCGGCATCGGCCGCGACCTGCAGCTGACCACCAGCCGCCTGCGCTCGTGGTCGCAGTGGAAGCTGCACGATCCGCGCAGCGCCCAGGTCGATGGCAACGTCGAGTACAACGACGCCGCAGCCATCAGCCTGGAGAGCGTCGGTGATCTGGTCGCTTCGTCTGAAATCGACTTCCGCACCCTGCGCCGCGACCTGCACGACCTGCTCGATGCACAGCCGCGGCTCAGCATCGCCCAGGCACTGTCGCAGCGCGAAGCACCGCAGGGGCTCGGCAGCGTCATCGGCTACCTGTCGCTGGGCACGCGCTTCGGCAACGTGATCGCTGGTGAGCAGGAGCTTGCCGAATGGCGTGGTGGCGACGGCCAGGTCCGTCGCGCCCGCATCCCGCTGGTTTGGTTCACCCAGGAGAGACGCCATGAGCTGGCATGAAGATCCCATCGACGCACCGCAGGCCGACGTGGCGGAAGACGCCTACGAAGCCGAACCAGTGGCGGCCGTGGCGCAGCCCCGCCGTGGCAATGACGTGTATTACCTCGGCGACACCGGGCGCCTGCCGCTGGATGCACGCCGCGCGCTGTGCCAGCTGCTGATCGGCCCCAGCATCGACCAGCTGCGCCACGCCAAGCTGTGGCCGGCACTGATCCGCAGCGAGGCGGCCATCCGCTCCTCGCTGGCGGACCTGTTCCTGGAACTGGTGCTCGACCGTGACAGCGGCGTTGCCTTCACCCGCCAGGCCGATACCGAAGACGTGGATGCGCCGGTGCTGTTGCGCACCTCGCCGCTGACCTTCATCGATTCGGTGCTGCTGCTGTACCTGCGCCAGCAGCTGGCCGAGGCCGATGCGCGCGGCAACCGCGCGGTGGTCGCCGACGCCGAGATGGCCGAAGCGCTGGCCATCTACGAGAAGAACCTGTCCACCGACCGCGCCGGCTTCAACCGCCGTGTCGCCTCGGCGGTGCAGAAGATGAAGGACAACCACATCCTGACCCGCCTCAGCGGCCAAGAAGACCGCCACGAAGTCTCGCCGGCGCTGAAGCTGCTGTTCTCCGCCGAAGACGTATCCCAGCTTTCGGCGGTCTACCGCCAGCTGCGTGAAACCCCGGCCGCCGAGGCCTGAGAGACCCGACCATCGCATGGCTATCTCCAAGCACACTCCCGCCCTGTTCAACGAAGGCCTGCCGGACCCGCGCCTGCAGCAGTTCCGCATGCGTCGCCTGCAGGTACACAACTGGGGCACGTTCAACGGACTGACCGAAGTACCGATCGCCGAGCGTGGCTTCCTGTTCGTCGGCCGTTCCGGCTCGGGCAAGTCGACCCTGCTCGATGCCATGTCCGCGCTGCTGACGCCGCCGGCCATCGTCGATTTCAACGCCGCCGCGCGTGAAGCCGAGCGCAGTGGCCGCGACCGCAACCTGGTGTCCTACGTGCGTGGCGCGTGGGCCGACCAGCAGGACAGCGGCACCGGCGAAATCGCCACCCAGTACCTTCGCAAGGGCGCGACCTGGACTGCGCTGGTGCTGGAGTACCGCGCCGGCGATGGCCGCGTGGTCAGCCTGGTGCGCCTGCTGTGGATCTCCGGTAACGGAACCTCGGCCGGTGACGTGCGCAAGCACTACATGATCGCAGAGCGTCCGTTCGACATCGCCAAGGATCTTGGCGGCTTCGACCTGGACCTGCGCAAGCTCAAGCAGAAGCTGTCCGACCTGCACCACTTCGACACCTTCTCCGGCTACGCCGAGCGCTTCCGCGACCTGCTCGGCATCGACAACGAGATGGCGCTGCGCCTGCTGCACAAGACGCAGTCGGCGAAGAACCTGGGCGACCTCAACGTCTTCCTGCGCGACTTCATGCTCGACACGCCGAAGACCTTCGACGCCGCCGAGCGCCTGGTCAGCGACTTCGCCGAACTCGATGGCGCGCACCAGGCCGTGGTCACCGCCCGCCGCCAGGTGGAGACCCTGCTGCCGGCACGCGCCTACTACAACGACCTGAAGGAAATGCACCGCCGGCGCGGCGACGACGAAGCCCTCAAGCTCGGCGTCGACAGCTTCCGTGAAAGCCGCCGCCAGGCGCTGATCGAAGCGCGCCTGCGCGAGATGGACGTGCGTGACCGTGGCCTGCTCGGGGAAGAAGCCCAGCGCCGTGCCGCACTGGACAACCACACCGAGCGCCTGGCCGAGCTGGAACTGCAGCGCCGCCAGCAGGGCGGTGAGCGCATCGAGGAACTGGAACGCGAGCAGGGCCGCGCCGAAGCCGAGCGTGACCGCCGCCAAGCCAAGCGCGAGCAGGCAAGCCTGGCCGCGCAGCAGTTGGGGGCTGAACTTCCGGACGACGCACACGGCTTCGCCGAGCTGGTCGAGCGTGCGCAGAACGAACTGCAGGACCGCCAGCGCGCCTCCTCGGCGCTGGACGATGCGATCAGCGATCGCCTGGGTGGCAAGCGCGATGACGAGCGCCGTTTCGGCGAAGTCCGTGCGGAACTCGAAGCGATGCAGCGCACGCCCTCCAACATCCCGGCGCCGATGCAGAAGCTGCGCGCGCGCCTGGCCGAGGAAACCGGCATTGCCGAGGCGGCGCTGCCGTTTGTCGGCGAGCTGATCCAGGTCCGCTCGGAAGAGCAGGGCTGGCAGGGTGCCATCGAGCGTGTGCTGGGTGGCTTCGCGCTGTCGCTGCTGGTCGATGACAAGCACTACAACGACGTCGCCGAGTGGGTGAATCGCACTCACCTGGGCATGCGCTTCACCTACTACCGTGTGCGCCGCAACGATGATGCGTTCGCGCGCGAGCCGTCGGCGAAGTCGCTGCTGCACAAGCTGGAGCTGCGCGAGCACGTATTCGAAAGCTGGCTGCGCCGTGAGCTCGGCAAGCGCTTCGACTACGAGTGCGTGGATGCGAAGCAGCTGCGCAACGTCGACCGCGGCATCACCCGAGAAGGCCAGGTCAAGCATCCCGGCGACCGCTTCGAGAAGGACGACCGCAGTGCGGTGGGCGACCGCCGTCGCTGGATCCTCGGCTTCAACAACCACGACAAGGTGGGCGCCTTCGAGCGCGAAGCCCAGGAACTGGCCAAGCGCATCGCCAGCTGCGAGACCGACATCGCGCGCCTGCGCGGCCAGCGTGACCGCGACAACGAGCGCCGGCTGGCCTGCCACGAGCTGGTCAGCATCAGCTGGAACGAGATCGACATCGCCGCCCCGCAGCAGCGGCTGAGCGATATCGAGGCCACCCTGCGCGACCTGCGCGAAGGCAATGCCGACCTCGCCAGGCTGGCCAAGCAGATCGACGCCGTGCGCGCCGACATCGAGCAGGCCCGCCGCACCTATGAAGACGTCCGCGTCGAGCGCGGGCAGCTGGTCAAGGAGCGCGACCGCCTCGACCGCGCGCGACAGCAGAGCCGTGCGCTGGTGTTGCCGAGCCTGGCCCAGGAGCAGGAAGCCGGCCTTGCCGAGCGCCTGCAGGAACAGGGCCCGCTCAGCCTGGAAACGCTGGAGGCGCACATGCGCCAGGTCAGCAACGCGCTGAACGAGCAGCTGTCGACCTCGCAGCAGGACCTCAACCGCATCGAGAACCAGCTGATCGGTTGCTTCCGTCGCTTCATCCAGCAGTGGCCGGAGGAATCGGGCGACTTCACCGTATCGGTGGCCTCGGCCGAGGATTTCCTTGCCCGCCTCGAGCGCCTGGAGCGCGACGGCCTGCCGCAGCACGAAGAGCGCTTCTTCGATCTGCTGCAGAACCAGAGCAAGAACAACCTGCTGGCCCTGCAGCGCCACAGCGCCGAGGCCCGCAAGTCGATCGGCCAGCGCCTGGACGAAGTGAACGCCAGCCTGGAGCAGGTGCCGTTCAACCGTGGCACGCTGCTGACCATCGAACTGAGCGACCGCCGCCTGCCGGAAGTCGGCGAGTTCCACCTGCAGCTGCGCGAGGTGCTGGCGCAGCAGCAGACCGAGCAGCGCGAGCTGGCCGAATCGCAGTTCACCGTGCTGCGCCAGCTGGTCAACCGCCTGGGTTCGCAGGAAGGTGAGGACAAGCGCTGGCGCGAGCTGGTGCTGGACGTACGCATGCACGTGGAGTTCATCGGCGTCGAGCTGGATGCGGAAACGCGCCAGCAGGTCGAGATCTACCGTAGTGGCGCGGGCAAGTCCGGTGGCCAGCGCCAGAAACTGGCCACCACCTGCCTGGCTGCGGCACTGCGCTACCAGCTCGGCGGCGCCGACAGCCAGCTGCCCAGCTACGCCGCCGTCGTGCTCGACGAAGCCTTCGACAAGGCCGACAACGAGTTCACCGCGCTGGCGATGAACATCTTCGACAACTTCGGTTTCCAGATGGTGGTCGCCACCCCGCTGAAGTCGGTGATGACGCTGGAGCCGTTCATCGGTGGCGCCTGCTTCGTCGAGATCAGCGGCCGCCACGACTCCGGCGTGCTGCTGATCGAGTACGACGAAGAAGGCAAGCGCCTGAAGCTGCCCGAGCGCAGCCGCCAGCAGGCCAACGAACCGGAAGAAGCCGAAGCCTGACCCGGTCGATTGAATGGGGATGCCGGCCAGCGGCCGGCATTACCCATGGGCGGGGTTCACGACCCGATCGGATGGGGATGCCGGCCAGCGGCCGGCATTACCCATGGGCGGGGTTCACGACCCGATCGGATGGGGATGCCGGCCAGCGGCCGGCACCACCCATGGGCAGCGTTCATGACCCGGTAGTGCCGGCCGCTGGCCGGCAACCGCATTCACGCACCGCGGAAGGTATCCCACGCCATCCGCGCGATCAGTACCACCACCAGCCCCACGAACAACTTGCGGATGAACGGCGTGCCGCCCTTCAACGCCAGGCGCGTGCCCACCACCGAGCCGATGATGTTGGCCGCCGCCATCGGCAGCGCGAACAGCCACAGGATGTTGCCGGTCGGTACGAAGAACGAGATTGCCGCCACATTGGTCGCCAGGTTCACCACCTTCGACGCCGCTGACGCACGCAGGAAATCCAGGCCGAAGAAGCGCACGAACAGGAAGATCAGGAAGCTGCCGGTGCCCGGCCCGAAGAAGCCGTCGTAGAAGCCGATCGCCGCACCGATCGCCAGCGCGATCGCCAGTTCGCGGCGGCCGATCTCCTGCGGCCGGTGCAACGCGCCGAAGTCCTTCTTCCACAACGTGTAGGCCAGCATCGCGATCAGCAGCACCAGCACCAGTGGGCGCACCGCGTCCTTGGGCAGCAGGCTCACCGCGGTGGCCCCGGCGAAGGAGAAGATGAAGGCGGTACCGGCCGCGAACAGTACCGGCTTCCACGGGAAGCGCACGTTGCGCGCATAGCGCCAGGCGGCCGCACCGGTACCGAACATCGAACTGAACTTGTTGGTACCGAACAGCATCGCCGGCGTCTGCTGCGGCAGCACCGTAAACAGGCCGGGCAGCTGCACCAGGCCACCGCCACCGACAGCGGCATCCACAAGGCCGGCGATGAAGGCGATCACCACCAGCCACCACAACTCAGGGGGAACCAGTTCCAGCACGGCGATCAATCAAGGAGGGGGCGCGACAGCATACGCCTGTCCTGCTCCGGGCGACTGCGGCCCCGCGTGGATCAATCCCGGCAACCCGGCGACAATGCCGGCATGAGCCGAAAACCCGCCGATCCCTGCCCCTGTGGCCTTCCCGCCGACTATGCCGCCTGCTGTGGCCGTTTCCATGCCGGTGAAGCCGCGCCTGATGCAGAGCACCTGATGCGTTCGCGCTACAGCGCCTATGTGCGTGGCCTGGCTGACTACCTGCGCCAGTCCTGGCATCCGGACACGCGTCCGGCCGAGCTGTCGCTGGACGATGCCCACGGCCAGCGCACCCATTGGCTGGGCCTGACCGTGCACGAGCACACTGTCACTGGTGCTGACAGCGCCGAAGTCCGCTTCACCGCGCGCTACCGCATCGGCGGCGGCAGCGCGGTGAGGATGACCGAGCACAGCCGCTTCCAACGCATCGACGGCCGCTGGTACTACCTCGACGCGGTCTGAGCACTACGCGCTGTGCGCTGCCAGAACGCGCTGGCCGCCGTGCGCGCGCACCTGGTTGCGGCCCCCGTCCTTGGCCACATACAGGGCCTGGTCGGCGGCCTTGACCACGGCCATCGGCCGCGGATCCACGCGGCTGTCGGCCAGCCCGATGCTCACCGTCACCTGTACCACCTGGCCGCTGCCACCGCGTCCGCGCCGCTGGCGGCCGGCTTCGTCGTCACGGCTGCGGGTGCTGCGGTCGCGAAGCTGCATGCGGGTGTCCTCGATGCTCTGCCGCAATGCTTCCACGGCATCGACACAGGCTGCCGCCGGCCGGTCCAGGAACACCACCGCGAACTCCTCGCCGCCATAGCGGAACGCACGGCCACCGTCGCCCACCCGCGCCAGCCGCGACGCCACCAGGCGCAGCACATCGTCGCCGGTGTCGTGACCATGGGTGTCGTTGAATGACTTGAAGTGGTCAACGTCCACCATCGCGATGCTGTAGGTACCGCGTGCCCGCTGCAGGGTCTCGTTGAACGCCCGTCGCCCCGGCAGGCCGGTCAGCTCATCGCGGAAGGCCATGTGGAAGGATTCCTGCAGCATCGCGCCCAGCATCAGCAGCAGGGCGGCACTGCTCAGCGCCGGCAGCAGCACCGGCTGCAGGAAGATCCGCGGCAGCATCCACCACAGGCACAGCAGGGCCAGCAGCATTGCCGTGTGCAGTGGCCGCGGATGCCGCCAGGCCTGCCAGCCCAGCGCTGCGGTCGCCAGCAGGAACAGCAGCGCCGGCAACTGCGCCAACGCGTTCCAGTTGGCGGGAATCCAGGCCCAGTGACGGTTCGACAGCAGATCGTGCATCCCCCGCGGCTGCTGTGCCGCCAGCAGCAGGAAGACCAGCAGCGCCGCGCCGCACACTACGCTGCGCAGCAGCAGGTCCTGGCGTCGGCGTCCGCGTTCCGGCCATAGTGCCAGTCCGGCGAACAGCAGCGGCACCCACGCCGAGATCGCGTGGAAGCGCAGCGGGGTCAGGGCGTCGACATGGCCGCTGCGCAGGTAGCCACCGACGTCCCCGTGCAGCAGGGCGAATACCACCGCCACCACCAGCAGCAGGCACAACGCGCGCATCTGGTGGTAGAGCAGGGCCAGGCCTGCACCGAGACAGGCCAGCAGCCAGGGCAGGATGCGCTGCGCCGGGCTGGCGACATCCTCGGTGCCCAGCGCCATCCACAGCACCAGGACGACCAGCACGGCGGGCAGCACGAACAGGTAATGCGCAGGCTGGCGGAGCGGATGCAGGGGCACGCGGTAAGTCCAGTGCGGTGACGATGCGGCCGCAACATTGCCGTTAGCGGCGTCCCCACGCGCTTCTTGAATGCGCGTGCCCGCTGTCATGTGAACGTGGTGATGTGGTGCCATGACGTTGCGCTCACCGTCCTGCGCCGATGCTTCCGGCATGGACAGCGTACCCACCGCCGTCGCTGCCCCGCAGCGCGATCTCGCCCGCCGCTTTGCACAGGTGCGGGCGCGCAGCCTGCAGCTGGCCGCGCCGCTCAGTGCCGAGGACGCCATGCTGCAGAGCATGGCCGACGCCAGTCCCAGCAAGTGGCACCTGGCCCATACCACCTGGTTTTTCGAACGCTTCGTGCTGGCCGGTTTCGCCACCACGCCCGCGCATGACCCGGCCTGGGACTATCTGTTCAACAGCTATTACAAGAGCATCGGCCCGGCGCATGCGCGGCCGCAACGCGGTCTGCTGTCGCGGCCCTCGCTGCAGCAGGTGCGCGACTACCGGCAACAGGTCGACATGCAGGTGCAGTCACGGCTGGCAGCCGGTGACCTCGACGCGCAGGCGCTGCACCACCTGCAGTTGGGTCTGCAGCACGAACAACAGCACCAGGAACTGCTGTTGACCGACATCAAGCATGCGTTCTGGTGCAATCCACTGCAGCCACCGTATCGCGAGGACCTGCGGCCCGTCGCCAGCACCGCCACGGCGCAGGGCTGGATCGAATCGCCCGAACGCATCGTCACCGTCGGTGCCGCGGCATGGCCCCGGCACGCCGCCTTCGCCTACGACAACGAATCGCCGCCACACCGCGTGCTGCTGCCCGCGCATGCCCTGGCCGAGCGTCCCGTCAGCAATGCCGAGTACCGCACCTTCATCGAGGCAGGGGGGTACCACGAACCGCGCTGGTGGCTCAGCGAAGGCTGGGCGCTGCGAGAAGCCGAAGGCTGGCAGCACCCCCTGTACTGGGATGATGCCCTGCAGCGCGAGTACACCCTGGGTGGTTGGCGCGAGCTGGATCCGCATGCGCCGGTCTGCCACCTCAGTTACTACGAGGCCGATGCCTGCGCCCGCTGGGCCGGTGCGCGCCTGCCCAGCGAGTTCGAGTGGGAAGCGGCCGCCGCGTCGCAGCCCCTGCGCGGTCATTTCGCCGATGACGATCACCTGCACCCGCAGGCAGCCGGGGGCAGTGGGCTGCGGCAGCTGTTCGGTGATGTCTGGGAATGGACCGCCAGCGCCTATGGTGCCTACCCGGGCTTCCGCTCTTTTGACGGCAACCTCGGCGAATACAACGGCAAGTTCATGTGCGGGCAATGGGTGCTGCGCGGCGGCAGCTGTGCCACGCCCCGTGGCCATGTGCGCGCCAGCTACCGCAATTTCTTCATGCCGCCGGCGCGCTGGCAATTCTCCGGACTGCGCCTGGCCAGGGACCTCATATGAGCACGGTGCATGACGCGCTGCAGGCGCTGACCGACCTGACCCCCAGCCGCCAGCAGATCCTGGCCGATGCGCTGGCCGGTCTGTCATGCGCATCGCGGCAGCTGCCTTCCAAGTACTTCTACGATGCCCGCGGCTCGCGTCTGTTTGAACAGATCACCCAGACCCGCGAGTACTACCCCACGCGCACCGAGCTGGCGCTGCTGGCGCGGGTGCTGCCCGATATCGCGCGCGTGGTCGGCCCGCGCCTGCATGTGGTGGAGCTGGGCAGCGGCAGTGGCCGCAAGACCGCGTTGCTGCTGGCCGCGCTGCAGGATCCGGTGGCCTATACGCCGATCGAGATCTCGCGGGCCGCACTGCTGTCCAGCATCGACCACCTGGCGCCGGCGCTGCCCGAGATCGAGATGCTGCCGGTCTGCGCGGACTTCACCCGCGCCGTCGCCGTGCCCATGCCCGAACGCGAACCCGCGCGACGGCTGCTGTTCTTCCCCGGTTCCACATTGGGCAATTTCGCCGAAGCGGAGGCCGTCGCCCTGCTGCGGGCGATGCGTCAGACGATGGGCCGCGACGGCCTGGCCCTGATCGGCATCGACCTGCACAAGGACACGGCGCTGATCGAAGCGGCCTACAACGATGCGCAGGGCGTCACTGCGGCATTCACCCTCAACCTGCTGGCCCGCCTCAACCGCGAGATCGGAAGCGATTTCGATCTCGATGGATTCCGCCACCGCGCCCGTTACAACACCGCGCGGCTGCGCATCGAAACCGACCTGGTCAGCCAGTGGCCGCAGGACGTCCACCTCGGTGGCCGCACCTTCCACTTTGCTGCCGGTGAACCCATCCGCGTCGAGTACAGCCACAAGTACACCGATGACAGCTTCGACGCGCTGTTGCAGCAGGCGGGCCTGCAGGTCGCACAGCGTTGGGATGCCGAAAGTCCCGCCTATGGCCTGCGCCTGCTGCGCGTTGCCTAGGGGGGACGGCCAGCCGGTGCCCCTTCAGGTTCGGCCGCACTGCTGCCCCTAAGATGGCCGTGCAACGGCAACACGGAGGACGCCATGCCCATTCTGACCACGCTCGGCCTGGCGGCCGCCCTCGCGTCGACCCCGACGCTGCCTGCGGCCCCCGCCGCCAGCAACGATCCGGCGTTCAGCCGCTGCCTGGCGGGCTTGCAGGCCACCGCCGCAACCCAGGGCATCGGCGCCGACCGTTTCAACGAGATCACCACCGGACTCACGCCGGACCCGAGCGTGCTCGGACTGCTGGACGCACAGCCGGAATTCACCACGCCGATCTGGGATTACCTGGCCGCGCTGGTCGACCGCCAGCGCGTCGATGATGGCCGCACCCTGCTGCAGCAACATCGCGATCTGCTCGATCGCGTCTCCGCGCAGTATGGCGTCGACCCGGCCACCATCGTCGCGGTCTGGGGGGTTGAGAGCGACTATGGCCGCGTCTTCGGCAAGCGCCCGCTGCTGCAGTCGCTGGCCACGCTGTCCTGCGCCGGCCGCCGCCAGGCCTTCTTCCGTGGCGAACTGCTGGCGCTGCTCAAGCTGATCGACCGCGGCGACCTGCAGGCCCAGGGGCTCACCGGTTCCTGGGCCGGTGCCTTCGGGCATACGCAGTTCATGCCCAGCACCTACGCACGTATCGCGGTCGATGGTGATGGCGATGGCCGCCGCGATCTGGTCGGCAGCATTCCCGACGCGCTGGCGTCCACCGCCAACTACCTCAAGCGTGCGGGTTGGCGCAGTGGCGAACCGTGGGGCATGGAGGTCCGTGTTCCCCCCGGCTTCAATGCCAGCCAGGCGGGCCGCACCCAACGTAGAGGCCTCGCCGATTGGCGCGTGCAGGGCGTGACCGCGCTGGATGGCAGCGCGCTGGTGCCGCCCAATCTGCCGGCCGACGCGCGCGCCGCCCTGCTGCTGCCGGCCGGCATCAAGGGCCCGGCGCTGCTGGTGTTCCGCAACTACGATGCGATCTACAGCTACAACGCCGCCGAAAGCTATGCACTGGCCATCGCCACGCTGGCCGACCAGCTGCGTGGCGGCACCGGCCTGGCCACCGCGTGGCCGACCGATGATCCCGGCATCGGCCGCGATGAACGCCGCCAGCTGCAGACCCTGCTGCTGGCCCGCGGCCACGACATCGGCAGCGCCGACGGCATGATCGGCACCGCCACGCGCCGCGCGATCCAGGCCGAGCAGCAGCGCCTGGGCTGGGCCAATGCGGATGGGCGCGCCGGCCAGCGCATCCTGCGCGCGTTGCAGCAGGAGGCAGCCGCAGGGACGCCTGCCACCCGCTAGACCTTGCCGATCACAGGCTGGCCGCGACATCATCGCCGCGGTCTTCAAGGAGCGTCATAGCATGCAGTCGAACCCGGACATCAGCACCGGCCTGTACCACGGGCTCGAGGCCTGGCAGATACGCACGCCCAGCGCCACCGCGGCCATCAGCGTGTTCGGTGGACAGCTGCTGTCGTTCATCCCGGAGGGGCAGCCGGACCTGCTGTGGCTGTCGCCAAAACGGGCCGGGCTGCCCACGCCGATCCGGGGTGGCGTTCCAGTGTGCTGGCCGTGGTTCGGTCGCCAGGGCCAGGGTGATGACGTGCCGGCACACGGCCTGGTACGCACCGCGCGCTGGGAGCTGCTGCAGGCCCGCCAGGACGATGACGGTGAACTGGAGCTGCAGCTGGCGCCCCTGTCGATTGCCGAGTGTGGCCTGCGCCTGCAGATGCAGCTGCGCATCGGTCGCCAGCTGCGCCAGCAGTTGACCACCGAGAACACCGGCCCGTCCCCGGTGGCTTTCACCCAGGCCCTGCACAGCTACTTCCGGGTAGGCGATGCCCGTCGTGTCGAGGTTGACGGCCTCGATGGCCTGCACTATCTGGACAAGTACGAGGATTACACGCAGCTGCGCCGGCAGCAGGGGCCCTGGTCGCTGCGTGACCCGCGCGATCCGGGGCGCAGCGACCGCATCTATACCGGTGCCGGTGGCCACTACGTGCTTCGCGATCCCGTCCTGCAGCGGCGGATCGAGATCCGCAGCGAAGGCAGCCAGACCCTGGTGGCGTGGAATCCGGGCGCGGAGGCGGCGGCGAAGATGGCCGATGTCGGCGACGGTTGGCACGATTACGTGTGCCTGGAAGTAGCCAATGCCGGGCCGGAGCAGATTGCCCTTGCACCCGGCGCGCGCCACCAGTTGGTGCAGGTACTGGCCAGTGAACCGCTGCAGGCCGTGGCGGGGTGTTCGGAGTAACCATGGGATCGACAGGAATGGATGGCATGCAGGACGCACAGTGGTGGTACGCCAACAGCAAGCAGAGCGAAGGGCCGGTGGACCTGGCCGGGCTGCGCCGTCTGCAGCAGGACGGCACGGTAACCGCCCGTACGCTGATGTGGCGGGAAGGAATGGCATCGTGGCGGCCGCTGGCCGAGCTGGATCCTTCGGTGGCGCCGATGGATCCGACCCCGCCGTCGATTGAACCGGCGCAGGCCGTCAGCGCCAGCGGCGCATCGACCGCTGATCCGTCCGACCCCTATCGTGCGCCGGCAGCTTCGCCGGTGGCCGCGACCGCGCCGCAGCTGGAAGGCGACATCGCCTTGTACGCCGCCGTGGTCGGCGGCAACTTCCCGATCTATCGACAGCGCTGGCGGCTCGACCAGGGCATTGCCGACGGCAACGGCACCTGGCACTGGCCGGCGTTCCTGATCGGCGTGATCTGGATGGTGTACCGCAGGATGTACCGGCTGGCGGCGATCTGGGCCGGCGTGCTGGTGTTCTTCAGCATCGCCGAGGCGTTGCTGGGCGTTCCGGAAGGCGTGTCGACGGTCATCACCCTCGTCATCAACATCACCGCCGCGGTGTATGCCAACCGCTGGTACCTGGCGCATTGCCAGCGTGAGATCGCCCGCGCGCGCGCGTTGGTGGGAGATGACGAGGCGCGCCTGCGCAGCGAGCTGGCCAGACGGGGTGACACCAATGCACTGGCGGCGGCGGTGGTGGCCATCGCCGTCGTTGCGGTGATGCTGGTGGGGCAGGCGCTGGCAGGCTGAGGCCGGGAAGGCTTCAGATCCAGCGGTGGCTGCCGCTACCGCTGGATCGTCCTGGGCAAGGAATCGCCGACATGAATCATCTGGATACTCCGCCGGTTTCCCCGGCGGATGGCAATCCCTATCTTGCGCCCGCCACAGAGGTGGACGACGCGCCCGCTCCGTCCGACGCGGACTACCTGAACCTCCTCGTCGGCCCCAACGCGGCGCTCTATCGCCAGCGCTGGCACCTGGGCAGCCCGGTGCCGAAGCCGCCGCGACCGTGGCACTGGCCCGCCTTCCTGGTGCCGACGTACTGGCTGCTGCACCGGAAGATGTACCTGGCAGC
Source organism: Stenotrophomonas sp. YJH_SMC_82 (assembly GCF_059368875.1). Taxonomy (NCBI): domain Bacteria; kingdom Pseudomonadati; phylum Pseudomonadota; class Gammaproteobacteria; order Lysobacterales; family Lysobacteraceae; genus Stenotrophomonas; species Stenotrophomonas sp. YJH_SMC_82. The sequence goes on from NZ_JCAFSE010000005.1 coordinate 407,407, forward strand.
CATCCTCTTCGAGCTGGTCCTGATCGGCATCGCGCTGCTGGCGGCCCGCGCCAACCCGCTGCTCACGGTGGCGTTGCTGGCGGTGCCTCGATTCGCCATCGCGGTGACCGCCAACACCCTGTACCTGCGCTACTGCACGCGACTGCTGGGCAAAGTGAAGGCTGCCCACGCCGGGCAGCACAACCGCATCCGTGCCGAACTGCAGCGTCGTGGCGGCACCAGCGTGTGGGCGGTGGTGATCGGCATGGCGGCCAACGCGGTGATCAATACCGTCGCCCGCATGGCGGCCTGATCATGCCGGCCTGATAGGGTTGCTCAGGCCGCTGTCCGTGCCCGCAACACCAGCAGGCACAGTGCACCGGCCAGCAGTCCCCAGAACGCCGAACCGATCCCGGCCAGGGAGACCCCCGAGGCGGTGACCAGGAAGGTGACGAGTGCAGCCTCGCGGTCGCGCTCCACCGCCAGGGCGCTGGCCAGGCTGTTGCCGATGGTGCCGAACAGCGCGATACCGGCCACGCAGGCCACCAGCTCCCTGGGGAAGGCCGCGAACAGTGCGGCCACCGTGGCGCCGAACAGCCCGATGACAATGTAGAAGGCGCCGGCCGCCATCGCTGCGGTGTAGCGGCGCGCCGGATCCTCGTGCGCATCGCGGCCCATGCAGATGGCGGCGGTGATCGCCGCCAGGTTCAGTGCATACGCACCGAACGGCGCCAGCAGCGTATTGACTACACCGATCCAGCCGATCAACGGCGACACCGGGGCGTCGTAGCCGGACGCGCGCATCACCGCCACACCGGGAATGTTCTGCGAGGCCATGGTGACCACGAACAGGGGCAGGGCAATGCCGGCCACGGCGGTCCACGACAGCGAGGGCGTCACCCACTGCGGGATCGCCAGTTGCAGATGCACCTGCTGGGCGTGCAGCAGGCCACGGCTCGCGGCGACGGCGATGCCGACCAGCAACGTGGCGATCACCGCATAGCGCGGGAACAGCCGGCGCCCGGCCAGCCAGGTGGCGAACATTGCCAGCGCGAGGACCAGCTGGGTGTTCATGGCGACGAACACATCCAGCCCGAAGCGCAGCAGCACACCGGCCAGCATGCCGGCGGCCAGCGCCATCGGTACCCGTTGCATCAGTCGCGCGAAGACCCCCGAGAAACCCGCAAGCAGGCCCAGCACGGCGGCCAGCAGGAATGCGCCCGTGGCCTCGGAGAGCGAAGCACCGCCGGCACCCACCACCAGCATCGCTGCACCCGGGGTCGACCACGCTGTCACCACCGGCACCCGATAGCGCAGCGACAGGCCAATGCAGGTCACGCCCATGCCCAGCCCCAGCGCCCACATCCAGGAGGCGATCTGCGCCTGGTCGGCACCGACGGCCTGTGCCGCCTGGAACACGATCACGGCCGAGCTGGCGAAGCCCACCAGTACCGTAATGAAGCCAGCGACGATTGCCGGCATCGAAAGATCGCGCCACCACGCGCGCCGCACCTGCATGCTCATTGCCCTGTCTCCACTGTGCATCCCTGCATTGATAAGGGTTTCGGCGTTGACCGCGCAACGCGCGGGCAACGCCGCAGTGATCTTCGAGCGTACGTCATGCGTGATGGCGCGGTGCTTCTGTCATCACGCTGCAAAAAAGCCTTGACGAAATCCGCAGGATCTCTAGAATTCGCTCCCTTGCTGCAGCGCATCGCTTCCCCGGAAACGACACGCGAACAGCGACGCCACCACCGACGAACGAGTTGATCGAACGAAGGTGTTGACGGACTCGAAAAGTCCGGCATAATAGGCGGCTCGCAACGACGAAAGGCCCTCGGGTCCAACGACGAAGCAGCATCGGCAACAACGTCCACTCCGGTGAGACGACCTTGAAAAAAGGTGTTGACGAAGCGGAAAAGCCGGCTATAATGGGCGGCTCGCTACGAAGGAAACTTCGCAGCACACGGGAACGGCGCTGAGGCCACTTCCCCGGATCTTTGAAAGTATGCGCAGGTATCTTGTGAAGGCGCCTGCAGGAAGGATGATTGTCCATCTTGCAGACGTTTGATCAAGCAACTATTAATTGTTTTAAAGCAAGCGATACGTTGCCAG
>NZ_JCAFSE010000006.1:0-103981 GCF_059368875.1 Stenotrophomonas sp. YJH_SMC_82
GCCCCAAACGTTGCTGCGCAACGTTCGGGCCCCTCCCCTTGCCGGCCTCTCCCCGCCCCTGTCGGGGCAGCCCCTCAACAGAGGGGCTTGTTGCTCCAGATCCATCAATGGGTTTCCGCCGTGCGGGGATGCCTGGTCGGCTGTACCTCGCAGAAGCCACTGGCGGGAGATGCGAAGTGCGCTGCGCGCGCTTCGCCCCAAACGTTGCTGCGCAACGTTCGGGCCCCTCCCCTTGCCGGCCTCTCCCCGCCCCTGTCGGGGCAGCCCCCCAACAGAGGGGCTTGTTGCTCCAGATCCATCAATGGGTTTCCGCCGTGCGGGGATGCCTGGTCGGCTGTACCTCGCAGAGGCCACTGGCGGGAGATGCGAAGTGCGCTGCGCGCGCTTCGCCCCAAACGTTGCTGCGCAACGTTCGGGCCCCTCCCCTTGCCGGCCTCTCCCCGCCCCTGTCGGGGCAGCCCCTCAACAGAGGGGCTTGTTGCTCCAGATCCATCAATGGGTTTCCGTCGTGCGGGGATGCCTGGTCGACCGTCCCGCTTCCACGTTCGATGGCCGTCCAACGACAGGATCTGCCCCACGTCGTGGCACCCCGCGCTTCCTGTCCACGCCCTGACCACTGGCCGTGCCGTGGCGATGCAACGACACGCTGGCACTCACTGCCTGTTGCTATGCTCGGGCCACAGGGGATTGATGCCCGCTATCGGGCCGGATGAGGAACATCAACATGCGGTATTTCATGACGAAGCTAGTGATCACCTCCGCCTTGCTGATCGGCAGCGGCACCGCAGTCGCACAGGGCGGCGGTGCGGCGCAGTTCGGCGCACTGGGAGGCACGCATGCAGGCAATGCCCTGGCGTGCGGCGCAACCCCGGAACAGGCCGCCAAGCTGCGCGCAAGCCACAAGGCACAGGCAAAAACCGTGTTCGGCGCCGAAGCAGGCTTCGACCAGGCCTATGACACGGCCGAAGCGCAGACACAGAAGAAGATCACCGATGCCTGGAAGAAGGGCCAGTACAAGCCCACCAGCGAAGTCTGCAACGAACTGATGAAGCAGGTGCGTTCATGACGCAGAAGCACGGATCGACGATGTCCGCAGTGCGCGCGAGCCTGTTGGCCGCCAGCCTGGTACTGGCACTGGGTGCCTGCAAGCGCGCTGGCGAAGCGCCTGCAGAGGGTGGCGCTTCCTCGGCCGCACCTTCCAGCACCGCAGCCGAACCATCACCGCAGGCGGCTGCGGCCACGGATGGAAGCCAGAAGGCCGCAGCGTTCAATGTTGCCGAGCTGCCCGTATCGCAGGCAACGATCGGCAGCTTCCCTTATCTCGGACTGCCGCAGGGCTACACCAGCCAGGACGTCGTAGACAGCGAATTCGATCGCGTACCGTTCTGGACCGGCGATCGCGTGGAATGGATTGAAGGCAAGGTTCATTCTTCGGTCCTGCAGAGCAGCACCGATCACCCTTATTCGCAGCTGGAGCTCAGCCGCAATGTACAGAGCCTGGTCGAGGCCCTGGGGGGCAAGCGCATTTTCTCCGGCACCATACCGGCCGATGCATCGCGTGACATCGGCAACAGCAAGGCGGCGACCACCTATGTCGGCGGCATCGGCGACATCTACAATGAACCCGCAGAAACCTATGTCATCCATCGCGAAGATCGCGATATCTGGATTCACCTGGGCTCGGGTGGAAACTCCGTCGGCCTGCTCGTCGCAGAGACAAAACCGGTGCAGATCACGGCCAAGGTCATTGAAGCGGACACGCTGAAACAGGCACTGGACAGCAGTGGCAAGGTATCCATCCAGGTGAACTTCGCAACCGACGCCGCCGAGATCCTGCCCGATTCGGAACCGCAGATCGCACAGGTCACCCAACTGTTGAAGGCCGACCCACAGCTTCGCCTTTCCGTTGAAGGACACACCGACAACAGCGGCAGCCAATCGCACAACCAGGCGCTCTCGCAGGCGCGTGCGGAGTCGGTGCGCACGCGTCTTGTCGGCGGTGGAATCGCAGCCGAACGCCTGAGCGCGAAAGGCTATGGGCAGAGCCAGCCGGTCGCCGACAACGCAACCGAAGAAGGGCGCCGCGCCAATCGTCGCGTGGAACTGGTCAAGCGCTGATATCACCACGACGTTACTGCGTTGAAGCACTCCGGAAAAAGCACATGCCCTGCATGTGCTTTTTTCTTTTCCGCGCCGCACGGTCATTTGTTTTGCCGCGGATGCAACGAGATAAAAACACGCGGATCTCTCATCCCGTTCGAACAAGAAGCAGGCCGTGCACGCGCCCTCTGTAGCGCGCCAATATTCCGGCACCACAAGCCGCCTGCGTGACACAAATATGTCAGTTAAGTGTTAATTTCCTTAACGAAAAGCGGTGCATCTAGCTCAAATTTGACGTGATTATGTGCAGACAATTGTTAATCTGCAATGTGCATCACATTTTCAAATATTTCATTGCATATCGGAAAAACCTGACTTGTATCGTCAATTTTCTGTCGATAGGCTTGGCCCCGTTCTCGAACAAGCGACAAATTTTCGACGAACCAGGGTGTGAGCTTCCTGTCTTTACCTCGCCCTGCCATTAATCAGGATCCCCCAGCGGACACGCCGAATATCCCGCACACCCGGGAGGATTCCTGCCATCAAGGAGGAAATACATGGAACGCAGCCGTCGTCACATCCGTTTTTCCCGTAAGCAGGCCGGTCAGGGCATGACCGAGTACATCATCATCACCGCGCTGATCGCCATCGCCGCGATCGGAGCCGTCACCTTCTTCGGAGGCACGGTTCGCAGCCAGGTGGCAGGCATGTCGAAAGAACTTTCCGGCCAGAGCGCGACGCAGTCGATCAACCGCGCCAAGAACCAGGCCAACAGCGCCCAGCAGGAAGCTGACAAGACCAAGGGCATGGACGCGTACAAGAACAAGTAATACCCCAGCCCTGGCGGCATGAAGCCGCCAGGGCCCTCCCAGCATAATCTCCCTGCGCGCACCGCACGCGGCGCGCGACGGGCAGCCATGGCCTCCGGCCCAGGAATTCGTTATGCGCAGCGCATTGGCTTTGGCACGAAGCCGTGCGGCCCGGGGCGTTTCCAGCCACCGAACGGTCGCCGGCCAAGCAATGGTTCTCGGGCTGGCACTCATTCTGGTTCTATGCATCGGGATTGTCCTGCTGTTCAACACAGGGCAGGTGGTGAACAAGAAGGTGGAGCTGGTCAATGCGGCCGACGCCGCCGCCTACAGCGTTGCGATCCAGCAGGCACGCGCACTGAACTACGCGGCCTACATGAACCGTGCCCGCGTTGCCAACGAAGTGGCCGTGGCACAGACGATCAGCCTCTATTCGTGGCTGAACCAGATGCACACCACCTCCATCGTCATCCGCACCACGCTGGATGTGCTCTCCGCCATTCCCTACATCGGCGTGGTGTTCAAGGCATTGGCAACCGCCTTCAAGGTCGCCGAACGCATTCTCAAGGTCACCCGCCAGACGTTCCAGCCTGTCGCGCAGGCGGCCATCATCGCCATCGACAAGCTCAACATGATGTTCGCCGCCTCGGTGCAGCTCGTCATCGAGGGCGTATCGCGGCTGGACAGCTACACCATCGCCAAGGATGTGCTGCAGCGGAACTCACCGCAGGCACAACTGGGCACCATCGGAACCGCGGTGCTCGGCACGCAACTGGCCACGGCCGAGAACCGGCTGCTGCAGCGCTACAGCATTCCCCGTACCGCCAACGGTGGCTCGGCCACGCAGCGCCAGGGCGCCGACCGCTTCCGCAATGTGGTGATGCAGTCGCGTGATGGCTTCAGCAAGAGCCGCAGCGATGATTTCCTCGGCTTCCTGGTGCAGTCCGGCGGCACCGACATGGTCGACTACAACCGATGGGCAGCGCTGGACACCATGGCCGTCGAGCTTCCGCTGCCATGGCCGCTTTCCGATATCGATATTCCGGTCGGCTGGGGCGGTGCGCAGGCCGTGGAAAGCTATCGCAACCAGCGCTTCCTCAACGGCTTCGGCAACGGCAACGGCTGGTACTCGGACTGGGACCGCCGCCGCTACCGTCCGTATGGCGAAGCGGTGCGCCGCAATCGTGGCGCGGCGTGGATTGTCGACCGCAGCCAGGATGCCAACGTGCGCTTCGCCAATGGCCAGCATCGCAAGGCCTTCTTCACCGGCTACAACGGCCTGCGCGACTATCACGACGTCAAGGCCGGGCAGGCACTGCAGCCCTACGCCGAGAATGATCGTGACCGCGACAAGGTCGGCCCGGTCTTCACCATCTATGCCGAGACCGCCGGCACCAGCGCGCGCACCACGTCCGGCGCCGGCATCGGCGCCCCGGCCGGCTCGCAGATGGAACTGCCGGACAGGATGGCCAACAACAAGATCGCCGCACTTTCCTCCGCGCAGGTGTTCTTCGACCGCCCGGTGCAGCTGCGCATGTTCAGCCGCGATGACCGCAAGCGTGAAACCGGAAACCTGTTCAGCCCTTACTGGCAGGCACGACTGGTCAAGACCGATGCCACCACCAAGGCTGCCCTGGCGGCAGCCGGAGCCTTGATGCCATGACGTTTGCTGTTTTCAATCGCCTGCACCTGTCGATCGCCACACTGCTGATCAGCGGCTGTGGCAGCGCGGCGGACAACGGCGAGCCCGCCGCTGCCAGGAACATGCCGGGCATCCATCTTGACCAGATTGCCGAAACCCTGGTGGATGGACGCAACGCGGCGCGCACCAGCTACCAGCAGGCACTGAGCGACTGCCAGGCGGCAGGATTGCCGACCCGCGCACTGGATGACGCCGATGTCGCCCGCCTGGGAACCGTCCGTTACGAAGCCTGGCTTTCCAGCAAAGAGGAAGTGTTCCGTACCCGCGAGTGGCGCCTGCTCAACGATGGCCCTGCGACCAGCTGCCAGTTCCGGCTGGAGGCTACCGGCCTGCAGGAGACCCAGAGCGCCTCCGGCGTGGAGCAGGTCGATCTGGCAACGGGAGAGCGTAGCCAGTCCCCCGCCGACAGCGACGGGCTCACCCGCTTTGCCGCCGAAGCCGACGAAGGCAGCGCCTCTCCGGGCTTCCAGCGCGCGGGCAACCGCAGGGTCGCTGGCCAGCCGTGCAACGTGTGGAAGGACGAGAACGGAAGGTTCAGCCAGTGCGTGTGGTCGGCTGGTGCCAGCTGGGGCTTCACCCCCGGTGCACTGAACGACTACCGGCCGAGCCGCTACGCCATTGTCCTGGAGCAGGAACCCCTCGACGGCAATGGCACCCGCCTGACCACGCAGCGCATGACGGTGGGCCAACCCTTTGAACGCGGCGACCTCGAGGTACCGCGCGAACCGTCCTCCCAACGATGACCTGCTGAGGTAGCCATGGACAGGGAACGCCCATTCCGCGGCGCGCGTCGCCAGCGCGGCCAGAGTCTCACCGAAGTCGCCGTGCTCTGCGCCGTGCTGGTGCCGATCTTCCTGCTGATCCCGATCCTGGCCAAGTACATCCACGCCCGCCAGGCCACCCAGCAGGCCGCGCGCGCGATCGCCTGGGAAGCCACCGTATCGCCGGACTACAAGCTGCCGGCCAGCGGCCGCCAGCGCGATCTTGCCGTCGACCGCTATTTCGGGCCTGCCAACGATCCCATCGTCAGCCAGGCGCAGACCGGCGCACGCGATGCCGCCGTCGGCGACGTCCTGATGAATACCTTCTCCAACCAGCCGCTGGTGCGGCGCGGTGACCTCGCCCTGGTCTCCTACACCAGCACGTCGGCAGGCGGCATGATGAAGAAGATCGGCGACGTGACCTCGATGTTCGGTTCGTTCCCGCCCAACCGCAACGGCCTGACCCAGGCCCAGCTGCGGTTGGATGTGCAGGATCTGAAAAGTGCCAACGGCAGTGCTGCCGCCTATCTGGAACCCTTCGATTCGCTGGGCCTGAAGCTGCAGGCCACCCATGTGGTGCTGGCCGACCCCTGGAATGCAGCCGGTTCCGGGCTCAAGGTCAACTCGTCACGCTCGGTGATCGCGCAGGTCAAGCCACTGGTGCCATCCCAGCACATGGCGGGCATCGCCAAGGCGTTTGACGGCCTCTCCGGCATCCCGATGATCGGGACGCTGAGCAGGCTTGATCCCGGTTACATCGCGCCCGACGTGGTGCCTGTCGACAAGTTGCCTGCCTATGCGCCGTCGCGTTGACCTGCTGGCGGCACTGGCCGCGCTGCTGTTCGCCTGGCCTGCGCTGGCCGCGTCCTGGCCGGACATTCCCGAGCCCGAGGGCGCGCAGAGCGAGTGGGTGGCCAAGGACATGCTCTACAACGGCCTGCCCATGCGCATCTCGCGCTTCACGTCCGCATTGCCGGTGTCGTCCATCGTCAGCTACTACAACCGCGAATGGCCCGGGCAGACCGTGATCAACGAGGTCGGCGGCAAGACCGTGATCGGCCACGCACACGGCGAGTACTACGTGACCATCGAGGTATCGGCCAAGGGCAGTGGCAGCCAGTCACAGATCGGCATTACACGCCTGCTCAAGCGCAAGCCCGATGCCGCGGCCGGCGCCGATTTCCCGAAACCGTCCGGGACGCAGGTGATCAATGACATCACCTACCTGGACACGCCCGGGCGCAGCCTGTCCATGGAAAGCACGCTGTCTCCGTTCCAGACCGATGCCTTCTATGCCAGCCGCCTCCCTGCGGACGGCTGGAGCCGAAGTTCCGGCCCTGCGGGGTGTTCGATGATCGCGCTGCAGTGCGTTGTCCGCTACAGCAAGGGCAGCCAGGAAATGACCATGACCTTCAACCGGCACGAGCAGGGAACCTCGATTGTCGTCAACCAGTCGCAGCACTGAGACCACCGCCATGAGAAAACGCATTCCCCCGTCCCTACGCCGCCAGCGCGGGGCCGCACTGATCGAGTACGCCGTGGTCGCTTCCGTCGGTGTCCTGGTCCTGGTCGCCGAGCCGAACATCGTGCTCGAGCTGATCGATTCACTGCGCAAGGCGTACCAGGGGTTCACCTACATGCTGTCGATGGGAGTCGTATGAAGGCGCTCCCGCTGAAAGCCAACCGCAACGTCGTCTTCATCATCATCGCCCTCGCGCTCGGCCTGTTCGCGGCCCTGGTCGCCGTGCGCTACGTGCAGAAGGCAGTGAACGAGCGTGCCGCTCCGCCGGTGGAAATGGTGCCGGTAGCCGTGCCCAAGACCGACATGGAGCCGGGCAGCATTGTCACCGTTGCCGACCTTGCAGTGCGCGAAGTCCCCGCCGACCTGCCGCCTGCCGATGCGATCACGCCGGACAATGTGTCCGAGTACAGCGGCCGCATGCTGCGCGCGCCGATCCGCGAAGGTGCACCGCTGGGTGCCAGTGCACTGGTACCGCTGTACGACCAGTTCTCGCGCGTGATCGCCAAGGGCAACGTGGGCTACACCCTCCAGGTGGACGAGACGAACTCGATCTCCGGCATGATTGCTCCCGGAGATCACGTCGACATCCTGCTCACCGTCGAGCAGGAACAGACCGGTGCCCGGGTGCTGCCGCTGCTTGAGGACATCAACGTTCTGGCAACCGGCAACCGCGTCGGCGAAACGCCGGCCTCGGAAGACCAGCAGGGCTATTCGAACATCACTCTGGAACTGACACCGGCACAGGCGCAGCGACTCACGGTCGCCGCCAAGGCGGGTTCGATGCGGGTGATGCTTCGCCAGGTGGAGGATCGTGGTGCGTTCGGCCTCAGTGGCATGACGCAGAGGGAACTGCTCGGCAACGGCACGCAGGGTCGTGCTGGCGTGCAATTCATCATTGGGGGCAAAGGGTCGACGAATGCGCAGCAATAATGGAATCCGCAGCCTCATCGCCGCCACTGCGGCCATCGCTGTTGTCACCTCGCCACTGCTGGCCGTGGCACAGACCACCGGCACCCAGCTGACCCCGGTACCGGTCATGGCCGCACCGCGCCCTGCTGTCCAGGCGCAACCGCAGCCCAACACCAACCATGCACCGGTACCCGGTGGGCAGAGCGCCTTCCCGGCGCCGGTTCCCGATCCCGCCTATCGCACCAGCGCATCGGCCATGCCTGCGGTGCCGCTGCCCACCCGCGCCCGGATCTATGCCGGCCAGGCCGCCGTCTACACGCTGCCCAGCGGGCTCAAGCGCGTGGCCGTCGGTAGTGGCGAGATGCTCGAGGTCACCAACGTCGGCCCGCGCGACCTGATCATGATGGGCATGAAGCCCGGCTCCACCACGGTTCACCTGTGGCTGCAGAACGGCAAGCAGCTGCAGGTGCAGGTGGACATCTCCGAGAACGATGCCGTCAGCCTGGCCGAGACCATCCGTACCCTGCTGGCCGACGTGGAAAAGATCAATGTGCATGCGGTCGCCGACCGTGTGGTCATTACCGGCCAGGACATCAACCCGGGCATCGGCAGCCGCATTGATGCGATCCAAAAGATCTACCCGACGGTGTTGAATTTCACTACTGCCGACCCGGTGGGCATGCGCCCGATGGTGCAGATGGACGTGAAGATCATGGAATTCGACACCAATGCGCTGGAAGAACTCGGCATCCAGTGGGACAACGTCATCCGTGGCCCGGTGGCGGGCATCGTCAAGGATTTCACCAACAACAACTACTACCGCATCAACCCCGAGCAGAGCCCGGCCAACGGCGTGCTGCTGCCGAACAAGCTGCAGGGAACCCAGGCCTTCTTTGGCATCGCCACGCAGATCGGCTCGGCGATCAACCTGATGATGAACAAGGGCAAGGCGTTCCTGCTGGCCTCGCCCCAACTCAGCGCCCGCAGCGGCGGGCAGGCCAAGTTCCTGGCCGGCGGCGAAGTGCCGATCCCGGTTCCGCAGGGCTTCGGCCAGGTCACCGTCGACTACAAGGAATACGGCATCAAGCTCGACATCGAGCCCCTGGTCAACTTCAACCAGGACATCTCCACCCGCATCCTGGCTGAGGTCAGCCGCGTCGATCCGACGGTGACCGTGCAGGGCGTGCCTGGCTTCACCACCCGCCGCACCGAGTCGGAAATCAACGTCCACGCAGGGGAAACCATCGTCATCTCCGGGCTGATCGACTCCAGCGCGCAGCAGGATGCCAAGCGCCTGCCGCTGCTGGGCGATATCCCGATCCTCGGAAAGCTGTTCCGCTCCGATGGCTTCCGTGGCAACCGTACCGAGCTGGTGATGTTCGTTACTCCGCGCGTGGTGACGCCGGGCTCGCAGGAAAACCTCGATGGCCTGGAGCGTGCGCGACAGATCCAGGAGCGCGGCCAGCAGGCCATGCCGCGCCGGAACAAAGATTTCGTGCAGTGACCGGAGCCGTCGCATGTTCAACATCCTCATCGACACACCCAACCGCGACCAGCGACGTGTCCGCTGCCTGCACCGTGAATGCGGGATCGGCCGTGGCGACGGCAACCTGGTGGTGCTGCAGGGCTGGAGCATCGCCCAACGCCATGCGGCGCTGAAGCGCGAGGACCAGGGCATCTTCATCGAGAGCCTGGGAGGCCGCTCGCCGGTACTGGTGAATGGCGAACAGGTCAAAGGCAGCCGTGGCCCGCTCACCTGCCGTGACCGCGTGCAGATCGGCGACTACCTGCTGCAGGTGGTGGACGACGACCCGCCGGCCGAACCCCTCGCCGATGCTGGAAGTTTCAATGCGGGCGCGGCCAACGATGTACCGGTGGACGCCACGCCCGCACCGGCACCCGCACCGGCGCAGCCATCCAGCGAACGCCAGCTGGCGCGGCCGGAGCAGCTGCCGCCGGACATGGCGGTCTATCGTGCAAAGCTGCATGCCTCGCTGGTCAAGCAGATGGACCTGCGCCGGCTTGACGTGCGCAGCATGGACGATGAGTCGCTGCGCAACGCCACGATCAAGCTGATCGATGAGGTGATGCAACGGGAGTTCTCCGAGCTGCCCAAGACGATCAACCCACGCAGGCTGGCCAAGGAGGTGCTCGATGAGGCCATCGGCCTGGGCCCGCTGGAAGACCTGATCGACGATGCGACGGTGACGGAAATCATGGTCAACGCGCACGACCAGATCTTCATTGAACGTGCGGGCCGGATCGAACGGTCCCCCATTGTCTTCACCAGTGACCGCGCGGTGCTGTCAGCCATCGAGCGCATCGTGACGCCCCTCGGTCGCCGCATCGACGAAAGCTCGCCGATGGTCGACGCGCGGCTGAAGGATGGCTCCCGCGTCAACGCCATCATTCCGCCGGTGGCGCTGCGCGGTCCGAGCATCAGCATCCGAAAGTTCGCCAAGCGCAAGCTGGAAGGAAAGGACCTGCTCACCTTCGGTTCGCTCAGCCAGCCGATGCTGGAATTCCTGATCGTTGCGGTGCGCGAACGGCGCAACATCGTCGTCACCGGCGGCACCGGCTCCGGCAAGACCACCCTGCTCAACATCCTTTCCAACTTCATTCCCGATACCGATCGCATCGTCACCATCGAGGACGCGGCCGAACTGAAGCTCGTCCAGCCCAACCTGGTTGCCCTGGAAGCGCGTCCTCCCAACATGGAAGGCAAGGGCCACATTTCCATCCGCGACCTGGTGCGCAACGCGCTGCGCATGCGCCCGGACCGCATCGTGGTCGGCGAGTGCCGCGGCGGCGAAGCACTGGACATGCTGCAGGCCATGAACACCGGCCACGAAGGATCGCTGACCACCGCCCATGCCAACAATCCGCGCGAGGCGCTGTCGCGCCTGGAAGTGATGGTCATGATGTCCGGCATGGAGCTGCCGATGACGGTGGTGCGCGAACAGATCTCGTCGGCAGTGGACCTGATCGTGCACCAGAAGCGCTTCCCCTGCGGTTCGCGCAAGGTCAGCCACATCACTGAGTTGACGGGCATGGAAAGCGGAACCATCCAGCTGCAGGATGTGTTCCTGTTCAAGGCACGCTCCACTGCCGGACGCGATGGCAAGGTGGTGGGCGAGTTCGTCGCGACCGGTGCAGTGCCGGAGTTCTATGAAGAGCTTGCCGAGCGCGGCGTCGCCGTTGACCTGGACATTTTCCGTACCGGGGGACGGCGGAATGAGTGACATCCTGCTGATCGCCCTGCTGTGTTTTGCCTGCGTGACGGGCTCGGTGCTGTTGCTGGCGCGTGCCAGCTCCGGCTTCATGGACCGTTACCGCGCCAACTTCATGGACCAGGCGCGGGTCAATCTGGCCGACATGTTCCTGTTCGTCGACCCGCGCGTGCTGTTCAGGACCAATGTCCTGATGCTGCTGGCGATTCCCGTGCTGCTGTGGATCGTCACCGGCGGTAACCTGCTGCTGCCGATCCTGGCCCTGATCCTGCTGGCCATAGCGCCACGCAAGATCTACCTGTGGCTGAAGCAGCGCCGCCTCGACCAGATCCAGCAGCAGTTGCCCGACGGGCTGCTGATGCTGGCCGGCAGCCTCAAGGCCGGCGTCGGCTTCAATCCTGCGCTGGAAGCACTGGCCCATGACGGCCTGCCTCCGCTGGCCCAGGAGCTGGCACTGGTACTGCGCGAGCAGCACATGGGCGTGCGCACGGAGGAGGCGCTGGACAACTTCGCCGCCCGCGTGCCCATTGCCGACGTGAAGCTGTTCGTGGCCGCCGTCAGCATTTCGCGCGAGGTTGGTGGCAATCTCGCCGAGAGCCTCTCCACGCTCGCCGAAACGCTGCGGCGCAAGCTCATCATGGAAGGCAAGGTCAAGGCACTTACCGCGCAGGGGCGCCTGCAGGGCATCGTCATGGCGATGCTGCCAGCCGGCCTTGTCGGCTTCCTCGTGCTGTTCTATCCAGAAACGATGAACCCCATGTTCCACACCTTCATCGGCTGGTGCGTCATGGCCCTGATCGGGGTACTGGAATACCTCGGCTACCGCATGTGCCGCAAAATCATGACGATCGATATATGAACGCCCTGCTCATCCTGGTCGCACTGCTTGCCGCTGCCGCTGTTGGGCTGCTTGCATTCGCGCTGCGCGGACTGGTGCAGTCGGTCGAGGTGGACCAGCGCAACTACCAGGATCCGCTGCCGCTGCTGCTGCGCATCCTGTGGCCGCTGATTACGGTCGCTACGCGCCTGGCCGGGCCGCGCCTGTCCTCGGCACAGCTGGAGCGCGCGCATCGCAGCCTGCAGTCGGCCGGCCAGGACTTCGTGCTGTCACCGGAAGAACTGTATGGCGCACGCATCGTCTCCGCCGCCGTGGCCAGTAGCTTCCTGTTGCTCACCATCATCCTGCTGGGCCGGTTCGGAGTCGGCTCCGTGCTGATGGCCCTGGCATTCGGCGCACCGTTCGGGTGGATGTATCCCACGCTGTGGCTGGGCGAACGGCGGAAAGCGCGCTCCAAGCATGTGATCCGCGACCTGCCTATCTTCCTCGACTTCATCACCATGGCCGTCGAAGCGGGCCTGAACATCACCGGTGCGATCGAACAGTCCGTCGACAAGGGTCCACCCGGTCCGCTGTCACAGGAGTTCTCGCGCATGTTGCGTGATCTGCGCGCCGGCCTTCCGCGTGCCGAAGCGCTGCGGCGCATGTCCGATCGCGCCGACATTTCCCAGTTGACCAGCTTCACCAGCGCCTTGATCCAGGCGGACCGGGTGGGTGCCAGCCTGAGTGACACACTGCGCTCGCAGGCCATGCAGCGCCGCGAAGAGCGCTTCCTTCGCGCCGAGAAGCTGGCCCTGGAAGCGCCGGTGAAGATGATGCTGCCGCTGGTGCTGTTCTTCTTCCCGCTGATCTTCGTCGTCCTGGCCTACTTCATCTTCCTGCAGATGAAGCAGCAGGGCATCCTGTGAGTCCGCGCACATGAGAACCGGCGCCCTGATCCGCAACCACCAGCAGTTGCTCAGCTGCGTCTGGCATGCCGATCGCTGGCACCAGCGGCTGCGCGGCCTGCTGTTGCGCGCGCCACTCCAGCCTGGGCAGGGCCTGCTGATAACCCCCTGCTCGAGCGTGCACACCCTGGCCATGGGGTATCCACTCGACCTGTTGTTCCTGGACCGCGATCAGCGCGCCGTTGGCTGGCGCGAGGCCGTGCGCCCATGGCGCGGCGCCTGGTGCCGCGGCGCCTACTCGACGCTGGAAATGCCGGTGGACAGCCTCAGGCATATTGCCCCGGTGCTGGGCGAGACGTTCCAATGGTGCCCTTCTCCGCCTGCGGCACCGCCATCCACGAGGGCGTTGCAATGAAGCACATCCGCACATCCATCCGCCAGCAGCGGGGCCAATCGCTGATTGAATTCTGCATCGTGGTTCCGGCCTTCGTCTTCCTCATACTGGTCATCTTCCAGTTCGTCCTGATCTATCGCGCCAAGTCGCTGCTGGATTTCGCCACGCTGCAGGCCGCGCGTGCCGGCGCGGTCAGTGGCGTCAATCATTCCGAGATGCGCAGCGCACTGGAAATGGCGATGGCTCCCCTGTACGCGACCTCGCCGGATGCCGCCGGTGCCGTCGCCGCCCGCGCCAAGGTCGCCCTGCTGTGGAAGAACCCGTTGCTGTCACCGAAGATCGAGGTCATTTCACCCAGCCGCGCGGCGTACAACGAGTTCCGCGAGCGCCAGTTCGATGGGCGCTATGCGCTGCCGAACGACAATCTTGCCTTCCGCGATGCACGTGTCGGCAGCAGCCGCGTCAGCGTGCAGGACGCCAACATCCTCAAGATCAAGGTCACCTATCCGATGCCCCTGATCGTTCCCTTTGCCGACCGGGTGATTGCCGGTCTTTCAGACCTGGTCAGCGAAGGCGACAGCTTCCGCCCGGCCTCGATGCTGATCGAGGACCCGATCACCGGCCATCGCCGCATGCCGATCGAGTCCTACGCGATCGTCCGCATGCAGAGCCCCGTGCATGACAGCAACAACCTGGCGCGCTGACATGCAGGTGCTGCTGGCCAGCCTGTTGATGGCAGCAACCTGGGCCGTCGCCGCGCAATCCACGGACGCTGCTGACAACGAACCTCCACAGGCGCGATTGCTGGCACGCGCCTATGGCCTGGGCCCACTCGGTCCAAGCTCGCCTGGTGGTGAGGTCGAGGTCGAGATCCGTTTGCGCGGGCCTGCCATCCGTATTGATTTCCGCGGCGACAATGCGCCCGATGCATGGCTGACCACCCAGGGCCAGCGCGGCCGGGCATGGCTGGTGAGCGAACGCGGCAACTACACGCTGCCGGTCGCCGACGCCAGTGGTCCCTACTGGTACGATCCTGCCGCCCCATGCCACACGATCGGAGGGCGCTGCTCTCCCGCACCCGGCGAGTTCATCCTGGGTCGCCTCGCTGCCGGCTGGCGCTATGACAATGCGCAGGGCCCTGATGGCACCACCTCCGGCACGTTGTGGATCGATACCCGCACGGGCCTGCTGCTGGGTTACCGCGGACGCACCGGCAACCAGCGTACCGAACGCGGCCTGCGGGTTACCGAGGTCACATTCGATGAGGTGCCGTCGAGCCTGTTCGACCCGCCCGCCGGATTGCGGCGACGCACGCAGGATGCGGCGAACTGAGCGAGGTGGTTGCAGTGCCGACACCGTGGCGCGGGAGGTCTCACTCCCTCCGCGCCGGTAGATCCACGCAGCGCGTGGATCTACCGCTGGCCCGCCCCCCTTAGAAGCCTACCCGCAGGTTGATCTGCCCGCCGACATCGCGGCGGCCATCACCGTGCTGGCCCTGCACGAACATCGACAGCTGGCTGTTGCGACCCAGGCCGACCGCCACGCCGAGCTGGCTGACCAGCGCATTGCGTGCCATCACCGCGCTGTAGACATCGAAGGCATCGCCACCGACCGCGAAGCGGTTGCGGCTGGCCACATCGGTGTCACCCGATGCATGCTGCCAGCCCAGGCCGACGGTCAGCTGCGCCGGGAAGCGCGCGCCGCTACCCACGTCCCAGCGGCCCCGCACGCCCACCGTGCTGACGTTGAGCGTGTCCTTGCCGCCTTCCAGCACCAGTGCGGCACTGCCACCCTGCTCCAGCGCACGATCACTGTCGACCCAGTGCCGGGTGAACTGCACGTACGGCTGCAGTTGGGTCCTGCCATGGGTCCAGGTCCAGCTGCCTTCGACCTGGGCGATGGTCACGTCCGAATCCTGGCGGCTGTACAGGGTCTGGCCCAGCAGAGGCGCTTCACGCGTGGTGCGCGTGCGGTAGTCACCGCGCGACACGCTGCCACCGACCGCAAAGCCGTTGTTCCACTGTCCCTGTGCATACAGGCCGAACGTGTTGCCGCGCAGGCGGGCGCGCGAACTGCGATCGTACAGGCGCGTATCCAGCCGTTCGTTGCCGGCCGCCGCACCCAGCACCACGTGTTCACCCAGCTGCCAGTCCACACCCGCCATCACCGCATTGCGGTTGGAACGGATCTCATTGCCATTGCCATCGCCATCCTGCTTGAACACCTTGCCGCTACCAGCCAGCCAGGCCGAGGCACGCTCACCACGCACGGTCGGCAGCTCACTGCCCAGGCGTTGGCGGATGCCCTCTTCCAGATAGTTGTCGTACAGCAGCACCGCGCGGCTGGCCGCGTGCACTTCGCCGGACAGCTGGTCGAATGCGCTGCGCGCAGTGCCGGCGTCATACAGCAGCACCGTGTTGTACAGGCCCAGCGCCGCGCCACTCTGCGGCAGGCTGTCCAGCGCCGCAGCGGTGTTGTACTGGTTGCGCGTGTTGGCCACGGTGGTGAACGCCGCTGTCTGCGCCACGTCGATCTGCAGGTTGGCGGTGTTGGCGGTGTAGACCGGGGTGATGGTCAGGAAGGCCGACGGCGAGTTCGCCGAGGCGAACTGCCCGCTCACCCCACCGCCCGCATTGATCACCGTGTACTGCTGGCCCTGCTGGTAGCTGGTGCTCGGCGAGATGGTGTTCACCTTTACGGTGCTGCCACCCACGTTGGCGCTGCCGCCCACCTGTACCGTATCGCTGCCGCTGGCACCCAGATCGATGCCCAGCGTGCTGCCCGGCGACAGGGTCAGGTTGCCACCCACGGTGATCGTGCCGGTGCCATTGCCTGTGCCGCTGCCGTTGCCCGGGCCATTACCCGGCGACAGCACGCCACCACTGGACACCGTCACGCCACCGCCGGTGCCACCAATGGTGCCGGTGCCGGACAGCGTGGTACCGCTGCCGATGGTCCACTGGCCGCCGATGGTGCCGGTGACATTCAGGCCGCCGCCGGTGACCTGGCCGGTACCGTTGAAGCCACCACTGTTGCCGCCGAGGTTCAGGCCACCGGGGCCGGCCTGCACGATGCTACCGCCGCCGCTGATGCTGCCGCCCAGCGTGGTGGTGCCACCGGTGTTGATCACCAGGCCACCGTTGTTGGTGATGTTGCCGGTGATCGCGCCGCTGGCCCCACCGTTGCCGACCTGCACCGTGCCACCGGCGTTGATGGTGGTGCCACCGGTATAGGTGTTGTTGCCGGTCAGGATCACGGTGCCGGTACCGGCCTGGGTAAGGCCGCCGCTGCCGCTGATGGTGCCGCCGACGGTGCTGTTGCCGCCCACGTTGAACACCAGGCTGCCGTTGTTGCTGACGTTGCCGGTGATCGCACCGCTCGCGCCACCGTTGCCGACCTGCAGCGTGCCGCCGGTGTTGATGGTGGTGCCGCCGGTATAGGTGTTGTTGCCGGCCAGGACCACGGTGCCGGTGCCGGCCTGGGTCAGGCCGCCGCTGCCGCTGATGGCGCCGCCGACGGTGCTGTTGCCACCCACGTTGAACACCAGGCTGCCGTTGTTGACGACACTGCCGCCGATCGCACCGGTCGCGCCGCCATTGCCAACCTGCAGCGTGCCACCGGCGTTGATGGTGGTCGGGCCGGTATAGGTGTTGTTGCCGGTCAGGGTCAGCGTGCCGCTGCCGGCCTGGGTCAGGCCGCCACTGCCGCTGATGGTGCCGCCCAGCGTGGTGTTGCCGGCCACGTTGGACAGCAGCGTGCCATTGTTGGTGACATCACCGACGATCGAACCGGTCGCACCGCCATTGCCCAGCTGCAGCGTGCCACCGGCATTGATGGTGGTACCGCCGGTGTAGCTGTTGGTGCCGGTCAGCAGCAGCGTACCGCTGCCGGCCTGGGTCAGGCCGCCACTGCCACTGATGGTGCCGCCCAGCGCGGTGTTGCCGGCCACGTTGGAAATCAACGCACCATTGTTGGTGATGTCGCCGGCGATGGCGCCGGTTGTACCGCCATTGCCCACCTGCAGCGTGCCGCCGGCATTGATGGTGGTACCGCCGCTGTAGGTGTTGTTGCCGACCAGGGTCAGCACCCCGCTGCCGGCCTGGGTCAGGCCACCACTGCCACTGATCGCGCCGCCGACGGTGGTGTTGCCCGCGACGTCGAAGACCAGGCTGCCGTTGTTGGCGACATTGCCGGTGATCGCACCGGTGGCACCGCCATTGCCCACCTGCAGCGTGCCACCGGCATTGATGGTGGTACCGCCGGTATAGGTGTTGTTGCCGGTCAGGGTCAGCGTACCGGCACCGGCCTGGGTCAGGCCACCGGTGCCGCTGATGGTGCCGCCCAGCAAGGTGTTGCCGGCCACGTTGGACACCAGCGCACCGTTGTTGGTGATGTCACCGACGATCGCGCCGGTCGCACCGCCATTGCCCACCTGCAGCGTGCCGCCGGCATTGATGGTGGTACCGCCGGTGTAGGTGTTGTTGCCGGTCAGCACCAGCGTGCCACTACCGGCCTGGGTCAGGCCGCCGCTGCCACTGACCACCGCACCCACGGTTGCCGTCGTGCCCAGGTTGTAGACCAGGCTGCCATTGTTGGTGATGTCGCCCAGCACCGAGCCGGTGCTGCCGCCATTGCCGATCTGCAGCGTGCTGCCACCATTGATGGTGGTGCCGCCGGTATAGACGTTGTCGCCGCTCAAGGTCAGCGTGCCGGTGCCGCTCTGCACCAGGCCACCAGTGCCGCTGAGCACACCGCCGAAGGTGGTGCTGCCGTTGTCGCCGCCGGTGGTCAGGGTCGCACCGCCCAGCACCACGCTGGATCCGGTCACGCCGGCCAGGCCACCGATGCTCTGGCTGCCACCGGCACTGATGTCCAACGTGCCGGCACCGGACAGGTTCACCGTGCTGGCACCGGACAGGCTGCCACCGGCCGCCACCGCCAGCGTGCCGCTGTTGATGGTGGTGGTACCGGTGTAGGTGCTGGCGCCGCCCAGGGTGACGGTTGCCGCGCCATCTTTCAGCAGGCCGCCAGCGCCGCTGATCGGGCCATTCAAGGTCAGCGCGTTGCTGCCCGCCAGGGTCAGCGTGCCATTGGCCAGCTGCACGGTGTTGGCCAGGGTCAGCGCGCTGGTGCCGTCCAGGCTGGCGTTGCCGCCCACGGTCAGCGCGCCGGTGCCCAGCGAACCGTCGTTGCCCAGCAGCAGGCCACCGGCATTGAGGGTCACGCCGCCCGTGAAGACGTTGACGCCAGTCAAGCCCTGGATGCCTGCGCCGTTCTTTACCAGGCCACCGGCCCCTCCGATGGTGCCGGCGAACGTGGTATTGCCCACGCCATTGAGGGTCAGCGTGCTGCCGCCCAGCGCAACGGTCGAACCCGCCACGCCTGCCAGCGAACCGATCGCCTGCGCACCACCCGCGCTGATGTCGAAGGTGGTACCGGCATTGGCCAGGTTCACCGCACCGGTCGCCGCCAGGCTGCCACCGGCGCCGATCGCCAGCGTGCCGGCGTTGATGGTGGTACCCCCGGTGAAGGTGTTGGTGCCGGTCAGCGTCTGGGTCCCCGAGCCTTCCTTGATCAGGCCACCCGAGCCGGCCAACGAACCACTGAACGTGCCATTGCTGGCATCACCGATCGTCAGCGTGTTGGCCCCCAGGTTCACCGTACCGTTGCCGACCAGTGTGCCGAACTGCTGCGTGCCGCTGCCCGCCGACAGATCGAAGATCGCACCCGAGGCCAGGTTGACGATGCCACTGGCGTGCAGGCTCGCGCCAGCGCCCAGTGCCAATGTACCGGCGTTGATGTTGGTGCCACCGGTGTAGGTGTTGGTGCCGTTCAGGGTCAGCGTTGCGGCTCCCTCCTTGGTCAGGCTGCCGGTGCCGCTCAGGTTGCCGTTGAGGGTGAGGTTGTTGCTGCCGAGGACGGTCAACGCGTTGTTGAGGGTGAAGTTGTTGGCGAGGGTGACCGCTGTGTTCGAATCGAGCGTCGCAGCGCCCGCGACCGTCACCGCACCGGTGCCCAGCGCAGCATTGTTGCCGACCACCAGGCCGCCGGCGTTGAGCGTTACGCCGCCGCTGAAGGTGCTGCCGCCGTTGAGCGTCTGCACGCCTGCACCGTTCTTGACCAGGCCGCCGTTGCCACTGATCGCACCGCTGAAGGTGCTGTCCACGGTGCCGCCCAGGGTCAGCGTGCTGCCACCCAGCGCCACCGTACTGCCGGCGACGCCGGCCAGCGAGCCGATGGCCTGGTTGCCCGCCGAAATGTCGAACGTGCCGGCACCGGCCAGGTTCACCGCGCCGGTCGCGGCGAGGCTGCCACCCGCGCCGATCGCCAGCGTGCCGTTGTTGATGGTGGTACCACCGGTGTAGGTGTTGGCACCGCTCAGGGTCACGGTGGCCGCACCGTCCTTGACCAGGCCGCCGGTACCGGAAATCACACCGCCCAGTGTCAGCGCCCGGCTGCCAAGCAGGTCGAGGTTCGCGCCCGCTGCGAGCCCGATGTTGTTGGCCAGGCTGACGCCTGTCGATGCATCCAGCGTCGCGTTGCCGCCCACTGCCAGCGCACCGCTGCCGAGCGCAGCGTTGTTGCCGACCACCAGGCCACCACCGTTGAGTGCGACGCCACCACTGAACAGATTGGCGCCTCCCAGTGTGAGGACGCCGGCGCCATTCTTGACCAGGCCACCGGTGCCGGAAATCGCGCCATCGAAGAGGCTGTTGCCCACACCACCGAGTGTCAGCGTCTGTGCACCCAGGCTCACCGTCGAGCCCGCCACGCCGTTCAACGAGCCGATGGTCTGGTTGGCACCTGCGGTGGAGATATCGAAGCCGGTGCCTGCAGCGCTCAGCGTCACCGCGCCGGTGGCTGCAAGGCTGCCGCCCGGACCAATCGCCAGCGTACCGGCAGTGATGAAGGTGCCGCCGGTGTAGGTGTTGGCACCGGTCAGCGTCTCGATGCCCGTACCGACCTTGGTCAGGCCACCCGTGCCTGCGATCGAGCCACTGAAGGTGCCATTGGTGGCGCCGCCGACTTCGATCGAGTTGGCGCCGAGGTTCACCGTACCGTTGCCGACCAGGGTTCCGAACACCTGCGTGCCGCTGCCGGCAGACAGATCCAGCGTGGCACCTGTGGCGAGGTTCACGGTACCGCTCGCCGCCAGGCTGGCACCGGCCCCCAGCGCCAGCGTGCCGGCGTTGATGTTGGTGCCACCGGTATAGCTGTTGATGCCATTCAAGGTCAGCGTCGCGCTGCCGTTCTTGGTCAGGCTGCCGGCACCGGAAAGGACGCCGTTGAGCGTCAGTGCGTTGGTCCCGAGCACGGTCAGCCCGGCGTTGAGCGCGATGTTGTTGGCCAGCGTTGCCAGGCCGGTGGTATCCAGCGTGGCAGCACCGCCGACCGTCAATGCACCGGTGCCCAGCGCCGCGTCATTGCCGAGTACCAGCCCGCCTGCATTGAGGGTCACGCCGCCGCCAAAGGTGTTGGCACCGGACAGCGTCTGTACGCCCGCGCCCACCTTGACCAGCCCCCCGCCGCCACTGATCACGCCGTCGAACGCGGCGTTGCCGGCCGTACCGAACGTCAATGAGTTTCCGCCCAGCGCCAGCGTGCTGCCGCCCAGACCATTGAGTGCGCCGATGGTCTGGCTGCTGCCGGCACCGGAGATATCGAAGCCGGCGCCCGCCCCCAACGTGACGTCACCCGCCGCGGCCAGGCTGCCGCCCGTGCCCAGCGCCAGCGTGCCGGCATTGATGGTGGTACCGCCGGTGTAGGTGTTGGCACCGGACAGCGTCAGCGTGGTAGCGCCGTTCTTGATCAGGCTGCCATTGCCGCCGACCACGCCCGACAGCGTCAGCGCATTGCTGCCCGGCACCGTCAGTGCAACGCCCGAGCCCAGCGTGACCGCATTGCCGAGCGTCACTGCCGCGCCCGCATCCAGCGTGGTGCTGGTATTCACCGCCAGCGCGCCGGTACCAAGCGCACCATCCGCACCGACGACCAGGCCACCACCGTTCAGGGTCAGGCCGCCAGCGAAGGTGTTGGTGTTGTTGAGGGTCAGCAGGCCCGTACCGTTCTTGACCAGGCTGCCATTGCCGGCCACCACGCCACCGAGCGTGACATCGTTGCTGCCGCCCAGCGTCAGCTGCGTGCCCGCACCGAAGTTCACTGCATTGGCCAGGTTCAACGCCACCGTGCTGTCCAGCGTGGTGGTGCCACCGATGCCCAGCGCACCGGTGCCGAGCGCGCTGGCATTGCCGAGGATCAGGCCACCCGCGTTGAGTGCAACACCGCCACTGAAGGTGTTGGCACCGGACAGCGTCTGCACGCCGGTACCCGTCTTGACCAGGCCGCCAGTGCCACCGATCACGCCGGCAAAGCTGCCGTTGCCGGCGCCGCCAAAGGTCAGCGACTGCGCGCCCAGCGCCAGCTGGCTGCCTGCGACGCCGTTGAGTGCGCCAATGGTCTGCGCGGCACCGGCTGCGGAGATGTCCAGCGTCGCACCGGCACCGGCAAGATCCACCGCACCGGCCGCGGCAAGGCTGCCACCGGCCCCCAGCGCCAGCGTGCCGGCGTTGACGGTGGTGCCACCCCCGAACGTGTTGGCGCCAGACAGCGTGAGGCGCGCCGCGCCATCCTTGATCAGCCCGCCGGCGCCGAACACCGGACCGGTCAGCGTCAGGTCATTGCTGCCCAGCACGGTGAGGTTGGCGCCGGCGGCGAGGCCGAGGGTGTTGCCCACCGAAAGCGCCGCAGTGGCATCCAGCGAAGCGTTGCCGCCCACGTCCAGCTGGCCGGTACCCAGCGCCTGTGCGTTGCCAAGCTGCAGTACGCCCGCGTTAAGCCCGACGCCCCCGCTGAACGTATTGGCGCCGTTCAACGCCAGTGTCGCCGCACCGTTCTTGACCAGCCCGCCGGTGCCGCTGATGACGCCCCCCAGCGACACGTTCTGGCTGCCCAGCAGATCCAGCACCGCACCGGCGCCGAGGTTGACGCTGTTGGCCAGGTCCAGCGCCACCGAACTGTCCAGCGTGGTATTGGCCCCCACCGACAATGCACCGGTGCCCAGCGCGCCGGCATTGCCCAGCAGCAGGCCGCCGCCGTTGACGGTCAGCCCGCCACCGAAGCTGTTGGCGCCATTGAGGGTCAAGGTGGTGGCACCGTTCTTCACCAGCCTGCCCGCACCGGACACCACCCCACCCAGCGTGATCGACTGCGAACCCGGCAGCGACAACGCGGCGCCTGCACCCAGTGCCACGTTGTTGCCCAGGTTCAGCGGCGCACTGCCGTCGAGCGAGACGTTGCCACCGATGCCCAGCGTCCCCGTGCCGAGTGCGCCGCTGTTGCCCAGCAGCAGGGCGCCAGCGTTTGCGTTCAGTCCACCACTGAAGGTGTTGGTACCGTTCAAGGTCAGTGTCGCCGCGCCGTTCTTGACCAGGCTGCCGGTGCCCGTGATGTTGCCGGCCAGGGCCAGGTTCTGGCTGCCCGGCAGGGTCAGGACCGCGCCGAGGTTGATCGCATTGCCCAGGTTCAACGCTGCCGTGGTATCCAGCGAACCGTTGCCGCTGACCGTCAACGCCCCGCTGCCGATCGCACTGCTGTCGCCCAGCAGCAGGCCACCCGCCGTCAGATTCACGCCGCCACTGAAGGTGTTGGCGCCGCTCAGCGTCTGCACGCCGGTGCCCTGCTTGATCAGGCCACCGGTGCCGCCGATCACGCCGGCGAACGTCTGGTTGGTGGCATCACCGAAGGTGAGCGTGCTGCTGCCCAGCGTCACCGTGCTGCCGGCAATACCGGACAGCGCGCCGATGGTCTGGTTGCCGCCGAGCGAGATGTCCAGGTCCGCGCCAACGCCGGCCAGGCTGACCGCACCGCCGGCGGCCAGGCTTCCGCCGCTGCCCACCGCAACCTTGCCGGCATTGATCGCCAGGCCGCCGGTGAAGGTATTTGCGCCACCCAGCGTAAGCGTGGCGGCACCGTTCTTGACCAGGCTGCCGGTGCCACCGATGGCGCCGCCCAGCGTCAATGCGTTCGAGCCCAGCACATTGAGCGAGCCACCCGCGCCCAGCGTGATGCCATTGCCGACCGCAAGCGCCGCGCTGGTGTCGAGCGACACCACGCCACCAACATTCAGCGCACCGGTTCCCAGTGCTCCAGCGTTGCCCAGCACCAGGCTGCCGGCATTGAACGCCACGCCGCCGCCGAAGGTGTTGGCGCCATTGAGCGTCAGCGACGACGCACCGCTCTTGACCAGGCCACCGGTGCCACCGATCACGCCGTTGAACGTCAACGCCTGGTTGCCGAGCAGATTGAGGCTGGCACCCGAACCGAGGTTGACCGCGTTGGCCAGTGCAAGCGCCCCCGTGGTTCCATCGAGCGTCACGTTGCCGCCGACACTGAGCGCACCGCTGCCCAGCGCAGCAGCATTGCCCAGCAGCAGGCCGCCGCCGTTGAGTGCCACGCCGCCACTGAGGTTGTTCACGCCCGACAAGGTCTGCACGCCGGTGCCCAGCTTGACCAGGCCACCCGTGCCTGCGGCGAACGTGCCGCTGTAGCTGGTATCGCCCAGCCCCGCGAGGGTGAGCGTGTGGCTGCCCAGGTTGACCGAACCGCCGAGGCCCGCCAGCGAACCGATGGTCTGGTTGGCGGCCGCCGACAGGTCCAGGGTGGTACCGACGCCGACCGTGATCGCACCGGTGGGTGACAGGCTGCCGCCCGCGCCCAGCGCCAACGCGCCTCCGGCCAGGTTGAAACTGCCGGTCAGCGCATTGGCGCCGTTCAAGGTGAGGGTGCCGGCGCCGCTCTTGGTCAGGTTGCCGGCACCGGAGATCGAACCGTTCAATGACAACGCATTGCTGCCGAGCAGGTTCAGCGAGCCCCCGCCATTGATCACCAGATTGTTGCCCAGGGTGAAGCCCGCCGTCGTATCCAGTGAAGCGCTGCCACCCACGGTCAGGTTGCCGCTGCCCAGTGCACCGGCATTGCCCAGTACCAGGCCGCCGGCATTGAGGTTGACGCCGCCGGAGAACAGGTTTGCGCCGCCGAGAGTAACGATGCCGGTGTTGTTGACCGTCAGCCCGCCAGTACCGGACAGCAAGCCCCCCAGGCTGAACGCATTGGTCCCTGCCAGGGACAGATTGCCACCAAGGCTGAAAGCGTTGGCCAGGTTCAGACCGGCCGTGGCAGAGGCGATGGCACCGCCGTTGGCGGTGAACAGCCCTGTGCCGAAGGAACCGGCATTGTTGAAATTGACCAGGCCATCATTGAGCGTGCTCGTACCTGCACCCGCCCACGCACCCTGCAGGTTCCAGGTGCCGCTGTTGACGGTGAGCTTCTGGAAGTTGAGGTACTGGTTCCAGCCCAGCGTGGTCACCGCTCCGCCGGTGCCGGACCCCGGACCGCTGACGACGTTCTGCAACACCAGCGTGTTGTTGGCCGCACCACTGCCGGTACCGGCGTCGACCGATCCCGCAGCCGCAACCTTTACCCCGGTGACACCGGTAATCACGCCGGCAAGAGCGCTGCCGCCGCCGCTCACAACGCTGGAACCCGACACTGCGGTGAAGGTGTTGCCGCCGCTTGAATCACCCAGGTGAACGCTGCCACTGACCGCCCCCGCATTGAGGAACGTGTTACCGCCAGAAGCACCCAGGCCGACGCGTCCGTCGATGGTGCCTGTGTTGGCCACATTGGCGGCTGCACCACCATAGGTCACCACCGTGGTCGCGTCGGAAACGCTGCCTGCACCGATCAGCGACGTGCTGATCAGGCCGGCGTTGTTGATGGTGGTGGTGCCGTTGACATTCTGTGCCACCAGCGCCTGTCCACCGAAGCCCAGCAGCGTTGCGATGTTGACGACACCCTTGATCTGTCCGCTGGCGTTGTTGTTGACGACGATCGCGCTGTTGTTGGCAGAACCATTGCCGATGACCAGGCCGGGCGAGGCGAGGATGATCGAGCTCGGATCGATCGTGCCATTGTTGTTGACCGTCACGTTGTCGCCGGTCAGCGTTGCTGCGTTGCCGCCGCCTACGATCGGCGGCGTACGCAGCAATGCACCCGCGTCGATGTTCAGCGTGAGGCCGTTGGTCGCGTTGGAGTAGTTGTTGATGCTGGTGGTGCTGTCGCAGTTTACGGTTGTGGTGCCCGTGCACGCTGCGAATGCCGATCCGCTGGCCAGTGTGGCGGCCAAAGCCGCCGCCAGCTGGTGCGCCCGCAATCGCGGCACCCGCCCTGCGCTGACCGCGCTTCCGCCGGGGTTCTGGGCGACCTCCGAAGCAACCTGCATTACCCCAAGGGCACGATTGAAAACCAGACGGTAAATGCGGTTCATCGGTAAATCTCCATGAAAAGACCGGATGGCACAGCTGGCAGGTTTTTTGGAGACAATGCGGCCCACCCCGGCTCCCCGAACGGGAACAAGGCCTGAAGGCATTAACTCCTGAAAATCTTCACATCTTCACGCGATCGCACCCGGGGACAGGTGCGCCAGCGCGTCCATCAAGGCGAAAACTCCCCGATTTCGCCCGACGAATGGCGGCACTGTGCGACCGACGGTGCCAGCGGCATGTGAATCACGCGCGCTATTTTTATGACGTGCGTCAAATAACAGGGGCGGACAAAATGGTTTTGCCGAAAATGCATATTGCCGCATGTGGCGGAGAATCCATTCCCCGCCATGAGTAAATAAATTCAGCTGCTGGAGAGTTTCATCAGCACCAGGCCGGAAACGATCAACACCGCCGCACCGATCCGCATCGGGCTGACCTGCTCGCCCAGGAACACAATGCCAACCACGAACGCCCCGACCGCGCCGATGCCGGTCCAGATCGTATAGGCGGTTCCCAGCGGCAGGCTGCGCATGGCCACCGCCAGCAACCAGAAGCTGGCGATCATGCCGATGATGGTGACCACGGTGGGGGTGAGCCGGGTGAAGCCTTCGGACTGCTTCATGGACACGGCCCAGACGATTTCCAGCAGGCCGGCAAACAACAGATAGATCCAGGCCATGACGGCCCTCCTCTTGGTAGGGCCAGGCCGTCCTGGTCATTGGTTCCCGATGTGGGGGAGGTCGTTCCTCCTGGCCGGCATTCTAGCAACGGCGGCAGCCCCAGGCCGCTGCCGCCGGAAGCGGGTTACAGCCGATTCAGTGCATGAAGCTGGCGTCGATGGGCCCGTCTGCGCTAGAATGCGCGTCTGCCATCGGCCAGCCCGATGTGCAGTCCGGCTGTGGTCTCCGGCGCGCCGCGCGCTGTTTCCCCTGATCCGTGAACTGGCCGCCCACCGGGCGGCCAACGTCTCTATGGTGGCCCCGTCGGCCCCTCGCGACGCTAGGTCGAAAACCCCGCCAGGGCCGGAAGGCAGCAACGGTATCGATCGACGCGGGCGCCGAGGTCAGCCGGCTGGGCCACCGCCTTTTCCGCACTGGGCTCAGATCCCCTTGCATGGCAAAGGGATCTGACCCCGGCTTCGCATTCTTGGCCCGGCATGGCGCCGCGCTACCCTGCCTCGGGCGTGCCCTGGTGGAACACCATGCGCCATCTGTCCCCGTGCCCGCGCCACAGCGAACTGCGCAGCACCCAGTGCTGCAGCGGCCCATCAAGGTGATGGCGGCTGCGGTAGCGCACCTGGGCCAGGTCCTGCGACAGCAGCCAGACGGCGTACTGCTCCGATTCGATCTGCACCTGGGCACGCTCCAGCGGAATCTCCACCAGCGCGGCCGCACGGTCGTAGCACTGGCCGGAGCTGCCGATCTCGCTGAAATCCTCATCCAGCAATGCGGCCAGTTGCTCGCGGTCGGCACGCACCTGCGGCGCATGCAGTGCACGCTCCAGCGCCTCCAGCCCGGCAGCCAACGCCGCATCTGCGGGCTGGCCGGTACCGCTCACGGCGGGTCCTGGACCAGCACGTGCGGGGCGGTCGGGCTCGCCAGCGGCACGCACTGCCCCGGCTGCGCCACGCGGTGCCCACGCGCAGCCAGCGCCAGACCATCGGCCGCGCTGGCGTAGTGGTACAGCATCATCCGCGCCTGCAGTTCGGCGCTGTACTCACGCTCCAGATCGTCCACGCCGGTATGCGAGGGATTGCCGTGCAGGCCGCAATCGTGAGCGATCAGTTCGTTGTCACTGGCGAAGCGGGCCAGCATCTCCGGAATCGGCCGGGTATCGCCGCTCCAGGTCAGCGCGCCCTGCAGGCGCAGGCCATAGGCCGTCTCCGGCCAGTGGTGGCGCACCGGAAACACTTCCAGGCGCACGCCCTCGTGCCAGAACGCCTCGCCCACCACGATCAGCTGGAAGGCATCCCAGAAGTTCGCACCGCCCTCGGCCAGCACGTTCGGGTAATCCCCGATGCGCTTGTGCAGCAGCGGCACCACCGTGGCGGGCACGTACAGGCGCACCTTGCCGCGCCGGTGCGCATTGAAGAAGGTATCCACGAACAGGCGCTCGAAGCCGGCCACGTGGTCCAGGTGCACATGGGTGGCGAACAGCGCCTGCGGCATCTGCCCGTAGTGCGCCTTGAACGCGGTCAGGCCTTCGCCACCACAATCGATGGTCAGCCATGGGCGCCCATCGCGCTCGATCACCGACATCGGCGACCCCAGCTCGACCGCCGACGCATTGCCGACGCCGAGGAAACGCAACGCCCAGTCCATCAGGTGCCCCGGTTCCAGGCCATGTCATAGGCACGGCGCAGCCGCGCGTAGTCCTTCTGCACGTCTTCCACGCTGCGCTCGCCGCGCAGCTTGATCAGCGAGCGCAGCAGGCGCTTGAGGTTGCGCTCGCGCCAGGCGGTCGCCGGGATGCGGATCACGCCGCGGTCGAAATCGATCAGCCAGCCATGGCCGCTGCCATCGAACAGGATGTTGTGCGCGTTGAGATCGGCATGGTCCAGGCCGGCACGATGGAAACGGGCAATCAGGCGCCCGGTCTCCTCCCAGGGAGCCCCCCGGCCGGCCACCAGTGCGCGGTCGGCCAGCGAGCGCACGCCCTCGATCCGCTCCATCAGGATCGCCGCCCGGTAGCGCAGGCCCTCGCGCATGTAGAAGGCGGCGATCGGCCGTGGCACCGGCAGCTTTTTCTCGCGCAGGGCGCGCATCAGGCGGAATTCGGCGAAGCTGCGGGTCCGGTCCGAGCCGCGCCAGAGGTACTGGTCATGGCTGATACGGGCCGCCATGCCGCCGCGCAGGTAGTGGCGCAGCACGCTGGCACCGAACGGCGCATCGACGAACCAGGCGCTGCCGCGGCCGCCCTCGCCCACCGGCCGGGCCCTGCTGCCCCAGTGCTGGGGCGAGAACAGGCCGATCTCGGCTTGCCGCAGCCGCTCGCGGTCGAACAGAATGGCCCCGATGCCGCGACCCTCGCGGCATGGCGTCAGCGCTTCATTGGCGTCGAATGCGACCATTTCATTGAGTCTAACAACACATGGCATCAGCGTCCTCCTCCTTGTGCCTCCTGCGCCTGTCCGCACTTGGCGATGTCACCCACGTGGTGCCCCTGGTGCGTACCCTGCAGGCCGCGCGCCCGGACACGCCGATCCACTGGATCATCGACAAGGTTGGCCACAAGCTGCTCGACGGCCTGCCCGGCGTCACCTTCCATGCCTACGACAAGAAGAGCGGCATGGCCGGGGTCAAGGAACTGCGCAGGCAGCTGCCGCCGGGGCGCTTCGAAGCGCTGCTGCAGATGCAGGTCGCGTTCCGCGCCAACCTGCTGTCGGCCTTCATTCCGGCCGAGCGCCGCATCGGCTACGACCGCAGCCGCTCGAAGGACCTGCATGGGCTTTTCATCAACGAACGCATTCCCGACCGTCCGGGCATCCATGTGCTCGATGCCATCGGCAGCTTCTGCGAACCGCTGGGCCTGCGCCAGACCGAGGTCAGCTGGGACCTGGCCGTGCCGCAGTCGGCATATGAGTGGGCCGCCGCGCAGTGGCACGACGATGGTCGCCCGGTGCTGATGATCTCGCCGTGCTCCAGCCACGTGCGCCGCAACTGGTACGCCGACCGCTACGCCGCCGTGGCCAACCACGCGGTTACGCGCGGCTGGCAGGTGGTGCTGTGCGGCGGCCGCAGCGAACTTGAGCGCAGCATGGCCGACGCCATCCAGGCACAGCTGCACACGCCGGCGCTGGACCTGGTAGGCAAGGACACGCTGAAGCAGCTGCCCGCCCTGCTGGCCCGCGCCAACCTGGTGATGACGCCCGATTCCGGCCCGATGCACATCGCCAACGCGATGGGCGCCAAGGTGCTGGGCCTGCATGCGGCCAGCAATCCGAACCGCAGCGGCCCGTACTCGGATCGTCGCTATTGCGTGGACCGCTACGACGATGCGGCACGCAAATACCTCGCCAAGCAGGCCACCGATCTGAAGTGGGGCACCAAGATCGAGTTCGACGATGTGATGGAACTGATCACCGTGGAAGACGGTATCGCTGCCTTCGAACGCTACGTCGCCGACCACCTGGGGTGAGCGGCAGGCCGCCCGGGATTACACGCGCTGCGCGTAATCCTGATAGGACTTCTCCTCCACGTACGCCGAGCCCAGCGCCAGGTTGATCGCCTTCTTGATGCGCGCGCGTTCGTCATTGCGCAGGTACACGCTGCGCGCCAGGTCGATGAAGCCCTGGTCGAACGCCTGCGCCTTCTCCTTCAGCCGGATGTCGTCCTCGATCTCCCACAGCTGCTCGTTGACCACCTTCAGCTCGGCACGCAGCCTGGCGATGTCCTTCACGGCCGCCGGGTGCGCCATCCAGGTCTGCTCCAGCGCCGACAGCTCCCTGCGCACGTTGGCCAGCTTGCCCTCGTCGCTGATGCGCTCGGACTTGATCTGCAGGATCGAAATCTTGTCCAGCAGCTCGCCGAAAGAAACGGGAACGAGGATTTCAGCGGTCATGGGGAAAAGCTCCAGCAGGTGATGCGTACATGGTAACCCGCAGCGTCCGCACGGATATCCCCGGTAGATCCACGCCATGCGTGGATGAGCCTGCCAGCAGGAACAGCATCCACGCACCGCGCGGATCTCAGTGATGCATCTGGAGGACCAAGCCCCTCTGTTGAGGGGCTGCCCCGACAGGGGCGGGGAGAGGCCGGCAAAGGGAGGGGCCCACGCGTTGCGCAGCAACGTGTGGGGCGACGCGCAGAGCGCGTCGCGTCCCGCGCCAGATAAAGAAAAAGGGCTGCCTTTCGGCAGCCCTTTTTCTTTATCTGGCGGAGAGGGGGGGATTCGAACCCCCGAGGCGCTATAAACGCCTGCCTGATTTCGAGTCAGGTACATTCAACCACTCTGCCACCTCTCCGGGTGGTCCCCGGCGGACCGGGGACGCGCATCATACGAGGAAGTCAGGCCGACGACAAGTCATTCCGGTCAATGAAGTGAAAATTTCCCGGATGCATGCCTTGCCGGATGCCCGCAGCCCCCCGATGATGCCTGTCTCCCCAGCAATACCCCGCCCCTGCACACCATGATCGAATTCGGACACCTCACCCACCCCGGCCTGCGCCGCGAGCTCAACGAAGACACCTACTACGGTGACAGCGAGCTGGCCCTGTGGCTGGTGGCCGATGGCATGGGCGGCCACGCCTGCGGCGAGGTGGCCAGCGCGCTGGCGCGCGAAACCATCGTGCGCGAGATCCGCCGTGGCGCGCCGCTGGCCCAGGCCATCCGCACCGCCGACGAAGAGATCATCCGCGCCTCGCGGCGGCGCAACGACACCCTGCCGATGGGTACCACCGTGGTCGCCGCACGCGTGCAGGGCAATCGTTATGAAGTGGCATGGGTCGGCGACAGCCGTGCCTACCTCTGGCGTGACGGCCAGCTGGCACAGCTCAGCCAGGATCACAGCGTGGTGCAGGAACTGGTCGCGCAGGGCAACCTGACGGCCGAACAGGCACGCGCGCATCCACATCGCAACGTGGTCACCCAGGCGCTGGGCGTCACCGATCCGGCACATCTGAACGTGGCCACCACCAGCGGCGAGCTGCGCCCCGGCATGCAGCTGCTGCTGTGCAGTGACGGCCTGACCGAGGAAGTGGACGACCGCGGCATCGCCCGCACCCTCGCCTTCGAGGATGCAAGCGCACAGGAATGCGTGGACACGCTGGTCGCCGCCGCGCTCGACGGCGGTGGCCGCGACAACATCAGCGTGATCCTGGTGCGCTGCCATTAACCCGTAGATCCACGCCATGCGTGGAGGCGGTAGTGCCGGCCGCTGGCCGACTCACCGGGAAACGTGTTCACGCAGATGCCGGCCAGCGGCCGGCACTACCTCTTCCAGGCATTACGCGCTGGCGGGCTCTTCCACCTTCGGCCCATCCCACAGTGCGTGGCCGGCCTTCTTGCGCAGCCGCTCCAGCCGCGCGGCATGCGCTTCCAGCTCCGACGGCGTGGCCACTACGCGCGGACGCGGCAGCAGCTTGCTGGTATCGAAGGCCTGCAGCGCCGCACCGGCGCCACCGCCATCGTCATCCCCCAGGCCGAATCCGATCTCTTCCTGCCCCGAGGTCAGCGCGATGTAGACGTCGCCCAGGATCTGCGCATCGAGCAGGCCGCCATGCAGCGCACGGTGCGAGTTGTCCACGCCCAGCCGCTTGCACAGCGCATCCAGCGAATTGCGCTGGCCCGGGAAGCGCTCGCGCGCCATCACCAGGGTATCGATCACTGTGCAGCGATCGGTGATCTTCCCGTACTGCGGGCCCAGCAGCGACAGCTCGTTGTCGAGGAAGCCCAGGTCGAACGCCGCGTTGTGGATGATCAGCTCGGCGCCATCGATGAAGGCCAGGAACTCATCGGCGATCTGCGCGAAGTCCGGCTTGTCAGCCAGGAACTCCAGGGTCAGGCCGGTGACTTCCTGCGCGCCCTGTTCGAACTCGCAGTCCGGCTTGATGTACTGGTGGTAGTTGTTGCCGGTCGGGCGGCGCTTGAACAGCTCCACGCAGCCGATTTCGACGATGCGGTTGCCCTTCTTCCATTCCAGGCCGGTGGTTTCGGTATCGAGGATGATCTGACGCATGGGCTCAGTTTACCGGGCTGGCGTCGCGGATCTGGATGGCCGCATTGCGCGCCAGCGTATCCACCCGCTCGTTGTCCGGGTCACCGGAGTGGCCCTTTACCCAGCGCCAGTCGATCTGGTGCCGCAGCGTCGCGGCATGCAGGCGCTCCCACAGCTCGCGGTTCTTCACCGGGTCGCCGCCGGCGGTCTTCCAGTTCTTGCGGATCCAGCCGGGCAGCCACTGCGTCAGGCCCTGCCGCACGTACTGCGAATCGGTATAGAGCACGATGTTGCAGGGCTCGGTGAGCGTCTCCAACCCGGAAATGGCCGCCATCAGCTCCATCCGGTTGTTGGTGGTGTGCGCTTCGCCGCCGCTCAGTTCACGCTCGTGGCCCTTGTAGCGCAGCAGCGCAGCCCAGCCGCCGGGGCCGGGATTGCCAAGGCAGGAACCGTCGGTGTGGATTTCGATGGTTTTCAATACAACTCCAGATCAGGTGGCAACGGTGCCGAGCCAACGCACCGGCAACGGTTTCGGCCCGGGCAGGGCCAGCGTGCGCTTTTCAGCATGGAACAGGCAGGCCGCGCGCAGCGGCGCCCAACCGCCCGTGCGGCGACTGCCTGCACCGCGCCAGAGCGGGCCGAGGTAACGCATATCGTCGCACTCCAGCCCGTGGCGGCCGAGCAGCAGGCGGATCCGCTGTGGCGTGCGCACCACCAGTCCGTGCTGGCGCCAATGCGTGCGGTAAGGGCTGAACGGGTTGAGGCTGCTCAGCCACAGGTGGCCGCCCGGCATCAGCACGCGCTCGCACTCGTCCAGCAGTCGCTCCGCATCGCCCGCGGTCACATGCTGCAGCACGACCGCGTTGACGCTCTCGCTGGCCAGCGGCAGCGGCAGCGCACAGCGGGTGTCGCCGGCATAGCCCTGGCCCTGCCGGAACAGCCGCAGCCCGCGCCCGCCCAGTTGCGCATCCTCCAGCCAGGCCGCACTCGGTGCGATCCACAGCCAGGGCTGCGTCGGCAGGACAGACAGCTGCGGCAGCAGCAACTGCCGCTCCAGCACGCGCAAGGAGCCCGCCGGTTCAGTGTCGAACCACGGGGCCTGGCTCGCTTGACGGGTGCTCTGCAGCGCGGGCATGGTCCAATTCTATGCGACTGACTGCCCTGCCCGCATTTGCGGACAACTACATCTGGACGTTGATCGACGACGCTGGCGCTGCCGTGGTCGTCGATCCCGGCGATGCCGCGCCGGTGCTTGCGCTGGCCGATCAGGGCCTGCGCGTGGACACGATCCTGCTCACCCATCACCACGATGACCACATCGGTGGCGTGCCCGCGTTGCAGGCACGTTTTCCCGGCGCACGGGTCATCGCGCCCGTCGAGGAGCGCATCCCTGCAGCGACCGAGCGGGTCGGCGAAGGTGAACGCGTTCAGGCACTGGGCCGGACGTTCCACGTACTATCCGTGCCCGGGCATACCCGCAGCCACATCGCGTTTCACACTGCTGAACATCTTTTCAGCGGAGATTCGTTGTTCAGCCTGGGCTGTGGACGCCTGTTCGAAGGTACGCCGTCCCAGCTGCTGGCATCGATGCGCAAGCTGGGTACCTTGCCCGCGCAACTGCTGCTTTGTTGCGCCCACGAGTACACCGTGTCAAATGCCGTCTTCGCGCGGCATGTCGACCCCGCCAACGCTGCCCTGTGGCAGCGCCAAGAGGAGGCTTTGGCCATGCGCCGCGATGACCGTTCCACCCTGCCGGTAACCCTGGCCAACGAACTCGACTGCAATCCGTTCCTGCGTGTGCACACGGCGCCGATCCGCGCGGCAGTGTCGGCGCACCTGGGCCGCGACGTCGTTGACGACGTCGACGTCATGGCCGGTCTCCGGCACTGGAAAGACGGCTTCCGCGCATGATGCGCCGAAGTCTGCCGCTGGCCCTGGGCCTGGTCCTGGGGCTGGCCGGAACCGCCGGTGCCCAGTCGCTGGGCGCGGGCATCGGCCAGAACCTGGCCGCCGCGGCGGCCCTGCCGCTGGATCCGGCCGCGTTGCCGGCCGCGTCGGTCCGCAATGGCCAGGAGATCTTCTCCAGCTTCCGCGACGGCCTG
The DNA here is from genome assembly GCF_059368875.1 of Stenotrophomonas sp. YJH_SMC_82. Taxonomy (NCBI): domain Bacteria; kingdom Pseudomonadati; phylum Pseudomonadota; class Gammaproteobacteria; order Lysobacterales; family Lysobacteraceae; genus Stenotrophomonas; species Stenotrophomonas sp. YJH_SMC_82. The sequence goes on from NZ_JCAFSE010000006.1 coordinate 34,233, forward strand.
GCCGAGCCCACCTGCAATGCCGAGGCCACCAGCCCGCGCTGGCAGAAGCAGTTCGCCCACGCCCCGTCGCGCCTGGCCAACCAGGATGACGATGCGCTGGTGCTGTTCGGCTACGTGGTTGAAGAGCTGCGCAAGGCCAACCTGCCTACCGAATTCGCACTGATCCCGTTCGTGGAAAGCGGCTACCGGCCCAATGCCCGCAATGGCAGCGGCCCGACCGGCCTGTGGCAGTTCATCGCCACCACCGCGCGCAACCACCGCGTGCCCATGGCCAACGGCTACGATGGCCGCCTGTCGGCGGTCGATTCCACCCAGGCCGCAGTGCGCTACCTGAAGACCCTGCACGGCATGTTCGGCGGCGACTGGCGCCTGGCCACCATGGCCTACAACGCCGGTGAGTACCGCGTGTTGCAGTCCATGCGCAAGGCCGGCATGAACGCGCAGAACGCCAAGCCGTCGGCGCTGCCCGGCCTGTCGCCGGTCACCCATGCCTACGTCGAGAAGCTGCATGCCCTGGCCTGCGTGCTGGAAGACGTGGAAGACCAGCCGGGCGTGATGGCCTCGCTGGACCGCACCGTGCCGGTGCTGAAGGACCACACCCTGCCCGCCGGCACCAGCGTCCAGCAGTGGGCCGCACAGCGCGCCCTGGACCCGGCCAGGATCGCCCGCCTCAACCCCGCCCTGGCGGGCGGTGGCCGCGCCTCGTCGGGTACCACCCGCGTGCTGGCTCCTGTCTCGGCTGCCAATGCGACGGTGGCGGACACCGCATCCGCCCTGGTCGCCAGCGCTGCGCCAGTCGCCACCGCAGCACCGACGCCGCAGGTGGCCAAGACCGTCGCCGCGATCGCTGATCGTCCGCGCAGCCGCCGCCACACCGTGCGTGATGGCGAGTCGGCCTGGACCATCGCCCGCCGCTACGGCATGCCGGTCAAGGCCCTGTTGTCGCTGAACGGCCTGAGCGGCAGCAGCGTGCTGAAGCCGGGCGCCGTGCTGCGCGTCGAAGACTGACGCGTAGGCCAGGGCCCTCCTGTAGAGCCGAGCCCATGCTCGGCTTTTTTCTTGCCTGCGACTTGTCGGGGTTCATGACCAGCCGAGCACGGGCTCGGCTCTACAATTCGATTTCCAGCAGCGCCCGCACAAAAAAAGGCCCGGCAATGCCGGGCCTTCTTCGATCTGCTCGCCGCAAGGCTTACAGGTTCGCCTCGGTGGTCTGGATCACGAACTTCTTGCGCATCGCCTCGATGTAGGCCTTGGCCGCGGCCATGCCATCGATCTGGCTCAGCTGTTCCTTCAGCTGCTTCTGCTGCTCTGCAGTCACTTCCTTGATGTCGCCCGGATTGACCTTGTTCACCGCGAACAGCAGCGCGTGACCATTGACGTCGACCTTGCCATAGCTCGGCTTGCCTTCGGCCGGCACCGGCGCACTGAAGATCGCGCGGTTGATTTCCGGGGTCGGCACCGGCTGGCTGCGCGGCAGGCCCGGCATCGGGCTCAGCTGCAGCTTCTCGCTGGCGGCCAGCGACTGCAGGGTGGCACCCGCCTTCAGCTTGGCCAGGATCGCATCGGCCGCCTTGTCGCTGGCCTGGCGCTGGCGGTCAGCGCGGATCGCGGCGATCACCTGGTCACGAGCCTTGTCCAGCGGCAGGGCCTGTTCCGGGGTGTGCGCAGCCACGCGGATGACCACGCTGTGGTTGGTCGCGCCCCCCAGGGCGATCGGGTCACTGGCGGTACCGTCCTGCACCAGCACGTCGGAGAACGCCGCACGCAGCACGGCCGGGTCAGCCGCGATGCCACTGGCGGTCGCGCGGGTGATCGGGCCCAGCGTCTGCAGCGGCAGGTTCACTTCCTTGGCGGCAGCGGCCAGGTCGCTCGGGCTCTTGTTGATGGCATCGACCAGGCGACCGGCCAGCTCGTTGAAGCCGCGCTCACCGTCGGCCTTCAGCTGTTCGGCGGCCAGCGTGTCACGCACTTCCTCGAACGACTTGCCCTGGCCACCGCGCACAGCGGCCACCTTGATGATGTGGTAACCGAACTCGGTCTTCACCGGGCCGATCACGTCACCGGCCTTGGCCGCAAACAGCGCGTCCTCGAACGGCTTCACCATCGCACCGCGCTCGACCCAACCCAGGTCCCCGCCCTGGTCCTTGGAGCCCGGATCTTCCGAATTGGCCTTGGCCAGCGCGCCGAAATCGGCACCAGCGGCCTTGGCTTCGGCAGCGATCTTGCTCGCCTTGGCTTCTGCACCGTCACCGGTGATCAGGATGTGCGAGGCCTGGCGCTGCTCCGGCGAGGTGAACTTCGCCTTCTCGTCTTCATAGCGCTTGCGCAGGGTGGCTTCATCGGCCGCCGCCGGTGCCGGAAGGTTCGCGCCGTTGATCTCGACGTACTCCAGCGACACGCTCTCGGCCTGGCGGAAATCCTTGCCGTGGCTGTCGTACCACTGCTTGATCTGCTCATCGGTGACCGGCGCGGTATCGGCCGGTACGGGCGGCAACGCGGCCAGCTCGACGTCGCGGGTTTCGCCCAGCAGCTTCAACAGGCGCTCGGTCTCTGCCTGGGTGACGAAGCCGGAGCTCTGCAGGCCCGACGGAATCACCGACTGCTGCAGGCTCTCGCGCACCAGCTCCTGGAACTGGGTCGGCGTACGCGGCGGGTTGCCGCCGGCCAGGGCCAGGCGATAGTTGTTCTCGTTGAACTTGCCGTTCGAATCGAGGAATGCGGGCATGGTCGCGATGTACTCGCGCACCGCGCCGTCGCCGATCACCACGCCCGCCTGCTCACCGACCAGGCGCACGACCTGCTCGTCGATCAGCTGGTCGAGCACGGCCATCTTGTTCTCGGTGCTCTCGAACGCGCGCGGGTCGAAGTTGTCGCCCTGCTGCTGGCGCTCACGCATGCGCTCCTGCTCGAAACGCGTGCGGAAATCCTGCGAGCTGATCTCGTGGTGCTGCCACAGCATGCGCACCGGCCACCACGACGGCGCCGAACGCCACCAGGTCGGCGGCGCGGAAACCTTGGCCACGTTCTGTGCGCCAACGCCACCGAGGTAGCTGTTGTCGATCACGAACAGGAACGGAATCATCAGCAGCCCCAGGATCACAGTGACGATCCAGCCTGAGGTCTTGTCGCGGAGTTTCTGCAGCATGGTGAGGAATCACAAGGCCTTATTGGCGAGCCCGGCAGTGTAACCCGCTTCGCCGCAGGGACCAAAAGCAGCGCCAGCGCGGCCTGCGCCCACATCGGCAGGCATGCGCCATCCGCGTGTCGACCATTTCCACCATGGCGCAAAGAAAAAGCCCCCGGCTTGCGCCGAGGGCTTTTGAAGTTGGCGGAGCGGACGGGACTCGAACCCGCGACCTCCGGCGTGACAGGCCAGCATTCTAACCAGCTGAACTACCGCTCCGCGCTTGAACTTTGCAGGCGCCCAGTATATCCGAAGACTGTCTGGAAACCCAGCCCGATGAACACTTTTTTCAAAGTTTTTTCACAGGGACTTAAGAATTCTGCAATGGCGGAGCGGACGGGACTCGAACCCGCGACCTCCGGCGTGACAGGCCAGCATTCTAACCAGCTGAACTACCGCTCCGTTCTTGCAAAAACCTTTTCGCCTTCCTTCCGAACCTGTCGGTGAGAAGACAAGGCCCCCAGCTTCAGGCCGGGGGCCTCGATGTAGTGGCGGAGCGGACGGGACTCGAACCCGCGACCTCCGGCGTGACAGGCCAGCATTCTAACCAGCTGAACTACCGCTCCGCGTTGTTACCTTTTTTGCTTTCAGCCGGCCTGGACCGGGGAGAAAACAAAGCCTCCAGCTTTTGGCCGGAGGCCTCGTTGAATGGCGGAGCGGACGGGACTCGAACCCGCGACCTCCGGCGTGACAGGCCAGCATTCTAACCAGCTGAACTACCGCTCCACACTCAAACTTTTACCGCGGTGCTGTGGTGGGTGCTGAGGGTTTCGAACCCCCGACCCTCTCCGTGTAAAGGAGACGCTCTACCGCTGAGCTAAGCACCCCAGCGAGCCGCTTAGTTTACAGCATCCTTCAGGGCCTTACCAGCCTTGAACGACGGATTCTTCGAAGCAGCGATCTTGATGGTGTCGCCGGTCTTCGGGTTGCGGCCGGTGCGGGCAGCACGGTCGCGGACCTGGAAGGTACCGAAGCCAACCAGGGTGACCGCATCGCCGTCCTTCAGCGCCTTGGTGACGGCAGCAACGACGGCATCGACAGCGCGGCTGGACTCGGCCTTGGTCAGGTCTGCAGCTTCAGCAACGGCATCGATCAATTCGGTCTTGTTCATTCTCTACAACTCCTTTGGCGGTGGGTTCCGCTTATTCGACAGGGAAGCAACCGCACGCGCTCTGCATGCGGCCGCCATGTGGAAACGGTTCGCCGAATTCAGCGATCGCCAGACTGCGATCACTCATTCGCGAGTGCTGCTTTTATACCAGTGGCCCTACCCCCACGCAAGCTGGAAAGCCAGCAACGACGCGGGTTTCGGGCCATTGGACAGCGCGCGTCAATGCTTGACGCGCGCGTTTCCACTCGGTTTGGCCTTGCTGCGCACCGTGACACGTTGCGCACTCTTGCGCGCCTTCTTCGGTGCCAACGGACGCTCCAGCGCCAGGTCCAGGACTTCTTCGATGTACTTCACCGGCACGATCTCCAGATCGCGGGTGACGTTGGCCGGGATGTCGGCCAGGTCCTTGCGGTTCTCCTCGGGAATGATGACCGTGCGGATTCCGCCACGCAGTGCGGCCAGCAGCTTCTCCTTCAGTCCACCGATGGCCGTGACGCGACCACGCAGGGTGATCTCGCCGGTCATCGCCACGTCGGCACGCACCGGCACCTTGGTCAGCATCGATACCAGCGAGGTGACCATCGCCGCGCCGGCACTCGGGCCGTCCTTCGGCGTAGCGCCATCGGGCACATGCAGGTGCACGTCGTGCTTCTGCAGGAAGTCGCTGTCGATGCCGAAGCCGACGGCGCGCGAACGCACCACCGACAGCGCCGCTGAAGCCGATTCCTTCATCACGTTGCCGAGCTGGCCGGTCAGGATCAGCTGGCCCTTGCCCGGCACCAGCGTCGATTCGATCTGCAGCAGATCGCCACCCACCTCGGTCCAGGCCAGGCCGGTGACCAGGCCGATCTCGTTCTCTTCCTCGGCACGGCCGAAGTCGAAGCGACGCACGCCCAGGTACTTGTCCAGGTTCTTGCTGGACACGCTCACCAGCGCCTTCTTCTTCGCGCCCTTCTTCGCCTTCACCGGCTGCGGGCCGGCCAGCGCGATCTCCTTCACCACCTTGCGGCAGATCTTGGCGATCTCGCGTTCCAGGTTGCGCACGCCCGACTCGCGCGTGTAGTAGCGCACGATGTCCTGGATGGCGTCACTGCCGATCTCCAGCTCTTCCGGCTGCAGGCCGTTGGCCTTGACCTGCTTGGGCACCAGGTAACGGGTGGCGATGTTGAGCTTCTCATCCTCGGTGTAGCCGGGGATGCGGATCACTTCCATGCGGTCCAGCAGCGGGCCGGGAATGTTGAGCGAGTTCGAGGTGGCCACGAACATCACTTCAGACAGGTCCAGGTCCACTTCCAGGTAGTGGTCGTTGAACGCGTTGTTCTGCTCAGGGTCGAGCACTTCCAGCAACGCCGAGGACGGATCGCCGCGGAAGTCCATCGACATCTTGTCGATCTCGTCGAGCACGAACAGCGGGTTCTTGCTGCCGACCTTGTTGAGGTTCTGCACGATGCGGCCCGGCATCGAACCGACGTAGGTGCGACGGTGGCCACGGATCTCGGCCTCGTCACGCACGCCGCCCAGCGACATGCGCACGAACTTGCGGTTGGTGGCCTTGGCGATGGACTGTCCCAGCGAGGTCTTGCCCACGCCCGGCGGCCCGACCAGGCACAGGATCGGGCCCTTCATCTGCTTCACGCGCGACTGCACCGCCAGGTATTCAAGGATGCGTTCCTTGACCTTCTCCAGCCCGTAGTGATCGGCATCGAGGGTGTCCTGCGCCACCTTCAGGTCCTTGCGAACCTTGCTGCGCTTCTTCCACGGCACGCCCAGCAACCACTCCAGGTAGTTGCGCACGACCGCCGCTTCGGCCGACATCGGCGACATCTGCTTGAGCTTGTTCAGCTCGTTGCGCGCCTTGGCCTCAACGGCCTTCGGCATTCCGGCCTCGGCGATCTTGCGCGCCAGCTCTTCAAGCTCGCCAGGCGCATCGTCCAGGTCACCCAGTTCCTTCTGGATGGCCTTCATCTGTTCGTTGAGGTAGTACTCGCGCTGGCTCTTCTCCATCTGCGACTTCACGCGGCCGCGGATGCGCTTCTCCATCTGCTGCACGTCGATCTCGCCGTCGACCAGGCCGACCAGCATCTCCAGGCGGTCACCGACGGCCAGCGTTTCCAGCAGGCGCTGCTTGTCGGCCAGGCGCACGCTGATGTGCGCGGCGATGGTGTCGGCCAGGCGCGCCGGCTCATCGATGCCCGACAGCGTCTGCAGCAGTTCCGGCGGCAGCTTGCGGTTGGTCTTCACGTACTGCTCGAACAGCGACATCAGCGAGCGGGCGATCGCCTCGACCTCGCGCGCTTCGCGCTCGTCGCTGGCGTCGATCTCCACGGCCTGGCCGTGCAGCGAGCCGTTGCGCTCGTCAACGTGGGTGACCTGCACGCGCGACAGGCCTTCGACCAGCACCTTGATGGTGCCGTCGGGCAGCTTCAGCAGCTGCAGCACCTGCGCCAGCGTACCGACCTGGTAGAGGTCGGCCGCATGCGGGTCGTCGGTTTCGGCCGACTTCTGCGCCAGCAGCAGGATGCGCTTGTCCGCCTCCATTGCCTGTTCGAGCGCGTGCATGGACTTGTCACGGCCGACGAACAGCGGAATGACCATGTGCGGGAACACCACTACGTCGCGCAGCGGCAGGACCGGCAGGTCGAGGGTTTCACTTGGGGAACGGGCCATGGGGGCTCCAGGGAAGGGGGAAAACCGCCTCCGGGAGGGCATCTTCCGGAGACAAAAAAAGCCGATGGCCCCGTTATGGGGCCATCGGCTTTCAGATGCAAGGCATTCCTTGAAAATCCTTTCCAATCAACAACCTGGAAGGATCACTCGGCGCCTGCGGCCTTCTGTTCAGGGACCGCCGGGGTCTGGTAGATCAGGTACGGCTCGGACTTGTGCTCGATCACCGATTCGTCCACCACCACCTTGCTGACGTTTTCCTGCGACGGCAGGTCGTACATGGTGTCCAGCAGGACCGATTCGACGATGGTGCGCAGGCCACGGGCACCGGTCTTGCGCTTGAGCGCCTTCCTGGCGATGGCCGACAACGCGTCCGGACGGAACTCCAGCTCGACGTTCTCCATCTCGAACAGCTTCTTGAACTGCTTGGTGATGGCGTTCTTCGGCTCGGTCAGGATCTTGATCAGGGCCGGCTCGTCCAGCTCCTCCAGGGTCGCCACCACCGGCAGGCGGCCGACGAACTCCGGAATCAGGCCGAACTTGATCAGGTCTTCCGGCTCGACTTCGGCCAGCACCTTGCCCACTTCCTGCTTGCGCTCGCTGCTCTTCACCTTGGCGCCGAAGCCGATGCTGCCGACGTCGGTGGAACGGGCCTGGATCACCTTGTCCAGCCCGGCGAACGCGCCGCCGCAGATGAACAGGATGTTCTTGGTGTCCACCTGCAGGAATTCCTGCTGCGGATGCTTGCGCCCGCCCTGCGGCGGAACGCTGGCCACGGTGCCTTCGATCAGCTTCAGCAGGGCCTGCTGCACGCCTTCGCCGGACACATCGCGGGTGATCGACGGGTTCTCGCTCTTGCGCGAGATCTTGTCGATTTCATCGATGTAGACGATGCCCTGCTGTGCCTTCTCGACGTCGTAGTCGCACTTCTGCAGCAGCTTCTGGATGATGTTCTCCACGTCCTCGCCCACGTAACCGGCTTCGGTCAGCGTGGTGGCGTCGGCCATGGTGAACGGCACGTTGAGCAGGCGGGCCAGGGTTTCGGCCAGCAGCGTCTTGCCCGAACCGGTCGGGCCGACCAGCAGGATGTTCGACTTCGCCAGTTCGACGTCGTCGTTCTTCTGCCGGCTCTCGATGCGCTTGTAGTGGTTGTACACGGCCACGGCCAGGGTGCGCTTGGCGCGGTTCTGGCCGATCACGTACTGGTCGAGGACCTCGAGGATCTCGCGCGGCTTGGGCAGCGAACTGCGCGCCGACTGCGCCTTTTCCTCAAGTTCCTCACGGATGATGTCGTTGCACAGCTCCACGCACTCATCGCAGATGAATACGCTCGGACCCGCAATCAGCTTGCGCACTTCATGCTGGCTCTTGCCGCAGAAAGAGCAGTAGAGGATCTTGCCGGTGTCCGTGGAACGACCTTGGCGGTCTTCGCTCATGCTTCGCTTACCCAGTTACCCCACCCGCTGAACGGGGGTTCGATTCGAGAATAGCACAGGGCCGAGGGGACACCAGTCCCGCCCGACCCTGCAGGAACGGGGCCTCCCTGGCCCCGTGAAGGCCGGTCAACCGGCCTGGATCGACTCATCCGGACGACGCTCCAGGACCTGGTCGACCAGACCGTAGGCCTGCGCCTCGAAGGCGCTCTTGAAGTTGTCGCGCTCGGTGTCGCGGGCGATCGTCTCCAGCGACTGGCCGGTGTGCTTGGCCAGGATCTCGTTCAGGCGCGAACGCAGGGTCAGGATCTCACGCGCGTGGATGTCGATGTCGGTGGCCTGGCCCTGGTAGCCGCCCAGCGGCTGGTGGATCATCACGCGCGAGTTCGGCAGCGCATAGCGCTTGCCGGCTTCGCCCGCGGCCAGCAGCAGGGCGCCCATCGAGGCGGCCTGGCCGATGCAGGTGGTACTCACATTCGGCTTGATGTACTGCATGGTGTCGTAGATCGCCATGCCGGCGGTGACCACGCCACCCGGCGAGTTGATGTAGATGTTGATGTCCTTTTCCGGGTTCTCCGATTCCAGGAACAGCAACTGCGCCACCACCACGTTGGCCATGTGATCGTCGATCGGGCCCACGAGGAAGATCAGGCGCTCCTTCAACAGGCGCGAATAGATGTCGTAGGCACGCTCGCCGCGGCTGGTCTGCTCGACCACCATCGGAACCAGGTTCAGGGCTTTGGTTCGGTTGTCCATTACGTGAGGTACCTATCTTGGGGGGCAACAACCCCGCGCCGGCAAAGGCGCGGGGCATCCGGTGATCCGCCGGCTTACTGGCGGATCGCGTCCTGGAACGACAGCTTCTCTTCGGTGTGCTGGGCACGCTCGGCGATCCAGTCGATCACCTGCTCTTCCATCACACGGTTCTGCAGGCCAGACATCAGCTGGGGGTCGTTACGGTACATCTCAATGACCTGCTCCGGCTCTTCGTAGGTCGAGGCGATCAGACGCATCGTTTCGTTCAGGCGCTTGGCTTCCAGGCGCAGGTCGTTGATGCGGGCCACTTCACCGACCAGCAGGCCGACCAGCACGCGCTTGGCGGCGGCGTCCTTGAAGCCTTCGTGGGCATCGGCCGGGATCTCGCCGACGTTCTGGCCGTTGCGGCGCAGCTGCTCGACCTGCTGGGCCAGCATGGCGCGGGCTTCGTTCTCGACCAGGCGCGGCGGCATTTCCACCGACGAGTAGGCCGCGATCAGCTGCTCGCCCACTTCGCGGCGCAGGCGGTTCATCAGCGCGCCCTTCAGCTCACGCTCCAGGTTGGCGCGGATGTCGCTGCGGAACTGCTCGACGTCGCCCCCCTTCACGCCGAAGCTCTTGATGAAGGCTTCGTCGACCGCCGGCACGACCGGCTCGGACACGTCGGCAACCTTGACGGTGACCTGCACGGTCTTGCCGGCCAGCACCGGCACGCGCCAGTCAGCCGGGAACTCGACGTCCAGGGTCTTCTCTTCGCCCTTGGCCAGGCCGACCAGGCCCTTTTCGATGGTGTCGAACATCATGCCCTGGCCGAGCACGATCGAACCCTTCTCGGTGCCCTCGGCCGGCAGGCGCTCTTCGCCGGCCTGCGACCAGGTTTCCACCGCGACCAGGTCGCCGTCCTGCGCGCCACGGCTGACCGGGGCCCAGGTGCGACGCTGGTTCTGCAGGTTCTCGATCATCTGGTCGATGTCGGCGTCGGTGATCTCGGCGGTGTGGCGCACGACGGTCAGCTTGCTGACGTCGATGTCGCCGAAGTCCGGCACCACTTCCACGGTGGCCACGAAGGAGAACTCACCCTCGTCGCCCTTGTCGATGCGCGGGCTGCCGACGACGCGCAGGTCGTGCTCGCGCACGGCCGCGTCGAAGGTCTCGCGCAGCAGGCCGTCCAGCGCCTCGCCACGGACCTGCGCGCCGAAGCGCTGCTCGATCACCTTGGCCGGCACCTTGCCCGGACGGAACCCCTTGATGCGGGTGGTACGGGCGATTTCGCCCAGGCGGCCGGCGATGTGGCTCTGCAGACGCTCTTCCGGCAGCGAGAAGCTCAGGCGGCGTTCCAGGTTGCCGGTGGATTCGATCGAAGCTTGCATGTTGACTCCTGCCACCGGTGGCCCAGGCCCCCGGCTCGATGATTGGGATGAAACGGTTGTTAGGACACGACGTCTGGGACGCGCCTGCTTGCCGCAGCCCTTTAGTTTCGCCCAATTCGGCCTGCACTGCCAGCGCGTGCCGGTCAAGGGGCGCCGATGGCCCGATCAGGGCGGGGACAGGCCGGCACTGGTGCGAAAGGGGGGACTCGAACCCCCACGCCTTGCGGCACTGGAACCTAAATCCAGGGCGTCTACCAATTCCGCCACTTTCGCGTGGCCGGCACAGGTGTTCATTGTCGCAGGCGGCGACTGGAATCGGAAGGCCTGCACAAAGCTGAATCCACTACGCTCCGCGCCATCGCTGCATCGCAGCCACGCCGGCGGGTGCGCGACCCGCCGGGCTGGCCGCAGCCTACTGCTGCGGTACCGTGCGGGCCGGCGCCGCGCCTGAACCCGGGTCGACGGCCGCATCCACCTTCCGGACCTCCACGCCCCCATCGTCGGTGCGACGCAGGGCCACCGACGCCGGCGCAGCCCTGCGCACATCCACCGAACCGTCCGCATTGCGCTGTACGTCCACCGCGCCGGGCAGGACCTCCCCCTCCGCAGGCCGGGCCGACCGCATCTGCATGGCGTCGTCGATCTGGCGCGCCGGAATGCGCTCTGCGCCCGCATCCCGCTCGACAGCCTGCGCGGGATCATTGCCCGGCGTGCAGGCCGCCAGTGCCATCAACGCGAAGGGAATCCACACCGTGCCGTGCAATCGAGTGATCTCAGCCATCAACATCTTCCTGCCTGCATGCGCCATCGGCGCGGAAGATCTATTGGGTGCGATGCAGGACGCCATGCGGTGAGAAGCAGTGCACAGCATTGAAAACACTGATGACGCGTATGCCCCTGATTTCAGCACTGCTTCAGTAGATCCACGCCATGCGTGGATGAAGCGCAACCCGGCGTGCGGGCAAGAAAAAAGCCACCTGGATGACCAAGTGGCTTTCGTCTGGTGGGCTGTCAAGGATTCGAACCTTGGACCTATTGATTAAGAGTCAACTGCTCTACCAACTGAGCTAACAGCCCGAAATCGGGGCGCGAATTATGACCCGATCCGCTCGGTGGGTGCAAGCACTTTCTTCAACATCGTTGAAACCAGCACTGCGATCCCGATGCGTTGCAGATCCACACCAGGCGGGGCCCTGCAACGTGTGGCCCATTGAAACGAAAGGGTCACACCTATAAGAAAAAAGCCACCTGGCGTACCAGGTGGCTTCCGTCTTGGTGGGCCGTCAAGGATTCGAACCTTGGACCTATTGATTAAGAGTCAACTGCTCTACCAACTGAGCTAACGGTCCGTGAAACTCAGACGCACATTGTAGCGTGCTTTCTGTTTATTGCAATACCGTTTCGGCTGCGCCGATGCGGTTGAATCAGTGGGGTGGCTGAGGGGATTCGAACCCCCGACCACCGGAATCACAATCCGGTACTCTAACCAACTGAGCTACAGCCACCACTGAAACTTTCGCTCCACCGCCGATACCGCCAGCACTGGAACCTTGAAACCTTGCCTGGAGACTGTCACCGAAGTTCCGGTCCGCCGAAGCGAGTCCGATATTCTGGTGGAGTCTTTACGCTTTTGCAAGCACTTCTTCACATCCGCCGATGCGATCCCGCTGTCCCGCCAATGGCGCGCCCGACAGGAATCGAACCTGTAACCGCCGGCTTAGAAGGCCGGTGCTCTATCCAGTTGAGCTACGGGCGCCCGAACCGGAACGGTGTCCAATCCGACGTGACGTGGGATTGGTCGGGGTAGAGGGATTCGAACCCCCGACATCCTGCTCCCAAAGCAGGCGCGCTACCAGACTGCGCTATACCCCGGTCTTGCAATCCCCTCGGGTCAGGCCCGGGGAGTTGGTCATTGTCGCCAAGCGCGTTGGGAACTGTCAACGAAGGATGCGCAGTTCCGCGGCCTGCCACAACGCCGAAAGCAGTCATCGGCTATGCTCACGCCCATCGGCCGGATGGCCGTCCTGACCCTCATTCGCACGGAGAACACGCATGCGCAGCGGCAACCCGGCTCTTTCCGAGTCGACCTTCCTCGACCTCGCCAGCGGTTCGGTGGTGACCAGCCCCGACCAGGCAATGACCCTCAACGGCACCGTCAACAAGACCGGTTTCCTGCTGCTGTTGACCGTGCTGACGGCCGCTTTCGCCTGGAACCAGACCATCGACGACTACGGCCAGGTCATGGCCGGAGCCAGGTTGTATGCCATGGGCGGCGCCATCGGCGGCCTGGTGCTGGCGCTGATCACCATCTTCAAGAAGGAATGGTCGCCGGTCACCGCGCCGATGTACGCGCTGGTGGAAGGCGTGTTCCTCGGCGCCATCTCGGCCCTGTTCAACGCCAAGTTCCCGGGCATCGTGTTCCAGGCCGTGCTGCTGACCTTCGGCACCCTGTTTGCGCTGCTGTTCGCGTACCGCAGCGGCGTGATCAAGGCCACCGAGAACTTCAAGTTGGGCGTGGTCGCCGCCACCGGCGGCATCGCCCTGCTCTACCTGGCCTCGTTCGTGCTGGGCTTCTTCAACATCAACGTGCCGGTGATCCACGACTCCAGCTGGCTGGGCATCGCCTTCAGCCTGTTCGTGGTGGTCGTGGCGGCGCTGAACCTGGTGCTGGACTTCGACTTCATCGAAACCGGCGTGGCCCAGTGCGCGCCGAAGTACATGGAGTGGTATGGCGCATTCGGCCTGATGGTGACCCTGGTCTGGCTGTATGCGGAGTTCCTGCGCCTGCTGTCGAAGATCCAGCAGCGCTGAGTCCAGCCACGCCGAGAGAGACAAGCCGCGATCCGCAAGGGTCGCGGCTTTTTTGTAGAGTCGAGCAAGCCCACACGTCCCCTGCCCCCATGCCCGACACCTTCCACAGCTACCGCCCGGCAGAGGGCCACCGTCTGCCGCATGACCCGTTCAACGCCATCATCGGCCCGCGCCCGATCGGCTGGATTTCCAGCCGCGACGCACAGGGCACGTTGAACCTGGCGCCCTACAGCTTCTTCAACGCCTTCAACTACACCCCGCCGATCATCGGCTTCTCCAGCCAGGGCCGCAAAGACTCGCTGCGCAACATTGAAGCCACCGGTGAATTCGTGTGGAACCTGGCCACCTTCGACCTGGCCGAGGCGATGAACGAAAGCTGCCGTGCGGTCGCGCCGGATGTCGACGAGTTCGTCCTTGCCGGCCTGACGCCACTGGCCTCAACGCAGGTCACACCGCCCCGCGTGGCACAGAGCCCGGTAAGCATGGAATGCCGCTGCACGCAGATCGTCCGCCTGCGCGATGCCGCCGGCCAGGACACCAACGGCTGGCTGGTGCTGGGCGAAGTGGTGACGGTGCATATCGATGAACGGCTGCTGGTCGATGGCATCTACGACACCGCTGCGGCGGCCCCGATCCTGCGCGGCGGCGGGCCTGCCGACTACTTCCGCATCGGCGCCGGACAGCGCTTCCGCATGTTCCGCCCGACCTGACGTTCAACCGGTTACGACCGCGCCAGCAGCGCCGGCATTGACGACGCCAGCAATGCGATGCCCGACGCGGTCAACAGGCTCAGTACGATCTGCCGGAAGCGCGCCTCGCTGATGCCGATGTAGACGCGCGCACCCAGCAGGGTCGGCACCAGCATCGCCGGCGCCACGATGGCGAAGTACGGCAGCATCTGCCGGCTCACCAGGCCGCTGCCGACATAGGTGGCCATGGTCACTGCCAGCATCGCCAGGTTGAAGTTCTGGATGACCGCGCGCTGCTCGTCCTTGCCGAAGCCACGCAGCGTGCTCCACAGCGTCGGCACCGGTCCGGCGAAACCGCCGATGCCGCTGAGCACCCCACCTGCCATGCCGGCGATCGCGTCACCGATACGACCACCCACGCGGATCGGCGGCAATGATCGCGCCATCAGCATCACCGGGCACCACAGCGCAAGGAAGCCGCCCAGCAGCGCCTTGAACCAGTCCATGTCCAGGTGTGGCAGTACCATCACGCCGAGCGGAATGCCCGCCAGGCCGCCCAGCACGAACGGCAGCAGCAGGCGCAGGTTGAAGCCACGCCGCACGGTGAACACGGCCACCAGCTGACCGACCAGCGCGCCGAACACCGACAGCGCAGCGGCCAGTCGCGGCTCCAGCCCCCATGCCCAGAACGACATCGCTACCATCCCGAAGGCGAAACCGGACAGGCCCTGTACGAATCCGGCGACGATCGCGCCAAGCGCGACCAGCAGATACACCGACTCCATCATCACCCCGGCTGCAACCGCGCGACTACCCTGCCGCGCTCACCTGTGCAGCGTAGTGGGCCGCGAGATGCTCGACCAGCGCACGCACCTTGGGCGCCAGTGCACGTGCATGCGGGTACAGCGCGAAGTAGCGTCGCTGGCCCGCATGCCAGGCCGGCAGCACGCGGATCAAACGACCGGCGCGCAGATCCTCCTGCACGGTGAAGGCGGTGAACAGGCTGATGCCCATGCCGGCCAGCGCGGCGGCGTACAGTGCGGGCGTGGCATCCACGCGCAGGCGCTGCCCGGCTTCGATGCTCGCGGTTGCGCCGCGCGGCCCCTGCAACTGCCAGGGCGGCATTGCTGGCGTGGGACTGAAACCCAGCAGCGTGTGATGAGCCAGGTCCGCTGCCTGCCGCGGCAGTCCGTGGTGTGCCAGGTAGGCCGGTGCGGCGACCAGGATGCGCGGGCAGCTGGCCAGCTCGCGCGCGACCAGCTGGCTGTCCGGCAGTGAAGCCGCGATGCGCAGGGCCAGGTCGAAACCACCACCGACCACATCGACCAGCTGGTCATCGGCCGACAGGTCCAGCGTGACCTGGGGGTAACGCTGCAGGAATGACGGCAGCCAGTGCGGCAGCTCCTGGCTGGCCACCACCTGCGGCACGCTGATCCGCACGCTTCCACTGGGCTGCGCCTGCCCGGCACGGGCACGGTCGTCGGCTTCCTGCAGGCGGTCCAGCAGCGTTGCCGCCTCACGGTAGTAGTCGCGCCCGGCCTCGGTCAACGACAGCCGGCGGCTGTTGCGATCGAGCAGGCGCACCTGCAGGTGTTCTTCCAGCTGCCGCAGTTGCCGCGACATCGCCGAGTGGGTGGTACCGAGGCGCTCGGCTGCCGCGGTGAAGCTGCCCGCATCGACGATGGCGCGCAGTGCACGCAGGGCAGCGAAGTGATCCATCGGCGGGCAGCTCCACGTGGCGGAGCCCGCGGCATGCGGGCCCCGCCAGCTTATCAAGCGCCGTCGCCGGCCTTGCGCACCGGCAGTGCCAGGATCGCGTCAGTCGTCATGACATCGCCGAAGGCGTCCTCGATCTGGGCCAGAGCGGCTTCATGCAGCGTGCGATGGCCGATGCGCCGGCCGCCAGCCAGGTCCAGGTCACGGCTGGCGCTGGCATCGGACGAGACGATCACCCGGTAACCACGGGGCGCGGCCGCCGCGTCGCGCGCGGCACCAGCCACGCAGGCATGGGTCTGCAGGCCGGTGACGATCAGGGTGTCGATGCCGGCGTTCTTCAGCAGCGGGTCGAGCACGGTGGAGGACGCGCCGGCGAACACGCTGACATTGTCCTTCTGCACCACGGTCTCGCCCTGGCGCGGCTGCAGGTCGCGATGGAAGGCAGCATTGACGCTGCCCTGTGCGAACAGCGGCGCACCCGCCGGCAGCACGTGCTGCACATGGATCACGCGGATGCCATGGGCATCGGCGAATTCGACCACCCGCTTCGCCTGCCGCAGCGCGGCCACGCCATCGGGAATGACCATGCGGCCACCGGCAAAGCCCGGTGCGGCCGTGGCATCGAAGTACTCATTCTGGAAGTCGATGACCAGCACGGCGGTCTTTGCCGCATCCAGCGAGGTCGCGACCGGCGCGCCAGCCATGTGGCGGATGGTGGGATGGGCCGGCTCGGCGGCGGCGACCGGGGCGGTGGTGGCCATGCCGATCAGGCTGGCCAGGCCGAAGGCGGTGAGGTTCATGTTCGAGCTCCAGTGCGTTGGGAAGTGGGCACAGGATGCGGAGCGCGTGACGCACGAACCAGCTGCGTAGCGGCACATGATCTGTGCAATGTACGCACAGACAATTTCCATGTAGAGCCACCCCATGGGTGGCTGCGGACCAAGGCCCCGTCATTCCACGCACGGCGTGGATCTACCGGGCCGGCCCACAACGCAACGGGGCGCCCGAAGGCGCCCCGCTGTGGATCCAACCGAGGTCGGCCGGCCGCTTACAGGCGGCTGGCGATGGCCTGGGCAAAGCTCATGGTGGTGCCGGTGCCGCCCAGGTCGCCGGTCAGCGAATCCTTGGCTTCCATGGTCGCCACGATGGCCTTGCGCAGGCGCTCGGCGTTTTCCGGCTGGCCGACATGGTCCAGCATCTGCGCGGCTGCCAGCAGCAGCGCGCACGGATTGGCCTTGCCCTGGCCGGCGATGTCCGGCGCGGTGCCGTGCACGGCTTCGAAGATCGCCGCGTCCTTGCCGATGTTGGCACCCGGGGCCAGGCCCAGGCCGCCGACGAGACCGGCGCACAGGTCGGAGATGATGTCGCCGAACAGGTTGGTGGTGACGATCACATCGAACTGTTCCGGACGCATCACCAGCTGCATGCAGCAGTTGTCGACGATCATTTCCTGGAACTCGATCTCCGGGTACTGTGCGGCGACTTCACGGGCGACGTTCAGGAACAGGCCCGAGGTCGACTTGATGATGTTGGCCTTGTGCACGGCAGTGACCTTCTTGCGGCCAGTGCTCTTGGCCAGCTCGAAGGCGTAGCGCACGATGCGCTCGGAGCCCTTGCGGGTGATGCGGGTGCCGGAGAAGGCGGTTTCGCCGTCGGCCGACACTTCCTGGCCTTCGGCCAGGTAGGCACCTTCGGTGTTCTCACGGACGGTGATCAGGTCGACGTTGTCGAAACGCGACTTGGTGTTCGGGAAGGTGTGGGCCGGACGCACGTTGGCGTACAGGTCGAAGTGGCGGCGCAGGCTGACGTTGATCGAGGTGAAGCCACCACCGACCGGGGTGGTCAGCGGGCTCTTCAGCGCGACCTTGTTGCGCGCGATCGATTCCAGGGTCACTGCCGGCATCAGGTCGCCGTGCTTTTCCAGGGCCACCAGGCCGGCGTCGGCGTCTTCGTACTCCAGGCCAGTCTTGAGCTGGTCGAGCACGAACAGGGTGGCGTCCATGATTTCCGGGCCAATGCCGTCGCCGCGGATGACCGTAATTTTCTGCGTCATTGATCGATGTTCCGAACAGGGGGAAAAACGCCGTCCGGACGTGCCCGGAAACGCCGGCGCAAAGGAAGTTTCACCGGCAATTATGCCTGAGCCGGGGCCGAGGTCCCAAATAGACCATGGTCCCAGTGCCCGGCCCAGGCAGAATTGCCCGCGCATTCCGCCTTATCCCCGCGCCTGTCGGCGCGCCCCCTTGAACAACAAGGGGGCTCCTGGGCTGTTGGATCGTGGGAAGGCCCCTCGCGGGTGCGGTAGTGCCGGCCGCTGGCCGGCAACCCCGGCCATGCCGGATTCAGGGAATACCGGCCAGCGGCCGGCACGCCCCTCAGTGCTCGTGCGCTGCCGGGGCGGCGGCGCCACCTTCAAGCTGGTCGAGGAAGTCGACCGCGCGGCGCAGGTGCGGGATCACGATCGATCCGCCCACCACCAGGCCGACCGAGAAGGTCTCGAAGAACTCCTCGCGGGTCACGCCGGCGTCCTTGCACTGGGCCACGTGATAGCTGATGCAGTCGTCGCAGCGCAGCACCATCGAGGCCACCAGGCCCAGCAGCTCCTTGGTCTTCACGTCCAGCGCGCCGGCCTGGTAGGTCTGCGTGTCCAGCGCGAAGAAGCGGCGCACCACCTGGTTCGGCTCACCCAGGATCCGCTCGTTCATGCGCTTGCGGAACTCGGTGAACTCGGCGATGCGGTCCTTGCTGCCGTCGTCGGCCGCGCTCATGCCTGGCCCTGCCCGGCCAGCAGCGGCTCGAGCTTGCCTTCACGGTGCAGGGCCATCATGTCGTCGTAGCCGCCGACATGGACGTCGCCGACGAAGATCTGCGGCACGCTGGTGCGGCGGGTCAGCGCCATCATCTTCTCGCGCTCGGCCGGGTCCAGGTCGATGCGGACCTCGGTCCACTGCTGGCCCTTGCTCTTCAGGAAGTTCTTGGCGGCCACGCAGTACGGGCAGACGGCGGTGGAATAGATGGTGATGGCGGGGGCACCGCCGGCGGTCTGGGCTGTCACGGGAAACTCCACGATGGATCGACGGTCTACATATGGTACCGGTGCGCTGGAATTTCCACGCCACGGCCGCAACACTGTGGATTAACGAATGGTTGCCCCCCGCCCTGCCACGCTTGGCGCGCCCCGCCCGAGGAACTCCTGCTTGCGAGCCCTGCTGCTGACTACCGCCGTCACCCTGGCCCTGGCCATGCCGCTGGCCCAGGCCCAGGAGAAGCTGCCCGACATCGGCTCCTCGGCCGGCGAGCTGCTGACCCCGGCCCGCCAGGCCGAGTACGGCGCGATGATGCTGCGCGAGCTGCGCAACTACGGCTACCTGCTGGAAGATCCGCTGGTCAACGACTGGCTGCAGACCATGGGCACCCGGCTCGGCTCCAACAGTGACCAGCCGCGGCAGCCGTACACCTTCTTCGTGATGAACGACCGCCAGATCAACGCGTTCGCCACGCTGGGCGGCTACATCGGGGTCAATGCCGGCCTGGTGCTGACCGCCGAGCGCGAGGACGAGGTCGCTGCGGTGCTGTCCCACGAAATCGCCCACGTCACCCAGCAGCATGTGCTGCGCGGCGTCGAGCGCGCCCAGCGTGACCAGATCCCGATCCTGCTGGGCATGCTGGCAGCGGTGGTGGCCGCCCAGGCCAGCAACAGCACGTCGTCCGGCAACGCGACGATGGCCGCGATCAGCTCGGGCATGGGCCTGATGCAGCAACGGCAGATCAACTACACCCGCTCCAACGAGTCCGAGGCCGACCGCCTGGGCATCCGCACCCTGTCGCGCAGCGGCTACGACGTGGATGCCATGGCCGGCTTCTTCGAACGGATGTCGGCGGCCATGCGTGGCAACGAAGGGGGCTACAGCGTGCCCGAGTTCCTGCGCACCCACCCGGTCAACATCACCCGCATCAGCGAAGCCAAGGCCCGCGCCGAGCAGATGAAGAAGGATACGGTGCTGCTGACCACCAGCACCCCCACCGGCGAGCGCAAGGAGCGGGTGGACCCGGCCGATCCCAGCCTGGGCGAGCCGCTGCTGCGCGGCAACAACCCGCTGCTGCCCAGCAGTGTGCTGCGCCTCCCGATCGGCCAGCTCAACCGTGGCGCCAGCGGCGACTTCGACTGGGCACGTGAGCGCCTGCGCGTGCTCAGCGCGGATTCCACCCCCGAGCTGGAACGCGAGTATGCCGACCTGGCCAAGCGGCAGAAGGACGGTCTCAACGACGCGCAGCGCTATGGCCAGGCGCTGGCGGTCATGCGCGGTGGCCGTGCCGGCGCCGGCCAGGCCCGGCAGACCCTGGCCGGCCTGCTCCAGACCCATCCCGGCAACCTGTGGCTGGCGCTGGGCCTGGGCGAAGCGGAATCGCGGGCAGGCCAGGCGGCCCAGGCCAACAGCCGCTTCGAGCAGCTGCTGCGCGAACACCCCAACAGCCGCCCGGTGGCACTGACCTATGCCGAGATCCTGAACGAACAGGGCAACCGCGAGGCCGGCCAGCGCGCGCAGGCGATGCTGCGCCCCCTGTTGTCGCAAAGCGGTAACGATCCGGTCTTCCAGCAGCGCTTTGCCCGCGCCAGCGAGCTGGCCGGCGACAGCGTGCGTGCCAGCGAGGCCTATGCCGAGGCCGCCTTCCTCAGCGGTCGGCCGGAACAGGCGCTGCTGCAGCTGCAGGCGCTCAAGCGCAACCCGGCGCTGGATTACATTGGCCGCGCGCGGGTCGATGCCCGCATCGAAGCGATCACCCCGACCGTGCTGGAGCTGCGTCGCCAGGGCGTGCAGGACCCGGACCTGGACCGGCGCTGAGCGCTGCATGACCGGCCGATGGCAATCCAGGCCGGTTCCGGCCGGGCAGTCACAAACATGTCATCAAACCGTAGTCTACTGGCACCACTCCAGTAACCGAGCCCTACGGTGTCCTCGTGCAGAAACGCATCCTGATCGTCGATGACGAGCCCGCGATCCGTGAAATGGTCGCCTTCGCCCTTCGTAAGGGCGATTACGAACCGGTCCACGCCGGCGATGCCCGGGAGGCCCAGACCGCGATCGCCGACCGCGTTCCGGACCTGATCCTGCTGGACTGGATGCTGCCCGGCACCAGCGGCCTGGACCTGGCCCGTCGCTGGCGCAAGGAAACGCTGACCCGCGAAGTGCCGATCATCATGCTGACCGCCCGCGGCGAAGAGAACGACCGCGTCGGTGGCCTGGAAGCCGGCGTCGACGACTACGTGGTCAAGCCGTTCTCGGCGCGCGAACTGCTGGCGCGCATCCGTGCGGTGATGCGCCGTGCCCGCGAGGACGACGAGGACGGCAGCGTGGCAGTCGGCCCGATCCGCATCGACGGCGCCGCCCATCGCGTGTTCGCCAACGACCAGCCGGTGCCGATCGGCCCGACCGAATACCGCCTGCTGCACTTCTTCATGACCCATCCGGAGCGCGTCTACACCCGCGCGCAGCTGCTGGACCATGTATGGGGTGGCAGCGTGTACGTGGAGGAGCGCACCATCGACGTGCATATCCGCCGCCTGCGCAAGACGCTGGAACCGTTCAACGCCGAGAACATGGTGCAGACCGTGCGCGGCGCCGGCTACCGGTTCTCCACTGCCACCTGAGTCTCGTCGTGCCGGCACCGCGCACCTGCGGGTGCCGGTGCCGGCAACTCTGCTATAACCCTTGGTTCACTCCAGTGAACCGCCGCACCTCAACGACGAGACCGCAATGCCCCGCCACATCCGCTCTGCCTGGTTGAAGACCCTGGCCACCGTTGCCGCGGTACTGCTGTTCGCCGGACTGGTGGGGTGGTTCACGGGCCATCTGTGGTTGTGCATCGCGCTGGGCGCGCTGGCCACCCTGGCCTGGCATTACTGGCGCCTGCGCAGCGTGCTGCGCCGCCTGACCGCACGCCAGCGCTGGGACACCGCCGAAGAAGGCACCGGCGTCTGGAACGAACTGGACCGCCTGCTGTATCGCAACCAGGTGGAAATGCGCGTGCGCAAGCGCCGCCTGCTGGACATGCTGCGCAGCTACCGCGCCGCCGCCGCCGCATTGCCCGACGCGGTGGTGGTGCTGGACCGCAACAGCCAGCGCGTGCAGTGGTTCAACGAAGCGGCCACCGCCCTGCTCGGCCTG
This sequence comes from Stenotrophomonas sp. YJH_SMC_82, assembly GCF_059368875.1. NCBI lineage: Bacteria > Pseudomonadati > Pseudomonadota > Gammaproteobacteria > Lysobacterales > Lysobacteraceae > Stenotrophomonas > Stenotrophomonas sp. YJH_SMC_82. The sequence goes on from NZ_JCAFSE010000006.1 coordinate 56,134, forward strand.
CACCATCCCGGCGACCTTGGCGAGGCCCTGGTCGAACGCCTGCAGCCGATGCCGCTGGCCCACTGGCTGGCCGGTGGCCGCAATGCCGAACCGATCCTGGACGTGCCCTCGCCGGTCGATCCGGCGATCCGCCTGAACCTGCGCCTGATTCCCTATTCGTCGGATTACTGGCTGCTGATCGCCCGCGACGTCAGCAAGCTGCTGCGCCTGGAACAGGTGCGCCGAGACTTCGTGGCCAATGTTTCACACGAGCTGCGCACGCCGCTCACCGTGGTCCACGGCTACCTGGACATGATGGATCCGGAGGACTTCCCCGGCACCGGCCCGATGCTGGAAGAAATGCGCAAGCAGAGCCAGCGCATGGCCCAGCTGGTCGAAGACCTGCTGACCCTGTCGCGGCTGGAATCGCAGGAGCACAGCGAGGAAGAGACCGTGGCCATGCAGCCAATGCTGGCGACCCTGCGCCGCGAGGCCGAGGCGCACAGCCAGGGCCGCCACCAGATCAGCATCGATGATCTGGCAGGTGTCGACCTGCAGGGTTCGACCAAGGAACTGCACAGCGCCTTCTCCAACCTGGTCACCAACGCGGTGCGCTATACCCCGGCCGGGGGCCGCATTGCGGTGGAGTTCCGCCGCGAAGGCGACGGCGCCGTGCTGGCGGTGCGCGATTCCGGCTACGGCATTCCCGCCACCCACCTGCCGCGCCTGACCGAACGTTTCTACCGTGTGTCCAGCAGCCGCTCGCGCGAGAGCGGCGGCACCGGGCTGGGCCTGTCCATCGTCAAGCACATCCTCGGCCTGCACCACGCACGGCTGGAGATTGAAAGCGAAGTCGGCAAGGGCTCGGTGTTCTCCTGCCATTTCGATGCCGACCACGTGCGCCCGCGCGAGTCCGCCCCCCTGACCTCCATCGAAGAATGACGCCATGAGCAGCCTCGGATCCCTCCCCCTCCCCGTGAGCCCGGACAACGATCCGTTGCGCGACCCGTCGCTGTACATCAACCGCGAGCTGTCGCAGCTGGATTTCAACTTCCGCGTGCTGGCGCAGGCCATGGACCCGCAGGTGCCGCTGCTGGAGCGCCTGCGCTTCATGTGCATCTCCTGCACCAACCTCGACGAGTTCTTCGAGATCCGTGCCGCCGCCGTGCGCCACGCGCAGGAATTCGGCCTGCCGCCGGCGCCGGACGGCATGAGCCCGCAGGCCATCCTCAACGCCATCCATGACCGCGCTGCGGAGCTGGTGGACCAGCAGTACCGCTGCTGGAACGAGACGCTGCGCCCGGCGCTGATGGAGGCCGGCATCGGCGTGCTCGGTCGCCATTCCTGGACCGACCGCCAGAGGCGCTGGCTGCGCGCCTACTTCCGCAACGAGATCATGCCGGTGCTGTCGCCGCTGGGCCTGGACCCGGTGCACCCGTTCCCGAAGATCCTCAACAAGTCGCTGAACATCGTGGTGGTGCTGAAGGGCACCGATGCGTTCGGCCGCGCCGGCCACCTGGCGATCGTGCGTGCGCCGCGCTCGCTGCCGCGCATCATCCAGCTGCCGGAGAAGCTCGGCGGATCGCAGAACTTCGTGTTCCTGTCCTCGGTGCTGTCGACCTTCGTCGATGAGCTGTTCCCGGGCATGGAAGTCCAGGGTGCCTACCAGTTCCGTGTCACCCGCAACTCCGAGCTGGTGGTGGACGAGGAGGAAGTGGAGAACCTGGCGCTGGCGCTGCGCGACGAACTGGTCGACCGCGGCTACCGGCCGGCGGTGCGCCTGGAGATCGCCCACGACATGCCGCGCGAGATCGTGCGCACGCTGCTGCAGAATTTCGGCCTGACCGAGAACGCGGTGTACCGCATCGACGGCCCGGTCAACCTCAACCGCATCATCCAGCTGTACGACCTGATCGCGCAGCCAGACCTGAAGTACCCGCCGATGACCCCGCGCACGCTGCGCGACAGCGACGGCATCTTCGAGACCACGGCGCGCCAGGACCTGCTGCTGCACCACCCGTTCGATGCCTTCACCGCGGTGCTGGACCTGATCCGGCAGGCGGCGATCGATCCCAACGTGCTGGCGATCAAGCAGACGCTGTACCGCACCGGCAAGGATTCGCTGATCGTCGACGCACTGATCCAGGCCGCGCGCAACGGCAAGGACGTGACTGTAGTGGTCGAACTGCGTGCGCGCTTCGACGAAGAGGCCAACCTGGGCCTGGCCGATCGCCTGCAGGAGGCCGGGGTGCAGGTGGTGTACGGCGTGGTCGGCTACAAGACCCACGCCAAGATGCTGCTGATCGTGCGCCGCGAAGGCCGCAAGCTGCGCCGCTACGTGCACCTGGGCACCGGCAACTACCACAGCGGCACTGCCCGCGCGTACACCGACATCAGCCTGATCACCGCCGATCCGGACATCGGCAATGACGTGCACCTGTTGTTCCAGCAGCTGTCCGGGCTGGCCTCGAAGATGAAGCTCAAGCGCCTGCTGCAGTCGCCCTTCACCCTGCACACCGGCATCCTCGGCCGTATCGAGCGCGAGACGCGCATCGCCGCCGCCGGCCGCCCAGCGCGGATCATCGCCAAGATGAACGCGTTGAACGAACCGCAGGTGGTGCGCGCGCTGTACGCCGCGTCGCAGGCCGGCGTGCAGATCGACCTGATCATCCGTGGCGCCTGCACCCTGCGTCCGGGCGTTCCGGGTGTCTCGGACAACATCCGCGTGCGCTCGATCGTCGGCCGCTTCCTGGAGCACAGCCGCGTCTACTGGTTCGGCAACGACGGCGCGCCGGAGATGTACTGCGCCAGCGCCGACTGGCTGGAACGCAACCTGCTGCGCCGGGTCGAGACCTGCTTCCCGATCCTCGATCCGGAACTGGCCAAGCGGGTGTACCGCGAGGTCCTGCAGAACTACCTGGACGACAACCTCAACGCCTGGGAACTGGACGCCGACGGCCTCTACCACAAGCGTGCGCCGGCGCACGACGAAGCCCCGCATTCTGCGCAGATGGCATTGATGCAGGGGCTGTAGTCCTGCCCCGGTGGACCCCGACCGCAGGTCGGGATTCGATCAGCGGTCGCCCGGGGTCAGATCCCTTTCCTGCGGGAAAGGGATCTGACCCCTTGCAATCCTGCTGCACGCCTCCTTCCAAAATGTGAAGGCCGCGCGGTGACGAGCACACCGCCGCTTCGGCTAACATTCGCCCATGCCGCATACCTCCACGACTCCGCCCGCATTGCAGGATGGCGACCTGCTGGCCGCCATCGACCTTGGCTCCAACAGTTTCCACATGGTCATCGCGCGCTACACGCTCGGCCAGCTGCGGGTGATCGACCGCCTGCGCGAGACGGTGCGCATGGCCGACGGGCTGGATGGCAAAGGCGGACTGTCTTCCGCCGCACGGCAGCGCGCGCTGGAATGCCTGGCCCGTTTCGGCCAGCGCATCCGCAATGTGCCGCCGCATCGGGTGCGCGCGCTGGCCACCAACACGGTGCGCCAGCTGCGTTCTCCCCAGTCGTTCCTGGTCCCGGCCGAAACTGCACTGGGACACGCCATCGAAGTGGTCAGCGGCCGCGAAGAAGCCCGCCTGATCTACCTGGGCGTGGCCCACGCGCAACCCCCCAAGCCCGGCCAGCGCCGGCTGGTGATCGACATCGGTGGCGGCTCCACTGAATTCATCATCGGCATGGGCATGCAGACCCTGGAGCGCGAAAGCCTGCAGGCCGGTTGCATCGCCAGCACCCGGCGCTTCTTCCCCGGCGGCAAGCTCAGCAAGAAGCGCTGGAAGGACGCGCTGGCCGAGATCGGCCGCGAGTTCCAGCCCTTCGCCAGCAAGTACCGCGCGCTGGGCTGGCAGGAGGCGCTGGGTTCTTCGGGCACGCACAAGGCGATCAGCGAGATCTGCGCGACGATGAAGCTGAGCAAGGGCGCGATCACCGCCGAGGCCCTGCCGCAACTGCGCGATGAGCTGCTGAAGGCCAAGAAGATCGACGACATCCAGTTGCCGGGCCTGTCCAGCGACCGCCGCCCGATCATCGCCGGCGGCATCCTGGTGCTGGAAGCGGCGTTCCAGGCACTTGGCCTGCAGAAGCTGCTGGTCAGCAAGGCCGCGATGCGCGAGGGCATCCTCTACGACATCGTCGGCCGTGCCGGCGAGAACGACCTGCGCGATGAATCAGTGGCCGCGCTCAGCCAGCGCTACGGTATCGATACGGTACAGGCCGACCGCGTGCAGGACACCGCTCTGTCACTGCTGGAGCAGGTGCAGGAACGCTGGAAGCTCGATGCCGATGATGCGCGCATGCTCGGCTGGGCCGCACGCCTGCACGAGCTGGGCCTGATGATTGCCCACAGCGGCTACCACGTGCATGGCAGCTACGTGCTGGAGCACTCGGACATCGCCGGCTTCTCCCGCCAGGAACAGCAGATGCTGGCCGCGCTGGTGCGCAGCCATCGCCGCAGCGTGACCAAGACCGCCTTCGACGCCCTGCCCGAGCGACTGCTGCTGACCGCGCGCCGGTTGGCGGCCCTGCTGCGGCTGGCGGTGCTGCTCAACCGCGCGCATGAGGACGACCCGCTGCCGGCGCTGGAACTGACCGCCGACGACAACCGGCTGTCGCTGATCGTGCCGCAGGCGTTCATCGATGCCCGTCCGCTGCTGCGCGCCGACCTGATCGGCGAGACCGACGGGATCGCCGGGCTGGGCATCCAGTTCCGTCCGTTCGTAGCCTGAATACGCCGTCGCCTGTTGTCCACAGGACAGCAGGAGTGACGCACTTCGCACCCCCACTTTGCGCAGTCTGGCGGTTTTTTGTGCTGCTTCGCATCACGACGGCACCGTATCGCGTATCGCACCTCTCACGTAAGCGCCTGCTTTTGTTCACGTTTTGTGAAGGATGGGGGTGTCCCGTGACATAAATCGATACGAACTCTTTACAGAGCATTAACTAACGAGACTACTATCGGGTCACCGGCTCGGTCATCAACCCAGCTGGCTCCTTCGACGCCCACTTTGGCGTCTTGTGCACGACCTGAGAGAGAGAGCTCGCCATGACTTCACGCACCACCGCACTGGGGCAGGCCATCCGCTATGCCCTGGCTACCACCGCAACGTTGGCCGCCCTGCCCGCGTTTGCCCAGGACGGCAGCAACGCAACGCCCACCAACCTCGACCGCATCGAGATCACCGGCTCGCGCATCCGCCAGGTGGACGTGGAAACCGCCCAGCCGGTGTTCGCGATCAGCCGCAACGACATCGAAAAGCAGGGCTTCAGCTCGGTTGCCGACATCCTGCAGAACGTCACCGCGATGGGCAGCCCGACCATCAGCCGCGCCAATGCGCTGACCGCGGGTGAAAACGCTGGTGGCACCTACATCGACATGCGCAACCTGGGCACCCAGCGCACGCTGGTGCTGGTCAACGGCAAGCGCATGGGCATCAGCACGTCCGGCTACCAGGACATCTCCACGCTGCCGGTGTCCGCCGTGGAGCGCATCGAGGTGCTGAAGGACGGCGCCTCTGCGATCTATGGCTCCGACGCCATGGCCGGCGTGGTGAACATCATCACCCGCTCCAATGTCACCGGTGTGACCGCCAACGTCTATCACGGCCAGTACAGCCAGGGCGACGGCGCACGTGACCGCTTCGACGTGGTCGCCGGCTGGAGCAACGATCGCGTGTCGTTGACCTTGTCCGCCGAGCATGCCGAAGAGAAGGGCGTGTGGGCGCGCGATCGCGGCTTCAGCAAGTACGGCATGACCGATCGCCATCCGTACGACAGCAGCAACTGGACCACGATCAGCCAGTACGGCCAGTTCACCGGTCTGCGCGGCCCGGGCTGTACCGCCACTGCGGGCTGCGGCTATTCCCTCAACCGCGGCGCGGATCCCACCAACCCGGCCAATTACCACCTCACCGATAGCACGCCGTTCACCGGTGACGTGAGCAACGCCAACGACCAGATGCACGTGATGTATCCGGTCAAGCGCGACTCGGTCTATTTCGACGGCCGCTTCAAGATCACCGACAACGTCAACTTCCGCACCGAGCTGGGCTACAACCAGCGTGAGTCCACCCGCCAGATCGCGGGCTATCCGCTGCAGTCGAGCACCGCCGGTGTCGGCTCGATGTCGATCAACAGCTACTTCAATCCGTTCGGTCGCCAGCACGGGTATGCCACCCCGACCGCCGTGGCATGGAACCGCCGCACCTGGGAAGTGCCGCGCGTGACCACCAGCGAGCTGAAGACCTACCGCGCGGTGGCGTCGTTCGACGGTTCGTTCGAGATCGGCAGCCGCTACTTCGACTGGGAAGTGGGTTACCAGTACAACCGCAATGAACTGGAATCGGTGGCGACCGGCAACCTGCACAAGGGTCGCGTCGCCGGCGGCGTCGGCCCGTCGTTCTACAACGCCGCCACCGGCAAGGTGCAGTGCGGCACCGCCGCTGCACCGATCTCCTATGACGTTTGCAAGCCGTGGAACCCGCTGGTGCCGTACGGCACGACGGCTGCCGATGGCCTGTACGGCAACGAAGAACTGCAGGCGTGGCTGTTCCCGGAAGAGATCACCAAGGGCCGTACCACCTCCAAGAACTTCTTTGCCAACATCGCTGGCAGCATCGTGACCCTGCCGGCTGGCGACCTGGGCTTCGCGTTCGGCGTGGAAAGCCGCAAGGAAGAAGGCAAGTACACCCCGGATGCCCTGGCCCAGACCGGCGCGACCACCAACCTGGCCGCGGGCCCGACCGGCGGTGACTACACCGTCAACGAGGCCTACCTGGAAGTGAACGTTCCGGTGCTGGCCGACCTGCCGGGCGCGAAGGAACTGACCTTTAATGGCGCAACCCGCTTCTCGGACTACAACACCTTCGGCAACACGCTCAACAGCAAGTTCGGCTTCAAGTGGAAGCCGATCGACTCGCTGATGGTGCGTGGCACCTGGGCCGAGGGCTTCCGTGCACCGACCATCAGCGACCTGTTCGGTGGTGGTTCGGAGACCTTCGCGCAGTTCAGCGATCCGTGCGACACCCGCTTCGGTTCCTCGGCCTCCAGCGCGGAAGTCCGTGCACGTTGCGCACGCGACATCGCCAATGCGAATACCTTCCGCCAGCTGCGCCAGGGTGGCACCCCGGTGAACACGTCGACGGACGCGACCCCGGTGCCGTTCACCTCCGGGTCGAACCCGCTGCTGACGCCGGAAACCTCGACCAGCAAGACGCTGGGCCTGGTCTGGAGCCCGAGCTTCATCCAGGGCTTCAACGCCTCGCTGGACTGGTGGAAGATCCGCATCGACAACACGATCATCGCCGACACGCCGACCCAGATCCTGCAGGACTGCTACGAATCGGGTATCGACGCGCGCTGCTCGCGCTTCCAGCGTGACCCGGTGACCGGCATCGTGACCAACCTGAAGTTCGGCAACCGCAACGCGGGCTTCATGGAAACCGAAGGCTACGATCTGGACGTGAGCTACCGTCTGGACACCCGGTTCGGCAAGTTCAACGTGAACTCGGCCACCACCTACGTGTCCAGTGCGACCTACCGCACCTCCAACGACAGCTCGATCGTCCCGATCGTCACCAACGGCATCGGCAGCGCTTTCCGCGTCCGTTCCAACCTGGTGCTGGGCTACGAGCGGGGCAACTTCGGCGCGAGCTGGACCGCGCGTTACTATTCGGGCGTGAAGGAAACCTGCTCGAACATCGCGCTGTACCCGGACGAGTGCTCGGATCCGGGTGTGTACGCACCGTGGTACAAGGGCGCACGCAACTACAACGAGCGCGGCGCGGTCACCTTCCACGACGTGCAGGTGCGTTACTCGCTGCCGTGGGACGCCACCGTGTCGGTCGGTGCCAACAACGTGTTCGAGAAGACCGGCCCGGTCATGTACAGCAAGCCGAACTCGGCCTTCTCGTACTACGGTGGTTACGATATCGGCCGCTTCATCTACATGAAGTACCAGCAGCGCTTCTGATCCATCGCGCTGTGACGGAAGCATGACGACCACGGCCCTTCGGGGCCGTGGTTTTTTATTGGCCGCCGCGCCCAGGCGCTGGCCGGCGCCACCGTCATCTGATGGTCGCAAAGCGGTCATGTCGGCTACATCGCCAGGCCCGAGCATGCCGGAAACCCGGAGGCCCGCCATGCGCTATGCCATCGTCACCGAGACCTATCCACCGGAAGTGAACGGCGTCGCCCTCACCGTGCAGGGGCTGGAACAAGGTCTGCGCGCAGCCGGGCACGAGATCGACCTGGTCCGCCCCCGCCAGTCCAGCGAAGCGCTGGATTCGGCACCCGGCACCTTGCTGGTTCCCGGCGCCGCCCTGCCCCGCTACCCCGGCCTGCGTTTCGGACTGCCGGCGCCGATCCGGCTGGGCCGCCATTGGCAGAAACAACGCCCGGATGCGGTCTACATCGCCACCGAAGGTCCGCTCGGCTGGTCGGCACTGCGCACTGCGCGCCGCCTCGGCATTCCGGTCGCCAGCGGCTTCCACACCCGCTTCGACGAGTACCTGCCCGACTACGGCGTGGCGTGGCTGCAGGCCGCAGCCATGCGCTGGATGCGCCGTTTCCACAACCAGGCCGATGCCACCCTGGTGCCGACCCGCGAGCTGCAGCAGTTCCTCGGCGAACAGGGCTTCGAGCGCGTGCGCCTGCTGGCCCGCGCGGTGGACAGCCAGCAGTTCGATCCGGGACGGCGCGATCCCGCGCTGCGCGAGGAATGGGGCGTGGATGGCAACGGCCTGGTGGCGATCTATGTCGGCCGCATCGCTGCTGAAAAGAACCTCGGCCTGGCAGTGAAGGCATTCCGCCGGCTGCAGCAGATCCGGCCCAAGGCACGCTTCGTGTGGGTCGGAGATGGCCCGGCCCGCGAGAAGCTGGCACATGAAAACCCCGACTTCATCTTCTGTGGCATCCAGCGCGGCGATGCGCTGGCCCGGCACTTCGCCAGCGGCGATCTGTTCCTGTTCCCCAGCCGCAGCGAAACGTTCGGCAACGTGACCCTGGAAAGCATGGCCAGCGGTGTGGCCACCGTGGCCTTCGACTACGGCGCCGCGCGCGAGTACCTGCGCAATGGCGAGAACGGCGCAGCCGTGGACAGCGACGATCAGTTCATCGATGCCGCCGTGCGACTGGCCGCCGATGACGCGCAGCGCCGCGAACTGGGCGGCAATGCCGCACGCGCGATGAAGCGCCTGCATCCACAACAGGTGGTGGCCGAGTTCGATGCACTGCTGGCCGAACTGGCACAGTCGCGGAGGAACGGCCATGCGCACTACGCCGCTTGAGCTGCTGGCCGGGCGCGAAGCACGCTGGTGCCGGCGCGCAAACCACTACTGCCGGCGGCGCCGCGTGCGTCGCCTGTTCGCGGTCATCAGCCGGCTCGGCGATGGCGTGTTCTGGTACGTGCTGATGGCCGCGCTGGTGGTGCTGGACGGCTTCGACGGCCTGCGCGCCTCGGTGCACATGGCCGCCACGGGCCTGGCCGCGCTGCTGCTGTACAAGGTCCTCAAGCGCTGGACCCGGCGCCCGCGGCCCTACGCGGCCGACCTGCGCATCCGCGCCTGGGTGGCGCCGCTGGACGAGTTCAGTTTCCCCTCCGGACACACCCTGCATGCGGTGTCGTTCACCATCGTGGCACTGGCCTACTACCCGTGGCTGGCGCCGCTGCTGGTGCCGTTCACCTGTGGCGTTGCACTGTCGCGGGTGGTCCTGGGCCTGCACTATCCTTCCGATGTGCTGGCAGCCACCGCCATCGCCATCGTGCTGGCTTCGGCCAGCCTGACCTGGCTGCCGCTGCCGGTGTAACCCCGGGGTCAGATCCTTTTCCTTCGGAAAAGAGATCTGACCCCCACAATACCGGCGGCGCCACCATCATCATTGATGGCCTAGAATGCGGGCATGACCACGCTGTTCATTTCCGACCTGCACCTGGACCCCAGCCGTCCGGAGATCACCGACCTGTTCCTGCGCTTCCTGCGCGAGCAGGCGCCCGGCGCCGATGCGCTGTACATCCTCGGCGACCTGTTCGAGGCCTGGATCGGCGACGACACGCCCTCGCCCGCCGCCGACACGGTGGCCGATGCGTTGAAGGTGCTGTCCGACAGCGGCGTGCCGGTGTACTTCATCCGCGGCAACCGCGACTTCCTGCTCGGTGAGGACTACGCGCGCCGTGCCGGCCTGCGCATCCTGCCCGACCCGTGCATGATCGAACTGTACGGCCGCGCGGTGCTGCTGCAGCACGGTGACCTGCTGTGCACCGATGACATTCCCTACCAGCAGTTCCGTGCACAGACGCGCGACCCGGTATTCCAGGCGCAGTTCCTGTCGCAGCCGCTGGCCGCACGCATCGCGTTCGCGCAGAAGGCGCGCGAAGCCAGCCAGGCGCGCCAGTCCGAGATGAAGCAGGACGATCGTGCGCAGTTCGAGTCGGTGACCGACGTGGCCCCTGCCGAAGTCGATGCCACCTTCGTGCGCCATGGCGTGGACACCATGATCCATGGCCATACCCATCGGCCGGCGATCCACACGCTGCAGGCCGGTGGTCGCGAGCGCACCCGCATCGTGCTGGGTGACTGGTACGAACAGGGTTCGGTGCTGCGCGTGGATGCCAGCGGCTGGACGCTGGATACGCTCGCGCGCGAATAACGGATCGCAAGGTGCCAACCAAGGTTGGCATCTACCAGAGCAGGTGCATGCGCCCGGGTAGACGCCGGCCTTGGTCGGCGCCTGGACAGTCAGCGGAAGGCTGCGATGGTGGCCTTGGTGTTGACCAGCACGCGCTGGTTGTCGGCGGTGCTGGCGTTGCCCATCGGGATGCCGTTGTAGCTGATGTTGGGGTTGGACCAGTAGTTCAGGCGCGGGCAGCTGCGGGTGCAGTTGTAGGCCATGATCGTGCGCCAGCCGGTGCCGGTGGCCGGCTCGTAGCGATAGCCGTGGCCATAGGCATAGGGCGAGGTGCTCGAGTCGGTGGCGATGTCATGCCGCGCACTCTGCAGATGGCCGATCTCGTGCGCGAACGAGTAATAGCCGGTCGCGCAATCCCAGTACACGGCCGCGAACGCGGTCGACGCCGTCGAGCCGATGCCCGAGGCCAGGCCGCAGTAGGCGGTGTTGTTGATCAGCAGCACGCCCACATCAGCCGTGTAGGTATTCCGGCTGGTGTGGATGCTGTCCATGTAGCCATCGCTGGTGCCACGGAAACGCGCCAGGTCGGTATCGAAGCTGCCCGATTCGGTGTAACTGGTGGTTTCGTAGCGGGCCAGTTCCATGGTGATGCCGACGTTGCTGTTGACATAGCCCTGGTTCGATTCGGCCACGGCCAGCTGCACCAGTGACTGCATGTTGCCGCCATAGGCGGCGACGGCGGCATTGGTCGCCACCACCAGCACGCGGATGGTGGCCGGCGTGCCGGACGACGCCTGCGCGATGCCGAGGCGATCGTTGTTGCCCATCGGGATCTTCGGCAGCTGGTTGTAATCGGCCGGATGGTCGGCCGGCATCCGCGACTCGTCCACTTCCACAAGCACGTGGCGGTTGCCCAGCGGGCGCAGGCGGTACAGCTTTCCATCCTTGCGGATCGAGCCGGTGATGGTATCGCCCGAGCGCACCAGGATCAGCGAATTGCCGGGGTCGTCCTGGCCGTTGGAGGTGGCCGCGGTCAGCTTGTCCGAGGGCGAACGGAACTGGCCATACCAGATGCTGCCGCCATCGGGCAGCGCTTCAACCTTGCTGCGCACGGCCTGCACGCGCTGGCCGAGCAGTTCGAATTCCAGCTGCGGCTGTGCAGTCGCGGCTGCATCAACGCGCACTTCCTGTACCGTCGCGGTGGACGGGGTGGCCAGCAGCTTGCCCAGCGCGGGCTCACTGTTTGCCGATGCGCGGCTGATGACCGTCACCGGCTCGAACAACGGTGCCGCATGCGCGGCCGCCGCCACCGACAAACCCAACACCAGGCCACCTGCCGCTTTGCCAATCGATCTGGACAACATTGCGTCGCTCCTTGAATGATGTGAACAGCGTTGATGCAGCACGACCCGGTTTGCCGGGTTTGGCCATATGGCCTGCGCGGCTCGTGTGAATTCAATAGGCGAGTGGAATGAAAGTCAGGATTTGTGATCGACCGCATCTGCGTTCAGTCAGGTCAAAAGCGTCACTACACTTCGCCAATACACCGCTTTCGCGCTACCGTGACGCAGCCACGACGGGGAATGCACATGGCACCATCGCAGGACACGGACGAAGATGTCGGCTTGCTGCGGATCGGCCTGTTCTTCGATGGCACCCGCAACAACGCGCACAACCTCGCGCGTGGTCGACCACAGCAGCCGCGACCGCGCCCGGCGCAGCTGCGTGCGGATGATGATTCGACCTACCAGAGCCGGCTGACCAGCAGCTACGACAACGGCCTGACCAACATCGCACGCCTGCAGCAGCTGTACCCGGACAGCCGCCGCGATGCGATGGCCACGCCTTCGCTGTCGATCTACGTGGAAGGTGTCGGTACCCGCGATGACGCCGACGACGACCTGATCGGACTGGCGTTCGGTATCGGCGCCAGCGGCGTCCGCGCAAAGGTGCAGCGCGCGCTGCAGGTGGTGCTGCCGGCTGCGCTTGCAGAACTGTCCACGCGTTGGCGGCAACCGCTGCGTCGCGTGCAGCTGGATCTGTTCGGGTTCTCTCGAGGCGCTGCCGCCGCACGTGATATCGCCAACCAGCTGCAGGGCTGGGATACCACGCGCTGGCGGCAACTGCTGCAGTCGTCCGGCCTGGTCTGTACGCCGGACTTCGCCCCTGCCCTTCCGGTGCTGCGATTCATGGGCCTGTTCGATACCGTGGCTGCGGTCAGTGGTGGCCGCGCCGACGAACAACCGCAGCTTGCCTTGTCCAGTGGCATCGCTGCACGCGTGGTGCAGTTGACCGCGCGCGACGAGCATCGCCAGCACTATCCGCTGACCACGGTGGCACCGCCGTTCACCGAGATCGCTTTGCCCGGCGTGCACGCCAACATCGGCGGAGGCTACAACCAGCTGGAGGAAGGCCCCAAGCTGCTCAGCCGCCCACGTCGCCAGCAGCTGCGCCGCCCCGCCGTTGCCGACTACCAGATTCCCCCGCTGGCGATGCTGCAGGCCACCACGGCTTACGCTGAAACGCAGGCCGATGCCGAACGCTGGCGGCAGCAGCTGGGCGTGGACGAAAAGGAAGTGTGGGTGGATGTCTGGCACCAGTGGCAGCAGCAGCGCCGCGCCGGCAGCCGCAGCGTGCTGCTGTCCCCGGTGCTGTACGTGACTGCCGCCGTGGTACTGCGGCGGCGCATCGACTGGCGCTACCAGTTGATCGCGCTGCAGGTGATGCAGCAGCATGCCATCGATGCCGGCGTGACCTGGCGCGCCAGCGCTGCCGAGGTTCCCGGCTGGGAACTGCCGTCGGCCCTGCAACCGATCGCACGGCGGCTGGTGGCAGGGCAGGCGTTGACCCAGGCCCAGGAGGCGCTGCTGCGCCGACGCTACCTGATGCAGTCGGCGCACTGGAATTTCGACGCGCTGGGCGACACCGCCCTGACCTATGCCGCCGATGCCGGCGTCAGCGAACTGCCCTACCGGCCCGGTCCCGGCCTGTTCTACATCAACCGGCCCACCGTGGATGGCAAGCGCGTGGTGCTGCCCAACGCATGAAAAAGGGGACGGAGGGGATTAAGTCGTTTGTGCCACAAACGACTTAATCCCCTCCGTCCCCTTTTGTTCAACCGGCCTGTTCGACCAGGTTGCCGAGCTCGTCGGCGTCGAAGCCGGCCAGCAGGCGCGCTTCGATGTTGAACGGCCCGTGCAGGTAGCCGCCGGCGTATTCCACCAGCAGCGCCTTGAAGCGCGCACGCGGCTCGACGCCGGCGCGATCGCAGTACCAGCGGTACCAGCGCGAACCGGCGGCAACGTGCGCCACTTCCTCGCGCAGGATCACTTCCAGTACGTCGGCGGTTTCACCATCACCGACATTGCGCAGCTTCTCGATCATGCCCGGTGTCACGTCCAGGCCGCGCGCTTCCAGCACGCGCGGTACCAGGGCCATGCGCGCCAGGCCGTCATGCGCGGTCTTTTCGCACATTTCCCACAGGCCGTTGTGCGCGGGGAAATCGGCGTAGTCGTGGCCATGCGCCTGCAGGCGCTCGCGCAGCAGCATGAAGTGCCGCGATTCGTCGTCGGCACAGCTGACCCAGTCGGCATGGAACGCTGGCGGCAGGCCGCGGAAGCGGTACACCGCATCCCAGGCCAGGTCGATCGCGTTGAGTTCGATGTGGGCGATGGCGTGGATGAAGGCGGCGCGTCCTTCCACGCCGCCCAGCCCGCGCCGGGGCACTTCGCGCGGATGCACCAGCACCAGCCGTGCCGGCCGGCCAGGCATGCGGATCGGTTCCGGCGGCGGCGCATCGGCAGCCACCTTCAGGCGGCCGGCACGGAACGCGGCGGCATACGCCTGGGTCAACGCGACCTTGCGCAGCGGGTCGGCTTCGGCCAGGCACCGCTGCGCCGCGCGCAGCAGGTCGCCACCAACGTCGGGTACATCGACCACGCCTGGACCTCAGGCGCGGCGCTTGTGCTTGGCGTCGTCCGAACGCAGCTGCTGGATGCGCTCGAAGTAGCCCGGCTCGATACCCGTCGGGTAGTGGCCGTTGAAGCAGGACGAATCGAAGTTGCGCAGCGCCGGGTTGCCCTCGCTCACCGCCGCTTCCATGTCCTCCAGATCCTGGTAGATCAGCCAGTCGCAGCCCAGGTGGGCCTCGATCTCTTCCACGGTGCGGTTGTGCGCGACCAGCTCTTCGGCCGCCGGCATGTCGATGCCGTAGATGTTCGGGTAGCGCACCGGCGGTGCCGCGCTGGCCAGGTAGACCTTGCGCGCGCCCGCATCACGGGCCATCTGCACGATCTGCTGGCTGGTGGTGCCACGCACGATCGAGTCGTCCACCAGCAGCACCACGCGGTTGCGGAACTCCAGGTGGATCGGGTTGAGCTTGCGGCGCACCGACTTCACGCGTTCGCCCTGGCCCGGCATGATGAAGGTGCGGCCGATGTAGCGGTTCTTGATGAAGCCTTCGCGATACTTCACCCCAAGCACGTTGGAGATCTCCAGCGCGGCATCACGCGAGGTATCCGGGATCGGGATGATGGTGTCGATATCGTGGTCCGGGCGCAGGCGCAGGATCTTCTCGCCCAGCTTGATGCCCATGCGCATGCGCGCCTTGTGCACCGAGACGTTGTCGATCATCGAATCCGGACGCGCGAAGTACACGTACTCGAAGATGCACGGGGTGTGCTCGGCCGGCTCGGCGCAGATTTCCGAGAACAGCTCGCCGCGGGCGGTGATCACCAGGGCTTCGCCCGGCTGCACATCGCGCACGCGCTGGAAGCCCAGCACGTCCAGCGCGGCCGACTCGGAGGCCACGATGTACTCGTCGCCCTCGGCATGGCTGCGCTTGCCGAGCACCAGCGGACGGATGCCGTGCGGGTCGCGGAAGGCCACCAGGCCCAGGCCCAGCACCACGCTGACCACCGCGTAGCCGCCCTTGCAGCGGCGGTGCACGCCAGCCACCGCGCGGATCGCGGCTTCCGGGCTCAGCTGGCGCTGCTGTTCCAGCTCATAGGCGAACACGTTCAACAGCACTTCGCTGTCCGAATCGGTGTTGACGTTGCGGCGGTCCTGCTCGAACACCTGCTGGCGCAGCGCCTCGGTGTTGATCAGGTTGCCGTTGTGGGCCAGCGCGATGCCGTACGGCGAGTTGACGTAGAACGGCTGCGCCTCGTCCATGCCTTCCGAGCCGGCCGTCGGGTAGCGCACATGGGCGATGCCGACGCTGCCTTCCAGGGTGGACATGGTGCGTGCATCGAACACATCGCGGACCAGGCCGGTGGCCTTCTGCACCCGCAGGCGGCTGCCATTGGCCGTGGCGATGCCCGCGGCATCCTGGCCGCGATGCTGGAGAACGGTCAAGCCGTCATACAACTGCCCGGCGACGTTCTGGTTGCCGACGATTCCGACGATGCCACACATGGTGCGAAGTCTCCGCTGGGCTGTGCCCAGTTACAAGGAAGGTGGCCGTACCTGGCCGCGGTGGTCGCCGCGCCTGCGGTCGACATTGGCCGGATCGCCCGGCTCGATACTGTCTGGCAGTGCTGGGGCGTCCGGGCGCACTTCGGCCGGATCGTATGCGTCGCCCTGTTCCGCTTTCGCGGGCCGCAGCCATCCGCTGCCCGCCACTACCTGGTTGAGGATGCCATTATCGCCTGCCGCGCCCGGCTTTCCCAGATCGGCGCCTGCGCTCTTCCCCAGCTCCATCAATGCAGATGGGGACAGCATGTCGGTCGGCAAGGTCTTGGGCAGCAGATCGGCGCCGGGCACCTGCCAGTGCGGCAGCTTCCCGTTCATCCAGGCCACGGCCGGGTTCAGCACCGGGCGGACCGCCGAGCGCTTCCAGGAGGGTTCGGCGGTCAGCGGGGTGAAGCCGGCCAGCAGCACCAGGATCGCCGCGATCAGGCCGCCACGCACGGCGCCCAGCACGCCGCCCAGCAACCGGTCCAGGCTGGTCAGCATGCTGCGATGGATCATCGCCTTGATGACCATGCCGATCACCGCGACCACGATCATCACGCCAATGCCCACGCCCAGGTAGCCGCCAACGAAATGCTCGCCGCCGGGTGCGGCCGGGGCCGCCCACCAGCGTGCCGCATCGTTGCCGAAGGCGAAGGCCGCCCACGCGGCCAGCAGCCACGACAGCGTGCCGATGACGATTCCAACAAAGCCACGCAGCATCCCGAGCAGGGTCGAGGCGGCGATCACGATCAGCAGCACCACGTCGATCATGGCGCCCCGCTCCTTCGGCGGCGCTGGCAACGGGCCTGCGCGTGGATCATGGGTGCGGTCGGACCATGCCGGCCACGCCGACCTTGGCGGCGACCTGCGCCTTCAGCTGCTCGGCGTCAGCGCGGTTGGCCACCGGTCCGACGCGGACGCGATGCAGCGTGCCCTTTTCAGTGCGTACCTGCTCGACGAAAGCACTGAAGCCGGCGGCGCGGACCTTGTCGCGCAGCGCGTTGGCATCGTTGGCCTGGCCGAACGCGCCCAACTGCACGGCGAAGCCGACGCCACTGGCCGCCGGTGCTGTCGGCGTGGCAGGCGCCGGCTTGCTGGCGGCAGCCTCCGGCTTCGGCTCGGGCTTGGCGTCCGGCTTCGGAGCCTCGGGCTTCGGTGCCGGCTTGGGCGGCTCTGGTTTGGTGGTCGCCGTCGGCGTGCTTGGCGGCAGGCTTTCGCTGCGCACCGGGTTGCTGGTGGCCGACGGCGTGGTGGCCGCGGCCGGGGTGCTGGTGGTCGGCGCCGGCGTGGCGGCAACCGTCGCACTGCTGCCTGCCGCCGCATCCAGGGTGATGACTTCTGCCTTCACATCGGCGCGGATCTTGACCGCCTGCAGGCGCGCGGCTTCGGCCTGGGCACGGTCGGCATACGGCCCGACACGCACACGCCACGCCTGGCGCCCGCTGATGGTGGTGGTTTCGGCGAAGCCTGGCAGCTGCGAGCGCTGCAGGTAGGCGATCACCGCATCGGCGTCGGCCTTGCTGCCGTAGGCGCCAAACGTGACGGCGAAGTTGCCGGCGGCAACCGCCGGAGACGTGTCCACGGTCGGCGGCGTAGCCGGCGCGGCCGTCTCCTGCAGCGGCTTGGCCTGCCCGGTCTGCAGGCCGGTGGCTCCACCGGCCGGAGCAACCAGCGGCAGCTCACGGGTTTCGAACTGGCCATCGGCCGGTGCGTCCGGCGCGGCGATCGGCACCGAGGCCACACCGCTGTCCGGCGCCGGTCCCTTGACCAGCATCGGCAGGAAAATCACGGCCAGCGCCACCAGCACGATGGCACCAATCAGACGCTGTTTCAGAGGCGTATCCACGTGAGGCGGCAACTGTCCGGAGGTTGCGGTCGATTATACGGGTGCCGGACCGGACGGCGTCGGCATTGGCTGAACGCGGATCAGGCGGCGCCCTGCAACCATTGCAGCGCGGCAGCGGCGGTATGGAAGGAGCCGAACACCAGTACGCGGTCACCGCGCCCGGCCTGGGCCAGTACCTGTGCCAGCGCCTGCTCGACAGTATCAGCGCGCTGGGCCTTGGCCGCCGCCGTACCGGCCAGGCGGGCCTGCAACTGGGCAGCACTCTGCCCGCGCGGGCCGTCCAGTCCGGCCAGGGTCCACTCGCCGACCACGTCCTGCAGCGCCTGCACAACGCCCACCGCGTCCTTGTCCTGCAGCGCGGCGTACACCGCCAGGGTGCGCCCGGCCGACGCTTCGGCCTTCAGCGCGCGCGCCAGCTGGCCCGCCGCCTGCGGGTTGTGCCCGACATCGACACGGACCTGCACGCCGTCACGCTCGAACGCCTGCAGGCGGCCAGAGATGCGCGCCGCCGCGACACCAGCAGCCCACGCCGCACGCGGCACCGGCTTGTCCAGCGCGCGCAGCGCAGCGATGGCGGCACCCGCGTTGGCCAGCTGGATCGGGCCGGCCAGCGCCGGGGTCGGCAGTTCCATGCGCAGGCCGACATCGCGCCAGCGCCAGCGCTGGGCATCGATTGGTTCGTAGAAATAATCGCTGCCGCCGCGGATCGCGTTGGCGCCGACCAGGTAGGCACGTGCGAGCACGCTCGACGGCGGGTCGGTCTCGCCCAGGATCACCGGCTTCCAGCCACGGATGATGCCGGCCTTCTCGGTGCCGATCGCTTCGCGGTCCTCGCCCAGCCATTCGGCATGGTCGATGTCCACGGTGGTGATCACCGCCACGTCAGCGTCGACGATGTTGACCGCATCCAGGCGACCGCCCAGGCCCACTTCCAGCACCGCCAGGTCCAGCCCGGCGTCGGCGAACAGCTGCAGCGCGGCCAGCGTGCCGTACTCGAAATAGGTCAGCGTGATATCGCCACGCGCGGCCTCGATGGTGTTGAAGGCGGCGACCAGCGCCGCATCCTCCACATCGTGGCCGTCGATGCGCACGCGCTCGTTGTAGCGCAGCAGGTGCGGCGAGGTGTACGCGCCGACCTTCCAGCCGGCAGCACGCGCGATGGCTTCGATGAAGGCCACGGTGGAGCCCTTGCCGTTGGTGCCACCGACCACGATGGTGCGCTGGGCCGGCGCCCCCAGGCCCATCGCCGTAGCCACGGCGCGCACGCGCTCCAGGCCCATGTCGATGGTCGCCGGGTGCTGGCGTTCAATGTAGTCCAGCCAGTCGGCCAGGGTGGTCGGGGTGTTCGTCACGGCAGCGGTTCCAGCAGAAGCAGTTGATGCGAGGGGATGGATCAGAGTGCGCGGTGCTTGGCTTCGCCGAAGAACGGCGTGTGGTGGGCACAGTCGTTCAGGCGCACCACTTCCAGGCTGTCCAGGTCGGCGCCTTCGAGCAGGTTGAGCGTGGTCGGCGCCTGGCGGAAGGTCCACAGGCGGGAGATCGGCAGGCCCAGCACCTTGCACAGGATCACGCGGTTGACCGCATCATGGGCGACCACCAGCAGGGTGTCGTGCTCGCCGAGGCCTTCGGTGGCGCGGGCCAGGCCGCGCCAACTGCGCTCCAGCACCAGGCGCAGCGATTCACCGCCGGGCATCAGCACGGTGTCCGGCTCCTCGCGCCACGCCTTCAGGCGCGACGGGTCCTTTTCGTTGATTTCGCTGGCCAGCAGGCCTTCCCACTCGCCGTGGGCGATTTCCTGCAGCTCCGGCTCGGTCAGCAACATGTCGGCACGGGCGGCACCGAGTGCCAGCTGCGCGGTGCGCTGCGCGCGTGACAGCGGCGAGGCGACGGCACGGGTGATGTCCACCGAGGCCAAGCGGGCGCCCAGGGCCTGGGCCTGGGCTTCACCGATCGGCGAAAGCGGGATGTCGATCTGGCCCTGGTAGCGGCCTTCGGCGTTCCACGGCGTTTCGCCGTGGCGGGCAAGCAGGATGCGCATGCGTGCAAGGGGTCCTGGGGGGAGGAGGTTCCGCGTTTCGTTCACATCCTGTGAAGTGCGCGGAACAGGGATGATACCCGTTCGGCGCACCGGGCCGTGCCGGGCATGAAAAAACCCCGCGACGTGGATCGCGGGGTTTTGGAAACTCCGGCTATCTGGTCGGGGTTGCCGGCCAGCGGCCGGCACTACCGCAACGGGTTTATTTCGCCAGGTTCAGTTCCTTCAGCAGCGCCGGCGCCGGCGCCACTTCCTGCATGATCCACTGCATGTAGCGGCTGTCGACCGCGATCATGCGGGTCATCACCGGGTCGAACACCCAGTTGGAGCTGACCGATTCCCAGTTGCCGTCGAAGGCCAGGCCGACCAGCTTGCCGTTGGCGTCCAGCACCGGTGAACCCGAGTTGCCACCGGTGATGTCCAGGTTGGACAGGAAGTTCACCGGCACCGAGCCCACGCGCTTGTCTTCCAGGCCGCCGTAGCGCTTGGCCTTGACCGCGTCGAGCAGGGCCTTGGGCGCATCGAACGGATCGACGCCGGTGTCCTTGGCGACGATGCCCTCCAGCGTGGTGAACGGGGTGTAGGCCACGCCGTCCCTGGGCTCATAGCCCATCACGTTGCCGAAGGTGATGCGCAGCGACAGGTTGGCATCCGGGTACACGAACTCGCCCTGGCTCTTCTTGTAGTCAGCCAGTGCCTGCAGGTACAGCGGACGTGCGGTCAGCGACTCGCCTTCGCGGATCTTCTTCTGCTCTTCCTGCTTCAGCAGCGACGGCATGATCGCCACCGCGTACTGGATGGCCGGATCGGTGCTGGCTTCGAACGCGGCGCGGTCGGCCTTGAACCACTTCAGGCGTGCATCCAGGCTGCCCAGCTCAGTGCCCGACAGCTTGCTCACCAGTGCCTTGACCGCGCTGGCATCGCTGCCGCCCAGCCAGGTGTTCAGCACGTCGTTGTTGCGCTGCGCGGCCGGCAGGGCGACGTACTGGTCCAGCCAGTAGGTCTGCAGCTGCTGGTCCATCTTCGCCACATAGCGGCGATCCATCTGCTTCAGGCCGCCTTCCAGGGTCGGCAGGTCGCGCTGCTGGTAGCCGACCTCGCGCTCGGCGTCCGGCTTGGTGCGCTCGATCGACAGGCGGTACAGGCCGATGGCGGCGTTGACCGCCGAGGTGTTGTTGAACTGGCCGACGAACAGATCGCGCTCGCGGGTCGCCTTGCTGGTATCCAGGTGCTTGACCAGCTGCGCGTGCGCTGCCAGGGCCGGCT
Source organism: Stenotrophomonas sp. YJH_SMC_82 (assembly GCF_059368875.1). NCBI lineage: Bacteria > Pseudomonadati > Pseudomonadota > Gammaproteobacteria > Lysobacterales > Lysobacteraceae > Stenotrophomonas > Stenotrophomonas sp. YJH_SMC_82. Next base: position 77,346 of record NZ_JCAFSE010000006.1, read on the forward strand.
TGCCGGCGGCGCCCTGCTTCTTCAGCCAGGCCAGCACGGCGGCTTCTTCAGCCTGCTTCTGGCCAGCAGCGTCGATGCGCTTGAAGCCTTCCAGCTGGCCGGCGTAGTTCTTGGCCACGTTGTTCATGCTGGCCGCGGTGGCGGCGTACTTCACCTTGACGTCGGCGTCGGCCTTGCCCGCCTCATCGATCATCTTCAACACTGCGTTGTAGTGCCTGGCGATGGTCGGGTAGGTCCAGCTGGCGGTTTCGTTGAACTCACCGGCCAGCGCGTAGCGGTTGGTGCGGCCCGGATAGCCCGCCACCATCACGAAGTCACCGGCGCCCAGCGGCTGGTCGGTGAACTTCAGGAAGTGCTTGGGCTGGTACGGCACGTTGTCGGCCGAGAATGCGGCCGGCTTGCCGTCCTTGCCGACGTAGGCGCGGTAGAACGAGAAGTCGCCGGTGTGGCGCGGCCACATCCAGTTGTCGACGTCGCCGCCGTACTTGCCGACGCTGCCCGGGGGCGCGTAGACCAGGCGCACGTCCTTGATTTCCATGTTGCGGAACAGTCGGTAGGTGTTGCCGCCGGAGAAGGTGTACAGGCGGCAGCGGAAGCCGTCCTCGGCTTCACACGCGGCGACCTGGGCCTTGTCGAAGGCATCCAGCGCACGGCTGCGGGCCAGCGGGTCGTTGCCGGCGGCGGCAATGGCGGCCTTGGCCTGGGCGGTGACGTCGGTGATCTGGTCGAGCACGTAGACGCGGGCGTTCGGGCCGGCGCTCAGTTCATCGCTGTGCTTCGGCGCGTTGAAGCCGTCCTTGATCAGGTTCTTCTCGGCGGTCGAATTCAGCTGGATCGCACCGTAGGCGCAGTGGTGGTTGGTGACCACCAGGCCCTGCGGCGACACGAAGCTGGCGGTGCAGCCGCCGAGGGCGACGACCGCGCCCATCGGGTCGCCGGTAAGGTTGGACAGCTGCTCCGGGGACAGCTTCAGGCCGGCCTTCTGCAACGGACCGGCGATTTCCGGCAGCTGCTGCGGCACCCACATGCCTTCAGCGGCATGGGCGACCTGGGCCAGCCCGAGGCTGGCGACGATGGAGAATGCAAGCAGGTTCGAGCGCATGGAGCAGCCCCTGGTAGTGGAACCCTCGATTGTAGCCCGCCGCCCTGCCCCGGCCCGAACCCCGGAAGTCATGGGCCTACTTCTTGCTCTGCCATGCGCACATCGGCCGCGCACATGGAATCGTCCAGAGGGGGCGTGGTCACCCTGGCCGGGACCGTTGGCGCCATGGGCCGGGCGCATGCGACTGGCGGGTTGGGCAGGACGCCCAACCCCGGTCTTGCCGTGTGCGCAGGATAGCGCGCACGAGCAAGGCGCCATCGAGCACCATGGATGGGCTTTTGCGTGTCCCGGCCAGGGTGACCGCGCGCCCTCCCCAGGAATCAAGGAGGCGCTGCTGTTTGCAGCACGTTCGAAACGCCCGTCGGCGCACGCCTTTCGTTCCGCCATTGCACCCGCAGCGCAACATGGGAAATCCGCGCGGCACCCTATAATCCGCGCTTTCCCCCTGATGAGTTCCACCCCGATGGCGCAGCAAACGATGAAGGCCCTGGTCAAGCGCGAAGCGGCCAAGGGCATCTGGCTGGAAGAAGTTCCGGTTCCGACCCCGGGCCCGAACGAGGTCCTGATCAAGCTGGAAAAGACCGCGATCTGCGGCACCGACCTGCACATCTACCTGTGGGACGAGTGGAGCCAGCGCACCATCAAGCCGGGCCTGACCATCGGCCATGAGTTCGTCGGCCGCATTGCCGCGCTCGGCTCGGCAGTGACCGGCTATGAGATCGGCCAGCGCGTCTCGGCCGAAGGTCACATCGTCTGTGGCCATTGCCGCAACTGCCGTGGCGGCCGCCCGCACCTGTGCCCGAACACCGTCGGCATCGGCGTCAACGTCAACGGCGCCTTCGCCGAATACATGGTGATGCCGGCCAGCAACCTGTGGCCGATTCCGGACCAGATCCCGTCGGAACTGGCCGCGTTCTTCGACCCGTACGGCAATGCCGCACACTGCGCGCTGGAATTCGACGTGATCGGCGAAGACGTGCTGATCACCGGCGCCGGTCCGATCGGCATCATCGCCGCCGGCATCTGCAAGCACATCGGTGCGCGCAACGTGGTGGTGACCGACGTCAACGACTTCCGCCTGAAGCTGGCCGCCGACATGGGCGCCACCCGCGTGGTCAACGTCGCCAACCAGTCGCTGAAGGACGTGATGAAGGAGCTGCACATGGAGGGCTTCGACGTGGGCCTGGAAATGAGCGGCAACCCGCGCGCGTTCAACGACATGCTCGACTGCATGTACCACGGCGGCAAGATCGCCATGCTCGGCATCATGCCCAAGGGCGCCGGCTGCGACTGGGACAAGATCATCTTCAAGGGCCTGACCGTGCAGGGCATCTACGGCCGCAAGATGTACGAGACCTGGTACAAGATGACCCAGCTGGTGCTGTCCGGCTTCCCGCTCGGCAAGGTGATGACCCACCAGCTGCCGATCGACGAGTTCCAGAAGGGCTTCGACCTGATGGAAGAAGGCAAGGCCGGCAAGGTCGTGCTCAGCTGGAACTGACCCGAAGGGTCAATTCCCCCGCATGTTTCCTTATCCCCGCGCCTTTGGCGCGCCCCCTTGAACAACAAGGGGGCTCTTCCCCAGATGGGATCAAGAACACCGCGGAACTGAAAAAGGCGCCCGATGGGCGCCTTTTTCGCAATGCGTGCCAGGCAAGCTTGGCACCTACCGTAACGCCTGCGGCGTTACTTGCCCACGGCCACGGTCAGCAGCACCCGGCTGTGGGCCAGCTTGCCCGAGTTCTCGCGTCCATTGCCGTCGGTGCCGTAGTAGCCCAGGCCGACGTTGAACAGGCCGAACTGGCGGCTGACGCCGACGTTCCAGTCGGTATAGTCCTTGGCGATGCCGTCCTCGAAGGTGCTGCGACCGACGTTGGCATTCAGCGTGAAGTCCTTCGGCAGGCCCCAGCTGCCGCCCAAGCCGTAGTACCAGCCATCGGTGCCGCTGTTCCACTGGTCGTTGGTGTAGGCCACGGTCAGCTTGTAGGTGTCGTCAAGCGTGGTGGTGGTCACCAGCTCGTTGTAGTTCTGGTGGCTGGCACCGAGGTAGGTGTAGCGGTTCAGCAGCACGTCGAAGTTGACGCGCGAAGTGACGTCCACGCCATAGCCGATCTGGTAGTCGATCTCGGTGTTCGGATCGCCCGGACCGAAGTCCACGCCCGAACCCCAGACACCGGCATACAGGCCCACCGGCGAGGTGTAGGTGAAGCCCGCCTGCAGGGTCGGCTTCTCGTCGGTCTGCGACACGCCACGGAACAGGTAGTCGGAAACGGCGGTGACATTCCAGCTGTACGGCGATTCGTTCTCCTGCGCGCTGGCGGCGAACGGGGCGGCCAGGGTCAGGGCAGCGGCAATGGCGAGGCAGGCACGGGCGTGCTTCATGAGCGTCTCCGGTGGGGGCGGTGGCGTGGCGTGGAAGGCGGGAGCGGCCGGAGCGCGACAGCTCCGGTTCACGAATTCTTAACCACTTTGCTATTGCGATGCAACATGCGCTGCCCATGGCGATGCCCCATCCAGCCCGGTTGATGACCGGCGATGCCCGGTAGAATCAGCGGTTTCCCCGTTCAGAGCCGTGCCCACGCCATGACCGACGTCTCCTCCGCCCTGACCCGCCACTACGCCGAGGAACTGGACGCCATCCGCGCCCAGGGCCTGTTCAAGTCCGAGCGGATCATCACCAGCCCGCAATCGGCCGAGATCACCCTCGACGACGGCCGCAAGGTGCTGAACTTCTGTGCCAACAACTACCTGGGCCTGGCCGACCATCCGGACCTGATCCAGGCCGCCAAGGACGCACTGGATACCCACGGCTTCGGCATGGCCTCGGTGCGCTTCATCTGCGGCACCCAGGACCTGCACAAGCAGCTGGAGAAGCAGATCGCCGATTTCTTCGGCAAGCAGGACACCATCCTGTACGCGGCCTGCTTCGATGCCAACGGTGGCCTGTTCGAGCCGCTGCTCGGCGAGAACGACGCGATCATTTCCGACGCGCTGAACCATGCTTCGATCATCGACGGCGTGCGCCTGTGCAAGGCCAAGCGCTTCCGCTACGCCAACTGCGACATGGCCGATCTGGAAGCGCAGCTGCAGGCCGCCGATGCCGCAGGCTGCAAGACCAAGCTGATCACCACCGATGGCGTATTCTCGATGGACGGCTTCATCGCGCCGCTGGACGAGATCACCGCGCTGGCGAAGAAGTACAACGCGCTGGTACACATCGACGAATGCCACGCCACCGGCTTCCTTGGCGCTACCGGCCGTGGTTCGGCCGAGGTCAAGGGCGTGCTGGAGAAGATCGACATCATCACCGGCACTCTGGGCAAGGCCATGGGCGGCGCGCTGGGCGGCTTCACCTGCGCCAGCGCCGAGGTGATCGAACTGCTGCGCCAGCGCTCGCGCCCGTACCTGTTCTCCAACTCGCTGCCGCCGCATGTGGTGGCCGCCGGCATCAAGGCGTTCGAAATGCTGGCTGCCGCTGACGACCTTCGCAGCACGCTGGCCGAGAACACCGCCTACTTCCGCGAGAAGATGACCGCCGCCGGTTTCGACGTGAAGCCGGGCGTGCATCCGATCAGCCCGGTAATGCTGTATGACGCACCGTTGGCGCAGAAATTCGCCGAGCGCCTGCTGGAAGAAGGCATCTACGCGATCGGCTTCTTCTTCCCGGTGGTGCCCAAGGGCCAGGCCCGCATCCGGACCCAGATCAGCGCCGCGCACAGCCGCGAGCACCTGGATCGCGCGATCGATGCGTTCACCCGCATTGGTGTCGAACTGGGCGTGGTCAAGGGCTGATCATGCCGGGGTCGGATCCCTTTCCTGCGGAAAAGGCCCTGACCCCGCTGGTCAAAGCGTGCCGACCAAGGTCGGCACCTACCGGGCTGGATGGCTGCCGACCACGGTCGGCACCCGCCGTGGCCTGAGGGCGTGCCGGCCAGGGTCGGCACCGCCAGGCGTCACTTCTTTTTCTTCTTGCCCTTCGGCTCTTCCTTGCTGGCCACCACTACCGGCTTGGCGGCGGCGTCCTGGCCGTTGCCCTTGGCAACGCGGATGCCGTTGGCCTTCATCCAGGCATCGAACTCATCGGCGGTCATCTTCTTGTCGCCGTTGCTCATCAGGAAGCGGTAACTGCCGCGACCATCCAGCTCCGGGGTCTTCACTTCCACCACCGGGGTCTCGGCAGGCGTTTCCGCCTTGGCCACCTTCTTGTGGCCGCCACAGGCGGCCAGCAGCACCATCGGCAGCAGCAGGCCTGCGCAGCGCAGGGTTTGGTTGAGGGTCGGGTGGTACATGGGCAGGCTCCGTTCGGGAAATTCAGCAACCAGGCGCCCCCTACGCCTGGAACGGTGGCCGGCGACTGCCGGCCGCGGGCGATGATCAGCCCGGTGCAGCGGCCCCCAGCCGCTGCTGGTCGCTGACCTCCAGCACCCGCCATTGCCCCTTGCCGAGATCGCCGAGCAGCAGCCCACCGATCGCGACCCGGACCAGGCGCAGCACCTGCAGGTCGAAGGCCGCCAACAGGCGGCGGATATGGCGGTTGCGTCCCTCGTCGAGGACCACCTCCAGCCATGCGGTCTTGTCGCCACTGCGCAGTACGCGCACGGCCTGGGCGACGAGGAACTCGCCCTCGTCCTCGACACCGGCGCGCAGCGCGGCCAGGGTGTCCTCATCGGGAAGACGATCCACCTGCACGTGATAGGTCTTCTGCGGGCCGGTCTCCGGATCGGTCAGGCGCGCCGCCCACTGCGGATCATTGCTGAACAACAACAGCCCTTCGCTGGCCTTGTCCAGGCGCCCGACCGGCGCGATCCACGGCAGGCCGGCACCATCGAAGCAGCGATACACCGTGTCGCGACCACGCTCGTCCTGCGCCGTGGTCACCACGCCGCGCGGCTTGTTGAGCACCAGGTACAGCCGCTGCGGCGCATCCATCGGCCGGCCATCGACTTCGATCGGCGGGTGCGGACTGGCAATCGGGAACTCGGGATCACGGATGATGCGGCCGGACACGCGCACGCGGCCCTCGGCAATCCAGCGCGCAGCCTCGCTGCGTGAGCACACGCCGGCCTTGGACAGCACGCGCGCCAGGCCATGGCGCACGCCATTGGAGACATCCGGAACCGCACGCCCACGCGATGCGTGGGAGCGGGCAGCGGGGGCAGCAGGTGGGCGGCGCGTGCGCAAGCCTCTGCTCCCCGCCGCGCTTACTTCTTGTCGACCGGCTTGGTCTCAGCCGGTGCTTCGGCCGCAGCCGGAGTGGCGGCCGGAGCCGGACGCGCCTTGACCACACGCACGCCACGCGCCTTCATCCAGGCGTCGAACTCTTCGGCGGTCATGCGCTTGCCGTTCTGGCTCATGTCGAAGCGCCAGGGCGTGTTGTCGAATTCGGTCTGCGGCTTGTAGGCCGCCGGATCGTTCGGCTTCACCGCCGGTGCGCTCGGAATGGCCTTGGCGATGTTCTGGCACCCATCGATGCGCAGGCGCTGCAGCACCTGGTCCAGCGACTGCGACGGATCGTAGTTGCTGCTCAGCACGCCGGCCGGCATGCCCAGCTGGTTGCCACGGATGTAGAGCTCGTCGGCCACCGGCGCGATGGTCGTGGCCGGCAACGGCAGCGGCGAGGCGCTGGTGTTGACCGAGCAATCGACCGCAGCGTGGGCGGCGGGAACCAGGGCCAGCGCCAGGAAGGCGGCCGATGCAGAGCGCAGCATGAAGGGCATCCAGGAAAGGAAGTGACGCGGCGAGTTTAGCAATGCCGCGACAGCTTTCAAGCGCCACTTTCAATGAATACGGCAACTCATTGGTTTTATGGGCAAAATCCCGACGAACGGTTACTCCCGCGCCTGATACGCCGGGTTCCGGACCGCAGAAACAACAAGACCCGGCCGAAGCCGGGTCCTGCTGTGTCCTACTGGCAGAGCGTCAGAACTTAGTTCTGGACGTTCAGCTCGGTACGACGGTTCTTGGCGCGACCTTCCGGGTTGTCCGAACCATCCGGGTTGGTGTTCGGAGCAATCGGACGGCTCTCGCCGTAGCCGATCGGGCCGACCAGGCGACCGGCGTCGACGCCGTTCTTGGTCAGGTAGTTGTACACGGCGGTGGCGCGACGCTCCGACAGCTTCTGGTTGTAAGCGTCGGTACCCTTCGAGTCGGTGTGACCGGCAACTTCAACGCGCAGATCCGGGTAACGCTTCAGGATCTCGGTGGCTTCGCTCAGGATCGCCACGGCGTCCGGACGCAGGTTCGACTTGTCGAAGTCGAAGTTGACGCCCTTCAGGTCGATGGAGACCGGAACCGGGCAACCGTCCGGACCGATGGTCTGACCCGGCTGCGAGTTCGGGCACTTGTCGTCGCAGTTGTTGACGCCGTCACCGTCGTCATCCAGGTCGGCGCAGCTCGGGGCAACCGGAGCCGGAGCCGGAGCAGCCGCGACCGGAGCCGGGCCCAGCGGGATCACGACGCCGACCGAAGCCAGCACGTCGCCGAACCAGCTCTCGTCCTTGGCGGCGATGCTCTGGTCGTCGAAGTCAGCGCGGTAGGCCACTTCGGCGCGGACAGCAACACGCTTCTCGAAGGTGGTCTGCAGGCCGACGCCCAGCTTGGCGGCAACGTTGCCGTCCTTACGCTGGCGCGGACCGTTGTTGTCGATTGCAGCGTACTCTTCTTCCGACTTCTGGTAGCCCAGGCCACCGACGATGTACGGGTTCCAGCCGCGGCCTTCCTTGATGAAGTGGCGACGCAGGTCCAGCGAGACGCCGTACTGCGACCAGTTCAGGTCCTGGTTGCTGTCGAAGTTCGGGTTCTGGTAGTTCAGTTCACCGTCCAGCGACCAGTTCGGGCTGATGAACTTACCCAGGCCCAGGGTCACGAACGGAGCGTCATTGGTCAGACGGTCGCTGTCCTGGAAGTTGAAGCCGGCCGAACCGGTCAGGTACCAGCGGTCATCGAACTCCTGCGCCGAAGCTGCCTGGGCGAAAGCCAGGCCGCCCAGCAGCGCGGCAGTAAGGATCTTCTTGTTCATTGAGTACAGCTCCTATTTCGGGGGTATGAAACCGGTAGAGGCATGGGCCAGCACTAGTGCGTCGATGTACGACAGCCGATTCAGCACGCCACCGCCGCGAACATTATGCTCAGGCGGGTGAAGGCCATGTTAACAGTCCCGTAACATGTGAAGTGTTGCGCCCGACCGTCGACCGGTCCGACGTTGAAACCCTATACAGGATGATGAAAATCCGCAAGACCCACACGCTGCAAGGGTTTGACGGGGTTTAAGCGCGAAAACCGACATACTGCGCAGCACATTGCATCGCACGGTTCAGCAGGTTTGCGGAAACGTGAGGAACCTTATGATGGGATCACGAACCCAGCCGGAGCCGTGATGAAAGCCGTCGCCCTGAGTCGTGAATACGCACCTGCCCTGCGTGATGTCCTGCTGCCGCCGCCGCTGCCTCCTCGCGGCCGCGATCTGCTGGTGCGGATCGAAGCGGTATCGGTCAACCCCGTCGATGGCAAGCAGCGGGCCGCTACCGATCCGGCCACCCTTGAGGTTCCCCGGGTGCTCGGCTGGGACGCCGCCGGTGTGGTCGAAGCCATCGGTGACGAGGCCAGCCTGTTCGCCTCTGGTGACGAGGTCTACTTCGCCGGTGACGTTACCCGGCCGGGCTGCAACGCCCAGTACCAGTGGGTGGACGAGCGCCTGGTCGCCCGCAAGCCGACCACGCTCGATTTCGCCGAAGCCGCCGCACTACCCCTGACCACGCTGACCGCCTGGGAGCTGTTGTTCCAGCGCATGCCGCTGCATCTGGATGATCGCCGCCATGGCGGCCAGCACCTGCTGGTGATCGGCGGTGCGGGAGGCGTGGGCTCGATGGCGATCCAGCTGGCCCGCCATGCCGGCTTCGAGGTGATCGCCACCGCCTCGCGCGAGGCCTCGATCGACTGGTGCCGGCAGATGGGGGCCACGCATGTGATCGACCATCGGCAGCCGCTGCAGCCCCAGCTGCAGGCACTGGGCATCGACGCAGTGCAGGTGGCGCTCAACCTGGCCGACACCGATCACTACTGGGACGAACTGGGCCAGCTGCTGGCACCACAGGGCCATGTCGGCCTGATCGTGGAGCCGCGTGGCGCACTGCGCATCGGCGATCCGTACAAGGCCAAATGCATCGGCATCCATTGGGAGTTCATGTTCGCGCGCTCGCGCTTCGCCACCGCCGACTGCATCGAACAGCATCGCATCCTCAGCCGCGCCGCCAGCATGATCGATGCCGGCCAGCTGCGTGGCACGCTCAGTGAAACGCTGGGCACGATCAATGCGGCCAACCTGGACATCGCGCATCAGCGCCTGGCCAGCGGGCACACGGTGGGCAAGCTGGCGCTGGTGGGCTGGGACAACTGACGCCGTGATGTAGGCCGAGCCCACGCCAGGCTGCTACGCCTGCCGCCACCAGCAGAGCACGGGCGCGGCCCTGCTCAACCGCCCGCCTGCAGGATCGGCGCGGCCTGTACCAGCGGATTGGCTGGGATCTGTATCTATGGCCTCAAGGAAATCAGGGATACGGTGGAAACAGATATCCCCTCCCCCGAGCCCGCCATGCCTACCGCCCTGCCCCTGCGCCTGCTGCAACTGATCACCGGCCTGTTCCTGTATGGCTTCGGTGCCTCGCTGATGATCCGTGCCGCCATCGGCGTGGCGCCCTGGGACGTGCTGTCGCAGGGCATCGCCGCACAGACGCCGCTGTCCTTCGGGCTGGCGACCAATGTCATCGGCGCACTGGTGCTGTTGCTGTGGTGGCCACTGCGCCAGAAGCCGGGCGTCGGCACGGTGCTCAACGTGATGCTGATCGGTCCCTCCGCACAGTTCGGGTTGTGGCTGCTGCCACCGGCCATCGGCGTGGGCTGGCAGCTGGCGATGTTCTCTGCAGGCATGCTGCTGGTCGCGCTGGCCACCGGCCTGTACATCGGCGCCCGCCTCGGCCCGGGACCGCGCGATGGCTTGATAACTGGCCTGCATGCCCGCACCGGTTGGCCGATCTGGAAGGTGCGCAGCCTGATCGAAGGCAGCGTATTGCTGCTGGGCTGGTGGCTGGGCGGCAATGTCGGCCTCGGCACCCTCGCCTTCGCCCTGCTGATCGGCCCGCTGTGCGGCGTCACGCTGGGCTGGTTCGGGATCGGCCGCCCCCCGGTCGTACCCGCCGCTGCCCGGCAGCCGCAATCACCCTGAGCTGCCCCGAATGCCGGCCAGCGGCCGGCACTACCGCCCCCGGAGTTCGGGGGCAGCGCCGCAGGCGCGGGGGGTGGAGGCCGGTAAGTGGGGCCCGCGATTCGCGCAGCGAAACGCGGGAGCGACAGCACGCATGTGCCGAGCGTACCCGGCCAGCGGCCGGCACTACCGCCCCCGGAGTTCGGGGGCAGCGCCGGCGCCATCCAGCGGCCCTTGCCCCGGCCGCCGTTTCGCGGCACGCTTCGCGCTTCCGTACGCAAGCGTATCGACCATGTCGCCAGCCAACGAAAGCGCCTATCCCCATCTGTTCGCCCCGCTGGACTTGGGCTTCACCCAACTGCGCAACCGCGTATTGATGGGCTCGATGCACACCGGCCTGGAGGATCGCGCCCGCGACTTCCCGCGGCTGGCGGCGTACTTCGCCGAGCGCGCCGAGGGCGGCGTCGGCCTGATCGTCACCGGCGGCTTCGCACCGAATGTGGTCGGCTGGCTGAAGCCGTTCGGCGGCAAGCTGTCCTGGCCCTGGGAAGTGCGGCCGCACCGCCAGCTCACCGCCGCCGCGCACCAGCACGGCGCGAAGATCTGCCTGCAGCTGCTGCATGCAGGCCGTTACGCCTATCACCCCTTGTCGGTGGCACCGTCGAAGCTGAAGGCACCGATCAACCCGTTCACCCCGCGCGCGTTGTCGGCCAGCGGCGTCGACCGGCATATCGCCGATTACGCACGCAGCGCGAAGCTGGCCCGCGAGGCCGGCTACGACGGCGTGGAAGTGATGGGTTCGGAGGGCTACCTCATCAACGAATTCATCGCCCCGCGCACCAACAAGCGCACCGATGCCTGGGGCGGCGACGCGCGCCAACGCATGCGCTTCGCGGTCGAGATCGTACGCCGCATCCGCGAGGCCTGCGGCCCGGACTTCATCATCATCTATCGCCTGTCGCTGGTGGATCTGGTCGACGACGGCAGCAGCTGGGAAGAAATCGTGCAGCAGGCGCAGGCCATCGAGGCGGCCGGCGCAACGATCATCAATTCCGGCATCGGCTGGCACGAAGCGCGCATTCCGACCATCGCCACCTCGGTGCCGCGTGCTGCCTTCGCCGGGGTCACCGCCAAGCTCAAGCCGCATGTGAAGGTGCCGCTGGTGGCGACCAACCGCATCAACATGCCCGACGTCGCCGAGCGCATCCTCGCCGCTGGCGGCGCCGACATGGTGTCGCTGGCACGCCCGCTGCTGGCCGACCCGCAGTGGCCGAACAAGGCCCGTGCCGGCCGCGCCGAGGCGATCAACACCTGCATCGCCTGCAACCAGGCCTGCCTGGACCACGTGTTCGAGAACAAGCTGGCCAGCTGCCTGGTCAATCCGCGCGCCGCGCACGAGACCGAGCTGGTCTATCACCCCACCGCCACGCCGAAGAAGATTGCCGTGGTCGGTGCCGGCCCTGCCGGCCTGGCCTGTGCCACCGTCGCTGCCCAGCGCGGCCACCAGGTCACCCTGTTCGACGCCAATGATGAGATCGGCGGCCAGTTCAACGTGGCCAAGCGCATCCCCGGCAAGGAAGAGTTCCACGAGACCCTGCGCTACTTCCGCCACAAACTGGCCGAAACCGGTGTGCAGCTGCGCCTCGGCACCCGCGCCGATGCCGCCCAGCTGACCGGCTTCGACGAAGTGGTGCTGGCCACCGGCATCACGCCGCGCAGAGTTGATTTCCCCGGTGCCGACCACGCCAGGGTGGTCAGCTATCTGGACGTACTGCTGGGCCGGGTCGAAGTGGGCGCCAGTGCGGCGATCATCGGCGCCGGCGGCATCGGCTTCGATGTCGGCGAATTCCTCAGCCACGCCGGCGAGTCCCCCTCCCTCGACCCGCAGCGCTGGATGGCCGAATGGGGCGTGGACAGCACCTTCGAGGCCCGCGGCTCACTGGCCAGGCCGGAGGTTGAAACCTCGCCGCGCCGGCTGTGGCTGCTGCAGCGCAGCCCGGGCAAGCCCGGCGCGCGCCTGGGCAAGACCACCGGCTGGATCCATCGCGCCACGCTGAAGGCCAAGGGCGTGCGCATGCTCGGTGGCGTCGAGTACCTCGGCGTGGACGACGCGGGCCTGCGCATCCGCGTGGATGGCAGCGAACAGCTGCTGCCGGTCGACCATGTGGTGATCTGCGCCGGGCAGGAACCCAACCGCGCGCTGCAGGCCGAACTGCAGGCGGCCGGCATCAACGCGCAGCTGATCGGCGGTGCCGACGTGGCCGCAGAACTCGACGCCAAGCGCGCCATCGACCAGGGCAGCCGGGTTGCCGCCGGGCTCTGATGAGCGCCTGAATGGGGGGCGGAATGTGATTTCCGTCACCCTCATTGAACCTGAATGTCAAGCCGAGCGGTTCACGATGCGTTCGGCTACGCCCCCCTACCTTGCGCCATCTTTCCGCTCACCAGCCAGTTTCCGGTGAGCCGGCGCAGCCCCACGATCGGTACTGGTCGTTTCTTTTGGGGCTGCCCAACGGGGCGGCCCCGATGGCCGCCTCCCCATGACGCCAAGTCGTACCCCGCCTCCTGTCGCCCTGCGGCCGGAACCGGAGGGTGCGACCCATACGGAGCAAGGAGTTATATGAAACTGGCCTGGATTCTCTGGCTGTCGCAGTTGTTGCCGCAGCCGGCCGCTGATTCACTGTGTTTGAGCACCACCGTTTACCTGGAAGCCCGCGACCAGACACTGCGCGGCCAGCAGGCCGTCGCCGAGGTCGCACTGCGCCGTCTCGACAGTGGCCTGTGGGGCGACTCGATGTGCCAGGTGGTCACCGCGCGCAAGCAGTTCGCACCGACCATCGTCTCCCCCGGCACCCAGTTGGGCAACGACGCGGCCTGGAGCGAGGCAATGAACGTGGCCTTCGACGCCGAGCGCAACTGGGCGCTGCCGGCCGGCGAGCGCCGCGAGATCGTGCCCGGTGCCAGCCACTTCGCCGCGCTGTCCATCGCCAGCCCGAACTGGCGCAATGCCTACCAGGTGGCCACCATCGGCGATCACACCTTCTATAAGGTGCAGAACCTCAAGCCGCGGCAGTCGTAACGATCCGTGCCGGCGGCAGCGTTGCCGCCTGCCGGCAGGCTCTGGGATAGTGGGCGTTTCCCGCCCGCATCACCTGGAGTTCCCATGAAGCTGTACAGCAAGCCCGGTGCCTGTTCCACCGCCGACCACATCGCCCTGCAGTGGACCGGCCAGCCGTTCGAGGTTGAACTGCTGAACAAGGACACCCTGAAGGGTCCGGAATTCCTCAAGATCAATCCGGCCGGTGCCGTTCCCGCGCTGGTCGACGGCGACTTCGTGCTGCTGCAGAACGCCGCGATCATGGGCTACATCGCCGATCGCTTCCCGCAGGCCGGCCTCGGCGGTGACGGCAGCCCGCGCCAGCGCGCCGAAGCCACCCGCTGGCTGGCGTTCGTCAATTCCGACGTGCACCCGGCCTTCTCGCCGCTGTTCGCGCCGGGCAAGTTCATTGCCGACGAAGGCCAGTACGACGCGATCCGCGCCGCCGCGCACAAGCGCCTGCGTGGCCTGTTCGAGACCGCCGACAGGCAGCTGGCCGACAAGCCCTGGCTGGCCGGCTTCCGCAGCTTCGCCGACCCGTACTTCTACATCACCCTGCGCTGGGCCGCCGGCACCAAGGTCGACCTGTCGGGCCTGGACAATCTGGCCGCCTACAAGGCACGCATGGATGCCGATGCCGGCGTGCAGGCCGCGCTGAAGGCCGAAGGCCTGGCCTGACCTTGGTCAGGGGTCAGAGCCGTTCGCGTGGCGGACGGATCTGACCCCACCGGCCACCAGACGGGGTCGGATCCGCCTGCGCAGCAGGCGGCTCCGACCCCTCGATATCATTCGCGCGATCAGCCGATCTGGCGGATCACTTCCCCCTTGGCATCGCGCAGGTAGGTCGGCACCACTTCGATGCGCAGCGCCCCCGCCACCGGGTAAACCCCGCGCTCGGCGCGCACCCCTGCCAGGGCCTGCAGGCCCGCCTCGTCCAGTGACCAGCGCGCGCTGTCGGCGGATACGTCCGCCGCTTCACCGCCCCCATGCGCGATGAACTCCCACTGCCGCTCGCGGCTGGCCAGTTCCAGCGATTTGCCGTGGCGCAGGCGCAGCGGCAACAGTTCGCACACGCTGGCGACCTGACCGGCGCCGAGCACCAGCGTGGTGACGCCCGCCTCCTGCCGCCAGTCCAGGGTCTCGATGAACAGCATGCCGGTGCTGGAACCCTCGCGTTCGCTGCCGGCCTGCACCCGCTGTGCCAGCGCAGGGTCCTCCAGCAGGTTGTCGCGATGCAGATCGCTGATCCACAGCGGCATCGCCGGCAGCAGCGCCTGCAGCGCGCCACGCGTCGACCAGCGCTTGACCGCCTCCATCTCCTCATCGGTCAATCCGACCAACTGCAGGAACTGCAGATGGCCGTTGGCCGTGTCCCGCGCCGGCAACTGCGGGTCCGCAATGAAGGCCAGATGGCACAGCCGCGTGCCGGTCTCCAGCGCGATCGGACCGTTGGCGTTGAGGTGATGGCCATCCTCGAACACGTTGCCACTGCCGAACACGTAACGCGCCAGGTTCTGCAGCAGGTTCATCGGCCACACCGGCGGGGTGCTGCCGGCGTTCTCACCGGCCTCGGCAGCCAGACGGAAGGTCAGCTCGAAGCCATAACCGCTGGCATCTGCATCACTGCTCTCCTTGGCGTACAGCTCGGAGAAGCCGTAGGTGATGTAATGCCAGTGCGGTACCGGCGCATCCGCCCAGTACACGCTGATGCCATCCAGTGGATCCTGGCCACCGAGCGTGTACGGAAGCGCGGTGCCGAAGTGGCGCGGCTCCTGGCCGGCATACAGCGGCGCCAGCGCCGCATTGATCGCGTCCCAGCCTGGGGTGTCGGTGTCGTCGTGGTCGTCCTGCACGCGGGACTCCTTGTAGGGAAGTGAACCGATCACTTTACGCGGTGGCTCAGGCCTGCACGACCTCACTGCCAGCGTTCAGCACCGCCGCCTGGGTTTCCTGCCACCAGCGCTGCGCCAATGCCGGGCTGCGTGCCTTGCCCACCGCCGCCAGCAACTCCGGGCACAAGCGCTCCAGCGCCAGCGCGTCGGTGCAGCGTTCGATCTTCAACTGCATGAAGTAGCCCTTCAGGCCCAGGTGGCGGCGCACCGCCTCGCTCATCGCGTCGTACAACTGCTGGTACAGCGCCGGGTCCTGTTCGCGCCCGGTGCTGATGCCGCGCGCCGGCGCCACCTCTGCGCTTCCGCCGATCACTTCGATCAGGCCCTGTGCTGACAATTGCTCCAGCGCGTCCGGTGGTGCCCGCAGGCCTTCGAACAGGCCACGCAGTTCGGTGTCGTTGCGATGGCCATCGACCATCAGCAGGATCGAACGCAGTGCCGCCGGCAGGCGCCGGCTACGGTCTTCGATTTCCTGACGGCCAGCAGCCGTCTTGGCGTGCAGCAATGCCATTGCCTCCCCCTCGCTCGATGCGCAATGCCGGCGCGCCCTCGCGGGCACGCCCCCCTGTGTTGCCATCTCCGGACGGCACGCGCGTTCCCCGGCGCGAGCCGCGTATTGCAGGTCGATGACAGGCCGAGCTTAGCGCAAGTACTGCGGGTAGTGCCGGCCGCTGGCCGGCAACCTCGGGGTGGATGGGGGTGCCGGCCAGTGGCCGGCACGACCGGATCAACGGCCCAGCGCCCGGCGGATCTCCTCCAGCGCGCCGGGGTCGTCCAGCGTCGACAGGTCACCCGGGTCGCGCTGCTCGGCCAGCGCCTGCAACGAGCGCCGCAGCAGCTTGCCCGAACGGGTCTTGGGCAGCGCGTTGACCACGTGCACGTGCGCCGGGCGCGCCACTGCGCCGAGCGAGGTGGTCACCGTGGCCATCATCTCGGCCACCACTTGCGCCGGATCCTCGCCATCCAGGCCCTGCTTGAGGGTGACGAACACCAGCGGCACCTGCCCCTTCAATTCGTCCTTGACCCCGATCACGGCAGCCTCGGCCACGCGCGGGTGGCTCGAAATGGCCTCTTCGATCTCGCGCGTGCCCAGCCGGTGCCCGGCCACGTTGATCACATCATCGGTACGGCCGAGGATGAAGGTGTAGCCATCGTCGTCGCGGATTGCCCAGTCCAGCGAGCTGTACAGCAGTTCCTTGAAGTGGCTGAAGTAGCTCTGCAGGAAACGGTTGTCGTCGTTCCACACCGTGCTCATGCAGCCCGGCGGCAACGGTGGCGACACCACCAGCACCCCCTTCTGCCCCGGTGCGACTTCCTCGCCGGTGTTCTCGTCGATCACCTTCATCCGGTAGCCGAGGTTGGGGAAGCCCGGCGAACCGAAGCGCACCGGCTTCATCTCCAGGCCCGGCAGCAGGGTCAGCGCCGGCCAGCCGGTCTCGGTCTGCCAGTAATTGTCGATGATCGGCTTGCCGAGCGCTTCGCTGATCCAGTGCGCGGTCGGTTCGTCCAGCGGCTCGCCGGCCAGGAACAGGTATTTCAGCGCGCGCAGGTCGTGGCGATGGATGAAGTCCGCATCGTGCTTCTTCAGCACGCGGATGGCAGTGGGGGACGAGAACATCGTGCGCACGTTGTACTGCTCGCACAGCGCCCACCAGATGCCCGGGTCCGGGTTGGTCGGCAGCCCTTCGTACAGCAGCGAGGTGCAGCCGCCGATCAGCGGGCCGTACACATTGTAGGAATGGCCTACCGCCCAGCCGACATCGGAAGTGGAGAACATCACCTGCCCCGGCCTGCAGTCGAACACGGTTTCCATCGACTGTGCCATCGCCACCGCGTAGCCGCCGACATCGCGCTGCACGCCCTTCGGCTTGCCGGTGGTGCCCGAGGTATACAACAGGTAGCTCGGCTCGCTCGATTCCAGCCACTGCACCGGCACGTCGACCTCACCGATCTGCGCACGCAGCGCGGCGTACTCCACATCGCGGCCCGGCACGCGTGGTTCGGCGGCATCCAGTCCGCGCGACACGATCAGCACGTGCGGCGGTGGCGACGTGGCTTCGGCGCAGGCTGCATCGACCATCGGCTTGTACGGAATCAGCTTGCCACCGCGCATGCCGGCATCGGCGGCGATCAGCAGCTTCGGCTTGGCATCGTCGATGCGCAGCGCCAGGTTGTGCGCGGCGAAGCCACCGAACACCACCGAATGCACCGCACCGATGCGCGCGCAGGCGAGCATGGCGAATACCGCCTCGGCCATGTTCGGCATGTAGATCACCACACGGTCACCGTGACCGACGCCGAGGTGCTTGAGCACGGCAGCGAAGTCGTTCACTTCCCGATACAGCTGGCGATAGGTGATCTCGCGGGTGCTGCTGGTCTCGGTGGAAATGGCAACCAGCGCGAGCTGGTCGGCGCGCTCGGCCAGATGGCGGTCGACGGCGTTGTAGCAGAGATTGGTTTCACCGCCGACAAACCAGCGCCGGAACGGCGGGTTGCTGTAGTCGAGTACCTGCTGCGGCGGTTTGTGCCAATGGATGCGCTTGGCTTCCTCGCCCCAGAAGGCCTCCGGCGCGTCGATCGAGCGACGGTAGGTTTCCTCGTAGTTCATGACGCAGCCCTCCCAGACAAAGTCATGGGTTCGAGGATAGTCCGGCGCTGCCGCGCGGGCCGCCCTACCTTGGTAGGGGGTGGGGTTTTCATGCAGGGCTGCGCCCTGCACCCGCGGTAGTGCCGGCCGCTGGCCGGCAACCTCAGAAGCAACAGCCGAAGCAACAGCGGGTTTCCCGTGGGATGGCGAGGTGGGTCCGGTTGCGGGGGACACCGTGAATCCGTCCATGGAGGCTCGGTCGCCGCATCCATGCGGCTCACGCCCCCACAACCGGACCCACCCCGCCTTCGACAGACTTCCGCGATCTGTCGGAGCACGGGGTCGGATCCCCAGATTCAATATTCAATTCGATATCTGACAGAAAAATCGTGTCGACCAAGGTCGACACCTACCAAGACCAACAGCGACAGCCGTTACCAACCGCCGCAGGAATCTGTCGGGGGTGGGGCGGTGTGGGTTGGCAGGACCGTTGGCGCCATGGGTGAGGGCGCTTTGCTTGCGAAGCACTGCTTTGCAAGCGCCCGAACGCACAGCCGCCAGCGGCTGGGGCGGCCCCCGGAGGGGGGTTTACGGCGTGTCCTGCCAACCCACACCGCCCCGCCCAGCAAGCAGAAGACCAGAGCCGCCTTGGCCTTTGACGTTGCTCCGGTTCGTAGCAGATGCAGGGCTGCAAGCCCTGCCGAACCCCTAGAACGGAGTGGCGGACTCGAACGCGAGCGCCTCGCCCGTCACCGGGTGGGTGAACCGCAGGCTGCGCGCATGCAGATGCACGCGCTGCGCAGGCGCGGCGTCATACAGCACATCGCCAACGATGGGATGGCCGAGACTGGCCATGTGCAGGCGCAGTTGATGGCTGCGGCCAGTAACCGGCTCCAGCGCCACGCGCGTGCGCTGCGCTTCGGCATCACGCGCCATTACGCGCCAGCGCGTCAGCGCCGGCTTGCCGCGTTCGTGATCGATCATCTGCTTCGGCCGGTTTGGCCAGTCCACGATCAGTGGCAGGTCCACGTCGCCGGCATCGTCTTCAAGCAGCCCCTCCACGATCGCTTCATAACGCTTGCCGACCTGGCGCTGCTCGAACTGCATCGACAACGCCACCTGCATGTCCTTGCCGCGCGCATGCAGCAGCAGGCCGGAGGTCACCTGGTCCAGGCGGTGCACGGTCAACGCATCCGGGTACAGCGCCTGCAGGCGCGCGACCACGCAATCCTGGTTCTCGGCGCCGCGGCCGGGCACGGACAGCAGGCCGGCCGGCTTCTCGGCCACCAGCAGCGCGTCGTCGATGTAATGCAGGTGGATCATGCGGCTCCGTATCCGTCCAAACAGAAACGGGGAAGCCGAAGCTTCCCCGTTCTGCGTACCGACCAACGGTCGGTACCTACCTCGATGGGAATGTACCGACCAGCGGTCGACACCTACCTTGATGAAAGAGGTACCGGCTCAAGCCGGTACCGCCTGCATCAGCCCAGCAGGTGGGCAACGCCGGCGCGCTCTTCTTCCAGCTCGGCCAGGGTCTTGTCGATGTACTTCTGGCTGAAGTCGTCGATCGGCAGATCCTTCACCAGGGTGTACTTGCCGTTCTCGGTGGTCACTGCGAAGCCGAAGATCACGCCTTCCGGAATGCCGTAGGAACCGTCGGACGGCACGCCCATGGTGACCCACTTGCCGTTGCTGCCCAGCACCCAGTCACGCACGTGGTCGATGGCAGCGTTGGCGGCCGAAGCGGCCGAGGACGAGCCACGGGCTTCGATGATCGCCGCGCCGCGCTTGCCCACGGTCGGGATGAAGGTGTTGGCGTTCCATTCCTGGTCGTTGATCGCATCGGCGATCGACGCACCATCGGCGGTGGCGAAACGGTAGTCCGGGTACATGGTCGGGCTGTGGTTGCCCCACACGACCAGCTTCTCCATGCCACCGACCGGCTTGCCGAGCTTGGTCGACAGCTGGCTCAGCGCGCGGTTGTGGTCCAGGCGCAGCATGGCGGTGAAGTTTTCCGGCTTCAGGTCCGGGGCCGACTTCATGGCGATGTAGGCATTGGTGTTGGCCGGGTTGCCGACCACCAGCACCTTCACGTCACGGCTGGCGACCTTGTTCAGCGCCGCGCCCTGGGCGGTGAAGATCTTGGCGTTTTCCAGCAGCAGGTCCTTGCGCTCCATGCCCGGGCCACGCGGACGTGCGCCAACCAGCAGGGCGATGTCGGCGTCCTTGAACGCGACTTCGGCATCATCGGTGCCGACCATGCCGGCCAGCAGCGGGAAGGCGCAGTCTTCCAGCTCCATCATCACGCCCTTCAGGGCGGCCTGGGCCTTGTCGACCGGCAGTTCCAGCAGCTGCAGGATGACCGGCTGGTCCTTGCCCAGCATTTCGCCGGAGGCGATGCGGAACAGCAGGGCATAACCGATCTGGCCGGCGGCGCCGGTCACGGCAACACGAACGGGTGCTTTCATGGGGGTTTCCTCTTGCTTGCAAGCGTTTGATGGGACGCCGCGGGCAGAGCCACGCAGGCCTGGCGGGCGGCGGGGAACAGGGAAACGGCCACCCGTGGGTGGCCGTTTCGAAGGGGGATCAGGCGGCGAGGTGCTTGTTCCACTCCGCGACGCGGTCGGCCTGGGCGGCCAGCACGGCGTCGACGTCGCCTTCCAGGGTAATCGAATGGATCACGTCGCCCTGCTTGACCGAATCGACGATCGCCTGGCCTTCCAGGACCTTGCCGAAGACGGTGTGGCGGCCGTCCAGCCAATCGGTCTTGATGTGGGTGATGAAGAACTGGCTGCCGTTGGTGTTCGGGCCGGCGTTGGCCATCGACAGCGAGCCGACCTCGTGCTTCACGCCATTCTTCTCGTCTTCGAACTTGTAGCCCGGGCCGCCGGTGCCACGACCCTGCGGGCAGCCGCCCTGGATCATGAAGTCGGCGATAACGCGGTGGAAGATCAGGCCGTCATAGAAGCCGTGCTTGACCAGGTTCACGAAGTTGGCCACGGTCAGCGGTGCCTTGTCGGCGAACAGCTCGACCTTGATCGGGCCCTGGGTGGTGTCGAAAGTGGCGATGAGGGACATGAAGATCCTTGATGCAAAGGGGAATGCGTCTAGCCACCTAGTTTACACCCGCCTCGTGTCGGCGGCGGCTTCGACCATTGGTGAAGCGCCCCGCTTCAGCCCCCGGACGGGGAGCCGCGCAGCCGGGTCCTGGCGGCCCCGGCCGGGGCGGCGGATGCCCAGCTGAATGGGCCCCGTGACAGGCGTGAAATCCACCTTTTCGCGAATCGTCAAGTTCGACGTATAATGTTGGACTTCTTTTTCCAAATCCGGCGCCGACTGGCCCCCTTTCGTATGTCCATCGAAAATCTTCGCAACATCGCCATCGTCGCCCACGTCGACCATGGCAAGACCACCCTGGTCGACCAGCTGCTGAAGCAGTCCGGCACCCTGTCCGAGCGTACCGTCCTCGCCGAGCGCGTGATGGACAGCAACGACCAGGAAAAGGAACGCGGCATCACCATCCTGGCCAAGAACACCGCCATCACCTGGGAAGACAAGAAGACCGGCATCAAGAACCGGATCAACATCGTCGACACCCCCGGCCACGCCGACTTCGGTGGTGAGGTCGAGCGCGTGCTGTCGATGGTCGACACCGTGCTGATCCTGGTCGATGCGATGGACGGCCCGATGCCGCAGACCCGCTTCGTCACCCAGAAGGCCTTCGCGATGGGCTTCAAGCCGATCGTCGTGGTCAACAAGATCGACCGTCCGGGCGCGCGCCCGGAATGGGTGATCGACCAGGTCTTCGACCTGTTCGACAAGCTCGGCGCCACCAATGAGCAGCTGGACTTCCCGATCGTCTACGCCTCGGCCCTGAACGGCTACGCCGGCCTGGAAGACACCGTGCGCGACGGCGACATGACCCCGCTGTACGAAGCGATCATGCAGCACGCCCCGCGTCCGGAAGTGGACCCGGAAGGCCCGTTCCAGATGCGCATCAGCCAGCTGGACTACAACAACTTCGTGGGCGTGATCGGCATCGGCCGCATCCAGCGCGGCACCCTGAAGAAGAACATGCAGGTCGCCGTCATCGACCGTGAAGGCAAGAAGCGCAACGGCAAGGTCGCCCAGGTGCTGGGCTTCCTGGGCCTGGAGCGCATCGAGCAGGAGACGGCCGAGGCCGGTGACATCGTGGCCATCTCCGGCATTCCGGAGCTGACCATCTCCGACACCCTGTGCCACCCGGATACCCCCGAAGCCCTGCCGGCGCTGACCGTCGACGAGCCGACCATCTCGATGACCTTCCAGGTCAACAACTCGCCGTTCGCCGGCAACAAGGACCTGTCCGGTGGCAAGTTCCTGACCAGCCGCCAGATCAAGGACCGCCTGGACCGCGAGCAGGTCCACAACGTGGCACTGAAGGTCGAACAGCTGGAAGACGCCGACAAGTTCCTGGTCTCCGGCCGCGGCGAACTGCACCTGTCGGTGCTGATCGAGAACATGCGCCGTGAAGGCTACGAGCTGGCGGTGTCGCGCCCGGAAGTGATCATCAAGGAAATCGACGGCCAGATGATGGAGCCGATCGAGCAGCTGGTGGTGGACATCGAAGAAATCCACCAGGGCGGCGTGATGGAAAAGCTGGGTACCCGCAAGGGCCAGCTGAAGAACATGGAACCGGACGGCAAGGGCCGTGTGCGCCTGGAATACCAGATCCCGGCCCGTGGCCTGATCGGTTTCCAGAACGAGTTCAAGACCCTGACCCAGGGTTCGGGCCTGCTGTTCCACGTGTTCGACCATTACGGTCCGAAGGAACAGGGCGCGATCGCCAAGCGCATCAACGGCGTGATGATCGCCAATGCGCCGGGCGTCACTCCCGCCTACTCGCTGGGTCCGCTGCAGGAGCGCGGCAAGCTCTTCGCTGCCGAAGGCGACAACGTGTATGAAGGCCAGCTGGTCGGCATCCACTCCAAGGACAACGATCTGACCGTCAACGCGATCAAGACCAAGCCGCTGACCAACATGCGCGCTTCGGGCAAGGACGACGCGATCCAGCTGACCCCGGCGATCAAGTACTCGCTGGAACAGGCCCTGGACTTCATCGAAGACGACGAGCTGGTCGAGATCACCCCCAAGGAGATCCGTCTGCGCAAGAAGTTCCTGACCGAAAGCGACCGCAAGAAGGCTTCGCGCGGCGGCTGAGCCAGCACCCCGTGGACCAGAGCGGCTACAACCCGGATCCGCATCGGCATCCGGGCCTCCACGTCATCGCCCTGCTCGAAGCGAGCAAGGCGATGCTGGCGCTGTTGGCCGCCACCGGGCTGGAAGTGCTCGGACCGCAGCCGCTGCGGCACGGCATCATGGTCCTGATCCGGCGTTTCAGCCTGGATCCGGACCATGGCACCCTGCCCTCGCTGCTGCACATGATCAGCCCCGACGCGGTGCACCTGGCCGCGGCGGGGATGATCGGCTACGGCCTGCTGCACCTGGTCGAAGCCTGGGGCCTGTGGCGGGCCAAGGCCTGGGCCTCCTGGCTGGGCTGCCTGACCGCCTCCCTGTACCTGCCTTTCGACATCTTCGCGATCATCCGCCATCCCGGCTGGCCATCGTGGACGATCCTGGCGATCAACCTGATCGTGGTCTACGTCCTCGCCCGCGACCTGCGCAAGCGCCACCGCTGAGCACCGGCTACACTGGGGATTGGAGCCGACCAAGCCGCCCCATGCGCCCGTCCTTGCCGCCTCTGCTGACCTGCCTGCTTGCCGCGCTGCCTGCGCTGCTTTCGGCTGGCTGCAGCCCGGCCGCGTCCAGCGCGCATGCGGCCGAACCCGCGAGCCGCAACGTGCCGTTCCCGTACGCCGAAACCGATGTCACCGACCTGCAGGCGCGGATGAGCGCCGGTGAGCTGGACAGCACCACCCTGACCCAGGCCTACCTGCAGCGCATCGCCACCCTGGACCGCACCGGGCCGCGCCTGCGCGCGGTGATCGAGCTCAACCCGGATGCACTGAAGGAAGCCGCTGCGCGCGACCGCGAGCGCCGTGATGGACGCCTGCGCGGCCCGCTGCACGGCATTCCGGTACTGCTGAAGGACAACATCAACGCCGCCCCGATGGCCACCAGCGCCGGCTCGCTGGCCCTGCAGGGGTTCCGCCCGGACGACGCCTACCTGGTGCGCCGGCTGCGCGACGCCGGCGCGGTGGTGCTGGGCAAGACCAATCTCAGCGAGTGGGCCAATTTCCGCGGCAACGATTCGGTGTCCGGCTGGAGCGCGCGCGGCGGCCAGACCCGCAATCCCTATCGCCTCAGCCACTCGCCCTGCGGCTCCAGCAGCGGCAGCGCGGTGGCGGTCGCCGCCAACCTGGCCAGCGTGGCGATCGGCACCGAAACCGACGGCAGCATCGTCTGCCCTGCGGCGGTCAATGGCGTCGTCGGCCTCAAGCCGACCGTCGGCCTGGTCAGCCGCGAGGGCATCATCCCGATTTCCTTCAGCCAGGACACCGCAGGACCGATGACCCGCAGCGTCGCCGACGCTGCAGCCGTGCTGACCGCCATCGCCGGCCGCGACGATGCCGACCCGGCCACGGCGACCATGCCTGGCCGCGCGGTGTACGACTACACCGCGCGCCTGGACCCGCAGGGCCTGCGTGGCAAGCGCATCGGCCTGCTGCAGACACCGCTGCTGAAATACCGCGGCATGCCACCGCTGATCGAACAGGCGGCCACCGAGCTGCGCCGGGCGGGTGCCTTCGTGGTGCCGGTGGAGCTGCCCAACCAGGGCGCCTGGGCCGAGGCGGAACGCACGGTGCTGCTGTACGAATTCAAGGCCGGGCTGGAGCGCTACTTCAGCACCCATCGCGCGCCACTACGCAGCCTGGCCGACCTGATCGCCTTCAACCAGGCGCACAGCAAGCAGGAGCTGGGCCTGTTCGGCCAGGAACTGCTGGTGGCGGCCGACGCTACCGCCGGCCTGGCCGACCCCGCCTATATCCGTGCACGCAGCGATGCGCGCCGGCTGGCCGGCGCGGAAGGCATCGACGCCGCCCTCGCCGCCCACCAGCTCGATGCCCTGGTGGCGCCGACCACCGGTGTGGCGTGGCCGATCCGCAGCGAAGGCGACGACTTCCCCGGCGAGAGCTACAGCGCCGCCGCCGTCGCCGGCTATCCCAGCCTCAGCGTGCCGATGGGCCAGATCAATGGCCTGCCGGTCGGCCTGCTGTTCATGGGCACCGCCTGGAGCGAACCGAAGCTGATCGAAATGGCCTACGCCTACGAACAGCGCACCCGCGCGCGACGCCCGCCGCACTTCGACACCGACACCCTGATCGACGCCGGCGAGCCGTGATCGTGTTTCTGTAGAGCCGAGCCCACGCTCGGCTTCAACGGAAAATCGAAAGCAGCCGAGCATGGCTCGGCTCTACAGCGGCTGGTCGGGCTCTACCGGCACGATCGCCGCCTCACCGTCTTCAGCCCCCGGCGAACGCACATCCGCAGTGCGCGCACGTGGACCGCGCGGCATGTCCAGTTCGTCTGCATGCTGCAGCCGCGCACGCACCTGCGGCAGCGACTGCGGATGCTCGCGCGCGAGGAAATCGAGCATGCGTTCGCGCACCAGGCAGCGCAGATCGAAGGCATCACCGGAGCTGCGCGCACTGACCAGCAGGCGCACCTGGATCGCGCGCTCGCTGGTCTCGGTCACCTGGGTCACGCAGACCCGGCCATCCCACAGCGCTTCACCGCGGCAGATGCGTTCCAGCTCGGCACGGATCGCTGCCACCGGGGCACGATAGTCCAGCCACAGGAACGCGGTGCCGAGCAGATCGGCGCTGCGCCGCGTCCAGTTCTGGAAGGGGTTCTCGATGAACCAGGTCAGCGGCACCACCATTCGCCGCTCATCCCAGATGCGCACCACCACATAGCTGCTGCCGATCTCCTCGATGCGCCCCCACTCGCCTTCGACGATCACCACATCATCCAGCCGGATCGGCTGCGTCACTGCGATCTGCAGGCCGGCGATCAGATTGCCGAACACGGGCTTTGCGGCGATACCGGCCACCAGGCCGATCAGGCCCGCCGAGGCCAGAAGCGCGGTGCCGATCTTCTGCACCATCGGGAAGGTCAGCAGCACCAGCGATGCGCCCAGCACGATGATGCCGCCCATCAGCACACGGCTGAGCACCCGCGTCTGGGTCTGGATGCGGCGCGCTTCCAGGTTGTCGGAGACATCGATGGGATGGCTGCGCAGGATGGCACGTTCGCCCGCCGCCACCGCCCGCACCAGCAGCCAGATGAAGCACGCGGTCAGCGCGATATGCAGCACCCGTTGCAGGTTGCCCAGAACGGGATCCTGCAGCGGCGTGGCCTGCAATGCAGGGATCAACAGCAGCAGCGGCCATGCGGTGGCCATCGGCAGCCCGAGCACACGCCCGATACGCGCGCGCCGACGATCGCGCCCCTTCAGCCGATGGTAGATCCACAGGATCAGCCACGCGCCGATGCCGCCCACCACTACGGCCAATCCCAACGGCCATGCGTATGCCTGTGCGCTTTGCCAGTGCACCGTTGCCACCTCCACTCGAACAGCCAAGTGGACAGACTCGCGCATGGCGCATGAGCGCCACGTCAGTCGTTCGTAAGCAGCGTGTTGGTCGGCAGGGCTTGCAGCCCTGCACCTGCGGTAGTGCCGGCCGCTGGCCGGCAACCTCAACAGAACAGCAACAGCGTGCATTCCGAGGGATGGCGGGGTCGGTCCGGTTGCGGGA
>NZ_JCAFSE010000007.1:0-40757 GCF_059368875.1 Stenotrophomonas sp. YJH_SMC_82
CGCAGCCGCATCAAGGACACCGACTTCGCCAAGGAAACCGCCGAACTGACCCGCACCCAGATCCTGCAGCAGGCCGGTACGGCCATGCTGGCCCAGGCCAACCAGGTGCCGCAGGGCGTGCTCAGCCTGCTGCGCTGATCCACGGCAAGAAGGCGCCGCTACCGTCGGATCGAACCGACGGTAGCGGCAACCGGGAAGCCACGATGCACGAAGGCGCGGGCCATGCCCGGCCCGGGATCACTCCCGAACCGGCTTGGCATCGCCCGCTCCTGCGGACCTCTCTTTCAGCGCTGTACCTTTGACTGTACGTACCGGGCGGCTTCGTCTCCCCCCGATTGTCAGTAGCCTGATCCCTCCCCTGCATTGGGGGAGGGCTTTTTGCAGACTCCCGGCAGCCCGCGGTGAACCTACCCGCACCCTGCCCCAGCCCTCCTGCAACCCGCGTGCCAGAACCCGCGCCAGGCGATTGGCACGGCACGTGCATCGACGAAGTCCTCAAGACCCAGCGGCGCAGGCCGCTATTTTCGTTGACGACGGGCCACCGCACGACGGCCGGGCCCGGATACCAGGAGAAACGACGTGGCAGACTTTGGATACGGTGGCATTGGCTCGGGACTGGATATTTCCAGCATCGTCAACCAGCTGGTCGCAGCTGACCGCAAGCCCGCCGACAATGCGCTGAACCTGCAGCAGTCCAAGGCCAAGATGCAGTTGTCGTCGATCGGCACCATCACCTCTGCCTTCGACAAGCTGAAGACGGCGCTGACCGCACTGAAGGCCACCACGGCGTTCGACACGCGCACGGTGACCGCCAGCAAGGGCGGCGACAAGGGCACCGACGAGATCCTGACGGCGTCGGTCGCGCTGTATGACGTTGGCACCACCAAGGCTGCGGCCTCCAACGGCACGCACGTGGTCAATGTCACCTCGCTGGCGACAGCGCACAAACTGATCGCCGATACCTCGGTACCCAAGACCGACACGTTTGCTGCCGGAACCTTGACGCTGACCGTTGGCGTGGGCGACAAGGCCAAGACCATGAACGTGGAGGTGGAGGACGGCGACACGCTGACCACCATCCGCAACAAGATCGATGCGGCCGGCCGCAAGGAAGGCGTGCAGGCCACCCTGATCAGCTCCGGCGACAACCAGTACCTGTCGATCGCCCAGGAGAAGACCGGTGCCGCCAACGCGATCAAGCTCGAATACGCCGGCAGCGACGCCAAACTGGGCGGCCTGGTCAACAGCCTCAAGCAGAACACCGCCGCCGCCGACGCCGAGCTGACCATCGATGGTGTGAAGGTCGTCAGCGCCAGCAACACCGTGGCCGATGCGGTTCCGGGCCTGACCCTGAACCTGAAGATGCCGGGCACCAGCACGGTGACCATCAGCACGGACACTGCGGCAGCCACCAAGGTGATGCAGGAGTTCGTCACCGCCTACAACGCTGCACTGGCGGCGATCAACACCGAAACCAAGTACGACGCCAAGACCAAGGAAGCCTCCACGCTGACCGGCGATGCGCAGATGCGCGGCGCCACCAGCCAGCTGCGCTCGGTGATGTCGAGCGTGCTCAAGGACCTGGCCGGTGACAAGCTCGATGCCAAGGCGATCGGCCTGGATACCCGTGGCTATCCCAATGCCGACGGCACGCTGATCCTGGACACCACCAAGTTCGCCGCCGCACTGGCCAGCCAGCCGGAGAAGATGCGCCAGGCGATCACCGGTGATACCGGCGGTGCCGGCAAGCTGTACACGCTGGTCGACGGCTATGTCAGCACCACGGTCGGCAAGGAAGGCGCCTTCGTTGCCCGCACCAAGGGCCTGAACACCACGCTGGACAACATCGACAAGCGCCGCAAGGACCTCGACACGCGCATGAAGAGCGTGGAAGAGCGCTACAAGAAGCAGTTCCTGGCGCTGGACAGCCTGATGGGCAAGCTGCAGCAGAGCAACACCGCGCTGCAGCAGCAGCTGGCCCAGTTGAACCGCTGACGGACATGCACGGCACTCAAGTTTGCCGCGCAATGCACCGATAACGGACGCAACAGCAATCATCGCCGCGCCGTCGGCACCGGTCCCCGCGATCACCCGACGGCACCCCGCGCAAGGAGAATCACGAATGTACGGTTCCAGCCGTCAATATGCCGAGCAGTACCGCCAGGTGGGGGTGACCAGTGCGGTCGCCGATGCCGATCCACACAAGCTGGTGGCGATGCTGCTGGCCGGCGCGCTGGAGCGCGTGCGCCGCGCCCTGGCCAGCCTTGAACGCGGTGACCAGGCCGGCAAGGGCAAGGCGATCGGCGAAGTCTGCGCGATCGTCGGCCACCTCAACGGCTCGCTGGACCATGAGGCCGGTGGCGAGATCGCCGGAAATCTGTCTGCGCTGTACGACTACGTGCTGCAGCGCCTGACCGAGGCCAACCTGCACAACGACCGTGCCGCGCTGGATGAATCGCTGCAGCTGCTGGGCGAGATCGACAGCGCCTGGAACGCGATCCCGCACGAACAGCGCCGCCCGGCCGCGGTGGCGCCATGAGCCTGCAGGAACTGCATGCGCAGCTGGATGCCTTCGAGAGAGCCTTGGGCGAAGACTCCCTCGACCAGGCCGACAGCCTGCTCGACGGCCACGACAGCACCCTGCACGCCCTGCTCAGCCAGCCGCTGACCGCTGCGGACCACGCGCCGCTGAGCGCCCTGTTCGAGCGCCATCAGAGTCTGCTCGGCCTGCTGCGCCAGCGCCGTGATGCCGTGGCCGCACTGATGAACGACGGCCAGCGCTCCCTTCGCGCGGCGCATGCCTATCTGCAGGCAGAATCGCTGGCATGACCTCGCTGCCGACCACCTCGCTGCATCACCCGGCCGAAAGCGAGCTGTTCGACGAGACGCTCAGCTGCGAACTGGCCCTGCCGGCCGAGTTCCAGGCGGGCAGCGCGGCCGGCCGCACCAGCAGCGCCGAAGGCCTGCTGCGCAGCCTGGCACTGGTCGAGGACAGCCGCGGCGACGAGCACGACGAACGCAACGAAGCCAGCCTGCAGCTGCAGCGCCTGGAAGCCAAGCTGGACCTGGCGATGGTGCTGCTCGGCCGGCTGGTGCGCCAGCAGGGCCAGGAGCTGACCCTGCGACCGGTGCGCTGGTCGCGCCGTGGCATCCGCCTGCAGCTGGGCCCGCGCAGTGGCGCAAGCCCCGGCCAGGCCGGCGTGGTGCGCCTGCAGCCCAGCGACTGGCTGCCCGACCACATCGACCTGCCGGTGGAGGTCGTCGCAGAAGCCGCCGACGGTAGCGGCGGGCACTTCCTGTGGCTGCGCTTCCAGCGTTTGGGTGATGGCCTGGAGATGGCGATGGAGCGGCACCTGTTCCGCCTGCACCGCCGCCAGGTGGCCGAGGCACGCCGCGCACGCTGAAACCCGCCCCCTTGGCGCTGTACGGCCGACCCTTGGCGCGCCCGTTCAGCTAAGTTAAGGTGGATGCCCCTACACGGATCTGCTGCGTGCCTGTGCGAGTTCTCATCGTCGACGATCACACCCTTGTCCGCGCCGGCCTGGCGCGGCTGCTGCAGGGGTTTGCCGACGTGCAGCTCGTGGCCGAGGCCAGCAACGCCGAACAGGCACTGCAACTGTCCCTGCAGCACGCACCGGATGTGGTGCTGATGGACCTCTCGCTGCCGGGCCGCACCGGCCTGGAAGCGCTCAGCGACATCCGCCTGCGTGCCCCCGGTACCCGGGTGGTGATGATGACCATGCACGACGATGCCGCCCACGTGCGCGATGCACTGGATCGTGGCGCGGTCGGGTTCGTGGTGAAGGACGCCGCACCGCAGGAGCTGGAACTGGCACTGCGGGCCGCGCACGCCGGCCAGGTGTTCCTGAGCCCGCAGATCTCGGCCAAGATGCTGGCGCCGATGCTGGGCCGCGAGAAACCCACCGGCATCGCCGCACTCTCACCACGGCAGCGTGAGATCCTGCGCCGCATCGGCAAGGGCGAGAGCAACAAGGAAATCGCCGCCGATCTCGGCATCAGCGTCAAGACGGTGGAGACCCACCGCGCGCGGATGATGGAATCGCTGGGCTGCCGCCGCGCCAATGACCTGCTGCTGCTGGCCGCACGCCATCAGCACGAGCTCGAGTAGGCGCCGGTATCGGGGTCAGATCCCTTTCCCGCGGAAACGGATCTGACCCCGCGACACCCTGCGTTGGCGACGACATCCCGTCACCCCGACATTCCCTGACAGGAATCCGTGCCCCGACCGCCGCGCGCCCAGCGGCTTCGCCACCACAAATCAATGACTTGGCGACGCATTTCGTCAATTTCCCGCGTCGGTGTAGGGAATTCCCCTACACCCTGTCGGGAGTTCCACGAAATGCATCAGGAACCCCCCGATTCCGCCCCCGCCGGATCAAAAGCAAGATGCGTTCCACAAGGCGCCGGGGAGCGGTGCCGGGGAACCACGATGAAGGCTGCACTCTCGACCCAGCTGGGCCAGCAACTCCACCTCACCCCGCAACTGCTGCAGTCGATCCGGCTGCTGCAGCTCGATGGCCTGCACCTGGAGCAGGAAATCCAGCGCCTGCTGGACTCCAACCCGCTGCTGGAGATCGAGGAGGCCGAAGCGCCCGCTGCTGAAGCCACCGAAGCGAGTGCCACCACCCTCGACACCGCCGCCTTCGACGAGCTGCCCGAGCCGTCGATGTGGGATGTGGCCGGTGCCAATTGGCAGGACGGTGATGACGACCGCATGGCACGCATCGCCGCCGGCGAGTCGACCGACCCGCAGCTGCGCGTGCTGCAGCGCCTGTCGCTGGACATGGACGACCATCAGCTGGCGGTGGCCGCGTTCTGGCTGGACCACTGCGATGAGGCAGGCTACCTGCAGGCGCCGCTGGCACAGCTGCAGCTGCTGGCCAGTGCCCAGTTCGACATCGCTGCCGACGGGGTGGAAGCCATCCGCCAGCAGCTGCTGCACGGCGAGCCCGCAGGCATGGCCGCCCAGGACCTGCGCGAAGGCCTGCAGGCGCAACTGCGCAGCCTGCACGGCGTCGTGCCGGCCCGCCACCTGGCCGCCCGTATTCTCGATGGCGCGCTCGAAGCGCTGGCCGCGCACGACTACCCCGCCCTCGCCCGCCTGCACGATGCCGAGATCGACGACGTCCGCGAGGCCGTGCGCCTGATCCTCTCGCTGCAGCCGCGCCCGGGCGACAGCCTGCTGCCCGAACGCAACGCGGTGGTGGTGCCGGACGTCGTCGCCTGGCACGCCGACGGGCAGTGGAAGGTCGCCCTGAACCCGGCCACCAGCCGTCGCGTGTCGATCAACAGCCAGTACGAACAGGTGCTGGCCGAAACCAGCGACGCCGCCCCGGCGCTGCGCGAGATGCTGCAGGAGGCGCGCTGGTTCAGCCGTGGCCTGTCGATGCGCTACGACACCCTGCTGCGCACCGCGCGGGTGATCGTCGAGCGCCAGGCCGCCTTCCTGGTCCGTGGCGAAGAGGCCATGGCGCCGTTGACCCTGAAGGAAGTGGCCGAGGAGATCGGCATGCACGAGTCCACCGTCTCGCGCATCACCACCGGCAAGTTCCTGCAGACCCCGCGCGGCACCTTCGAACTGAAGCACTTCTTCGCCGTGCGCCTGGAAGGCGCCAGCGTCTCCGGCCAGGCGGTGAAGGCCATGGTCCGCCGCCTGATCGACGCCGAACCGGCCGGCCGCCCGCTGGCCGATGAGGCCATTGCCGGCCTGCTGTCACGCCAGGGGGTGAACATTGCCCGCCGAACCGTCGCAAAATACCGAGAACAACTGGATATCGCCCCGGCCCGCGAACGGCGCCGGCTCAGCGCCAGGCAACCCCAGCTGGCCCGGGTGGGCTGAAAAGGATGTTGGACATGAACAAGCTCACGGTCCTGCTGGTCGATGACCACGAGGGCTTCATCAACGCGGCGATGCGCCATTTCCGCAAGATCGACTGGCTGCAGATCGTCGGCAGTGCCGGCAACGGCCTGGAAGCGATCGAGCGCTCGGAAACGCTGCGCCCGCAGGTGGTGCTGATGGACCTGGCGATGCCGGAAATGGGCGGCCTGCAGGCCACCCGCCTGATCAAGTCGCAGGACGATGCACCGTACATCGTGATCGCCAGCCACTTCGACGACGCCGAGCACCGCGAACACGCGCTGCGCGCCGGCGCCGACAACTTTGTCAGCAAGCTGTCCTACATCCAGGAAGTCATGCCGATCCTGGAAGGCCTCAGGGAGGAACAGTCGTGAGCGAATCGCGCATCCTGGTGCTGGACAACGACGCCGTGCGCGCAGAGCGCACCGTTGCCCTGCTGGAATTCATGGACTTCAACCCGCGCTGGGTGTCCGACGCAGCCGACTTCGACCTGGGCCGCCAGCGCCAGAACGACTGGATGGCGGTGATCGTCGGCAGCCTGGACGACAGCGCTGCCAGTACCGCGCTGTACCACTGGCTGGGCGGCAGCAGCCTGCCGCCGCCGGTGCTGCTGGCCGACGGTGATGCCGCTGCGTTTGCCCAGCAGCACGGCCTGCACGAAGCCAACATCTGGCC
Source organism: Stenotrophomonas sp. YJH_SMC_82 (assembly GCF_059368875.1). NCBI lineage: Bacteria > Pseudomonadati > Pseudomonadota > Gammaproteobacteria > Lysobacterales > Lysobacteraceae > Stenotrophomonas > Stenotrophomonas sp. YJH_SMC_82. The sequence goes on from NZ_JCAFSE010000007.1 coordinate 6,554, forward strand.
GCTGGAAACGCCGCTGCGCCATGCGCAGATGGAGGCCCTGCTGCGCCGTGCCAGCCTCAAGCGCCTGGACGCCGAGCACCAGGCCGGTGCCGCGCAGGACCAGGGCCCGACCGGCAACGGCCCGGCGGTGACCGCGCTGCGCACCATGATCGAACAGGTGGCCGCGTTCGATACCACCGTGCTGGTGCTGGGTGAATCCGGTACCGGCAAGGAAGTGGTGTCACGCGCGATCCACCAGCGCTCGCCGCGCCGCGATGGCCCGTTCGTGGCAATCAACTGCGGCGCCATTCCGGCCGACCTGCTGGAAAGCGAACTGTTCGGCCACGAGAAGGGCGCCTTCACCGGCGCACTGACCGCGCGCAAGGGCCGGTTTGAAATGGCCGAGGGCGGCACCCTGCTGCTCGACGAAATCGGCGACATGAGCCTGCCGATGCAGGTGAAGCTGCTGCGCGTGCTGCAGGAACGCAGTTTCGAGCGCGTTGGCGGCAACCAGACCATCCGCTGCAACGTGCGCGTGGTGGCCGCGACCCACCGCGACCTGGAGACCCGCATCGCCGAGGGCAAGTTCCGCGAGGACCTGTTCTACCGCCTCAACGTGTTCCCGATCGACGTGCCCGCGCTGCGCGAACGGCGCGAAGACCTGCCGGCGCTGGTGGAAACCATCGCCGCGCAGCTGGCCCGCACCGGCCGTGGCGAAGTGCGCTTCACCCCGGAAGCCCTGCAGGCCCTGGCCGGCTACGAGTGGCCGGGCAACGTGCGCGAGCTGACCAACCTGGTCGAGCGCCTGGCGGTGCTGCATCCGGGCGGCTCGGTGCGCGTGCAGGACCTGCCGGCCCGCTATCGTGGCGATGCCGCGCTGGCAGCGGTGGCCGCAGCGGTACCTGCAGCGCCGGTTGCCAGCGAAGAACGCCTGGACCTGCGCAGCTTCTCGTTCCACACGCCCGGCAGCGGCAACCAGCCGGCGCTGGAGCACGGCATCGCCGTCAATCGCGCAGCCGCCCCGGCGGCACTGCCCGACGACGGTCTGGACCTGCGCAACCACATGGCCAACATCGAACTGGGGCTGATCAACGAAGCACTGGAACGCACCCAGGGCGTGGTCGCCCACGCCGCCCAGCTGCTTGGCCTGCGCCGCACCACCCTGGTGGAAAAGCTGCGCAAGTACGGCATCGAGCGCGAGCAGGCCGAACTGGCCGGCTGAAGCGCGCGACCCGCATGAAGGGGGCACGAACGCCTGGGCTTGCCCGGGCGTTGGTGTTTCTGGCGCCCGGGGTCAGATCCCTTTCCTGCGGAAAGGGATCTGACCCCATTGCATTTGCACGTTTTCCTAGAGACAACGGAATCGCAGTGCGGAGCATGGCAGGGACATCCCAAGGAGGTCCCACCATGCATCACCTGATCCTGCTCGCCGTCCTGCTCTCCCCGGCCCTGGCCACCGCGGCCAACTGCACCCTGCCCGCCGCGCTCGACCAACGCCGGTTCACCAACCTCAGCGACCCGTTGTACGCGCCGGACAACCCCAACGCCGGACGCATGGTGCAGCTCAGCTTTGCTGGCAGCCAGTACGTGCTGGACATCCTCGGCACCGACCGCCGCATCGGCGGCAGCTACCGCTACCAGCGCCTGGCCCCGCATATCGCCGAAATCCAGATGACCGAGGCCCACCCGGCCGGCCCCGCCCACCACACCCTGCTGCTGACCTGCCAGAGCGACCGCCAGGGCCGTTTCATCTACACCCAGCATGACGGCCCCATCGCCCCGCGCCAGCGCCAGAATTCCGGCCGATGGACCCTGCAGCCATAGGCCAGAAAACCGACGCCGGTTAAATGGCGCCGCCAATGGGGTCAGAGCCCGTGCCGACCAACGGTCGGCACCCACCATCAGCAGCAAGTTCCAACAGATCGCGGCCACCTGTCGAAGGCGGGGTGGGTCCGGTTGCGGGGGCGTGAGCGCCATGGATGGCGCGACCGAGCCTCCATGGACGGATTTACGGCGTCCCCCGTAACCGGACCCACCCCGCCATCCCTCAGTAGACCCGCTTCTGCTGTTGCTCCGGCTCCGGCTCCGGCTTCGGCCGTTGCCGTTGAGGTTGCCGGCCAGCGGCCGGCACTACCGCGGGGCGCGGGGTGCAACCCCGCACGCACACCCAACCTCCTCACTTCACTGAATCGAAAACCGGTTTCGGCACGGCACTTGCACTGGCTCCAGCAGACAACCCCATCCCTGTTTCTGGAACCGTTGCAGATGTCCCACTCCGTCACTTCGATCCTTTCGCAGATCCGCTCCTATCAGACCCAGATGGGACAGCCGGCGCTCAACCCGCTGGGCGAAACGCCGCGCAGCAATGCCCTGCCGGGCACGGTGCTGGATGCGCCGCAGGTGCAGCCGGCCAGCTTCACCGAAACCCTGCGTGGTGCGATTGCCGGCGTCAACGATGCGCAACAGAAATCCGGCGCCCTCGCCAAGGCCTTCGAGATGGGCGACCCCAGCGCCGACCTGGCCAAGGTGATGGTCGCCTCGCAGCAGTCCCAGATCGCCTTCCGCGCCACCGTGGAAGTCCGCAACCGTCTCGTCCAGGCCTACCAGGACGTGATGAACATGCCGCTGTAAGGAACGTTGACGCATGGCACTGACGCTCTCCAAGGACAGCCTGAACGCCGAGAAGGCCGGGCAATGGTTCGACCGCCTGCAGAGTCTGCAGATCACCCGTCGGCTGGGCCTGATGGCGATGATCGCGGTGGCGGTGGCGGCAGGCCTGTCCGTGTTCTTCTGGTCACAGAAGCCGGGCATGGTCCCGCTGTACACCGGCCTGGACCAGAAGGCGACCGCTGAAGCGACCGACCTGCTGCGCGCCGCGCAGATTCCGTTCGCGCTCGACCCGGCCACCGGTGGCATCACCGTGCCGGAAAAGAACCTGCACGATGCCCGCCTGAAGCTGGCCGGCTCCGGCCTGACCGACAGCGGCAAGCTGGGCTTCGAGCTGATGGAACGCGACCCCGGCTTTGGTGTCAGCCAGTTCGTGGAAAGCGCGCGCTACCAGCACGCGCTGGAAACCGAGCTGTCGCGCACCATCAACACGCTGCGCCCGGTGCGCGATTCGCGCGTGCACCTGGCCATTCCCAAGCCCAGCGCGTTCACCCGCCAGCGTGACGTGGCCAGCGCCTCGGTCACCCTGGAACTGCGTGGCGGCCAGCAGCTGGAACGCAGCCAGGTCGATGCCATCGTGCACATGGTCGCCGCCAGCATTCCGGACCTCGCACCGGAACGGGTGACCGTGGTCGACCAGAGCGGGCGCATGCTCAGCATTACCGACCCGAACAGCGAGGCGGCGGTCAACGCGGCCCAGTTCGAGCAGGTGCGCCGCCAGGAAACTTCGTTCAACCAGCGCATCCGCGAACTGCTGGAACCGATGACTGGCCCCGGCCGCGTCAACCCGGAAGTGAGCGTGGACATGGATTTCTCGGTGACCGAGGAAGCCCGCGAGCTCTACAACGGCGAGCCGCAGAAGCTGCGCAGCGAGCAGATGAGCGAGAACACCACCAGCACGCCGGGCCCGCAGGGCGTGCCGGGTGCGACCAGCAACAGCCCGCCGGGCCAGCAGGCCGCACCGGCCACCGCGCAGGCCCCGACCGAAAGCAGCAAGAACGCGACCCGCAACTACGAGCTGGACCGCACCCTGCAGCACACCCGCCAGCCGGCCGGCCGCATCAAGCGCGTCTCGGTGGCGGTGCTGGTGGACAACGTGCCGCGCGCCGGCGCCAACGGCAAGATGAGCCCGCAGCCGCTGTCGGCTGCCGAACTGACCCGCGTCGAAGCGCTGGTCAAGCAGGCCGTCGGCTTCAACGCCGAGCGTGGCGACACCGTGTCGGTGATGAATGCCCCGTTCGTGCGTGACACCACGCCGGTCGAAGGCCCGTCGTGGTGGGAGCTGCCGTGGGTGCACGATGCCGGCCGCATGCTGCTTGGCGCGGTGGTGGTGCTGGCGCTGCTGTTCGGCGTGCTGCGTCCGGCGCTGCGCGCGATCACCGGCCAGAGCAGGAAGAACGACGAACAGGCACTCGAGCCGCATACCGCGGACGTGCAGCTGGTCGATGACGATGGCATGCCGCTGCCGGCGCTGGGCGCTGACCGGGCCAGCCTGGGCGGGCCGGAAGCACTGGCCCTGCCGGTGGATTCATATGAGGAACGATTGCGGATGGCGCGTGAAGCCGTGAAGACCGACTCCAAGCGCGTGGCCCAGGTGGTCAAGGGTTGGGTGGCAAATGACTGAGGCCGCACTGACTGGCGTGCAGCGCGCCGCCGTACTGCTGCTTTCGCTGGGTGAGCTGGACGCGGCCGAAGTGCTGCGCCACATGGAACCCAAGGAGGTGCAGAAAATCGGCATCGCCATGGCCACCATGACCGACATCACCCGCGAGCAGGTTGAGCGGGTGATGGACCAGTTCGGCCAGGAGCTGGGCTCGAAGACCTCACTCGGCGTTGGCTCGGACGACTACATCCGCAACATGCTGGTGCAGGCGCTGGGCAGCGAGAAGGCCGGCAACCTGATCGACCGCATCCTGCTCGGCCGCAACACCACCGGCCTGGACGCGCTGAAGTGGATGGACCCGCGTGCGGTGGCCGACCTGGTGCGCAACGAGCACCCGCAGATCATCGCCATCGTGATGGCGCACCTGGAAACCGACCAGGCCGCCGACGCGCTGAAACTGCTGCCGGACCGTACCCGCGTGGACGTGCTGCTGCGCATCGCTACCCTCGACGGCATTCCGCCGAACGCGCTCAATGAACTCAACGAGATCATGGAGCGCCAGTTCGCCGGCAACCAGAACCTGAAGTCGTCCAACATCGGCGGAGTGCAGTGCGCGGCCAACATCCTGAACTTCATGGACAGCGGCCAGGACCAGGCGATCCTGGGCGAGATCGCCCGCATCGATGCGCCGTTGAGCAACCGCATCCAGGACCTGATGTTCGTGTTCGACGATCTGGTCGACCTGGACGACCGCGAGATGCAGCTGGTGCTGCGCGAGGTGAGCGGCGAGCGCCTGGGCCTGGCCCTGCGCGGTGCCGACATCAAGGTGCGCGACAAGATCACCCGCAACATGTCGCAGCGCGCGGCCGAGATCCTGCTGGAAGACATGGAAGCCCGCGGGCCGGTGCGCCTGTCCGACGTGGAAGGCGCGCAGCGCGAGATCCTGGCCATCGTCAAGCGCATGGCCGATGAAGGCACCGTCACCATCGGCGGCAGCGCGGAGGCCATGCTGTGAGCAACGTCGTGCGCTGGCTTGCCCCGGACCTGCTGGCCCAGCCCGAACCGGCGCTGGAGCAGGAGGACGCGTTCGAACTCACCGAGCCGGACCCGGAACACGAACCGGAGCCGCCGCTGCAGCTGCCGACCCTGGAGGAAATCCAGGCGATCCAGGACAGCGCGGAGAAGGAAGGATTCGATCAGGGCCATGCCGAAGGGTACGGCCAGGGCCAGGCGGAGGTGCGTCGCCTCGCCGCGCAGATCGAAGGCATCCTCGACAACTTCAGCCGGCCGCTGATGCGGCTGGAGAACGAAGTGGTCGGCGCCCTTGGTGAACTGGCGGTGCGCATCGCCGGCGCGCTGGTCGGCCGCGCCTACGAGGCCGAGCCGGCACTGCTGGCGCAGCTGGTCGGCGAAGCGATTGACGCCGTGGGCGGCAGCACCCGCGAGGTGGAAGTGCGGCTGCACCCGGATGATATCGCCGCGCTTGCCCCGCTGCTGAACCTGTCGCCGGCGCAGCGCCTGGTACCGGATACCAGCCTCAGCCGTGGCGACCTGCGCGTGCACGCCGAAGCCGTACGCATCGACGGCACCCTGGAGGCCCGCCTGCGCGGTGCGCTGGATGCGGTGATCCGCCAGACCGGGGCGACGGCATGAGCGCCGCACCGCAAACGACGCCGCCGCCGGCCGACTGGGCCGTGGCCCGCAACCTGCGCCTGGCCCGCCGCCTGGACGGCCTGCGCGTGGATACCGCGCATGGCCGTGGGCTGATCCGCGAGGGCGTGCTGCGCCGCGCGGTCGGGCTCACCCTGGAAGCGGTCGGCTGCGAGGCGCCGCTGGGCGCCAGCTGCAAGGTGGAAGTGGTCGATGGTGGCTGGGTCGATGCCGAAGTGGTCGGCTTTGCCGGTGAGCGCACCTACCTGATGCCCAGCGCCGAACTGCACGGCCTGCTGCCCAACGCCCGCGTGGTACCGTCGGCGCGGCGTGGCGGCGTGGAAGTGGGTGAAGGCCTGCTCGGCCGCGTCATCGACAGCGACGGCGTGCCGCTGGATGGCAAGGGCCCGATCCGCGCAGAAGGGCATGTCGGCATGGCCGGCGTGTCGATCAATCCGTTGGCGCGTGAACCGATCACCCAGCCGCTGGACGTGGGCGTGCGCGCGATCAACGCGCTGTTGCCGATCGGCCGCGGCCAGCGTGTCGGCCTGTTCGCCGGTTCCGGCGTCGGCAAGTCGACGCTGCTGGGCATGATGACCCGCTACACCGCTGCCGACGTGATCGTGGTCGGCCTGATTGGTGAACGAGGCCGCGAAGTACGCGATTTCGTCGAGACCACGCTGGGCGAGGAAGGCCTGCGCCGCGCCGTGGTGGTGGCCAGCCCCGCCGACCGGCCACCCTTGGCGCGCCTGCACGGTGCCTACCGTGCCACCGCCATCGCCGAGTGGTTCCGCGACCAGGGCCTGAACGTGCTGCTGCTGATGGACTCGCTGACCCGCTTCGCCCAGGCGCAGCGCGAGATCGGCTTGTCGGTCGGTGAACCACCGACCACCCGCGGTTACCCGCCCTCGGTGTTCGCCAAGCTGCCGGCGCTGGTCGAACGCGCTGGCAACGGCGCAAAGGGCCGCGGCTCGATCACCGCGTTCTACACCGTACTGACCGAAGGCGATGATCCGCAGGATCCGATCGCCGACGCCGCACGCGCGATCCTCGACGGCCACATCCTGCTCTCGCGCCGGGTGGCCGACAGCGGCCTGTACCCGGCCATCGACGTCGAATCGTCGGTCAGCCGCGTGGTCACGGAAATCGCCGACGAGCCGTGGCGCCTGCGCATCCGCAAGTTGAAGCGACTGGTCTCGGCGTACTCGGCCAACCGTGACCTGATCGCGATCGGTGCCTACCAGCGTGGTAACGACGCGGCCACCGACGAAGCCCTGGAACGCTGGCCGGAAATCATGGAGTTCCTCGGCCAGGACGTTGCCAAGGCCGCAGATCTCCCGCACAGCCAGGCGGCGCTGCAGCGCCTGGTGGAACAAGAGAGTTAAGCCATGAACCAGTCCAAGCGCATCGATCCCCTGCTCAAGCGGGCCCAGGAACACGAGGACGCGGTCGCCCGCGACCTGGCCGAACGCCAGCGCGTGCTCGACACCCATCTGTCGCGCCTGGACGAACTGCGCCGCTATGCCGAGGAGTACGCCAACGCCCAGATGGCAGCGACCAGCCCGGCACAGCTGCTGAACCGCCGCGCCTTCCTTGATCGCCTGGACAGTGCGGTCGAGCAGCAGCAGGCCACGGTCAACGGCAACCGCGAAAAAGTGGAGGCCGAGCGCGCGCGGCTGATCCTGGCCAGCCGTGACAAGGCGGTGCTGGAGCAGCTGGCCGCCAGCTACCGCGCGCAGGAAAAGGTGGTGACCGACCGCCGCGACCAGCGCGAGATGGACGACATTGGCGCGCGGCGCGCGCGCCTGGTGCAGGCCGAAGACCAGGACGGCGCCGAGCAGGGAGGCCGCCCGTGATGCCCGCCCCGCTCGCCAGCAGCGCCAACCCGGCCACGCCCGCCACCAGCAACAGTGCCGCACGCGCCGCGCGCAGCGAAGGCGCAAAGGACTTCAGCCAGCTGCTGCAGGGCGGTGCGCCCTCCGCGCCCGCGCCTGCCGGCAGCGCTACCGCACCGACGCCGTCCCCGCCCAGCCAGCCATCGACCGCCGACAGCAATGGCCAGGCACCGGGCGAACGCAGCGCGGACGCGGAAGCGGCAACTGCCGAAACGCCGCCGCTACCGCCCGTTGCCCTGCCCCCGGCTGGACCCGGCACCGACAAGGACAAGCCCGCCGCGACCGAGGACGCCCCGTGGCCACCGATCGGCCTGGCCGGCCTGGTGCTGGCGATGCCGACGCCTGCCGATCCGGCCGTCGCTCTGGCGGGCAGCGCTGCACCGTCACTGGCCAGCGACGGTACGGCGCTATCCACCACTGCCCCCGCCGCGACCCCGACACTGCCTGCAGCCGCGCCGGCAGCGGCAACCGCAGCCCCCGTGGCGGCCGACGGCAAACCGGCGGCGACCAGCGCGGAGGATGCCACCGCGCTGCCATTGCCGGCGATGATCCTGCCCGGCAAGCGCAGCGAGCGCGGCGAAGGCAGTGACGTGGCCGCCGTTGGCGACCGCGCAAATACACCGTTGCTGCACGCACCGGCAGCCGCCGCCGTGCAGGACCTGAAGGCGGCGCTCGCCACCGGCAACGCGATCTTCAATGGCGAACCCACGCCCAAGCCCGTGCTGGGTGACGATGGCTTCGACCAGGCCATCGGCGCACGCCTGGGCTGGCTGGCCGACCAGAAGATCGGCCATGCCCACATCCGCCTGAGCCCGGACGACATGGGGCCGGTCGACGTGCGCCTGCAGTTGAACGGCGACAAGGTGCATGCCAGCTTCAGCAGCCCGCACGTGGACGTGCGCCAGGCACTGGAAAGCAGCCTGCCGCGCCTGCGCGAGCTGCTGGGCGAACAGGGCTTCCAGCTGGCTCACGCCGATGTCGGCCACCACGCGTCTGGTGGTGACGGCAATGCGTCGGGACAACCCGGTGGCGGGGGCATGACCGGCGACGGAGAACCGACGCCGGGCGATGCCAGCGTATCGTCCGCGCAGTTGATCCGCCAGCGCGGCTTGCTGGACGCCTACGCCTGACAGGTGTGCCAACCAAGGTTGGCACCCACCAGGGCAGGCGGTCGGCACCTCCCCGTATTGCGTTGGTGGGTGCTGAGCTTGCTCCGCACGGCCCTACCTGCACCCCGACGGAATTCCGTCGCACCCTGCGGGCCCAGCCTTCGGCACACCCCTTGCATATCCCGGTGAAGCAACCCTCAGGAGCTTCACCCCGTGGCCGCAGCCGCTGACAAAACCAAGAAGACCGCCGAGAAGGACAAGGCCGCCAAGCCGCGTAGTCCGATCCTGATCACCGCACTGGTGGCCGTACTGGCCGCCGCTGCCGCTGGTGGCGGCGTGTGGTTCTTCACCCAGTCCAAGCACGAAGAGAAGACCGCGCAGGCGCCCAAGAAGAGCGCGACCCCGGCCCCGGCACAGTACTTCGCGCTGGACCCGGCGTTCGTGGTCAACCTCAATGGCCCGGTCGACGGCCCGCGCTACCTGCAGCTGGAGGTCCAGCTGATGACCCGCGACCCGGCCGCGCTGGAAGCGATCAAGACCCATGCCCCGGCCATCCGCGCGCGCCTGCTGATGCTGTTCTCGCAGGTCAGCCCGGACCAGATCGCCGATGTCGCCGGCAAGCAGAAGCTGCAGGCCAGTTCGCTGGCCGAGGTGCAGAAGGTGCTCAAGGCCGAGACCGGCAGCAACGGCGCCGACGATCTGCTGTTCACCAGCTTCGTGACCCAGTAAGGCCCCCCCGATGAATGATCTGCTGTCCCAGGACGAGATCGATGCCCTGCTCCACGGCGTGGACAGCGGCGCGGTCGAGACCGATGCGGAACCCCCGTCAGGCGAAGCGCGCTCGTACGACTTCGCCAGCCAGGACCGCATCATCCGTGGTCGCATGCCGACCCTGGAAATGGTCCACGAGCGCTTCGCGCGCCTGTGGCGGATCGGCCTGTTCAATCTGATCCGGCGCTCGGCCGAGCTGTCGGTGCGCGGCATCGAACTGATCAAGTTCAACGACTACATGCACTCGCTGTATGTGCCGACCAACCTGAACCTGATCCGCTTCAAGCCGCTGCGCGGTACCGGCCTGATCGTGTTCGAGCCGACCCTGGTGTTCGCCATCGTCGACAACTTCTTCGGCGGCGACGGGCGCTACCCGACCCGCATCGAGGGCCGCGAATTCACGGCCACCGAAATGCGGGTGATCCACCTGCTGCTGAAGCAGACCTTCGCCGACCTGCGCGAAGCGTGGGCACCGGTGATGGACGTCGACTTCGAGTACATCAACTCGGAGATCAACCCGCATTTCGCCAACATCGTGACCCCGCGCGAGTACGTGGTGGTGTGCCGCCTGCACGTCGAGCTCGACGGCGGCGGCGGTGACATCCACGTCACCCTGCCCTACTCGATGCTGGAACCGATCCGCGAACTGCTCGACGCCGGCATCCAGAGCGACCGCAACGACCGCGACGAGAGCTGGGGCAAGACCCTGCGCGAGCAGCTCAACATCGCCGAAGTCACCCTGTCCAGCGTACTGGCCAGCAAGCGCATGACCCTGCGCGACCTGACCCAGCTGAAGGTCGGCGACATCCTGCCGATCGAGCTGAGCCCGCAGGTGCCGCTGTGCGTGGAGAACATCCCTGTGTTCACCGGCGAATTCGGCATCGCCAACGGCATGAACGCCGTGAAGATCACCGCTACCCATCCGCCGGGCACCCGCCCGCGCGTACCCGTCATCCAGGAAGACCCGCAATGAACGATATCGACGCCCTCGAACCGACCCCGGCCCAGTTCAGCAGCCTGCAGGCCGACGAGGCCAACGGTCCGGACCTGAACCTGGACGTGATCCTCGATGTGCCGGTGACCCTGTCGCTGGAAGTCGGTCGTGCCCGCCTGCCGATCCGCAACCTGCTGCAGCTCAACCAGGGTTCAGTGGTGGAACTGGAGCGCGGTGCCGGCGAATCGCTGGACGTGTTCGTCAACGGCACCCTGATCGCCCACGGCGAAGTGGTGGTGATCAATGACCGCTTCGGCGTGCGCCTGACCGACGTGGTCAGCCCGAGCGAGCGGATCCGGAGACTGCGTTGAGCCTGCTGGCCTCCACCCTGCTGGCGGTCGGCAAGACCGCAGCGCCGATCGGCCCGCAGGTCGGCCAGCACGCGGCCGCCGCACCCAGCCTGTTCGGTGCGGTGCTGGCGCTGTTGGCGGTGCTGGCGCTGGTGATCGGCCTGGGCTGGCTGCTCAAGCGCATGCCCGGCAGTGGCTTCCGCCCGGCCGAAGGCATGAAGCTGGTGGCCAGCCTCAGCGTCGGCGCCAAGGAGCGCGTGGTGGTGGTGGAGGTCAACGGCCAGCAATTGCTGCTGGGCGTCACTGCCGGCGGCATCAACACCCTGCATACCCTGCCCGAACCGTTGCCGGCACCGGCGCCGGTGCGCGTGCCGGATTTCAAGAACCTGCCGAATTTCGCCCAGCTGCTGCAGCAGCGGCTGCGCAAGGACCCCTGACATGCGTGTCACCCGTACCCGTGTTGCCACCCTGATGCCGTGGCTGCTGTTGCTTGCCCTGTGCCTGTTGCCGGTGCTGGCGTTCGCCGCGCCCGGCGCCCCGGCCACCCCGCTGCCGGACGTCAACGTCGGCAAGATCGGCGGCCAGCCGGTCAGCCTGCCGCTGCAGACCCTGCTGCTGATGACCGCGATCACCCTGATCCCGTCGATGCTGCTGGTGCTGACCTCGTTCACCCGCATCATCATCGTGCTGGGCCTGCTGCGCCAGGCACTGGGTACCGGCCAGACGCCGTCCAACCAGGTACTGCTGGGCCTGGCCCTGTTCCTCACCGCGATGGTGATGATGCCGACCTGGGACAAGGCGTGGAGCACGGGCATGGCGCCCTATCTCAACGGCGACATCGACTTCCAGACCGCCTGGACATTGACCACGCAGCCGCTGCGCGGGTTCATGCTGGCGCAGATCCGCGAGACCGACCTGATGACCTTCGCCGGCATCGCCGGGCACGGCACCTACGCCAGCCCCGATGCGATCCCGTTCCCGGTGCTGGTCGCTTCGTTCGTCACCAGCGAACTGAAGACCGCTTTCGAGATCGGCTTCCTGATCTTCATTCCGTTCGTGATCATCGATCTGGTCGTCGCCAGCGTGCTGATGTCCATGGGCATGATGATGCTGTCGCCGATGCTGGTGTCGGCACCGTTCAAGATCCTGCTGTTCGTGCTGGTGGATGGCTGGGTGCTGACCGTGGGCACGCTGGCGGCCAGCTTCAATCCCGCGTGACGCGATCCGGCGCGATTGAAAGACAGTCGAGCATGGCTCGACTCTATATATGAAGGTGGAACCCGAATGTCTCCCGAACTTGCCTTGACCGAACTGCGTGGCGGCCTGATCACCGTGCTGTGGGTGGCCGGCCCGCTGCTGCTCACCGTACTGGTGGTGGGCGTGGTGGTCGGTGTCGTGCAGGCTGCAACCCAGCTCAATGAACCGACCATCGCCTTCGTCGCCAAGGCGGCAGCGCTGACCGCGGTGCTGTTCGCGCTGGGCAGCCTGCTGATCGGCCACTTGGTTGAATTCACCACGCTGCTGTTCCAGCGCATTCCGCACCTGATCGGCTAGGACACGCGCTTCGATGGACGCCGCGACACAGATGGCGGCCGACGGCCTGCAGGCCTTCGGCATGATCGGCACCGTGCTGTGGACCATGCTGCGCATCGGCGCGGTGGCCATGGCCATGCCCATGGTCGGCACGCGTGCGGTGCCGTCGCGGGTGCGCGTGGTACTGGCCGGCACCCTGGCCATTGCACTGGCGCCGCTGCTGCCACCGGTACCGGACTGGACCGGCTTCGACGCGGCTACGGTGCTGACCATCGCGCGCGAACTGGCCATCGGCGTTTCCATCGGTTTCATGCTGCGGCTGGTATTCGAAGCCGGTGCGATGGCCGGCGAACTGATCGCGCAGGGCACCGGCCTGGCCTTCGCGCAGATGAGCGACCCGCTGCGCGGTGGCACTTCGGGTGTGATCGGCCAGTGGTTCTACCTGCTGTTCGGCCTGCTGTTCTTCACCGCCAACGGCCACCTGGCGTTGATTTCGCTGCTGGTCGACAGCTACCGCGCACTGCCGATCGGCGCCCCGCTGCCGGACCCGCACGCCTTCTTCAGCATCGCCCCGACCTTCCTGCTGACCGTGCTGCGCGGCGCGCTGACGCTGGCCATTCCGCTCACCGTGGCGATGCTGGCGGTGAACCTGGCCTTCGGCGTACTGGCGCGTGCCGCCCCTGCGCTGAATCCGATCCAGCTGGGCCTGCCGGTCTCGCTGCTGCTGGGCCTGTTCCTGCTGGCCCTGCTGGCAGGGGAAATGGGGCCGCCGGTACAGCGCCTGTTCGACGCCGCCTTCCAGGCTGCGGACGCGGTCACACACTGACCCGATCATCACGTTCTACTGCTTGCCATGCATTTGTTTCTGTAAAGCCGAGCCCATGCTCGGCTGCCGCTCCTGCCGAAGGCAGCCGAGCATGGGCTCGGCTCTACAGGGGCGCAATTTCACGTATTGCCGCTTGAAGTCCCCCCCGGTCTGCGCGTTAGAGTGAATGCGCGGCAACCGGGGGGATGCCGCACATGGCCGGCGTCGTGCGTCGGCCTGCCTCATGCATGCCCCACCGTGGTTTCCGTCGACAGGCAGGTCCGGGAGACTGACGAATGCTGGTAGGCACGTACAACCCGTGGCTGGTGGCGATCTCGCTGCTGGTCGCCGTGATGGCTTCATACACCGCGCTGGCGATGGCCGGGCGCACGGTGACCGCACCGGGCAGGGGCGCGGCCTGGTGGTGGCGGCTGGGCGGCGGCTTCGCCATGGGCCTGGGCATCTGGTCGATGCATTTCATCGGCATGCTGGCTTTCGACCTGCCCATTCCATTGGGCTACGACCTTCCCATCACCCTGCTCTCGCTTGCGCTTGCCATCGCCTCATCGGTGTTCGCGCTGTGGCTGGTCTCGCTGCGCACCCTGCCCCACCCGCGATTGGCGGTCGGCGCCCTGCTGATGGGCACCGGCATCGCCGGCATGCATTACGTTGGCATGGCTGCAATGCGCATGCAGCCGGGAATCGACTACGACCCGGGCTGGCTGCTGTTCTCGCTGATGGTGGCGGTGGCTGCCTCCTGGACCGCGCTGTACGTGGCGTTCCGGCTGCGCGCCCAGCGCACCCGCATCGGTGATCGACTGGCGGCGGCGGGCCTGCTCGGCCTGGCCATCGTCGGCATGCATTACACCGGCATGGCCGCTGCGCGCTTCCCGGAAGGCAGCGTCTGCGGCGCGGCGGTCGGCGATGGCCTGCAGAACGAGTGGCTGGCGATGCTGGTGGTAGTGCTGACCGTGGCGATCCTGGCCGTGGTGCTGGTGGTCTCATGGCTGGACCAGCGCGTGGAAGCGCAACTGCTGCGGCTGCGCAATTCGATGCTGAGCACCTCGTTGACCGACGCGCAGCAGGAACTGACCCAGGCCGCGCTGCACGATCCTCTCACCCGCCTGCCCAACCGCCTGCTGCTGCAGCGGCGCATCGTGCAGGCACTGGCCGAGGCCGAACAGGGCGGCAACCGCTTCGCGGTTATGTTCATGGACCTGGACGGCTTCAAGCAGGTCAATGATGCCTATGGCCATCAGGCCGGTGATGCGCTGCTGGTGGCGGTGGCCGAACGCACCCGCCAGCTGCTGCGCCCGCACGATATGCTGGCACGGCTGGGCGGCGACGAGTTCGTGCTGGTGGTGCGCATCGAGCACGACGAGGACCTGCCGACCCTGGCCCGGCGCATCCTGCAGGCGGTGGGCAGCGGCCCGTTGCTGCCGGACAACGAACTGCAGGTGACCGCCAGCATCGGCGTGGCGATCTGCCCGGACCACGCCGCCAGCGAGCGCCAGTTGATGGCCTTCGCCGACGCGGCGATGTACCAGGCCAAGGAGTCCGGTCGCAACGCCTTCGTGCTGTTCGCCGACTGGATGAACGACAGTGCCGAGCAGCAGTTCCGGCTGCTGGCCGACCTGCGCCGCGCCATCGGCAGCGAGCAGCTGTTCCTGCACTATCAGCCGAAGATCCGCGTGGCCACGCAGAAGGTGGCCGGCGCCGAAGCGCTGATCCGCTGGCGCCATCCGGAACACGGCCTGATTCCCCCCGACCGCTTCATCCGCCTGGCCGAGCGCAGCGGTGCGATCAACGAGATCGGGCGCTGGGCGCTGGACCAGGCCTGCCAGCAGCTGCGGCGCTGGCACGACACCGGGCATGAAAGCTGGTCGATGTCGGTGAACCTGTCGCCGGTGCAGTTCAGTTCGCCGCACCTGCTGCAGGATGTGCGCGAGGTGATCGAGCGCCATGGCATTGCCCCGCGCCACCTGGTGCTGGAGATCACTGAAAGCACCGTCATGCGCGATACCGATACCAGTCTTCGCCTGCTGCAGGCGCTGTCGGCGCTGGGCGTGGGCATCTCCATCGATGATTTCGGAACCGGCTACTCCAGCCTGCTGTACCTGAAGCGGCTGCCGGCCACCGAGATCAAGATCGACCATGCGTTCGTGCGCGACCTGGAACACAGTGCCGAAGACGTGGTGATCGTCTCGGCGATCGTGGCGCTGGGCCATGCGCTGGACATGGACATCGTCGCCGAGGGCGTGGAGACCGCCGCGCAGCGCGCCTACCTGGAACGCCTGGGCTGCGACTTCCTGCAGGGATACCTGCTGGGCCGCCCGGTGGATGCGGCGCGCTTCATGCAGCTGCACGACCTGCCCCGGCCGCGGGTGGAACTGGCACAGAGCCCGCCGCCGCAATACCCGCCCGGCTGACACCGGGCCACGCGCGCCCGCCATCACGGAACGATTCCTGCGGCACTCTCCTGTAGAGCCGAGCTCATGCCCGGCTGTGCTTCGCGCCTGGCCCCAACCGTAGCCGAGCGTGGGCTCGGCTCTACAGAACGGGCCGTCGGTAGATCCACGCCAGGCGTGGAACGGTTCTTGCACGCACCCCGGCACCCCCTGCCGCAGTGCCCGTGATGTCCGAGAACGAATCCGCCGGCGAAAAGACCGAACAACCAACCGAAAAACGCCTGCGCGACGCCCGTGAACAGGGCAACCTGCCGCGCTCGCGCGAACTTGGCACCGCCGCCGTGTTCGGCGCCGGCGTGCTGGCGGTGATGGCCCTGAGCGGCTCGATCGGCCGTGGCGCCACGGCCTGGATGAAGCACGCGCTCAGCCCCGAACAGAGCCTGCGGCAGAACCCGAAGGAACTGTTCGGCCACTTCGGCGACCTGCTGCTGCAGTTCATGCTGGTGATCGCACCGCTGGTGCTGGTCTGCCTGCTGGCCAGCTTCGTCGCCCCGCTGGTGATGGGCGGCCTGCGCTGGTCGCAGAAGGCGTTGCTGCCCGACATCAACCGCATGAACCCGATGAGCGGGCTCAAGCGCCTGTATGGCCCGGAGGCGATTGCCGAATTCACCAAATCGCTGCTGCGCGTGGCCTTCGTCGGCGTCGCCGCCGGGCTGGTGGTCTGGACCGGCTTCGACACCCTGCGCGGGCTGATCCACCACCCGCTGGAAACCGCCATCACCGATGGCCTGGGCTTCACCCTGCGCCTGCTGCTGGCCACCGCCGGCGCGATGCTGGTGCTGGCCGCCATCGATGCGCCGTACCAGCGCTGGAACTGGATGCGCAAGCTGAAGATGACCCGCGAGGAACTGCGCCGGGAAATGAAGGAAAGCGAGGGCAGCCCCGAGGTGAAGGGCCGCATCCGCCAGCTGCAGCAGCAGATGGCCAACCGCCGGATGATGGAGGCGGTGCCCACTGCCGACGTGGTGGTGGTCAACCCCACCCACTACGCGGTGGCCCTGAAGTACGAGGGCGGCGCCATGAACGCCCCCACCGTGGTCGCGCTGGGCGTGGACGAAACCGCCCTGCGCATCCGTGAAGTGGCCGACGGCAACAAGGTGGCGATCGTCTCCGCCCCGCCTTTGGCACGCGCCTTGTATCGGGAAGGCCAACTCGGAAAGGAAATCCCCGTGAGACTGTATTCGGCCGTCGCCCAGGTCCTGTCCTACGTCTACCAGCTGCGCGCCTGGCGCACTGGCCCGATGCCGGACGCCCCGCACATCCAGGTGGATGAATTCGGCAAGGGAGGCCGCCCGTGAGCGCCCAGCCCTCCGCCGGTTTCAACACCCGCCGCGCCCTGGAAATGATCCGCCAGGGCCTTGGCGCGCCGCTGATCGTGCTGGCCCTGCTGGCCATGGTCGTGGTGCCGCTGGCCGCGCCGGTGCTCGATGCGCTGTTCACCTTCAACATCGCCATCTCGCTGATGGTGCTGCTGGCGGTGGTCTACGTGAAGCGCCCGCTGGACTTCACCATCTTCCCGATCGTGCTGCTGATCACCACCATGCTGCGGCTGGCGCTGAACGTGGCCTCCACCCGTGTGATCCTGCTGAACGGCCAGAACGGCCATGATGCCGCGGGCAAGGTCATCGCCGCCTTCGGTGAATTCGTGATCGGCGGCAACTATGCGGTCGGCATCGTGGTGTTCGCGATCCTGACCATCATCAATTTCGTGGTCATTACCAAGGGTGCCGGCCGCGTTTCGGAAGTGACCGCGCGCTTCATCCTGGACGCGATGCCCGGCAAGCAGATGGCGATCGACGCCGACCTCAACGCCGGTTTGCTGACGCGTGAAGAAGCCAAGCTGCGCCGCGAGGAAGTGCGTGAGGAAGCCGACTTCTACGGTGCGATGGACGGCGCCAGCAAGTTCATCCGCGGCGATGCCATTGCCGGCATCCTGATCCTGTTCATCAACATGCTCGGCGGCCTGGCCGTGGGCGTGCTGCAGCATGGCATGCCGTTCGGCGAAGCCGCCGCCACCTACACCCTGCTGTCGATCGGTGACGGCCTGGTAGCGCAGCTGCCGGCCCTGCTGGTCTCCAGCGCCGTGGCCATGCTGGTTACCCGCGCCTCGCGCTCGCAGGACATGGCCCAGGCCATGACCGGCCAGGTGTTCGGCCAGTACCGTGCGCTGGCGATCACCGCCGGCATCATCGGCGTGGTCGGCCTGGTGCCGGGCATGCCCAACGTCGCTTTCCTGACGCTGGCCGCGATCCTCGGCTTCATCGCCTGGAAGCTGTACCGCAAGGGCAAGGCGCCGGCTGCCGATGCGGCAGGCGGTGGCACCGATGCCGCCGCACTCAACGCACTCGGCCGCCCGGCCGCACCGGCACCGACTGCCGAACTGAGCTGGGACGAACTGCGCCCGGTCGATCCGCTGGGTCTGGAGGTCGGCTACCGGCTGATCCCGCTGGTGGACAGCAACCAGGGCGGCGAACTGATGGCGCGCATCAAGGGCGTGCGCCGCAAGCTCACCCAGGATGTCGGCTTCCTGATCCCGTCGGTGCACATCCGCGACAACCTGGAACTGCCGGCCAACGGCTACCGCGTGCTGGTGCACGGCGTGCCGGTGGCCACCGCCGAGATCCACCCCGACCGCGAGCTGGCGCTGGACCCGGGCAGCGCGCTCGGCGCGCTGGAAGGCATCGCCGGCAAGGACCCCGCATTCGGCCTGGACGCCACCTGGATCCAGCCGCACCAGCGCGCCCAGGCCGAAACGCTGGGCTACACCGTGGTCGATCCGGCCACCGTGGTCGCCACCCATCTGTCGCACCTGATCCGTGAGCACGCGCCGGAACTGCTCGGCCACGAAGAAGTGCAGCACCTGCTGGCCAACCTGGCCAAGAGCGCGCCCAAGCTCGTCGAAGATCTGACGCCGAAGGCGTTGCCGCTGTCGGCGGTGGTGCGCGTGCTGCAGAACCTGCTGGTCGAGCGCATTCCGATCCGCCAGCTGCGCAAGATCGCCGAGGCACTGGTCGAACATGCGCCCAGCAGCCAGGACCCGGCCGTGCTGACCGCCGCTGTTCGCACCGCACTGGGCCGCTTCATCGTGCAGGAGATCGCCGGAATGTCGGCGGAGCTGCCGGTATTCACCCTCAACCCGCAATTGGAACGTGTCTTGCAGGAGTCCACGCAGGGCAACGGCGCCGCGCTGGAACCCGGACTCGCTGAGCGACTGCACCAGAGCCTGGCCGAATGTGTCAGCAAGCAGGAAGCCCGCAACGAGCCCGCGGTCGTGCTGGTACCTGGCCCGGTGCGCGCCGCGCTGGCCCGCCTGGTCCGCCACAGCGTTCCGTCGCTGTCGGTCCTGGCCTACAGCGAGGTGCCGGAGGACAAGCGCCTGAAGCTGGTCGGAACGATCAGCTGACGCCGCCCTGCGATGCGCCAGAAAACAGACACCACTTTCGAACCAACGCAACAGACAGATACCAAGGGGAACCCGCACCGTGCAGACCACCGACCACCCGAGTTCTCCGACCGCCACCCCGCCGTCTTCGCCCCGTGACCACAGCATGAAAATCAAACGATTCGTCGCCGCCGACATGCGCTCGGCCATGAACCTGGTGCGCAAGGAACATGGTCCTGACGCCGTGATCCTGTCCAACCGCCGGATCGAGGAAGGCATCGAGATCGTCGCCGCCGCCAACTACGACGAGAGCGCCGTGCAGCGTGCACTGGAAGCCTCGCGCCGTGACGTTGCACCGCCGCCGGCACCCAAGCCGCGCACCGCCGCCGACGCGGTGATCGCCGCCGTCACCCGCCGCCGCAGCAGCACCCCGGCGCCGGAACCGGTCGCGGCCACCACCTCGGCAGTGGCCGCCCTCGCCCGCGCCGCCGTCGGTGCCACCGGCCGCACCCTGGACAGCGCCGACGAGATCGTGCCGACCCGGGGCAGCACCGGCTTCGCCGCCACCCTGGCCCGCGCCGCCGTCAACGAACCGGCACCGCCGGACCAGATCTTCGCCCCGTTCGCCGAGGCCATCGTTGCACCGGCCGCAACCGTGCCGGCCAACCGCGCGCGCTTCCAGATCGACCCGCCGCACGAGGCGCATCACGAAAGCGTGGCCCCGGCCGTGCTGCCGCCGCCGCTGCCGACCGCTGCCGTGATCGACGCGCAGCCCGGGATCGCCGCCAGCGAACCGGCAGCGGTCGAAGCCGCTATCGAGGCCAGCCCGGCCCCCATGCTGGCCCCGGCACCGACGCTGACCGTGGTTGCTCAGGACGACGCAGAGATCCGCCAGCTGCGCCAGGAAGTGGCCGGCATGCGCCAGGTGATCGAGCGCGAGATGAACCGCTTCACCGATGAGCGCCTGCGTGGCAGCCCGGTGCGCGCCACCGCGCTGGACCTGATGGACGAGTACGGTTTCGACGCCGGGCTGGCCCGCGACGTGGCCATGCAGATCCCGCTGGAAACCGAAGCCCATCGTGGCCGCGGCCTGATGCTGGGGCTGATCTCGCGCAAGCTGCCGATCGCCCCGGTCGACCCGCTGGAAGAAGGCGGCGTGATCGCGCTGGTCGGCCCGACCGGCGCCGGCAAGACCACCACCATCGCCAAGCTGGCCTCGCGCTTCGCCGAGAAGCACGCCCCGCGTGACGTCGCCCTGGTCACCACCGACACCACCCGCATCGGCGCCCGTGAACAGCTGTATGGCTACGGCCGCCAGCTCGGCATCGCCGTGCACGAGGCCAACAGCGGCACCGACCTGGACCAGCTGCTGGAACGCTTGAAGGACTACAAGCTGGTGCTGATCGATACCGCCGGCCTGGGCCCGCGCGACCGTGCCCTGGCCGCCCAGCTGCAGTGGCTGCGCGCCGCGCGCCAGGTGCGCACCCTGCTGGTGCTGCCGGCCAACACCAGCTTCGGCGACATGGACGAGGTGGTGCGCCGCTTCGGTGCGGCCAACCTGCAGGGCCTGGTGCTGAGCAAGCTGGACGAGACCGGCCGCTTCGGCAACGCCCTGTCGGTGGCCGTGGACCACGCCCTGCCGATCACCTGGGTGACCGATGGCCAGGACGTCCCGGAGGACCTGCACCGGGCCAGTGCAGCCAATCTTGTACTTCGCCTTGAAGATTTGCGCCGAGCGGCCGATATGCCCTGCAACCCGGAGTTGAACCATGCCGTCGCGTGAGTACGCCAAGCTGACCAAGACCTTCCCGCTGTCGGCCACCCGCAGCGAGCCGCTCGGCCCTGTGCGCACCATCGCGGTGACCGGCGGCAAGGGCGGCGTGGGCAAGACGAATGTGTCCGCCAACCTGGCGGTGGCGCTGGCGGGCATGGGCAAGCGCACGCTGCTGCTGGACGCCGACCTGGGCCTGGCCAACATCGACGTGATCCTGGGCTTGAACCCCACCTTTACGCTGGCCGACCTGGTGGCCGGCCGCTGCTCGCTGGACGACGTCATCGTCGAAGGCCCGAACGGCGTGCTGGTGGTCCCGGCCGCTTCCGGCCGCCGGCACATGGCCGAGCTGGCCCCGGCCGAGCATGTCGGCCTGGTCAACGTGTTCTCCGAACTGGAACGCGAGCTGGACATCATGGTGGTCGATACCGCCGCCGGCATCACCGACGGCGTGCTGACCTTCTGCCAGGCCGCGCAGGACACCGTGGTGGTGGTCTGTGACGAACCGGCCTCGATCACCGACGCCTACGCACTGATCAAGGTGCTATCGCGCGAGCGCGGCGTGGACCGCATCCAGGTGGTGGCCAACATGGTGCGCGACCCGAACGAGGGCCGCGTGCTGTACGAGAAGCTGACCCGCGTCTGCGAGAAGTTCCTCGCCGATGTCTCGCTGAACTACCTGGGCTGCGTGCCGCAGGATGACTGGCTGCGCCTGTCGGTGCAGCGCCAGCAGCCGGTGGTGAAGGCCTATCCATCCAGCCCGTCGGCGCTGGCGATCACCGAGATCGCACGCCGCACCGCGCGCTGGCAGGCACCGACCGAACCGCGCGGTGGCGTCGAGTTCTTCCTCGAACGCATCCTCAAGCAGCGTGGGGTGGCCGCATGAAAGGCGCAGCCCACCAGTACAGGGAAGTCCAGCGCTCGGCGGCCAACGAGGTCATCGCCCAGCATTCGGACCTGGTGCGACGCATCGCCCACCACCTGGCCGCGCGCCTGCCGGCCAGCGTCGAAGTCGATGATCTGATCCAGGCCGGCATGATGGGCCTGATCGAAGCCTCGCGCAGCTACGACGCCGACCAGGGCGCCTCGTTCGAGACCTATGCCTCGATCCGCATCCGCGGCTCGATGATCGACGAGATCCGCCGTGGCGACTGGGTGCCGCGCTCGGTGCACCGCCGTGCCCGTGATGCCGCCGCCACCATCCGCCGCCTGGAACAGAGCACGGGCCGTGCCGCCAGCGCCACCGAAGTGGCCGCCGCGATGGAGATGCCGCTGCCCGAGTACCTGAGGCTGATGGAAGACGCCGCACGTGGCCAGGTGCTGAGCCTGGAGTCGCGCATCGAAGACCAGGGCGAACTGGATACCGTCGCCCAGGGCGGCCCGACCCCGCAGCAGGTGCTGGAGCGCGGCGAGTTCGGCCGTGAGCTGGGCAAGGCCATCGGCCACCTGCCCGAGCGCGAACAGCTGGTGCTCTCGCTGTACTACGAGCAGGAGCTGAACCTGAAGGAGATCGGCGCGGTGCTCGGCGTGAGCGAGTCGCGGGTCTGCCAGATCCATGGCCAGGCCGTGCTGCGCCTGCGCGGCCGCCTGAAGATTTTCGAGGCCGTCGACGCCGGCCTGGAAGAATGAACATCCCCGAGGCGACTGCCCCCGGCCGCCCGGAATGAACAACAAAGGAACTCTGCTTTGAACAAGAACATGCGCATCCTCATCGTCGACGACTTCTCGACCATGCGTCGAATCGTCAAGAACCTGCTGGGCGATCTGGGCTTCACCAACACCGCCGAAGCCGAGGACGGGCATGCCGCGCTGTCGCTGCTGCAGAGCCAGCCCTTCGATTTCGTCGTCACCGACTGGAACATGCCGGTGATGACCGGCATCGAACTGCTCAAGGCGATCCGTGCCGACGCCAAGCTGAAGACCCTGCCGGTGCTGATGGTCACCGCCGAAGCCAAGCGCGAGCAGATCATCGAAGCGGCCCAGAACGGCGTGAACGGCTACATCATCAAGCCGTTCACCGCGCAGACGCTGGAAGAGAAGCTGGGCAAGATCTTCGAACGCCTGGCGGCCAGCGCCTGATGGATACCACGGTCGACAAGAGCGCCCTCGCCCTGCGCCTGCAGGAAGCCCTGGATGCCCTGGAGTCCGGTGACGAAGCCGCCTGGCGGCAACGCATCGACGGACTGGTCGCGCTGCGCACGCAGCCGATGATGAGCGGCCTCTCGCGGCTGGCCCGCGAGCTGGGGCAGGCTCTGGGCGAACTGCCGACCGTGCCCAGCGAGGCCGGCGAACTGGACGATGCGTGCGCACGCCTGGACCACGTGGTGGCGATGACCGAACAGGCCACCCACCGCACCCTGGACCTGGCCGAGGAATGCCGCAGCCTGACCGAGCAGCTGCGCGCCGAAGGCCTGCAGCCAGGCCAGGACGCGCAGCTGGAGCGCATCCGCCACAACCTGACCGAGATCGCCCTGACCCAGAGCTACCAGGACCTGACCGGGCAGATCATCCGTCGCGTGGTCGGCATCGTCCGCCGCGTGCATGAAGGCTTCGGCGCGCTCGGCCTGCCGCCGGAACAGCATCGCACCGCCCCGGAACTGGCCGGGCCGGCACTGAAGGGACTGGACCGCCACGCGGTCTCGCAGAACGACGCCGACGACCTGTTGTCGGATCTGGGGCTGTAAGCATGAGCGCGGTATCCGACGACATCACTGCCGATTTCATCATCGAGGCACAGGAAATCCTGGATCGCCTCGGCGAACAGCTGGTGTCGCTGGAGCAGGCACCGCAGGACACCGAACAGCTCAACGCGGTGTTCCGGGGCTACCACACGCTCAAGGGCGGCGCGGGTTTCCTCGGTGTCACCGCCATGGTCGAGCTGTGCCACGCCGCTGAAGAAGCGCTGGGCGCTGCACGTGCCGGCCAGGCCGTGCTGCAGGCCCATCACTTCGACGCCGCCCAGCAATCGCTGGACTACCTGCAGTCGATGCTCGATGCCGTGTCTTCCGGCACCGAGCCGGGCTATGCACCGCCGGACCTGATCGCCCAGTTCGACGTGCATGGCGGTGCAGCAGCGCCTGCCGCCGCTGCCGCCGCACCGGCGGCCGGTGCCGGCGACCTGATCACCGACGACGAGTTCGAGGCGCTGCTCGACCAGCTGCACGGTGGCAGCGCACCGACTGCGGTGGCGCCGGCAAAGAAGGCCGACGACGGCCTGATCAGCGAAGATGAGTTCGAAGCCCTGCTCGACCAGCTGCACGGTGGCGCCGCACCCGGCGCCAGGCCCGCGGCTGCGGTGGCGCCGGCACCGATCGCCGCCCCGCGCCCGGCCACCGCACCGGCACCGGTGGCCAAGCCGGCCGCCAAGCCGCTGGCCGAAGCCGAACACACCGTGCGCGTGGACACCAAGCGCCTGGATGCGATCGTCAACCTGATCGGCGAACTGGTGCTGTCGCGCAACCGGCTCAAGACCCTGCGTGCGCGCCTGCGCGACGAGGAGCTGGACCGCGCCGTGTCCACCCTGGACATCGCCACCGCGCGCCTGCAGTCGGCGGTGATGCGCACCCGCATGCAGCCGGTGGGCAAGGTATTCTCGCGCTTCCCCAAGGTCGCCCGCGACGTCGCCCGCTCGCTGAAGAAGGAAGTGGACCTGGAGCTGATCGGCGCCGAGACCGAGCTCGACCGCAACCTGGTCGAAGCGCTGGCCGACCCGCTGGTGCACCTGGTCCGCAACGCCATCGACCATGGTGTGGAAATGCCCGACCTGCGCGAAGCGCAGGGCAAGCCGCGGATGGGCCATGTTCGGTTGTCGGCGCAGCAGGAAGGTGACTACGTCAGCATCGAGGTGCAGGACGATGGCGCCGGCATCGATCCGGAAAAGCTGCGCGCGAAGGCACGCGAGAAGGGCCTGATCGATCCGGAAGCCGCCGCCCGCCTGAGCAGCGAGGAGTGCCTGCACCTGGTGTTCCTGCCCGGCTTCTCGACCAAGCAGCAGGTCACGGATATTTCCGGACGCGGCGTCGGCATGGACGTGGTGCAGTCGCGCATCCGCGAACTCAGCGGGCAGATCCAGATCCAGTCGGAGCTGGGCCGCGGCAGCCGCTTCCTGATCCGCGTGCCGCTGACCCTGGCGATCCTGCCGACCCTGCTGGTGCAGGCCGGCGAGGACGTCTATGCGCTGCCGCTGGCGCGCGTGATGGAGGTACTGCACGCGCCGCCCACCTCGCTGGGCTGGTTCGATGGCCGTGCCGTGCTCGACCGCCGTTCGCACACGCTGCCACTGGTCGATCTGCGGCAGTGGCTGGATGTGACGCCGGCCGCATCGACCCTGCTGACCATCGTGGTGCTGCAGGCCGGCGAAGCGCGCTTCGGCCTGGTCGTGGACCAGGTCCGTGGGCGCGAGGAAGTGGTCATCAAACCACTGCCGAAGGCCCTGCGCGGCCTGCGCGGTTACGCCGGTGCAACCTTGATCGGCGATGGTCGCATGGCGCTGATCCTGGATGTGGATGGCCTGCGCAGCCCGCACGACTGACCCGCTTGCTGAACCCGTAAAACCGTGAAGTCGCACCAGTAGCCCGTACCGGTGTCTCAAGTCCCATTCATACAAGCCGATACCGGATCCATGGATAGACTCAGCCTCATTGGACTCTTTCTCGCCCTGGCCTCGCTGGTCGGTGGCAGCATCCTCAAGGGCGCCGGCCTGGCGTCGTTGTGGTCGCCTGCGGCGTTCGTGATCGTCATCGTCGGCACCGTTGCCGCGATCCTGCTGCACACCTCGCCGGCGGTGTTCAAGCATGCGTTCAAGATCGTGCGCTGGGTCGTGCGCCCGCCGCACAGCGATCGCCGCGAACTGATCCAGCAGATCGTCGAGTGGAGCAACATCGCCCGCCGCCAGGGCCTGCTCGGCCTGGAATCGCAGGTGGAAGCGCAGCAGGACCCGTTCCTGCGCAAGGGCCTGCAGCTGCTGGTGGACGGTGTCGAGCCCGAATCGATGCGGCACATGCTGGAAATCGAACTGGGCAGCCAGGAACACCAGGACCAGGCCGGCGCCAAGGTGTTCGAAGCGATGGGCATCTACGCACCGACGCTCGGCATCATCGGCGCCGTGCTGGGCCTGATCGCGGTGATGAAGAACCTGGCCGACCCGAGCAAGCTCGGCCACGGCATCGCTGCGGCGTTCACCGCCACGATCTACGGCATCGCCTCGGCCAACCTGCTGTTCCTGCCGATCGCCGCCAAGCTCAAGAGCGTGATCTCGCACAGCACGCGCGACCGCGAAATGGTCATCGAAGGCCTGATCTCGATCGCCCAGGGCGAGAACCCGCGCAACATCGAAACCAACCTCTCCGGCTTCCTGCACTGACATGGCCCGCCGCAAGCACCACGAAGAGCACGCCAACCACGAAGCATGGGCGATCCCCTATGCCGACCTGATGACGCTGCTGCTCGCCTTCTTCGTGGTCATGTACGCGATCTCGTCGGTGAACGAGGGCAAGTACCGGATCATGGCCGACGCGCTCACCGATGCCTTCGGTGGCGCGCCGCGCACGATCAATCCGGTGCAGGTGGGCAACAAGCAGGTGCAGGGTGGCGGCTGGGACAGCCCGTCGGTGATCAAGTCCGGCACCAAGATCGGACCGTCCGCGCCGGCGCCCTCGCACGACCCGACGCTGCTGCCGTCGATGGCCTCGCAGATGCGCATGCCGGTGTCGGTGCACAACCAGGAGCAGATCGCCCGTGCCGAGCGCCAGCTCAACACGATTGCCGACCGCCTCACCGCCGCACTGGCGCCGCTGATCGACCGCGGCATGATCAGCGTGCGCCGCACGGAACTGTGGATCGAGGTCGAGATCAACAGCGACATCCTGTTCCCCACCGGCTCGGCCGCACTGGACGTACATGCGCGGCAGACCCTGGCCAGCCTGGCCGAGGTGCTGCGCGACGTGCCCAACAGCGTGCGCGTGGAAGGCCACACCGACAACGTGCCGATCGCTACCGCCACCTTCCCGTCGAACTGGGAGCTGTCGGCCGGACGCGCCGCCAGCGTGGTGCATCTGTTCGCCGACCAGGGCGTGCAGCCGTCGCGGCTGGCGATGGTCGGCTATGGCCAGTTCCGCCCGCGCGAAGAGAACGACAGCGCACAGGGCCGCAACCGCAACCGCCGGGTGATGGTCATCATCCTGGCCGACACCTCGCATTCGGTGGACCCGCTCGGCCAGCGCCTGAACGCAGCCACCGGCGCCACCGGCAGCACCGTCACCGAACAGGCCGCCGCAACGCCGGCCAGCGCCCCCACCTCCCCCATCGCACCGGTGACGTTGCCACCGGTGCCGGCTGGCAGCCGCGTCGGCGCCGCCGTTCCCCCGGCAATGAAGGAGTAATCCGATGCGCATCTGGGCAGTCGCCAACCAGAAGGGCGGAGTCGGCAAGACCACCACCACCCTCGCCCTCGGCCGCGGCCTGGCCGCGCTCGGCCATCGCGTGCTGCTGATCGACCTCGATCCGCATGCTTCGCTCAGCCGCGCCTTCGGCGTGCCGGTGGACCCGCCGCCGGCCGGCGTGCTGGAGCTGTTCGGCGCACCGCCGGCGGACCTGTCCGGCCTGTGCCATGCCAGCAACATCCAGGGCCTGGACTACGTCTGCGCGCAGTCCGCGCTGGCCACGCTGGAACGCCGTAGCGCCAACCAACCCGGCCTCGGCCTGGCCCTGCAGAACGCGCTGGCGCGCCACCAGGGCCAGCACGATTACATCCTGCTGGACTGCGCACCGACGCTCGGCCTGCTGATGATCAACGCACTGGCTGCCGCCGATCGCCTGATCATTCCGACCCAGGCCGAGCCGCTGGCGCTGCACGGCCTGGATGGCATGGTCCGCACCGGCGAGATGGTCGAGCGTTCGCGCCGGCGGCCGCTGCCGATCTCGATCCTGCCAACCCTGTTCGACCGCCGCACCCGCGCCGGCAACGAGTCGCTGCGCACCATGCAGGACCGCCATGGCAGCCGCGTCTGGGAAGATGCGATTCCGATCGACACCCGCATCAGCAACGCCGCCGGGCTGACCCTGCCGAGCGTCGGCGAAGACTACCCGGGGCGCGGCCTGGCCGCCTACCGGCGCGCCTTGAACTGGATTCTCGGCGAGGATGCCCGTGCCCTGGAGCAGGCCGCATGAACAGCACTGGCATCCTCGACGACTACCTGGACGAACTGCTGGGCGAGGCGATCGCCCCGGCCGCCGCTCCCCACCCCGCGCCGATCAGCACCGCCCCGGCCACGGCCATCGAAGCCGCCGCCGAACGCGAACCCACCTGGGATGACCTGCCGGCCGAGGTGATCTACGAAACCGAAACCGAGAGCGCTGCCGCTGCCCCTGCCGTGGACAACGCCGCACTGGAAGCCGCTTTCGATGCCGCGTCCGCGCCCGTCAGCGTGATCGATGCCGAACGCGAACCCACGTGGGACGACCTGCCCGCTGAAGTGGTCAACGAAACGGATGCCGTCGTCGCGGCCCCGGCCGAGGATGAGGCTGCACTGGAGGCCGCCTTCGAGGCCGCCGCCGCGCCGGCCAGCGCCGGGTCCACCGAACGCGAGCCGACCTGGGATGACCTGCCCGACGAGGTCATCCACGAAACCGCGCCGGCACCCGCTGCGGCCGCTGCGAACACCGGCCCGGAACCCACCTGGGACGATCTGCCGGACGAAGTGATCTACGAGACCGACCCGGCGGACAGCCATCGTCTCGCCCACACCGACAGCCCCGGCCTGCAGGCCGCCTTCGAGGCGGCCGCTGGTGGCGAAGACGTGCCTGCGCCGCCGCCCGCCGTGGTCGCAGCGCCGGTGCCCCCCCCGGCGGCACGCCCTGCACCGGCCCCGGCCGCACGCGCCGCCACGCCGCCGCCGCGCGTCGCCGTCGATGCACCCGCAGGCAACCGCCCCGGCACCTGGCAGGAGCTGCAGGCGCAGGCCCACCAACCGGCCCGCAGCCCGCATCCGCAGAACCGTCGTGCCGGTGAACGCACCTCGCGCTGGCTGCGCCTGCGCTGTGGCACCCAGGCCTATGCGCTGGAACTGCTGAAGGTCCAGGAGGTCGTGCTGCCGGTGCCGCTGCTGCCGTTGCGCGGCACCGCTGCCGCCATGCTGGGCATCATGAACCTGCGCGGCCAGGTGGTCCCGGTGATGGACCTGGGCCTGCACCTGGGCGCGGCTGCCGCCGAGGACGACGCCCAGACCCGCATCGTGGTGCTGGAAGAAGACGGCGAGACCATCGGCCTGCGCGTGTCGGCAGTGGAAGATGTCGCCAACCTCACCGATTCGCAGATCGAACCTCCCGATACCGCACGCATCTGCCAGATTTCCAACGACCTGTTCCGCGGCGTGGCCCGGGTCAGCCAGCGCCCGATGATCCTGCTCGACGCCACACGGCTGTTGAGCTGAACCCCAAAAAGGGGACGGAGGGGATTAAGTCGCAAGTGGCTCAGCGCTTGGCGCCGAAGCGGTGCCTGTCGGGGACGCAAGGAGTCGATCCGTTGGATCAACACCTTACATCCCCACTGCGCGGTCGACGTTGCCGAGGGGCTGCGGCAGAGCCAGGTCGCTTGCGACTTAATCCCCTCCGTCCCCTTTTCAACAGCGACCGCATCGACGCACCGCGTCGATTCTTCTAAAGAACCCCACCGGGGTGCCGTTATGGATCACGGAACCGTTTGTCCGGAGCAACGATGAGCACTGTCGAACTGGGTGGGGATCTCGGCATCGAGAGCACTACCGAGCTCAAGAACCGCCTTGCCCCCCTGGTGGAGCAGGCAGGCGAGCTGACCCTGGATGCCAGCCAGGTCGCCCGCATCCACACGGCCGCCGTGCAGGTGCTGTGTGCGTTCGTGCAGGCCCGCCGCGAGGCAGGCCTGGGCACCGGCTTCCACGGTTGCACTGCAATCTTCCGTGACGCCGCGCGCCTGCTGGGCGTCACCCAGGCCCTCGGCCTGGACGTAACCCATGACAACCTGAAATCTGTGGAGAACGCTGCATGAGCGCACGTATCTTGGTGGTGGACGATTCGGCGTCGATGCGCCAGATGGTGTCCTTCGCCCTCACCTCGGCCGGTTTTGCCGTCGAAGAAGCTGAAGACGGCGCGGTCGCGCTCGGTCGCGCCAAGGGCCAGCGCTTCAATGCGGTGGTTACCGACGTCAACATGCCGAACATGGATGGCATCGCGCTGATCCGCGAACTGCGCCAGCTGCCGGACTACAAGTTCACCCCGCTGCTGATGCTGACCACCGAATCTGCCGCCGACAAGAAGTCCGAAGGCAAGGCCGCTGGCGCTACGGGTTGGCTGGTCAAGCCGTTCAATCCCGAACAGCTGGTCGCCACCGTGCAGAAAGTGCTGGGCTGATCGCCCGGCACCGCTCCCCCTCTTCGCTTCCGGACCACCACTGCCATGAGCATGGACCTGCAACGCTTCCACGCCACCTTCTTCGAGGAGAGCCGCGAAGGCCTCGACGCGATGGAGGCTGGCCTGCTGGCCCTGGAATCGGGGCAGCAGGACGCGGAGATCATCAATTCGGTGTTCCGCGCTGCCCATTCGATCAAGGGCGGCGCCGGCACCTTCGGCTTCGACGCGATCGCCGGCCTGACCCACGTGCTGGAAACGCTGCTCGATGAGCTGCGCGCCGGCAAGCGGGCACTGGAAGGCCACGCCGTCGACGCCATGCTGTCTTCGGTGGACGTGCTGCGCGCCCTGCTGCGCGAAGCCGAACATGGCCAGGCTGCCGATCCGGCTGCCGTCGCTGCGGTGAAGGCACGCCTGGAGGCGGTTCTGTCCGGCCAGGCCGCAGCGAGCGCCCCGGCGGCCGCCGCAGCCAAGGTGGACGATACGCCGGAAGCCTGGCAGATCGGCTTCACCCCGGCGCCGTCGCTGTTCATGAGCGGCAACGACCCGCTGCGCATCATCCGCGAACTGGAACACCTCGGTTCGCTGCAGGTCGCCGCGCGCATGGACCGCCTGCCGGGCTTCGCGCAGCTCGATCCGCTCGAAGCCCACCTGGCGTGGGACCTGGGTCTGGTCGGCAAGGTGCCGCGCAGCAAGATCGAAGACACCTTCGCGTGGGTACTGGACGACTGCGAGCTGGACATCCGTCCGGCCGCACCGCCGAGCCTGGCCACCCAGGCGCCGGCCGCGGCTGCTCCCGCTCCGGCGGCAGCGTCGCCGTCGGCACCCGCCGCGCCTGCCGCCAGCGGTGGCGCCAGCCAGGAAGCGGAAACCTCCATCCGCGTCAGCGTCGACAAGGTCGACGCGCTGATCAACCTGGTCGGCGAACTGGTCATCACCCAGGCCATGCTCAAGCAGGTCTCGCATGCGCTGGACCCGGTCCACGCCGAGAGCCTGTTCGCTGGCCTGGACCAGCTTGAACGCAACACCCGCGACCTGCAGGAAGCGGTGATCGGCGTGCGCATGCTGCCGGTCGATGCGGTGTTCCGTCGCTTCCCGCGCCTGGTCCGCGACCTGTCCAGCCGCCTCGGCAAGCAGGTGCGGCTGCGCACCGTCGGCGAAGGTACCGAGCTGGACAAGGGCCTGATCGAGAAGATCGCCGATCCGCTGGTGCACCTGGTGCGCAACTCGATCGACCACGGCCTGGAAATGCCCGACGTGCGCCGCGGTGCAGGCAAGGACGAAACCGGCACGATCACCCTGGCGGCCTCGCACCAGGGCGGCCACATTGTCATCGAAGTCAGCGACGACGGTCGCGGCCTGGACCGCGCCAAGATCCTGGCCAAGGCCACCGAGCGCGGCCTGGCGGTGCCGGACAACCCGACCGATTCGCAGGTCTGGGACCTGATCTTCCAGCCCGGCTTCTCCACGGCCGATGCAGTCACTGACCTGTCCGGTCGTGGCGTCGGCATGGACGTGGTCCGCCGCAACATCCAGGCGTTGGGGGGCGAGGTGCAGATTGAAAGCAGCCTCGGCGCTGGCACCCGCACGCTGATCCGCCTGCCGCTCACCCTGGCCATCCTCGATGGCATGACCGTGGCGGTAGCCGGTGAGACCCTGATCCTGCCGTTGGCCTATGTGCTTGAGGCGTTGCAGCCGCAAGCCGAGGACATCCGCAGCATGGCCGGCGAAGGCCGCGTGCTGCGCGTGCGCGGTGAATACCTGCCGATCCTGTCGCTGAGCGAGTACTACGGCTACGGCAACCGTGCACCCGGCAGCGAATCGCTGGTGGTGGTGGTCGAAGGCGATGGCCAGAAGATCGCCCTGGAAGTGGACGAACTGGTCGGCCAGCAGCAGGTGGTGGTGAAGAACATCGAGAACAACTACCGCCGCATCGGCGGGGTGTCCGGTGCGACCATTCTCGGCGACGGCCGCGTCGCATTGATCGTCGACATCGGCGGGCTGGTGCGTTCACTGCGGATGCCGCAGGCCGCCTGATCCACACTGCATGCGTGTACTGGACCGCCGCCCTTCGGGGCGGCGGTTTTTGTTTGCGCGCTCCATTCCGGCCGGGGCCGGATGCCCTTTCGGGGAAAAGGGATCTGACCCCATCCGTTCTGTGAACTCCGTCGACGCGATGGTTTCGCGCGCAACTACGCCATGCAAGCGAAAGCCCCGCCGCTGCGCCACTTCCGCGCCGTCATCCCTACGCCACCGAATGTGACATGCGTCCATAAAGTCCATCCGGACTGCGCCGCTATTTCGCTTTGACGGCCGTCACCGAACCCCACCGGGCACCACCGTTCGCTCTGCAACCACCCCCAAACCGGCGCACAGACGCCGGCACTCTGCCCACCTGGAGCACCCTGCATGAAGTGGTTCCAAGATCTGCCCATCGCCCGCAAGCTGGCCGTGGGGTTCACCCTTACCACCCTGATGACCCTGGTCCTCGGCGCGTTCGCCCTGCTGCGACTGAGCGAAGCCAACGCGCAGCTGCGCGAGATGGCCGGCAACGACATCCCCTCGGTCCAGCACCTGGGCGAGGCGCGCTCGCAGCTCGGTGAGTTCCGCACCTACGAACTGGCCCAGCTGAGCATGCTCGACCAGCCGGAGAAGGTCGCCGACTACAACAAGCGCATGGACGACACCGCCAAGGCCGTACATGACGAACTGGCGGCGTACGCGGCGCTGCCGGCGCTGGACAAGGAGCGCGAACTGTATCGCGCCGCCAGCACCCAGCTGGATCGCTACTTCGCCGCCAACAAGGCGATGCGCGACGCCGTGGCCGCCGGTGATGGCGCGCAGGCCCAGCAGATCTCCGATGAGCAGTCACGCCCGGCGCGCCGCGACCTGTTCGCTGCGATGAAGGCACTGGGCACCCACATCGCCGGGCAGATGGACGGCAAGATCGCCGACGCCAACGCCACCCATCGCACCAGCATGATCGCCATCATCGGCTGCATCGTGCTGCTGTCGCTGGTGGCCGCCGCGCTGGCCATCGTCATCTCGCGTGCAGTGACCGGCCCGCTGGGCAAGGCCGTGCATGCCATCCAGGCGGTTGCCCGCGGCGACCTCAGCGTCAGCACCCAGGCCACCAGCAAGGACGAAGCCGGCAGGATGCTGGCCGCCACGACCGAGATGACCGCAATGCTCCGCCGCTTCAGCGAGCAGACCCAGCTGATGGCACAGATGCACGCGGGACCGGACATCAGCCATCGCATTCCGGAAGATTTCCCGGGTGTCTATGGCCAGCTGGCCGGCGGCATCAATACGGTGATCTTCGAGCACCTGGATGCGATCCGCGATGCCATCGACGTGCTCAACCAGTACGCCATCGGCAATCTCACCCCGGATGCACGCCGCCTGCCCGGCAGCCGCGCGATCCTGCACGAATCGATGGACGCGGCCAAGGCCAGCCTGCTGGCGATCAATTCGCAGATCCAGCAGCTGGCCGCGGCGGCCGCTGCCGGTGACTTCAGCCAGCGCGGCGACGCACAGCGTTTCCAGCATGACTTCAAGCTGATGATCGAGCATCTCAACACCATGATGCAGGTGGCCGACGGCAACCTCGGCCAGCTCTCGCAGCTGCTGCAGTCGATCGCCGCCGGCGACCTGACCGCGCGCATGGAAGGCCAGTTCAATGGCGTGTTCGCGCGCATGCGGGATGATGCCAACACCACCGTTGCACAGCTGACCCAGATCGTCGGCCAGATCCAGGCCAGCGCCTCCAGCATCACCCTGGCCGCCGGCGAGATCGCCTCCGGCAACAGCGACCTGTCGCGCCGCACCGAGCAGCAGGCCGCCAACCTGGAAGAAACCGCCGCCTCGATGGAGGAACTGACCTCCACCGTGCGCCAGAACGCCGAG
>NZ_JCAFSE010000008.1:0-36122 GCF_059368875.1 Stenotrophomonas sp. YJH_SMC_82
CGAAGCCGCCACGCGCGCCACCATTTCCATGGCAATGCCGGTCATCGCAGCCAACACCGCCATCGAGAACATGGTGCCGATGCCATAGAACAACCATCGTTGGAACAGGGACTTTGTCTGCTCAAACAGCAGGCAGAGGATGAACAGTGGACCAAAACCAATGAACAATGACATTGCGATCTGGTACAGCAATAGCATGGCGCCCGCCGTAACGGCTGGTCCGCCGGTGCCCAGCCCAATGAACCACATTGCACGGGTCTTTGCGCTATCCAGCGTTACGTCGCCGGCAACATCCAGCACACTTACCGACGTGAGCGCCAGCTGCATATAACCCAGGTTCTTGTCAATCAGTTCCTCGGCGGTCGACTTCTTTCCGGTCACGATATAGGTGATCTGGTCCTGCACATCGCCAGTCAGGAAGTTCTGCAGCTTGGTCCCAAACATGGCCATCGACGTAGCGACCGTAACGATCAGTGCCGCCCGTGCCATGTTCGTCATCAACGCAGCCATCGAGTCACGGCTTCGCCCAGTCACGATGCGGAAGCCCTGGATGAGCACCCACAGCGTCATCAGCACCAGGGCCATCGTGCCGACCCAGGTCATCATCCGGCTCAGGATACCGTTGCCGAAATTGGTGATCTCTTCGCGCAGATATTCCAGGATCAGCCGGAAGAAGACGAAGTCGCCCACGGAGGCGAACAACGTGCCGTGCAACAGATCATTGAACACCATACCGTGCATCATTCCCTGACTCATCACATCACCCGCCCCGCGTCGGGGCCCTGCTGGAGTGCGTTGCGCACGTGATTCACTTGGTGGAGAGCGCGGCCTTCAGCGCGCCGGCCTTGATGACACTTCCAATCGGGTTGCGCTCGCCCCGCAACGCACGCTCGGCCAGATTCTTCTGCCGCCCCTGCAAGGCAGCGATCTGCTGGTCGTAGACCTTGATGGTGGTCTCCCACTTCTTGAAGGCCTTCTCAAGCTCGACCGAGGTTGCCGTATTGTTGGAGATATCCTCCTGCAGTGCGCCTTCATTCTTGAACGCGTTGCGGATCCGACGCAGCTGCTGAAGCATCTGCTCCATCGCCGGCATGGACATCTGCACGACCTCGACAGTCTCGTTGTACTTCTTGTTCTCAAGCACCTGGATGTAAGAGCAGATCGCACGCTGCTGCGCCCCGATGTCACCGCCCGGGCTCATGTTCAACACTGCCATCAGACCATTCATGCTGATCATGGAATCGCCGCCGCACTTCTCGGCCACGTTCCAGTTCTCGGGAATCTTCGTCAGCGCAGGAGTCGGCGGCATCAGGGGGGAAGCAATGATCTGGGTCCAGTTCTGGAGCTTGGACATCCAGTTGTCGATGGTCTTGGAGTACTGCTGAGCCGTTTCACTCCAACGCTGCGCAGTCTGAAGATATTCCTGACCGGCCTTCATCTCCTGCATGAAATTCATGATCCAGTTGAATGGGTCATAGACCGTCATCGCCTGCGCGGGACTGGTGCCTGTACTGATGGTCATGCCCAGGGTCAACACTGCGGCCATCATCGGCGCGAAGCGCCTGCGTCGCACCGGAGTGCGGCGGAGTTCAGTTGTCATGGGGGTTTCCTTGTTCGTCTGAGCGAGCGTCTTCATGCCGTCTCCTCCTGCTCGGCCCGCTTCCCGGACCCTTTTCGATGTTTGTAGAAGTCTTCCAGCCACTGCTCCGGCGTGAGCTCGTCCACGGTGATCCGGTTGCGGACTGCAGCGGTCTGCAACACGCGATGCATGATGTCGATGTTGTCGGTCGAGGCCGAGATCACCGACAGGATGTCGTCCATGCCACGCAGGTTGAGCTGGCAGACGCTGGACGCATGGCCCTGCTTGACCAGGAAGCAGCGCGAGCGCTCGTCGAGCGCGGTAACCACCTTGAACTCGGCCTCGGTCAGCTTCAGGCCATCCATGTAATCGCTCTTGCTGGCATTCGGGTTCGGCAGCAGGATCAGGGTGGCGGTCTGTTCGATCAGGGCGGCGGAGATATCACTCTTCAGTGCATCTTCCGGGCTCTGCGTTGCGAAGATGCCCAGACCATTCTGCTTACGGATGGTCTTCTGCTTGTTCTTCGCGAATTCCTTCAGGCCACCCTCGCCGTCCAGGATCTTCCAGAACTCGTCCATCACGTAGATCAGCGGACGACCATCGATCAACGATTCCAGGCGGTGCAGCAGGTAATTGATGACCGGCACGCGCACTTCGGGATTGTCGATGATGTCGGTGTAGTCGAAGCCGATGATATTGGCCTTGCTCAGATCAACGGTGTCGACCGGATTGTCGAATACCCAGCCCAGCGAATTGCCCGAGGTCCAGCGGCGCATGCGCGCGTAGAGCCCATCGTCGCCCATGTTGGGCAGGCTCTTCTGGAAGTTGGTCATGCTGCGAAGGTGCATCGGCGTATCGAGCATGCTTTCCACCGCGCGGTAGATGTCCTCTTCCTCGCGCGCACTGTACTCACGCTTGCCGGCCAGCACCTTGATCAGGTCGGCCAGGAACTGCACGTTGGCTTCGTTGTTCTCGCACTGGAACGGGTTGAAACCGGTCGGCGCGCCGTTCTCCAGGGCCAGATAGTTGCCACCGCAGGCGCGCACGAAGATCTCCGCACCACGATCCTTGTCGAAGAAGAAGATGGTCGGCGACGGCTCGTACTTCTGCACCTGGCTGAGCAGGAAGTTGATCAGCGCGGTCTTACCGGTACCCGACTTACCAATCACCATGGTGTTGGCAATCGCCTTCTCGCCCAGCGAGTTCTCCGACGGATGGGTCGCGTGGAAATTGAAGTAGTACGGCTGGCCGTTGGTGGTTTGCAGCGTGGTGACGCAGTCGCCCCACGGGTTGTTGTGCTGCTTGCCGGTCGCGAAGTTGTGCAGCGGCGACAGGCCCAGGAAGTTCAGCGAGCTGACATTGGCCAGGCGGGTGCGATAGCGCCAGTTGGCCGGTAGCTGCGAATAGAAGGACGAGGTGACCGCCAGGTCTTCCTTGGTCGACACGAAACCCGCATTGGACAACTCGGCGCGCGTCGTGGCCACGTTCTGCGACAGCTTGGCCTGGCTGTCGCCGTAGACCGTCATGATGAAGTGGTACTCGCCCAGCACGAAATTGCCCGACGACAGCTGGTCCATCGCCTGGTCCAGCTCGACGATCTGGCTGACTGCCTTGTCACCGGAGGAGATCATCATGCCCTTGGTGCGGTCGAGCACCTTGAGTGCGTCCTGACGCCCCATCGGGCTGAACGAATGGGTGATGACGTACTCGTAATCCAGGTACTTCAGGCCATTGAGGATGCCCGGGTAAGTCCCCTCGGCATACTCCTTGATGTTCAGGATGGCGCCGAAGTGGTTGGCACCATTAGGGGTGTTGATGACGAAGTCACCGGTTTTGGCCGAGAACATGTGCCGGCTGACCGGCAGGTAGTCCTTGATCGGTGCCGAAAGCACCGGTACCGGCTCGTCGATGCGATTGATCAGGTAGCCGAACAGCTCCAGCGTTTCAGAGAACACCACACCGTTCTTGGCCTCGTACATGCCCAGGCGATACGGTGCGTAATCGCGGATCACGGCCTCGACGTTGCCGGCCAGCTCCATCAGCTTCTCGATGGCCTGCTCCTGCTCGGCCTGCAAGCGCTCGACATTCGCCGACTTTTCCACGAAGCGTTTCCCGGCGACGACCGGGCGGTAGATCATGGTGAGGTACAGCTCGTTCTGCATGATGCGCTGGGCGGACAGCATGCCCATGTACTGGTCGGATACATCCTGATTGAAGCGCTGGCTGTAGTGGCTCTTGCCTTTCAACGTACGGCGACGGCGAATGTCGTGCACCCAGAAGGCGACATTGACGAAATCCGGTGCCCTCAGCGTCTGCAGCAGGCGGTTGAACGTATTGTGCCGGTGCTCCAGCTCCCATTCCTCGCGACCAACGAACGGCAGTCCTTCCAGATACCAGGTCAACAGGTAGTCGCCGCCCGTGGTCTTGACCACGTTCGGGGCGACATGCGTCGAAAGGGGAATGAACTCACTGATGGAGGTGTCAGGGCTGAACATACGACTGCTTCCAAAGAGGTACTGCCAAGAAGTTTCAACAGACCCGACGGACGCTTGCGCCCGCGGGCCGGATCCGGACCTCAATCCATTCGGGCCGGTTTGTCGCGGTAATGGTTGGGGTTGAATACCCACATGCCATCGTGTTCCTGCACGTTGCGGACTTTCAGCTTGAACATCAGGCGCAGGCCCAACAGGCGGAAGATCATTTCGTCACGCTTGGCCATCTGCCGCATGATGAAGACCGCCACCGGAATGGTGAGCAGAAACCAGAAGTTCGTGTACATGCTGAGCAGCAGCAACCCACCTGCCACCATGAAGAATGGCAGGTAGGGAACGCCCAGGAACATTGCCGGACGTGTGCAGCCGCGGAAGACGACGTTCTTATGCACTGTAGTACTGGACAGCCTGCTGGATCAGCATGGAGGTCTTGCCCTCGCAGGTGCCATAGTCGTCACCCAGCAGCATACGTGCGATCTGGCCAGCGGCACCGATCAGTACGCCACCGATCAGGATCGGAGCCACATCACCAATGCGCTTATGCGCAAAGGCAATCTGGTAGCCAGCAAAGATGACGGCAATGGTCACCACGGCGATCGAGGCCATGTTCAGCAGACCATTGATGCTGTCGAAGAAGCCACATACCTTCTTCTCGGTGCCACCATAATTGACGCCGCCCTGATTGGCGAAGACCTCCGGAGCGAACAGCGCACCAACGAAGAGGGTGGCCATCAGCAGAGTCTTCAGCGTGCGCTGGGCCTGGACGAGGTCGAGATTGGATCGCTTCATGGATTGATTTCCTTGTTGATGGACTAACACAACTGAATCGACCAGCCGGGGGACTGGCCGCACCACGACTTCGTCAGAACACGAAGGCCGCATCCCCTGCGGGAATCTGCTGCACCGGCGCAGCCTGCACCGGTGCGTTGAATGAATTGTCGCCACCGGCGACAGGCTGGTTGCGCTCGCTCCAGGGCCGCAGCATCACTGGCCCCTCATTGCCGGCGCCAGCAGCACTTGGCAGCTGCTGCGGCATGGCCATCGCCTGTGCAGCACCCTGCTGAGGCAGCTGCTGCGGCATGCCACCGGCCTGTTGCTGGGGATAGGCGGGCCCTTGGCTGGGCTGCGCCTGAGGCTGCATCATCCTGTCCACTGAACCCAGCACCACCTTGGACAGCGCTTGGTCGGCGAGATTCAGCAGGCTGCCCCGCGCCATCGCACCGGTGGACGGGTACACGACATAGGCGCGTGCGGGATCTTCCGACGGCACGTACACCGGGCCATTGGACTGCGCAACGATGCGGGCCTGCGCCGGAGAGGCCAGCTGCGGATGATGTTCGACCTTCACGCTGCGGCGCTCGCCGCGGCTGACCACGTCGATCGGTGCAACGCCATTGCTGGCAAGCATCTGCCCGCGGCGCATCGAGTCATAGACCTTCTGCACGTAGCCGTGACGGAAGCCGGTCTCGAAATTGCCCGAGTAGTAGCAGCTGAACGACTTGCCCCAATCACCACCGGAGCGCTTGTAGCACTCGGCGAGGATGCGCGAACCCGCCTGCAGGTTCGGGCACTGCTGGAAGGCCTTCTCGTAGGAATCCAGGCCGTATTTGCCCAGGTTGTAGCGATTGACCTGGGCCAGCCCGATGGAGAAGTTGTAGCCCTTCTCTTCAAGCATGCGCACCGTCGCCAGCGCTTCGTCCAACGCCTTGGGCTGGCGCACCAGTGCGCCGCCGACCACGCCGATGGCGTAGGGATTGCGCGACGATTCGACGTTGATTACATGCTGCATCACATCCATCGAGACGGCCATCTCCGGGCACGCCATCATTTCCAGTCCTGGCAGCATCCTTCAGCCCTCCTGCCCCTGGGCACGCCCAGGATTGAAGTCGATGCCGGTGATGTAGCGCGAGCCGGCATGCGCCTTGATATGCACGACGATGTCGATGGTCATCATCAACAGCCGCTTGATCACGTTGAATTCAAGGCCCGAACCTTCGGTCGAGGCCTTCACCATCAATGCCAGCTGGTCCCAGGTCTGCTCTGGACTGCCAGCGTGGCAACTGGTGATCGAACCCGGGTGGCCCGATGCACAGTTGCGAATGAAGTAGAACGCTTCATCACCTCGCAGCTCGGCTAGGATGATGCGTTCGGGCTTCATGCGCAGGCAGGCTTCCATGCAGCTCTTGGCGCTGACATTGCTGGTGCTTTGTCCACCCTTGGAATACAGCAGGTGCACCACATTGGGTTGGGTCAGAAACAGTTCGCGCGCGTCCTCGATCGTGACCAGGCGCTCGTTGTCCGGGATATGATTGACCAACGCTTTCATGAAGGTGGTCTTGCCGCTACCGGTCGCACCGGATACCACGATGTTCTTGCGGTACATCACCGCACGCCGGAAGAACTCGGCGTACTCGCGCGAATGGCGCAGCTCCAGCAGCTCACGATCCTGCTCGCTGATGCTGCCATCGGTTTCGAGGATCTGATTGAAGAAGCCGTCTTCGTGATACTGGCTGAGCGACTTGGTGTGCTTGGACGGCAGACGGATGGTGATCGACACCTTGCCTGCATCACATGCCGGCGGAATCACGAACTGCGCACGCTGGCCAGTGGGGAACGTGAGCGACACGACCGGATCGGCATCGGTGATGCGCTGGCCGGTGTTGCTCTCGTTCACCACCGCCGTGCAGAACTGCCGGGCCCGCTCGAAGGTCAGGCTCGGCACGTCCACCCGCTGCCACCCCGCCCGGGTTTCCAGGTACAGCTCACCGGGACGGTTGATGCAGATTTCCGTCACTTCCGGAGACGTCATGTACTCGGCGATGCCCAGCACTTCGTACTGATAGCGCAGGAAATCGCTGGAGACGAGGGCGAGGGGTGACACTTCGGCGTCCATGATCTTTCGTTGAGTTACCGGCGGGGGTTCAGCACGTTGGTGAAGTCAACGTCCTTGGCGACGTAGACATTCACGATCGTGCCCTGGTTGATCGTGACGGTTGGCGGACGGCGCTCGCTGAGCGCCTCATTGGCAAGTCGCTCCATGGTGCGAGCGGTTGCGCTCTCGTAGGGAGAGCGCACGGCAAAGCCGTTGCTGGCGACCGTTGTCGATTCTGGACCGTGCTCGGCTGCGGCGTACTTGAAGGCGTCAGCGATGAGGCTGATCATCAGCGCCGACGCGATACGGCTACCCCAGTGCGCACTGTACTGGCCAGGATGTCCTGCCCCGCCCAGGCCGTCCGTACCAGGGCTGGACATCGCCACGTCGATGCCATTCGGCGTGGTGATGCGATCCCAGATCACTTCCACCCGCTTGCCGATCGGACCACCGCCGTAGGAGCCATAGATCTTGGAGCCCTTCGGAAGCAGCAGGCTGCGCCCATTGATCGAGTACACCGGCTCGGTCAGCAGGCACGATGTGTAGCCGGCCACGTCGGTGATGATCCGCGTTTCCAGCACGCATCTCAGGTACGTGCCACGAACCAGCAGCGCGTCAGGGCTACGGATATAGGCGGCATTGGAGACATTTTCCACGTCGGGGCCACGACGGATCTTCTGCGGCTGGGTCTGAGGATTTGCTGCCGCCTGCATGGCAGCGATCATCGCCTGGTTGTAGTCAGAGTTCTGGCTACCGGACGACGCGCCCGCGTCGCCCCCCCCTACCCCGGAACCGCCGCCCATGCGCCGGTCCATCAACGTCGGCCCGCGATCTTCTTGTGGCCTACTCGCCGACGGAAAACCGGGCATGGGCACTTCCTGCTGGGGCGCAGGCGGCAGCATCGGAATCGGATCGGCAGCAGCCACCGGCGGCGCCGGATCAGCTGCGGTACCCACGCTCGGCAGCTGTGGTGTCGTCGCACGCGCCTCTTCCCGCGGCTTGTTCTGCTCGGTCGCATCATCCTGCCCCTTGCGGAACAGCAGGAAGCCCATTGCCATCAGCAGCAGCACGATGCCACCGAGGAACAGCAGCGCCTTTCGGTTCAGCCGCTGCTCTTCGGCCGAGCGCAGCTGCGGCGCGGCCGCGTCAAGATCCGGCGCCGGCTCGGCCTGGGCCGTGCCGAAGTAGGGATTCGACGGCGCGTCCGCGGCACCCTGTGCGCCATACGGGCTCTGGCTCTCGTCGCGTCCGTTGTTCGGGTCGTTTCCGGGAGTGTTCTGCTGGCTCATTTCTTCACGTTCCTTCGCAGACCGACGACGAAGTCGCCGTGGCGGATGACCAAGTACGGGTAGGTCCCGTGCACGATCAGCGTATTGCCTTCAACCGTGGTGTTGACCACAAAGTC
Organism: Stenotrophomonas sp. YJH_SMC_82; assembly: GCF_059368875.1. NCBI lineage: Bacteria > Pseudomonadati > Pseudomonadota > Gammaproteobacteria > Lysobacterales > Lysobacteraceae > Stenotrophomonas > Stenotrophomonas sp. YJH_SMC_82. The sequence goes on from NZ_JCAFSE010000008.1 coordinate 8,349, forward strand.
CTCACCGTATTCCGTTTCGCGACCAAACACCGCCGGGAAGATGCCGGTCTTGTACTCCGGCGAGTTCGGCAGTTTCAGGTAGGTGAAACGGCTATCGTCATAGGCGTTGACCGGGATCAGCCACCCCATCTTCTTCGCCTTGCTGGTCGAATAGGAGTAGTTGAAGTTGTACTGGCGGTCCTTGGCCAGTTCAGAGCTCAACAGCGGTTTGGCCTCTTCCTCCACCGCTTCCTGGGCGACACCGAACACGGTGTCGTTGGGATAGACGAAGGCGATCTTGTACTGCACGCCTGCACGACGGGCCTGCTCCAGCTGGCGCCAGTCGGTGGCCACCACCTTCAGTTCGAAGATGTAGGAATGGGTCTCGGTGCGCACCATCATGTTGGTGTCGACGTCGACGTTCTTCGGCTTGAGGTAGAACACGTTCTCGCGACGGGTCAGTTCCCAGCCGCTGCTGAAGCCGGTGCTGTAGTCGAGGATCTTCTCGTTCGGGCTCAACTCGATCTGGGTGGTCAGCCCCAGGCCGGTGCGAACCGGGTAGATACGGTCCTTCTCATACTCGTAGTGGTCTACCGCCTGCGCCATCGCCGCTGCTGAGAACAGCAACGACAACATCGACAGCAGCGCCAGCGCGCTTCCCCTGATATTTCGACTACTCATCGGTTGCTTGCTCCATCAGCAGTTCCGGTGGAATTGTTCTGCGCCGGCCTCATGGCCGGCTGTCCGGGCATGGCCTGCCCCGGCATTGCTTGCCCCTGCACCGGCTGACCCGGCATCGGTTGGCCCTGTACAGGCTGTCCCGGCATCGGCTGGCCCGGTACCTGACCGTTGGCTGGCACCGCGACCGGCTGGCCGGTGGCCGGGTCGATCATGGTGGCTGCGGCCGGATTGTTGGGATCGTAGACGCCCTGTGCCTGCTGCGCCGCCTGTGCGGCCTGCTGCGCCTGCGCCTGCATGGCGCCGTCATCCGGCACCGGCACGCCACGCGAATAGTCGTTGTCGACTCGGTACTCGGTGACCTGGAAGGCCAGCGGATTGAGGATGCGATCCTGTTCGGACAACGCCAGGTTCTGGTTGTACTCGAAGCGCATCGTCACCAGCTGGTTGTCAAGGTAGCTGGATGCTCCGGTCCGCTTGTCCAACAGGCTGCGCTGGATGCGCACCGATGCACCGCGGAAGCTGCCGTTCGGCTCAGCCCCCAGCGGCGTGATGCTCAGGATCTTGACCCGAATGGCCTTTTCGCGGCCGTACATCACAAACGGGTTCTGAGGGTTACTTCCTGCGTATCGCATACGCATGCTCTGAGCAACCGGGCTGCTGGACATCACGAACACCAGTTCCCAGTCACGCAGGCCCATCACCGCCGAGTCATACGATTCGCGCGCGAGCACGTACTGGGCGACGTTGCTGCGATTGATCGCTTCGTTGGTGGTGATCGTCTCGCCCTGGAAGGTGCCACTCAACCGCGCGACGGTCGCCGTACCCGTGTAGGCATCGGCCATGACCAGGAACGGCACCTTTTCCTTCAGCGGCAGCATGTAGTAGTAGCCGCCCGCCAGTGCGAGCGACATCAGCAACGAGCCTGTGGCGACCCACCACGCACGCCGCTCGCTGCGGCGTGCCATGTCGGCCACGGTGATCTCGTAGCTGACCGCCTTGGCGACCGACTGCTCGACCTTGGGACTATTGCCGGGATCCTTCTTGCGGAACATGGATTCTTCCGTACTGCTGAAACATCAATGGGCGTGGCGCCCCTGCGACAGGCGCGGGGAGCAGCACGTTCGATGATTTCGAGGTGGACTCAGGTGCCGCTGTTGGAATCAGCGCCCTGTGCCGACGCGGTCGGCGTCGAGCCAGCGCTCTGCACAACGATCTGGTTGCCAACGATGGAGACGGAGATGCCCTGCGCTGCATAGGCCGCCGTCAGATCGATCACGGCCTGCTGAGCGTTGGTGGTGTCGATGCTGGAGACCGCGCCGTACAGGGTGAAGTCCGAGCTCAGGCGGTAATCCAGCGTGCGTCCGGAATCCTTGGCCCAGCGCTCGAGCATGGCTTTGAGCGTGCCATCCATCGGCGAAGCCTGGTAGACGTAGCTGGAGTACAGCGGGATCTCGGTGGGTGCCGCAGCAAAGCGGTTGACCGGCTTCCAGCGGCCTCCGAAATCGGGAGCGGACTTGGTGGCGCAACCGGCCACCATCAACGCCGCCACTGCGGCGATGGACATTTTCGCGATAAACGCCTGATTCATACGGGCTTCACTTTGACGTACGAAAAAGCAGTCCCGAGCATTGGTCCCCCTGGTCGTCCGGCGCTGCGTCGCGCACGCCGGAATCGGAGCGACGTGCTGACTGGCAGCACACCCCACTCCGGCTCCCCTGCAGCCAACGGCTGCCAACCAGGTCGCGGGGCCGCCAGACACTGCCGACGACACACCCGCATACCTCACCAACGTCGAAACCATCCTTGTTTCATGGCACAAACTCCTGGCCACCCTGCTCTACAACATCTGCCATCCATCACACATTTCTGAACGACATGCACAGGGTCGCACAACCACGCGTCAATTCCATGTCAGACAAGTCTGAAAATCCATGAACAAATGCCAAATTCTTGACCGAAATCACGAATTCACATCCTTAACTACGAATGGTGATCACAAATTCAGCGTCGTGAATTAGACGTTCAGCATCGGAACGTCCACCTTCGGCAGCAGCCTCGAGGTGAAGTAGCGATCCTTGTAGTACCGGATCTTGTCGCACTTCACCGGGTGAGGTATCCCCTCGTACAGGAACACCTCCATGTCCGGCCCCATGGCCTTCAGCTCCTGCGGCAGCATCAGCGCGCGCCGTTCCTCGGTGAAGTTGTGGGTCTTCTCGCGGGCATGGGTGACGTTCTTCCTGCGCACCGTGGTGTAGCCCAGCATGTCCGAGTAGTCATTGGCATCCTGCTGTTCGCGCGGCGCGTACAGGATCTGCAGCGCGTGGTTGGTGATGATCGTGCGCGAGACTTCCCGGCCGTAGGTGGCGTCGAGTTGGGACATGCTCTGGATGATCGGCAGCAGGCGGATGTTGTAGCCGGCCATGTAGGAGACCGCCGAGGCGATGATCTCCACCTTGCCGATCGAGGTGAATTCGTCCATCAGCAGCAGGCACTGGTACTTCAGGTCCGGGTTGGACTTGGGCAGTTCCTTGGTGTTGAGGTTGATCAGCTGGCTGAAGAACAGGTTGATGATCAGCCGGCTCTCGGCCAGCTTGTTGGGCTGGATGCCGATGTAGATGGTCATCTTCTTCTTGCGGACGTCGGTCAGCAGGAAGTCGTTGCTGCTGGTGGCCTTGTCCAGCACCGGGTTGATCCAGGGATTGAGCGGCTCCTTGAAGGTGCCCAGGATCGAGGCGAAGGTCTCATCGGCCTGCGACAGCATGTTGGCGAACGCCGAACGGGCATTGGCACTGAGGAACGGTCGCTCCGACAGGGTCTTGAGGTACTTCTTCAGGTCGGTGCCGTCGCCGGAGGACAGACGGTACACCGCACCGAGCGTGGGCGTGCCGGCGCCGCCCGGGAAACCGCTGCTGCGCTCGTCGTCCCAGTTCTCGAACAGGTACAGGGTAAAGGCCATGAACGCGTTGCGTGCCTGGCTGACCCAGAACTTCTGGTCCTCGGCCCCGTCTGGGTACAGCATCGCGGCGATGCTCATCAGGTCCGACACCCGGAAGGCCGGATCGTCGGAGACGTAGCTGAGCGGGTTCCAGCGGTGCGTGCGCCGGTCCTCGGCGAAGGGGTTGAACAGGTAGATCTCCTGGCCCTGGCTGGCGCGCCAGCCGCTGGTCAGGTCGAAGTTCTCCTGCTTGATGTCCAGCACCACCAGCGATTCGCCGTACTCCAGCAGGTTCGGGATGACCACGCCCACGCCCTTGCCCGAGCGGGTGGGCGCGGCCAGGATCACGAACTGCTGGCCATCCAGGCGCACCAGCTTGCCGCCATGGCTGCCGACCACGATGCTCTGGCCGGTCTTCTTGAACATGCCGTGCTTGGCCAGGTCGGCACCGGTGGCGAAGCGCGCGTCGCCGTGCAGCGAGCGCTTGTCCTTCTTCAGCAGCAGCACCAGGCCGGCCACCAGCAGCACCAGCAGGGGCAGGCCGAAGCCCACGTAGCCCGCCCATTTGATCTTGCCCACGAAGGGCGCGACCTGCGGTTGGCCGATGGCGTGGACGTACTGGTAGTAGGTGTTCCAGGTGAACAGCTGGGTGTCCAGCCCCAGGAACAGCAAGGTCAAGTAGCCGGAGAACACGAAACCAAGCAACAGGGTCGCCAGCGTGATGATGGCGATGAGCAGATACTTCTTACTGGGCAACACCCGAATCCTCCATGATGCGCACGCGGCGCGACGGCCTAGCGGTGGCGCCAGCGCGACGCCTTCTTCCGCAGGTGGTTCTCGTTTTCCAGCCCGGGCTCCTCGCCCTCTTCACGCACCAGTTGCAGCAAGCGTTGGCGCGCTTCGGCCAGTGATATCAGGTCGGTCAGACGATCCCCATCGTCGGCGACGACCGCATGGCCGACCACATCGCCGGGAGCGTACACCGGCTCGTGGGACACCGCTACCAGCTGGTAGCGGCCACGGGTTTCCAGCACATGCCTGAATTCCTGCATCGCACTCCTCCTTGTCGGGGCAACACTGCGCCCCCTGCCCCGCCATCATGCCGGTGGCAGCGTCATGGGCGCATCCACAACCGCTGCGGCGTTTGCGCGAAACTGTGCGCGGATATCCAAGGAGACTGCAATGGACTGGGTAGCACTTGCCCGCACGCTGGCCACCGAGGCCCACGCGGGGCAGATCGACAAGGCCGGCCAGCCTTACATCGGCCATGTGGCGCGGGTGGCGGCTGCGGTGCGCGGCGACGATGACGCCGAAGTGGTGGCCTGGCTGCATGACGTGGCCGAGGACTGCCCGGCGTTTGCCGCGCGGATCGAGGTGTTTCCCGCACCGCTGCGCGAGGCGGTGCAACTGCTCAACCGCGATGCAGCACCCGACGCGGACAGCTACTACGCGCGCATTGCCGCCCACCCGCTGGCACTGAAAGTGAAGCGCGCCGATCTGGATGACAACGCCGATCCGCAGCGGCTGGCGATGCTCGATGCGGCGACGGCCGCGCGCCTGCACGGAAAGTATGCTCATGCCCGGGCGGCGCTGGGCATCTGAGCCGGGCGCGACGAGGCGCGGCGGGCCGGCGTGTCACCGATCAAACGCTGATTTACCCTGAGTGCTGCTGCTCCTGCTGCAGTGCAGCAGTACAATGGGCGGCTCCCGCCCCCCATCGCGCCCCCGCATGAGCCCCAACTCTTCCCTGGCTGCGCGGCTGACGCCCCGCCAGCGCACCCTGATCATCCTCGCCCTTTCACTGGGTGGCTTCGCCATCGGCACCAGCGAGTTCGCCAGCATGGGCCTGATGCTGGAGATCAGCCGCGGCCTGTCGATTTCCGAAACCCAGGTCGGGCATCTGATCAGCGCCTATGCCATCGGCGTGGTGGTCGGCGCCCCGATCCTCGCCTTCGTCGGCGCCAGCTTCCCCCGCCGCAAGCTGCTGCTGGCACTGATGGGCTTCTACGCGGTCGGCAACCTGGCCAGCGCGCTGGCACCGAACTACGGCACGATGCTGGTGGCGCGCTTCGTTGCCGGCCTGCCGCATGGCGCCTACTTCGGCGTGGCGATGCTGGTGGCCGCGGCGATCAGTCCCGCAGGCCAGCGCGGCCAGGCGATGTCACGCGTGCTGCTGGGCCTGTCGATCGCGATCCTGGTCGGCAACCCGCTGACGACCTGGCTGGGTCAGCAGCTGAGCTGGCGCACCGCCTTTGCCCTGGTCAGCGTGCTGGCCATCGCCACCGTGGCGATGATCGCGCGCTTCCTACTGCCGGACCCGGATGAAGTACGTACCTCGCCGATGCGCGAGCTGCGCGCCTTCAACACGTCCCAGGTGTGGCTGGCGCTGACGATCGGCGCGGTCGGCTTCGCCGGCATGTTCTGCGTGTTCACCTACCTGGCACCGACCCTGGTGCAGGTCACCGGCGTGGCCGAATCGTGGATGCCGCTGGCGGTGGGCGTGTTCGGCATCGGCGCGATCATCGGCAACATCGCCGGTGGCTGGCTGGTGGACAAGTTCCACTTCAAGGCCGCCGCCGTGGTGCTGCTGTGGTCGATCGTGATGCTGCTGCTGTATCCGCTGGCCGCACAGTCGGTGTGGACCATCGGCCCGATGATCATCACTGTCGGCACCATGGGCGCACTGGCGGCGGTGCTGCAGACCCGCCTGATGGACGTGGCCGGTGAGGCGCAGACGCTGGCGGCGGCCTCCAACCACGCCGCTTTCAATACTGCCAACGCACTCGGCCCGTGGCTGGGCGGCATGGCAATCAGCGCCGGCTTCAGCCCGGCCAGTACCGGCTATGTCGGCGCGGCTACCGCGATCGGCGGCCTGCTGCTGTGGTGCGTGGCGGTGATGCTGGACAAGAAGCGCAGCACCGCCGTCGTCGGCAGCCACTGAACATTGCCCCGGATCGTCAGTTGCTGCCTCTGCGGCGACGGCGATCCGGTCGCAGCAACGCTGTATCGCCGGCCACCAGGGTCGGCCGCGCCAGCTCACCGCGCTTCACACGGTCCAGCACCCGCCGCGAATTGGCTGCACAGTCGATGCCGTCCGGCCGCGCCTGGATGTCCTCGATCAGGGCCAGCAGGTGCGCCCTGCTCTCTGCCAACCGCAGCTGCAACGCTTCGATGTCAGCCACCTTCTGCTGCAGCATCGCGATCAACGCCTCATGCTGCCACTGGCCCATGTCCGGTGGCAGCAGGGCGCGGATCTCTTCCAGGCTGAAGCCTGCACGCTGCGCGCCCGTGATCAACTCCAGCAACAGCACCGCCTGTTCCGGATAGTCGCGGTAGCCATTGGCCTGGCGCTGCGCCACCAGCAGCCCCGCGTCTTCATAGAAGCGAATGCGCGACGCCGCGAGGCCCGTGAGGCGGGCCAGCTCACCGATCTTCATCTGCCTGAATCCTCGCCATGGGCGCCTGTTGACCTTCAATAAAACTTGAAGGTTAGCGTAGCGCCATTCCCCTGTCCTGGAGCTGTCCGATGTCGCTGTTCTCGCCCCTGGCACTACCCTCCGGTGCCATCATCCGCAACCGCATTGCCAAGGCCGCGATGGAGGAAAACATGGCCGACGCCGACCACGCGCCGTCCGCTGCGCTGCTGCAGCTCTACCAGCGTTGGGCCGATGGCGGCGCAGGACTGATCATCACCGGCAACGTGATGGTCGATGGCCGCGCCATGACCGGCCCCGGCGGCGTGGTGCTGGAAGACGACCGCCACCTTGACCGCTTCATCGCCTGGGCCGAAACGGCACGCTCACGGGGCGCGCAGATGTGGATGCAGATCAACCATCCCGGGCGGCAGATGCCGGCCGCACTCGGCCAACCGGCACTCGCGCCGTCAGCCGTCGCCCTGGAGATGGGCGCGCTGTCCAGGCAGTTCGCACCGCCGCGGGCGATGACCGAGGCGGACATCGAAGAGGTGATCGCCCGCTTCATCCGCAGCGCCGAGCTGGCCGAGCGCGCCGGGTTCAGTGGCGTGCAGATCCATGCCGCGCACGGTTACCTGCTCAGCCAGTTCCTGTCGCCGCTGTCCAACCGCCGCGACGACCGTTGGGGCGGCAGCCTGCACAACCGTGCGCGCCTGCTGCTGGAGATCGTGCAGGGGGTGCGCGCCACCGTGTCGCCCACGTTCGCGGTGGCCGTGAAGCTCAATTCCGCCGATTTCCAGCGCGGTGGCTTCTCGCCCGAGGATGCGCGCGCAGTGGTGGAAATGCTGGCGCCGCTCGGCGTGGACCTGGTCGAACTGTCCGGTGGCAGCTACGAAGCACCGGCCATGACCGGTGCCGCGCGCGACCAGCGCAGCCTGGCCCGCGAGGCCTACTTCCTCGAGTTCGCGCGGGAGATCGCCACGGTGGCAACCATGCCGCTGATGGTCACCGGTGGCATCCGCCGTCGCGCCGTGGCCGATCAGGTACTTGACAGCGGTGTGGCCATGGTCGGCATCGCCACCGCGCTGGCGATCGAGCCGGATCTGCCCCACCGCTGGCAGCAGGGCCGCGACCCGGTGCCGACACTGCGCACCATCGACTGGCGCAACAAACCGTTGGCCGCCAGCGCACACATGGCCGCAGTGAAGTACCAGTTGGCGCGGCTGAGCAGGCTCCGGCCCACGGCGCCGGGTGTTTCGCCCGTCTGGGCACTGCTGCTGGCACAGGCGGCCGCAAAGTGCCGGACCCGCCGCTACCGGCGCTGGATCGGTGCACGCGCAGGAGGATACTGAGCGGGCAGGCTTCTCATCACCGAATCGATGCTTCACCATCTGCACGATCGGCGGCAGCCCGTCGCCGGTCGCAACACGCAGAAGGAACCCTCGTGGCAGCAGGACCAACCAGGAACCACGAAAAGCTGCTCGATGACCTGCTCTCACTGGGCCGCAACTGGGCGCTGGCCATTGCCATCGCAGGTGCCGGAGCTGCGGTCCATTACAGCGAGTCGGTCTACGAAGCAGGCATCTGGCGCGACCTGCTGCCCACGCTCTGCTTCCTGGTCGCCATCGTCTGGATCGTGCTCAGCATCATCCGCTTCGACCTGACCATCCAGCAGCACTTCGAGCGGAAATTGTCACGCTGGCTCAGCCGTCTGCTGTATGTCGTGCTGCTTGGCACCGGCATCACTGCCGTGTTCTTCGTCACCGAACTGGCGGACAACAATCACATCGCGCGGATGTGCGACTCGGTGGCCAATGAACCCGGCAGCCGCATCCACAGGTCGGCCGAGTGCCAGCGCCTGTACCAGCACCGCGCGGCGTACCGGCAGCGCCTGGAATCGGCCGAGGGTGAGTTCGACTGAACGGGCTTCATCGCGGTCTTCGCGCGCGATGAACACATTTCGTGGATGTGCATTTGGGCACAGTGCAGCCGACGCCGCGCTCTCGGCCCGTACCGGACCCGCAATGCCCCCCCATCGCGCACCTGCCCGCCATGATGCCATCGCCTTGCAGGCCGGCATGCTGGGCAGCGTGTTGGGCGTGGCGCTGTTCAAGGCCATCGCACTGTCTGCGTTGGCGACGGGTTCGATGATGGGTATCGGGCTATGGGTGATGGCCTGCGCGCTGCTGGCAGCGTGGGCGCTCGCAGCCTATCTGGCCTGCCTGGCACTGAGCCGGCGCGTGTTCGTGCTGATGCTGGTGCTGTGCACGGTACTGGTGATCTGCATCGCCTGACGCCGGCAGGGGCCGGACTATCGCGCATCTGTTATAGGATAACAAGTGCGGTTGGTCCGATTGTGCATGCCCGGTGTCACGGATTTGAATTCCATGGCCATCCCGGCATCACCCGAGGCCCCCGTGAACCTGCAGCCCCCGCTCCGCGCGACCCTCATTGCCATCGCCCTCGCATCGCTCAGCGCCTGCGCCACCTATGACGACAGCAACATGCATCAAGCCTGCCAGGAGTCGCCGCACCTGAAGGACCTGCCGCCCGAGGTCGCTGCCCGCGAGAGCCGCTGCAACAAGGGCATGGAAGTGTGGTCGAGCGAGCGCAAGGGCAGTGACAAGCCGCTGGACCTGAGCGGAAAGAAGAACAATCCCTGACGAAGGTGCGCACCCGGTTGCCGCGCCTGTCTTGATCGCGCCCATGCATCCGGCTGACTGCTCCATCACAGCCGGCGCGCGACGATGAGGTCTCCCCACCCTGTCGAGACTCAGATGCCGGACACTGCCCACCCTGTCATTCGCGCGTTCGAGGCCGTGTTCGATCTATCAGGCAGCGTGCAGCGCATCACTGCGCTCACGGTCACCTGCCGGCATTGCTCGTCGACCAGCTCTGCCAGCGAAGACAACCTGGTGCAACTTCCGGGCGGGGCGTTGTTCCGTTGTGACGGGTGCGGCTGCCATCAACCGGTCAGCCACGCCCGCCTGTCGGACTGGCAACCGGCGTCGTTGCTGGGTATGTGAGGGCCGCCACGTGGAAATGACTGCGGAACAGCGGAAAATACTCCAGGCAATCGCCGCTGCAGAGCCGGTGCGCGGCGATGCCGCAACGTGGGCGGTGACCGCCGGATGGGCGGTACAGGCGGAAGACGGGGATATCGATCTGACCGAGGCTGGCCGGGATGTGCTCACCGCGCAGGCAGGTCGTAAGGGCTAGACCCGCCGATCAGGCCAGCTTCGCCTCCCTTCGCGCTGCGCCGCGATAGCGGCAACCTGCTGAACAAAGGGTGCATCCCTGCCACGTCAACGGCGAAGTGGCGAGGCCCTTCATGCCGAGGGTGTGCAGGGCGTCATGACATGCGCTCGGCTATGCTGCGCCACCTCCCTGCGCCAATGGCGGCCATGCATCCTTTTCCCCTGCCAGTCTCTGCACCTGATCAGCTCGCCTACCGACTGCTGCAGGACAGTGACTGGGCCCGCTCGGCCAGTGCCGCAAGCGCACCCGCCGAACTTCGCACCTTGCTTGCGATGATCCTGGATTCGCCGGAACCCCTGTGGCTTGCCTGGGGCAAGGAAGACAAGGCGTTCTTCTTCAATGATGCCTATCTGCCGATGCTGGGGGAAAAGCTGCACGGCGCGATGGGCAACCGTCTGGAGGATGTCTGGGCGGACGTATGGACGGACGTGGTGCATGCCGTCGACGACGCCTTTGCCGGCACCAGCCGCAGCTTCAAGAACATGCCATTGATGATGGATCGCGACGGCACGCTGCGCGAAACTTTCTGGACGTTTTCCTATTCACCGCTGCGCGTCGGCTGCGGCAGTGTCGCCGGTATCCTGTGCGTGGTCAGCGAGCAGACCGAACGGGTGATCGAGCGCGACCTGCACAGCCGCCAGGTCGCGGCGATCACCGAGCAGGCGCGGGAGGCCCATCTGGAACTGGTGCGCGCCCGCGAGCAGCTGCGCCAGTCGCAGAAGCTGGAGGCGATCGGCCAGCTCACCGGCGGTGTGGCCCACGACTTCAACAACCTGCTGCAGGTCATCACCGGTTCGGTGGACATGCTCCTGCACACGTGGCCGTCAGACGACACCCGGCGCCGCTACATCCAGGCCATTGCCACAGCCTCGGACCGCGCCACCAAGCTGACCGCGCAACTGCTTGCGTTCTCGCGTCGCCAGAGCCTGTCGCCGGAGGTCTTCGATCTCTGCGAGAGCGTGCACGCGCTTTCGGACATCATCACCACGGTACTGGGTGCACGCATCCAGGTGTCGTTGACGTTGCCCGGCACGCCATTGCCGGTGCTGCTGGACCGGACCCAGCTGGACACTGCATTGATCAACATCGCGGTCAACGCGCGCGATGCGATCGAGGGACACGGCAGGGTGACCATCGAGGTGGAGCAGGTAACCGCGGTGCCTTCGGTGCGCTTCGCCGCGCCGATGAAGGGCGACTTTGCCGCGATCAGCGTGACCGACACCGGAGCAGGCATCGACCCCGCCGTCGTCGACCGCATCTTCGAGCCCTTCTTCACCACCAAGAGCGTCGGCGCCGGAACCGGCCTCGGCCTCAGCCAGGTGTTCGGCTTCGTCAAGCAGTCGGAAGGCGAGGTGGACGTGCAGAGCCAGGCGGGCGCCGGTACCCGCTTCACCCTGTACCTGCCGCTGGCGCAGGCGAGAGAAATGACGGAACGGCCGGCGACGCTACCGGGGCTGCAGCATGGTCACGGTGTCTGCGTGCTGGTTGTGGAAGACAACGTCGATGTGGCCGAATTTGCCGTCGGCGCCCTGCGCGAGCTCGATTACAACGTGGTACTTGCGCACAATGCGGACGAGGCCCTGGCGGAGCTCGAACGGGATGCCTCCCGCTTCGATGTAGTGTTCAGCGACGTAGTGATGCCTGGCATGAATGGCCTGGATCTGGCCCGTACCATCCGCAGCCGCCTGCCTGGGCTTCCAGTGATCCTTACCAGCGGCTACAGCGAACTGTTGGCCCGGGACCCTGGCCATGGCTTCACCCTGCTGCGCAAGCCTTACTCATTGAAGCAGCTGGCCTCGGTGATGACCGAAGCCGGGCGCTGCGCGCAGGCCGTGGTAGCGTCGCCCTAGCGGGCGGTCACCGCAGCGAACCGAACCAGCGTTCCAGCGAAGGCTCCAGCCCCGACGTGTCACCGCCAGCATCGCAGGCCCAGGCGACGATACCGTCGGGGCGGACCAGCACGGCGCCCAGTCCCAGCGTGTCGCGCGCCGTGGACATCACGCAGGTGACCGACCGCTGCCAGCGCTCAATGATCGGACCGAGCGGATCGCCGGTATCGAGCCCCAGCAGCACGCCCTGCCCTGCACGCAGCAGCTCTCCCATCCGACGGCCATCAGCCAGTTGGACGTCCGGTGCGCTTCGGCCAACCCGCGGATGGCTGCCGTCGAGCACCGGTGGCGGTGCTACACCCCACAGCCGCTCGGCGAGATAGGTGGCACCGTCGCTGGTTGCGGCCAGGTCGGCGATGACCGCCGCCAGCGCGCGCGCCCCGGGGCCTGGCCGCATCAACGCCACCTGCGCACGTGACCAGTCGAGCACCTGGGCGCCGATCGGATGGCGCTCAGCCTGATAGCTGTCCAACAGCGACTCTGCCACATCACCTCGCACCACCGCGGCCAGCTTCCACCCCAGGTTCATCGCATCGCCGATGCCGAGGTTCAGCCCCTGCCCGCCCAACGGCGAATGCATGTGCGCGGCATCACCGGCCAACAGCACGCGGCCGCTGCGATAGGCCGTGGCCTGGCGCGCGGCATCGGTCCATGTGGTGGCCAGATGCAACGCCGTGATCGTTGCCTCTCGCCCGGACACACGCCGCAGCAGCGCCTGGGCGGTGTGCCGGTCCAGCGGCGTGCGATGGCCGGCGCCACCGTCGAAATCGGCCAGCGCCAGCATGCCCGGCGGATTGAAATTGCACATGCCGTGTTCGGTGAACTGACGCCCCGGGACGAGCACCGACGGGTCTGCCAGTTCGACCTGCAGCGTGTGCCCGGTGAACTCCGGCGCCGTCCCTGCGAACACGAACCCCGACTGCTTGCGTACCGTGCTGCGGGCGCCATCGCAACCGACCAGCCAGCGGCCCCGCATCAGCCCGCGCCCGGTCTGGACCACCATCTGTGCTTCGCGTGCGTGCACCGCCTGCACCGTGCAGCCACGCTCGATCTGTACACCCAGTGACACCGCACGCTCGGCCAGCACCGCCTCCAGCGACTGCAGCTCGACCGCCATCTGGGTGGGCACCGGCGTCGGCAAGCGATGGCGCCAGCGCGCACTGTCCACGTTGTCCAGCGCAAAAGGAATGCCGGCGAAGTGGCCGCCCAGCGGCCGCGGTTGCGCCAGCCAATGGGCGGTGCCGGGCGGCGGTGCGCCGTTGTCCGGCTTCAGCACCTGACTGGCGGCAACCGCATCCAGCAGGCCACGTCGATCCAGGGCCTCCAGGGTGGGCGCGTTCAAGCCGCGCAAGCCAAAGGGCAGGCGTTTCAAGGGTGTCTCGGGCGACACTGCCTGCTCCAGCAACAGGACCGAACAGCCGGCCTGGGCCAGCTCGCAGGACAGGAACAGGCCGACCGGGCCGGCCCCGGCGATGACGACGTCGTACAACATGGGATTTCCCTGTGAGCGCCGGGCCGGCGCTCTGGCGACGCCAATGTTACACTCGGTGTACGTTTCCACAAGTGAACCGCCCATGATCCCGCCCCGGGGCCGCCGCGAGCAGCGCAAGACCGAGACCCGACAGACCATTTCGGACGTCGCCACCGAACTGATCATCCGCCGCGGCTTCGAAGCCGTGTCCATGTCCGAGATTGCCAATGCGGCGGGGGTCTCGCGCAAGACGGTCTTCAATTATTTCGCCAGCAAGGAAGACCTGGTGTTCGACCGCGATGAGGAGGCCCGGACCCTGCTTCGCGAAGGCATGGCGGCGCGCCGTGGCATGGCCCCGCTGGCCGCCTTCCAATCGCTGGTGCGGGAGCTGCTGGACAGCGGCCATCCGCTGTTACGGATCAACTCCGGTGCAGCGGCCTTCTGGGCAACCGTGGCCGACAGTCCGGTGCTGGTGGCGCACGCGCGACGGCTGCAGGCACAGCTGGCCGACGACCTGGCCCAGCTGATGGCCGACGCGGCCGGTCGGCCCGCGCAGGACGCGGAGGCACGCCTGGGCGCAGCCATGCTGCTGGCGTCGATGGTGGCCGCCTATGAGAGTGGACTGGCCAGCCAGCAGAGGGGCGAGGATCCGCGCCAAGCGATGCTGCAGCTGATCGTGCGCGGTGGCACCGGCGTGCTGGTGGCCTTGGCCGGCACCCCATATACCGACCCGGGCCTGCGTCCATAGCGCAATCGGGGGATAGGTCACGAAGCGTTGCAAATGCTACTCTTTCTCATTTGCAGCCCGCCCCGACCCCCTCATGCCGCTTCCAACCCCGCTCAAGCACGCCCTCTGCCTGGCGCTGCCCCTTTCCCTGGCTACGCCTGCACTGGCCTCCGAGGCCTCCGCTGACACCCCGAAGGACCTGGACAAGGTCGAAGTCCGCGGCCGCGCGCAGACCCTGTACCGCGCCAACGATGCGGCCGTCGGCACCCGCACCGATACCCCGTTGGAACTGGTGCCGCAGTCGATCCAGGTCGTGCCGCGCGAGCTGATCGACGACCAGGCCGCGCGCCAGGTCACCGATCTGTACCGCAGCATCAGCGGCATCAGCTTCTTCAGCTATGCCGGCGTCACCCTGCGCGGGTTCCGCCAGGAGAACGTTCTCTACGACGGCCTGCGTGGTGATCCCTATGCGGGCTTCTCGGTGCCGCAACTGTTCAATATCGAACGCGTGGAAGTACTGAAAGGTCCGGCCGGTGCGCTGTACGGCGGTGGTGATGCGGGCGGTGTCATCAACTATGTAACGCGCAAGCCCAAGGCGCGCGCCGAACGCCGCATCGAGCTGCAGGCAGGCGACAAGGACTTCCGCGCCGGATCGATCGAAGGCACCGGCCCCTTGAATGCCAGCGGCAGCATTCGCTATCGCGCCGGCCTGTATGCCGACAGCGAGCAGGGCGTGCGCTGGAATGCCGACAGCGAAAGCGTGATCGGCGATGCCTCGCTGGCCTTCGACGTTGGCCAGACCGGCGAGCTGGTGCTGCAGTTCACCGACATCACCCAGAACCTGGGCGGCAACCGCCTGCGCGGCGTGCCGGTGAACGATGCCGGCAGCTTCCTGACCGACCGCCGCTGGAACCACAACGAGGCCAGTGACTTCCTCGACATGCGCGCCAAGGTCGCACTGGCGCAGTATCGCTTCGCACCGCGCGACAACCTGGACGTGGACCTTGCTGCGCGCTGGTTCAGCAACAACGAGCACCAGATGTACCACGAGCCGATGGGGCTGATTGATCGTGACCGCGACGGCGTGGCCGAGTGGATGACGCGCCAGCTGCGCAACCAGATCCGTGACAACACTGCCTTCACCGCCAGCGGCAATGCCGTCTGGCGGATCAACACCGGCCGTATCGAACACAAGGTGCTGTTCGGCGCCGACGTGTACCAGCTCGACGCCGACTTCACCGCGCAGACCGCCAACAGCGCCGACCTGGCACGCGGCGCCGGCCCGGTGCGCGGCATCGACCTGTTCAACCCGGTCTATGGCGCGAGCACCTGGCATGACTACAACCTGGCCGCTCTGCCCTGGCGCAGCACCGCCACCCGCAGCAAGCGCTACGGCGGCTACCTGCAGGATGAGCTGGCACTGGGCACGCGCTGGCATGTGCTGGCGGGGCTGCGCTGGGATGGCTTCAAGGATCAGGACCGCATGGGTGGCGGCAGCGTGGATGGCAACGATCTGAGCTGGCGCCTGGGCAGTACCTTTACCGTCCGGGACGGCGTGAACCTGTATGCCAACATCGCCAGCGGCTTCGTGCCGCAGAGTGCCACCAACCAGAACCCGGCGGCCGGCGGACCGTTCGACGCGGAGCGCAGCCGGCAATGGGAAGTCGGTCTGAAGTCCCTGCTGGCCGACCGTGTGACCCTGAACATGGCGGCCTACCGCATCGACCGCAGCAACATCGTGCAGGCCACCGGCGAGGTGATCGGCGGGGTAAACCAACTCGCTGCACTGGGCCTGGTACGCAGCACGGGCATGGAACTGGACCTGCTGGCCGACGTGACCGAGCGCTGGGTGGTGAACCTGACCTACGCCTACAACGACGCACGGGTGAAGGATGCCGGACCGAACGGCATCACCAATGCCTCCGGCGACCGCTTCGCCAATGCGCCACGCAACAAGCTCGGCCTGTGGACGCGCTACGACCTGCCGTCGATCAACTCGGCCATCGGCTTCGGCGCCGACCATGTGGGCGAGCGTGTCAGCCTGGATGGGCAGACGGTCAAGGCGTACACGGTATTCGACATGAGCTGGAAGACCACGTGGAAGCAGTGGCAGTTCCAGGCCAACGTCAAGAACCTGTTCGACAAGGTGTACGCGGCCAGCGGCTTCATCGAGCGCAACGGGCATTTCCCGGGCGAGCCGCGGCGGGTGTATGTGCAGGCGGCTTACAGCTTCTGAGCGGAGCCACCTGCGTCGCCGGCATCTCGTGCCAGCGTGCCGCCTGCCCGGACGGTAGACCACCCCAATTCAGGTATCCTTGCGCGCAGTCAGCCACGTCTTCATGCGACCGCTGCGGTGCAGCATCGACGTTGCCGACGAACATACGATTCACCATGGATGTTTCAACGTAGTCACAGGGGAAAATGGATGAAGAAGTTCCTGTTCGCGGCGATCATCGCCGTGTCGCTGGCGGGTTGTACCACCAATCCGCCGCTCAATTTCTCGGTCCCGAACGTCGGGGTCAGCAGCAAGAAGATTGATGGCGAACTGAAGTCGCTGACGGTCACGCTGGCACGTCCGGATGAAGCCAAGGGCAAGATTCCCGCGCAGGCCCAGCACGAAGTGCCGCAGATGTGGCAGAACGCGCTGACCGAAGCGCTCAATAAGATGGCGGTGTTCCGCGACGATGCACCGGTGAAGTTGAGCCTGTCGGTGAAGATTCTGGCGATCGACATTCCCAGCTTCGGTGCATCGATGACCACCAAGACGATCGCCCGCTACGAGCTGATCGATCGTGCAACCGGCAGCATCGTCTACACCCAGGATGTCAGCGCATCCGGCGAAGTTCCGTTCAACTATGCCTTCGCAGGGGTAATCCGTGCCCGCGAGTCGATCAGCCGCTCAGCACAGAACAACATCGCCCAGTTCCTGCAGGCGCTGGAAACCGTGGACATTACCAAGCCGATGTTCCCGAACAAGCAGGAAGCGCCATGAAGCGCCTGCTGGTGGCTGCATCCGTTGCTGCGATGCTGACGGCCTGCGCGCCAAATGTGCGTACGGACAGTTATTCCATCGGTTCAGTGGGACAGGTCAATCGAACTGTCGGCGGTACGGTCATCAGCGTCCGCGCGGTCAGTATTGACGGTTCACAGGGCGGTGGTGCCGTTGCCGGCGCTGCGGCTGGCGGTGTGGCCGGCTCCACCATCGGTGGCAGCGACCAGGGGGCGGCCATCGGTGCCATTGGCGGCCTCGTGGTCGGAGCTATTGCCGGTGCAGCCTCCGAACGCGCACTCTCGCAGGCCAAGGGCCTGGAATATGTTGTGCAGACGGAGAACGGCAACCTGATGACGGTTGTGCAGGGCCCCGATCCGGTGTTCACCACCGGCATGCGGGTCCTGGTGCTGTATGGATCGCCCTCGCGCATCATTGCCGATCCGCGACAAGCGAAGACAGCGCCGTAACCCCCAACAATGCCCCTTTCGAGGGGCATCGTTGTATTGGATATCGAGGGGGAGGTGGCAACCCACCTCCCCCTGCCCAGGTCAGTGCGAGCAGGACACCAGCATCGAGCGGGTGGCCATCTGGGTAGAGGTGAAGCCGTTCCTGTTGCCCACCGCGATGGCATTTCCTTCATCGCCATCCTTGCTGAAGACCACATAGCCGCCTGGGCACATCTGCCCGGCCTTTTCGTAGCAGCCACTCCAGGAACTGGAACCGCTGCAGTCGATGGAAACACCACGGCGGCCATCGGGGGTGACGGTCATTTTGGCAGTGGTGCAGCCACTCAAGGCGGCAACCAGCAACAGCGGGACGAACAACTTCATGGGCACTCCAGGGGTTGGGGATAAGCGAACGGGCGCCAAGGCTGGAGTGCGCGGATTGCGCGAACCTTGCGCCGGGCGGCCCGCGCCGCAGCGGGTGTTGCGGCGTCACCGGCAGGCCCCGAAGGAACGCCATGTTCACGCAATGTTCCTGTAATACGGTGCCGGCGCTTGCCGCCCGCCTTATGCCTCCTTCCCGCCTGACGCCTGCCGATGCACATCCTGCTGATCGAAGACGAAGCCGAACTGGCTGCCACCCTGAAGTCTGCCCTGCAGCGGGAGCGCTACGTCGTGGACCTGGCCAGCACCCTGGCACTGGCCCGCCAAGCAGCACTTTCCGGATCACACGACCTGGTGCTGCTGGACCGCACCCTGCCCGATGGTGACGGGCTGGGGCTCATTCCCGTGCTGCGCGGGCGCAATCCGGGGGTGCCGATCATCGTGCTCAGCGCACTGGGACAGTTGCCGGACCGCATCGCCGGCCTGGATGAGGGCGCCGACGACTACCTGGCCAAGCCCTTCGCGCTGGAAGAACTGTTCGCGCGGATCCGCGCGGCCGGGCGCCGGCCGAGCGGCATGCAGGTGGAGCCGGTGAGCATCGGCCGGCTGCTGTTCGACCCCACCTCGGGCGAAGCCAGCGTGGGCGGACAGCGACTGGAGCTTCCGCGCCGCGAGATCCGCGTGCTGGCGGCCCTCGCCCGCCGGCTGGGCCGCACCGTGCTTCGCGAATCCATCGAGATGGCGGTGTACGGCTTCGACGACGGCATCCATTCCAACACGCTGGACTCGCATGTCTCACGCCTGCGGCGCAAGCTGGCCGACGCGGATGCGGGGGTGGAAATCCATGCCATCCGCGGTGTCGGCTATCTGATGCGGGAAACGAAGTAATGGCGCTTCGTCCCTCACTGAAGCGCCCGCTGATCGTCAAAACCCTGATCTACCAGCTGCTCGCACTGCTGGTGGCCTTCTTCGCATTGCTGATGGTGCTGGTGCGTGTCGACAGCGGCGGCTACTACACCATCCAGACCTTCGCCCCGGTGGCGGCAGAGGCCGTTCGTCGGGACAGCAAGGGCGAGCTGTATGTGGAACGCACGCCGGCGCTGGACGAGCTGCTGAAGATCGTCCCCGGCGCGTGGTTCATCGCCGAGGATGAGCAGGGCCAACATGTGACATTCGGCCACGTTCCGCCCGCCTACGCCTCGCTGGTCGGCGCCCTCGACGGCATTCCCTATGGCGACCTGCGCGGACGCGGCCGCAACGACGGCCTGGCCGTGGTGATACGCCAGCACAGCGGTCCGGCCGGCAAGCTGACCATCATGGCCCATGGCGAAACCGATTCGCTGACCTGGCAGATGGCGCTGGCCGCACACATCATCACCCTGCCGATCTTCCTGCTGCTGGGCCTGGCCACCATCATCCTGACCCCGATCATCGTGCGCCGCGCCCTGGCTGGCGTGGAGCGCATCGCGCAGGAAGCCCGCAACATCTCTGCCAGCCGTCGCGGCATCCGTCTGACAGAGACCGCCGTACCGGTAGAGATCGCCCCCCTCGTGACCGCGGTGAACGAAGCGCTGGACCGACTGGACGAAGGGCACGAACGGCAGCGCCGCTTCATCGCCGCCGCCGCCCATGAGCTGCGTACACCGATCGCCATCCTGCGGGTGAAGATCGATGCCACCGACGATTCCACCTCACGCAGCCTGGCGGTGGAAGTCGCTCGGCTGGCAACGCTTGCCGAGCAGCTCCTGGACCTGCACCGCATGGAAGCCGATGGACCGAAGGACTCCCTCAACCTGGCCCGCGTGGCCAAGCGGGTCGTCGCCGATCTGGCCCCCCTGCTGATCCAGTCCGACAAGACGGTCGCCGTGGCAGTGGAACCGAACTTCCCGGTGCTGGGCGAGTCCGGTGCCATCGAACGGGTGCTCTCCAACCTGGTATTGAATGCCGCCGAGCACGGTGGACGCCATATCATCGTGCGCGTACAGGGCAGCTGCCTTGAGGTGGAAGACGATGGACCTGGCATTCCGGTCGACCAGCGCGAACGCGTATTCGAACCCTTCCAACGCCTGCGCCCCCGGCAGACAGGCGCCGGATTGGGCTTGAACCTGGTGCGGCAGGTGATCGACCGCCACGGTGGCCACGTCACGATTCTGGATGCGCCCGGTGGCGGCGCCCTGATCCGCATCGAGTTCCCCGTGCATCCAGGCGTCACCAGCGCATTGGCGCCGGAGTACTGAGCGCATCGCTTCCACGTGGATGACTATGCGCGGATGACTACTGGCTGTCCGCGCGCCAGGACTGCGGTTGATGCGCAAGGTTGCGGCAATGTTCGCTGCCCAGCATCCAGGTGAGCGGCACAGCAGGTGCTGCGTCCGGAACTGACAGGAAGCCTGCATGTGACACAGGGAGCTCCTCCACCGCCCTCTTCCACCCCTGCCCCGCCGCCTCGGAATACGCCCAGCCTGACCGCCGCAGCATGGAACTGCCGCGCGCATGCAGGCCGCGCGCGTGGGTTGGAACACTGGCCGCACTGGCTGCGGATGATTCCCGAACGCGAGCGGGCCGGCGTACTGATCCGCCTGTTCGCCGCACTGTTCCTGCTGCTCCCAGGCCTTGCGCTGGTGGCTTCCGCGTATCGGCACGCGCATGCAACGGCCACTGCCGTGCTGGTGTTCGTCGCCGTGCATGCCGCACTGCACATGCTGGTCGTGTGGCGAGGGGCTGCACTGCGCCCGGCTCCCCCGCTGCTGCGGGCCCTGGATACGCATGCAGCCACCGTGATGCTTGCTGCCACGTTGATGATCATCGCGATCATCGCCGCCACCGCAACGCTGCCGATTGCGGTCTGCGCCGTGCTGCTGGTCGGCGCATTGTGCCACCTTTCGACCTTGCCCACGCCGGCGCAACGCCTCCGCCACGTGCTGTTGGCGCTCGGTAGCATGATCCAGTTCATCGCGATGGCACTGCTCACGCAGGGCATTGCCCACTGACACGCCTGCACCATCGCAAGGTTCGCGCAATCCAGCGCATCGAGACTCGACCACCATCCACACCTGTCGCCCCAGGCGTGCATTCCAACAGTCTCGAGGATCCACGATGCCCTGTCTCTTCCGGATGCCGCGCCGATGAGCGCCACACCGCGCAGCCGCCGCCGTGTGCTGATCATTGCTGCCGCACTCCTCTGCACAACGTTGGCACTCTTCGCTTGGCTCCGGCCCGTACCACCACCGAAGCTGCAGGTGGCACCGGTAACCCGGGGCAACATTGAACAGGTCGTTGAAGCCACCGGAACACTGAAGCCCTCGCGGCTGGTGAGCGTGGGCGCGCAGGTATCCGGCCGCATCGAGGCCCTGCATGTGAAGCTGGGCGACAAGGTGAAGGCCGGCGATCCGATTGCCGATATCGATTCGCGCACCCAGCGCAACGCATTGCTGAGTGCGCAGGCAGCACAGCGCACCGCGCGCGCCAACCGCGATGCGCTGGCCACCGACCTGCGCCAGTTCGAGCTGACATTGCATCGACAGCAGCAGCTGGTGACCTCGCAGTTGGTGGCACGCGCCGACGTCGATGCGGCCAAGGCCAAGGTCGATGCCACCCGGGAACAGATCGCCGCGCTGGAAGGTGAGATCGTGCAGCGGCAGACCGCCGTGGATATCGCACAGACCAACCTCGAGTACACCCGTATCACCGCCCCCACCGACGGCACCGTGCTGGCCGTGGTGGCGCGCCAGGGGCAGACCGTGAACGCGGTACAGAGCGCACCGACCATCGTGATGCTGGGCAACCAGGACGTGATGACGGTCTACGCGGAAATCTCCGAGGCGGATGTTGTGCACACGTCCGTTGGTCAGGAAGCGTACTTCACCATTCTTGGCGACGCGGGACGTCGCTACAGGAGCACGCTGCGCGATATCGCCCCGGCTCCGGAATCGATCACCCAGGAAGACGCCTCCGCCCTTGCTTCACCCGCGACCGGCGGTGGCAGCCGCACCGCCATGTACTACAACGGGCAGTTCGACGTCGCCAACGCCGATGGCCGCCTGCGCAGCTACATGACCGCGCAGGTGCGCATCGTGCTGGGTCGCGCCGACAACGTACTGACGCTGTCCTCCGCTGCGCTCGGTGCACGCGCGGCCGATGGCAGCTACAGCGTACAGGTGCGTGGCGCGGACGGGCACGCCCATGCGCGCCGCATCACCATCGGGCTGGACGACCAGATCCAGGTGGAGGTACGCAGCGGCCTGAAAGAGGGCGAACAGGTGGTGCTGGCGCAGGCCCGGGACGAAGCCGCTACCGCACACGCGCCGTCGAAATGAGCACATCCACCACCGCCCCTTTGCTGCGCGTACGCGGCATCCGCCGCGAGTTCGCGGCCGGCGAACAGACCCTGGTCGTGCTCGATGGCGTGGACCTGGACATCCACGCAGGCGAACTGGTGGCCATCGTGGGCCAGTCCGGCTCGGGCAAGTCCACGTTGATGAACATCCTCGGCTGCCTCGATCGCCCTTCCGCCGGTGCATACCAGATCGCCGGACGCGAAACCGCTCAGATGTCGCCCGATGAACTGGCCGAACTACGCCGCGAGCACTTCGGCTTCATCTTCCAGCGCTATCACCTGCTGACCGACCTGACCGCATTGGGCAATGTAGAAGTGCCAGCGATCTATGCCGGCATGGCGGGGGCCAACCGCCGCGCCCGCGCGGCCGAGCTGTTGGCGCGGCTGGGCCTGAGCGAACGTATGCAGCATCTGCCTGGCGAGCTGTCAGGTGGCCAGCAGCAGCGTGTTTCGATTGCGCGCGCACTGATGAACGGCGGCGCGGTGATCTTCGCCGATGAGCCGACGGGTGCACTGGACACCCACTCCGGCAGGGAGGTGATGAAGATCCTGGGCGAGCTGCATGCCGAGGGCCACACCGTGGTGCTGGTGACCCACGACATGGCCGTGGCCGAACATGCCCAGCGCATCATCGAGATCCGCGATGGCCGGGTTGTCGATGATCGCGCCACGGGCAGGGTCTCTGCCGCGAATGGGTCAGCGGCGGCCCCGCCGCAGCGCGGCGGTGGCAGCGGCTGGCAGGCGGTGCGTGACCGCTTTACGGAGGCGTTACGCATGGCCCTGCGCGCAATGAACGCGCACCGCATGCGCACCTTCCTGACCATGCTCGGCATCATCATCGGCATTGCGTCGGTCGTCTCCGTGGTCGCGCTGGGTACCGGCGCGCGCCAGGCCATCCTGTCCAACATTTCCTCGCTGGGCACCAACACCATCGAGATCTATCCCGGGTCCGGCTTCGGCGACCTGCACTCGGCGCGGGTGGAAACGCTCACCCCCGGCGACAGCGTGGCCCTGGCCGGGCAGCCGTTCGTGGACAGCGCTACACCCGGCGTGGCCACCACCGGCACCGCGCTGCGCGGCAACCGCTCGGCCAGCGTGCAGGTGCAGGGCGTCAGCGAGCAGTACTTCCGCGTGCATGGCCTGAAGCTGGGCGAAGGTGCCTTCTTCGGCCCGGCCGCCGTGGCCGGCTACCAGCAGGTAGTGGTGATCGATGCCAATACCCGCGCCCGCTTCTTCGCTGCGGTGGACAATCCCATCGGCCAGACCCTGCTGCTGGGCAACGTGCCGGTGCGCGTGGTGGGCGTGGTGAAGAAGGACGCCGGCGCGGTCGGCGATGCCTCGCTGCTGCGGGTGTGGCTGCCCTACACCACCACCATGGCGCGCATGCTCGGGCAGAGCCACGTTTCCAGCATCACCGTGCGTGTCTCCGATGCCATCAGCATGGAGGCGGCCGAGCGCGCCATCGGACGATTGCTGGCACGCCGCCATGGCAGCACCGATTTCTACATGAGCAACAACGCGCAGATCCGCCAGTCCATCGAACAGACCACCGGCATCCTGACCATGATGATCAGCTCCATCGCCGCCATCGCGCTGGTAGTGGGCGGAATCGGAGTGATGAACATCATGCTGGTGTCGGTGACCGAGCGAACACGCGAGATCGGCGTGCGCATGGCGGTGGGCGCGCGGCGCAGCGACATCCTGCAACAGTTCCTGATCGAATCGGTCCTGGTCTGCCTGCTCGGTGGCGTGCTCGGCATCGGCGTGGCCCTGGCATTGGGGGCAGGGTTGGCGCTGGCCAACGTGGGTTTCAGCCTGGTGTTCTCCGCCAATTCGATCCTGGCCGCCTTCGCCTGTTCCAGCCTGATCGGTATTGGCTTCGGCTTCCTGCCAGCACGCCGCGCCGCGCAGCTGGACCCGGTCGAAGCACTGGTTCGATAGCCAGTGACCTTACCTGCAGTGACGGCAGGTTCGCGCAATGTCTGCGGGCTCTACTGGAGCTACCAACAATGTCCGCACAGGAGCTGGACGATGTCTCTGAAACCAGGAGGAACCGCACTGCTGCTGGCAGCGGCTGCACAACTGATGCTGCTGTTGCCCTACTCCGGCGACGCCCATGCGCAACGCGGTAACCGCTACAACCCGCAGTGGGACCAGGACTACCGTGACCGCGATCGTGATGCATGGGAGCGTCGTGAACGCGAGCGTGAGCGTGACCGGGAACGTGAGCGCCGCCACGATGCCAAGACCACCGGTGTGGTGGTGGGCGTGGTGGGCGCAGCCGTCGTGGCCGGTGTGATTGCCGCAGCCGCCAAGCGCGAACGCGAGACCCGCGAACGCGCCGACTACTGCATTCGCCGCTACGGCAATTATGACCGCCGCAACGATACCTATCGCGGCGCCGACGGCTACACCTATCCCTGCCGCTGACCTGCACATCTCAAGGACATACGACCCATGAAGAAGACCGCTCTGTTGATCGCATTGTGCGCCGCTCCGCTGGCCTCCCAGGCCGCGCCGGCTGACCCGAAGCAGGCCTACATCGATTCCACGTTCACAGCGATGGACACCAACAAGGATGGGCGCGTCGACAAGGCCGAATACACCAGATTCCAGCAGGGGCGCTTCAGCAAGCAGGCCGATTCGATCGACGCCGCGTTCAGTGCCATGGACACGAACAAGGATGGCAGGATCAGCAAGGATGAAGCCACGTTGGTGCCGGAGATTGCGAAGTACTTTGCGGGCCTGGACACCGATGGTGATGGCTATCTGTCGCTGAAGGAGATGCAGCAGGCCATGGTGGCCGCGCAGACGGCAGACGCCCCGGCGAGGTAGCGCCCCGGTACTGGATGCCAATCCACATCGCCTTGGTGGGTGCCCACCTTGGTGGGCACGGCTGCGTCACCGCGCGCCAGGGCCAGAATGCCCACCAAAGTGGGCGGCTACCGCAGCGGTGAAATGGCATCCACCCAGGCGGACATCTACCCGGCTGGTACGCGTCGGTCGCCAAGCGAACTTAGCAATGCCCGCGCACCGAGTTGCAAAGACCGCGTGAGGCGAAGCTGCGACAGGCCGGGACCCTAGCCCATCCGTATCGCCGGGATGTCGCGCGCCTGCGCATCGACCTCCTGCTGGCGCTGCGCGTGTGCCTGTTCACGATCCGCACCGACTGCCTGCAGGGCCTGCAGTGACTGCTCGACCGGCGTCTGCACCGCCCGGTCCGTGGGCATGGAGGCCCGCAGATGCGCCGGATCATTCAACTCGCCCTGCACCACGAACACGTTGCGGCCGGCCGGGTGATCGGCAGTCTGCGCGCTCAGCAGCACATGGTCGGCGCGTTCGAGCTGGTTGTGGCGCGCCAAGGCCATCACGCTCGCCACCAGGCGCTCGCTGTTCTCGTCGTGGGTACGCCCGGCGCCGGCATCGATCGCGGCCACGCCTTCGCGCACCTGCTGCATCAATGCGTACTCACGGTGGCCGGGTCCAATGTCGGCCAGACGGGTCGCTACCTGCGCGGGATCCGGCACGTCGTCCACGGCTGCGGTCAGCGGGCTGCGGGTGATGGTCCGGTACGGGTCGTCCGGGTGGAACTGGGTGCGTTTTTCCTGGCGCTCCAGACGAACCTCGCGCGCGTCGTTGAGCTCGGCGATGCGGGCCGGATCGGTGATCTCACGCATCGACATGTGGCCACCACCCGCGCTGACACTGGCCCATTTCCTGTCCGCTTCGAAGTACATCGCGTAGTAGCTGTTGCCACCGATGACGTTCGGATCGACTGCTGAGCGCCCTTCCAGTGCCTGGGTGGCTTCCAGCACGCTCAACCGGGTCAGGTACTGCCCGCCCTTCGCCCATCCCATCTGGCTGATGGCATCGACGCTGGTGTTGCCTACGCGCGGGCCTCCGGCATAGTCGTTGTTGAGCATGTTGGTCCAGATCTGTTCCAGCTTCTCGGGGCCGCTCTTCTGCTCAGCCGCCTGCAGCAACACGCGCGGCGTCCAGCAGTTGGGATCGAGTTCATGCCGTTCAAATGCGCGGTCGTGAGCCAGCATCACGTCCTTGCCGGGGAGATTCAGTGCAAATTCGGGACGCCCCTGCTCCATCCAGAACAGGCGTCGCTCCAGGTCCTGGCGCAGAAGCGTCTGCCCAAACATCTCCCATTGGCGCTCGCTCAGCTGCGCGTCGGGAAAGCCGGAGCCCTTGCCTTCCTGATTCCGGGCATATTCCTGTGCATAGCTGTTCGCAACGCGGCCTGGCAGGCTGTCGTTGCGAACGACGCCCAGCGCAAGCGTGCCATAGCCATCCGCATCTGGCAGCTGCGACAGATAGTTCCAGTACAACTCACGGTTTCCGGCCCTGGCATAGCTGGCCAGAATCCTGAGATTCTCTTGCGTCAATCCGCCCATCGCCTGCTCCTGAATGCACTCACTGCCGGACGCGGGAGCGCGCGAGAAGATCCCGCACCGCATCTTCCATCCGCTTCCAGTCCGCCAGGAAGGCCCGCTTGTAGTTCAGCGAGATGGAAAGCTTGTTCTCCACATCCGAGAAATAGTGGAAGCACCCCGCAGCGGCTTGCCCTTGCTCACTGATGACCTGATCGCCCTGCAGGCGAACGCCATCCCCCCGAAACGCCGTGCTTTCGCATTTGATGAATGTGGTCAGGCTGCCGTTGGGAGCGCGCGCGATGTACCAGTCATCTTCATAGGCAGGATTACGGGTGGGCGGTTTTCCATAGCGTGCCTCGTATTCCTTCGAGAAAATCCCCATCCTCGTTTCATCAATGGCGTAAGGCGTCAGTCCCATGACGTCGGGCCGCGCAATACGCAGATCGAGTCGATCCCGAGGATCCCCTCGCTCCACCGATCCTTCCTCGGCGGATGCCTGGTTGGAGGACAATCGCTCCAATGATGTTTCGATTGGCGCACGATCGATGTAGTCGATCGCCACAGCAATTTCCTTCCGGAAATCATTCGTACGCGGATTCGCCCGGGCACCCGGCGGCGTCGGCTTCATGTCCGGCCACTCGATGACCAGCGTCACGCCCTCGCCGGGCCACGGTGCGATCTGGCTGTCCAGGTAGTTGGCCGGAATGCGGAAAGTGTTCGGCCCGAGCTTCACGTCCACGGGCGCATCGGTATAGGTGTGGCCGTTGATCGTGCGGCCGGTCTGCGTTGCGCCGGACATGGCGGGATTCCTTTCGTGTTCGGTGGACGGCGGCCGCGCACACGCGCCGGCACTCACCGCG
Organism: Stenotrophomonas sp. YJH_SMC_82; assembly: GCF_059368875.1. Lineage (NCBI taxonomy): Bacteria > Pseudomonadati > Pseudomonadota > Gammaproteobacteria > Lysobacterales > Lysobacteraceae > Stenotrophomonas > Stenotrophomonas sp. YJH_SMC_82. The sequence continues at coordinate 36,099 of NZ_JCAFSE010000008.1, forward strand.
ACGGCAAGTGCAAGCGTCAGGCAA
>NZ_JCAFSE010000009.1:0-19505 GCF_059368875.1 Stenotrophomonas sp. YJH_SMC_82
GAAATGGTGATGCCGGGTGACAACGTCAAGATGGTCGTCACCCTGATCAACCCGGTGGCAATGGACGAAGGCCTGCGCTTCGCCATCCGCGAAGGCGGCCGTACCGTCGGCGCCGGCGTGGTCTCGAAGATCATCGAGTAATCTGGTAGTATCTGCGCCCCGATGTTGCCTGGGTAGGGCATCGGGGCGTATCAAATGGGAAAGCAGGCACAGGATGTGCCTTGTGTTCCCCGGACCAGGAAGGGTCAATGCCATTCAGGCGGCGTCAACAGGCGACTGTTGACAGCTGCCTTGCGTGCCATTATGCTTCTACGTCTGGGCAGGCCGGGAAACTGGTCTGCCTACGTTTTTGAGGTCCATGGAGTGACCTTGTCGGCCTGCAGGACTGCGGGCCGTCCGTATTCAGGAATTTCATGGGGCAAAGCAACCCAGAGGCTTTGTCTGTCGCTCTTTTAACGAAGGAACCTACCGCCATGGCGGACCAAAAGATCCGGATCCGGCTGAAAGCGTTCGATCATCGTCTGATCGACCGTTCGGCCAGCGAGATCGTTGAAACGGCAAAGCGGACCGGCGCGCAAGTGCGTGGCCCGATCCCGCTGCCGACCAAGATCGAGCGTTACACCGTTCTCGTCTCCCCGCACGTCGACAAGGACGCGCGTGACCAGTACGAGACCCGCACGCACAAGCGCGTGCTCGATATCGTTGACCCGAATGACAAGACCGTGGACGCGCTGATGAAGCTCGAACTGGCTGCCGGCGTCGACGTTCAGATCAAGCTGACCTGAGGACTACGACCATGACGAAGAAGTATTCGTTGGGCTTCGTGGGCCGCAAGGCCGGCATGAGCCGCGTGTTCACCGAAGATGGCCGTTCCATCCCGGTGACCCTGATCGAAGCAACCCCGAACCGCATCGCGCAGATCAAGACCGTCGAAACCGACGGCTACAGCGCCGTGCAGGTGACCGTCGGCGCGCGTCGCGCTGCCCTGGTCAACAAGCCGGAAGCCGGCCACTTCGCCAAGGCGAAGGTGGAAGCGGGTCGTGGCCTGTGGGAATTCCGCGTTGAAGACGCGCAGCTCGGCGATTTCGCCGTTGGCGGCGAAGTCAAGGCGGACATCTTCGAAGTCGGCCAGATCGTCGACGTCCAGGGTGTCACCAAGGGCAAGGGCTTCCAGGGCACCATCAAGCGCCACAACTTCCGTATGGGCGATGCAACCCACGGTAACTCGCTGTCGCATCGCGCGCCGGGTTCGCTGGGTCAGCGCCAGACCCCGGGTCGCGTTTTCCCGGGCAAGAAGATGTCGGGCCACATGGGCGCGGTGCAGCAGAGCACCCAGAACCTGGAAGTGGTCAAGGTCGACGTCGAGCGCGGTCTGATCGCCGTTCGCGGCGCCGTTCCGGGCGCGGCGGGTGGCGATGTGATCGTCCGTCCGGCGAGCAAGGCATAAGGAGAGATGACGATGGAACTCGTTATCACGGGTAGCAACAACAAGGTCTCGGTCTCCGACGCCGTGTTCGGTCGCGATTTCAGCGAAGATCTGGTCCACCAGGTCGTCGTTGCCTACCGCAACGCCGGTCGCGCCGGCACCAAGGCACAGAAGACTCGCTCCGAAGTGGCTGGTACCACCAAGAAGTCGAAGAAGCAGAAGGGCGGCGGCGCGCGTCATGGCGCACTGACGGCTCCGATCTTCGTCGGCGGCGGTGTCACCTTCGCGGCCAAGCCGCGCAGCTTCGAGCAGAAGGTCAATCGTAAGCAGTACCGTGCCGCCATGTGCGCGATCCTGTCCGAGCTGAACCGTCAGGGCCGTCTGACCATCGTGGAGTCCTTCGATGTCGAAGTGACCAACACGAAGGGTCTGATCGCCAAGCTGGCCGGCCTGGAAGTGGGCAAGCGCCCGCTGATCGTCACCGAAGAAGCGTCCGAGCACCTGTACCTGTCCGCCCGCAATCTGCCGTACGTGCAGGTGCGTGACGTCCAGGGTCTGGATCCGGTCTCGCTGGTGGGTGCCGACACGGTCGTCATCACCGCTGACGCGGTCAAGAAGGTCGAGGAGTGGCTGGCATGAACAGCAACGAAAAAATCTTCAGCGTGCTGCGTGCCCCGCGTGTCTCCGAAAAGACCGCGCGCCTGCAGGAACTCTCCAACCAGTATGTCTTCGAAGTTTCGAACGAAGCCACCAAGGCCGATGTAAAGGCCGCGGTTGAGCAGCTGTTCGACGTCAAGGTCGAAGCCGTCAACGTGGTCAACGTCAAGGGCAAGAACAAGTCCTTCCGTAACCGTGCTGGCCGCCGCGGCGATTGGCGCAAGGCGTACGTTCGCCTGGCCGACGGCCAGTCGATCGATGTAACGGCCAAGGCCTGAGGTACATCCCATGCCATTGATGAAATTCAAGCCCACTTCCCCCGGCCGCCGTTCGGCCGTGCGCGTGGTTACGCCCGACCTGCACAAGGGTGCTCCGCACGCCGCACTGGTCGAGTCGCAGAGCCGCTCGGGTGGCCGCAACCACCACGGCCGCATCACCGTGCGTCACGTCGGTGGTGGTGCCAAGCAGCACTACCGCATCATCGACTTCAAGCGCAACAAGCTGGGCATCCCGGCGCGCGTGGAACGCATCGAATACGATCCGAACCGCACCGCCCACATCGCCCTGCTGTGCTACGTCGATGGTGAGCGTCGCTACATCATCGCCCCGAAGGGCCTGAAGGCCGGTGATCAGGTGATCGCTGGTTCGGACGCCCCGATCAAGGCCGGCAACACCCTGCCGCTGCGCAACATCCCGGTCGGCACCACCATCCACTGCATCGAGCTGAAGCCGGGCAAGGGCGCTCAGATTGCTCGCGCCGCTGGTGCGGCCGTGCAGCTGGTGGCTCGCGAAGGCATCTACGCCACCCTGCGCCTGCGCTCGGGTGAAATGCGCAAGGTTCCGGTCGAGTGCTGCGCCACCATCGGCGAAGTCGGCAACGACGAGCACAGCCTGGAAAAGCTGGGCAAGGCCGGTGCCAAGCGTTGGCGCGGCGTCCGCCCGACCGTTCGTGGTGCTGCCATGAACCCGGTTGACCACCCGCACGGTGGTGGTGAGGCCAAGGCCGGCCAGGGTAACCCGCATCCGGTCACCCCGTGGGGTGTTCCGACCAAGGGTTACAAGACGCGCCATAACAAGCGCACTCAGCAGTTCATCGTCCGCGATCGTAGGGGCTAATCGACCATGGCACGTTCACTCAAGAAGGGCCCGTTCGTCGATCACCACCTCGTCAAGAAGGTGGAGGCCGCTGCGGGCAGCAAGAAGCCGATCAAGACCTGGTCGCGCCGTTCGATGATCCTGCCTGACATGGTAGGCATCACCATTGCCGTGCATAACGGCAAGAACCACATCCCGGTTCTCGTCAACGAGAACATGGTCGGCCACAAGCTCGGCGAATTTGCCATCACCCGGACCTTCAAGGGTCACGGTGGTGACAAGAAGTCGGGCAAGTAAGGAGAGATGACAATGGAAGCGAAAGCCATCCTGCGCACTGCGCGCATCTCCCCGCAGAAGGCTCGTCTGGTCGCTGACCAGGTGCGCGGTCTGCCGGCCGAACGTGCGGTCAACCTGCTGAAGTTCTCGGACAAGAAGGCTGCCCACCTGATCAAGAAGGTGGTGGAGTCGGCAATTGCCAACGCCGAGAACAACCAGGGCGCCGACGTCGACGAGCTGAAGGTTCAGACCATCATGGTTGATGAAGGTCCGACCCTGAAGCGTTTCATGGCGCGGGCGAAAGGCCGCGGTACCCGCATCCTCAAGCGCACCAGCCACATCACTGTGGTTGTGGGCGCCGCCAAGTAAGCGGATAAGGAAAAGACCATGGGTCATAAAGTTCATCCGATTGGTATCCGCCTCGGCATTTCCAAGGACTGGAACTCCAAGTGGTACGCCAACAAGGCCGAGTTCGCCGGTTACCTGGCAGCCGACCTGAAAGTGCGCGAAATGCTGCGCAAGAAGCTGGCTCAGGCCGGCATCAGCAAGATCCTGATCGAGCGTCCGGCCAAGACCGCTCGCGTGACGATCCACACCGCCCGTCCGGGCGTGGTGATCGGCAAGCGCGGTGAGGACATCGAGAAGCTGCGCAAGGAAGTGAGCGAGATGATGGGCGTCCCGGCGCACATCAACGTCACCGAAGTGCGCAAGCCGGAACTGGACGCGCAGCTCGTTGCCGAGTCGATCGCCCAGCAGCTGGAGCGTCGCATCATGTTCCGCCGTGCAATGAAGCGCTCGGTCGGCAACGCGATGCGCCTGGGTGCCCTGGGCATCAAGGTCAACGTTGGTGGCCGCCTCAACGGTGCTGAAATCGCCCGTTCGGAGTGGTACCGCGAAGGCCGCGTGCCGCTGCACACCCTGCGTGCCGACATCGACTATGGCTTCGCTGAAGCCAAGACGACCTACGGCATCATCGGCATCAAGGTCTGGATCTACAAGGGCGAGGTCTTCGATTTCTCCCAGGTTGGCCAGGAAAAGCAGGACGACACCCCGTCGCGCAACGATCGTCACGATCGCGGCGACCGTGGTGACCGTCAGCGCCCGGCCCGTGAAGCGAGGTAACGACAATGTTGCAACCCAAGCGAACCAAGTACCGCAAGGTACACAAGGGCCGTAACGATGGCCTGAGCTGGAGCGCCAACGCTGTCAGCTTCGGCGAATACGGCCTGAAGGCAACCGCACACGGTCAGCTGACCGCGCGTCAGATCGAAGCGGCCCGCCGCTCGATCAGCCGCTACGTCAAGCGCGGCGGCAAGATGTGGATCCGCGTGTTCCCCGACAAGCCCATCACCAAGAAGCCCATCGAAGTTCGAATGGGTTCGGGTAAGGGTAACGTGGAATACTGGGTGGCCCAGATCCAGCCCGGCCGCATGATCTATGAAATCGAGGGTGTTTCCGAGGAAGTGGCTCGCGAGGCGTTCCGCCTGGCCGCCGCCAAGCTCTCGGTCACCACCACTTTCGTGACCCGTACGGTGCGCTGATGGATATCAAAACTCTCCGTGAAAAGTCGGCTGACGAACTCAAGGCCCACCTGATCGACCTGCGTAAGGAACAGTTCTCTGTCCGTATGCAGCAGGTCACCGGCCAGCTGCCGAAGACCCACGACATTCGCCGGGTCCGTCGCGAGATTGCTCGCGTCAAGACCCTGCTCGGCAGCACGAAGTAAGGATGGCCGCTATGAGCGACAATACTGAAAAGAAGACGCTGCGCACGGTCGAAGGCCGTGTCGTCAGCAACAAGATGGACAAGACGGTTACCGTCCTGGTTGAGCGTCAGGTCAAGCACGCGCTGTACGGCAAGTACATCAAGCGCTCGACCAAGCTGCACGCCCACGATGCCGACAACGCCTGCAAGGAAGGCGATGTCGTCCGCGTGACCGAGATTGCTCCGATGTCCAAGACCAAGAACTGGCGCGTGGTGGAAGTCATCACGCGTGCGGCTGAATAAGGAGTCTGAATCATGATCCAGATGCAGAGCTACCTTGACGTCGCGGACAATTCGGGTGCCAAGCAGGTGATGTGCTTCAAGGTGCTGGGTGGTTCCAAGCGCCGTTACGCCGGCATCGGCGACATCATCAAGGTCACCGTGAAGGATGCGATTCCGCGCGGCAAGGTCAAGAAGGGTGAAGTGTATGACGCCGTCGTGGTGCGTACCCGCAAGGGTGTGCGTCGCGCCGACGGCTCGCTGATCCGCTTCGACGGCAACGCTGCCGTCCTGCTGAACAACAAGCAGGAGCCGATCGGTACCCGTATCTTCGGGCCGGTGACCCGTGAACTTCGTTCGGAGAAGTTCATGAAGATCGTCTCGCTCGCTCCCGAAGTGCTGTGAGCGACAGGAGATAATCATGGCTAACCGTATCAAGAAGGGCGACCAGGTTGTCGTCAACGCTGGCAAGGACAAGGGCAAGCAGGGCGAAGTCGTCCGCGTCGACGGTGACCGTGTGGTCGTCGCCAACGTGAACATCGTCAAGCGCCACACCAAGCCGAACCCGCAGGCAGGTGTTGCCGGCGGCGTGGTCGAGCGCGAAGCTTCGATCCATATCTCCAACGTGAACGTGCTGAACCCGGCTTCGGGCAAGGGCGAACGCGTTGGCTTCAAGGTGCTGGAGGATGGACGCAAACTGCGTGTGTTCCGCTCCAGCGGTGAGGCGCTCGACGCCTGAGGAATGTGAAGATGACTTCCCGTCTCGAAAAGATCTACAAGGAAGAAGTGGTGCCGGCGCTGATGAAGCAGTTCGGCTACACCAATCCGATGGAAGTACCGAAGCTCGTCAAGGTCACCCTGAACATGGGTGTCGGCGAGGCTGCCACCAACAAGAAGATCCTGGAAAACGCCGTCGCGGACATGACCAAGATTTCCGGCCAGAAGCCGGTTGTCACCAAGTCGCGTATCTCGGTTGCGTCGTTCAAGATCCGTGATGGTTGGCCGATCGGCTGCAAGACCACGCTGCGTCGCCACAAGATGTACGAGTTCCTGGACCGCCTGATCAACATCTCGCTGCCGCGCGTGCGCGACTTCCGTGGTGTTTCCGGTCGTTCCTTCGACGGCCGCGGCAACTTCAACATGGGTGTGAAGGAACAGATCATCTTCCCGGAAATCGACTTCGACGCCGTCGACGCGATCCGCGGTATGGATATCGCCATCACCACCACTGCGAAGACCGACGCGGAAGCGAAGGCGCTGCTGGCAGCGTTCAAGTTCCCGTTCCGTAACTGATCTGTCGAGGAAACCGAAATGGCAAAGACCTCCATGGTCAACCGCGACATCAAGCGGGAAAAGCTGGCCAAGAAGTACGCTGAGAAGCGTGCGGCTCTGAAGAAGATCGTGTCCTCCGTGGACGCGACCTACGAAGAGAAGATCGACGCCGCAACCAAGCTGGCCAAGCTGCCGCGCGATTCGTCGCCGAGCCGTCAGCGCAACCGTTGCGAGCTGTCGGGTCGTCCGCGTGGCGTGTACAGCAAGTTCGGCCTCGGCCGTAACAAGCTGCGCGAAGCCACCATGCGTGGCGACGTCCCGGGCCTGCGCAAGGCCAGCTGGTAATCCCAGCCGGCCCTGCGCTCAGCACCCCCTTGCGGGGGTGCTGAACCGGGGGAGGGGGCTGTTCAGCTTCCTTTCTGCGAAAAAACCCGAAGAGCCCGACGCAAGTCGGGCTCTTTTGGCGTATACTCCCGCGTCTTGCCCTGTGCAGACGGGGTTGTAGGAGTGGGCCCCGGCCCGCTGCATCAAGGGACCTGGCCCGTTTCCAGGAGACAACAGATTTTCGCGAAAGCGGATATCGGTGCACTCAAAGGTACTCATATGAGCATGACTGATCCCATCGCCGACCTGCTGGTCCGCATCAAGAATGCGGCCGCAGTTGGCAAGCAGACGGTGAAAGCCCCGTCGTCCAAGATCAAGGTTGCGATCGCCCAGGTCCTGAAGGACGAGGGTTACATCACCGACCTGCGCGTGACCCAGCTGGAAAACAACAAGTCCGAGCTGGAAATCGTGCTGAAGTATTTCGAAGGCAAGCCGGTCATCGCGACCCTGAAGCGCTTCTCGCGTTCGGGCCTGCGCCAGTACCGCGGCAAGAGCGAGCTGCCGAAGGTCATGAACGGCCTGGGTATCTCCATCATTTCCACCTCCAAGGGCATCATGACTGATGCGCAGGCGCGCCAGCTGGGCGTCGGCGGCGAAGTCCTGTGCTTCGTGGCCTAAGGCGAAAGGAGTAGAACTATGTCCCGCGTAGCCAAGAAGCCGATCACCCTGGGTAAGGTTGAACTGAACGTCCAGTCGGACAGCGTCACCGCCAAGGGCCCGAAGGGCACCCTGTCGCTGGCCAAGCCGGCCGGCATTGCCATCAACGTCGACAATGGCGTTGCCACCCTGAGCACCGAGAACGCCGAGCTGGTCGCACTGACCGGCACCGTGCGTGCGATCCTGTCCAACATGGTCAAGGGCGTGTCCGAAGGCTTCGAGCGCAAGCTGGAGCTGGTTGGCGTGGGTTACCGCGCTGCCATGCAGGGCAAGGACCTGAGCCTGTCGCTGGGCTTCTCGCACCCGGTCGTGTTCGTGGCGCCGGAAGGCATCACCATCACCACCCCGACCCAGACCGAGATCCTGGTCCAGGGCGCTGACAAGCAGGTCGTCGGTGAAGTCGCCGCCAAGATCCGTGCGTTCCGCAAACCGGAGCCGTACAAGGGCAAGGGCGTGAAGTACTCCGACGAAGTCATCATCCGTAAGGAAGCCAAGAAGGCGTAAGTGCGAGTCCCTCGCAAGAGCCCGCACATCCATGTGCGGACTCCTCAGGGAGAAGCCCATCCTTCAGCTTTCAAGGAATAATCAAAATGAACAAGAACATCGCCCGCCTGCGTCGCGCCAAGTCGACCCGCGCCCACATCCGTGAGCTCGGCGTCGCCCGCCTGTCGGTGCTGCGCACCGGCCAGCACCTGTACGCCCAGGTCTTCACCGCTGACGGTTCGAAGGTGCTGGCTGCCGCCAACACCACCCAGACCGACGTCAAGGAAGGCCTGAAGAACGGCAAGAACGCCGATGCCGCTGCCAAGGTTGGCCGCATCGTCGCCGAGCGCGCCAAGGCCGCCGGCGTCGAGAAGGTTGCCTTCGATCGTTCGGGCTACCGCTACCACGGCCGCATCAAGGCCCTGGCAGAAGCGGCCCGCGAAGCCGGCCTGCAGTTCTAAGGGACAAGGGCAGGGGGTCGATGGCCTCCTGCCTGCCTGCTCGCCAGCCTGAGCGAGGCTGGACGGCGCCGCTCTTCTGCAGTGGCCCACCGGAACAACGCGTCACTCCACAACCATAAGCGGCCTCGAGCCGTACATACCCAAACAACCAAGGAATCAACATGGCAGAAGAGCGTCAGCAGCGGGGTCGCGATCGCGACCGTAACCGCGAAGAGAAGATCGACGACGGCATGATCGAAAAGCTGGTCGCGGTCAACCGCGTCAGCAAGACCGTCAAGGGTGGCCGCCAGTTCACCTTCACCGCCCTGACCGTTGTCGGCGACGGCGAAGGCAAGGTCGGTTTCGGTTATGGCAAGGCCCGCGAAGTGCCGGTCGCCATCCAGAAGTCGATGGAACAGGCCCGCAAGAACCTGGTCAGCGTTGACCTGAACAACGGCACCCTGTGGCACACCATCAAGGATGGTCACGGCGCAGCCCGCGTGTTCATGCAGCCGGCTTCGGAAGGTACCGGCGTGATCGCCGGCGGTGCCATGCGCGCCGTGCTGGAAGCCGTTGGCGTGAAGAACGTGCTGGCCAAGGCCACCGGTTCGCGTAACCCGATCAACCTGGTGCGTGCCACCGTGAAGGGCCTGTCTGCTGCGCAGTCGCCGGCTCGCATCGCGGCCAAGCGCGGCAAGAAGGTGGAGGAACTCAACCATGGCTAATGAGTCCAACAAGACTGTGAAGGTCCGCCTGGTGCGTGGCCTGCGTGGTACCCAGTCGCGTCACCGCCTGTCGGTGCGTGCCCTGGGCCTGAACAAGCTCAACGATGTGCGTGAACTGAAGGACAGCCCGCAGGTACGCGGCCTGATCAACAAGGTTCAGTACCTCGTCCAGGTTGAGGAGTAATCGACCATGACTCTGCGTCTCAATGAACTGAGCCCGGCACCGGGCGCCCGCACCGAGCGCACCCGCGTCGGCCGCGGTATCGGCTCGGGCCTGGGCAAGACTGCCGGCCGCGGCCACAAGGGTTCGTTCGCCCGTAAGGGTGGCGGCAAGATCAAGGCTGGCTTCGAAGGCGGCCAGACCCCCATGCAGCGTCGTCTGCCGAAGATCGGCTTCCGTTCGCCGATCGCCAAGGACACCGCTGAAGTGCTGCTGTACGCGCTGGACAAGCTGCCGGCCGGTGAGATCGATTTCGCCGCCCTGCGTGCTGCCAAGCTGGTCCCGAGCACCGCAAAGAAGGCCAAGGTCGTCGTCAAGGGCGAAGTGACCAAGGCGTTCACCCTGAAGGGTATTGCTGCCACGGCCGGTGCCAAGGCTGCAATCGAAGCTGCCGGCGGCAGCGTAACGGAGTAAGAAAATCATGGCGCAAGCTGGCATCGGTAACCTCGCGGGCGGAATGGGCAAGTTCACTGAACTTCGCCAACGTTTGCTGTTCGTCGTCGGGGCTTTGATCGTCTATCGCATCGGCTGCTACGTGCCGGTGCCGGGCGTCAATCCCGATGCCATGCTTGCCATGATGCAACAGCAGGGCGGCGGCATCGTGGACATGTTCAACATGTTCTCGGGCGGCGCCCTGCACCGTTTCAGCATCTTCGCGCTGAACGTGATGCCGTACATCTCGGCATCGATCGTGATGCAGCTGGCCGTGCACATCTTCCCCGCCCTGAAGGCGATGCAGAAGGAAGGTGAGTCCGGCCGCCGCAAGATCACCCAGTATTCGCGCATCGGCGCCGTGCTGCTGGCAGTGGTGCAGGGCGGCTCGATCGCGCTGGCCCTGCAGGGCCAGGTCTCGCCGTCGGGCGCTCCGGTCGTGTATGCGCCGGGCATGGGCTTCGTGCTCACTGCCGTGGTCGCACTGACCGCCGGCACCATGTTCCTGATGTGGGTCGGTGAGCAGGTCACCGAGCGCGGCATCGGCAACGGCGTGTCGCTGATCATCTTCGCCGGTATCGTGGCGGGCCTGCCGGGTGCGGTCATCCACACCTTCGATGCCTACCGCGACGGCAACATCCAGTTCATCCAGCTGCTGCTGATCGCCATCGTCGTGCTCGCCTTCACCTTCTTCGTGGTGTTCGTCGAGCGTGGCCAGCGCCGGATCACGGTCAATTACGCGCGCCGCCAGGGTGGTCGCAACGCGTACATGAACCAGACCTCGTTCCTGCCGCTGAAGCTCAACATGGCCGGCGTCATCCCGGCGATCTTCGCCTCGAGCCTGCTGGCCTTCCCGGCCACCCTGGCCATGTGGTCCGGCCAGGCCGCCAACCAGAGCAGCTTCGGCCAGGTCCTGCAGAAGGTCGCCAACGCCCTGGGCCCGGGCGAGCCGCTGCACATGATCGTGTTCGCTGCGCTGATCACCGGTTTCGCGTTCTTCTATACCGCGCTGGTGTTCAACTCGCAGGAAACCGCCGACAACCTGAAGAAGTCCGGTGCGCTGATTCCGGGCATCCGTCCGGGCAAGGCGACCGCCGACTACATCGACGGCGTGCTGACCCGCCTGACCGCGGCCGGCTCGGCGTACCTGGTGATCGTCTGCCTGCTGCCGGAACTGATGCGCACGCAGCTGAACGCCTCGTTCTACTTCGGTGGTACTTCGCTGCTGATCGTGGTGGTGGTGGTGATGGACTTCATCGCCCAGGTGCAGGCGCACCTGATGTCCCACCAGTACGAGAGCCTGCTGAAGAAGGCCAACCTGAAGGGTGGCAACCGCGGCGGTTTTGCCCGCGGCTGATAGGCCTGTTATACTTTCGTCTTCCTGACGTGATGGTCCCTCCGCTTCGCGGACTCCGGCCACACAAACGAAGGGCGGCCCCCGCAGCGGTTCCGGGTGGGGGTGTGATGAGGTGGTCCCGCGCTGGAGTAGCGCGGGCGGCCCCGGGGGAAACCCCAGGTCCAACCCCATCCGGCGCCGGAGCCTGGGCACACTCCCCAGGCCGGGTTCATGAAACCAACGGTTTCACGGGCTTCCATGTAAACCGGAACCTTGTTAGTATCGCTAGTTCACTTTTTTGATCCATCCTGCCGGATTGGCGTGCCCGAGGCGCGCTGTCGGCCATCACTCAGCTGGAGAACCGCGTCATGGCGCGTATTGCAGGCGTCAACCTGCCAGCCCAGAAGCATGTCTGGGTCGGGTTGCAAAGCATTTACGGCATCGGCCGTACCCGTTCGAAGAAGGTCTGCGAAGTCGCAGGCGTTGCTTCGACCACCAAGATCCGCGATCTGTCGGAGCCGGAAATCGAGCGCCTGCGCGCCGAAGTCGGCAAGTACATCGTGGAAGGCGATCTGCGCCGTGAAATCGGTATCGCGATCAAGCGCCTGATGGACCTGGGCTGCTACCGCGGCCTGCGTCACCGTCGTGGCCTCCCGCTGCGTGGCCAGCGCACCCGTACCAACGCCCGCACCCGCAAGGGTCCGCGCAAGGCGATCAAGAAGTAAGGGACTGAGAAATGGCTAAGCCCGCTGCTAAGACCAAGAAGAAGATCAAGCGCGTCGTCACCGACGGCGTTGCCCACGTCCACGCTTCGTTCAACAACACCATCGTCACCATCACCGACCGCCAGGGCAATGCTCTGTCGTGGGCGACCTCCGGTGGCGCTGGCTTCCGCGGTTCGCGCAAGTCGACCCCGTTCGCTGCCCAGGTGGCTGCTGAAAAGGCCGGTCGTGCTGCGCTGGACTACGGCGTGAAGTCGCTGGAAGTCCGCATCAAGGGCCCGGGTCCGGGCCGTGAGTCGGCCGTGCGTTCGTTGAACAACGTCGGCTACAAGATCACCAACATCATCGACGTGACGCCTATCCCGCACAACGGGTGCCGTCCGCCGAAGAAGCGTCGCGTCTAAAGGGAGCGATAAGAAATGGCTCGTTATATCGGTCCTACCTGTAAGCTCGCCCGCCGCGAAGGCGCCGACCTGTCCCTGAAGAGCCCGGCGCGTGCGCTGGACTCGAAGTGCAAGCTGGAGCAGAAGCCCGGCCAGCACGGCGCCACTGCCCGCAAGGGCAAGCTGTCCGACTACGCCACCCAGCTGCGTGAAAAGCAGAAGGTCAAGCGTATCTACGGCCTGCTGGAGCGTCAGTTCCGCAACTACTACAAGAAGGCCTCGACCAAGAAGGGCAACACCGGCGAGAACCTGCTGCAGCTGCTGGAAACCCGCCTGGACAACGTCGTCTACCGCATGGGCTTCGCCGTGACCCGTCCGGCTGCCCGTCAGCTGGTGTCGCACCGCGGCGTCACCGTGAATGGCAAGTCGGTCAACCTGGCTTCGTACCAGGTCAAGGCTGGCGACGCCATCGCCCTGTCTGAAAAGGCTGCCAAGCAGCTGCGCGTCCAGGAAGCCCTGACCGTCGCCGCCCAGCATGACCTGAGCCCGTCGTGGGTTGAAGTGGATTCCGGCAAGTTCACCGGCATCTTCAAGGCTGTTCCGGATCGTTCGGATCTGCCTGCGGACATCAACGAAGCGCTGATCGTCGAGCTGTATTCGAAGTAATTCACATTGGAGAGCCCCCGGCGACGGCCGGGGGTTCACTAGGAGAACCCGCAACATGACGGTTACCGCCAACCAGGTTCTGCGTCCTCGCGGTCCGCAGATCGAACGCCTTACCGACACCCGTGCAAAGGTCGTTATCGAACCTTTGGAGCGGGGTTACGGGCATACGCTGGGTAATGCCCTGCGTCGCGTGCTGCTGTCGTCCATCCCGGGCTTCGCCATCACGGAAGTCGAAATCGACGGCGTGTTGCATGAGTACACCACGGTCGAAGGTCTGCAGGAGGACGTGCTCGAAGTCCTGCTGAACCTGAAGGACGTGGCCATCCGTATGCACTCCGGCGACAGCGCCACCCTGTCCCTGTCCAAGCAGGGCCCGGGCGTTGTCACCGCTGCCGACATCAAGGTCGACCACAATGTGGAGATCCTGAACGGCGACCATGTGATCTGCCACCTGACCAAGGATACGGCGATCAACATGCGTCTGAAGATCGAACGTGGTTTCGGCTACCAGCCGGCTGCCGCGCGTCGTCGTCCGGACGAAGAAACCCGTGCCATCGGCCGCCTGGTCCTGGATGCCTCGTTCTCGCCGGTCCGCCGTGTCGCCTACGCCGTGGAAGCGGCGCGTGTCGAACAGCGTACCGACCTGGACAAGCTGGTCATCGATATCGAGACCAACGGCACCATCGATGCCGAGGAAGCCGTGCGCACCGCCGCCGACATCCTCAGCGACCAGCTGTCGGTGTTCGGTGACTTCACCCACCGCGACCGCGGTGCGGCCAAGCCGGCCAACAACGGCGTGGATCCGGTGCTGCTGCGCCCGATCGACGATCTGGAGCTGACCGTGCGTTCGGCCAACTGCCTGAAGGCTGAAAGCATCTACTACATCGGCGATCTGATCCAGAAGACCGAAGTGGAGCTGCTGAAGACCCCGAACCTGGGCAAGAAGTCGCTCACCGAGATCAAGGAAGTGCTGGCTCAGCGCGGCCTGTCCCTCGGCATGAAGCTGGAGAACTGGCCGCCGGCCGGCGTCGCCAGCCACGGCATGCTGGGCTGATATCGGTAATGCCTGGAGGCTCCACCGCTCGCGGTGGAGCCTTCAACGCAACACACCATGCCACGACGAACCGCAGGTTCGCGGGCAGGTCGTCCAGGACGGGCGGCCAGGACCAACCGCAGTCCGCGCAGTAACGCCAGGATGGCGACAACGATCCACACAGCCGCATCATTAACCAAGGAATATCACCATGCGTCACCAGAAGTCTGGCCGTAAGTTCAGCCGCACCAGCGCGCACCGCGAAGCGATGTTCAAGAACATGGCCGCCTCGCTGTTCAAGCACGAGCTGATCAAGACCACCCTGCCGAAGGCCAAGGAACTGCGCCGCGTTGCCGAGCCGCTGATCACTCTGGCCAAGGTCGACTCGGTCGCCAACCGCCGTCTGGCCTTCGCCCGCCTGCGCGACAACGAAGCCGTGGGCAACCTGTTCACCATCCTGGGCCCGCGCTACGCGAACCGTCCGGGCGGCTACCTGCGCCTGCTGAAGTGCGGTTTCCGTGCCGGCGACAACGCACCGATGGCCTACGTCGAGCTGGTTGACCGTCCGGTCGTGGCCGAGGAAGTGGCCGAGTAATCGGACCGCTCCAACGCGACACAGCGAAAGCCCGGCTCCTGCCGGGCTTTTGCGTTTCCAAGGGTCGGATCCCTTTCCGCAGGAAAGGGCTCTGACCCCGAGCAGGCAGCACCGCAGGTCAGATCCCTTTGCATTCGCAAAGGGATCCGACCCGCACCGTTCCGACAGGCGTCACCTGTGGCGGTTCGAACGGGGCGCGCTCTCGGTTACGCTTGGCGCCTTGATCCATTCGAGCGTTGACGATGAATCCACTGCGCTGGCCCTTCCGCGCCCAGTTCTTCCTGGGCTTCCTGATCTGCGCGGGCCTGCTCGGCTACGCGATCTTCCTGCAGCTGAAGATGGGCCTGGAGCCGTGCCCGCTGTGCATCTTCCAGCGCCTGGCTTTTGCCGCGCTGGGCCTGTTGTTCCTGATCGGTGCGCTGCACGGGCCGTCCAACCGTCCCGGCCGCGCCACCTACGGCGTGCTCGCCTTCATCGCGGCGGCCGTCGGCGTGGGCATCGCTGCGCGCCACGTCTACGTGCAGATGCTGCCGCCGGAGATGGGCGCGACCTGTGGCCCGCCGCTGAGCTTCCTGCGCGAGACCATGGGGCCGCTGGAAGTGTTCCGCACGGTGCTGACCGGTACCGGCAACTGCGGCAACATCGACTGGACGTTCCTGGGCCTGACCATGCCGATGTGGTCGGGCGTGTGGTTCGTGCTGCTGGCGCTGTGGGCACTGGTGGTGTCGCTGCGCAAGGTCAAGCGCTGAAGCAGGATGGGGTCGGATCCCTTTGCATCGCAAAGGGCTCTGACCCCATTTCCGGTGTGGGGTCAGAGCCCTTTCCTGCGGAAAGGGATCCGACCCCTGTCTCCTCAGAAGTCCTGCTGCAGGCTCAGGTAGGCGCCGCGGCGCGGTCCCCATTGCGGGGCGAACACGCCGACACCGCCGCCATCGCGCAGCTGGTAGCTGCGATCCAATGCGTTGATCACGGCCAGCTGCACGTGCAGCGGATGGCCGCTGTCGGCATTGAAATCATGCCCGGCGCTGAGGTTCACCTGCAGGTAGGACGGCAGCTCGCCGCCGTTGGGCACGCCCTCGATATCCGAACGCAGGCCGCTGCCGAACACGTAGTTGGCACCGACCCGGTTGTGCCCGGCGAAGGCGTAGCTGAAGCCCCCCGACGACGTCAGCTTCTGGTCGTGGTCCAGGTGGATCCAGTGGTCGGCCACATAGGCCAGCGCGTCCGGATCGAGGTTGTACTGGCTGGTGATGACCTGGGTGCCGATGGCCTTGTTGTACGCCGCGTTGAAGTAGGCGCTGAACGGACCGCTGCTGTAGTCGGCACTGAACTCCAGCCCACGGATATGGCCGCGGCGGTAGTTGAACGTCGAGTAGATGTAGGCGGCGCCGAACTGGCCTTCGTCCTGCAGGCGCGCGACGCGGCGGTCGTACGCGTCCAGGCCCAGGGTCAGGTGTTCACCCAGCTGCTGCGAGACGCCGATGTCGTAGTAGTCGCTGCGTTCGGCCAGCGGAATGTTGTTGCCGCCGCCCGGCTGCTGGTTGGTGGTGCCGTCGTACAGGGCGATATCGCTGCTGGCGATCAGCTCACTGGCCGGTGGCGTGAAGTAACGCGAATAGCCGGCATGCACGGTGGTGCTGTCGCTGGCATTCCAGACCGCGCCCAGGCGGGGGCTGAGCTGGCCCTCGGTGCGGCCGAAGGCCTTGTAGCGATCACCACGCAGGCCGTAGTTCACTGTCCAGTCGTCGCCGATCTTCCACTCATCCTGCACGTACACCGCCAGCGTGCTGGCGTGGAAGGCGCTGCGGTCTGGAATCAGCAGTGGCGTGGTGCTGGATTGCTGGCCGGCGCCATCGACCGGGAACACCAAGCTGTTGTTGCTGGCGCGCGCATTCTCGTAGTTGCCGTACAGGCCGTATCGCAGCGTGTGGTCGTTGCCCAGCGGGGTGGAGAGGTCGGCCTGCAGCGTGTTGGCGCGGTTGCTGCGCTGGACCTGGGAGGCGACGCCACTGAATACCAGATCGCCGATGACATCCGGGTTGAACGCCACGTCGCTGTAGCGCTGCCCGGCGGACAGCTGGTAGGCGGTGCCGCCCAGCGTGCCCTGCAGCACCAGCATGCCGAAGCGGGTGGTCTCGCGCTGGGTTTCATCCAGCTGGCTGGAGTCGAAGGTGGTCGTGTCCAGGTAACCGAACTGCGGGGTCTGCCCGGGATTGACCGGGATCTGGAAGCGATTGTTGGCAAAGCCGGCGAACACGCTCAGGCGGGTGTTCTCGTTGACCAGGTAGGTCAGGTCGGCGAAGGCTTTGCCCTGGTGCGTGTCGTCGTGCAGCGGCTTGCGCGAGCGGGTCGGGTTCTCCAGGCCGACCTCGTTCTGGTCGTAGTTGCCGGTCAGGAACCAGCTCCAGCGCCCTTGATTGCCCCACCACGAGGCATTCGGATTGATCTTGCCGAACGAGCCTGCGGTCAGACCGGCGCTGCCGCCATTGCCGAGCTCGGCGCCGCTGCGGGTGGTGATGTCGACCACCGCAGCGGTGCGCTCGCCGAACTGCGCCGGCAGCGCCCCGTCCATCAGGCGGATGCTCTTGATGGTGCGGGCATCCAGGGTCTGGCCGAAGCCGGAGATCGATTCGGGCAGCAGTACGCCGTTGATGCGGTACTGCAGGTTCGCGTGGTCGCCGCGCACGTGCACGCCACCGTAGGAATCCTGGACCACGCCCGGAGCCTGCAGCAGCACCTGGCTGAGCGGCGCGGAGGCACCCAGCGGCTGCTTCTGGATGTCCTCGGCGGTGATCTGGTACTGGCTGCTGCCGATGTCCGGCGACAGCGCATTGCGGGCCTGGTCGAGCTGGGCGCTGACAGTGACCGTGTCGAGGTCCTTCACGGGAGCGGCGGCATCGGCGGCCATAGCGAGGGTGGGCAGACTGGCCAGGGTCAGGGCGAAGGTAATGCCGGTAGCGAGCAGGGAGGGCTTCATGGCAGATAGGCTGTGGAAGGGGCCGACGGGGACGGAGTGTTACTTCGTAACAGTGCGTGGCGAATCATGCGCCTGTCCGGGCGGCCGTGACCATGCGGTTTCTGGCCGATCGCTATGCCCTTTCCCCGGCGTTCAGTCATGTGCAGGGCGTGCCCAGCCCTTTGCGCCAGCGGCTGGCTCTGCGACCATGACCGCCCCCCTCCCCGGAAGTCTGCAATGAGCCTGTCCGCCGTTCCGCCCGTCCTCGATCCTGCCGCGACCGCCGCTGGCGCTGCCTGGTCGCCGGAGAGCTGGCGCGGCAAGACCGCGCTGCAGATGCCGACCTACCCTGACCCGGTGGCGCTGGACGCCGCCCTGCACGAACTGAAGCGGCTACCGCCGCTGGTCACCTCGTGGGAGATCCTGGCGCTGAAGCAACAGTTGGCCGAGGCCCAGGAAGGCAAGCGTTTCCTGCTGCAGGGCGGCGACTGCGCCGAGAACTTCAGCGACTGCGAATCGGGCACGATTTCCAACCGGTTGAAAGTGCTGCTGCAGATGAGCCTGGTGCTGGTGCATGGCCTTCGCCAGCCGGTGATCCGCGTCGGGCGCTTTGCCGGCCAGTACGCCAAGCCGCGTTCGGCCGATACCGAGACCCGCGACGGCGTGACCCTGCCCAGCTACCGCGGCGATGTGATCAATGCGCCGGCGTTCACCGAGGCGGCGCGCCTGCCGGATCCGAAGCGGATGCTGCAGGCGCATGCGCATTCGGCGATGACCATGAACTTCGTGCGTGCGCTGATCGATGGCGGCTTCGCCGACCTGCATCATCCGGAGTACTGGAACCTGGAGTGGGTGCGGCATTCGCCGCTGGCTGCCGAGTACCAGAAGATGGTGGCGTCGATCGGTGATGCGGTGCACTTCATGGAAACCCTGGCCGGGGCCCGCGTGCACAACCTCAACCGCATCGACTTCTACACCTCGCATGAAGCGCTGCTGCTGCCCTACGAGCAGGCGCTGACCCGGCAGGTGCCGCGCCAGCAGGGCTGGTTGAACCTGAGCACGCATTACCCGTGGATCGGCATGCGCACCGCCGCGCTTGACGGCGCGCACGTGGAATACCTGCGTGGCGTGCGCAATCCGATTGCGATCAAGGTCGGCCCGTCGGTGACGCCGGACCAGCTGCTGCGCCTGATCGATGTGCTCAACCCGCATGACGAGCCAGGGCGACTGAGCTTCATCCACCGCATGGGGGCAGCGCAGATTGCCGAGAAGCTGCCGCCGCTGCTGGATGCGGTCAAGCGCGATGGCCGTCGCGTGCTGTGGGTGTGTGACGCGATGCATGGCAACACCGAAAGCACCGCCAATGGCTTCAAGACGCGCCGCTTCGACAACGTGCGTGGCGAAGTGGAGATGTCGTTCGATCTGCATGCGGCCGCAGGCACGCGACTGGGCGGTGTGCACCTGGAACTGACGGGCGAAGACGTGACCGAATGCACCGGTGGCGCGCGCGAACTGACCGAGCGCGACCTGGAACGCGCGTATCGTTCGACGGTGGACCCGCGTTTGAACTACGAGCAGTCGCTGGAGATCGCGATGGCGATCGTGCGCAAGCAGGAGCAGGTGCGGTAAGGGCGTTGCGGCAGGGCTTGCAGCCCTGCACCTGCTGACGCAACGGCAACGGCAACGGCCTAAGCAACGGCAACAGCATGCATTCCGTGGGATGGCGGGGCGATGTGGGCAGGCAGGACACGCCGTGAATCCCGC
>NZ_JCAFSE010000010.1:0-16653 GCF_059368875.1 Stenotrophomonas sp. YJH_SMC_82
GAAATGGTGATGCCGGGTGACAACGTCAAGATGGTCGTCACCCTGATCAACCCGGTGGCAATGGACGAAGGCCTGCGCTTCGCCATCCGCGAAGGCGGCCGTACCGTCGGCGCCGGCGTGGTCTCGAAGATCATCGAGTAAGCCTGCAGTACCGGTGGTTGCATAGCGCCGCCGGTTACGCGAATGGCGGGCCGGGAACCTCGGTCCGCCTTCGCCGTCTAAGGGAAGGCAAGTTTTCAACGTACGCCAGTAGCTCAATTGGCAGAGCAGCGGTCTCCAAAACCGCAGGTTGGGGGTTCGAGTCCCTCCTGGCGTGCCATCTGCCCACCTTACCCAGCGGCCTGCGCCGCTAAAGCAGACACAGCCGGATGAATAGCAAGATCGAACACTCCAAGGACAACTCCGCCAATGGTGGAGATATCGTCAAGTATGTCGCCGCATCGTTGCTGGTGCTGGCCGGTCTGTTCGTCTGGTTCTGGTTCTCCGCCGACTCCGGTCGCGCCGCCCAGCTGGGTGCGTGGGCGGGTCAGGTGCGTGCGTTGGCGGTCGTGGTCGGTCTGGTTGGCGGTATCGGCGTGTTCATGCTGACCGGCAAGGGGCGCGACACCCGCGAATTCCTCTCCGAGTCGCGCTTCGAACTGCGCAAGGTGGTCTGGCCGACGCGCCAGGAAGCCATCCGCATGACCTGGGTCGTGATCGTCGTGGTGCTCATCCTCAGCCTGCTGCTGGGTGGCTTCGACTTCCTGATCCAGAAACTGACTCAGTGGTTCCTGAGCCGCTAAGGAGAATTGCATGAAGCGTTGGTACGTCGTTCACGCCTATTCGGGCTTCGAGAAGTCGGTGGCGCAGGCCCTGCGCGATCGCATCGTCCGTGATGGCATGGAAGAGCGCTTCGGCGACGTCCTGGTTCCAACCGAAGAAGTGGTCGAGATGCGCGCTGGCCAGAAGCGCCGCTCCGAGCGCAAGTTCTTCCCGGGCTATGTGCTGGTCCAGATCGAGACCCACGAAGAAGCCGGCATTCCGCGCATCGACAACGAAAGCTGGCATCTGGTCAAGGAAACCCCGCGCGTGATGGGCTTCATCGGCGGTACCGCTGATCGCCCGTTGCCGATCGCCGATTCCGAGGCCGAGGCCATCCTGAACCGCGTTCAGGAAGGTGTCGAGAAGCCGCGTCCCAAGGTGCTGTTCGAGCCGGGCCAAATGGTCCGTGTCACCGATGGCCCGTTCAACGATTTCAATGGCGTCGTCGAAGAGGTCAACTACGAGAAGAGCCGTCTGCGCGTCTCGGTGCTGATCTTCGGTCGTGCGACCCCGGTCGAGCTCGAGTTCGGCCAGGTCGAAAAGGCCGTCTGACCTGCCTGTAGCGTCGAGCCATGCTCGGCGTCGGACCAGAAACCGGGCCTGGCCCGGTTTCGTTCGTTTACCTGCTGCTTCAGGCATGTGAAGAAAAAACCTGTTATAGTGCGCGGCTCCCTGCTGGGAAAGCCAGCAGGACGAGGCCGCCGCAAGGTGGCCTTCAGCATGATTTCAAAACGCGATGCCGGGACGCGTGATTCCCGGTCCGATGGGGAGCCTGTTGTCGAAAGGCGCTAGCACCCGGAGAGCACTCACATGGCAAAGAAAGTTGTCGGTTACATCAAGCTGCAGGTGAAGGCCGGTCAGGCCAACCCCTCGCCGCCGGTCGGTCCTGCGCTGGGTCAGCGTGGTCTGAACATCATGGAATTCTGCAAGGCGTTCAACGCTGCCACGCAGAAGCTCGAGCCGGGTCTGCCGGTTCCGGTGATCATTACGGCCTACTCGGACCGTACGTTCACCTTCATCACCAAGAGCACCCCGGCTACCACCCTGCTGAAGAAGGCCGCTGGCATCTCGTCGGGCTCCAAGCGCCCGAACACCGAGAAGGTCGGCAAGGTCACCCGTAAGCAGCTGGAAGAGATCGCCAAGGCGAAGGAACCGGATCTGACTGCCGCCGACCTGGACGCCGCCGTGCGTACCATCGCTGGCTCTGCCCGTTCCATGGGCCTCGTGGTGGAGGGTTAATAAGATGGCACAGACCAAGCGTGAGAAGGCCATCAAGGCCGCCGTCGTTCCGGGCAAGGCGTACGCCTTCGAGGACGCGATCAACATCCTGAAGACCGCCACCAAGGCCAAGTTCGTCGAGTCGATCGACGTTGCCGTGCGCCTGGGCGTCGACGCGAAGAAGTCCGACCAGCAGGTCCGTGGCTCCACCGTGCTGCCGGCCGGTACCGGCAAGTCGGTCCGCGTCGCCGTGTTCGCTCCGGCCGGTGCCAAGGCTGATGAAGCCTTGGCCGCTGGCGCCGAAGCCGTCGGTATGGACGATCTGGCCGAGAAGATGCAGGCCGGTGATCTGAACTATGACGTCGTCATCGCGACCCCGGACGCCATGCGTGTCGTCGGTAAGCTGGGCACCGTGCTGGGCCCGCGCGGCCTGATGCCGAACCCGAAGGTCGGCACCGTTTCCCCGAACCCGGGTGAAGCCGTGAAGAACGCCAAGTCGGGTCAGGTCCGTTACCGCACCGACAAGGCCGGCATCATCCACTGCACCATCGGCAAGGCCGACTTCGCCGAAGATGCGCTGAAGTCGAACCTGACCGCGCTGCTGCTGGACCTGATCAAGGCCAAGCCGGCCACCTCGAAGGGCACCTACCTGCAGAAGGTTTCGGTCAGCTCGACGATGGGCCCGGGCGTCACCGTCGACCAGTCGTCGCTGACCCTGAAGTAATTGTTTCAAGCGGTCACGGTACCTTCGGTGCCGTGACCGTGACATTTGAAGGCATCGCTGGCAGTGCATCGCCTGCGGTAGCCGTCAAAGACCGCAGGCGCGGTCGTGGCAATACCGGCGACGGGCACGGAAGCTCGATCTGGCAAGGAGTCGCCGCCGGAGCAGTCATGAGCGCTTAATCGATTCCCCGGAATCACCCTGCGTAGATGGTGCCCTTCTGGAGTTTTTCTGGTTCACGCACGTCTGGGTTTCCCAGGTTGGCCCACTCCAGGTCTAGAACGGCCCACCCCCGGAACATCATCCCGATGTTCCCGGCGTCCAGGACGGATGCCGCACAGGACCGCACACGGCAGGAGCCGTAAGCGGAGTTCAATAGGAGGAGTGCAATGGCTCTCAATCTGTCCCAGAAGCAAGAAGTAGTCGCCGAGCTGGCAGACGTCGCCGCCAAGGCCCACTCCTTGATCGCAGCCGAATACGCTGGCACCACGGTCGCCCAGATGACCGCGATGCGCAAGCAGGCTCGTGAAACCGGTGTTTTCTTGAAGGTTGTCAAGAACACCCTGGCTTCGCGCGCCGTTGAAGGCACCGAGTTCGCAGTCGCACAGGACCAGATGGTTGGTCCGCTGCTGTACGCGTTCTCGCTCGAGGAGCCCGGCGCTGCCGGTCGCCTGATCAAGGAAGCCGCCAAGGGCAACGACAAGCTGAAGGCTAAGGTCGTCGCCATCGGTGGCGAAGTGTTCCCGGCAAGCCACGTCGAAGTGCTGGCCTCGCTGCCGACCCGCGACCAGGCCCTGGCCATGCTGGCCCGCGTCCTGACCGAGCCGGTCACGATGTTTGCCCGCGCCATCAAGGCTGTTGGCGAGAAGCAGGGGGGTGGCGATGTCGCCGCCGACGCTGCCGAGCCGGCCGCCGAGACCGCCTGAGTTTCGACTTACCGTGGTTCCTGACGGAACCTCAACCCAGAAAATCATCCAAAGGTATTAATCATGTCCCTTACCAACGAACAGATCGTCGACGCCATCGCCGAGAAGTCCCTGATGGAAGTGATGGAGCTGGTCAAGGCCATCGAAGAGAAGTTCGGCGTCTCCGCCGCTGCTCCGGTTGCCGTGGCTGCTGCCGCTGGCCCGGCCGCTGCTGTTGAAGAGCAGACCGAGTTCACCGTCACCCTGAAGACCGCCGGCGAGAAGAAGGTCGAGGTCATCAAGGCCGTCCGCGCCATCACCGGCCTGGGCCTGAAGGAAGCGAAGGACCTGGCCGAAGCCGGTGGCGTCCTGAAGGAAGGCGCTTCGAAGGAAGACGCCGAGAAGATGAAGAAGGACCTGGAAGCTGCTGGCGCGACTGTCGAAGTCAAGTAAGCAGTTACCTTGCATCGTCACCGATTCACGGCGATGCAGCCAAGGCTGGGGGCGTAAGCCCCCGGCCTTTGGTCGTTGTTGCGGTACCGGTAGGGTCGACTGTTAGTCGACTGTTTCAAAAGCAGGAAAAAGCCCAACACGGGCTGCAGTCAAACCCCGGCAGGCCAGCGCACGGCGCGGCAGCGGGGGAGTGGTAGCAGACGAGTTGGCAGTTGGAAGTAGCGGGAGAAGGCGTGCTGGTGCCGGCAATACCAGCGACTTCCAACTGACAATTTCAAGTTCCCTTCGGATCGTGGGCGCACGATCCGCACAACAAGGTGGAAGACCTCATGACGTCCTATTCGTTCACCGAAAAAAAGCGTATCCGCAAGGATTTCGGCAAGCAGCGCTCGATTCTCGAAGTGCCGTTCCTGCTCGCCATCCAGGTGGATTCCTATCGTGAATTCCTGCAGGAAAACGTCGATCCGGCCAAGCGCACGGACCACGGCCTGCACGCTGCGCTGAAGTCGGTCTTCCCGATCGCCAGCTACAGCGGCAATGCTGCCCTGGAATACGTCGGCTACAAGCTGGGCGAACCGGTCTTCGACGAGCGTGAGTGCCGCCAGCGCGGCATGAGCTACGGCGCCCCGCTGCGCGTGACCGTGCGCCTGGTGATCTACGACCGTGAGTCGTCGACCAAGGCCATCAAGTACGTGAAGGAGCAGGAGGTCTATCTGGGCGAAATCCCGCTGATGACCGAGAACGGCACCTTCATCGTCAACGGCACCGAGCGCGTCATCGTCTCGCAGCTGCACCGCTCGCCGGGCGTGTTCTTCGACCACGACCGTGGCAAGACCCACAGCTCGGGCAAGCTGCTGTACAGCGCCCGCATCATTCCTTACCGCGGCTCCTGGCTGGACTTCGAGTTCGACCCGAAGGACGCGCTGTTTACCCGTATCGACCGCCGCCGCAAGCTGCCGGTGTCGATCCTGCTGCGCGCGCTTGGTTACAGCAACGAGGAGATGCTGGCCGAGTTCTTCGAGATCAACACCTTCCACATCAACCCGGATGAAGGCGTCCAGCTGGAGCTGGTGCCGGAGCGCCTGCGTGGCGAAACCCTGGGCTTCGACCTCGCCGACGGCGACAAGGTCATCGTGGAAGCCGGCAAGCGCATCACCGCGCGCCACATCAAGCAGCTGGAAGCCTCGGGCATCGCCGCCCTGGCCGTGCCGGACGACTACATCGTCGGCCGCATCCTGTCGCACGACGTGGTCGATGCCTCGACCGGCGAACTGCTGGCCCAGGCCAACGACGAGATCACCGACGAGCAGCTGCAGGCCTTCCGCAAGGCCGGCGTCGATGCGGTCGGCACCCTGTGGGTGAACGACCTGGATCGTGGCCCGTACCTGTCCAACACCCTGCGCATCGATCCGACCAAGACCCAGCTGGAAGCCCTGGTCGAGATCTACCGCATGATGCGTCCGGGCGAGCCGCCGACCAAGGATGCCGCGCAGAACCTGTTCCACAACCTGTTCTTCACCTTCGAGCGCTACGACCTGTCCGCGGTCGGCCGCATGAAGTTCAACCGTCGCGTGGGCCGCAAGGAAACCACCGGCGAAGCCGTGCTGTACGACAGCAAGTACTTCGGTGAGCGCAACGACGAAGAGTCCAAGCGCCTGGTCGCTGCCCACGGCGACAGCTCCGACATCCTGGACGTGATCAAGGTCCTGACCGAGATCCGCAACGGTCGCGGCGTGGTCGACGACATCGATCACCTGGGCAATCGTCGCGTGCGTTCGGTCGGTGAAATGGCCGAGAACGTGTTCCGCGTCGGCCTGGTCCGCGTCGAGCGCGCGGTCAAGGAGCGCCTGTCGATGGCCGAGTCGGAAGGCCTGACCCCGCAGGAACTGATCAACGCCAAGCCGGTCGCCGCTGCCATCAAGGAGTTCTTCGGCTCCTCGCAGCTGTCGCAGTTCATGGACCAGAACAACCCGCTGTCGGAAGTGACTCACAAGCGTCGCGTCTCGGCCCTGGGCCCGGGCGGTCTGACCCGTGAGCGCGCCGGCTTCGAAGTGCGCGACGTGCACCCGACCCATTACGGCCGCGTCTGCACCATCGAAACCCCGGAAGGCCCGAACATCGGCCTGATCAACTCGCTGGCCGTGTACGCCCGCACCAACCAGTACGGTTTCCTCGAGACCCCGTACCGCAAGGTCGTGGACGGCAAGGTCTATGACGAAGTCGAGTTCCTGTCGGCGATCGAAGAAAACGAGTACGTCATTGCGCAGGCCAACGCGCTGACCGACGCCAAGGGCACCCTGACCGAGCAGTTCGTCCCGTGCCGCTTCCAGGGCGAATCGCTGCTGAAGCCGCCGGCGGAAGTCCACTTCATGGACGTCTCGCCGATGCAGACCGTGTCGATCGCGGCTGCGCTGGTTCCGTTCCTGGAGCACGATGACGCCAACCGCGCACTGATGGGCGCCAACATGCAGCGTCAGGCCGTGCCGACCCTGCGTGCGCAGAAGCCGCTGGTCGGTACCGGCATCGAGCGCGCCGTGGCGCGTGACTCCGGTGTGACCGTGAATGCCCGTCGTGGTGGCGAGATCGTGCAGATCGACGCGGCCCGCATCGTGGTCAAGGTCAACGAGGAAGAGATCGTTGGCGCCACCGACGCAGGCGTGGACATCTACAACCTGGTCAAGTACACCCGTTCGAACCAGAACACCTGCATCAACCAGCGCCCGCTGGTCCAGGTCGGTGACGTCATCGCCCGCGGCGACGTGCTGGCCGACGGTCCGTCCACCGACATCGGCGAACTGGCCTTGGGCCAGAACATGCTGATCGCGTTCATGCCGTGGAACGGCTACAACTTCGAAGACTCCATCCTGCTCTCCGAGCGCGTGGTGGAAGAGGATCGTTACACCACGATCCACATCGAAGAGCTGACCTGCGTCGCGCGTGACACCAAGCTGGGGCCGGAGGAAATCTCCGCCGACATCCCGAACGTCTCCGAGCAGGCGCTGAACCGCCTGGACGAGAGCGGCGTGGTGTACATCGGCGCGGAAGTCCGTGCCGGCGACATCCTGGTCGGCAAGGTCACCCCGAAGGGCGAAAGCCAGCTGACCCCGGAAGAGAAGCTGCTGCGCGCGATCTTCGGCGAGAAGGCTTCGGACGTGAAGGACAGCTCGCTGCGCGTTCCGCCGGGCATGGACGGCACCGTCATCGACGTGCAGGTCTTCACCCGCGACGGCATCGAGAAGGACAAGCGCGCCCGCCAGATCGAAGAGTCTGAAATCAAGCGCGTCAAGAAGGACTTCGACGACCAGTTCCGCATCCTGGAAGCCGCCATCTACATGCGTCTGCGTTCGCAGATCGTGGGCAAGGTGGTCAACGGTGGCGCTGGCCTGAAGAAGGGTGACGTGATCACCGACGCCTTCCTGGACGGCCTGAAGAAGGCTGACTGGTTCGCCCTGCGCATGAAGGACGAGGACGCTTCGGAAGCCATCGAGCGCGCGCAGAAGCAGATCCAGGCGCACGAGAAGGAGTTCGAGCGTCGCTTCGCCGACAAGCGCGGCAAGATCACCGCCGGTGACGACCTCGCTCCGGGCGTTCTGAAGATGGTCAAGGTGTTCCTGGCCGTGAAGCGCCGCATCCAGCCGGGCGACAAGATGGCTGGCCGCCACGGCAACAAGGGTGTGGTCTCCAACGTGGTGCCGGTCGAGGACATGCCGTACATGGCCTCGGGCGAAACCGTGGACATCGTGCTGAACCCGCTGGGCGTGCCGTCGCGCATGAACATCGGCCAGATCCTGGAAGTGCACCTGGGCTGGGCCGCCAAGGGTCTGGGTCGCAAGATCCAGGCGATGATGGAAGCCCAGGCGGCGGTCGCCGACCTGCGCAAGTTCCTGGACGACATCTACAACCACGACGACACCAACGTGGCCAACCGTGTCGACCTGTCGCAGTTCAGCGACGAGGAACTGCTGCGCCTGGCCCGCAACCTGACCGACGGCGTGCCGATGGCTACCCCGGTGTTCGACGGCGCCACCGAAGCGGAAATCAAGCGCATGCTGGAACTGGCCGACCTGCCGAGCAGCGGCCAGACCCAGCTGTACGACGGCCGCACCGGTGAAGCCTTCGATCGCCACACCACCGTTGGCTACATGCACTACCTGAAGCTGAACCACCTGGTCGACGACAAGATGCACGCCCGTTCGACCGGTCCGTACTCGCTCGTCACCCAGCAGCCGCTGGGCGGCAAGGCGCAGTTCGGCGGCCAGCGCTTCGGTGAAATGGAAGTCTGGGCGCTGGAAGCCTACGGCGCGGCCTACACCCTGCAGGAAATGCTGACGGTGAAGTCCGATGACGTGCAGGGCCGCAACCAGATGTACAAGAACATTGTCGACGGTGAGCACGAGATGGTCGCGGGCATGCCGGAATCCTTCAACGTGCTCGTGAAGGAAATCCGCTCGCTGGCCATCAACATGGAACTGGAAGACAACTGATCCATGCCGGCGCGGCGGCCTCCGCCGCCGCGCCGCTGGCAGTCAACTGAAAGCCCATCGACACAGCATTCCTCCTTCTGGAGAACACCATGAAAGACCTGCTCAACCTCTTCAACCAGCAGCGCCAGACGCTGGACTTCGACGCGATCAAGATCGCGCTGGCCTCGCCGGACCTGATCCGTTCGTGGTCCTTCGGCGAAGTGAAGAAGCCGGAAACCATCAACTACCGTACCTTCAAGCCGGAACGCGACGGCCTGTTCTGCGCCGCCATTTTCGGCCCGGTGAAGGACTACGAGTGCCTGTGCGGCAAGTACAAGCGCATGAAGCACCGCGGCGTGGTCTGCGAAAAGTGCGGCACCGAAGTGACCCTGGCCAAGGTGCGCCGTGAGCGCATGGGCCACATCGACCTGGCGTCGCCGGTCGCGCACATCTGGTTCCTGAAGTCGCTGCCGTCGCGCATCGGCCTGATGCTGGACATGACCCTGCGCGATATCGAGCGCGTGCTGTACTTCGAAGCGTACGTGGTGACCGAGCCGGGCCTGACCGCCCTGGAGCGCCGCCAGCTGCTGACCGAAGAACAGTACCTGCAGGCCCGCCAGGAGCACGGTGACGACTTCGACGCCGCCATGGGCGCCGAGGCCGTGTACGAACTGCTGCGCACGATCGACCTGCAGTCGGAAATGACCCGCCTGCGCGAGGAAATCGCCGCTACCGGTTCGGAAACCAAGCTCAAGCGCCTCACCAAGCGCATCAAGCTGATCGAGGCCTTCCTGGAATCGGGCAACCGTCCGGAGTGGATGGTCATGACCGTGCTGCCGGTGCTGCCGCCGGACCTGCGCCCGCTGGTCCCGCTGGATGGCGGCCGCTTCGCGACCTCCGACCTGAACGACCTGTACCGCCGCGTCATCAACCGCAACAACCGCCTGCGCCGCCTGCTCGAGCTGAGCGCGCCGGACATCATCGTGCGCAATGAAAAGCGCATGCTGCAGGAATCGGTCGATGCGCTGCTGGACAACGGCCGTCGCGGCCGTGCCATCACCGGCACCAACAAGCGCCCGCTGAAGTCGCTGGCCGACATGATCAAGGGCAAGCAGGGTCGCTTCCGCCAGAACCTGCTCGGCAAGCGCGTCGACTACTCGGGCCGTTCGGTCATCGTGGTCGGTCCGTACCTGCGCCTGCACCAGTGCGGCCTGCCGAAGAAGATGGCGCTGGAGCTGTTCAAGCCGTTCGTCTTCGCCAAGCTGCAGCGTCGTGGCCTGGCCACCACCATCAAGGCCGCCAAGAAGCTGGTCGAGCGCGAAGAAGCCGAAGTCTGGGACATCCTGGAAGAGGTCATCCGCGAGCATCCGGTGATGCTGAACCGTGCGCCGACCCTGCACCGTCTGGGCATCCAGGCGTTCGAGCCGGTGCTGATCGAAGGCAAGGCCATCCAGCTGCACCCGCTGGTCTGCACCGCGTTCAACGCCGACTTCGACGGTGACCAGATGGCCGTCCACGTGCCGCTCTCGCTGGAAGCCCAGCTGGAAGCGCGTGCGCTGATGATGTCGACCAACAACATCCTGTCGCCGGCCAACGGCGAGCCGATCATCGTGCCGTCGCAGGACGTCGTGCTGGGTCTGTACTACATGACCCGCTCGCTGGAAAACAAGAAGGGCGAGGGCATGGCCTTCGCCAACATCGCCGAAGTGAAGCGTGCCTACGACAACCGTGTGGTGGAACTGCACGCCAAGGTCAAGGTCCGCATCACCGAGGTGGTGACCGACGAAGACGGCAACAAGCAGAACAAGACCTCGATCGTGGACACCACGATCGGTCGCGCCCTGCTGGCTGAAATCCTGCCGGAAGGCCTGCCGTTCGCGCTGGCCAACACCGAGCTGACCAAGAAGAACATCAGCCGCCTGATCAACTCCAGCTACCGCCAGCTGGGCCTGAAGGACACGGTCGTGTTCGCCGACAAGCTGATGTACACCGGCTTCGCCTACGCGACCCGCGCCGGCGTCTCGATCGGCATCGACGACATGCTGATCCCGGACGAGAAGAAGGGCATCCTCACCGAGGCCGAAGCCGAAGTGCTGGAAATCCAGGAGCAGTACCAGTCGGGCCTGGTCACCGCCGGCGAGCGCTACAACAAGGTGGTCGACATCTGGTCGCGCACCAACGAGCGCATCGCCAAGGCGATGATGGACACCATCGGTACCGAGAAGGTGGTCAATGCCAAGGGCGAGACCATCGACCAGAAGTCGATGAACTCGCTGTACATCATGGCCGACTCCGGTGCGCGTGGTTCGCAGGCGCAGATCCGTCAGCTGGCCGGCATGCGCGGCCTGATGGCCCGCCCGGACGGCTCGATCATCGAGACGCCCATCAAGGCGAACTTCCGCGAAGGCCTGAACGTGCAGGAGTACTTCAACTCCACCCACGGTGCCCGTAAGGGTCTGGCCGATACCGCACTGAAGACCGCGAACTCGGGTTACCTGACCCGTCGTCTGGTCGACGTCGCGCAGGACGTGGTGATCACCGAGGTGGATTGCGGTACCACCGAAGGCCTGATCATGACCCCGATCGTGGAAGGCGGCGACGTGGTCGAGCCGCTGAAGGACCGCGTGCTGGGCCGCGTGGTCGCCGAGGACGTGTTCCTGCCGGGCAACGACGAGGATCCGATCGTCACCCGCAACACCCTGCTCGACGAAGCCTGGGTCGCCAAGCTGGAAGATGCCGGCGTGCAGACCATCAAGGTCCGCTCGACCATCTCCTGCGAATCGGCGTTCGGTGTCTGCTCGCGCTGCTACGGCCGCGACCTGGCCCGTGGCCACCTGGTCAACATCGGTGAAGCAGTCGGCGTCATCGCCGCGCAGTCCATCGGTGAGCCGGGTACCCAGCTGACCATGCGTACGTTCCACATCGGTGGTGCGGCGTCGCGAGCGGCAGCGGTCGACAACATCACCGTCAAGACCACCGGCTCGGTCAAGTTCAGCAACCTCAAGTCGGTCGAGCATGCCAACGGCTCGCTGGTCGCAGTGTCGCGCTCGGGCGAAATCTCGGTGCTCGATGCCCACGGCCGTGAGCGTGAGCGTTACAAGCTGCCGTACGGTGCGACCATCACGTCCAAGGACGGTGATGCGATCAAGGCTGGCCAGACCGTGGCCAACTGGGATCCGCATAACCACCCGATCGTGTCGGAAGTGGCCGGCTTCATCCGCTTCATCGACTTCGTTGATGGCATCACCGTCATCGAGAAGACCGACGAGCTGACCGGCCTGGCTTCGCGCGAAATCACCGATCCGAAGCGTCGTGGTACCCAGGCCAAGGACCTGCGCCCGATCGTGCGCATCGTCGACGCCAAGGGCAATGACCTGTCGATTCCGGGCACCGACCTGCCGGCGCAGTACCTGCTGCCGCCGCGTTCGATCGTCAACCTGCAGGACGGCGCCCCGGTGGGCGTGGGCGACGTCGTCGCCAAGATCCCGCAGGAAGCGTCGAAGACCCGCGACATCACCGGTGGTCTGCCGCGCGTGGCCGACCTGTTCGAAGCGCGCAAGCCGAAGGATCCGGCGGTGCTGGCCGAGCGTTCGGGCATCATCAGCTTCGGCAAGGACACCAAGGGCAAGCAGCGCCTGATCATCAAGGACACCGATGGTTCGGAGCACGAAGAGCTGATCCCGAAGTACCGCCAGGTCATCGTGTTCGAAGGCGAGCATGTCACCAAGGGTGAAACCATCGTGGACGGCGAGCCGAGCCCGCAGGACATCCTGCGCCTGCTGGGCGTCGAGCCGCTGGCGGCCTACCTGGTGAAGGAAATCCAGGACGTGTACCGCCTGCAGGGCGTGAAGATCAACGACAAGCACATCGAGGTGATCACCCGCCAGATGCTGCGCAAGGTCGAGATCACCGATCAGGGCAGCAGCAAGTTCCTGAACGGCGAACAGGTGGAGCGTCAGCGCGTTATCGAGGAGAATGCGCGCCTGTCGGCCCGCAACGAGCTGCCGGCGCACTTCGATCCGGTCCTGCTGGGTATCACCAAGGCGTCGCTGGCGACCGAATCGTTCATCTCGGCCGCTTCGTTCCAGGAAACCACCCGCGTGCTGACCGAAGCGGCCGTCCGCGGCACCTCGGACAACCTGCGTGGCCTGAAGGAAAACGTCATCGTGGGGCGCCTGATTCCGGCCGGTACCGGCCTGGCGTACCACAGCAACCGCCGTCGCGGCGCTTCCGGTCTCACCGAGTCGGAAATGCAGACCCTGGCCGGTACCCCGGCCGCGGTCGAGGCGCCGGTGGTTGAAGCCGAAGCTGAACAGGCGTCGGGCGAAGAATGAGGTAGCCGGTCCGGCCGCAAGGCCGGACCACCCCATCGGTCCATCGATGGGATTGGAAAGGGCAGGGGAGATCGTCCGCGATCGACCCTGTCAACCTGAACGGGGTACATGGAGGCCCCCCAGTAACGTCCCGGGATCAGGGACGGGCTTGACAGGAGGCGTTTGACTGCTTTCCTGGCAGGTTGCTACAATCGTCTGTCTCAGCAGGCCAGAATTTCGGCCTGCTTTAACATTTCCGCATCTCTGGTCGGATTTTCCGGCCACCAATCAGAAGAACCTACTGATGGCGACGATCAACCAGCTGGTCCGCAAGCCGCGGCAAGCGACCACCTACAAGAGTGCCTCGCCGGCGCTCGACAAGTGCCCGCAGCGCCGTGGCGTCTGCACCCGTGTCTACACCACCACTCCGAAGAAGCCGAACTCGGCTCTGCGCAAGGTTGCCAAGGTCCGCCTGACCAACCAGGAAGAAGTGATTTCCTACATCGGTGGTGAAGGCCACAACCTGCAGGAGCACTCCGTGGTCCTGATCCGCGGCGGTCGCGTCAAGGACCTGCCGGGTGTGCGTTACCACACCGTTCGTGGCTCGCTCGACGCCGCCGGCGTTGCCAAGCGTCGCCAGGCCCGTTCCAAGTACGGCGCCAAGCGTCCGAAGGCATAAGGAGAGAGCACTATGTCGCGTAAGGGTAATACTCCGCAGCGTTCCGTCCTGCCCGATCCGAAGCACGGAAGCGAAACCATCGCCCGCTTCATCAACATGGTCATGCAGAGCGGCAAGAAGTCCGTCGCCGAAAAGATCGTGTACGGCGCCATGGACGTGATCACCGAGAAGAACAGCAGCGCCAACGCCATTGAACTGGTGCAGAAGGCTCTGGACAACGTCGCTCCGGCGGTCGAAGTCAAGTCGCGTCGCGTCGGTGGTGCCACCTACCAGGTGCCGGTCGAAGTGCGTTCGTCGCGCAAGATGGCCCTGGCCATGCGCTGGCTGATCGACTCCGCGCGCAAGCGTGGTGAGAACACCATGCCGAAGAAGCTGGCTGCTGAACTGATCGACGCCTCGGAAAACCGTGGCGGCGCCATCAAGAAGCGCGAAGAAACCCACCGCATGGCCGAAGCCAACAAGGCATTCGCCCACTACCGCTGGTGAGTTTGACGGCCTTGTAAAACAGGCAGGGCAGCACCACTTCGGTGCGTGCTGCCTCGCGGTCCCAGAAGGGCTGCGCCAATCCGAAGGCCGCCGAAAGGCGGCGTTCGGCCATCCGAAATCCAAGAAATCTGAGAGGCTCCCGTGGCCCGTTCCACTCCCATCGAGCGTTACCGTAACTTCGGCATCATGGCTCACATCGATGCCGGCAAGACCACCACGTCCGAGCGCATCCTGTTCTACACCGGCAAGAGCCACAAGATCGGTGAAGTGCACGACGGCGCCGCCACCATGGACTGGATGGAGCAGGAGCAGGAGCGTGGCATCACGATCCAGTCCGCTGCCACCACCGCGTTCTGGAAGGGCATGGACAAGTCCCTGCCGGAGCACCGCTTCAACATCATCGACACCCCCGGGCACGTCGACTTCACCATCGAAGTGGAGCGCTCGCTGCGCGTGCTCGACGGTGCCGTCTTCGTCCTGTGTGCCGTCGGTGGCGTGCAGCCGCAGTCGGAAACCGTGTGGCGCCAGGCCAACAAGTACCACGTGCCGCGCATCGCGTTCGTCAACAAGATGGACCGCACCGGTGCCAACTTCCAGAAGGTCGTCGGCCAGCTGAAGGCCAAGCTGGGCGCGGTCGCCGTGCCGATGCAGCTGCCGATCGGCGCTGAAGACAACTTCAAGGGCGTTGTCGACCTGCTGAAGATGAAGGCCATCCATTGGGATGAGGCTTCGCAGGGCATGAAGTTCGAATACAGCGACATCCCGGCCGATCTGCAGGCGGCTGCCGAAGAGGCTCGCCAGTTCATGGTCGAGACCGCTGCCGAAGCCAGCGAAGAGCTGATGGAAAAGTACCTGGGCGGCGAAGAGCTGGCCGAGGCTGAAATCATCAATGCGCTGCGTACCCGCACCCTGGCCACCGAGATCGTGCCGATGTACTGCGGCTCGGCCTTCAAGAACAAGGGCGTGCAGGCCATGCTGGACGGCGTGATCCAGCTGCTGCCGTCGCCGGTCGACGTGCCGGACGTGAAGGGCGTGGACGTTGACGACGACACCGTCGAGATGACCCGCAAGTCGGACGACAAGGCTCCGTTCTCGTCGCTGGCCTTCAAGATCATCACCGACCCGTTCGTCGGCGCGCTGACCTTCTTCCGCGTCTACTCGGGCACCCTGAACGGTGGCGACACCGTGCTGAACTCGGTGAAGGGCAAGAAGGAGCGCATCGGTCGCATCCTGCAGATGCACTCGAACAACCGCGAGGAAATCAAGGAAGTTCTGGCTGGTGACATCGCTGCTGCCGTGGGCCTGAAGGACACCACCACCGGTGACACCCTGTGCGCCGTGGACGCGCCGATCATCCTGGAGCGCATGACGTTCCCGGAGCCGGTGATCTCGATGGCCGTCGAGCCGAAGACCAAGTCGGACCAGGAAAAGATGGGTCTGGCCCTGGGCCGTCTGGCGCAGGAAGATCCGTCGTTCCGCGTCAAGACCGACGAAGAATCCGGCCAGACCATCATCTCGGGCATGGGCGAGCTGCACCTGGACATCATCGTCGATCGCCTGAAGCGCGAGTTCAACGTTGAAGCCAACGTCGGCGCGCCGCAGGTGGCCTACCGCGAAACCATCACCCTGGCTGACGTCAAGTCGGACTACAAGCACGCCAAGCAGTCCGGTGGTAAGGGTCAGTACGGTCACGTCGTGATCGAGCTGTCGCCGATCACCGCTGAAGACCGTGCCGATCCGAAGCTGGCTCCGGCCATCAAGGACGACTTCCTGTTCATCAACGACATCACCGGCGGCGTGATCCCGAAGGAATTCATTCCGTCGGTTGAAAAGGGCCTGCGCGAAACCATCACCAGCGGTCCGCTGGCTGGCTTCCCGGTCGTGGACGTCAAGGTGAAGCTGGTGTTCGGTTCGTACCACGACGTCGACTCCTCGGAAATGGCGTTCAAGCTGGCTTCGTCGATGGCCTTCAAGCAGGGCTTCGCCAAGGCCAAGCCGGTGCTGCTGGAGCCGATCATGAAGGTCGAGATCGTGACCCCGGAGGATTACCAGGGTGACGTGATGGGCGACGTCAGCCGTCGTCGCGGCGTGCTGCAGGGTTCCGACACCACCGGTGACGGTTCGGCCAGCATCATCAACGCGATGATCCCGCTGGGTGAAATGTTCGGCTACGCCACTGCGCTGCGTTCGCAGACCCAGGGCCGCGCCACCTTCACCATGGAATTCGATCACTACGAGCCGGCTCCGACCAACATCGCCGAAGCCGTCATGAAGAAGGGCTGAGCCTCGCTCAGCCTCTCTTGAAACCACTTACGAACAATCAAGGTATAGAACAATGGCAAAGGGTAAGTTCGAGCGCACCAAGCCGCACGTCAACGTCGGCACCATCGGTCACGTCGATCACGGCAAGACCACGCTGACCGCCGCACTGACCAAGATCGGTGCCGAGCGCTTCGGTGGCGAGTTCAAGGATTACTCCTCGATCGACGCCGCGCCGGAAGAAAAGGCTCGTGGTATCACGATCTCGACCGCGCACGTCGAATACGAATCCCCGATCCGTCACTACGCCCACGTTGACTGCCCGGGCCACGCTGACTACGTCAAGAACATGATC
>NZ_JCAFSE010000011.1:0-4675 GCF_059368875.1 Stenotrophomonas sp. YJH_SMC_82
CGGTGTCGCCTCGCAGGGCGGTGACGTGGTCGGCCAGGTGGTCACCACCATGTCGGCCATCGAAGCCTCGTCGAAGAAGATCGCCGAGATCATCTCGGTCATCGACGGCATTGCCTTCCAGACCAACATCCTGGCGCTGAATGCCGCAGTGGAAGCCGCCCGTGCCGGCGAACAGGGCCGCGGCTTTGCCGTGGTCGCCAGCGAAGTGCGCACCCTTGCCCAGCGCTCGGCCGCCGCCGCCAAGGAGATCAAGGGCCTGATCGACGACTCGGTCGGCAAGGTTGCCGAAGGCTCCAGCCTGGTCCACCAGGCCGGCAGCACCATGGGCGAGATCGTCGCCTCGGTGCAGCGCGTGACCGACATCATGGCCGAGATCTCCGCGGCCTCGCAGGAACAGTCGGTGGGCATCGAGCAGGTCAACCAGACCGTGGTGCAGATGGACGAAACCACCCAGCAGAATGCTGCGCTGGTGGAAGAAGCCACTGCTGCGGCACGCGCGATGGAAGACCAGGCCGTGCAGCTGGGTGAAGCCGTGGCCCGCTTCCGGCTGGCATCGCAGGGCACGATGGCCATCCCGGCACGCCCGCTGGCCGCACCGGTACCGCGACAGCTCGCAGCCGCCGCGCCTGCGGCAAAGCCGGCCCCGGCACGTGCGCTGCGCACGGCAACGGCCCAGCCGGCGCTGGCCACGGACGGCGACTGGCAGGAATTCTGACAGAAGCACGGGGTCAGATCCCTTTACTGCGGGAAAGGGATCTGACCCCTTACACGTGGAAAGTGATGCAAATCCCACTTCATAATCCGGTGCAGGAGCCGATATCCCCATCGAGCCTCGCGCCAATGCGTGCTGGCGCCCGCCCCTGACCGTAGATTCCATGTCCGACGGCAACGACACTGCAGTGCATGATGTCCACGCGGCCGATGCCGCGGACGAACGATTCCTGGTCCGCAACCCGCGCCAGCTGCGCCAGCTGCTGCGCTCGCTGATCGACCAGCGATCGCTGATCAACGCCCATATCGACGGCCGCGACCGTTCCTTCCCGACCGCCCTGCTCGACCTCGACGAAGACGAGGACTTCCTGCTGCTCGATGGCAGCCCACAGGAAGCCTCCAACCGCGCCGCCGAGCAGGCCGATCACCTGCTGTGCTTCGCCCAGCTCGAACGCGTGCTGGTACGGTTCCGGCTGCACGAACTGCAGCGCGTGGACAACGACGGCCATGTGGCCTTCCGTGCGCCGCTGCCTGACGAACTGGTGCACCTGCAGCGCCGCGAGCTGTACCGGCTGGAGACGCCGGTCACCGACTCGCCCCACCTGCTGCTGCCGCCTGGCGAAGCGCGCGCCGAAGCCCTGTCGATGCGCGTAGTGGACATCAGCGGTGGCGGCCTGGCCGTGGTGGTGCCCAATGACTGCGCGGTGTTTGGTCTGCAGAAGCGCTATCCGGCGCGGCTGTCGCTGCCGGACGGCCCCGACCTGGATATCGAACTGGTGGTCTGCAACCTGCTGCCGCAGCGTCAGCCCAATGGCATCGAGGTCAAGCGCGTGGGAATGCGCTTTGAATGCCTGCCACGCGGCGCCGACAGCGCCATCCAGCGCTACATCTTCCGCATCGACCGCCAGCGCAAGGCCCGCCGCAACGGCGAGCTCTGAGGCCGTCCGACCGGTAGTGCCGGCCGCCGGCCGGCAACCCTGGAACGCGTGCCGGGGTCAGATCCCTTTTCCCTGAAAAGGGATCTGACCCCATCCACGGCACTGCCCGGCACCTAAAGTCCCCCCCGGCGGGGCCGATATCGAGCCTGACACCGGGACTTCCGGCAGAACCAGGACCCCTCGATGAACGACAAGACCAGCTCCGCCGCCAGCGCCGGTGGCGAATTCCTCAGCTTCACCCTTGGTGATGAGCACTACGGCGTGGACATCCTCAAGGTGCAGGAAATCCGCGGCTACGACGCCGTCACCCGCGTGCCGGACGCCCCGGACTACATCAAGGGCGTGATCAACCTGCGCGGCACCATCGTCCCGGTCATCGACCTGCGCCTGAAGCTGCGCCTGGACAACGCCCGCTACGATGCCTTCACCGTGATGATCGTGCTGAACGTGGAAGACCGCGTGGTCGGCATCGTCGTCGACAGCGTCTCCGACGTGATCCCGCTGTCGGCCGAGCAGATCCGCCCGACCCCGGAATTCGGCGCGGCCGTCGACACCCGTTTCATCTCCGGCATCGGTACCCACGACGATCGCATGCTGATCCTGCTGGACATCGAGACCCTGCTCGACAGCGCCGACATGGGCCAGGCCAACCTCGCCGAAGACGTCGCTGCCTGAGCAAACGGAACTGCTTCACGTTCCAGTCACAAAACCCTTCAGTTCCCTTCGGCGGTGCCGATAGGGGGACAGAAGCCGGTCGCGCAGGAGCGCGCAGGACCGGCCCGATCGTTACCATCCCCGGAGATACCCTCGATGAAGTCCCTGTTTGCGTTCGTCTCGGCCGCTGTCCTGGCCACCACCGCCGCCTCCGCTTTCGCCCAGTCGGCCGACATGATCCCGCCGGAAATGGCGCCGCGTTCGGTCGGCAAGGACGGCATGGTCTGTGGCAAGGTCGAAAAGGCCCGTTACGCAGAAGGCTCCGAAGGCCAGCCGACCTTCCTGTACATGGGCGGCGCCTTCCCGCGCCACACCTTCTCGGCGCGTATCGCCGGCGAGAACCGCGGCAAGTTCTCCTTCCCGCTGGAAACCCTGGAAGGCAAGACCGTGTGCGTGATCGGCAAGATCCAGCGCGACGCCTCGCGTGCGGAAATCGAAGTCAGCTCGCCGGCCGGGCTGAAGCTGGCCAACATCAAGTAATCCGCCGTTCGTCGGACCACGCCGGGCCTGGTCCTGGCGTGGTTTCTGCTGCAACCGGGCCCGATGCCCGGGCGCGTCTGCCTTAGGAGCTCGCAACGCCCATGCCGTGGATCAACAACCTGAAACTGATGCCGAAACTGCTGCTGACCTTCGGCGTCCTCCTGCTGGTGATGCTGCTGCAGGGCATCGTCGCCTATCGCGGCCTGCATTCGCTGAACAACGTGACCACCGAGCTGGCCGGTTCACGCATGGAGAGCATCCGCATGGCCGGCGAGATGCGCGGCATGCTGGGCGAGTACCGCAATGCCGCCTACCAGCAGCTGATCCGCGCCAGCGATGACGTCAAGTCCGATGCGCGCAAGCAGGGTGTCGACCTGCGCGCCAGCATGGACAAGTCGATCAAGGAGTATCCGAAGCTGGTCGACAACCCGCAGCAGAAGAAGCTGTTCGACGCCTTCGCCAAGGAATGGAAGGACGCCCTGGCATCCTATGACAGCGTCACCGAGATGCTGGAGCTGGACCTGCCGGACGACGCCATCGATACCTTCGTCGGCGAAACCCGCACCAAGCACCGCAAGGCCGCCTCCGCGCTGGAGGCGCTGATCGCCGAAGACAACCGCCTCGCCCGCGCCTCGCGCGATGAGGCCGCATCCACCTACTCCGCCTCGGCCGTGCTGACCGTGATCGCCCTGCTGGGCGGCGCCGCGCTCGGCCTGGTGCTGGTGTGGCTGTTTGCCCGCGCCCTGGTCGGCAGCGTGCGTGGCGCCGTCTCGGTGGCCAACGACGTGGCCGGCGGCAAGCTCGATGGCCACATCGACGTCAGCCGCCAGGATGAAGTGGGCGAACTGATGCAGGCCATGCAGCGCATGCAGCGCGACCTGCGCGAGCGCATCGAGACCGACCAGGCCATCGCCCGCGAGAACCTGCGCATCCGTACCGCGCTGGACTACAGCTCGACCGGCGTCTACCTGACCGACACCAGCAACACCATCGTCTACAGCAACCGCGCCCTGCAGCAGACCCTGAGCCAATACCAGGACGAACTGCGCCGCGACCTGCCGGACTTCGATGCGCAGGCTTCGCTGATCGGCAAGCCGGTCACCGTGCTCGAACACCGCGGCGAGATGGACCAGACCCTGCTGGGCAACCTGAAGGCACACGGCGTCGCCCGTCGCCCGATGCAGTACGGCGATGCCCAGTTCGCCCAGGTGGTCTCGACCATCCGCAATGAAGGCGGCGACACCGTCGGCTACGTGGTGGAATGGCGCGACCGTACCCAGGAAGCGCAGGTCGAAGCCGAAGTGGCCCGCGTGATCGCCCAGGCCGCCGCTGGCGACCTGTCCGGCCGCATCGATGCCAGCGACAAGGAAGGCTTCTTCCTGCAGCTGGCCCAGCAGATCAACGGCCTGCTGGACGCCAACGCCGGCAGCATCGAGCAGATCTCCGGCCTGCTGGCCGCGCTGTCGCAGGGCGACCTGACCGTGCGCATGCACGGCGATTACCAGGGCGTGTTCGCCCGGATGCGCGACGACGCCAACGCCACCGCCGCGCAGCTGAGCGAGATCGTCACCCGCATCAAGCAGTCCAGCCGCGCGATCAGCTCCGCTGCCGGTGAAATCGCCTCCGGCAACAGCGACCTGTCGCGCCGCACCGAACAGCAGGCCGCCAACCTGGAGGAAACCGCTGCCTCCATGGAGGAACTGACCTCCACCGTGCGCCAGAACGCCGAGCACGCACGCCAGGCCAACCAGCTCGCCATCGGCGCGCACGGTGTCGCCTCGCAGGGCGGTGACGTGGTCGGCCAGGTGGTCACCACCATGTCGGCCATCGAA